>CANGBB010000003.1 GCA_947452065.1 Gammaproteobacteria bacterium
AGTAACTTCGTTTTGCGCCAGCTCGCGATCACTGTCTTCATAGGTGCCATTCGAAGCTTGGACCGCCAGTTCGCGCATGCGAACCAGAATCGACTCCACTTCGGCAGAAGCGCCATCATAGGTATTGACCAACGAGACCGCGTCGTTAGTGTTGCGAACCGCCTGGTTAAGGCTGTGCACATCCGCGCGCAGCTTGGCCGCTACCGCCATGCCGGCCGCATCGTCCGATGCCGAGTTGATCCGCTTGCCAGACGAAAGCCGTTCCATGGTTCCCTGAAGGGACGCCCGGTTCCGGTCCAGAATCCTGCTTGCTGCAATGGAGGCAGCATTCGTATTCACCACAACGCCCATAGCCATACTCCTAATCGACTCTCGAGGAGTCGTCAGCGCTTAACCGAGGCTCAATACGTTGTGGTGCGTGCGGAGGCCTCAACCCTCACGTGGGTAAAGGTCGACTTCTGGGTGAGAAACTTTAGGCGTTCTGCCATCGCCTGCTTACGGCTGATCTACCTATATGTTTTTTAACAAGTTATTATCAAGGAACTCGCCGGGCGCACTAACGGCCACCCTGCTCGGCCACCATCTGGCCGCAGCGGCCAACGCCATGGCGGGGCCCTCTCAGAGAGTTGCACGACTAGATGCGCGGGCACGACTCAGCTGGCGCCAAGCCAGAAAGCACTTTCTACCAACTTTTTACGCGTTCTCGGACGATCTGTGCCTCCGAGTGGACGCCATAGCGCTCCAGACAGGCCAAATAAGCCTCGCCGAGTGCCCGGCCGAATGGGAAAGTTGCTTTATCTGGACGACGGTCGAGCAATTCGAATCCGCGCCCCAACCACTCCAGCGCATCGGGCTTACCGAGATGCTGCAAGCTGACACCATACTTGTAACTGGCGTAGATATTGAGCGGCTCCCGTTCCAGCCACAGTCGCATGATCGTTAGATTGCGTTCCAGCTTCTCCGCGTTCTTGCCGGAAGCATAACCATGGTGAAGCAATCGAAACGGAGCAACGGGAATAACCTGCGCAGGCCAATGGGTATAAATGCTATCCGCAACAGATTCGTGCACTGGGTTAGAGAAGCGAATGCGTGGATCATTGCGAAAAAGTCGCAATGCCTGATGACGCGACACAGTCCCATTTCTTTGCGAATTATCGATCTCGACCACAAAAGCCGGGGCTCTTGCCTCCCGACAACAGGCGTTGATGCCGCCGGCCGTGCTGTCCTGCGCAACAAGTTCCTCATCACAATCCAAAGCGAGCACCCAAGGCTGTCTCGCCTGCTCCAGGCCCGCATTTCGAGCAGCAGAAAAGTCGTCAATCCACTGAAACTCGACTACCTCCGCGCCGAATCGGCGCGCCAGATCGGGCGTTTCGTCAGATGAACCCGTGTCGACGAATACGATCTGACTGGCGACCGGGACAATGGATGCCAGAGCTCTTGAAATGATGGTCGCTTCGTCACGACCTATCATCACTACAGACAGAGCCGATGGCATAGCGTCTCCTTGCAATGACTAGCGCAACGCACTTCGATCCCAGAGCCCCCGCAACACCCACCCGGAGAACACAACGAGTCGATTTCGCGGTGATCGAAACAAAGTTGCGACCCTTCTCGCCGGCTCGGCCGCTCCCTTTTGCTACGACTGTCATCCAGCGGTAGCAGCTTTCAGGTGCTAGCCGTTGTTATTTCCGTTCGAAAAAGCCCGCGTCAGCTGCGACTGGGTGTCTTTGAAGCTCGCCAGAATGCTGTCCATGGCCGTGAATTGCTTTTCGTACTGGGCAGTGATTCGTTCGATGTAGGCGTCAAGATCTGATTGCTTCTTCTCGATGCGCTTCAGGTTGTTATCAAAGCTGCTCGACATCGCTGCAACAGTGCCGGTTGACTTCGTGAGCTGGTGAGCTAGAACTGCAAGGTTGCCGGCAAGGCCACTAGGCTGGTTTGAATACACATAGGGTGTCGCCGCATCATTGGTCAGCGCCGTGATGGCTGACTCGCGGTTAGCGTCGAATGCGGTCTGGAATTTTGCGCTGTCGAACTGCAGGATTCCGTCACGATCAAACGCCACTCCCAGCGCATTCCAGTGGGTGATGTCGCTGGGCTTGTCAGTGAACTTGGCCAGGATGGTCGAACGCATCTTGGTCAGAATGCCGCGCGCCGAGGAATTATTCTGCAGGCTTCCGGCGATGTCATCGCCGCTGACCACTGGGCCGGTGGCTTTGACCAGAAACTCCCGAATCATGTTGTAGGTATCGACCAGGTTTTTGACCTTGTCAGCGACGCTGCTCGTATCCGGGGTCACGGCCATACGCACGGTTTCGGCTGGAGCAGCTGAGTTGAGCTGTAAAGTCAGCCCCAGGATTGCATCTGACACGGTATTGGAAGAGCGCTCAAAGGTCAGGCCGTTGACCTGAAGGATCGCATTCTTAGCCGTGGCGAGCGGTTGTATTGTCATGGCGCCATTAGTCTCTGAGTAGGAGAATGCGTTGGCTTCCCCCGTGTCACTCTCCATGACAATCTTCAGTGGCTCTGCACCTGTCTTGGTGTCGATCAACGTAGCTTTAATGCCCAAAGATTTGGCGGCAGTATTGATCGCCGCGACGATCTGACTGGGTGTCGCCCCAGCCGTCAGGTTCACTTGCACCTCCGAATAGGTACTCGGACTCAAGGGATCGCCGCGGGACAGCGTTATGGTGTCAGGATCATCAAGCGTGAAGCCGTTAGCCAAGGCAATGACCGATCTTTGCGGCGTGGCCAATTGGTTGACAGCAATCGAATAGGCTCCCGCTTTCGCGACCGCTCCGGTGGATTTGGTTGCCGTGACCACAGCAGCATTGCTGCTGTTGATATTCAGCTGATTCAACGTACCTACGCTACCCACATCAGTGGCCGCAGACTCCAGAGTGCTCAGCGCGCTTTTTAATAGCGCGGCATTTGAGATCTGAAGATCAACCTTCTTTTTCTCGGCATCAATGAGCTTCTGGCGCGGCAACTTAGTGGCATTGACGAGGTTGGTCGTCAATTCCTGGGTATCGATACTGGATGCCCCAAGGGTCTTGAGCAGGCTTGTCGAACTTACCGCCATGTCAGCGCCCCCGGATGATTACTGGATGAACTGCAGGAGCGAGAGCTTGCTGAGCCGCCCCAAGAGGGACTGTGACGCCTGCATCAAAAGCTCCTGCTTTTGCAGTTGAGCCATCGCTGAGGCAATGTCGAGATCCTTGAGATCGGACAGCGCCGACTGTGCGCGGATCGAGGTTTCCTGCGCCTGCGATTCAATGAGATCCAGCCGCTGCTGTGCGGAACCAGTCTTTGCGACCGACACTCCAAGGTTGTCGGCGATAGCACCAACGTCTTGCAGCGCCTGGCTGCGGCCACTGAGATTGCCATCGCGCAGCGCCTGTTCGAATTCGGACAGGGCGTCAAACATGCCAACGGTTTCGGTACCGCGCTTGATGCCTTTCCATACCTGGGTGCCTGGCACAGCGGCATCTTCATAGGAAGCATCGCTGATACGTACACGCAGTGGGCTGGTCGCACCTGAATACACCACCGTCCCATCAGGGTTGATTGTGTAAGGTGGCTCTCCTGAGCGGGCCCCGCCGAAGACATAGCGCCCGGCCGCGTCACGGGTGTTGGCCAAATCGAGGAGTGAGCGCTTGATACCGGCTACTTCCTCGGCCAACTGGTCGAGCACCGCCTGAGGCTGAGGGTCGTTTGCCCCTTGGAAGGCAATCTCTTTTAGACGGTCGATGGCGCCAGAAGCCACTTCCATCGCACGTGATTGTGATTCAACACCCACCTTCACTTGCGAAACGGCTTTGGTATCAGCTTCCAGAGTCTTGAGCCGGCTCTCAAGCGCCTGCACATGGCCGACGATGCCCGGCGCGTCGGAAGCATTGGCATATTTTCGTCCGGTGGAAATCTGGCTCTGAAGCGTGGCCAAGTCAGCCGCATTGGTCGCCAGCTTCTCGGTCAGCCCGTCATACATCATTGAGGTGGAAACGCGCATGGGATGCCCCGTTTACAGTCGCTGTAGCAATGAGTCGAAAAGCCGATTCGCAACCTGCACGACCTGAGCATTGGCCTGATAGGCCTGCTGGAAGCGCAGAAGGTCGGCGAGTTCTTCGTCTAGGTTGACGCCCGCAACACGGTCGCGGCTTTCCTTGGCATGGTCGTACACAACCTGCTGGGCATTCTTGGCCACTTCAGCCTGCACAGCCTTGGCACCAACGCGGTTCACGAGGTTTTCATATTCCTCCTGAACGGTCTGCCCGGAATCCATGATGTTGCGACTGGATTGCATACGCGAGAGCGCCGCCGCAATCCGGTTATCGCCAAGGGGATCATCATTCGGCGCCAGAGTGAAGGTGTCCATATCGGATGGAATGCCACTCAGCGAAACCGTCCAGTTACCGTAAGAAATCGCGCGAGTGGTGGTATCGAAGATGCCGGAAGAAACCACTGTGCTGGTTGCCGCGTCGGTCAACGTATAGCGGCCGGCATCAAACGTCAGCGTGTAGCTACGGCTATCCGGTGCCAGAGCGGCCGCTGGGTCACCCTGCTCGTAAGTGCCGCTGAGGTAAACCTTGGCCGGAAGTCCCTGCGAGCTGACACCAAACACCAACAGATCCTCAGCGACCGGCTCGGACATCGCAAAGCCGCTACGCAAGCCAAGCTTCTGCAATGCGTCCGTACCGGCCGTAGGCGGAACGTCGATCATCAAAGGCGCATTGTTGAAATAAGTCTTTGCTTCCAGGCCGACGCTGTTCTCACCAATGTCGATGGGCTTGCCGGCATTGCCGTCGCTATTGGTCAATTGCAGGTCGCCGCTGGGCGATGCAATCGACGCTGTGACGCCGATCCCCGACCCATTGATCATGTCGCGCAGATATTCCTTGCCCGTCAATGCAGGAAGGCTCGCTGCGGCACGAGTCGTGTTGACGCTGGCAAGAGCGCTCGCCGAAACAGAAAACTCCATCCCGTTGATGGTGATTTTCGGCGTATCACCAATGGCGGCCGCGGGGACCGAGATTGACTGATAACTCTTGAAGACCAACTTGCCATCCGCCGTGGCCTCGGCCACTGCGCCCGTAGTCGCCTTGTTAAGGTTGATCTGGCTAGCAAGCCCCTGGACCGTGACCGGACTCCCAAGATTCAGGGTCACTGCATGACCGTTGATCTGAAGGTTAAGGCTTCCGCCGGCTGGGAGACTGCCTACATCAACAGCATCCGAAAAAATCATTGCCGGCGTCAGGACGCGTTTGCCGTCGATATCCACCTGCTCGCCAGCTGCCTGATATGGCCCGCGTGCAAATATCTGGTCGAGGTAGCCACTGGCTCCTGATTGATTCAGATAGGTATCTGAATAGGTCGCGCCTGCAAAAAAGCCATTGGCGGCTGTGACCACTGAATCCGCCATCTTTGGACCCGAGATCTGCCGTCCGTCACGGGTGAAAATCGCCAGTTCACCACCAACTGCTGACGTGTTCAGGGCAACGCGACGCATGCCCGCTGAGATGACCGCGATGGGCGTGGAGCTCGCCGCAACCTCCGTATCCGAACGTGCCGCGACCGTATTGATGAACGATTGCTCGCCGGGGAGAGTCGAGCGCAGCAGTAGATCCTGCAGTGCTCGTGGCGTGTAAGCCGCCACGCGACCGCTGGTCAGAGCGATGTCGGCGGATTCGGTTCCGTCATTGGCCAGCGCCGCCTTGCTTGTCATACGGCCCGCAGTCGCGACCTCTGCCCCATCGGTGATGAGGGTGCGAAAGCTCTCTGAGGGGTGGCTTTCAGGAGTAATGAAAAAAGTATCGCCATTCTTTGCCGCCCCCTGAAGCGAGAGCTGAAGTCCCTCGACCTGCAGAGCGGTCCCTTCGTAAATAACTTTGTTCGCGCCGACATCCCTGACGGCCCAGGTCTGCTTCACTAGATCCTGCTGCAACTCGTAGCTGGCACCAGTCTTGAGGTTGCGCAGTGACCAAAGGTTCTTGTCGGCTGCGAAGCTCATCTGATAGCTATTCGATTTAACTGCTGCGTGGTCCGCCACCTCGACTCCAAGGCGGGCAGTGCCAGCATTGGCGGTGGCGCTAACAGAAAAATCCGGACCCATGTAGAACAGGTCCTGACCACGACGCCCCAGCGAGTCTAGGCCCTGGCGATGGATATCGTTGACCGCACGACCAAAGCTCAATGCCAGTTCGTCCAGCTTGTCGGCCGTTGGACCGAGAGCCTGCGACCTGAAACTGGCCAGACCGCCCATAGTCCCGGTCCGAACATTGGACAGCGTGATCGGCGCGCTGGCTGCGTCGAGTACGAAGTCCACCTTGCCATAGTCATAGGCATTGAAATTGACGGACAGCTTTCGTGCCGAGCCCTTTTCGACCAGGGCGGCGCCTGAGGCGCTGTCGCCTGCATAAACGGCAACGGCGCCGCTGTTGCTCGGCTGGACAGTGATACCCAGGTGCTCAGACAGCGACTTCAGCGCTGCATCACGTCGATCCAGCAGCTGCATGGGCTGTTCGGAATCATTGCCGCGCTTGAGCAACTCAGAGTTCAGTTGTGCGAGTTCATCGAGCAGGGAGTTGACCTCGCCCACGCCTTGTTCAATCTGGGCTCGGGTCGTTCCATCAAGCGTCTTTACGGCATCGCCGAGGCCGCGGAAACGCGCTGACAGGCCTTCCGCAGCACCCAAGAATCCTGCCCGGGTGCCAGGTGATGCCGGTGCAGATTCAAGTTCGCGAGCCGAATCGAAGAATGCTTGGAATGCGCCATGCAGCCCGGCTTCAGAGCTGCCGATTGAGTCCTGCAGACTCTGCAGCTCCGTCAGCAGCGACTGCTCGCTTTTCAGTGCACTGGTGGCGCCCTGTAAGTTTTCTTCAGCAAAGCGGTCATACAACCGCTGGATCTCGGCAAAACGTACTCCGTTACCAAGGCTGATTCGCGAGAGATTGTCCTGCCCCGCGGTCTCGAGCACCGCACGCTGGCGTACATAGCCTTCGGTCTGCAGGTTGGCGATGTTGTTGCTGGTGGTGGCCAGCGCGCGCTGATAAGCGGCCAGGCCAGAGACACCAATACCTACCAGATCGACCATCTCACTGCTCCAGGATGCCGGTCTGTCGACGCTTCAGAACATCGGCCGTCGCTTCGGTGCGCTTCTCGATTTGCTGCTGAATGACGGGGGCTAGTCCGATGCCTCCTGCTCGGGACATCCCGAGAGAAAGCTGCTGATCGAACATCTGCTGATAGGTTTCCATGGCGTCTGAGCCGAGCAGTCCGCTATGACTGACGGTCTTGCGCATCTCGCGCAGCATCAGGTTCAGGAACAGCGATTCGAATTGCTGCGCAGCGCCCTTGGAAGCTTCGCCGGGATGCGTGTCAGCCTTCGCCTTGAGATCTGAGAGCGAATTAAAATCAAACCAAGATGATGGCTGCCGGATGTCCATGACGATCAGATAACGATCAGCTCCGCCTGCAGTGCGTCGGCGCGCTTCAGGGCCTCGAGAATCGAAATCAGAGCCGTTGGCGAGGCGCCGATCTCATTGACGGCATTGACGATCTGGCGCAGCTCAGCGCCAGGCTGGAACAGAACCATCTTCTTGTTCTCTTGATTAATAGAGACTCGGGCGTTCTGAACCGGGGCCGTTGTCCCGCCCGGAGAGAATGGACCGGGCTGGCTGACTTCATTCGTGGCATCCACGGTGACCGTGATGTCACCCTGGCTGACGGCGGCCGCACGGACGCGCACATTGGAGCTAATGACAACAGTTCCGGTGCGCGAGTTGACCACGACGCGAGCGGGTGGCAAGGAGGCATCCACGTCCAACTCTTCGAGCATGCCAACGAAGGCCACGCGAGCATCTGGTGCAAACGGGGCGCGAACCTTTACCGAGGCTGCATCGACAGCGGCAGCGGTGCCTTCACCGAACTGCGTGTTGATGGCCTTCATGATCCGGGCGCTGGTGGCAAAGTCGGGGGACGAAAGATTGAGCGTGACGTGATCGCCCACATTCAGCGGACCCTCCACCTCGCGCTCGACGATCGCGCCGCCGGGAATCCGCGCCGAAGTGGAAACGCCCACCGCAACGGAACTACCCGCCGCATCAGCGCTAAAGCCTGAAGCCGCCAGTGGACCCTGTGCTACCGCATAGGTCTGTCCATCAGGGCCGCGCATGCTGGTCATCAGCAGCACGCCACCGCGCAGGCTCTTGGCCTTGGCGACCGCGGCAACGTTCACATCAATTTTCTGGCCAGGCTTAGAAAATGCCGGCAATTCCGCCGTGACCATCACAGCAGCGACGTTTTCCACCTTGAAGTCCTTCACCGCGGTCGGAGTGAGGTCGTAGCTCGAAAGCGGACCGTCAACCGAGGCTCCCATGCGGTTCAGAGTTTCTCGCAGTGTCTGGATGGTGAATGAAATGTCCTTGCCATCGCCGGTACCCTGCAAGCCCACGACGAGGCCATAGCCCAGAAGCTGGTTCGGCCGCGCGGCCGACAGCGCAGCAATATCCTTGATGCGAGCGGCTTCAGAAACAGAAGATACTGCCGACAGGACTGATACGGCGAAAATCGCTGCGCAGTTGGAAAGTTTTGAAAAAGTCATTAACAGGATCTCCGTCAGAACGGCCAGATTCGCAGCAACGCGCGATTCATCCAGCCAGACCGACTTGCATCAGCCAATTCACCGCGGGATACAACAGTGATGTCCGCATCAGCCAGGCGGCGTGATCGGACAGTGTTGTCAGGTTGAATATCCGTGGGTCGTACAAGTCCGGTAAGACGAATGACCTGTGTACCACGCCCCAGCTCCATCCGCTTGTAGCCGCGTACGGCAAGCAATCCGTTCGGAAGCACCTCGGTGACAACAGCGGTCACCTCACCAGTGATACGGCCTTGTTGTTCTGCACTACCCGTACCTTTGGAGTCGATAGCACTTTTGCCCGGATTGATATCCATTGGCCATGGCAGACCTATTCCAGCTAAGCGCTGATCGATCCCGGCGAGCGAATTGGGCGTCAATGCAGTAGTCGCAGAGTTTCGACTTGCGTTGCTCGAGGCGGAAGTGGATGCCGACATCTGCTCTTCGAGCAGTACCGTGACCAGATCGCCTGTCTTGCGGGCATGATCCGTTCCCGTCAGGCCACCCTGCTGCGCCTTGCTGAAGATTGATCCATCGGGTTCAAAGTTGCCCTGAACACTGTTCGCAGGCAGATAGACGCGCTCCGGCGGCAGGTCGCGAGAGGAAATCTGCGCGCACCCTGCAAGGCTGGCGACGATCAAACTGGTGCTAACGATCAGCGGCTTATTCACAATTCACCGTTAGAGGTTATTGTTAGCGAACCGCAGCATGCCATCGACCGCTTCGACGGCCTTTGAGTTCACCTCATAGGCGCGCTGGGTCTCGATCATGCTGACCATCTCTTCAACGACGTTGACGTTGGAGCTCTCCAGTGAGCCCTGAATCAGCTGGCCATTACCCTGTTGCGAGGGAATGCCAACCTGCGGAGCGCCGCTGGATGTCGTCTCCTTAAACAGGTTGCCACCGATCGCTTGCAGGCCGCTAGGGTTCAGGAACCGAGCCACCTGAATCTGTCCAATGGTTTGGGCCTGCGCCTCACCGAAGGCCTGCACCGAAACCGTACCGTCAGCGCCAACAGTGATCGTCTGCGCGTTCTGCGGAATGGCCAGTTCAGGCTGAAGCCGATAGCCGCTGGAATTCACCAGCACGCCTTCAGCCGATGTCTTAAAGCCACCATCACGGGTGTACGCAAGCGTGCCGTCCGGTTGCAGAATCTGGAAGAAGCCTTCACCGCTAATTGCCAGGTCGAAGGCGTTCTGTGTCTGAATCAGGTTGCCCTGCGAATGAAGCTTCTGTGTCGAGATGACGCGCGTACCGGTACCGAGCAACAGTCCGGTTGGGGCGGTCGTGTCGGCTGAGGTCTGCGCACCGCCCTGACGCACACTCTGGTAGAGCAGATCCTCGAACGTGGCGCGATCACGCTTAAAACCAGTGGTGTTGGCATTGGCGAGGTTGTTGGCGATGACTGTCATGCGCGTCTGCTGCGCATCCAGTCCTGTCTTGGCAACCCAGAGTGCTGCTTCCATTTCGTTCTCCCTAGTTCTACTGCGCGAGCTTCGCCAGTGACTGGCTACGCTCGGCGAGATCGCTGGCCTGCTTCAGGACCTTGACCTGCATCTCATATCGACGGCTCATGCTGATCATGTCGACCATCGTTGAGAAAAGATTTGAATTACTGCCTTCCAGAGTTCCTGAGGACACCTCCGGAGTCGTGGCATCGGCAAATGGCTGACCATCACTGGATTCATACAGGCCATCGACGCGCAACCGCACCTTCGCAGGATCCGCCTCGACCACCCGCATGCGGGCCAATGGTTGAAAGACCACCGCTTCGCCGGCCACCTGCTTGGTTAGCACGGTGCCGTCAGGACCGATCTTGATCTCTGTCAGGTCCGGAACGGTGATCGGCGCATTCGCATCGCTCAGCACCTGTTCGCCGGTTCCAATACGCAGGATTCCATCGGAACCGACCTTTAGATCGCCACGCCGTGTGTACGCCGTTTCGCCCTTCGCCGTCTGTACGCCAAGCAGCTGATTGGCTGTCAGGGCGACATCGAGGGGAGCGCCGGTACTCATCATTGGTCCGGGCGTCATATCGACACGCGACGATGGCATCACGCCCGCGAGGAAGCGAGTATTGAAGCCGTCACCGTCCAGGCGATAGGCCTGCGTGGCTGCTGCAAAAGTCCGCTTGAAGCCAGTCGTGCTGACATTCGCGATCTCGTTGGAGATTTGCTGAATGCGCTGATCGATAAACTGCTGGCTACCGAGCGACGTGAAGATCAACTTGTCCATAGGGCGTTATCGTCTATCCGTTATTAGCCGCGGATGTTGACAATGGTGCTGGTTAGGTTGGTGGCCGTCTCGATCGCCTTGGCATTCGCCTGGAAGTTTCTCTGCGCGGTGATCAGGTTAACCAACTCTTCCGTCAGATCGACATTCGCGCGCTCGAGCGCACCACCCTGGATGCTTCCGTAGCCGTCAGAGCCGGCCACGCCGACCACTGCCTCGCCCGAGTTGGACGTGGCCACGTAGTTGGCGTTACCGATCTGCTTCAAGCCGTTCGGGCTCGCGAAGTTGGCCAGAATCAGCTTGCCGAGAGCCTGCTGCTGCCCATTCGTGTAGTTCGCTCGGACCGTACCTGCCGAGTCAATGCTGATGCCGTCCAGACGTCCGGAGGTGTAACCGTCCTGAGTCAGCGACAGCACCGAGAAGGGCTGTGAGTACTGCGTCGAGAATTTGCCGTAGTCCACGTTTAGCACGATCAAGTCAGCGCCGTTCTGCGGATCGAAGGGGGTGTACTTGGCGCCCTCTTTCGGCGAGATCAGCTTGCCGGCCGTGTCAAACGTCAGCTGTCCCTTGGTCAGGTAGATTGGCGCATAGTTCGGCAGATTCTCGGGCTTCTTGGTGGTCTCGTTGCCATCCTTGTCGATGTACAACAGGTTGCCGTCGGCATCCTTGGCCTGCTGCAGAACCGTGACCTTCGGTACGCTGCCACGAGTCTGCGTGGTTGCGCCCAGGCCGAAGTTCGGATGTCCGTTGATGTTGATGAAGGACTCCTCAGACGTCGTGCCAGAGGTGAACACGAAGCGTGAGTTATCCGCATCGAACGAGACTTTCACGCCGCCGACCGACTTGCCTGTGGATGCTGCAATCGCGTTGATGCGCGTCTCCAGAGCAGTCGCGAAGGTGGCTCCTGTATACGCGCCGGCAGGAACCCGGAAAGAGCCGTCGATACCATCGACGGTGACGTTGACGGTGTTGTCATTGGCCGTCACCGAGAACGTGCCGCTGATATCGATGCCCGCCTTGCTGCCGGTTGTGACTGCCGGCTGTGAAGCAAGCCCTGACCCGGCCGACTTGACGACTTCGGCGGTGTAAGTGCCTGAGATGCCCAGCAGGTCCGCGGCACGCGCATTGTCGCCGACCGAGACAGTAATCAGTGAACGCTCTCCCGTGGTTCCTGAAGAGAACACAAACTTGCGCTGGTCTTTCAGGTATTCCACCTTGATGCCGTAGCGGCGCTGATCCTCGTTCTGGATCTCATCACCGTTCGGCAGGATTTCGCCCGTGCTGAAGGTGCCCTGCGTTGTGCCTGCACCAACCGAGACCAGTGCCAGCTTCGCCGGGAGACCCAAGACTTCATTGGGCATTTCGTCTGTGCCAACTTTCGGTCCGGTGACACCCAGGCTGCTGATCTTGAACGCGTTGTCACGCGGCTTGAATGTGAGTGTGCGGGCCTTCGGGTCATAGCCCACTTTCAGGACCCCGGCACCGATGGCCTGGTCAACCTGATCTTGGATTGCCAACACCAGGTCATCGGACTCGCTCACCGAATTGGGACGATAATTTGCATTGGGAGGCAACCGCAGGCGGATACCGCCAACCAGTGCACTCTTGATAGTGCTGTAGCCATCGTTCGGAGCCTCGGTCTTGGTAGACAGGCCCGAAGAAGCGGGGAAATCACCGGACAGGGTGCTGGTCCCGTCCACGAAGGTTGCATACAAGGTGAATTCGGCCACCTTGGGGTCGTAATCGGTGCTGGTTTTAGCCAGGACCTCAATGTTCTTGTCGTCTCCGAAGCGCGTATTAATGGCCTTAGTCAGCTCTGCGGCCAGCTCGGTACCGCTCAAAGACTTACCACGCAGGCTATCCGGCAGGTCGATCGTGACCGGATCGGAGTCGTCAACGCTGATCTTCAGTACGCTATTGCTAGCCAATCCTTTCTCTGTAGCGGTAGTCGAACCGACAGTGACCGCGGTATCCGAAGAGAAATCAGGCCCAGTGAATCCGCCCTCGGTACCGCTCAGGGTGTTGGTCACCAGGATGGAAAACGGCGCGCTATCCGCATCCGTTGAATAGAAGGTCAGAGTTCCATCTACGGCCTTACCAGTGGAACCGATTCCAAGGCTTTTCAGCGAAGCTTCTGAGGAGGCAATTTTTTCATCAATGGCCGCTGCCGTCAGTTCTTCACCCACCGCAGGAGTGAAATCCAGAGTCACATTGCTCGTGCCCTTGGTCAGCTTGATTGTGTATGCCTCAGTGTTACCTGCTGTGCTGGATCGAGTCGCGTTCGTCCAGGTTCCACTGTAGGTAGAGCTTGCCTCGGACCCACCGACCACGACTTTGTTGTTGTCGGTACTACCGAAGTCAAAGCCCACGTCGTTGCGGTTGATGAAACCACCCGTCAGCCGGGCTGGCGTCGAGTCAACCTTATTGGTCTGATCGTTCAGGTAATAGAGCGGATGCGGAGAGCCTGCATTGAACGTAGGATCGAACGCCGTCGGGTCGGTCGTCTGCTGACCGAACTTGTCGATATAGAGGTTCTCGCCCTTATCGGTCTTGGCGTTGAGCAGCGCGGGCTTAATCTCGCGATCGCCGACGTAAATGTACGTCTGCCACTTGTTCGAAGGATCTTCGACCGTCGCGTTCGACACCTTGACGTAGTAGATGGTCGCGATCGACGGGTTACCCAGCGAGTCGAACACCGTGATCGAGGTGGAACGGTTGAAGGTGTTGGGGTCGTTGCGATCAAAGCGGTAGACCGCTGCACCACTGAGATACTTTTCCTGCTTCGGAATGATTTCTGCGTCGGCAGGCAGATTCACGCCCAGATCGATCTTTGACGAAGCGCGCGGCAGGCCGGCCGTACTCGGCAGCTGCAATGACTTCGCTGAGCTCAGGCCGGTGGCAACCACGGATCCGTCATCGTTGACGGGGAAGACTTGGACGAACTGGCCGGAAGAGTCGACGACGTAACGGTCATTGTTGACGCGGAAGGAGCCATTTCGCGTAAAGACCGACTGATTCGAGGTCAGGTTGGGCTTGAGCACGAAGAAGCCCTGTCCCTGAATCGCCATGTCCAGCGAATTCTGCGAGAAGGCGACGTTACCCTGCGAGAATTCCTGTGCCACACCCTTGAGGAGAACGCCCTGCCCGATTGATCCGGAGGCGTTCTGCAACGGAGAGGTCGCGAAGATGTCACCGAACTCGGCGCGGGCCTTCTTGAAGCCCACGGTACCGACGTTAGCGATGTTGTTGCTGACAATTCCGAGCTCAGCTTTTGCAGCATTGAGGCCGGTCAGGGAGGTATAGAACGACATTTCTCTTCTTCTCCGTAAGTTCGGTATAGCTTTAGAGTCAGCGGATCGTGGTCACCTGCTCGAGAGGCAGCTGTGTACCGCTCAGCAGATTCAGCATGATGTTCTGGCCATTCATCGACACGCTGCCGATGGGCACATAAAGCATGGGCTTGACGGCCGTGCTCGTACCGGCACGGCTCACCGTGACTTCGACCTGGTAGCGGCCAGGCTGGGCGTATTGCCCATTCGACATCACACCATCCCATGAGAAGGGGTAATCCCCGGCGCCAGCCGGCCCAAGCTTCATGGTGTCGATGACCTGTCCGCTGGCATTGCGGATGTTGATGATGGTCTGGTCGGTAGGCTCAGTGAGGCGAATCGATCCGTCCAGAGTGCCGTCGACCGGCAATGCGCCAAAGTTGCCCTCAGCGAGCGCCGAGCGCCCGATGAGCGATCCACTCGAGAGCAGCCGGCCGGCGGCCATCTGACCCGACAGTGACTTGAGCTCAGTGAGCATTTCATTCATCGAACTGACGGTCGAGAACTGGGCCATCTGGCCAAGGAATTCACCGTTGTCCATAGGCTGATTCGGGTCCTGATTCTTAAGCTGTGCCGTCATCAGCTTGAGGAATTCGGTCTGCCCGAGATTGTTCGAGGTATCAGCAACCTTCTGCTTCTCGGCTTCGTAGCTCAGTACGCCGTTAGGCAGCGGGGTGCGATTAGCTGAAGAGAGTGTTGTGGATGTCATGGTGCAATCACTTCGTATTCATATCGATGGTGCGCATCATCAGCTCGCGGGCTGTGCTGGCGGTCGCAAGGGCGGACTCGTATGTGCGGGCTGCGTCCAGCATGTCGGTCATTTCCTCGAGAGGATTGACGTTGGATCGATAGACATAGCCTTCTGCATCGGCCAGCGGATTCTGCGGATCAAAGATCTGCTGGTTGACAGCATGGGTCTCAGAGATCTGATCGACTTTCACACCGTAGGCGCTCTGCAATTCGCTGTTCGCATCTTCCAGCACGGTGGAAAAGACCGGGCGCTTGGCTCGATAGGCCTTTTCGGCCGAGCCGGCAACCGTTTCAACGTTCGCCAGGTTGGATGCAATGGTATTCAGACGCACTGTTTGTGCGTTCAGTGCACCGCCGGCGAGATTGAGGATGTTCGAAAGTGACATGATTGAACTCCGTTAGGACGGCGCTTAATCGCCCCGGTACGCCTTTCGCATCCCGGATAACACCGCTTCCGAGAAGCGCAGTGTGGCCAGGTAGCGGCCAGCAGCATCACCATAGGCAGCTTCTTCAACGTGCGTCTCCACTGTGTTTCCGTCGCGAGCCGGAGCCAACGGCACCCGGTACTGCAAGGCATCCTGCGTCAACTGCTCCGGTGACTCGATATGCTTCGGGTCCGTAACGGCCAGCCGCATGTCGTCACCGGCCTCGCGCAGCGCCTGTCGAAAGTCGACGTCGCGCGCCCGATAGTTCGGGGTGCTCGCATTGGCGATGTTCCCGGCGATGACTTCCAGACGCCTGGCTTGCAGAGCCGCAGCGGTTGGCAGTACGCCCAGAGCACGATCAAGTTGTGGCATCCGAGATGACTCCAGAAAAACGATTAGTGTTTTTCGCGATGACCACACAGCAAGTCCCATGCCACGTGTGTGTCACTGCATAAATGCGCCGATAAATGCATTCGTTGCGCTTGTAGCCGGCAAAGTCGGCCAAGCGAGATGGAGCCGTTCCGGCAATGTCTTGCCGGTTAATCGGACGGCGGCAAGGCGGCCGAACAAGTTTGCTGCAACGGCTAGCTAAGGAAGTCAGCCGAGACGAACAGTTGCAGCTTCAGCAGGCTGCTAAATAGCTGTATTCCCTTAGTAGAGTGAGATTATTCCCGCTCTGCCCCCGCCAGCTTGAGGTTGGCTTATTAATTGCTTGGAAGTGTCTGCGGGGGTCACTCACCGCACTTACGGAAACCCGTTGGCACGGGGTTTGCTTGACTACGTCCCGGCAGCCAACTGGCTGGCGGAACTTCGACGGAGATCCAAATGGCTCTAACGATTAATACAAATATGGCTTCGATCAAGACCGAGCGGGCGCTGGCGCTCAATCGGGGCGAGATGGAAACCACGATGCAGCGCCTGGCCTCGGGCCAGCGCATCAACTCGGCCGTTGACGACGCTTCCGGAATGGCGGTTGCCAACCGGATGAAGAACCAGATCTCCGGCCTGAATATGGCAATCCGCAATGCCAACGACGGCATCTCTATGGCGCAGTCGGCCGAAGGGTCGATGGAGGAGATGCAGAATATCCTCTCGCGCATGCGCGAACTTGCGGTCCAGTCCTCCAACGGCACCTACACCGCCGAAGACCGTAGCTATATCGCCGCGGAATTTGACGAGTTGGTCAAGGAAATCCGCCGCGTCTCGACGCAGGCGTCATGGGACGGAAACGTCAAGCTCATTGACGAAGGCGCGAAGCCAATGCAGGTCCAGGTCGGCATTAATGCCGCGGACTACATCCAGATCCCGCTGCAATCTCTGACGATCGAAGATCTCAATATCGCCGATCGCGTCAATGTGCGCCCCAGCTCAGGAACATCCGTGCAGTCGATCGATTTCACAATCGATGACGCCACAAGAACACCTGTAGTGGCCGGCAACGACGCACTCGATACCGCGGGGATTACGCGCAAGAACATCTATGATGCCGCTGGCAACATCACTGACGTACAGTTCACTGGCAACCCCCTTCCTAACTATGACATCAAGCTCTGGGATGGTTCCCGTGACAGTCAGGGCAATCCGGACCAGGTGTCTTCCGTCACGCTGTCCGCCCTTGCGGTGACCTCGGCCACCGATCTGATCAACAAACTGAAAGCTAATCCTAAATTTGACCCAACGACAGTTGATCTGCAGTTCGACAGTGGCAAACTGAAGATCGTGTGGAAGATTGCAGGCTCCCCCAGCCCGCTGACCACGTTTGAGGCGACCAACGTTGCGACGGATACAGACCGTTTAACGCCCATCACCATCAACAACGACGTCAGCTACGGCGCGGTTGGCGACTACGTCTCAACTGCAATTCCGCCTTATTACAAGCAGGTTTTTGACGTCTCGAAGTTGCAGTTCCACAAGGACACGCTCCCTAAGAACGAAGGGAACAACTTCGAGATGCAGGTCGGAGGTCGAGTCCTGAAGGCTGAGAATGTCACGGACGTGACAGATCTGGTCAACAAGCTGAAAGCGGACTCCGATTACCAGTTTGTGCTGCAAGAGGCTGGGTTCCCATCGTCGTACGACATGTTCGACGTCCAGGATGACGGCCCGCTCGCTAATCCGCGGACACAGAAGCTGACGGTGAAGTTTGGCCAGTACGCCAATGACCGCGCCTTCCTCCGGCAGTCAGTGAATAACGTGACGATCGGTGATCCGAATAGCGCGATTACCGCTCTGGATTACGTTGATAAGGCGGCAACCGTCGTCAACGAATCTCGCGCTCGCATGGGTGCGACGATGAGCCGCATCGAATACACGGTCAATAACCTGATGAACCTGGTTCAGAACACCGAAGAAGCCAAGTCGCGCGTTCTGGATACCGACTATGCCAAGGAATCGGCCAATCTGGCGAAGGCACAGATTCTGGCGCAGGCCGGCACCGCGATGCTGGCGCAGGCCAATCAGTCTCAGCAGTATGTGCTGAACCTGTTGAAGTAAGACGACTATACGAACTGGCACTGGGATTGATGTTAGCAACCTATGACTAGACTTGGGTCCACGCGGCATTTACTGGTGACAGGCCTGGCTCTGTTACCGCTGTGCTGCGTTGCTGCTGAGCCGGCGTTGCTGGCTGAAGCCGCGGAGAGGTTCGCTGAGCAAACCCTTGCCCTGCCCACCGGCAGTGCGCATGCGCAGTCGATTGATCGGCAGCTGCCGATGGGCCGATGTGATTCGGGCTGGAATTGGTCTTTCCCCTATGAGGCGCGCACCACCGTGCAGGTTTCCTGCACGGCCTCGCCATCGGCTCGCAGGTTTGTATCGATGAGGTACGACTCTGCGACCAACTGGAAATCCAACGCCGCGGTCGCCAGCGATGACTCCCGACGCCGCAGCTATGTCGCGGCCACCCGCGACATGCCCCTTGGGCACGTGCTGACGGCCGATGATCTGGAAGTCACCTCGGACTTGTCCAAGGGGCGATCCTTTACCAGTACTTTGTCGGATCCCGCCAGTCTGATTGGGCTCGCGTTGACGCGTTCAATCCGTAGTGGCGAGGCGTTGGGACGGGCCGATGCCCGACCCAGCATCGTCGTGAAGCGCAACTCTTCATTGACTGGTTCGTATTCTTTTCCGGGCGGCCAGGTTTACGCCAAGCTCATTGCTATGGAAAATGGCAAGGCTGGCGACTGGATAGACCTCGAAAATCCACAGAGTGGTCGCAAATTGAGGGGTCGGGTGATGCCGGACGGCACGGTTGAAATCGGCCGCGACGTGACTTCATCAGCCCTGAGCAGGGTCGGGACTGAAAATTCGGCTCTTCCGGTCGACTAGCATGACGAACCAATAAAGGTATGCACTCATGACCGTCGACAAAGTGAGCTCCGTGGGAATGAAATTGGGGCATGAAGCGACCTCGGCAACGAAGGCCAAGGATGCTCAAAGCATTGATTTCATTAGCCAAAATAAGGTTGTTGCGCTGCAACAGCAGAGCGCCCCGGCGGCCGCCCCGAGCCTGTCCGCTGCGACGGTCTCGGTTTCGATGGCCGCCAAGGAGCTGTTCAACGCCGTGCACACAGCGTCGGACGAAGACGAATTCGACCGCGACAAGGTAGAGCAGATCCGGCAGGAAATCGCCTCCGGACGCTTTCCGATCAACGAAGACCGGCTTGCCAGGAAGTTCAGCGAACTTGAACAGCAGCTGGGTGACCTCGGAGGCTAAACGTGCCCTCTTCCGCCCAGAGCCCATCGGCACTTCATGACCTGGAAGGTCTGTGCGTGACCCTCTGTTCGATTCTGGAGCGCGAGCATTCAGTGCTGCGCAAATCGAATGGACTCATTGGGCAGGGCGTTGCTGAACTCGAAGCGCTGCAGATCGAGAAGGATGCGGAGATCGGACGGCTGGAGCTGATGAGCCGCACCGAGGATGCCGTGCTCGCCGCACGCGAACAGCCTGAATTCGCGCAGCACATCCGCGAGCAACTGACTCGCTGCAAGCAACTACAGTCGCGCAATCATCAGGTCTTCAGTCGAATCGTGTCAGCACAGCGCCGCATCATCTCGGTGCTGCGTGAAGCCGACGATGACATCAGCCTCTACGATCGCGGTGGCCGTACTCGCGACTACGGCGTGATCCGCGACGCCGGCACGGCCTGATCGAATCCCGCGCGACTCGCGCTCGCTACTCTTGTTTGCGGGATGAGGGCGCAGGCTCCCTCCCCTCCATCCAGTACACCCACGACAACACCACCGCCACGGCGCGATACAACTCTTCCGGAATCGCCGTACCCACCGGCAGATCGGCAAGTCGCGCTGCCAATAACGGATCGCGCATCACCGGAACCTGTTGACGGTTTGCCTCAGCGACTATTTCTTGAGCCAGTAGCTCACGTCCACTGGCAACGATCAAAGGAACGGGATTGCTCCCGTACTCAAGCGCGACCGCGCTCTCGGGTTCCCCTGACCGACTGTTCTGGCTCATATGCGCAGCGACTGTAGCTGACCAGGAGAATTGGGTGGCGGCGAATCCAGCTGCGGCGCCATGACAGACCATCGCGACAGAGATAGCTTAGCCTCTTGCAGACGCCGCGCCAGTTCAGTGCGTGACTCTTCCCAGCGGCCATGCTGGTCTGCCGTGTCGGTGAGAATGGTCACACCAACACCTGCAGCGCCAATTTGCTCGATACGAATGTCAATGTGCCCAAACGGCAAGGAAACCCCGACAAGCCGCGTACGCCAGGGTTGAGCGTTACGATCACGACGTCCGTCTCCGCCTGAATAATCCATGCCATCGCTTTCCGGATCGCGTTGCAAAGTGATCCACCACCCGCCAACACCATCCGGCCCGGGCATCAGGAACGAGAAGCAAACTCCACCGGAGCGATGCGCCGCGGTGGCAGCACTCTGTAGACCAACCAAATCATCAAGTGCCGCCCAAGCATCACTCACAAGACCACCGTCTTTTCCTGACTCGATGATTTCAAGGAGGCGGCGCTTCATGTCGCCAGTCGAAACCGGTCTCTTGTCACGCAGTTGCGCCTCAAAGAACAATCCGCTCTGCGAAAGTGCCGAAGTCAGTGCGCCCATCCAGCCTGCCAGACTGCCGCTCACTGGCGTCGCGACAGCGGCAGTATTCAACACCGCAGCCGTAGACGCCGTATCAGTTCCCATATCGGCACCGAACAACCAGTCGGCTAAGGAATCAGGTGCTTGCAGCCGAGCCGAGAGACTTCTCACCGCACTGCCCGCCAATCGTACCGGCGGCGCTCGCGGCGGCAGCACTGGCAGTGAGGCGGCGGTAATTGTGACGCCTTCCGGGCTCAATCCATCGGGTGCGATGCGCCCTAGCGGTGGCGGCGCACCGCCCACCCGCGCAACCGTCTTGCCAGCCAATGGCAGGAGTGGCACCAGCGACAAGGCGCCACTCATGTCACGCGCCACGAGCAGCGACAGACGCGAATATTCAGAAACACCGGGAATCGGTCGACTAGTAAAGAAGTGATCGCCGACCTTGAACAACAGTTCGTCGTTCTGATACCGGACAGTGGCTGTCAGAAGTGTTCCCACCTGCCAGCGGGCTGCATCCCCAACTGACGCGGGGATCGAGATTGCCCGATCCATCGCTGGAACCAATTCGGGGTCCGGCGGTTGAGGCAACTGTGGTGGTAAACCGACCGGGCTGAGCATGGTGTGTCGTAGTCGGCGCTGACTAATCTGACTTTAGGAAACCGGTATCTATAATAGTATGAGATCGCGAACAAGTTGATTGATGTCGCATCAGGGTTACATAAGACAATGAAGAAAACACTTTTCTTATTCAGCGCGGCACTGTCTCTTGTGTTGCTCGACACACAGTTGGCTTTGGGTGCCAGCACAGCTTCCAAACCTGGCGCACCGATCCCAGAGCCGGATCCGCGCGCTCGGGCCATCCCGGAACTCCTCTGCACAGGTGAGCAGACCGTGACTGTGGCTCATGATCCCTTGGTCTCAACTAGCGCCAAAACACCTTTACGCCTACGCGTGCGAGGCAATCTGTTCTACATCGGCGAGTCGGCAAACAGCGAAAAATTCTCCGGCATCATCAATCGCACCGACACCCGACGCTGGGTTGCCGACAACGGAACGCTCGTTCTGGACGCAGACCTGAAATCCGGCGCTTGGGTCAGAATTCAATTGGCATCAACTCGAGTCACAGCAGTTCGCTGTGTTCCCTTCGAGTCTTCCAATAGATGACGCGGCTACAGCCCCGGCTTTGTGCGATAGCGCTGGCGCTAGGGGCTACTCTGTCCGGCTGCGGTTCTGGCGGTTCTGGAAGTTCGGGCAGTTCGACTTCGTCCAGCTCAGCCCCAGCAGCGACGAGCGGTGCATTCGCTGATTTCCCGATCTCAGGCCTTTCTTATTCGACGCCGAGTCTTTCAGGCATTACCAGTGTCTCGGGTGGTTTTTCTTATCGATGTGCGAATAGCTGTGAACCGGTGACCTTCAGACTTGGAGGCATCTATCTCGGCACCCTGATTGGAACCCAATCGATCTCGCTCAAAGATTTTTCAGGCGGAATGACTGACGGGATCATCTCTGACGCCACTGTACGCAAAGCGCAGCTTGTCATCTCATTGGACGCAGACGCTGATCCAACCAATGGCATCGAACTGCCGACAGCGCTCACCACCTCGCTTGCCACACGCACTCTCGATTTTACCTCTCCCTCTTTTGACGCTGATCTGACCTCTGTAGCGGATTATCTGCGTGCGGACAGCCGACTAACAGCAGCCTATCGGGCCTCTATACAAACCATCACATCGGCCGTTGCACGAGCACTGGTTGAGCAGGCCGAGGGTTTGGCGCACGGGGTACTTGTAGAATCCCCCGCCTTGAAATCTATTCCGGTCAGCGAGCTCAGGAAGTATGTACTGCGTGTTCCCGATACTTTTCTGATGCCCTATTCCGGATCCTCTGCACTGCTCAGGTCAACTTTTACAGGTGGTATGCGGCCAGCACTCGGAGCTGGCCTCATGGCGGTCAGCGGTAGCGGCTCATCCAGCGGCATTCTGTTGAGAACAGTCACCTCGCGGGGTATCTCGGTACCTGCTCCGCGATATAACGACGGCAGCGCTGTTCGATCTGCGGATGTCCTGATCAGTCATCCGACCAACGGTCAGCCATCCATCGGAACACTCGCGCTATCGCCCACTAGCGCCGAACTGAACTCCCTGATTGGATTACGGGCGGCGGATGGAACACTATTTTCGGGTCGCCCTACTCCGATCGGAGCCTCAGGCAGCGACAGCACGCGCAATCTGGATGAGACGCTGACTCCACAGAATCCCGAATTCGACCAACTGGGCCTTGACCCTGCTGGCATCGCTGAGGGCGAAAGCGGCAGCTTGTGGCTTTGCGATCGACGCGGACCTTTCCTGGTACAAGTTGACTCGCAGGGTCGCACGCTGCAAAAAATCGGCCCTAGCGGCACCGCTGGCTCACTACCGGATGTTTCCCGCAAGTTGCCCAGTCTGTTGGAATACCGTCAGGCGGGACAGGGTTGCGGCGGCGTAGCCGTGCGCAGCTCCAGTGGCGAGATCCTTTTCGCTCTTGGCGCACCACTCGATATTGCAGGTCGCACAGCGACGTCAGCACGATTAATCCGGATCGTTGGCTTTAATCCAAAGACCTCCGTCACACGGCAAATCGGAATACCCATTGCCGCCAACGAGTTTGGCTTGCGAGTTTTAGACCTGGAATCATTTGGCGAACAGAAAGTTCTCGCGCTCGTCAGATACCGGGACGGCAGCGAGACCGGCCCCTATCGCTGGGAAGTTCGATTCATCGATCTCAGCGCAGCCAGCGATATCACGAATCGGAGCCTGACCAACGGGCCCAACTATGGGCTGGCACTTGAATACGGCTCAGCAGCAGAGATCGGCGCAAGCAATGTCACGCTGGCCAGCACTTCAACCGTGCTGGAGCTCGGTGCGCTAGGCTGGATTTCAGAGGGAGCTGAAGGGCTGGCGCATGTGGATGCGCAGACACTGGTGGTCATTGGACAGGTTAACGGCGGCATCACCAGCCGAGTCGTTGGCGGCAATCCAACTCTTAAAGTTTCAGACTATCAGGTCGATCGTTATGGCCTGATTTCGCCTCGCGCATCAACGTCCAGTGCAGCGCCGGTGTTTCAGCTGGCACCAGCAACACCTGAAGCGCGGCAGATCGTGGTGTGGTCGATGACTCTACGCACACCGCTGAATTAGCCCGCAGGCTTTTATTTTGTCGGAGCCACCAGCAGGCAGGGCTCTTTCCGCTTCGTAAGCTTTGAGCACAACAGGTCGGCGTCTTCGCGCGTCGGAAGTTCCACGCGCAAGCGGAATAGTTTGGGTTCCGCTCCTTCAGACTCGGAGATCAGATGCTGGAGCGGCTTGAGCTCCGGAAACAGGTGCTCGAGGCGACTCCATTCTTTTCGTGCCAGAGCCGCTGAAGAAAAAGCTCCAAACTGGACGATCGGAGGATCCAAGCCTTCACTCGCAGATTGGGTTGTGGACAATGGCTCGCTGGCGTCGGTCCGGCCTTCGCTCTCGCCATCGGGTGCCGATCCCGCTGCTCCAGCCTGATCCCGGCGCTGCGCAGCAAGAGCGCTCCAAATACCGTTGGGATGCGCTACGAGATACCCCGCATACGCGGCGCTGGAATTCTCCGAGCGGGCGCTGGCCCAGTCGCGCTCGTCGATGAGCGCGCCGCGTCGGATGAGCGCATCGCTTTTGTGCGGACTGAGGGGATTGGCATTGGCGAAGCGCTCGTAAGCTTCTGCGGTATCGAGCTTGACTGTCTGCTGCCAATCACGTTCTGAAGGCGCACAACCCGCGAGCAGCAGAATCACGCCCCAACAGAGCGCGGCGCGCCACGGAGTCGGACCCAATTTTCCGGCTTTAGAGTCCAGCACTGTTCGTATTGCAGCCCACAAAAAAGTCGAAAATCAGTATAACAAACGGCCCTCTGGTGTCGACTCAGTGGGCAATGAGAACCGATATACCCACTCTGCTCGGCCTTGGCGGCACCGCTGCCATCGTAGGCATCGCCCTAGCTCTTGGCGGGAATCAATCTCGATTCGTCGATCCTTCCTCCATTGCGCTGGTGGTCGGCGGCACCCTGGCAGTCATATTGGCTCGACGGTCATTGCGGGACTTCATTGGGCATCTTCGATCCCTTAAGGTGGTCATTCGCAGTCGCTCTCATGACGTGCCCGCGCTGCTGGAGCGTTTGCGTCAGTGGAGCCTGATTGCTCGCCGCGATGGGACTTTGGCTCTAGAGCAACAGATCACGCCCGGCGACGACGGCTTGGTGAATCAGGCGTTGATGCTGTTGGTCGATGGGGCCAATGAAGAGAATATTAAAGCCAGTCTCCAAGCTCACGTCGCCTGCTTGCAGGAACGCCATCGCCGCGTCATTGCGACCTGGGAAGACTGGTTGGTGGTTGCCCCCTCGATGGGAATGATCGGTACCTTGATTGGTCTGGTGCAAATGCTGGGCACCATGCATGACCCGGCTGGCGTCGGACAGGCAATGGCTTTGGCTTTGCTCACGACCCTGTATGGAGCGCTGCTCGCAAATATTGTGGCCGGCCCTATCGCTAGCAAGCTGCAGATCAAGAACATCGAAGAACTTGAGTGGTGCGAAGTGCTCATCAACGGTGCGAGTCGTATTGCGCGCGGTGAAGGGCCAATCAAAATTTCCAACGCGATCGTGACGCCCTTTCCGAAGAAGCGCGCTGAGACTCCGGGGAAAGTAGCGTAGGTTTGCATGGACAGTCGTCATGCCAACAGCGGCTCTCGTCCGCTCTCCGTTCCTTGGGCGATTACTTTTGCGGACTTGGCACTGCTGCTGCTGTGCTTCTTCATCATGCTGACATCCTTCAGCAGCAAGTCATCACCCGCTAGCACCAGTCCCGTGAGCGTTTCACCTTCCGAATCCGTTGGATCGAATAGTCAATCCAAGGAGATCGGAGCATTGCTCCAGCAGAATTTTTCTTCCGAGATTGACAAAGGATGGCTGTTCGTCGATGCCAGCGCAGAACTGCTCCGCATCCAGTTTGGCGCGTCCGAAGGATTTGAAAGCGGTAGCGATGCCTTGACGGCACAGACCATCGCGTTGATTGATGCGATGGGCCCGATGCTCGCTAAAGGCACAGCAACGATTTCTGTCATCGGTCATACCGATGATCTGCCCATTCATACTGAGCGATTCCGCGATAACTGGGAACTGTCTTCAGCCCGCGCCGTTTCTGTTATTCGCGAACTCATCAATCGCTATGGCGTCGAGCCGTCGCGACTGGAAGCAAAAAGCTACGCTGACACCCACCCCGTGGTGACCAACGATTCCGAGGCCAATCGCGCCCGCAATCGGAGAATCGAGATAGAGGTCAGTTGGGCGCACTGAAAAGGCACGCCAGAGGCAACTCGTCTCTTCCGGTCAGGCTTTCCTGTCCACCAGGATGCCGGTCAGGCGATCGATGTTGCGAGTGATGTTGATCGCACTCTCTGGGGGAATTTGACGAACTTTTGTGCCGGTTTCGCGATCGGTGACCGTAACGATCACCATGTTCGTCTGCTTATCGAGCGAAACATCCACGGCGCGACCCGCAGACTGCATTCGGCTATTGGCGGTCTCTACGGAGTCGCGCAAATCCGCACCGAGGGCTTTCATCTGCTTATCCAGCTGACGCACCTGTTCGGCAGTGGAAGACAGCCCCGCCGGAGCGACTCTCTGCGTGCGGGCCACCTCTGTCAGTCGCTGCTCCGCGGCAGCTTGCGACAAATTGACACGGGCAGTTGTTAGAGTCTCTGAAGCCATGCCGGCCCCCTTAAATATGGCCCAAAATTGCCGCGAATCGGCTGTAGAGTCAATAGCGTTCCAGCCGGAGCCGGGCTAATAGCGGAACTGGCGGCCCGTACTGGTCAAATCAGGACCCCCATGGGATGCTTTTGCCTGGCTGACCTACCCAGCATGGCCGCTGGGCTTCAAGAAATTGCATTGGGAGGATTTCATGCCCCATAGCCGGCATGGCAGCCAAGCACTGGATGGGGATGCCGCCAACGGCATCCGGGTCGTCCGGCACCCTGTCACGGGGCAGCACGGACTGGTGGCTCTCAGGCCATTTCCTGCAGGTGCAGTCATCACCCCTTTCGGGGCCGCCTCGACACACCGGGTTCCGAATTACCTCTCAGTGCAGATCGGCGAGCACAGCCATATCGAGCTGTTGCCGCAAATGCTTCAGTACCTGAATCACTCCTGCGACCCCAATATCTTTCTCGATACCGCGCGAATGGAAGTAGTGGCCTTACGCGACGTGGGCGCCGGCGAGGAGCTGCAATTTTTCTATCCGGCTTCGGAGTGGCACATGGCCCAGCCTTTTGAGTGCCTGTGTGGCACGGCTGTATGCCTGAAGAGAATTGCGGGGGCGGATACCCTGCCGCCTTCGGCCCTGCAACGCTACCGGTTGACGGACTTCATCCGCTCCAAACTCGGTCAGCGCGCGGGCCTTTGAATCAATCAGTCGGTGACGGACGCCACCACTGCAAATCAGATGATCGACAGGGCGACGATGCTGAGCGCCGAGCAGGTGCCGACAGCAGCCAGAGCCGAAGCGATGATGAATCTACGATTGAACATGATTGCTCTCCTTGAGCTTCAAACCGTGGCAGCCGAACCTGTTGGCTGCCTGAACTTTGTTTCCGTTTCGTAGCTATATTATTCGTACTACGAACTATTAGTCAAGCAACCGGATCGGGAATCTTGGCCCCTATGGACCTAGGCCACTGATGCGGCCGGGCGGGATGCCGTTAAGATATTGATTTAAAAGACTTTTTAAGAAGGCCCGGGTGCATCGGGCGATGCGGCTATCGTCGTCCGCGGGAACGGCGGGCGGGCGACGGGCGAACGCCCGCCGCTCCAGTGCGTCAGGTCAACGTGAAATCCAGACGACCCAGCTTGGAAATCTCCGTCGAGATACGGTCGCCGGGTTTGAGCCAGACCTGCTTTTCCGGCGGATAGCCGCTGATCACACCTTCGCAGGTACCGGTGAAGATCACATCACCCGGCTTGATCTCCCAGTTCTCGGAGATGTAACTGATCAGCGTCTTGCAGTCGAAGATCATGTAGCTGGTGTTCGAGTTCTGACGCAGCTCGCCGTTGACGATGCATTTCAGGTCGAGGTTCTGCGGATCGATCTGGTCCGCACTCACCAGCCAGGGGCCCAGCGGTCCCCAGCCGTCGCCTGCCTTGCCAACCATCCACTGACCCGTGGCGCGCTGGCGGGCGCGCTCAGTGAAATCGTTGCCGTTGCAGTAACCGAAGACATGCGACAGCGCCTCTTCCTTGGGGATGTTGCTGCCACCGCGGCCCATGATCATGACCAGTTCGGCCTCATAGTCCCACTTGGAACCCTTCTGGCGACTGACCGGAATGGTGCCGCCATGACTGTTGAGACTCGAATCGAACTTGTTGAAAAGTACGGGCTCCTTCGGCACTTCGTTGTTGCCTTCAGCCACATGCGCGCGGTAATTCAGGCCAACGCAAAAGATCTTGGGGGCCGTCGAGACCACGGGACCAAAGCGAACCGCACTTTCAGCGAGGAAGTAACGCGCCGGAGCACTATTAATGGCTGCAACCAGTGCCGCGAGATTTCCGCGCTTGTTGATGACATCTTCTACGGTCAGCGGAAGCCCGCGCTTCGCGGCTTTCTCGTAGGCGGCCACGTCGAGCACGCCTCGCGCGGTACGCATTCCCAGACCAAGCCCACCCGCGGCGGAGTGAATGGTCGCGTAGGTCAAACCCTTGGGGTGCTCACCGGCCGATCGGGGCGTTGAGCGCTCGGCCGCAGTTACGGCGTCGGCACCCAGTCCGGCAACCACACCACCCATGGCCATCAGTTCTCTGCGATTCAGGGCCATTATCGTTCTCCGCCTGTAGTGACTGCAGCGCTTGCAGCGTGTCCGAGACTTTAGGTGCGGCGCATGAATACAGTCAATGGCCCCAAACGCCATGCGCGCCATGGACCGCTTCAGCCTGTGGCAAACTAACCGTATGCCCGTCATCGATACGGCCAGTGGCGTCCAACAGCCTGACCCCGGGAAGCTGCCCGGCGCAGCCCGCTTCGGCTGGCTGGATGTCCTCAAGGGCATCTCGATCCTGTGGGTTGTTATCTTTCACACTTACAAAACCCGTGAGACGGGTTATCCGTGGGTGCTGGACCCGAACTACTTTGGCCTCTTCATGGGCCACTGCCAGCCCGACTCCTGGCTCCAGTCCATCGGATGCAGCCTGGGATCACTGTTTGTCGCCGTCACCTCGCTGGGCTTCCATGCCGTCGATGTTTTTCTTGTCGCCAGCGGCTTTGGGCTGACCTATGCGATGCGTAGCGATGGACCGCAACAGAACTGGCTTCGCTGGTACGGCAAGCGGCTGGTGCGTCTATTCCCGATGTACTGGCTGGCCCATCTGATCTACCTCGTCTCGCCATTTGTTGCGCGACTTGAGGCACTGGATTATCGCTTCCTGCTCAGCTTCCTCGGCGATCGTATTTATCCTATCGATTCGACCTTCTATTACGCCAACGCCTCGTGGTGGTATTTCGGCCTGCTGCTACAGTTGTATCTGGTTTTCCCGCTGCTGTTCATTCTGCTGCGGAAGACAGGCATCACCCGCTTCCTGCTGTGTGCCGGTCTGATCACACTCGCGACGCGCGAGGTACTGCTACAGGGGCTGGAAGTCAGTGGTCTCTATCTGGCGGGCGGGTTCTTTGGCACTCGTCTGTGGCAGTTCGCCCTGGGTATGGCGCTGGCTGCGCTCGCCCGCTCGAAGCCGCAGCAACTCGAAGAAATGTTGTTTTCGCCCTGGACTCTGTTGGCGGGAATAGTGATCTATGGCCTTGCTCTGGCCAGCAATTTCGTCAGTGGCGCCTATGTCGTCACTGAACCATTGATAGGCACTGGCCTGTTCATCCTGCTGGCCCATCTGGCGCGGGCAATAGGCCACTGGCGGCGACTGACCGCGCTGCTAGCCTTCGTTGGTGCGTACTCTTATGGGCTGTATCTACTGCATCAGCCGTACGTGATCTACTTCGGCGCTCACATGGGCGATGTCGGCATCGTGGCCTACATGCTCTGGTCCATTCCAGTCATCGCACTCATCACGATCTGCTCGATCACTCTGGAACGCTGGGTCAATGGCCTGAGCCAGCGTGTTGCAGCCCGCTTCGGCTGAACCGGGCGCAGTATTCCTTGAATGGTGGGCCTGCTTGGATTCGAACCAAGGACCAAGGGATTATGAGTCCCCTGCACTAACCGCTGTGCTACAGGCCCGAAACCGAAATCATAACCCAGGGACGCTGTCACCGGACGCTCAGTCAGGCCAGCCTTAGGGGCATTGGCGGGAACAATGTCCCCAACATTTGCCGCCCGCCCTGTACCTGTGCACACTCTGCGAATGTCAAAAAAAAGGGGGCGCAGACAATGACCGGAATTTCACTGATGCGGGGCTTGAGGGCGGCTTTTCTGATTTCTCTGGCCTCTCTGGCACTGCTGCCCATCGCGCGGGCAGCGACGGCACCGAACATCCTGCTGCTGATCGGGGACGACATGGGCATCGAAACGCTGCCCTGCTATGGCATCGCCAAGGACACGGCGGACCTTCCTACGCTGGACTCTCTCTGCCGTCAGGGTGTGCGCTTCAGCAATGTGTGGTCGCAGCCCGTTTGCTCGCCGACTCGCGCCACCATGATGACGGGTCGATACGGCTTCCGCACCGGCGTGGGCGCTGCGATTCCAGCGCCGAGTCAGGTCGCCAGTCGTAGGCCAGCGCCGCCGAAACCGCCAGGCACACATCGCGAGAGCCCTTCGGGCGAGCATGAGGAGACCGTGCCGGGATTACGGCCCGATGAGTTCACGCTTGCCAACGCGCTCAAGGCTCTGCCCGCACAGGTCTATGAGACCGCGGCCATCGGCAAGTGGCACATGGCCGACATGAACAACGGTGCCTTTGACCACCCGAACCGAGCCGGCTTCGATTATTTTTCCGGCGACGCATTTGGCCCGCTACCCAGCTACTTCGCCTTCCCGACGCAGGTCAACGGCAAGCCCACTGAAGGAAAAGTTGGTTACGCGGACAGCACGCGCGTGGATGATGCCATCGCCTGGATTCGCAGCCGTGACGGACGCAAGCCATGGTTCATGTGGCTGGGCTTCAGCAACCCGCACACACCGTTCCACCTGCCTCCTACCAATCTGCTGCATAGTGCCGCAAAAAATCTGGATCCTTTCAGCAACGATGTGGTCGACAAGCCCATGCCGTATTTCAAGGCCATGCTTGAGGGCCTGGATACCGAGATCGGGCGGCTGCTCGCCTCGCTGACAGCGGAGCAGAAGGCCAACACCTACATCATATTCATCGGTGACAACGGCACCACGCGACAGGTCGCGCAGGAACCTTTCGACCCACGCCGCTCAAAGGGTACGGTCTACCAAGGTGGTCTCAACGTTCCGCTGGTGATCAACGGCCCGGGCATCAGCGGCGGCCGCGAGGTCAAAGCCTTGGTGAATACAGTCGACATGTACGCCACCGTGCTGGAGCTGGCTTCGATCGACATCACCCGTGCGGTGCCCCGCAACGTGGTGCTGGATTCGCTGAGCTTCGCACCGCTCCTGCGCAAAGCCGACGCGGTCTCGCCGCGGACCTTCGCCTATTCCGACAGCTTTGGTCAGGGCATTAAAACGGCGCAGGCCATCCGCAACGAAAACTACAAGCTGGTCGTCAACGAGGGCGTCGAAGAGCTGTACGCGCTTTCAGTGGATCCTTACGAGAAGAAAAATCTCCTCGGCAACGAGCTTTCTGCGGAAGCACGCAGAAACTACGAGACCCTGAAAGCCAAGATGGCGGAGTTGCGCGGGACATCCAAGTCCTGACGATACGGCGTTGATTCGCGCGTGCCGGCTGCGTAGTGCAGCCGGCATCGCTCAGGCGGTACCGGCTAAGAACGCATCACAACTGGCACGCGCCGGTTCGTTCGCCGGGATCTTCGTACAGGTGCCCTGCAGCTGCTGGCGCAACGCGCGCAACACCGGACCACGCGACGGCGCGGCCGCCGCGCTCCATGCGCGCAGTTCGTGGTCGAGTTGTCCGAGACGCTGCCGGGCACGACGGTAGATGCGATCCTCGCCCGCCAGCTCCTGCAGCACTTGGATGCCAACACTGCGGATGGACGCCGTGTCATCGGGTCGCAGGCGCAGCAGCATGGTCAGATACAAACGACCCCACTGAAAGCGCGTCGCCACGCCGCGCGATTCGGCATAAGCCTGACGAGACCACTCCAGCGCCTCGTCATTGCGGCCAAGCTGCTCGGCCAAATCAGCGAGATCGGCCTTGTAGTAGTACGGCGTCTGCGTCTTCGCCAGCTCGCCCTGCACGATCCGGTAAGCCTCCTCGTTCTGGCCCAGTAATTCGAAGATGGGCAACACCGCGTTGATGATGCCGGAGCGTACGTAGGCGCTCTGTTTGCCAGCGAGCGCAGCATCAACTCTTGCGCGCGCCTGTGTTGCATCAGTCGGTTCAATGCGTCCATTGATGATTTTTGCAGCCTGCAAACGATTGCCCAGTGCTGCGAGATGATCGGCGGCGACGAACTCAGGGCGCGCGGCAACGGCTTCCATTGCGGCAGCAAAGCGCTGATAAAACGCTGCGGGTGCTGGTGCATCGGTGGCTTTCACCGCGCGGAAGAAGGACTCACCGAGATATGCGATGGCATCGGCGTTGGCCGCGGCCGCAGCCGGGTCAGCGAGTAGCGCATGGACTCGCGCTACCTGCTGCCGCAGAGCCGCCGACGGAGCAGCGCCGGTCTTGAGCGCCTCGGCCTCCGCATCCGCCGCAAAGGCAGCCGCCACGAACTGCAATCGGGCGCGCTCGACAGACTGCGCCGCCGGGCACTGCATTGCAGCTGCGGCTAGACGCTGGCTCTGGGCACCATAGGCCGTGGCGTCAATTTCCTCGAGACCCCAGGCGGTATAGGCGAGCTGGCGACACTCCGTCTCACTGAGAGACTGCCCACCTGCTGCGGCGGCAAGCAGCGTACTCGCCGGATGGATATCGCCCAGCGACAGATCAAGCACCGTAGCGTATTGCGAGAGGTCCATGCCACTGGAGATGCGCATCAGCTCTTCGCGCTGCTCGTTCAGCACCAGTAGTGTCGGATAGCCGGTGACGCGAAATTGCTCGGCGGCTTTCTGCGCTCCGGGGTCATCCCCATCGAGGTACACCGGGATGAAGAGCTTGGTCTTGGCAATGAAATCGGGCCGACTGAAGACAGTGGCCTTGATCTGCTGGCAGGGCGGGCACCAGACAGCACCCCAGTACAGGAATACGGGCTTGTGCTGGGCCCGAGCTGCCGTAAACGCCGCATCGACATCGCCGCTGAACCAGTCGATACCCGGGGCGTCGGCATGTCGGGCCGATGCGTTCGCAGCCGCCGGCGGCTGTGCCGCCTCTCGCGATCCGCAGGCAGCGAGCAGCAGGCTCAGGCTGAGCAGCAGTGTGGCAGAATGTCGCATCCCGTTTCCCCCGGAGAATGTCGTGAAACTCTATTATTCTACTGGTTCGTGTTCCCTGGCATCGCGCATCGTACTGGAAGAAGGCGGCGTGCCCTTCCAGGCCATCCGCGTGAACCTCAAGGACAAGCGTACCGCAGACGGCCAGGACTATACCCAGATCAACCCCAAGGGCTATGTGCCGGCCGTGCAGCTGGATGACGGCCAGGTGATCAGCGAGAACGCGGCCCTGCTCCCTTTCCTCGGCGAGCGGAACCCGGCTGCAAATCTGCTGCCAGCGCATGGGACGATTGAGAACTACCGAGTACGCGAGTGGACCGCCTTCATCGGCGGTGAGCTGCATAAGAACCTCAGCCCGTTGTTCCGGCCGAACACGCCGGAAGCCACCATCCAGACGCAGGCGGAACTGGTCAAGCGGCGCTTCACCTTCATCAACGAGAAAATGGGTCAGGGCCCGTATCTCACGGGCGCGCAATTCACCGTGGCCGATGCCTATCTGTTCGTGGTGCTCAGCTGGTTTGGCGCACTCAAGATGAACATGAACGAATACCCGAACCTCAAGGCCTTCTTCGTTCGCGTCTTGGCGCGGCCGGCGGTGCAGAAGGCCCTCACCGACGAGGGTCGCCTCGACGCAGCACAGCAGCTCGCTTCTGCTTAAATGAGTGATACGCCGCGGCCGCCTTCAGCGCGGCCGCGGTGGTTTCTTGAGACTGCGGGTCGTGGGCGCAGCCTCGAGCGGATTCTCAGGCCAGTGATGACGCGGATAGCGACCGCGCATGTCTTTTCGCACCTCGGTATAGCTGCTGCGCCAGAAGCCCGCCAGATCCCGGGTGATCTGCACCGGTCGCTGGGCCGGTGACAAAAGCTTGAAGGTGATTGGCACCGCGCCACCACCGATTCGCGGCGTCTCAGCCAGACCAAAGACTTCGTGCAGCCGTACCGAGATGCATGGCGCGCTGTCATCTTCGTAATCGATGCGAATGTTCGAGCCGCTGGGCACGCGCTGTTCACGCGGCGCCAGCGCATTGAGCTGCTGACGCTGAGCATGTGTCAAACGCGCTAGCAGTGCATCGGCAAGCGGCACGCGCATTAGATGATCGCGGCGATTACACCCTTCCAGCCACGGCGCCAGCCAATCACCAACCGTACCGAGCAGCGATGCATCGTCGCTGGCCGGCCAATCAGCGACATCGCTGCGCCCCAGCCCACGCACGAATTCCATGCGAGCCTGAAGACTGCGGGTGTCGCGATCCCACGGCAGCGCATCGAGACCGAGTTGTCGAACGCCGTCTAACATTGCAGCCGTGCGCGCTTCCGCTGGAGCATCAACCAGCGCAGATTCATCAATCAGGAGCGCGCCGAGCCATCGGGCGCGTCGTGCAACAACCACCCCGGCACGCGCGTCCCAGCGCACCTCATCACGCGTCTTGATGCGTGCGGCACATTCACGCAGCAACTCCGCACGCTCCACCGGTGCTGCGAGTTGGATGCGGGCCTCACGCTCCTGATCATCCAGCGCCGCGACCACGATGAACTCGCTGCGCGCCAGTCCTGTTGGGTCACGGAACAGTGCGCCGCGGCCGCCGCTGAGCAGGTAGCGGCCCTCGCTGCCAGCGCGACGCTGCCCGATGCGATCGGGAAATGCCGCCAGCAACAGCTCTCCCGGCGTGATGTCATCGCCACTGACGTTCACGCCACCGCTATTCGAACTCGCATTTGCCCTCAGGTGTGTACTGCCAGTTCCAGCAAGCTGCGCATGGAGTCGCTCTGCTGTCTGCTTGACACGCGCCAGCGCTGCGCGATCCACATCCGGCGCACCACCGCGCTTGAGAACCTCGAGACGTGTGCGCAGATCCGGATCGCGCGTACCGACCCCTGCGCGCAGCAGATCACGCTCGCTGAGCAGCGCTGCGATCTGGGCGGCGAGTGATTCGGCACCGCTCCCGGCAGCGCGCATCAACAGATGCGCCAGTCGCGGATGCAGCGGCAGCTGCGCCATCGCCCGGCCACTGGCTGTGATCTGATCACGCGCGTCCAGCGCCTCGAGTTCGCGCAGCAGTTCGATAGCCTGCTGTTGCATCGGCACGGGCGGGATATCGAGCCAGCGCAGGCGTCCGGCATCACGTGCACCCCATTGCGCCAGCTCAAGCATCAGCGGTGTGAGATCGGTTTCCAGAATTTCCGCCGGTGTGTGCGCAGCCAGCGTGGCCTGTGCGCCCTCGCTCCAGGTGCGATAGCAGACACCAGGTGCCGTGCGTCCCGCGCGACCCGCACGCTGAGCCGCCGAAGCACGCGAGATACGGAGCAGTTCCAGCCGACTCATGCCGCTGCCGGGATCAAACAGCGAGCGGCGTGCAAGACCGGTGTCCACCACGACCGTGATGCCGGGAATTGTGACGCTGGTTTCAGCGATATTGGTGGCGAGTACGATGCGGCGGTCGTGCCGCGCAGCATCGTCGAAGACGCGGTCCTGTTCCTCAGCGGTCAGTTCGCCGTATAACGGCAACACGCGCGTGGCCGGCGGCGGATTGTCGGCCAAGGCCTGCTGCACGCGGCGAATTTCGCCGGCACCGGGCAGGAACATCAGCACATCGCCTGCATTGTCTAGAAGCGCGCGGCGCAGCGTCTGCATCCACAGTACTTCAGGCCGCTCGACACCACCGGGCAGCAGTGGCAAACCGCGCCCCGTATAGCGGATGTCGACAGGAAAACTGCGACCGGGGACATCCACCACCGGCGCATTCAGCAATGCCGCGATGCGTTCGCCATCCAGAGTCGCGGACATCACCAAAATACGGAAGTCAGCCTCAATGGTTTCGCGCGCATCAAGTGCCAGCGCCAGCCCCAGATCCGCGTTGAGGCTCCGCTCATGGAATTCATCGAAGATCACCGCACCGACACCCTCCAGCGCGGGGTCTGTCTGCAGCATGCGTGTCAGCACGCCCTCAGTGACCACCTCGATGCGCGTCGCGCGCGAGACGCGCGTATCCAGTCGCATGCGATACCCCACCGTCTCGCCGACGCGCTCGCCGAGCAGCGAGGCCATACGCTGCGCAACGGCGCGGGCTGCCAGCCGACGCGGCTCGAGCAACAAGAGCTTGCGTCCACGCAGCCAGGATTCCGACAGGATCGCCAGAGGCACCAGCGTACTTTTGCCAGCGCCGGGCGGTGCCTGCAGTACGACATCGCGATGGGTCGCGAGCGCCGCACGCAGGGGCAGCACGAGTGCGTGCTGTTCGTACATGCGCTCTACCGTGCAGGCAAATCGAGCGTAACGCTGACGGGGCAGTGATCGCTCCCCATGACATCAGCGTGAATCGCCGCGGCTTTTACATGCGAGCGCAACGCCGCAGAGACCAGCACGTAGTCGATTCTCCATCCGATGTTGCGAGCGCGGGCATTCGCAAAATGGCTCCACCACGAGTAGTGGCCATTGCCTTGAGTAAACATGCGGAAGGTGTCCACAAAGCCCGCGTCGACCATGGCCTGAAAGCCGGCGCGTTCCTCATCAGTAAACCCCTTCTTGCCGCGGTTAGGCTTCGGGTTGGCCAGATCCATCTCGGTGTGCGCAACATTCAGATCACCGCAGAAGATCACTGGCTTCTTCTGCTGAAGCTGCTGGCAGTAGGCCAGAAAAGCCGGATCCCAATGCTGGTAACGGAGATTGAGTCGACTCAGATCATCCTTGGCATTAGGGGTGTACACCGTCACGACGTAGTAGTCAGGAAACTCTGCAGCGATCACGCGCCCTTCATCGCTGCTGTCGCGCTTGAGCTCATCAGCAAAGGTGTAGCGCTCGGCGAAACTGTCTGGCAGACCATTGACCACATCCAGCGGTTCGTGGCGCGAGAAAATCGCCGTGCCGGAATAGCCCTTCTTGACGGCGGAATTCCAGTACTCGCGGTAATCAGGCAAGTCGATTTCCGCCTGTCCACGCTCGGCCTTGGTTTCTTGCAGGCAGAGGATGTCCGGCTGATGCTGCTCAATGAACGGCTGAAAGACGTTCTTGCGGACTACCGCGCGAATACCGTTGACGTTCCAGGAATAGATTTTCATTTCAGTTCCGTGCAAAGACCCAGGCGGCCATCAGCCAGCCGACGATAAGCGACAGACCCCCCAGCGGAGTGACCACGCCCAGCCAGCGCGGTGCGCCGGCCAATATCAAATACAGACTACCGCTGAAGAGCAGCACGCCCGCGAGCAGCCACGCGCCGGCACGGCGCAGCCATGGTGAGGCGAAACGCTCAGCGGCAATACCCATCAGCAGTAGACCCAGCGCGCTGATGAACTGGTAATGCACGGCCGTCTGCAGGACTTCGTAACGATCCACCGGCAGACGCGACTTCAGTGCATGCGCACCGAACGCACCAATAATCGTTCCAGAGGCGAGTAGCACGGCACCGGCCACACGCAGTGCGCGCCCCGAGGGACTCATCGTTTGCGGCCGCGCGCTGCCGGCGCCCGTGGTGTGCGTGGCAACCCGGTGTGCTGAGTTCGCATCGGCTGTTTGGCCGGCGTATCACGCCGCCCAGGCGCAGCACGCTGCCCCTCCGGTGCAAGCCCGGTGCCTGCCGGCTGCCATGCGGGAATCAGCTGGTGCTTACCCGGTCCAATGAGATCGGCACGACCCATGCGACGCAATGCCTCGCGCAGCACCGGCCAGTTGTTGGCATCGTGGTAGCGCAGGAACGCCTTGTGCAGACGGCGTTGACGCAGACCTTTGGGGATATACACGGCCTCGCTGCCACGGGTCACGCGGCGCAGCGGATTCTTGCCGCTGTGATACATGGCCGTCGCGGTGGCCATTGGCGACGGCAGGAAGGCCTGAACCTGATCGGCACGGAAGCCATTACGCTTGAGCCACAGCGCCAACTCGAGCATGTCCTCATCGGTGGTGCCCGGATGGGCGGCGATGAAGTACGGAATTAGATACTGCTCTTTGCCCGCTTCCTTGGAGTATTTATCGAACAGCAGTTTGAAGCGATCGTAGGTTCCCATGCCGGGCTTCATCATCTTGGAAAGCGGCCCGTCACGCAGATGCTCGGGCGCGATCTTCAGATACCCGCCCACATGATGCTGAACCAGCTCTTTCACATACTCCGGTGACTCAATCGCCAAGTCATAGCGCACACCGGAACCGATCAACACCTTCTTGATGCCGGGCAGCTCGCGAGCACGTCGATACAAATGGATCAACGCGCTGTGATCGGTGTTCAGGTTTGGGCAGATACCCGGATAGACACATGATGGACGACGGCAGGCACTCTCGATCTCGCGGCTCTTGCAGGCGATGCGATACATGTTAGCCGTGGGTCCGCCGAGATCCGAGATCACGCCCGTGAAACCCGGCACCGAGTCGCGGATCTTCTCTACTTCGCGAATCACCGAATCCTCGGAACGGTTTTGGATGATGCGACCCTCATGCTCAGTGATCGAGCAGAAGGTGCAACCGCCAAAGCAGCCACGCTGAATGGCTACCGAAAAGCGAATCATTTTGTAGGCCGGAATATTGGCCTTGCCATAGAACGGATGAGGAATGCGCTGATAGGGCAAGTCGTAAACCCAGTCCATCTCCGGCGTTGTCAGCGGGATCGGCGGCGGATTGAGCCACACATCCAGATCGCCGTGGCGCTGCACCAGCGCACGCGCATTGCCGGGATTGGCTTCCAGATGCAGGATGCGCGAAGCATGCGCGTACATCACGCCATCGTCACGCACCTGTTCATAGGAGGGCAGCCGGATCACGCTGTGCGCGCGCTCCTCGTTTTTCACGCGGCGAACGAAACGGACTACGGTACCGCTATCTGCGGCCGCGGCCGCAGTTGCAGGCTCGTGCGGTGCGCGCGCCGGATCGGCTGACACTGCTGTGTTCGCATACGGATCGATGGGTGGATTGAGCGGGCCAGGTGCATCGAGATGCGTCGAGTCAATTTCAGTCCAGTCACGATGCACGTCGCGCCGCACGAACACCGTGCCACGGATGTCCGTCAGCGCACTGATCGGCTCGCCGGCCGCAAGGCGCTGGGCGATCTCCACGATCTGCCGCTCGGCATTGCCATAGACCAGCAGATCGGCTTTGGCATCCAGCAGCACTGAGCGCCGCACCTTCTCTGACCAATAGTCAAAGTGCGCAATGCGCCGGAGCGAAGCCTCAATTCCACCGATGATGATGGGCACATCACGAAACGCCTCACGGGCACGCTGCGCATAGACGATGACCGATCGGTCGGGCCGCTTTCCACCCGTGCCGTCGGGTGTGTAGGCGTCATCGCTCCGCACCCGCTTGTCGCTGGTGTAGCGATTGACCATGGAATCCATGTTGCCGGCAGTGATGCCGAAGAACAGTCGCGGCGCGCCCAAAGCCCGGAAGGCATCCGGACTCTGCCAGTCAGGCTGGGCAATGATGCCTACGCGAAGACCCAGCGCCTCCAGAACTCGGCCAACCAATGCCATGCCAAAACTGGGGTGATCGACATAGGCATCGCCGGTGACCAGCACCACATCACAGGCGTCCCAGCCCAGCGCCGCCATCTCAGCGCGCGACATGGGAAGGAAGGGCGCCGGAGCGCGGGACGCCCCTGTGGCGAATGAACGTAAGTCTGGCGCGGTTTGCACCGGGCAATTATAGGCTGCCCCTCCCCCGGGACCGCCTACACCGCTACAATTATTTCATGCCAACCTACGAATACCTCTGCGAAAGCAATGGCCGCACGGTCGAAGTCAGCCACAAGATGGCTGAACAGCTGCACACTTGGGGTGAGCTCTGCGAACGCGCTGGTATCAGTTCCGGTCGCACTGCACCGGCGGCCCCGGTGCGTAAGCTGATCAGTGCCAGCGCGGTGCATAGCGGCAAGGGCAGCAGCCTGGCCTCTTCCTGCGAAACTACCGGCGCTTGCGACATGGGTGCGGCGATGAGCGGGCCCTGCTGCGGCGGGGGTGTCTGCCCCCACTGACGCCCCGGCTTCGCCACCGCATCCGTTCACATCATGTCTAGGCGCTGCAGGCCAGGCGCATTGGGCCCGGCGGGTGGCATCATCGGTGTGGCGCCAGGCATCGACCGCTGCAGCGGCTGATTCTCGGGCTGCGGAATCGTCACGGCCACTTCGATGCGCTTTTTCTGCCTCATGATGTGCAGCTTGGCCGTCTCGCCGGGGTAATAAGAATCCAGGATCTGGAATGCATGGCCAATACTGGAAGGCATGCGCCCATCAATGTCGAGTAGCACATCACCATCCTGCAGCTTGAAGCGCGCATCCTGAGGACCACGCACCACGAGCAGGCCCTTCTCGACGCCAAAATAACTGCCGAGACCAGGGGTGAGATCGACCAGCTGCACACCGCCAAAGCCACCACCGGGGCCACGTGTCTCAAAATGGAAGCTTCGCATTGGGTTCTGTGGCATGACACCCGGCAGCGCGGGCAGATTCGGCATGCGCATCCCCGGCAGGTGGCTGTCAGCCGCAGTCTCCACGACAGTCCTAGGGACGACCTGCGTCTTGGTGATCTTTCCATCGCGGCGATACTCGATAGGGATACCCACACCCGCCTTGGCGGCGTGCACGATATCGAGCAACTGCTGCTGTGCCGGGTGATCCGCCTCGCCGCGCAAGGCCTTGCCATCGAGTGACACCACGACATCGCCGGCACGCAGGCCGGCTGCTTCCGCGGCACCGCCCGGGGTGACGTTCAGTACGCGCACGCCCTCACCGCCGGGTCCGGCCTCGCGGATGTCGATGGCCATACCGAGCATTGCCCGCTGCACCACCGTGCGCACCACCGTCCGCACCTGGGGACCGGGCGCGTCAGGCGCCCCGGCTGGGTTGCGCGGCGCATCCGCGGCCTGCAACGGCAGGCAGGCCGCCAGACACAAGATCCCAGGCAGTGACCAAGATCCACGAAATCCTTTCATAAAGACCTCCCCCATTCCGCCCCAGATATTTTCAGTTCCTGCTCCCTTCGAACCCGGCTAGGGCCAAAAGGTTCCACCGTAGGCAGTTTACCCACACACTCATGCGAAACTAACAGAATGTCCGAATTCATCCGGGTGCGCGGTGCGCGCCAGAACAACCTGCAGAACCTCGACCTCGATCTGCCACTGAACGAGCTGCTGGTGGTCACCGGGGTCTCGGGTTCCGGCAAGTCCTCGCTGGTTTTCGACACGCTCTATGCGGAGGGCCAGCGCCGCTACGTCGAAACGTTCTCGCCCTACGCCCGTCAATTCCTCGACCGCATGGACAAGCCACAGGTCGATCGCATCGAAGGCGTCCCGCCCGCCATCGCTATCGACCAGACTAATCCGGTACGCACATCGCGCAGCACCGTCGGCACGATGACCGAAATCAACGATCATCTGAAGCTGTTGTACGCGCGTGCCGCGACGCTGCATTGCCGCCAATGTAGCGAGACGGTGCGACGAGATGATGCGGGCAGCATCGCCGCTGATCTGCCGCAGCGCTGCACCGCGCTGTCTGGTATCGGAAATGAGCCGCGTCTGCTCATCTGCTTCCCGGTGCCGGTCCCACCGAAGATGAAGCCGGCCGCGTTGCGCGCGGAACTGGAAAAGCAAGGCTACAGCCGCATACACAGCGAGACAGCACGTCAATTCATCGTCGTGCAGGATCGCTTGCGTCTGCGTGCCGACGACCAGGCACGTTTACTAGAAGCGATTGAGGCAGCCACTCGCGCCGGTCATGGCCGCATCACTGTGCACGTGCTCGACGAGGCGGGTGAAGAGCTGGCCCAGCTCCCCTATTCCACTGCGCTGCATTGTGCGCCCTGCGACTTGCAGTACGAAGACGCAACGCCGGCACTGTTCTCTTTCAACTCTCCGATCGGCGCCTGTGAGAACTGCAAAGGCTTTGGCCGCGTGATCGGTATCGACTACGGACTGGTCGTACCTGATGAGACCAAGAGTCTGCGCGGCGGTGCGGTGCGGCCTTGGATGACGCCCTCATACAAAGAATGTCACGACGATCTGCTGCGCTTCGGCAAGCTGCGCGGGCTGCCGCTGGATACCCCTTGGCGCGATCTGACTGACACGCAGCGTCGCTGGGTCATTGATGGCGAAGGTGACTGGAACAAGAAGGTCTGGTACGGCGCGCGGCGCTTCTTCGAATGGCTTGAGACAAAATCCTACAAGATGCATATCCGTGTGTTGCTGTCCAAGTACCGCAGCTACACGGAATGCCCAGTCTGTCACGGGGCGCGCCTGAAGCCCGACGCCCTGCTGTGGAGACTCGGCGAGCATAATATTCATGCGCTGACGCTGTTGCCGCTAGACCAGTGCCGCGACTTCATGGCTGCACTTCGTTTGCCAGGCTCACTCGATGAGGCCACTGATCTGGTGCTAGCCGAAGTTCGTTCGCGACTGCAGTTCCTGTGCGAGGTTGGCTTGGGCTATCTGACCCTCGACCGCCAGTCGCGCACGCTATCCGGCGGCGAAGTGCAGCGCATCAACCTCACCACTGCGCTGGGCACTTCTTTGGTGAACACTTTGTTCGTGCTCGATGAGCCATCCATCGGCCTGCATCCGCGTGATATGAACCGCGTGATTCAGGTGATGCACCGGCTACGCGACGCGGGCAACTCGCTGGTCGTAGTCGAACACGACGCGCAGATCATGGTCGAAGCTGACCGTCTGCTCGATATCGGACCCGGCGCCGGCGAACATGGCGGCCGCGTGGTGTGTTTCGATACACCGCAGGCCGTCTGTAGGCATCCCGACTCGCTGACCGGCGCATGGCTCAGCGGGCGCCGTCATCTGCCACCGGTGCGCGGCACCGGCACACCCGCCAAAGACGCCGGCTCGCTCCGTCTGCTCAATGTTCGCGAACACAACCTGCGCGGTATCGACGTGGAGATTCCGCTCGGCCGCATGGTCTGCCTGACAGGCGTGTCCGGCTCTGGCAAGTCGACGCTGGCCCAAGACGTTCTTTACCGCGCGCTGCAAAAGGCTCATGGAAAACCGGGCGAGACACCGGGTGCACATCGCGTACTGCTGGGCGCAGAACTAATCGATGAAGCCGTGATGATCGACCAGACTCCGATCGGGCGCACCACGCGCTCCAACCCGGTCAGCCATGTCGGCGCCTTCGATGAGATCCGCAAACTCTTCGCCAACACTGCCGATGCAAAATTGCGGCGCTATACCGCGGGCACCTTCAGCTTCAACAGTGGCACCGGCCGCTGCCCGGAGTGCAGCGGCAATGGCTTCGAACATGTCGAGATGCAATTCCTCTCTGACGTGTACCTGCGCTGCGGCAGTTGCGATGGCCGACGCTACCGAGCCGAGACCCTGGAGGTGCGGATCAGCGGCGCTACCGGGCAGAACCTGAATATTGCCGAGGTACTCGACCTCACTGTGGCACAGGCCGTCGATTTCTTCGCACGCGCACCACGTGTACTGGCGCGATTGCAACCGCTGGCCGAGGTGGGTCTGGACTATGTGCGTTTGGGCCAGCCGGTACCCACGCTCTCTGGCGGCGAGGCTCAGCGACTGAAGATCGCTGGCTACCTCGCTGAGGCGGCGCTGAAGACGGGCGAGAAAGGCAAATTGCTGCTGTTCGACGAGCCCACCACCGGACTGCACTTCGAAGACATCGCCAAACTGCTGCGTGCCTTCGGCCGACTGCTCGATATCGGCCACTCGTTGCTTGTCATCGAGCACAACCTCGATGTGATCGCTGCCAGCGACTGGATCATTGATCTGGGCCCGGAAGGCGGACACGGCGGTGGTGCCGTGGTGTGTACCGGCACCCCCGAACAGGTGCGCGCACATCTCACATCACACACCGGTCACGCACTGCGACAGCATGCCGGCGGGTTCCAGGTGGCGGAACCGCGATCTCAGCGCAGCCCGACAGCACGCGGAGCGACCAAAGCGCCAGCAGCTGCCTCACGGCCTGCATCCAATTGCATCGAAATACGCGGCGCACGCGAACACAATCTCCACAACATCAGCGTCGACATTCCACGTGAGCAATTCACGGTGATCACCGGCGTGTCAGGCTCTGGTAAATCCACGCTGGCGTTCGATATCGTGTTCAGCGAAGGCCAGCGCCGTTATCTGGAATCACTGAACGCCTATGCACGGCAGTTCGTCCAGCCTCCTTCCAGACCCGACATCGACACCATCAGCGGCATTCCGCCAACCGTAGCCATCGAGCAGCGCGCCAGCCGTGGCGGCCTGAAGAGCACGGTTGCCACGCTGACGGAGATCTATCACTTCCTGCGCTTGCTCTATGTACGCCTCGGAGTTCAGCACTGTCCGGAGTGCGAGGTGGCGATCGAGCCGCAGAGCGTGGATTCCATAGCCGCGCAGATCGTTCGACGTCATCGCGGTCGCTCAGTGCAACTGCTGGCGCCACTGGTAGCCCAGCGTAAAGGCATCTACACCGACTTGGCGCGCTGGGCAGCTGCACGCGGCGCACGACAGCTGCGCGTGGACGGTCAGTTCGTACCCACAGAACCGTTCCCGAAGCTCAAACGCTTCGTCGAACACACGATTGAGCTTCCCGTCGCCACTGTTACCGTCAGCCCTACCGATGAGACAGCGTTACGGCAAGCCCTTGAGCAAACCTTGGCCGCCAGTCGCGGCATCGTCAACGTACTGGATGCATCGGGTCGCACCGAGACCTTCTCCAGTCGTCGTGCCTGCCCGCGTTGCGGGCGTGGCTTCGCAGAGCCCAACCCACGCCTGCTGTCCTTTAACTCATCTCAGGGTTGGTGTACCAGCTGCCACGGCAGCGGGCTGCGCATCGAGGATCTGGATGAGGAGAGCACCGGCGAGGAGGCTGCATGGCATATGGCAGATACGCAGCATGCCGAGCATTGCCATGAATGCGCCGGCCAGCGCCTGAATCCCATCGCACTGAATCTTCGGCTGGACGGTCGCAACATTGCGGAGCTGACGGCCTTACCCGTCACAGCATTACGCGAGGCACTATCGACACTCACACTCGATGACCGCGCTCAGGCCATCGCCCGCGATGCGCTACAGGAGATTCACACACGTCTACAATTCCTTGAGCGCGTTGGGCTGGGCTATCTGACGCTGAATCGCGCTGCGCCAACACTCTCAGGCGGCGAAGCGCAGCGCATCCGTCTCGCTGCGCAATTGGGTTCCAATCTGCAAGGCGTCTGCTATGTGCTTGATGAGCCCTCCATCGGTCTGCATCCGCGTGACAATGCGCTGCTGCTGGATGCGCTGCGTCAGCTGGCCAGTGCGCGCAACACACTGGTCGTCGTCGAACATGACGAAGAGACCATGCGACGCGCGGATCATGTGATCGACCTCGGCCCCGGTGCGGGTGTGCGCGGTGGCCATGTGGTCGCCACTGGCACCGCCGAACAGCTGCAGAAGAACGCGTCATCACTGACCGGACGCTATCTGGCAGCGCCGCTGCGCCATCCGCTCACCCCGCGTCGGGTCGTGGATGAAGACACTGCAGTGCTGCATTTACAGGGCATCGAGCACCACAACCTGTGCGGCGTGGAGCTGCGCTTGCCGCTGGGCCGACTGGTCGTAGTGACTGGTGTATCCGGCTCCGGTAAGTCATCGCTGACACGCGACATCCTGTACGAGAATGTTCGTGCGCGGTTGGCGGGTGAGACTACGCTGCAGGGGCTGCGCAAGCTCAACGGTGTGCAGCACGTCGACCGCGTACTCGAAGTCGACCAGACGCCCATCGGGCGAACTCCCCGCTCCTGCCCGGCCACTTATGTGGGCTTCTGGGATGAGATCCGACAGCTCTTTGCGGGCAGCAACGAAGCACGCGTGCGCGGTTACACCGCCAGCCGGTTCTCATTCAACACCTCTGGCGGGCGCTGCACAGAATGCGAGGGTCAGGGCCAGCGCACCATCGAGATGAGTTTTCTGCCTGACGTCAAAGTCAGCTGCGCCCGTTGCCAGGGAGCTCGCTTCGATGCAGAGACCCGCAGCGTTCTGTGGCGCGAGCGGTCAATCAGTGATGTATTGGCGATGAACGTTGACGACGCACTAGAATTCTTCGCCGCACAAACGAAGATCCGCCGGCCGCTGCAACTGCTACATGATGTTGGGCTAGGCTATCTGACGCTTGGCCAGCCGAGCCCGACACTGTCCGGTGGCGAGGCCCAGCGCATGAAGCTGGTCACCGAGCTGGCGCGCCTCTCCCAAGGCGCGATCCGGGGCAAGCGCTCCCATACACTCTATGTGCTCGACGAACCCACTGTGGGTCTGCATATGGCCGACATCGAGCGCCTCACAGCGGTGCTGCATCGATTGGTTGATGCCGGCAACTCCGTCGTCATCGTCGAACACGATCTGGACATCATGGCCGAGGCCGACTGGATCATCGACCTGGGTCCCGGCGCCGGCAATGATGGCGGCCGCATCGTGGCACAGGGCACGCCCGCGGACGTCGCGGCCTTGAGTCGCGTTAGCGCTGGCAAGACACGCCGTGCAGCAGCCGCTCGCGGAAAGACCACTCGAACTCGCGCCGCCGCTGATTCAACGCAGGGCTCAGCGACGAGTGCGGCGCTGGCCTCTTTCCTGAGCACGCGTGCTGACCCCTCTTCAGGGGTATCGTCCAAATCGGATTTGCGGTGACAGCCCGGCTACTGAGCGTCGTCGGGCTATACTCCAGCCATGGATAACGGTCTGCTGTGCTGGAAATGTGGTGCCTCGCTGGCGCAGCTGTCGTTGCCACTGCTCCGCCGAGATGAATGCCCGGCGTGCCGCGCCGAACTTCATGTGTGCCGCCTGTGCGTCGATTACGCGCCGGGCTTGGCCAAGCAGTGTCGAGAGCCCACCGCGGAAGAAGTCAGCGACAAAACCCACGCTAATTTCTGCGACCACTTCAAGCCGAAGGTTGGCGCCTGGGTGGCCGCTGACAACAGTGCCGCCGAGAAGGCGCGCAGCGAACTGGAAAAGCTCTTCGGCGGCTGATGGGAGCAGCGATCCGGCGAGTGCGCAGGATCAGCCCAGCGACGATAAACGGCGCAGCTGCGGGAAACACTGCCGCCACAGCATCACCACAATCAGTGTGGCAACGCCGCCGAACAGCACTGACGGCACCACACCAAACCAGCCGGCCACAACACCCGACTCGAATCCGCCTAGCTCATTCGAGGCGCCAATGAACATGGAATTGACTGCACTGACACGACCGCGGATTTCCTCGGGTGTATTGAGCTGCACGAGCATCGTACGGACATAGACACTGATCATGTCGCCGGCACCGGCAATGATCAGCGCAGCAAGCGATAGCCAGAAGCTGGTCGATAAGCCGAACACGATGGTGGCCACACCAAACACCGCCACCCCGCCGAACAGCCAGTCCCCCGCACGATTGCGCAGGGGTCGTGCAGCCAACAGAAGACCGACCACTGCTGCACCTATTGCCGGACCGGAGCGCAGCAGGCCAAGGCCTGCCGGTCCCACCTTGAGAATATCCGCAGCAAAGATCGGCAGGAGCGCCGTCGCTCCACCAAAAAGCACCGCAAAAAGATCGAGCGAGAGACATCCCAGCACGACTGGATTGCGGAATACATGCCGCATACCGTGAAAGAGCTCCTGGCCACGTTGCCACAGAGGCTCATCACTGCGCAGTGAGGGCGGCAAAGTCACGCGGTTACTGATCGTCAGCAACGCCGTAGCCAGATACAACGCTGCACAGGTGGCATACACGATATGCGCCCCGAAGAGATAAAGCACTCCACCCAGCGCCGGCCCGCCTACCACCGTGATCTGCCGCAGCATGGAATCCGTCGCCAGCGACGCAGCAAGGTCTTCGCGCGGGACGATGTTGACAAGAAAGGCCTGCATCGCCGGCGCCCAGAACGCACGGGTCGCGCCAAACAACGCAATCGCGCCATACACAGGCCAGGCTGAGCTCAGTCCACGCAATGCGAACCAGCACAGCGACAACGCACAGACGCACTCAACTAACGCCGCAATGATCACCAGATGTCGGCGATTGAAGTGATCCGCAGCATGACCGCCCACCAGCACCAAACAGAAGAACGGGAGAAATTCCCAGAGACCGACGAGCCCCAGAGCCAGCGGATCGTGCGTCAGCTCATAGACATGCCATCCAACCGCAACACCCAGCATCTGCCAGCTGAGGCCGGCGCACAATCGGCCGATCGTATAGCGTGCAAAGCGGGGATTACGCAGGAACGGAAGGAGCCGCGCCTGGCGCGTGACACTCAACCCGCTCCCCCCGACTGGTCGATGCGCTCAGAGCGCCATTCCCGCCACACCGCTAGCATCACCGCCAGTAAGGCGGGACCGACGAACAATCCAACCAGTCCGAAGGCGGCCAGGCCACCGAGCACCCCGAAAAGAACCAGCAGGAACGGCACTCCGGTACTGCCACCGATCACCAGAGGCCGGATGACATTGTCGATCCAGCTCACGGCCGTCGCACACCAGATGACCAGACCAATGGCCGGCACGGTTTGACCTGCAGCGAACATCCAGATTGCAATACTGCCCCACACCAGCGGCACGGCAAAGGGAATCAGTGAAGCCACCATGGTCACCAGACCGGCAAAGATCGGTGCCGGAACCCCGGCGACCCAATAGCCCAACCCTGCCAGCGCACCCTGCGACACCGCGCAGACCAGCAGACTCAGCAGCACAGCTTTGACCATCCTGCCAATGGCGTCGAGATACGCTCCGGAGCGCGAACCGATGATCTCGCGCAGCGCCTCACGCAACTGAGCCGCGAACCGCTCCCCGTCGCGATAGAAGAAGAACAGCGTTACCGCCGTGATAAACATCTTGCCGAGGTTACGGCCAAAACCGCCCACCAGATCACGCATCTGGCCCATCGAACTACCGAGCAGACCCTGCAATGCATTGCGCAATGCCTGCGGATCATTCTGCATGTGGGTGTTGAGATCCTGCAGCCAACTACCCACCAGAGGCATCCGCATCAACGCCGGCGGGAGCTCGTGCTGCCCGGCCAGCGCCGTGATCGTCTGCCGGTACGCCTCCGTGACCTCGGCACTCAGCAGCCAGACGATGCTGGCGGTGGGCACGATGACCGCGAGTGTCAGCAGCAATGTCATGGCCAGGGAGCTCAGCGTGCGATTGCCGCGGCACCACTGCTGCATCCGCTCATTCCAGCCCCACGTGGAATAGCCTAGGACCGCTGCCCAGATGGCTGGCACGATGAAGGGCTGCAGCACCATGAAACCGAGTATCAGTACGCCGGCGAGCACCATAATGATGATCACCCGACGCAGCCAAGGCGCAGAACTGAGGTCGTACATCGGAAAACTCCGCTGGAGCAGGCGCAAAGATTACACGATGCGCCCTAAAGATCTGATTTCAACAACTTCCGATCTGAGGCTGGCGTCGCCGCATGCCTCAGCGTAAGTACTCTTAGACAACTACTTAAATAACCGCCCTTTTACTCTCGAATGGAAGGACATACCTAATTAATCCTTTAGGACGACCGCATCAGTGATGAAGCGCTGGGGTTGAGCGGTTAATCGGAGGCGCATTTCATGGTCAGCTATAGACTCTGAAAAATGTCTCAAGTGACCGCTCGAGTTCTGGAATCGGCGCGAGCGTAACTGCCTTGTATGCTGCGCTAAATACGTTTTGGCTGATGGCAGTCGACTCACCGGGGACAGCATTACCAACGGCTCTTGAGGGGGGTCTGATCTTGCTCCCTCAAGCATCAAAACGGGTTAAGCGAATAAGACTATGGTTTTGGCGGCATTCCGGTGCCGCACTCTGAGTCAGAGACAAGCTAATCTTGACTCCAATCGCTACCCGAACGGAAATTATTGGGTTCGTTTTGTAAATTCGGGGTCTTGAGGGCATTTTTTACAATAGGTCCATAATAATCAATGGGTTAAAAAGGCATTGTTTTACTCATATTTAAGTAACTAATACCCTACTGTACGATCTGACTGAGTCAGGAAAGTGAGGACCGACGCCTTTTCTATCGCCTCTAACCTTTCGTGATCATAGCTGGGTGACTTGGCCCCAAAACCGTCCCCAAGTTACCCAATCACTTGCCGAGGAACATGCGGTACGCCGGATTATCGGTTTCCTCAGCATAGGGATACTGCAGTTCATTCAGGTGTTCGAGGAAGCGCGCACGCTCCGCCTGGGGCACCTGGATGCCCGCGAGCACACGGCCGTAATCGGACCCATGGTTGCGATAATGGAACAGGGTGATGTTCCAGTTGCCGCCGATGGCGGTGAGGAAACGATGCAGCGCGCCCGGTCGCTCCGGGAACTCGAAGCGGTAGAGCAGTTCGTCGGCGATGCCAGCGCCGGTGCCGCCGACCATGTAGCGCACGTGCAGCTTGGCCATTTCGTTGTGGGTCATGTCCAGCACGGTATACCCGGCCTGACGGAGCCGCGCGATCTCGGCCTCGCGGTCAGCGGCTGAACCCGCGGCACTGATGCCGACGAAGATGTGAGCGCGGTCGCTGCCCTGATAGCGGTAGTTGAATTCGGTGACGCTGCGCTGGCCGAGCAGTTCGCAGAAGCGCAGGAAGCTGCCGCGCTGCTCTGGGATTTCCACGGCCAGCAGTGTCTCGCGGCCGGCGCCAATGTCGGCGCGCTCGGCGATGTGCCGCAGCCGGTCGAAATTCATGTTCGCGCCGCTGTTGATGGCCACAAGCTTTTGCGAACTCACTTTGTGTCGTGCCACCCAGGCCTTCAGACCGGCCAGTGCCAGCGCGCCCGATGGCTCGGGCAGCGCACGAGTGTCTTCGAAGGTGTCCTGAATGGCGGCACAGATCTGGTCGGTATCGACCAAGATCACATCGTCCACATAGCGCTGCGCGAGTGCGAAAGTCTCTTCGCCCACGCGCTTGACCGCGACACCGTCGGCGAACAGGCCTACCTGGTCGAGCGTGACGCGCCGGCCGGCGCGCAGCGAATCATGCATCGCGGCTGCATCTTCAGGCTCGACGCCGATGATCTTCACCCGCGGGTAGAGCTGCTTCACGCACGCGGCGACGCCGGAAATGAGTCCACCGCCACCCACCGGCAGGAAGATGGCGTCCAGCTCGCCGCCGGTCTGACGCAGGATCTCCATTCCGATGGTGCCCTGCCCGGCTATCACATCGGGGTCATCGAAGGGATGCACAAAGGTCAGCCCGCGCTGCTGCGTCAGCTTCATGGCGTGTTCATAGGCGGCATCGAAGACGTCGCCGTGCAGCACCACCTCGCCGCCGAGACTGGCCACCGCCTGCACCTTGATGTCCGGTGTGGTGCGGGGCATGACGATGACAGCGGGAATGCCGCGCTTGCGCGCCGCCAGCGCCACGCCCTGAGCATGGTTGCCGGCCGATGCGGTGATCACGCCGCGACTGGCCGCCGCTTGCGAGAGGTGCGCAATCTTGTTGTAGGCACCACGCAGCTTGAACGAGAAAACGGGCTGCAGGTCCTCGCGCTTGAGCAGCACCGTGTTGCCCAGGCGCGCGGACAGGCGCGGCACCGCATCGAGCGGTGAGTCGATCGCCACGTCGTAGACTTTTGCGCGCAGGATTCGCGCCAGATAATCGTCAACCATGAGGCGAAAGCTTAAGCGATCGCAGGCCCTCGGCGCAGCCTGATCGCGCTACGACGCCGGCGGCGGCCGACGAAGGCAGTGATATGAGCCGCTAAGGTGCGTCCAGGAAGGCCCGCAGCTGCCCGACCTGCGCCTGGGCGTCCGCCTGACCGGCGGCCAGTGCCGCCACGCTCGCCGTGATCGAATGAACCTGCACGCCGGGTGCCGTCAGACGGATTCGGGTGGCCGCGCCGTCGCAGAGCGCAATGCGCGTGATCCGGCCCTCGGCCAGCGACAGGAGACGTACGACGACATCGGCGGCCGCACCGGCTGCCAACACATGGGCGGTGGGAATGCGCAGGCTGTGGAGGAAGTCGAGCACGGCATCGGCCAGTGCTGCGACATCGTTCGTAGCAGCCGGATCAGACTGCCCGGCGCCGGGCGCATCAATCGCGAAGACTGAACGATCGATACCCAGCGGCACCAGCAGCGGCTGGAACACGGCAGCCGCCGACTGTGGTGCGGGCAGACACAACAGAGTGGTTAGTTCATCGAAGCCGCCGCCCGGAGGAATGGCCTGGTAGACATGCAGCTGGCCGAAACGGCATTCGAAATATGCGCGGCGCAGCGTCGGGGCCAGTATTCGCCGCTTTGGACGAGATGAGAGCGTCATGTAGGTACGGTGCCTCAGCCGCTCCGGAAGAGGCAAGCACGGGTTTGCGCGATCGTGACTTAGCTCAAAGTTGCACGGATCTGCCGGCCGTGTTCCGATGCCGGCGGTGAAAGTTCTGACCGGGTTGCGCCTGATGCTGCTGGCCACTGCTCTATGCGGTGCGCCCTGGTTTGCGCAGGCGGCCGAACCGGGGACAACAGAGACTGATGCCGCTCTGGCTGATGCAGCGCCCACTGATGCGGCACTGCCTGATGAGGCCACGCTGCTGGCCGCGGGCGCACGCATTGGCACCATCACCATCGACACGCGCCAGATCTTCAATCTGGATGATCCGCGCGAGAACAAGGCGTTGTACCGACTGGCCAACAACCTGCACGCCCACACTCACGACTCCGTGATCCGCGCGCAGTTGCTGTTCAAGAGCGGTGATCTCTATTCGGGGCGCGTGCTTCAGGAGACGGAACGCAACCTTCGCACCCTGCGTTTCCTGCGTGAGCCGAGGGTGCGTGCGACGCGCTATCACGACGGCGTGGTCGACATCGAAGTGGTGACTCACGATGTGTGGACGCTGCAGGTGGGACCGACCTTCGGACGAAGCGGCGGCACCAACAACAGTTCATTTAGCTTTGCCGACCAGAACTTTCTGGGTCTAGGCAAGACACTGATTCTTGGCGCGGAGCGAAATGTCGATCGGACTGCGAGCATCGTCGAGTGGCGCGACCCCTCTATCAACGGCAGCCGCTGGGAGGACAATCTCTATTTCTCCAACACCAGCGATGGACATGTGCGCCGCGTAAGCGTGTGGCGACCGTTCTACTCGCTCAGCGCGCGCCACGCCTTCGGGGTGATGCTCTCCGACAGCGCGCTGCAAGATACGCGCTATGTGCTGGGCGACAGCTTTGACAGCTATCGGCGCAAATCGCGCGGCTTTGATCTGTACACGGGTTGGTCGGCGGGTCTGCAGGCCGGACTGACTCGCCGCCTGACACTGGGTTGGCGCAATGCACAGGATGATTTTCAGCTGTTACCGGAGACGCGTGGACCTCTGCCTGCGGATCGCAAGCTGAGTTATCCGTATCTGCGAGCCGATTGGATTCGCGATGCCTTCCGCACCACGCGTGATTTGGAATTGATCGACCGCACCGAGGACGTGCATCTGGGGCTGAGCGGCTCCACGACTCTCGGCATGGCAACACGCACCGGCGGGAGCGATCGCGATGCGGTGCTGATGGATTTAAACAGTCAATACGGCACGCTGCTCGGTACTTCGCAGCAGCTGTATCTCGACGCCACTTGGGGCACTCGCATCGAAGGCGGACACAGCACCGACCAGCGCTACAGCTTCAGTGCGGCTTGGTACTGGCGGCATTCGCTGCGCCTGCAAACTCACGCCAAGATCACGACCATGGGCGGCAGCCGCTTGGATCTCGATCATTACTACAGCCTCGGCGGCGATAACTGGCTACGCGGCTATCCGCTGCGCTATCAACTTGGCAGCGGGCTGACGCACGTGAAAATCGAGGAACGTTTTTATTCCGGCTATTCGCTGTGGCGACTGTTCGATGTCGGTGCGGCCGCGTTCGTCGATGCCGGTCGTGTGCATGGCGGCAACCCGCTGGGGGCACCGAATCTCGGCTGGCTAAAGGATGCGGGCTTGGGCCTGCGCTTGGGCAACAGCCGCTCCTCGCTTGGCGCAGTCATTCATGTCGATCTGGCGACGCCGCTGGAGCAACCAGCCGGTGTCCGTTCGCTGCAGTGGCTGGTGTCGACTAAAAAGACATTCTGAGCGCGCGCGGGGCGCGCCAGAACGCGTCGCTTCAGAACATGCTCGACGGATCGACGTTCGTCTCCTCGCGACGATCGCGCGACGGGATGAACTCGCCGGTGATCATTGCGTCGTAGCCAAGGCCGGGCCCGACCATTGGATAGACGCCTGCATCACGGTCGATGATGACTTCAAGGAATGCCGGCCCCTTAAAGGCCAGAAACTCGGCGACCACTGCGGGCACGTCGGACTTGCGGTCCAGACGCTTGGCGTACTCATAACCATCGGCCTGAGCGGCCTTGACGAAGTCCTTCTTGTGCAGCGATTTATCGCTGCCCGACAGACGTCCTTTGAAGAACAGTTTCTGCCACTGCTGCACCATGCCGTCGCCGAAGTTGTTCAGCACCACGACCTTGACCGGCAGGCCATAGGTGGTGGCCGTTTCCAATTCGCCAATGTTCATGCGAATGCTGGCATCGCCGTCGATGTCGATGACCAGCGCGCCGGGATTGGCCACCTGCGCACCGATGGCGGCGGGCAGGCCGAAGCCCATCGTGCCCATGCTGCCAGAGGTCAGCCACTGACGCGGCTTGGCAAAATCGAACATCTGCGCCGCCCACATCTGGTGCTGGCCGACGCCGGTACTGATGATGGCCTGGCCCTTCGTGACGCGGTTGATTTCCTCGATCACGTAGTGCGGCTGAACCAGCTCGCTGGCGCGGTTGTAGTTCATCGCGTGCTTCTCGCGCAGCGCCGCGAGATGCGCAAACCACGCCGAGTAGTCAGGTTTGAATTTCTGGGCGCGCGAACGCTCGCACAGCTTGCGCAGAGCCTGCGGCAGCAAACCGACATGCGACCAGTGAGCCGCGACCACCTTGTTGATCTCGGCCTGATCAAGGTCGAGATGACAAATACGCCGCGCACCGCGCGCAAAGTTCTTGGGGCTGCCGGCAACGCGATCATCGAAGCGCGCGCCGACGGCAATCAGCAGGTCACAGTCCTCGACCGCGTAGTTGGCATAGGCGGCGCCGTGCATGCCGAGCATGCGCATGGACAGCGCATGCGTGGTGTCGATGGCACCGATGCCCATGAGCGTGGTGACCACCGGAATGCCATGGAGCTGCGCAAAATCGAGCAGTTCGGCGCTGGCCTCGCCGTTGATCACGCCGCCACCCACATACAGCAGCGGGCGATGCGACTCGCGCAGGTATTGCAGCAGCTGGTCGGCACGCGTGTCGTCGAGCTGTGCGGCCGCCTGCGCGGCGAGACGTGCCCGGTAGCCCGGCATTTCCAGCCGGCCGCTGCCGGCGAACACGCCCGTCCAGTTCTGCACATCCTTCGGAACGTCGACCACCACCGGACCGGGCCGGCCCGTGCGGGCGATCTCGAAGGCCGTGCGAACCGTGGCTTCCAGGCGCGCGGGATCGGTGACCAGAAAGACATGCTTGGCCACCGCACCCATGATCGCGGCGACCGGGGCCTCCTGAAAGGCATCGCTGCCGATGGCCGCCGTGGGAACCTGACCGCAGATCACGACCATCGGCACGGAATCGGCGGCGCAATCGCGCACCGGAGTCACGGTGTTGGTGGCCCCGGGCCCGGAGGTGACCATACAGACGCCAACCCGACCGCTGGCGCGGGCATAACCGGCGGCCATGAAACCCGCCCCCTGCTCATTGGCCGGGACGATCAGCGGCACCTGACGGCCGCCGTCGGCCTGGCGCTCCTGGTTATAGGCGAGGATGGCGTCGTAGGTGGGCAGGATCGCGCCACCGCTGTAGCCGAAAATCGCTTCAACGCCCTCGTCGGCGATCACCTGCATGATGATCTGGGCGCCGGTCATCTTCGCGCCGGCCCGTAGATGGGCCGCCGCGGTCTTCTCCGCTGGGTGGGTCATGCCCGAAGCCTATCAGCTTGGGCGCGGAGTACAAAATTGGCTATCCTTCGCGATCCGGGAGGCTCATGCGACACATCATCGGTATTCTTCTGCAGAACGAAGCGGGCGCGCTAGCGCGCGTCGCCGGCATGTTCTCCAGTCGCGGTTACAACATCGAATCCCTGTCGGTGGCGCCCACCGACGACCCAACTGTCTCGCGCCTGACGCTGGTCACGCGCGGCTCGGATCTCGTCATCCAGCAAATCGTCAACCAGCTCAACAAGCTGGTCGATGTGGTGCGCGTCGAGGATATGACGCAGGGCGAGCACATCGAGCGCGAACTGTTGCTAGTGAAGCTGCGTGCCGATGCGGGCGGACAGGATGCCGTGCGCAGCTACGTGCTCAGCACGGGCGGGCGCGTGCTTAACACGAGCGAGGATTCGTTCATCGTGGAATTGCTCGGGAGCGAATCCGAGGTGAGCGGATTCATTGCGGAGCTGTCGCGCTTGGCGGAACTGATCGAGGTGGTGCGCAGCGGCGCACTCGGTGTCAGTCGTGACGGCCGTGCGCTGCGCCTGATCGACAAAGGCTGAGGGCAGCGCGGCGGCGAGCGAACGACGCACGCCGCCACCGCGCCTGACAGCCGTTTTAGAGCGCGGAGTCGTCCGTTTCGCCGGTACGAATGCGCATCACGCGCTCGATTTCCGTGACGAACACCTTGCCGTCGCCGACCTTGCCGGTCTTGGCAGCCTTCACGATCGCTTCGATGGTCTGCTCGACCAGATCGCTCCGCACGGCCACTTCGACGCGTGTCTTCGGCACGAAGTCCACAACGTACTCGGCGCCGCGGTACAACTCGGTATGTCCGCGCTGACGGCCAAAGCCTTTGACTTCCGTCACCGTCATGCCGGATACGCCGATTTCGGACAGCGCCGCGCGCACGTCATCCAGCTTGAAGGGTTTGATGATCGCCGTAACCAGTTTCATGTATTCGCTCCCGTCTTATCGTCTTGAGTCCGACCGCGCCGGCTTTCTGGCTGGGGAAGTGCAGCTTTCATGCCATGCGTGGCGGTCGCAGGCAGCGCGCCTCTGACCCCTCTCGCACACTTCCGAAGCCCCAGTTTGGGGCGACGCAGGGTTGGCGCTGCACACGCGTGGTGCGACAGGGAGCGCGGTCGCTGGTCTGGCGCGCCCAAGAAGGGCTGCGGCTCAGGACGCCGCGCCGCTGAGGCGGCGGTGCAGGTAGTCGCCAAAGTCGCCGCTGACTGCGCGATCCATGCGCTGCTGCAGTTCGAGCGATTCGCGCGCCTGCTCCTGAAGCTGCGCTAGCAGCGCGGGCTCCAGCGGCGTGGCCAGCAGCACATCGCGATGCGCTTGCGCGAGCCTCATTGCTTGAGCTGAGAACTCCTCGCCATGATCCAGCAACTGCTGCTGCTGCCGCGCGGACGGCAGCAGCAAGGGCTGCGCGAGCTTGTCACGCTGCGCCAGCAAGGCGCGACCGTAACGCCCACTCGGATTGCCGGCATCCAGCAGTTCACACACGGCAGTCAGCTCTTCGAACAGACGCGCGGCCCAGTCACGCAGGGCCAGCGCGCGACCCTCCCGCCGCAGCTGCAGGCCATTGGCGCGCCCTTCACGACACACCTGCAGCTGGTTGGCATCGAGATCCTGCTGCTCGTCATCACTCAGCAGCGGGCTGTCCTTCACCAACAACAGGATCAGCAGCGCTTCGAGGAAGTCGAGCTGTTCGACCGTCACGGCATCGGGCGCAAACAGATCCAGATCCAGCGTGCGCACCTCGACGTACTCGACGCCGGCGCGGCTGAGGGCCTGGGCGGCCAGCTCGCCGCTGCGCGGCGCGCGCTTGGGACGTATCGCGCTGTAATACTCGTTCTCGATCTGCAGCACGTTGGCGCTGAGCTGGCGATATTCGCCATCCACACGCACGCCAATGCGCTCGAATGGCGGATGTGGTGTGTGCACAGCGCGCTGCAGGTCACGCAGGTAGGCATCAAGTGAATTGACCGAGACGTGTACCGCTGCCTGATTGCGGTTGCGGTAACCCAGATCACTCATGCGCAGCGAGGTGCTGTCGGGTCCGTAGACCGTGTGCGCAGCATGGTTCCGCAGCCCGGTGGAATCGGCGGCGAACGAGCGGCACAGCGCTGGTGATGCGCCGAACAGCCAGCTGACCAGCCAGCCGTGGCGGCGGAAATTGCGCAGCAGGTCCATGTAGGAAGAGGACACGAAGGCGCTGTCGGCGGCGCGGACCTCACGGACTTCCGCCCATACGGGCCAGAAGTTTGTCGGCAACGAATAATTAAAGTGCACACCGGCGATGGCCTGCATCATGCCGCCATAGCGATGCAGCAGCCCACGTCGGTAAACCTCCTTGAAGTGACCTTCATGGGAGCGACCGTAGTAAGCGATCGGCACATCCGCATCGCCGGAGAGTTCGCAGGGCATGGAGGCGGGCCACAGCAGCTCGTCGCCGAGTTGCCGGCAGACGAAGGCCTGCAGCGTGCGCAGCTCAGCGAGCAAGGTGTCATTGTCCGGCGATGGCGAGGTGACCAGCTCGAGCAGGGCCTCGGAATAGTCGGTGGTGATGTGCGGGTGGCACAGCGCTGAGCCAATCGCCGCCGGATGCGGCGTGCGGGCAATGCGCCCCGACGGCGTGACCCGCAGGGACTCCTTTTCAAGCCCGCGCAACCCGCCGCGCAACAGCTCCGGCACACGGGCATTGACCAGCGATGCCACCCGCCGTTCGAACACGCGATCGATCGCCCCGCCTGCCATGGATACCCTGCTTCCTTCAGCCTTCGACTCAGCCGCGCAGTTTGCGCGCAAGCGGCACGATGCGGCAATCATCCGTGACCGGGACTGGGGCTCATGGCATCCTTGCCGCATCGGCCAACGCGCCCTGGACACCCTGTGGAGCACACATGCTGATTGGAACCGCGCCGCGGCGTGTCGCCATCATCGGCGGCGTCCGCACCCCGTTTGCACGCTCCCATGGAGCCTATGCCCGCCATAACAATCAGGAACTGCTGACCGCAGCGCTGCGCGCGCTGGTCGAGCGTTTCCAGCTCCAGGGACAGCGCTTGGGCGATGTGATGGGCGGGGCCGTCATGAAGCACTCCCGCGATTTCAACCTGACGCGTGAGTCGCTCCTGTCGGCCGGCCTCGATCCGCAGACGCCGGGACTAGATCTTCAGCGGGCCTGCGGCACCAGCCTCGAAGGCGCGGTGCTCATCGCCAATAAGATTGCACTGGGTCAGATCGATGCTGGCATCGCCGCGGGTGTGGAATGCCTCAGCGATCCGCCCGTGGTCTACCCGGATTCCTATCGCCAGATCCTGCTGGATAGCCATCGCGGCCGGAGTCTTGGCCAGCGGCTGGCACCGTTCCTAAAGCTGCGACCACGCGATTTCAAGCCGCAGCTGCCCGCTGTGATGGAGCCGCGCACCGGTCTGTCGATGGGCCAGAGCTGCGAGCTGATGGTCAAGACGTGGAAGATTCCGCGCGAAGCGCAGGACCGACTCGCATACCAGAGCCACCAGAATGCGGCGCGCGCCTGGGATGAAGGTTTCTATGACGATCTGGTGGTGCCGTTCGCCGGCCTGAAGCGCGACAACAATGTCCGCGCCGATACTTCGCTGGAGAAGTTGGCCAGTCTGCGCCCGGTGTTCGACACCCGCGGCAGCGGCTCTCTGACCGCCGGCAACAGCACGCCACTGACCGACGGCGCCAGCGCACTGCTGCTGGCCAGTGAGGAATGGGCGCGCGCGCGCCAACTGCCGATTCTCGCGTGGCTGCGGGCCGGCAAGACATGGGCGGTGGATTTCGCCACCGGCGCGGAGGGTCTGCTGATGGCGCCGGCTTACGCCGTCGCCGCAATGCTGCGCGACACGGGCCTGGCGCTGCAGGATTTCGATTACTACGAGATCCATGAAGCGTTCGCGGCCGTGCCGCTGTGCACTCTGCAGGCGTGGCAGTCGGCTGACTTCTGTCGCGAGCGTCTCGGACTCCAACAGCCGCTGGGCACCATCGATATGACGCGACTGAACGTCAAAGGTGGCAGTGTGGCCGTCGGTCATCCGTTTGCCGCCACCGGCGCGCGTATTCTTGCGGGCCTGGCGAAAATTCTGGCGCAGGATTCCAACGCAAAGCTGGGGCTGGCATCGGCCTGCACGGCGGGCGGTATGGGTGTGAGTGCAATTCTTGAGAGGGCGTAACTGATGTCTCGATTGAACATTTCCAGTGGTTCCAGTTGGGAACCCGTCATTGGCTATTCGCGCGCGGTGGTCGTGGGTCCGTACATCCACGTCTCCGGGACCACGGGGTCCGGCGCTGATGGCAAGGTCACCGGCGACGCCTATCAGCAAACCAAACAGGCGCTGACCAATATCGAAGCAGCGCTGCAGCGTGCGGGTGCGACGATGGCTCATGTGGTGCGCACCCGTGTTTTCGTCACCAACATCGCTGAATGGGAAAAGATCGGTCGTGCGCACGGCGAATTCTTCAAGGACATCCGTCCGGCAACAGCCATGGTCGAGGTGAAGGCGCTGATCTCGCCGGAGATGCTGGTCGAGATCGAAGCCGACGCCTACGTCGGCTGATAAACGGGCAGCGCCGCCGCGATGGGTGAATGGCAAACGTTGATGGCGCGCGATGGCCATACGTTCAATGCCTGGCTCGCGGCGCCGCCTGCACAACCGCGCGGCGCCGTAGTCATCCTGCAGGAAATCTTCGGCGTCAACGAACACCTCCGCCAGGTCACCGATCAGTATGCGGCGGAAGGCTATGTCGCTATAGCACCGGCGCTGTTCGATCGCGTCGGCCGCAGTATCACTTGCGGCTATTCGCCCGAGGAAGCCCAGCGCGCCCGCGGCTATATGCTGCAGGTGAAGCGCGAGGATGCCTTGCGTGATATCACCGCCGCGATCAACGTGGTGCGCCATGCCGGGCGCGTGGCATTGATCGGCTACTGCTGGGGTGGCCTGTTGGCGTGGCTGGGTGCGCGCTCGCTGCCGGTACACGCTGCCGTGAGTTACTACGCCAGTCGCATCGGCGAAAATCTCGACGGCGTACCGTCGGTGCCGATGCTGCTGCATTTTGGTGAACAGGACACAATGATTCCGCTCGCTGACGTCGAGAAGGCGCGCGCGCTGTTTCCGCAAGGCATCTTCCACTTGTATCCGGCCGGTCACGGCTTTAACTGCAACCAGCGTGACAGCTACGACGCATCGTCCGCGCAACTGGCCTTCCAGCGCACGCTGGCATTTCTTCAGGAGCAACTTCATTGAGCACGCCACGGACCGGAGTCCTGCTGGTCAACACCGGCACACCGACAGCACCACGCGCACCTGAAGTGCGTCGCTTCCTGCGCCGCTTTCTCGCCGATCCGCGCGTGGTCGAATTGCCGCGCCTGTTTTGGCTGCCTCTGCTCAACGGCGTGATCCTGCCGCTGCGCGGCCCGCGCAGCGCGCGCAACTACCAGCGCATCTGGACCGAAGCGGGCTCACCGCTAGCCGTGTATGGCATGCAGTTGCGCAATGCGCTGGCCAGCGAACTGCAGCGCACTGAACCGGATCGATGGCTGGTGGATGTGGCCTACCTGTACGCTGAACCCAACGTGCCGGCGCAATTGGCGGCCATGCGTGCAGCCGGCGCGCGGCGACTGATCGTGCTGCCGATGTACCCACAGTGCAGCGGCACCACCACCGGGGCAGTGTTCGATCAGGTCAGTGATGTCACGCGCCGCTGGCGCGCGCTGCCTGAGCTGCGACTGATCGGCGATTACCATGACGACCCGCACTACATCGCCGCGCTGGCCGCGAGTGTGCGTGAGCACTGGGAACGACGTGGTCGCGATGCCCATCTGCTGATGTCATTCCATGGCATTCCGCAGGCGCTGGTCCGCAAGGGCGATGACTACGAACGCCAGTGTCATGCCACCGGTGCGCTGCTGGCCGAGGCGCTTGGTCTGTCACAGCCGGAATGGTCTTTGAGTTTTCAGTCGCGCTTCGGTGCCGCCAAGTGGCTTGGACCGGCCACCGATGACCGGCTGGAAGAGTTGGCTGCGAGCGGCACCCGGCGCTTGGTCGTCATGTGCCCGGGCTTTGCAGTCGATTGCCTCGAAACACTTGAAGAAATCGCCATCGGCGGACGTGAGATCTTCATGCATGCCGGCGGCACGGACTATGACTACATCCCGGCGCTGAACGGACGCGCCGATCATGCCGCGGCATTGGCGCGGCTGATTCGTGCTCAGGACTGAGTGTCCGGCCCGCGCAGCTGCTCGACGATGGCTGGATTCTCGAGCGTCGAGACATCCTGAGTAATCGGCTCGCCGCGCGCCACGGCGCGCAGCAGACGACGCATGATCTTGCCCGAGCGCGTCTTCGGCAGGTTGTCCGTAAAGCGGATGTCGTCGGGTCGCGCGATGGGCCCCAACTGTTCGGCCACCCAGTCGCGCAACTCTTGCACCAGCGCAGAGGTATCGCCGGTGGGTCGTGCGCCCTTGCAGACGACATAGGCAAACACCGACTCACCCTTGATGTCATGCTGCCGGCCCACCACAGCGGCTTCGGCAACGCGCGGATGCGCCACCAGCGCAGACTCGATTTCCATCGTTCCCAGTCGATGACCTGAAACCTTCAGCACGTCGTCGATACGGCCCATGATCCAGTAGTAGCCGTCGCGATCACGGTGAGCACTGTCACCGGCGACGTAGAAGCGGTTCTGAAATTTTTCCCAATACGCAGCGAGATAGCGATCGTTGTTGCGCCAGATGGTGCGCAGCATCGATGGCCAGGGCTTGCGGATCACCAGATAACCACCGGCATCCGGGGCAGTGACCTCATCGCCGTTGTCATTGACGATGGCGGCGTCAATGCCCGGCAGCGGCAGCGTGCAGGAGCCGGGCTTGGTGGCGACGGCGCCGGGAAGCGGCGCGATCATGATGGCGCCCGTCTCGGTCTGCCACCAGGTATCGACAATAGGACAGCGCTGCTGACCGATCACGCGGTGATACCACATCCAGGCTTCCGGATTGATGGGCTCACCGACGCTGCCAAGCAGGCGAATCTTCGAGAGGTCGTAGCGAGCGGGAATCTCGTCGCCCAGTTTCATCAGCGCACGCAGCGCCGTCGGCGCGGTGTAGAAGATGGTGACGCCATGCGTCTGGCAGATCTTCCAGAAACGGCCCGCATCGGGAATTGTGGGCGCGCCTTCGTACATCACGATGGTCGCACCCGCTGAAAGCGGTCCGTAAGCAACGTAACTGTGACCGGTCACCCAGCCCACATCGGCGGTGCACCAGAACACATCGTCATCGCGCAGGTCGAACACCCACTGACTGGTGAGCTTTGCACCGAGCAGGTAGCCCGCACTGGCGTGCTGAATGCCCTTGGGCTTGCCTGTGGAACCTGAGGTATAGAGCAGGAACAGCGGATGCTCGGCATCCACCCAGACCGGCGCGCACTCGGCGGAGTGAGCCGCGGTCAGCTCATGCCACCACAGGTCGCGCTCCGGCACCATCGGCACTGCTCGCCCGCTCCGGCGCAGCACCACCACTCGCTGCACGCTGGGGCAAGCATCACCGTCAATGGCTTTGTCGACGGCGGCCTTCAGCTCCACCACCGAGCCACCGCGATGACCGCCGTCTGCAGTGATGACAACCTTGGCGCCGGCATCTTCGATGCGCTCGCGCAGCGAGTGATGGGCAAAGCCACCGAACACCACGGAATGGACGGCACCGATGCGGGCGCAGGCGTGCATGGCCACCACCGCCTCCGGAACCATCGGCAGATAGATAACGACGCGATCGCCGGCCGTCACACCCAGCGCAACAAGCGCGTTGGCGAAGCGACACACCTCGGCATGAAGTTCGCGATAGGTGATGCGCCGCACGTCGCCCGGCTCACCCTCGAAGAGGATGGCCACCTTGTCGCCACGCTGTGCCAGATGCACGTCGAGGCAGTTATGGGAGACATTGAGCTGGCCGTCCGTGAACCAGCGGTAATTGGGCGCGTCGGCCTCATCCAGCACGACAGTGAAAGGTCGCTGCCATTGGAGCTGCTCCCACGCCATCCTGGCCCAGAAGCCCAGATGATCGGCACTGGCCTCGCGACGAAGCGCCTCCAGCGCGGCGCTATCGAGGCGGGTGTGGGCCACGAACCCCTCGGGTGGCGGGAAACTGCGCGCTTCTTGCAACGCCGATTCGATGTTGTCTGGTTTCACCGGCATCCCCCGAGACGGCGCCTGCAAGGCTTTTTATTTGACCGAATCAAGAATAGCGCAACCCGAAGCGTTAGAATGAGGCGTACCTGTCGTAACCACGAGATGACGGAGTCGACGATGAGCGAAACCATGAACCGCCGTGAAGCCCTGGCCGCACTGGCCACTGCCGCCGGAACGCTGGTGGCTGCTGCCACTGCCCGTGCCGCTGACGCCAAAGCCCTGCCGCACCTCGCGGTCAACGATCCCACCGCCGTGGCACTGGCCTATCACGAGGATGGCGCCAAGGTGGACGCCAAACAGTTTGCGACTTACAAGCCCGAGCAGCGCTGCAGCAACTGTCTGCAACTGCAGGGTCAGGCCGGAGACACGTGGCGCCCGTGCAACCTGTTCCCCGGCAAGCTGGTGAATACCAACGGCTGGTGCAAGGTCTACGTCAAGAAGCCGGGCTGAAAAACTTAAAGGGCTGAAATCCGCTCAGCCTGCCGCGCCAGCATGGAACCAAAGCATTGCTGTGCGCAGAACTCCGCCAGACCTGCGACATCAGGGCGGCAACGCCGCAATGTGTCCTTGCTGGCGGGGAGCGGTGCCGCGCAGTGGATGCGCGTCAATGATCTCGCCAGATACGCGGCATCACGGTGCTCGGCGAGCTTCTGCGGCAAGCGGGCCGCGCCACGCACCGGCAGCCGGGCCGTCCCGGGCAGATCGGCATAGATGTCATCCAGCGATGCATACGCCGTGAGCAACGCCGCGGCGGTCTTGGGACCAACGCCGGGAACGCCGGGAATATTGTCGACACTGTCGCCCGTCAGCGCGAGGTAGTCGGCCATGCGCTCCGGGCGCACGCCGAAACGCTCCGCTACCTGGTCGTAGTGATATTCCGCGGCATCGCTGTAATCCCAAAAGACATCACCAGGTCCGACAAGCTGCGACAGATCCTTGTCGCGCGACACCACGGTGATGCGCAGGCCATGTCCGCGCATCAGGGTGGCCAGCGTGCCGATCAGATCGTCGGCCTCGAATTCCTCGCTGGCATATTCGGCCACACCCAGCAGCCGGCAATACTGACGACACAGTGCAAACTGGCGCTTCAGTTCCGCCGGCGCAGGCTCACGATTGGCTTTGTAGGCCGGATAAAGCCGCTCGCGGTAACCCGTGGCGCCCAAGCTCTCGTCGAAAGCAACGCCGAGGTATTCCGGGCGGCGCTTCTCGATCAGGTCACCGAGAAAGCGTGCGAAGCCGTACAAGGCCTGAGTTGGATTGCCTTCTGGGTCGCGCAGGTCCGGCGGCATTGAGTACCAGGCACGGAAGACATAGACCGACGCGTCGATGAGATACACCACGCGCGGCATCATACCGCGCAGCTGCAGAGATCAGGACAGCCAGCGCTGAATACGGGCGTGCAGCGGACTGGAGCGCGGGAAGTGCGCCAGCAGGTACTCCATCTGGTCAGCCAGTACACGACGTCCTTTCAGGAAAATGTACTCGGCATAGGTGGGCTGAAAGGGCACGGCAATCAGCTGCATCTTGGCCTGCTCGGGAGTCCGCCAGGCTTTGTAGTTGTTGCAGCGGAGACAGGCCGTGACGACGTTCTTCCAGGTGTCCTGCCCCCCCTGACTGAAGGGCCGGACATGATCGCGGGACAGTTCGCGTGCCGGAAACCGACCGCCGCAGTACATACACAGGTGCGCATCGCGCCGGAACAGGGTCTCGTTGTTGAGCGGCGGGACGTAATCCTGTCGCGTGTTGCCGGGATTGCCCGTCTGCCCCACCGTGGCGACGATCGAACTGACCTCGACCACGGTGCGACGCCCCGTCAGCGCGCTGATGCCGCCATGCAGGCGGAAAAGAACCGAACCGCAGGTGTAGGCCACCTGATCCTGGTGGTACAGCCGGGCTGCCTCGCGGTAGTCGATCCACTCCAGAGGCATACCCGAAACATTCGTGCGCAACACCATCTGCGACAGTCCAGCCGCAACGGTGTAAATGACTAGCCGGTGATCATCCTCCAGCATGCCCATGCGTGTAAGATAAGCGCGTTTTGTGCCACAATTCAATGGGAAAGCCGCGGTCAGCGCGCCTTCGAGAGGATCAACGATGCCAGTCACAATCGGAGCGCTCGCGGAGTGCGCTCCCGGGGAAAAGCGTGTCAGCCTGGTGCCGGAAATAGCGGGCAAATTTGCCGCGGCCGGCGCTCGTGTTCTGATCGAGAAAGGCGCCGGTGTCGCCGCACAGTTTCCCGACGCGCTGTTCAAGAACGTCCAGTGGTCTGATGCCGCTACCATTCTGGCCGAAAGCGATGTGCTGCTGACCGTTCAGCCACCGACGCTGGCCCAGATCGGCGCACTCAAGAGCGGCGCGGTGGTCATCGGCTTCATGCAGGCGCACGCCCGTGCCGCCGAAGTCCGCGCCATGAAAGATCGCGGCATCACCAGTTTTGCCATGGAATTCGTGCCGCGCATCTCGCGTGCGCAGTCCATGGACGCGCTGTCTTCGCAGGCAGCGGTGGCCGGCTACAAGGCCGTGCTGATCGCCGCGAACACGCTCGACCGCTTTCTGCCAATGCTCACCACCGCCGCGGGCACCATCCGCCCGGCGCAGGTGCTGGTGGTTGGCGTCGGCGTCGCGGGCCTTCAGGCCATCGCCACGGCCCGGCGCCTGGGCGCAGTGGTCGAGGCCTATGACGTTCGCAGTGCCACGAAAGAGCAGGTCAAATCGCTGGGCGCCAAGTTCATCGAGACCGGCGTATCGGCCGACGGCACGGGCGGCTACGCCCGCGAACTGACGGACGAGGAAAAGGCGAAACAGCAGGAAGTGCTGGATTCGCGCATCGCCGTGGCGGACGCGGTCATCACCACCGCCTCGGTGCCGGGCCGGCGTGCGCCGCGCATCGTGTCGCGTGCCGCTGTGGAGCGGATGAAGGCCGGTGCGGTGATCGTCGACATCGCCGCCGAGTCAGGCGGCAACTGCGAACTGACGCGCGCCGGCGAAACGGTGGAGCACAACGGTGTGCGCATCGTCGGCGCCGTGAATCTGGGCAGTTCGCTGTCCTACCACGCGAGCGAGATGTACGCCCGCAACCTGTTCAACTTCCTCAAGCCGGCCATCGACAAGGCGGGCGAGCTGGCCATCGACTGGCAGGACGAAGTCTTCGCCCAGTCCTGCCTCACACATGCCGGCGCCATCAAGCACGAAGCCACCCGCAAGGTGGTCGAAGGCGCGGCCCTGGAGAACAAGTCATGATCGTCACCATCACCGGAATCGTCGCCCTGTACATCTTCATGCTCGCCGCTTTCACCGGCTACGAGATCATCGCCAAAGTGCCGGTGATCCTGCACACGCCGCTGATGTCGGGCTCCAACTTCGTCCACGGCATCGTGCTGGTCGGCGCGATGGTGGCGTTGGGCAATGCCACCACTACGCTGGAAAAGGTCATCGGCTTCGTCGGCGTGTTCATGGCGGCGGGCAATGCCGCTGGCGGTTACGTCGTGACCGAACGCATGCTGGAAATGTTCAAGAGCAGCGGCAACAAGCCGAAGCGCGGGGGACACTGATGGACACTGCTGCCACCTCGCCGCTCCTCGGCGCCACCACTGCACAGTGGCTGATTCAGGTCAGCTACCTGCTGACTGCTTTCCTGTTCGTCATGGGCCTGAAGCGCATGAGCTCGCCGGTGACCGCGCGCAGCGGCATCGTCTGGGCCGGTGCAGGCATGCTGGTCGCAACGTTGTTCACGTTCCTCTATCCGGGGATGACGAACTACATCTGGATCATCACCGCCATCGTCACGGGCACAGCAGTAGCCTGGATCACCGGCAAGCGCGTCGCCATGACCGACATGCCGCAGATGATCGCGCTGTACAACGGCTTCGGCGGTGGCGCGGCAGCGGCTATCGCGGCCGTCGAGCTGTACCGTCAGGCAATGCATCGCCCCGGCGAAGAAAGCTTGACCATGGTCGTCGCCACGCTGGCGGTGGTCGGCGGCATCATCGGTGCCGTGTCGTTCAGTGGTTCGCTGATCGCATTCAGCAAGCTGCAGGGTTTGATCAAGGGCGCCATGCGCTTCAGCGGCCAGCAGTTCTTCAATCTGGCGCTGCTGGCGGTGACCGTGGTGCTCGGCGCGCTGGTGGCCAGCGGCCAGGACGTGAGCACGGGCGTCGTGACTGGCTTCTTCGTGCTGGCCCTGCTGTTCGGCGTGATGATGACGCTACCGATCGGCGGCGCCGACATGCCGGTGGTGATCTCGCTATACAACGCCTTCACCGGTTTGGCCGTCGCCTTCGAAGGCTTCGTGATGCAGAACGCGGCCATGATCATCGCCGGTACGGTGGTGGGCTCGGCCGGCACCTTGCTGACGCAGCTGATGGCCAAAGCGATGAACCGTTCGCTGGGCAATGTGCTGTTCTCCGGCTTCGGTGATACCGGTGGCGCGGCCGCTGGCGGTCCGGTCACGGGCAGCATGAAGCCGATCGAGGCTTCCGACGTGGGCGTCATGATGGCCTTCGCGCAGAAGGTCATCGTCGTGCCGGGCTACGGCATGGCCGTGGCGCAGGCGCAGCACAAGGTCTGGGAACTCTGTCAGCTGCTGATCGACCGCGGCGTGCAGGTTCGCTTCGCCATCCATCCGGTGGCCGGCCGCATGCCGGGTCATATGAACGTGCTGCTGGCCGAGGCCGGCGTGCCCTATGACCTGATCGCGGATCTGGATGAAATCAACGCGGAGTTCGAGACCGCCGACGTGGCCCTGATCATCGGTGCGAACGACGTGGTCAATCCGGTGGCGCGCAACGACAAGAGCAGCCCCATCTACGGCATGCCGATCCTGAATGCCGACAAGGCCAAGAACGTTGTCGTCATCAAGCGTGGTCAGGGTGCGGGCTTCTCGGGCATCGAGAATGCGCTGTTCTTCCTCGACAACACGCGCATGCTCTACGGTGACGGCCAGGCCGCTGCCAACCAGCTGATCCAGGCGGTCAAGTCGGTCTGAGTAAATTTGCGGCGGCGGCCTCAGCCCTTGGTTGTGCCGCCGCTCGCTGCCTGCCGCAGCGCCTCTCCAGTCAGTCGCTGCACCGTCCACTCCGACATCGGCTGCGCGCCCATGCGGCGGTAGAAATCCAGTGCCGGCTCATTCCAGTCGAGCACTGACCACTCCATACGACCACACTCTCGTTCGAGTGCAATCTGAGCGACGCGACGAAACAGCCGTGCCCCGTAGCCACGGCCACGATGCTCCGGCAGCACGAACAGATCCTCGAGATACAGGCCGGGCCTGCCGAGGAAGGTAGAGAAATTGGTGAAATACAGCGCGAAGCCCACCGGCTCGCCCTGCGCCCGCGCCAGCAATGCCTCGGCTGACGGTCGCGCCCCAAACAGATGTTGCCGCAGCAACTCTTCAGTGGTGACCACCTCGGGCAGCAGCCGCTCGTAGTCGGCTAGGCCGCGAATCAGCTGCAGCAGGACGCCCTCGTCGCCAGCGCGCGCGACTTCAATGGAAATTTCGCTCATGGAATCCTGCTCTCCCTGGCCGTCACCGCATCCAACGTGGATGCGAGGGCTCAGTGTCGCTGTGACTTCTGCTGCCGCAGCTGCTCCAGCATTGCCACGCGTTTGTCGTGATCGGCCGCCAGCCATTCGCGGCGCAAGGCCTCCTGCTGTTCCGCAGGTGCCGTCTGGAAAGCATGAAAGTGATCGCGCACGGTTGCCTGCTCGCGTCCCGAGAGCGACAGGAATTCCTGCCAGCGCCGACGCAGTAGTTCCTGGCGATCCTGCGGCATGGCGGTGAAGCGATTGAAGCGCTCCAGCGCCGCCTCCCGCTCAGTACCGTTCATAGACAGCCACCGAGCTGCGCCACAGGCCAGCGCCTGCTGCCGGCTGGCCGGCAGCGAATCCCATTCTTCCCGGTGCATGTCCAGCAATTGCCGTTGAGCGGACGAGAGACTTTTCCACGGAGTCGGTTTGGCTGGCACTGAATCTGCAGCCGCAGCCACTGGTTTGACGGCGGGCTGGGACGGATTGGACGGCGTGGGCGTGGCGCTCACTGGCAAGGCAAAAGCCAGCCATACCGCGCACACCACCGCTCGCGAGACAAATAAGTAGCGGGCGTTCATTTGGCGACCGGCTGACCAGCCGCCGGCGTGGACTGGACCGAACTGCTCGCCGGCGGTGCTGTGTTCGAAGGTGTGTTCACGGGCGTCTTCGCCGGTGGTGCAGGCGTGGTCGCTTTGGCTGGTGTGGCCGGCGTCACTGGCACGGACTGCACGGGTGGGGTGACTGCCTTGTCTGGGCTTGTGACAACCAGGTAGTGGTTCCATTCGCGGCTCTCGGAATCCACCGTGCCGAGGAATTCCAGAAGTCCGAGTTCAGGCGCCTTGGCGAGGGCCGAGGCACAAGCCGGCACCAGAAGCGTCAACCACAGGGCCCAATATTTTGTCTGCATGCTCTTCAACCTGATGTCGGGGCGCCGGAGGAGGCGATGTTCCCCGCCGCCCATTCATAGAATTCCAGATCCAGACCATCCGACAGATTCATGTCCAGGTCATTGCTCAGTTCAAAGGCATCCGGATCACTGAACAGAGAGAAATCGTCGGAGGCTCCGACCAGTGGCGGAGCCGGTCGTGAGCGCGATGGGAGGGTGTGCTCGGTAATCAGGAATGTGACCAGCAGTGCCATCGCGAAAACGCCCGTCGGCATCCATACGCGCCACAACGCACGCTGCATGGAGACTCGATGCCCTCGCAACTGTTCCAGCGCGGCATGCCGGGCCCGCGCCAATGCCGAACGCGTTCGGCCATTCAGTGACTCGGCGCTTTCAACAAGCCGCGCCCTGATGCGCTGCTCGAACTCATCCATTTCCATCGGCTCCGCCCCGTTTTTATCTTTCATTGCCAGCTATCTCCGAGACGCGCGCGCAATGTCTGCACGGCGCGGAAGTGGTGCGTTTTGACGCTCCCTTCGGAACAGCCCATGACCTGTGCGGCTCGCTCCACGTCCAGCCCCTCAAAGCTGCGCAGCAGAAACGCCTGCCGCTGACGGGCCGGCAGTTCGCCCAGCGCTGCATCCAGCAGCGCCATCGCCTGCTGCCCCTGCAACTGCGCTACCGGCCCCGGTGCCGGATCTGGCGCAAGCTTGACCGGGTCTTCAAAGTCCTCTGTCTCCGCGTTCCAGGGCAGCCAGGCCATCACGCGGCTGCGCACCGTACGGTGGCGCTGCAAATCCCGGATGCCGTTCTCGAGGATGCGGTAGAACAATGGTCGCCATTCCTGCGCCGGACGCTGCGCGTACTTGCGGACCAGCTTCAGCATTGCATCTTGGACAGCATCGAGCGCGTCCTGCTCATTACGCAGGCCGATCTGTGCGATCCTAAAGGCCTTGCTTTCCACTTCGGCCAGAAAACGATCCAGCTCCCGCGAATGTGTCTGCGTCGACTCTTCCAAACACCCTTCCCTGGCCAGAAGTACAACAGCTACCGAGAAGTGGAGAGTAGCAAACACTCCCGTGGAACCCTATTCCTCTATCCGACCGGTCCAACTCCTGCCAACGACCGGCCAGCGGCCGGGTTGACAATGCCGCCCGTGGCCGACGCCGTTTTCATCTACAACTTATTGATCTGAATTAACTCTCGTGTCCAGTCCAGCGCATTCCGACACAGTCCTCGCGGGCATTCTGAAGGTGGTCATCGACCGGCCGCTGCGCACTGCGCTGGACTACCTGCCGCCCCCTGGCTGCAAGGCGGCGGAACTGCCCGTTGGGGCCAGAGTGCGCGTGCCGGTGGGCCGAGGACATGCCGTTGGGCTGATCACCGGCCACGCGTCGCAGTCCGCCATGGACAGCTCGCGGCTGCGCACCATCACAGCACTGCTGGACCCTGTGCCCGTGCTTGATGCAAATCTGCTGTCGCTCCTGATGTGGGCGTCCGACTACTACCACCATCCGCCCGGAGAGGTTCTGTTCGGTGCGCTGCCCGTGAGCCTGCGCTCAGGCGGCAGCGCCCACGCATTGGAATCCCATCTGCGAATCACCGCATCCGGGCACGCGGCGCAAAGCGAGGCGGCAGCAACGCTGCAACGCGCACCGCGGCAACTTCTGGTCTGGCAACAATTGCTGGCAGCGGGTGGGTGCCTGCCAACCGCACGACTCGACGCGATGCTGCCCAAGTGGGGACCGGCGGCGCGCGAGCTGCGTGATCGCGGCTGGGTGGAACGGATCGAGCTCGAGTCACAGGCGGCCACGCCGCAGGATAGCTCGGCCAGCACGGACGCCCGCGCAGATGCGTCACAGCGATCAGCACCGGGCCCCGGCCTGACAGACGCCCAGCGACAGGTTGTCGATGCCATCGCTTCCGCCGCCGGCTTTAGCAGCATTCTGTTGCAGGGCGCGACCGGCAGCGGCAAGACTGAGGTGTACATGCAGGCGGTGGCCGCGGCACTGGCACGCGGTCGCTCGGCGCTGGTGCTAGTACCGGAAATCGGCCTCACACCGCAGCTGGTGGAACGATTCCGCAGCCGTTTCGATGTGCCGCTGGCACTGCTGCATTCGGCGCTTGGCGACGCTGAGCGACTCGCCGCCTGGCGCAGCGCCTGGCAGGACCGTGCCCGCATCGTGATCGGCACACGTTCAGCGGTGTTTGCGCCGCTTCATGATCTGGGATTGATCGTCGTCGACGAGGAGCACGACAGCTCTTACAAACAGCAGGACGGTGGCTGTCGCTACTCGGCGCGGGACCTCGCCGTGCGGCGCGCGCAGCAACTGGATATTCCCGTGGTGCTGGGCTCGGCAACACCAGCTCTTGAGACACTGCAGAACGCGCGCTCCGGACGCTACCAGCGCTTCGTACTGCCACGCCGCGCCGATCAGTCGCCGGCGCCACGTCTGGCGCTGATCGACCTGCGAACACAGGCCGTGCATGCCGGGCTCTCGTCGGCGGCCACGCAGGCCATCGAGCGACATCTGGGCAGCGGGGGCCAGGTGCTGGTGTACATCAACCGACGCGGCTTCGCGCCGACGTTGCTGTGCACTTCCTGCGGCTGGATTGCGCCGTGTCAAAGCTGTGACGCCCGCCTGACAGTGCATCAAGGCGCCGGTCGCATGCGCTGTCATCACTGCGGTGCTGACGAGCCACTGCCCGAACGCTGCCCGCGCTGCGGCTATGGCGTGAAGCCCGTGGGCCAGGGTACGGAACGCGTCGAAGAGACGCTGACCAGCGCCTTCCCGCAGCAGCCGCTGGTGCGACTTGATCGCGATACCGCACGCTCGGCTGGAGACATTGAGCGCGTGACCGGCGCTGTGCTGCGCGGCGAGGCGCGGATTCTGGTCGGCACGCAGATGATCACCAAGGGGCACCACTTCCCGGATGTGACGTTGGTGGTGGTGCTGAATGCCGATCAGGGCCTGTTCAGCACGGACTTCCGCGCCTCGGAACGGCTGGCGCAAACCATTGTGCAGGTCGCCGGCCGCGCCGGTCGCGCCGAACGGCCGGGTGAAGTCCTGATCCAGACGGAATTCCCGGAACATCCACTGCTACAGGAGCTGCTGGCGCGCGGCTATGAGGGGTTTGCCGAGACTGCGCTGGCCGAGCGCGCAGCGGCACACTGGCCACCCTTCGGACGCATCGCGCTGCTGCGCGCCTCCGCACGCGACGCTGCCCATGCCACCGCCTTCCTGATCGCGGCACGCCGTGCATCCGGGCTGGATGCGGGACCGCGCGCGGGTGTCACCCTGCTAGGCCCGGTGCCCACCGCGATGGCGCGCCGTGCAGGGCGGCATCACGCTCAGCTTCTGATCGAGAGCCCGGAGCGGGCCACGCTGCAGGGTTTCCTGCGACGCTGGCTACCGACGGTCGACTCTCTGCAGGAAGCGCGGCGCGTACGCTGGTTCCTCGACGTCGATCCGCTGGACACCCAGTGACGCCGGAGCCGCGAGGCGGCTCGCAGCAGCGCCTTTTTCGGTAGACTGCGCGGCGATGAAATCCGAGCTCGAACAACTGATCGCAGCCGCCCTGCGCGCGCTGCAGGGGACGGTGCTGTCCGCACCCGTCGATGACTCCGCCATCGTTGTGGAACGTACCCGCGATGCACGGCATGGCGACTATGCCTGCAACATCGCCATGCGTCTGGCGAAGTCAGTCGGGCGCAACCCGCGGGAACTAGCTACAGCGATCATTGCCGCACTTCCCGCCAGCCCACTGGTGCAGAAGGCTGAAGTAGCGGGCGCTGGGTTCATCAATGTATTCCTGGCCGATGACGCCCGCGCCAACGTACTGCAGCAGGTGCATGCGCAGGGCGCGCGCTTTGGCGAAAGTCAGGTCGGTCGCGGGCAGAAGATCCTGCTCGAATATGTCTCTGCGAATCCCACAGGACCGATGCATGTCGGCCATGGTCGGCAGGCGGCCTGGGGCGCGACGCTGGCCAACCTGTTGGCAGCGACCGGCCATGACATCCAGCGCGAGTACTACATCAACGACGCGGGTCGTCAGGTCGACATCCTGACGGTCAGCGTCTGGGTGCGCTACCTGCAGCAGGGCGGCGCCGAGCTGCCGTTCCCTGAAAACGGCTACCGCGGTGAATACGTCAACGCCATCGCGCAGCAGCTGCGCCGCGCGCGCGGCGAGGCGCTGATGGTAGACCCCGCAGCGCTGCTGTCCGGCCTGCCCGCCGATGCGCCGGCGGGCGACAAGGAAAAGTACATCGATGCGCTCATCGAGCGCATGCAGAAACTGCTCGATGTCGCGACCTTCCAGTCCGTGATGCGTTTGTCGCTGGACGAGATGCTGCGTGACATCCGTTCGGATCTGGATGAGTTCGGCGTGCAGTTCGACCGCTGGTATTCAGAGCGTTCACTGAGCGAGGACGGCGCAATCGAAAAAGCGCTTGAGCGGCTCAACAACCAGAATCAGCTCTATAAGAAAGAAGGCGCCACCTGGTTTCGTGCCAGCGCCTTCGGCGACGACGAAGATCGCGTGCTGGTGCGTTCCAACGGTCAGTACACCTACTTCGCACCGGATCTCGCCTACCACTTCGACAAGCGACAGCGCGGCTTCGACAAGCTGATCGACGTCTGGGGTGCCGATCACCACGGTTACGTGCCGCGCATGCGTGGCGGACTGATGGCCATGGGTGAGGCCGGCGACTGCCTGGAAGTGTGCCTGATCCAGTTCGTCAGTCTGTTCCGCGGCGATGTGAAGGTACCGATGGGCAAGCGCGACGGTCAGTTCGTCACGCTGCGTCAGTTACGGGAAGAAGTAGGCAACGACGCCTGCCGGCTGTTCTACCTAATGCGCAGCCACGACCAGCATCTGGACTTCGATCTGGAACTGGCCAAGTCGCGCAGCAACGAAAATCCTGTGTACTACATCCAGTACGCGCATGCCCGAGTTGCCAGCGTGATGCAGCAGCTGGCCGCACGCGAACTGCAGCACGACATCGCTGTGGGCCTTGAGAACACTGCGCGGCTCGACAGCGCGCATGAACAGGCCGTACTCACCGCGCTGGCCCGCTACCCCGAGGTAGTGACTCAGGCAGCTCTGCAGCGTACGCCGCATGCGTTGGTGCACTACCTGCGCGAACTGGCGACTGCATTCCACAGTTGGTACAACGCCGCGGTCTTCATTGTCGAGGACGCGCCGCTGCGTGATGCGCGTCTGGCACTGGCGCTGGGTGTGCAGCAGGTGGTGCGCAACGGCCTCGGTCTTCTGGGCGTCTCCGCCCCGGTGACGATGTGAGCAACAACCGTCGCCTCACAAGCCGCGACTACAAGGGCTCCCGCTCCGGTCAGGTCGAATGGCGCCGCTGGCGTGAGTTCGGCATCGGACTGGGTGTGGGGCTGGTCGTCGCTGTAGTCATCTATGTCAGCGATCACCGCGGCGCCCATGTCACTGAGGTGGTTTCGCCGGTGCAAAACAAGGGCGCTTCGGCACAACCCGACACATCGCCGATTTCCGCCAGCACCGACACCGAGTATTCGTTCTACGAGCGCTTGCCCAACTTCGAAGTCGTTGTGCCAGAGAAGGAACGTACGGCACGCGTTGAAAGCGGCGCGAAAGTCGTGCAGCCCGGAACCTATTTCCTGCAGATCGGTTCATACCGCGAGCAGGCCGAGGCTGACCGCATCCGTGCACAGCTGGCCAAACTGAACATCAATGCATCGGTTCAGCGCGTGGCGGTTGATAACGACGTATGGCATCGAGTGCGAGTCGGGCCGATCAAAGATCTAGAGCAGCTGAACCGTACGCGCGCCCAGCTCAAGGGCGCCGATCTGAACAGCCTGGTGATCAAGCTGGAACAGTGATCGGAAGATCGCTGCGCGCGCAGCGGATTTCCTCCCCTATTCGGCGCCCGGTGCGATGTCGATGTCGAGCGAGCGCAGCTTGCGATACAGGTGTGTTCGCTCCATGCCAACGCGCTTAGCCAGCGCTCCCACCTTGCCACCGCACAGCTGCAACTGCTGGGTCAGATAGGCTCGCTCAAAGTGCTCCCGCGCTTCGCGCAACGGTAGAGCCAGCAAATCCTGTTTCACCAGAGAAACCTCGCCGGCCGGCGAGGCGAGCTCGTGCTCGGCTTCATCGAGCGACACTTCTTCAGCGCCACCGCGCAACAACACGCGTCGCACCAGACCGCGCAACTCGCGCAGGTTGTCCGGCCAGGGGTAGTTGCGCAGGCGGTTCTGCGCCGCCACCGAAAAGCGGCGGAAGCCCAGCGATTCCGCCTCCGTGAGCTGATCAATCGCATTGCGCAGCAGCTCTGGTACATCTTCGGCGTATTCGCGTACCGGCGGTATGCGCAGCGACAACTCCGCGAGCTGCGCATGCAGATCACGATCAGCGCTGCTGGCGATGAAACGCTGCTCGGCACCTGACTGGGCGTATGCGATCAGGCGAACGTCGAAACGCGTTGGCTGCGATGAACTCGGGACAATAACAGCACCCGTTTCGATCACGCCGGCAAGGATGCGACGCGCCGCCGGATGCAGGTCCTCGATATCGCCCAGATACAGCGACCCGCCCTGCGCCTGCTCGAGCAGACCGGGCTGGGCGCTGGAGCCACACAACTGATCGCGCGCACCCGCGTCGTCCAGCAACCGACTTTGCAGTACACAGAACGGGCCCGCCGCTCGGGGGCCGGACTGGTGTACGAAACGCGCCAGTGACTCGGGCTCAGAGCCCGGCTCGCCCATCAACAGCAGCGGGCGATGCACCGCAGCCAGCCGCGTGAGTTCGATACGGAACTGCTGGATCACACGACTGCGCCCCAAGGGTGCTGACGCGCCCGGACCGCCCGCCCGTGCGGCAGTCGGGTGACGTCGCAACTTCAGTGCGCGGTCGACCGTGGCCAAGAGCTTTGACATCGACAGCGGCTTCTCGATGAAGTCTACCGCTCCAAGTCGCGTGGCTTCGACGGCCGTGTCGATGGTGCCATGACCTGACATCATCACGACCGGACACTGGTCGGCTGGATTGGACGACCATTCCCGCAACAGCGTGATGCCATCTACATCAGGCATCCAGATATCCAGCAGCACCAGATCGGGATTCATGCGCAACCGCCGCTGGCGTGCCTCGGCGGCATTGCCAGCGACCTCGACCTCAAATCCTTCCTCGGTCAGGATTTCCTGAAGCAGGTGGCGGATATCCACCTCGTCGTCCACCACCAGTATCCGGTTCGTGCTCATGCTCGCTCCCTGCGCGCATCGGTCACACGCCTTTCATTTTGCAGCGGCAATGTGACACGCACCTGCGCGCCACCGTGTTGCATGTTTACGGCCTCGACGTGGCCATCATGCTCCTCGACGATACGTTTTACGATGGCGAGGCCCAAACCCGTGCCACGCGCCTTGCTAGTGACATAGGGCTGGAACACCTGCTGCAACACCTCGGCACTAAATCCAGGTCCATTGTCACTGATCACGAGCTGCACGGCCGCGGCTGAGCCTGCACGATCGGTCCGGACCACGCTGGTGCTGACCTCAACGAGGCCACCCTGAACTTCGGCGATCGCATGAAGCGCGTTGCTGATCAGGTTCGCCAGCACCTGCCGTAGTCGGCCGCGATCGGCCTCGATGGCGCCGAGCTGCGGATCCAGTGCCAGTCGGATCTGCGCACCCGGTTCCTGCAGACGGTAGAGATCTGCAACATCGGCCACCAGCTGATTCAGCGGAAAACTGGTGACGCACATTTCCGGCGCCCGAGCATACTCACTGAAAGCGTTGACCATCTGCTGCATGGCATCCACTTGCTGCACGATGGTATGCGTGGCGCGATCGAGCAGCTGCGCGCTTTCAGTGTTGAGTTCGGAGTGCAACTTGCGACGCAGACGTTCGGCCGACAGCTGAATCGGCGTCAGCGGATTCTTGATCTCGTGCGCCAGACGCCGCGCGACCTCCCCCCAAGCTGCATTGCGCTGTGCCGTGAGCAGGTTAGTGATGTCATCAAAAACGATAACGAACTCATTTTCTTCAGCGCGGCGCGGCAGCGGTGTGCAGGCCCACAGCAACACACGACGTGCGCCCTCGTTGTTGAGATCCAGTTGTTCGCGCCATTCCTTGCGACCCAGAGCCATACGTCGTTGCAGCTCGGCGATAAATTCTCGCAGTAGAACGCTGCCGGAACTTATTTCGTTCAGCGGTTGCCCCCGACATTCCGCGGGCGCCAGCCCGAGGATTGCGCCGGCTGCCTCGTTGGCGTCAAGCAGCCGCTGCTGACCATCGACCAGCAACACACCACTGGACAGACGCGAGAGCACTACCGCCAGCCGCTCGCGCTCATTCTCAATGAGTCGCTTGCTCGATTCGGCTTCCTCGCTGGCGCGACGCAACCGCTTGGTCATGTCATTGAAGGAATGCACCAGATAGCCCATCTCGTCGCGCGAAGGCAGTGCCAAACGTGTACCGAAGTCACCCTTGCCGACGGCTCGAGTACCGGCGATCAGATCCTGAATCGGACGCACCAGTCGCTGGGCGGAGAAAATAGCGCCATAGATGGCGGCCAGCAGAGTCAGCAACAGCACCAGTGTCAGTGCGAGCCGAACGCTGATCATCAGCGGCTGGCGCAGCTCACTGAGATTACCGTAGTTGGTATACGCGTCCTGTACGGCATCGGCGAGACGCGACAGTTCTGCCGGCACGGTGTAGTTCACCAGCAGGTATCTGCGCTGAGGTACGTCCAGTGCGGGGTAGATCACGGCCGCGGTCACGATGCGGTAGTGCCCACCGCGCTCCGAGTCCAGACTCATGTAACTGCTGCCACGCGACAGCTGCAACATCAGATCGCGAGCGGGTGCCACCGGCAACGGTGTCGTGGAAACGTCGCTGCTGACAGCCATGGACCGACCGGCTGTGTCGTAGACCACGAGTTCGGAGACGTCCATGCTACGGCGTAGTCGCTCGAGACGCACCAGCAAGGCCGGACCGGTGAGGCCCGCAATTTCGCGCGCGGCGGCTTCCGTGCGTTGCAATTGCTCGCGGCGCCGGAGTTCAAGCGAGGAACGTGAGAGCACCAACGCGTCATTGAGACCCTGACGGATTTCAACCTGGAACCAGCTGTCGATACCGCGACTCAGGAAGTCCAGCGAGAAAAAATACACCACCAGCAGTGGTGCTGCGACCAGCGCACCAAAGATACCGACAGTGCGCATGGTGAGTCGCGAACCCGGAACCTGGTTGCGGAAGTCGCGTACCAGCTGCCACACCTTGCGGGCCAGCAGCCAGGCCAGCACCAGCAAGGCAAAGGCATTGCCCGACAAGATCCAGAGTTCGCTGCGTCCGAAGGAAACCGAGTTCGCGATACTCAGCGCGAGCAGAATCAGTGCACCGATACCCGCTGCCGCGGCCAGCGCGGCGAGCAGTCTGCCAAGCCTGCTCCTCAGCGCTCCAGTGTCCATGTGTGCCAGTCACTGGTGCGATGCCAGTCATCGCGCCAGAACAGCAACGTGCGCAGGGCATCCGAGATATGGCCCCGTCGCACCCCTGCACGCATCTGGACCTCCCAGGGTCCAGCGCCGACCAACTGCGCCTCGACGGCCACCGGTAGATGCTCCACTTTACCGAGTGCTTCGAGCGCCGCTGCCAGCGTCGGGTAACTGTCCTGCTCAACACCGGTCGGACTACGCAACAGATACCGGTCGCTGATCACTTGATAGGAGAGATCGCGATGCAGGTCCAAAGCAACCACATCGGCGTTCCACCACAGCTGGCGCGGCCGGGTGATGAGAATTTCCAACTCGAAAGTCAGCGTCACGCCTGCCCGAAGATCCTCACGGATCTGCTCGGACAGCGGATAACTCAGCTGCGCATTGAGCTCAACCACACCTTGGTTGAACCGGGCGTCGGCAGAATCAATGGTCAACTCACCATCGAAGCCGCCCGCTGCAGCCGCGATCGTCGTGATCATCGACAGACACAACCCGACCAGCCACCGACGCATCGATGTCACGGCCCCTCCCCCGTTGCAAGGCGCTTCAGGCAAGCATAATAAAACCCGTCTCCGCCTGCCTCCTGCATTGGCAGCATCTGCCAACCTGGATTCGCCCGACGCAATGGCGCTTCATGGGCCGGGGGCTCAACTTCCCGGGCATCGGCATGCTCGGCAAGGAAGCGCGCCACCACGGCGGCATTTTCCGCCGGCAGCACGGAACAGGTCGCATACACGAGTCGACCACCGGGCTTGAGCAGTGCCCAGCAGCTCTGCAGCATGCGCTGCTGCTGCTCAGCCAGCGCTTCGATATCCGCCTCGCGGCGCAGCCACTTGATTTCCGGATGACGTCGGATGACTCCCGTCGCGGAACACGGTGCATCAAGCAGGATGGCATCGAACAGCACGCCATCCCACCAGCGCGGTTCGGCGGTGAGATCCGCCACCACGAGACCGGCCGTGCGTCCCAGACGCCGCAGGTTGTCCGCCACTCGCTGCGCGCGCTGCGCATCGCAGTCCAGCGCCGTCAGGCGCAACTCCGGGGCGAGCTCCAGAAGCGCGCCGCTCTTGCCGCCTGGCGCGGCGCAGGCATCGAGCACGCGCTCGCCATCCACCGGCGCGAGCAGACGGGCCGCCAGCTGCGCGCTGGCATCCTGCACAGAGACCGCCCCTTCCCTAAACAGTGGCAGGCGTTCCACGGCTACCGGCTTGGTCACGATGACCGCAGTGGGCAGCCAAGGTACGAGCTGTCCCTCCAGACCCGCCTCCTGCAACTGTCGGAGGTAGTCCTCACGCGAGACGCGCGTGAGATCGAGGCGTAATGTCAGCGGCGGGTGCGCGTTATTCGCTTCCAGCAACGCCTCCCAGCAATCCGGCCATGCGCTGCGCAACTCATCGACCAGCCATTGCGGGTGGGCATGCCGCTGAGCAGGCGCACTCTCGAGTGCGGCCACCAGCGCATCACGCTCGCGCAAAAAACGACGTAGCACAGCGTTCACCAGACCCGCTGCATGAGTCAGACCAACCAGACGCGCGGCATTGACTGCCGCGGATACAGTTGATTCCAACGGATTACGCGAATGCTGCAACTGATGCACAGCCACGCACAGCAGCGCTCGCAGGAGCGGTGCGGTCTGTTGCGGCGAGCGTGTCAGCAGCGGCGCGATCAACGCATCGCAACGCGACCACCAGCGCAGCGTGCCAAGGGCCACCGCGCGAATTGCGCGCAGCTGCGGATGATCTTCGAACTGCATCATGACGTCGTCGGCGGTACGTCCCTCTTCGAGGACTGTAGTGACGACACCGGCCGCTGCTGCGAGCACCTGAGCTGCAATATCGCTCGCTGCGCCCTGCACCGCTCTGCGCGGCGGACGTTTGTCATTTCGTGTGGCGCGGGTGTTCATCCCAGCACCTGCGATACACGGCTGCGCCCGTGCATGAAATCCGCAGCCGTCATCCGGCGCTTACCTGGAGGTTGCAGCTCTTCGACGGCCAGCACACCACGGCCGCAGGCCACCTGCATCGCACCTTCATGCAATCCTAGAATCGTGCCTGGAGGCGATCCGGAATCCACCGCGCTAAATGTATGGGCGCGCCACAGCCGCAACCGCTCGCCATCAAGCAGAGTCTCGGCGACGGGCCACGGATTGAAGGCGCGTATCTGGCGCTCGATCTGCTGTACATCGGCCTGCCAGTTCACGTGTGCTTCTTCCTTACTGATTTTGTGTGCATAGGTGACGCCGTCGGCAGCCTGCGGTCGGGCCACCGCTGTGCCGGACTCCAGATCCGCGATGACGGGCAGCAATGCCTCTGCGCCGAGCTGCGCCAACTGCGGCAGCAGACTGGCAGCATTGGCTTCAGCGGTCACTGGCACACGCCGCTCGGCGTAGACGGGTCCGGTATCCAGACCTTCTTCAAGGCGCATGATGCAGATGCCGGTCTCGGAATCTCCGGCCAGCAGCGCCCGCTGTATCGGCGCTGCGCCGCGCCAGCGCGGCAACAGCGAGGCGTGAATATTGAGACAACCAAACCGCGGTAACTCCAACACGGCGCGCGGCAGGATGAGTCCATAAGCCACGACCACCAACAAATCCGGGGCCCATGACATCAACGTTGCGCGTTGCGCGTCGGTGGCGAGGCGCTCGGGCTGATCCACCGGCAAACCCAACGCGAGTGCACGCTGCTTGACCGGACTGGCGGTGAGCTGTCGGCCACGTCCTGCGGGACGATCGGGCTGAGTCAGCACTCCCACCAAGGTATGTTCCGATGCGGCCAGCGCATCGAGCGCCGGCACGGCAAAATCGGGCGTTCCCGCAAAGGCAATACGCATCATGTTGTACGCCGAGCCGGGCTCAGGCCACTGGCGTGGGTATGCGCGAGGATGACAATGGCTGTGCGCGGCGGCTTTTGTCGAGCTTGCGGCGAATCCGGTCGCGCTTCAGCGATGACAGGTAATCGACGAACAGCTTGCCCTCCAGATGATCCATCTCATGCTGGAGACAGACTGCGGCCAGACCATCGAGATCCTGTTCGAAAACCTTGCCGTGACGATCCTGCGCGCGCACCCGCACCCGCTCGGCTCGCTGCACTTCCTCGAATATCTGCGGAACCGACAGACAACCTTCCTCACTGATCTCGACACCATCACTGGTGAGGATTTGCGGATTAATGAATACCAGCGGCTGGCCTTTGTTCTCGCTGACGTCCATCACCAGCAGTCGCCGGTGCACATTGACCTGGGTCGCTGCCAGACCGATGCCCGGTGCCTCGTACATAGTTTCGAACATATCGTCGATGAGCTGGCCGAGCGCAGCGTCAAACTGCTCAACGGGCTGGGCTTTTGTGCGCAGCCGCGGATCGGGGAACTCAAGAATCTCGAGGCGTGCCATCGACGTTACTTCCAATTGCGTGTGTGGGTCAGGCCGGAGCGCGACCTGAGGGCAGTTTATAACAGCCTTGGGCTCGCGCCGTATCCGCAGCACCAGCACTTAGGGGGAATACCTCCAGAGTGCCAAAGGCAACCCGTGAAAGTGCTGCATTTCGCCGGATAACAGGCTGCCTTCCCCCGATTGCGAGGCCCTAGTCTTTCCGGACATGGATATCCTGGAGGCGACGCTGGCGCTCGCGCGCGCCGAAGGACTGCATGCCCGGCAACTGCGCGAGCCGGACCTTCTGCAGGATCCACGCTGCCTCATCGGGCGGCCGGTCAAAGAACTGCTCGAGCTCGGCATTCGGCCAACCGCAGCAAGCTGGCTCTCCAGCCCAGATGCGGCACTACTCACAGCTGACCGGCGCTGGATCGAGGACGAACAGGTACAGGTAGTGCGCTGGGGTAGCCCCGAATATCCCGGCCGACTGGCCGAAATTGCGGACCCGCCCGCCACACTGTTCGTGCGCGGTTGCCTCGCCACCCTGCTGCGTCCGCAAATAGCCGTCATCGGTAGTCGGCATCCCACCCCAGCCGGACGCCGAACGGCCCGCGAGTTTGCTGGCCGCCTCGCGGATGCCGGTCTGGTGATCACCAGTGGGCTGGCTCTGGGAATCGACGCCGCAGCACACGAAGGCGCGCTTGCCCGAGGCCACACCCTCGCAGTGGTCGGGACGGGCCTGGATGCGGTCTACCCGCCCGAAAACCAGGCGCTGCAAGATCGCATCCTCGCCTCAGGCGGCGCTGTCGTCAGCGAGTTCGAGCGCGGCGCACCTCCGTTGCCCGCCCACTTCCCCCGCCGCAATCGCATTATTAGTGCGCTTTCACTTGGCGTACTGGTCATCGAGGCGGCACGGCGAAGCGGCTCTCTGATCACGGCCCGCCTCGCCGGGGATCAGGGGCGGGGTGTCTACGCCGTGCCCGGCTCGATATACAGCCCGCAAAGCCGTGGCTGTCACGCTCTCATCCGGCAGGGCGCGCAGCTCGTAGAAAGCCCTGATGAAATACTGGCGGAAATCGGCATTGTCTTTAATAAACAAGAGGTTACAGACACCCAGACAACCCCCGGACACCCGGTACAGGAGACCCCGCGGTTGGACAAGGGAGCGGAAATCCTGTTAGATGCTCTTGGGTTCGACCTCGTTGGCGTGGACGAACTCATTGCCCGCACAGGCCTGAGCAGCCAGATTTTGGCGCCCACGCTGTTGTGGCTGGAGCTCTCCGGAGTGATAGCCCTACACAGCGGCGGCCGTTACCAGCGGGTTCGCTGAGTACATGTCCCAGGGGATCATGGAAAACACTGTTTTTGACATTCTGGTCTACGTCTTCGATCGCTACATGCTCGAAGAGCTGCCGGCGGAAACGGAGCGAGAGACCATTGAGCGCGACCTCGCCCGGGTGGGCTTCGGCGAAGCCAAAGTCACCCGCGCGCTGGACTGGCTGGCCGATCTGGCGGAGTTCCGCAATGGCACCGGTCCGGGGCCGAGCGCGCTGGCATTTCGCGCCTTCAATGCCTCTGAAATGAGGCGTCTGGATGCCGACTGCCGCGGCCTGCTGTCGTCACTGGAACAGGGCGGCATTCTGCTGGCACCGCAACGCGAAATCGTCATCGACCGCCTGATGGCGCTGGACACCGAAGAGCTCTCCACGGAACAGGTTCAGTGGGTAGTGATGATGGTGCTCTCCAGCCAGGCGGGCGCGCTGGAAAATGCTCAGGCCTCTGCTGCCGGCTTGCTGCCGGCGGCCATGCTGTCGGTGCCGCACTGAACGCATCACATCGACGGCTCCCACCTGAATCCGCGGCCCCGCCGCGGTTTTTCGTTTCTGGAACCCTGCAACTGGACCCGCTGAAAAATGGCTGAGAATCTGGTCATCGTCGAATCGCCCGCCAAGGCAAAAACCATCAAGAAGTACCTCGGTACGGGCTACGAAGTGCTGGCTTCCTATGGCCACGTGCGCGACCTGGTGCCCAAGGAAGGTGCGGTCGATCCAGATGCCGGATTCGCTATGCGCTACCAGCCTATCGAGCGTAACGAGAAACATGTCGATGCCATCGAGCGCGCTCTGAAGAAGGCCGACAACCTCTACCTTGCAACCGACCCGGACCGCGAAGGCGAAGCCATTTCCTGGCATCTGTACGAACTACTCAAGGAACGCGGCGCGACCGAAGGCAAGCATGTCAGTCGCGTGGTGTTCCACGAGATCACCAAGAACGCCGTGAAGCATGCCGTCGAGCATCCGCGCGACCTGTCCTTCGATCTGGTCAATGCGCAGCAGGCACGCCGCGCGCTCGATTACCTCGTTGGCTTTAATCTCTCACCGCTGCTGTGGAAGAAAGTGCGCCCCGGATTGTCCGCCGGCCGCGTGCAGAGCCCGGCACTGCGCATGATCTGCGAGCGTGAAGACGAGATCGCCGCGTTCATACCGCAGGAATATTGGACCATTGATGCTGAAGGCGAGCACAGCACGCGCCGCTTTCCTCTCCGGTTGATCGAATTCGCCGGCAATAAGGTTTTCGTCGATACCAAGGCGAGCAAGTTCAGTTTCACCAACGAAAACACGGCGCGCGACGTGGAACGCACTCTGCGGGCCGCCTGCAGCGCGGCGGGAGCCACGGGCGCATCGGCCGACGCTCTCGGCACGCTGCGCATTGCCAGCATCGAGCGCAAGCAGACGCGCCGCAGTCCGGCTGCGCCGTTCACCACCTCTACTCTGCAGCAGGAAGCCTCGCGCAAGCTGGGTTTCTCGGCGCAGCGCACCATGCGCCTCGCCCAGCAACTCTATGAAGGTGTGGACATCGGCAACGGCAGCGTCGGTCTGATCACCTACATGCGTACCGACTCGCTGACGCTTGCGGCTGAAGCGGTCTTAGAGATCCGCAGCACCATCGAGAAGTTGTATGGCCGCGACGCCGTGTCTGAAGAAGTGCGCATTTACCGGACCAAGTCGAAGAATGCACAGGAAGCGCACGAAGCAATTCGCCCGACTTCAGCCTCTGTCGTGCCAGCCGACATCGAGCGTTATCTCGACGCCGACCAGTTCAAGCTCTACTCGCTGATCTGGAAGCGCGCTCTCGCCTGCCAGATGGCACAGGCGGTCTTCGATACCGTGGCTGTCGATATGCTCGCGGGACCGGACGGCCCGGAGCGTCATCTGCTGCGCGCCAACGGCTCTACACTGGTAAAGCCCGGCTACATTGCCGTGTATCAGGAAGGGCTCGACGACAGCACTGAAGACGACAGTGACCACGTCCTGCCGCCGATGAAGGAAGGAGATATCGTCACGCTGGTCGCGCTGCACCCCGAGCAGCATTTCACGCAACCGCCACCGCGCTTTACCGAAGCCTCGCTGGTCAAAGCGCTGGAAGAACACGGCATCGGCCGGCCTTCGACCTACGCCTCAATCATCTCCACGCTGCGCGACCGTGGCTATGTGGAGATCGAGAGCCGCCGTTTCACCGCCACCGATATCGGCAAGATCGTCTGTCGCTTCCTCACCGACCACTTCCACAAGTACGTGGAATACAGCTACACCGCCGACATGGAAGACGAACTCGACGCGGTCTCACGCGGCGAAGAGTCGTGGACCCTGCCGCTGGAGAAATTCTGGTCGCCGTTCATCGAGCAGGTCGATCACATCGCAAAGAACGTCACGCGTGAGCAGGTGGCACTGGCCCGCGAGCTGGGTACTGACCCGGCCACGGGCAAGCCGGTCACGGTGCGCATGGGACGCTTCGGTCCCTTCGTGCAGATCGGCACCAAAGACGACGTTGAGAAACCGCGTTTTGCCGGTCTGCGACCGGGGCAGAAGATGGATACGATCCAGTTTGCCGAGGCCATGGAACTGTTCAAGCTGCCGCGCCAACTCGGTGAGACACCGGAAGGTGAAAAAATCACCGTCGCCATCGGCCGCTTCGGACCCTACGTCAAGTACGGCAGCAAATACGCCTCGGTGAAGGATGACGATCCCTACACCCTGGAACTTCCGAAGGCGCTGGAAATCATCGCTGCCAAAAAAGTCCTGGATGCCAATCGCACCATCCTAGATTTCGGCGCAGATGGAATTCAGGTGCTCAATGGTCGCTACGGCCCCTACATCACCGACAAGACGCGCAATGCGCGCATCCCCAAGGAGCGCGATCCCAAGTCGCTGACGCTCGAGGAATGTCGCGAACTGCTCGCTGCCGCACCGGTCAAGGGCACGCGCGGTCGGTTCGGCCGGAAGGCCGCGCCGGCGGTGGCTGCTAAAAAGACAGCGCGCAAAACCGCCGCAGCCGAGGCCAAGTCAGCCGAGAAGGCTGCCCCAACAAAGGCCAAAGCCAAGGCGAAGCCAAAAGCGAAGGCCAAGGCCAAATCGAAAGCCAAAGCAAAAACCAAAGGCGCGGCTGACGAAACCGCCAAGGCGTAGAGAAGGCGGTGAAATACCGGCATCGCTTTCACGCCGGCAACTTCGCCGACGTTCACAAACACGTCACGCTGGTGGCGTTGCTGCAGGCCATGCAGCGCAAGGACAAGGGGCTGTTCTACTTCGAGACACATGCCGGCAGGGGCTGGTACTCGGGCCATGGTGACAGCCAGCCCGGCAGCGAGATACGCGAGGGGTACGCTCGACTGGCCGGCAGCACCCCGCAAAGCGACGCGATACGTCAGTTCCTCGACACCGAATCGGCGGCTTGCGCTGCGCTAACTCCCGACAAACCACAGCCGCGCGCCGGCAGCGCCTACGCCGGCTCGCCGCTGCTGGCGGCTACGCTGCTGCGCGAGCAGGACCGCGGCCTATGCTGTGAATTGCTCGCACCGGAATGCCGCGCCCTGCAGCAGTCGCTGCACGCCTGGCCACGCATGCGGACCCTGTGCGCCGATGGGCTGCAAAGCCTGCGCAGTCAGTTTCCACCGCGCGAACGCCGTGCGCTGCTGCTCATCGATCCACCCTATGAAGACCCGCTCGCCGAGTTGGATACGGCTCTGTCAGCGGCGCTGGAAGCACTGACGCGTCTGGCCGGTACGGTCGTCGCGCTGTGGTATCCCATCAAAGATGACCGGCTGCTGGCCCCCTGGCTGCGTCGCTGCGCCGCCCGTCTGCGTGCTCCAACGCTGCAGTGCGAACTGTGGCGCCACCCTCGCGACTCGCGCGTTGCACTCAACGGCTCGGGGCTGCTGATCATCAACGCACCGTGGCAACTGGATACGCAGATGCAACAGTGGCTGCCGGAATTGGGTACGCTGCTAGGCATCGACGCGCAGGGCGGCACGGCCGTGCGCTGGCTGGTACAGGAGAGCGGTGCAGCCCAATGAACACGCTCGATCGCTACGTATTGTTCGGACATCCGGTTGCGCATTCACGCTCGCCGCAGATCCATGCACTCTTTGCACGTCAGTGCGGGCAGGCGCTGAGCTACGACGCCATCGATGTGATCCCGGAACAGTTCATCAGTACTGCGCGCCACTTCTTCGCCTCCGGCGGTCGCGGCGCCAATGTCACCTTCCCGCACAAGGAAGCCGCGCTCGCGTTGCCCGCGGACCTGACGCAGCGTGCCCGGCTGGCGGGATCGATCAACACGCTGGCGGTGATGCCGAATGGTGATCTGCTCGGCGACAACACCGATGGCATCGGCTTGGTGCGTGATCTCGTCGAGCGCATGGGCCTGACCCTGCGTGATCGTCGCATTCTGCTGCTCGGTGCCGGAGGCGCCGCGCGCGGTGTGATCGGACCATTGCTGGAGCTGCGCCCCTCGGCGCTGCTGCTCGACAATCGCACACGGCCGCGCCTCGAACAGGTGCTCCACGACTTCGAGCCGGTGGCCGCATCACTGAACGTGAAGTGGGGCGCCGCGACAGCCGGACCCTTCGATCTCATCATCAATGCCACATCGGCCAGTCATAGCGGTGATTTGCCGCCGATGCCGCAAGGCGCGGTAGCGTCACATACGATCTGCTACGACATGTTTTACGGGCGTGAAGGCACGGCGTTCACGCGCTGGGCCCAATCGGCGGGGGCGCAGCGCGCGGAAATGGGGCTTGGGATGCTGGTCGAACAGGCTGCCGAGGCCTTTCGCCTCTGGCGCGGTGTGCTGCCGGACACCGGTCCGGTACTGGCTGCAATCAGCGGCTAGAACAACGATGCCAACTTATTTCTCGCCCAAGGTTTGGGCGAGAAAGGCGTGGCGTTGCTCGACAAACTTCTTCAGGCTGACGTTCGCAGACTCCGGCTCGTCGCCCTTGCTGCCCGGAGTTCTAATCAGACTGCCTTCGAAGGCCTCCGTGGAAAATAGCTTGTGCTCGTCGCGCCGAACATCCTCGGCAATCAGTGCCCGCTCTTGCAGAGCCAGAGCGCTGAAACGCTCCCAGTTGAGCCACTTGCTGTTGATGTCACGGATATAGCCGAGATAGCGCTGCCGATAATCCGGCACGGCCAGCAGTCGACTCAGCAAGACCCGTTGCGGCTGGTCAGCGCCGGCCAGCGGATCCAGCCCCATGGGGGTGATGCCCAAGCTGTTGGGTTTGGCATCTTCACGGCGATTGCGATCGGCTGCCATTGGCCGAAGTGCCTCGGTGGCATGATGGGCAACAAAGTGGAACCGACCACGCTCGTCGGCATACATGCCGTAGAAGGCGCCGCGCTGGTAGTAGCTCTCGTGATTCATCAGTGCGTTGTCGACGGCCAGGAACCGCAGCGTCCCATCCACGTCCATGAGCGGCGCGAGCGCCGCTGGCAGACGCTCGGGCGGCGTCTCGTTCAACACCTGACAAAGATGAATCAGTGATTGCCAGGCTTGCGCTCGACTGCGACCGCCATCATGCGCCAGCTCAAAAACCTGCTGGTAAGGGGCCGGATCCTCTCCCCAGTACTCCAAGCCACCACGCGCCCCGGTGGAAGCGGGAACGGTCCAGATCGTACCGCGACCCGCGCCGGCCTGAGCGGTAAAGGCCGGATCCAGCGCCTGCTGGTTGACGTAGATGCCCCAGTCCTCGCCGTTGATGACCACCCGCATGAAATTCGCGCCCGGGGCGGGGTAGTACTGCCGCGCAATGTGCATGAACAGCACCGTGCGCAGAAAGGAGGGGTCGCTGGCGGTGCCGAGCAGCGTGAGCCGCGTGGCGCCGAGGAAGCCCTGATCGCGGTGCCGGAAATTCAGCGTGATGTCGAGCGACCGCTTGTTGCCCGTACTGCTGTTGCGGTAGCTGGGCTCGCCGCGAAAGCGGATACCGACATCGCGCAGCATGCGGCCGTCGATGATCGCCATGGCCGGCACCTGCACGTCGCTGTCCTTGAAGACCGCGAGCTCGCTCTCCCAGGTCGGGGTGTCGAAGCTCAAGAAAATCGTCCGCACCACCCCTTCATCGAAGAGCGGCTCGGTGGAATATTTCCGGACCTGATTCGGTGACAGACGCCGGGCGGCAGTGGCCGGGCGCTGGGCTGACTTGGTCAGATCGAAGCCAAAGTCCTGCATGGCACTGAGGCGCTCGGCGGCGTCGAGCATGCCATCCCCGTCCTTGTCGTATCGCTTAAGGATCTTCGCCTCAGGCTGAACGCCCCCGACAACGCGCTCACCCACCTGGGCTTGCGACGTCAGCGTCGTCAGCAACAGGGCGCATAGGGGCAGGCATTTTTGCAGCCGTTTCATGGGCGCTTGGGCTCGATTTCCAACCGTCGGATGGCTGGGATTTTGCGGCAACCGGCACCCCTCACGAATACAAGAATTGTCATTTTCGGGGTCACCCAGCCCTCACCACGGTTTGACCATGGCGAATCTATTCTTTCTTATAGAGGCCTAATATCGGGTTGAAAGGCCGTTATTGATCCCATTATGATACAGGCATGTGGTTAGCATCTGAAATGGCTGCCTTTGCGCAGGTTGTGGATCTGCACTCATTCACCGCCGCCGCGCGGGCGCTAGGCGTCCCCAAGGTGGCCATCAGCCGGGCCGTGCGCAGCCTCGAAGCCAGAGCCGGGACCAAGCTGCTGACACGCACCACGCGACGTCTGGCGCTGACCGACGCCGGTGCGGCACTGCTGCCCTACTGCCGGCGTGTGGCGGAAGAAGTTCAGGCTGCCCGGGCCGCCATGTTGCCTCTGGCCACCGAGCGCAAAGGGTTGCGGGTGCTGGCCGACCCGGCCTACGGCCGACTCCTGCTCAGCCCCCTGCTACCTCGCTTCCTGGAGAGCTACCCCGACATCCCGCTGGAAGTGGAGATGAGCGCTGAGCTGCCGGCCGAGCCCGGCGAGCAATGGGACGTGCTGATCCAGAATGGGCCCCCGCGCGCCGAGGGGCTGGCGGGCCGCTCTCTGGGCCGGCCGCCACTGATCCTCTGCGCCACCCCCGGCTATCTGCGTTCCCATCCGGCGCCGGCCGACCCCGCTGAATTGGCCAACCACGCCCTGCTGATCGCTGGCGAATCGGTGACCGAACTGCGTCTCTCGCGGGGTGCAAAGCAGACCGTGCAACTGCCGGTCAATGCGCGACTGGTGGTCAACGACCCGGCGGTAATTCACGCCGCCACGGCGGCCAGTGCCGGCATTGGCGTGCTGCCAGAGTTTCTGTGCCGCCAAGGCATCGCCATGGGCAAGCTGACGCGTGTGCTGCCGGAGTGGATTGCCTCGGACCTGCTCGACCTGTATGCCGTGTCCGACCTGCGGCGGGCCCGCTACCCGCAGGTGACGGCGCTGATCGAGTTCTTGGCGGCCAATATGGTTCCCGTGCTCGGGACCGGGGCATCAAAAGCCAGCGAATGAGCCGTACTGGCGGTCGAAGTACAGCAGCGGCAAGCCAGGCCGCGTCCGTGCCGCCTCGACTAGCCCGACAACAATTGCATGATCGCCGCTCATCACCAGTTGATGGGTACTGCACTCGACCTGCGCCAGCGCGCCAGCAATCAGTGGCACCTGCAGCGACTCACCCGGGACGAAATCGCGCGGTTCGCGCTGCGCACTGCCGCGGGCTGCAAACCGCTCGGCCAGATGCTTTTGATCGGATGCCAGCAGACTGACGCCGAAGGACCGGCTTTCGACCATTGAGCGGAATCCTGACCCGTTGTGCTGGATAGCAAACATGACCAGCGGCGGATCGAAGGACAGCGTCACGAAGGAAGACACCGTCAGGGCCGCGACGCTGGCGCCATCGGCGGTGTAGACCGCCACCACAGATACGGCTCCGGCCGCGGCGCGGCCGATTTCCCGATAGTTCTGACCACTGATAGGCATAGGCGCTAGCGGGTCAGACCGACAATGCTCTGGAGACGTGACAACACCACACGCACACGCTCCGCATCGACCCGGTTGTCTTGGTCCAGACTCTTAACAACTTCCACCAGCCCGGCAGCGCGCACGCCCACCAGTCGCTTTTCATTGTCCGCGAGCTTGTCGATGGTCTTTTCCACCGTGGCACAGAAAAGAGCCGCCGATTCGAGCACAACTTCCGGACGATTAGTGCCCACAGCACTGCGCGCGCGCAGCGCGTGCCAATAAACGTCGGGCTGGGCCACCTCCGCGAGGTCGGCAATTGCGATGCCCTCATCGCCATAGCGCTGGCGCAGACCAGGATTATTCACGCGCATGCGCCATTCGACCCGCAGCTGTGCCGCCTGCAAGCCCCACTGCGCCGTCCAAGGCACAGACGCAAGTGCGGCATCAGCAGCCATGACCTTGGGCCAGTCCTGACTGGATGCATCGCGCATCGTATTGAGCACCATGGCCGGTTGCGCAGGCAGCCGCGACAGGGCATTGGCCGCCAAGGGTTGTGAAATGGCGCGACCCGCCTCCGACAGCTGCTGCTCAGCCGCCGTAAACAGCAGCGGCACGCTGTTAGGCCAGCGCCGCAGGCCGTCCTGCAGCAGCCGGTTCCCGATATCGAACTGCTTCAGGTGCATGGCCATCATGTAGCTCAGCTGCCGCGAAACATCGGTATCGCCGAGCAGCTCGGCCACCCGATTCATCCGCTGCAGCGTGGCCTCCGTCGCGCCCGCCCAGAGGACGGCGCGGCGCCAGATGTATTCAAAGGAGAGATCTGCAGCGAGATTCCGGTAGATGAAGCCGCCGCCATCCGTCAGTGGATCATAGGGCGCAAGCAATGTACCAACCTGCTCACCACTCAAACCCAGACCGCGCGCATACACGTTGGCCGTGGCCAGACGGTTCTGATCATCCGTGAGCAAAGGCGCGGATGCGGCGAACCGCTGAGCCGATGCAGTCTCCATGGCCAGCGCCGTGACCAGATCCTCCACGGCATTGAGCCCCAGACGCGCATAGTGAAGCGGCGCACGATCGAGCACGGTGCGCACCAGTGCAGGATGATGCTCGATATCGATGGGCTGATCAGAGGCCATGAACAGCAAGGTGGTGCTGGATGGCCGGTAAACCCGCACCTCGTGATAGACATCCATCAGCGTCGCCACCAGCGAGCGCAGCAAAGACTCGTCGGTGAACTCGGTACTCATCCACTGCACAAAGACACCGCCGGCACTCAGATGATCATGCACCTGCCGCATGAATTCGCGCGTATAGAGATGTGATGCGCCCGCAGTCCACGGATGACTGGGCTGAGAAACGATGGCGTCGTATTTGCGATCGGTAAGCGTCAGCGCGCCGCGCGCATCATTGACGATGAGGTTCAGTCGCGGATCAGCCAGCGGATCGCGCAGCCGGAGCGGCGCCATCGCACGGTTTGCATCAATGACTTTGGGCTCGAGTTCCACCACATCAATACGACGCACGGAAGGCGGCACGGCCTGCGCGACATTACCGCCACCGAGCCCCACAATCAGCATGCTCTCCAGATCCGGGCGCGCCAGCACTGCGAGCATGGACATCCAGGCCTCGACATCGGCGATGGGCGGCGCGCCAAGCACCGGTGCGCCGGCCTCCGGCAGACCATTGGTACGCAGATCGAGTTTGGAATCGTCGCGAATCACCACGACATCCGCACTGCGGCCCACATCGTAATGAACGATCGTGCCGGCAGCGCTACGCAGTGGTGACACACGCAGCAAGGCTTCAGGCATCGCCGGCCGGAACAGTGCAGCCGTGAGCAACGCACTCAGTCCCAGCGGAAACACCACCCGCCAATCGAACTTCAGCAGGCTGATAGCGGCCAGCAGCGCAAGCACCAGGCTGACGACTACAGACAGATGCATCGCGCCCTCGTAACGCAGGGCCGGAATCAGCCAAAAGCCACCCGCCAGCGCACCGACGATGGCGCCTGCTGTATTCCAACCGTACACCCGGGCACTGGCACGCGGTGCATCTGCGACGCCGCTGGCCAGTACGCGCACAGCCAGCGGATAAGTCGTACCGATCGCTATCGTGAGCGGTAGCAGCACTACGAAGCCGAACAACGTGCGCTCCAACGGTGACACGGGAACTGCAGCCCATTGCATCAGTGCGTACCAACTCAGCACCAATGCCAGAGCCACTGCCACTTGCGAGACAACAAACGACACCGTTGCCGTCTCGCGGCGTCGGGCCAGACGTGCGCCCAATGCACCGCCGATCGCGATTCCGGTGAGAAAGCTCGCCACCATGATTCCGAAGGATTGAATGCTGCTGCCCACAACACGCGACAACAGTCGCGTCCACATCACTTCCTGCATGAAGGAGACGGAACCGGACAGCAGGATCAGCGGCAATATCCAGAATGGTCCGGCGCCCTCGGGTGTGCTCGGTGCTGCGACCGGTGTCGGCGCTGAAGCCCTGTTTTGCTGGGCACGCAGCACTGCCAACCACCAGGCCAGCAAGAAGACCAGAACGTTGATGCCCGCAGCCACCCAGATCGTGGCGCGCAATCCCAATGCGGGTAGCAGCAGGAGCGCACCCAGCAACGCACCAGCGACTGCGCCCGCTGTGTTGCAGGCATACAGCGTACCGATGCGTGAACCAATCTGACGATCATCGTGTACGCCGTCACGCGCCAGCAGCGGCAACGTAGCGCCCATCAGCGTAGTGGGCACCAGCAGCGTCGCGAATGACGCGATCAGATAGAAAGTGGTGTTGCTGGTTGCACCGGTCGCCGGAGGCTCGGGCTGTCCACCCAGCAGTGTGATCAGCAACGCTTCGGCCGCGCGCAGACATAAAGGCACCAGCAGCAAAGCGGACGCGCCGATGCCCAACTCCAGCAGTGCATACAGTCGTACGGGTGCACTGACTCGCGGCAATAGATATTCAATCGCGCGGGCACCCAGTGCCAGACCGCCCATATAGGCCGCGAGCACCGTGGCAACAGCCAGTTCCGAGGTACCGAAAACCAGCGCGAACTGGCGCGTCCACGCCGTCTGATAGATCAGTGCAGCCAACCCGCTCAGCGCAAAACAGCCGCAGATCAGCGCGTAACGGAGCGCATCCTGTCGGTCTACGATCGAACGAGTGGGTTTCGAAGGGTGCAACTGAGTCTCAACCGGGCGCTTGCCCGCCGTTGCATTGGCGCCTGAACGCCGCGAATTCTTTTGCACCAAACCGATCCCCCTGCGCGTGGCACCCGGATCAGTGCCTGATGGCCAAGTATAGGGGGCTGTGGCCTACATTCCGTACTGCTTCAGTACTGCGTCCGCATCAATGACATCCGTCATGTCAGTCGGCAGTTCCTTCAGCAGATCGTAGGTGATCTCGATGGCCAGCTCGACGTCTGTGACGTAAGTGCCCCGGGCAAAACTAAAATCCTTTTGGCAGATGTTGCCAGGGCAGGAGCTGGCCGACTGGCGCTCTGTGGTCTGCGACAGATTATTGGTTGCGCTGACCTTCAGTCCTTTGTATCCCAGACCTCTGGCTTCCTGAGCGGCACGGAAGGCAGCCGCTCTGAGAACGAGCTGGAAGGCCTTGTAGGTCGTGGTGCCGGGCGTGTTCACTTCATCCAGAACACCTTCGACCTTCTTGCGAGTCGTGATCTGTATCCGCTCATCCGTCAGGCGATTGCACTCGCTACCGTAGGAATTCTTTTCGACGCAGGCGGGCTTCTTGGTCTTTTCGGCTGCGTGTGCAGGCACCAATGCCACCGCTGCAACGAAAGCGAGCAACAGGCCTAAGACGTTTTTGGTCATGATCAGGACTCCCGGCAATCGAGTCTTACGGGCGTTGGCAGCCCAGCTACCAATGTAGTTTGCACCCGTAACGCTGAAGCGGCAATCACCGCCTCAAATCAGCTCAGCGCGACAGCGCACCACCGTGTCGCCACCGTCGCGCACCACCGCAGCCAGCGACTGCGCCAGCGGCAGGCAGTGCCGCATATGGAACTGCATGGTCTGCAGCTTGGCATCCGTGAAATCGCGATCGGAGGCATCTGCCACAGCCACCAGCGCACCGTGCACCAGCAGCGTGGCACTGAATACCAGCCCGCAAAGTTTGAGGAATGGCACAGACACCGCGTAGGCCGCTGCCGGCGCTGTTGTCAGCAATGCTGACAGAGACGCACCGGTCGTGCCCACCAAGGCCAGCGCCTCACGGGCTCCGCGAATCGCATCCACCAATACCGCATCCTGCGCCGATGCGCCTGCAGTGCTGGCCGCCTCGGCAAGCAGAGTCTCGAAGACGTCCAGCATATCCCGCAGGGCCGCCCCCTTGTCCCGCAGCAGCTTGCGCCCCAGCAGGTCGTTTGCCTGAATGCCGGTGGTGCCCTCATAGATCGCGGTGATGCGCGCATCGCGCAAGGTCTGCGCAACGCCCGTGTCCTCGATGAAGCCCATGCCACCGTGCACCTGCACCGCCAGCGACGCCAAATCGTTGACCTGCTCCGTACTCCAGCCCTTGACGATAGGAATGAGCAGTTCGCCCCGCGCCAACGCACGCGAATCGTTTTTGGCGCGAGCCAGATCCATTTGCAGGGCGGCATAGATGGCCAGTGCCCGCATCGCCTCGACCGATGAACGCTGCAGCAGCAGCATGCGACGCACGTCCGGATGGTTGATGATGGTAGTGGGTGCCGCTGGATCGGCGCCGGGAATCAACGTCCGCCCCTGAACACGTGTCCGCGCCCATTCCAGTGACTGTTGGTAGGCACGTTCCGAAAGGCCGATCCCCTGAACGCCAACCGACAGACGTGCGGAATTCATCATGATGAACATGTATTCCAGACCGTGATTGGCTTCGCCAACCAAATAACCCACGGCACCAGGGCCATCGCCATAAGACATGACGCAGGTGGGACTGGCATGAATTCCCAGCTTATGCTCGATCGATACACAGCGCAGATCGTTGCGCTCACTGCCCAGAAACTTGGGCACGACGAACATCGAGATACCTTTTATTCCCGGCGGCGCCCCTTCAATCCTCGCCAACACCAGATGAATGATGTTCTCCGTGAGATCCTGATCACCGTAGGTGATGTAGATCTTCTGGCCGAACAAACGATAGTGATCCCCCTGAGGAACGGCGCGCGTGCGTATCGCGGCCAGATCCGAGCCGGCCTGCGGCTCGGTGAGATTCATCGTGCCTGCCCATTCGCCCGTCACCATTCGCGGCAGGAAGCGTTCGCGCAACTCCGCCGAGCCGGCGATCGAGAGCGCTTCGACCGCGCCGCGCCCCAGCTGCGGGCAGAGCGTGAAGGCCATGTTGGCACCGAACCAGATTTCCTCCACAGCCGTAGCTAGCGCCAGCGGCACACCCTGGCCGCCATGCTCGGTGCCCACTCCCAGCAATGGCCAACCATCGCTGACGTAACGATCATAGGCATCGCGGAAACCGGATGCAGTCGTGACTCCCTCAGGACTCCACTTCGCACCCTCACGATCTCCCACCGTGTTGATCGGATCGAGAATCTCAGATGCGAACCGGCCGGCTTCGGCCAGCACGGATTCCGCTACATCCGTCGAATACTCGGCATAGAGGGGTGTTTCGGCTAGCCGCTGCACACGCATCTGTCGGTGCAAAACAAAAGCCAGATCCTTGATTGGTGCGTTATACATTTGAATAACCCCCGGCACTTAACCGCCAATACAACGCGAGATTGCTACCCCAAAGCAGTGCGCGGCGGTTGATCGAGCACGGTGCGCATCGCCAACCAACCAGCCAGCGCTACCACCACGGTGCTCAGCATCACGCCGCCCACCCATGCAACCATATTGAATCGATACTGCACATCGAGAATACGCGCAAGATAATAAGAGCTGAATGCGGCTCCACTGGCTGACAGAACGCCGGCAAGCAAACCCAGCGCACCAAATTCCACCAGTACGTTCTGCACCATTGTTCGCCGTGCGGCGCCGAGCACGCGCATGACGGCCGTTTCGTGCCGCCGCTCGTCACGACTGGACTGAACCGCTGCCAGCAGCACGGTGACTCCCGCCAACAGCGTGAACAGGAATACGCTTTGTACCGCACTCACGGCCTTGTCTAGGATTGCGCGAACCTGCGCCAGCAGATCGCCGACATTGAACACGGAAATCGACGGGAAGCGCTGCACCAGTTGGGCCAGATCAGAGCCGGTGCGTGGCGTGAACGCGGCCGAGGTCATATAGGTGCCCGCCGCACCGTCGAGCAGACCAGGCGGGAAAACAATGAAGAAGTTCGGACGGAAACTGTCCCACTTCACTTCACGGAAGCTGGCCACGGTAGCAACGACAGTTTCTCCGCCAACGGCGAACGTCAGGCGGTCACCGAGCTTCAACCCCAGCCGCTGCTGAAATTCGGTAGCCAGCGACACCAGTGGCTTGCCGGCGTCCGCTGCCGTCCACCAGCGACCTTCAACGATGCGGTTGTCATCGCCGAGCTCGAACGACCAAGTGAGATTCTGCTCACGCTCGGCCAACCCCCGCCCGCTGCCACCACGCCCCCAACCCGTTGCACGCATCCCTGTTGCGGCCGGAGCAGCTTCCCGCCCCTCGCGCACGCCAACGTCTGCCGAGCGCACCGCATCCACGGCTTCATCATTGATACGAACCAACCGACCGCGAACCATCGGCAGCATCCGCTCTACGCGGGCGCCCAACGCAACCAACCGATCGTAGAACTCATCCTTATCCGACGTTGGAATGTTGACGAAGAAATAATTGGGTGGATCGCTCGGCAGTAGCCGACGCCAGTCTTCGACCAGATCGCGGCGCAGACTGGCGAGCACCAACAACAACATGAATGCCAGACCGAAGGCCACAATCTGCGCCACGCTCTCCATGCGCCGCCGCGCCAGGCTTGCGATGCCATAGCGCCATTGGCGCGCGCCACCCTTTCGCAACAGTGACGCCATACGGACCAGACCGGTACCCACCACAGCCAAAGCCAAAAGAGCGCCACACAAGGACAGGAAGAACCACTGGCTCAGTTGCCAATCGTCCAGCGTGGTAATGACCACCAGACCGAGAGCGAGAACTGCTGGCAACGCCGCCAGAAGCAGACCGATCGGCGGCGGCTGCACATCGCGCCGAAGCACACGCAATGCGGGTGTTCGCATCAACTGCAACAGCGAAGGCAGCGCGAAGCCCATCAGCATGGTGACCGCTACCGCCACACTGGCAAAAAGCGTACCGAACCCGGGTGGCGGAAGATTCGTCTGCAGCACATTCTGAAGAACGTGTACCAGCCACTCCTGCGTGAGCCATCCTGCTGTGCAACCCAACAGCGTTGCCAGCAACGCCAGCGCAAGGAGCTGTATCACGCTGATGGTGGCGAGTAACGCACGTGTCGCACCCAGTGTTTTCATCAGCGCTACGGTGTCGAGGTGTCGCTGCACATAGGTTCGCGCACTCATCGCGACCGCCACCGCGCAGAGCAACACCGCGACCAGGCCCGCGATGGCCAAGAATCGCCCGGCACGTCGCGCCGCGCTGCCAATCTGCGGACTGTCATCAGAAACATCTCTGACTCGCTCGCGATTCGGCGGCTGCGACGCATGCCAGCTGCGAAACGCCTGCAGCTGAGCGCGCTCACCGGACAGCAACAGTGCGCGGGTCAGCCGACTGGTGGGTTGAACCAGTTGAGTGGAGGCGAGATCCGCCTCGTTGATCAGCACAGTGGCTGCAAAATCAACGAATCCGGATCCCTGATCCGGTCGCGATATCAGGATTTGAGTCAATCTCAGATCGCGCGCGCCAATCATCAGCGTATCGCCGACGCTGGCACCCAGCGCCGCAGCCAGCCGCGAGTCGGCCCACGCCTCACCCGGAGCAGGTATGCCCACTGACTTGGAGCCGGGTGTAAATGGCGTGGTCGACACAGTGAGTGTGCCGCGCAGAGGATAGCCATCGCTGACGGCGCGGATATTGGCCAACTGGTTTGCATCATTGCGGAACACCGCTGACAGCAGCGTTGTGAGATGCGCCGTACGCAGGCCAAGCCGCTGAGCTTCGAACTCGCTTTCCGCAGACAGCGCGCCGGCGCTCTCGATGCGCATATCGGCGGCTAGCACTTCACTGGCCTGCAGGTCGATGGCCCGACTCACGCGATCGACCAGAAATCCCACGCCGCTCTGCGAAGCAATCGCCACACTCAAGGACAACAGCAGCACCAGCAGCTCACCGTGGCGCCACTCACGCCGCAACAGCCGCCATGCCATGTCCAGAGCACGCATTTAGCCGCCTCCGTCCAGAAGAGTGCCGTTACTCATGCGTAACACCCGCTCACAGCGACTGGCCAGCGCTGTGTCGTGCGTGACCAGAACCAATGTCGTGGCGGAATGAGTATTGAGCTCAAACAGCAGATCGACGATGCGGCCACCCGTAATTGAGTCCAGATTGCCCGTCGGCTCATCAGCGAACAACACGGCTGGCTCGGCAACCAGCGCACGTGCCATGGCCACACGTTGCTGCTCGCCGCCCGAAAGCTGCCGCGGATAATGGCCCACGCGCGAGCCCAAGCCGACACGTTCAAGCATTGACTGCGAACGTTCGGTTGCATCTTTGCGCCCGGCGAGTTCGAGCGGCAGCATCACATTCTCAATGGCGGTTAGCGACTGGATCAGCTGGAAGGACTGAAAAACAAATCCGACTCGCTCGGCGCGCAATCGGGCGCGTCCGTCCTCATCCAGTAACGTCAGATCGCTCCCAGCCAGCCAGACCTTCCCCGAGGTCGGCAGGTCCAGACCAGCCAGCAGGGCGAGCAGCGTGGACTTGCCTGCACCGGATGGCCCGACGATAGCCACACTCGCGCGTGACTCGACCTCGAGGTTCACATCGCGCACGATGGTCAGCGGTCCCTCTGGGCTGCTAACCTCTCGTGTCAGCTTTTCTGTCCTGAGTACAATGTCGCGACTCATCTTTATCCTGCTTTCAACGCTGGCCCTGCCTCTGGCGCCTTGGGTGACGAATGCGGCAGAGATGCCCGCCATCCTCGTATACGGCGACAGTCTTAGTGCAGGATACGGCATCGACCCGACCCGTGGTTGGGTCAGCTTGTTGGACACCAAACTCCGCGAAGCCGGCTACGCCTACCGGGTGTTGAATGCCAGCGTCAGCGGCGAGACTACCGCCGGCGGGCTGGCCCGGCTGCCGCGCGCATTGCAGACGCAGCGACCAGCGCTGGTGATCCTGGAGCTGGGTGGCAACGATGGCCTGCGGGCCCTGCCCATCGCCACGATGCGCGAAAACCTGGCGCGCATGGTCCGCCTATGCAAGGACGCGGGTCTGCCGGTGCTGCTGCTCGGGATGCGTATGCCGGCCAATTACGGTCCGCGCTTTACCAGCGAGTTTGCTGCTGTATATCCTGAACTGGCGCGCCAGTCGGGGGTCGCACTGGTGCCATTTTTTCTGGAGGGCATCGCCACCCGACCGGAACTGATGCAGGCGGACGGCATCCATCCCAACGAGCAGGGGCAACCGCTGCTGCTCGCCAATGTTTGGCCAGCCCTGCAGAAGTTGTTATCGGCAACCCGACATTCGTCCCGATAAAATCAGTCAATAAGGTATCAAGGGGGATCGACGATGGACAGATTCTGGCTCGCCCAGTACCCGCCCGGCACGCCCACTGATATCGATATCAATCGCTGGCCCTCGATCAAAGCTCTGGTCGAAGACAGCTTCCAGCGATTCACTGATCGCACGGCCTTCTCACAAATGGGAAGAACCGTAAGCTACGGCGAACTCGACCGGCTGTCTGCAGGCTTCGCCGCCTGGCTTCAGGATGAAGGCTTCAAGAAGGGCGATCGCCTCGCCATCATGCTGCCAAACGTATTGCAGTACCCCGTCGCCATACTCGGTGCATTGCGCGCCGGTCTCGTGGTGGTCAACTGCAATCCGCTCTATACCGCACCAGAGCTTGAGCATCAGCTCAACGACAGCGGCGCCACTGCCATTCTTGTACTGGAAAACTTTGCCCACACGGTGCAGGCGGTTGCACCCCGCACCCGTCTGCGTACGATTCTGATCACGGGCGCCGGAGACCTGCTGCAGTTCCCGCGCGGCGCGCTGGTTAATTTTGTTTTGCGTCATGTGAAGCGCGCCATCCCCGCCTGGTCGCTCCCGGGGTCGCTTAACTTTAAGCAGGTGATGAAGCGTTCTGCTGGCCGGCGACCGACCGACGTTGCTCTGAGTCACGATGACATCGCGTTCCTGCAATACACCGGCGGAACCACCGGCGTCTCCAAGGGAGCCATGCTCACCCATGGCAATCTGGTCGCAAACGTCCTGCAGGCGCAGGCCTGGTTCACTCAGATAGCGCTCGATCACACCCGTTACATCTGTGCGCTACCGCTGTATCACATCTTCTCGCTGACCACGAACTGCCTGCTTTTCATGGCGCTCGGTGGCACCGGTGTCCTGATCGCCAATCCACGCGACTTCCCCCGCTTCGTGGAAGAACTGCGCCGCAATCCTCCAATGTTCGTGATGGGCGTCAATACACTCTTTAATGCGCTCATGAACACACGCGGTTTCGAGAGCGTGGACTTTTCGCAAATGGTGGCCACCATGGGTGGTGGCATGGCCGTGCAACGCGCCGTTGCCGAACGCTGGAAGAAGATGACCGGCTGCAAAATCACGCAAGGCTGGGGGCTCACCGAAACCTCGCCAGTGGCTTGCGTGAATCCGCTCGTGGGTCCTGACAGCGAATTCAACGGCTCCGTAGGACTGCCCTTCCCGGGCACCGAGATCAGCATCCGCGACGATGACGGAAAAGAAGTCGGCGTGGAAATAAGTGGCGAAATCTGCGTGCGTGGTCCGCAGGTCATGCGTGGCTACTGGAACCGCCCTGACGAAACCAGCAAGGTGATGCTGCCGGAAGGCTGGCTGCGAACCGGTGACATCGGACGCATCGACAGCCGCGGCTTCGTTTATATCGAAGACCGCAAGAAGGACATGATTGTTGTCTCCGGCTTCAAGGTTTTCCCGAACGAAGTCGAAGAAGTCGTCGCCCACATGCCAGGCGTGAAGGAAGTGGCGGCAGTAGGCCTGCCAGACAGTCGCTCCGGCGAGGTCGTCGTATTGTTCGTGGTTCGGCAGGACCCGTCATTAACGGAAGAGGCCATTCGAAAGTTCTGCGAGCAGCAGCTCACGGGATATAAGCAGCCTCGCCGCGTCTACTTCCGAACAGAGTTGCCCAAGACCAATGTCGGCAAGATCCTCCGACGCAGCCTGCGCGACGAACTCATCAAGTCGAGCGGGGCTTCCTGACCGCCGCTTCATGTCTGCATAAGGCATTGCACTTGAGCGGCGCTGCGGCCGGCATAAGCCAACCTGGCCACCGATGAATGACGCGGTAGCCAGCTGATTTCCGTCACCTTCTGAGGCTATTCGACGATCGACAGCGGTGTCGAAGCCTACCGGAAAAGAGAAGCCCGGCCTAAAGCCGGGCTTCTGATAATTCCAAGTTAACTACTTTACTGAACGCGCTCACCACCAACGGTGATGCGCTGGGCGCGCTCGCCGCCAACCGTGATCGCTTCAGCGCGGTTACCGCCGACCGTGATGGCTTCAGCGCGGTTACCGCCAACCGTGATGGCCGCGGCATGCGTGGCGCTAACCGACTTCGGTGCCGGCGCCAAGGTGGCTTCCAAGGCTGCAGAATTTTGGCTCGTTGGCGCCTGAGCACCTTCGGCTGCAATGCTTGCAACGTACGACGCAACGCTCTCCAGGGTTGCACCACGGATGATTCCATCTGCGCTGATTTGGCCGTACACGTTTACGCTTTGGCCAGAAACTACGCGGGCTGTATCGTTTGAGTAGATGGTTCTGCCAGCTACAACCACCGACCGCTTCGCCGCATCGACGCTCTTTACAACACCCGACCAAACTGGGCTGATCGGTTGCGCGAGAGCGGCTACGGAGAAGCCCACGGTGAGCAGGAGATAGCCGGTCTTTGATATCCGTCTTGTATGCGATTTCATAAGGTTCTCTTTCTCAATCAGTTTTCGAAAAGAAATAGGCCCAGTCCAAACTTGCGACCATGCTGATCAGCGAAGATGCTTTCTCTTTCGCTGATCCAGGTGTCGCACTCCTCGAGAAAGGAGGTCGACTTTTCCCTGACAAAGTTGTTTAGGTCGGAGACAAACGAGGGCGTCAGAGGTACTGTGGTTTCCACTCGCACCTCGAGAAGCGAGTCCCCTTCTTCCGCCGATAAGTTGTGTACCGCGGTGGCCGCCAGCGCTCCACATTGGAGCCCAATTCGACCGATCTGGGCTAAGCGCTCCGAGCCTACTTTCATCATCCTGTTGGTGCAGCGAACAAAACGTCCTGAGTGAATCTCCACAGAGTCAGTTGTTCCCATCAACTCCAACAAAACCTTTGGGTCTGCTTCCGGCGCTGCGACCTGAAGCAGCTCATCGAAGGTGCGATACCCTTCTTCCTCGGTCAGGGACAGATCGAGTGCAGCCCCATAAGGTGTTATGAAGCGCTTGTTCGAATTCCATACGGCGAGCACTTTCGACGTCTGCTCGATGAGCCTCGCACTCTCTTTTCTCATCTTCTCTCGCTCGGCGCGGGCATCCAGTAACTTCTGAATTTCGCCGCGGTTAATTCCTGCGAGCATTCCGAGACGAGAGTCGGTTAACTGGCGGCCCTGTGCTTTTGAACGGGCACTCAATTCGTTGACGTAGAGGACGCGAAGAGTGTCCTCGGCGTCCTGCAAGGTCACACCGTGGCGCAGCAGCACTGGAATAAGAGGCCGCAACATCGTCTCAAGGGAGTCGATGAGGGCGGAGCGCTCTTCGTTTTGGAACAGTGCAGAAGCCACGTGAACCTTTTGGCCTTGGATTTCGGACCGAGGGTCAAGGCTACGGAGGCGCGTCACATTATGTCAACGCCTTAAGTCAAGCCGGGATTAATTCAAATTCGCGCCGCACTGGCGCTCGCCCTGGCTAAGTATCTGATTTCAATGATTCAGGACACCGGTGAACCGCCGGATTTAAGTCCCTCATATTTGACATAGTGTGACCTAGGCCACAGACAGCCCGGTCCAGATACGCTTTAGATGCGTTCAGTCGGATCGAATAGCCTTTGATGTTCGAGGATCGCGTAGCGGTCCGTCATGCCAGCGATGTAATCCGCCACGACCCGCGCCTTGCCGGTCTCCCCCGCCTCCGCCGCAGCATTCTGCACTGAGTTGCAGTACTCCACGGGCAGTAGCCGCTCGTCGGACATGAAGGCTTCGAACAGCGCCTTGATGACGCGCTGGGCCTTGCTCGTCATTCGAATCACGCGGTGGTGCCGATACACACGATCGCGCAGAAAGCGCTTGAGATGCAGATGGTCGGCCCGCATGCCCTCGCTCATGCGAACCAGACTGGCAGGTTGACGCCGCACGGTATCTATATCAGCCGGCGCTGCGGTGCGCAGTGCAGCCGCAGTCTCGGCGATGACATCCGATGCCAGCTCATTGATCATGCGGCGAATGGTTTCGTGAACGCGACGCCGTGGATTAAGTCCCGGGTACCGGGTATCAACCTCCGCGACATGCCGCGATACCAGCGGCACATCCCGCAGATCGTCCAGTGTGATCAGACCTGCGCGAATGCCGTCGTCGACATCATGATTGTTGTAGGCAATTTCATCTGCGAGGTTTGCCAGTTGTGCCTCCAGGCCTGGCTGCTCGCGCCGAATGAAGCGCTCGCCCACATCACCGAGCAGCCGGGCATTCGTCAGCGAGCAATGCTTCAGAATCCCCTCCCGGGTCTCATAGGTGAGATTCAAGCCGTCGAATTCTGCGTAGCGCTCCTCGAGCTCATCGACAATGCGCAAAGACTGGAGATTGTGTTCGAAGCCCCCGAAGGGACGCATGCACTCATTGAGCGCATCCTGACCAGCGTGGCCAAACGGCGTATGGCCGAGATCGTGGGCTAGGGCAATGGCTTCGGCGAGCGTTTCGTTCAGGGCCAGTGCCCGGGCAATCGAGCGTGCCACCTGTGCCACTTCGATGGAGTGGGTCACCCGGGTGCGATAGAGATCGCCTTCATGGTTGACGAAGACCTGGGTCTTGTAAGCCAGACGGCGAAATGCATTGCTATGGATGATGCGATCGCGGTCGCGCTGATACTCACCGCGGTTCTGCGGCGGCGGCTCGGCGTGTCGACGGCCTCGCGAGCGCTGCTCAAGTGCCGCATAGACAGAGAGGCCCGCATCGGGTGTTTGCATCTGCATTGTCAGCCAAAATATTGGAGCAGTGTGGCATCAAGCGCTGCATCAGCGTAATCAGCGCTGATGATGGCGCGACCAATTTGCTCAAGCAGGATCAGCCGCACGCGTCCTGATTTGACCTTCTTGTCCACACGCATGTATTCGAGCGCACGGGCTGCGCCACACTGCGGGGGCTGCCGATCGAGTCCGGCCGCGGCCAAGACGGCGCCTATGCGCTTCAGATCAGCATCCGAGAGCATGCCGAGTCGGTGTGAGAGGCTTGCAGCGATGAGCATGCCGGTGCCCACAGCCTCGCCATGCAGCCATTCGGTGTAACCGGTCACCGCCTCGATGGCATGCCCAAAGGTGTGCCCGAAGTTCAGCAAGGCGCGCTCACCTGTCTCACGCTCGTCCCGGGAGACGATCCCGGCCTTGAGGGCGCAGGAACGGTGGATGGCCTCAATGAGTGCACTCGCCTCACGAGCCAGCAGGCGCGGCATCGAAGCCTCGAGCCAGCTGAAAAACTCCGCATCGCAGATCAGGCCGTATTTGATGACCTCGGCGAGGCCCGCACGATATTCGCGCTCCGGCAGACTGACCAGCAGCGACACATCGATGATCACAGCGCGTGGCTGATGGAACGAGCCGACAAGGTTCTTGCCGCCCGGATGATTCACGGCCGTCTTGCCGCCCACCGAGGAATCAACGTCTGCAAGGAGCGTAGTGGGAATCTGCACGAAGTCGATGCCGCGCTGATAACAGGCAGCGGCGAATCCGGCCAGGTCACCGACCACGCCACCGCCCAGCGCCACGATCATGGCGTCGCGACTGAAACGGTTGGCGACCAACACATCCCAGACCCGCGATGCTGTCGCGATGTTCTTATGCTGTTCGCCATCAGGAATGATCGCTTCAACCAGTTCGCAGCCCGCAAAGGCCTTTTTCAGGAGCTGCGCGTAGAGAGGCGCAACCGTGGTGTTGCTGATCAGCAGTACCTGCCGGGCGGGGACGTGTGCACGCAGCAGCTCTGCGTCAGCTAGGAGCTTCTCTCCAATGAATATCGGATAGCTGCGCTCGGCAAGACTGACCTGCAGTGTCTTCATGATTCGCTGACCATTTCGTTGCTGCGCGATGCTTTGAATGCTGTCATCACCACCTCGGCAACGCGATTGACCTTGCAACGATCGGTCGAAGTGATGAAATCGGCCGTTTCCCGGTAGAGCGGTTCGCGGATCCGGTAAAGCGCTGCCAGCCGTTGTTCGGGATCATACCCGAAGAGCAGCGGCCGATGCTGGGTGCGCGCCGAACGCTCCGCCTGTTGCGCCGCTGAGGTTTCCAGATAAGCCACCCAGCCATGAGCCCGTAGCAGCTGGCGATTGGCTGGATCCAGCACGGCGCCACCACCCGTGGCCATTACGATTCCATCCTGCTTCACCAATGCTGAGATGGTCTCATGCTCGCGCCGGCGGAAGCCTTCCTCACCTTCAAGCTCGAATATGCGCGGGATGCTGATGCCGGTGGCTTTTTCGATCTCGTGGTCGCTATCAAAGAATGGCCGATCCAGCATCCTGGCCAATTGCTTGCCTACGGCGGTCTTGCCGGAACCCATTGGCCCGATCAGATAGAGATTATTGCTGCCCTGCATGTCCGTTCCCTGCTCAATGTCTAATCATAGACAAAAACGGCTCAAACGCCTTCGCGGAGAATCTTCGGGGTGACAAATATCAGGAGTTCTTTCTTGTTGCTGGTCCGGGACTCGGACTTGAAGAGGTGCCCGAGTAGCGGTAGATCGCCAAGCAGCGGTACTTTCCTGCTGGTGCCATGTTGCTCAGTTTCCAGAATTCCGCCAAGAACCACGGTCTGGCCATCGCCCACCATCACCGTGGCGCTGAGCGAACGCGTATCGATGGCGGGCACGTTGACACCCCCGGAGGTGACGATCACCGCACCGACGGAGTCTTTGCTGACCGCGAGATCGAGAATGATGTTGCCGTCCGGGGTGATCAAAGGGGTGACCTTGAGGGACAGCACTGCATCCTTGAATTGGATGGTGGTACCACCGCTGTTACCACCCGCTGCCTGCTGGTAGGGGATCTCAGTCCCGGCGCGTATGGCCGCTTCTTTCTGGTTTTGGGTCACGATACGCGGCGCTGACACAATCTCGCCACGCCCCTCGGCCTGTGCCGCGGATAGTTCCAGATCCACGACGTAGTCCGATCCGAGCAGCATCAGGGCCAGACTACCAGCCGGATTGGCCACGGGAAGATTGACGTTGTAGCGATTGGCAGCCACTGACCCGGTCGGAAACCCGATGGCGGAGGCGGAGCCTTCCCTCTGGGAGAGCGCCGCGGAGAGGCCGAGATCAGTCACTCCGGGCGTGCCACTGATCATGAACAGGCCGTCATTGCCGTTGAGCTTGGCCTGGGTCAACCCCGCACGCACTCCCAACTCGCGACTGAAGTCATCGTTGACGATGACGATGCGGGATTCGATCACCACCTGCTGGACGGCAACGTCCAGCATGGCAACCAGTCGACGGATCTCGGCAAGCTTCACCGCGGTATCAGACAGCAGCAGGGTATTGGTGCGTTCGTCGACAGCAACGCTACCGCGCGCCGACATCATGGAGGATCCGCCGATGCTGCTACCGGGAATACCAGCGATGGCCGGAGCACTCGCGCTGGTTCCCTTAAGCAACGCCGCGATATCAGCGGCGCGTGCATAGTTGATCGGAAGAAATTCGCTGAGCAGCGGTGTGAGGTCCAGCAAATCGCGCTGCGCCGCCAGCTCGGATTTATCGCGACTGGCAAGTTCATCGGCTGGTGCCACGAGCATGACATTGCCCTGCTGGCGTCTGGCTAATCCTTTGGTGCGCATCACCATGTCCAGCGCCTGCTCCCACGACACATCTTTCAATCGCAGCGTGATGTTTCCAGTCACGGAGTCGCTCACCACGATGTTCAGGCCACGGGTGTCAGCCAGCAGCTGCAACACCGCTCGCACGCTGATGTCTTGGAAGTTCAGATCAATGGTGTCGTTTGCGCGAGGCACAGCGGCGGGCGGAGCGATGAACTCCTCACTGGCGTGTGCTGCTGGAACAATGACTATCCACAGCGCTGCCAACAACATAGAACGAAACGGGTGCCGCCAGCGAAGTGGAGTGATTCCCGGATTCATTTGAATACTCTCTCGCTTATTGGCTGAGGCTGATGGCGGTGACTTGCCTGACCTTTCGGCCTGAATCATCAGGACGCAATTCGGTCACGCGAATCTCGTGGTCATGAATAGCTGTGATACGGCCGCCGGCCCAACCGACGATCTGGCCCACCTCGACGCGATGAATCTGTCCATCCGGAAGCCGGATCAGACCGTAATCATGCCCGCTGACATTCAGTGTCCCGACCATTTGCATCGTCTCAATGGCAATGTTCTCGAGCGTTGCGTGGAGCTCGGGGAGTTCTGATTTCATTTGGGTTGCGACGGAGGCAGCAGTGTCAGTCGGCAAAAACGGCGAACGCCGTTCGGCTGCGGTGTAGGTGTAGCGATCCGGCGGAAGCAAGTCCGGCAGCGGCTCGACACGCACGGCTGACTCCGCCTTGATCGCTTCGATCAATGTATCCAGCGAGGAATCGCCACTGGAACAGGCTGCGAGAAGAACCACAGCGATCAGAACGGCGTAGCGAGTCATGGCCTTGCCCCGGGCGGCGTCCCGAGAGGAGCAGAACTCTCATCCACGGCTCTTGCTGCGACAGCGCCCGCCTTGATTTCGTCATCGTCCAGATAGCGATAGGTTCTGGCTGTGACGTCCAGTTGCAATGCATCGCTACCGGCCGCATTCGGCGCGGGAATGATCTGGAGATCATGGAGCGTGACAATCCGAGTGAGGCCAGCGACACCGCTGAGGAATTGCCCGAGCTGATGGAAAGTGCCGGTCAGGCGCATTCTGATTGGGGTCTCGGCATAGAGCTCATGCCTGAGCTCATTGCCGGGAGTAAACAGTCTGTCCTCGAGCACAGCATCCGATGCTGCCTGCGAAATTTCGACGAGCAGGCTGGGTAGCTCAGTGGCACCCGGCAACTGGGTCTGCATTGCGACGAACTTGCGCTGGATTTCTGCTCGCTGCCGCCTAAAGAGCGCCAGACTGTTCACTCTGACGTACCTGCTCCTCAACTCTGCGCGCAGTGCGGCTTCCTGCTGCTGGAGATCAACCAGCACGGGCTGAGCGCTGCGCCAGACACACACATAAAGGCCCAACGCGCTGAAAAGCATGAAGGCCAGCACCGCCGCTGCATAAATGAGCGTCGGTGGCCAGCATCCCGGATCCTCCCAGCGCACATTCTGGAGCCGCCTGAACGGTTCTTTCACGGCGTTGAAACCTGCTCGGCATCGATGACGAAAGCAGTTCCGTGGACTGGCCCAGTTTTTCTTTCGACGCCCGCCAACGAACTCTTGCGCAGCCATCGCGCCGAATCAATGTTATGGGAGAATTCGGAGACACCGGCCGGCGTCCTCGCAATGCCTTCGAAGTGCAGCCGGTGCGCGGTCTGCGTCACGGCAGTCAGATGAACGTCTGCCGGAACCAGTTCAACGAGCTCGGCAAACATTCGCACCACATCAAGGCGCGAGCGCGACAGAGAGTCGATGATTCGCATGCGAGTCATCAGCTGACGACGCTGCGTGTCAATCTGACTCATCTCCCGGACTTGTGCATCGAGGAGCCCGATTTCCGAGCGTAGCCGCTGATTGCGGACGTGTTGCACGCCGATCTGTGTACGCAGGAGTACGTGGGCTGAGTAGGTGACTGCGATTGCGGCCATGAAGGCTGTGCCAAGCGCAATGACAAATGCCTGCGTGCGCTCTTTTCTTTGACGTTCGCGCCAGGGCAGAAGATTGATCCGAGCCATGTCAGTCAAAGCTTCTGAGTGCAAGACCGCATGCTGTCAGCAGGGCAGCTGCTTCATGCTCAACCCCGTTGGCCTGTGCATTGGCTGAGATCCTCATCTGACCCAGCGGATCGCCTAGCTGGGCTGGAATACTCAGTTGATGCTGGATTGCCTGACTGACACTTTCCAAATCACTGCGCTCACCGCAAACAAGTATCTGGTCGGGTCGTTCGTGGCCTCTGGCGGAAGCGAGATAGAACTGCAGCGAGCGACTAACCTGCTGTGCTGTTTCGTCAACGATAGGACTGAGAGCAAAGTCGCGCGCATGGATCACTTCGAGGTTGCGCAGCACACTGAATGTAGCGCTGGTGAGGCCGAAGTCGATCACTGCGATAGTCCGGTCGACGCCACCGTCGGGCATTTGGTGAGTCAGCAGACGGCAGGCGCTCTCCTGGGCAAAGGGCTTGAGGTCGGCAATGTGGGCGGTCAGACCGGCTCGTACTGCGGCGGCGGCATAGCACTCGACATAATCCGTTCGCGATGCCACCAGCAGCACGTCGTTGGTACTCGGGTCGTTGAGCGATGGCCCCAGCACCTCGAAGTCGAAGGAGACCTCCTCCGGCGGGAACGGAGTGAGCTGTTCAAGCTGCAACTGGAGCTGCTGCTCCAGCGAATGAGCATCCAGCGTGCGGGGCATTTGGATGACCTTGGTGATGCCCCCCTCGCGGCCGATGGCCAAAGCGACATGGCGGCAATGGGTTCCGGCACGCCGGACCGCGCGACGGATGATCGCCGCAGCCACATCCGGATCAGGCAGCGTGTTTTCGTTCCGGGCGCTTTGCGGCATGGGCTCGGCTGCGAAGGCCTCGACACAATACTGGCCGCGGCGCGTCGCCAGCTCGATGAGCCGGATGGATGAGCCCGTCATATCCAGTCCGAGCACCGGGCGGCACCTACGCGCAAGCAGGAACACTTATATCTTTCCTTTTCAGCAAGGTATGCTCTGGAGTAGCCGGCTAAAGTAGAATTCGATCGCGCGGGGCGATGAACAGTTAAAATGTGAGCGGCGTCTTTCAAAGAGCCTCGATGCAGAATCTACCAAAGCGTGCGCTTTCTACGCAGGCTGGAACCCGGAGTAATCAGGCGTGATCGCCCATAAATGGCGGCTACTCATTGGCACCGGCGCAACACTTGGCGCAGCAGTGCTCATCATTCTGTATGCGGCGCTGGGAACTTATGTGTACCTGGAGCCGACACTCCCGTCCGCCGACAGTCTGCGCGGCCAGAATCGTCTGGTTCCGCTACGCATCTACACGCGCGACGGGCAGCTCTTATCTCAGTTTGGCGAGCAACTGCGCGTGCCGGTGCGCTACGAAGAGATTCCGGACATCGTGCGTCAGGCCTTCCTGTCGGCTGAGGACGACAATTTCTTCAGCCATGGCGGTATCGACTACAAGAGCGTCATCCGGGCGCTTTGGGTGGATCTCAGCAGCGGCGTGTACTCCCAAGGCAGCAGCACCATCACGATGCAGCTGGCCCGTACGTTGTTTCTCAGCTCTGAGAAGCGGATCAAGCGCAAGGCGCAGGAGGTATTCCTGACGCTGCGCATGGAACATGAGTTCAGCAAGCAGGACATCCTGACCACTTATCTGAATGAGATTTTCTTCGGGCAGCGCGCCTACGGCGTCGCTGCAGCCGCGGAGGTGTATTTCGGCAAGAGCCTCAAGGAGCTTTCGGTGGCGGAGGCTGCGCTGCTGGCCGGCCTGCCCCAGTCGCCCTCGCGCTATAACCCGGTCTCTAGCCCAAAGCGCGCGATGGATCGTCGCCAATACGTGCTGCGACGTATGCGCGAGCTTGGCTACATCGATGCGCGCGCCGCCGAGGAGGCCCAGCGCGAGCCGATCCATGCGCGTGCCTTTGCCCTTTCCACGGATGTCGATGCGCCCTATGTGGCGGAGATGGCACGGCTGGAGCTGATCAAACGCTTCGGTGAGGCGTCCATCAACCACGGCTATCGCATCATCACCACAGTCGATGGCCGACTGCAGACTGCAGCCAATCGCGCGCTGCGACTCGGGCTGCTGGAATATGATCGCCGGCACGGCTATCGCGGCGCGGTGCGCCATGCCAAGAACGCGGCGGGCGCGTCGGTGGAGCAACTGGAGGCGCAGCTCGCTGGCGTTCCCGAGGCCGGTGGCCTACGCCCTGCCATCGTCGTCTCAATGGCTCCGAAGGCCGCACGTATCTACGTCCGCTCACAAGGCTATACGCAGCTGAGCTGGGACAGTGTTTCTTGGGCGCGTGACGGCGGAGCCACCGGTGATGTGGGTTCAGTCGTACATGTGGGCGATGTGATCTACGTCGCCGGCAACGCGCCTGAGATACAGCTGGCGCAGGTGCCGCGAGCACAGGGCGCTCTGGTCTCTCTCGATCCGAACGATGGCGCCATCGTGGCGCTGGTGGGTGGTTTCGATTACTCGCTCAGCAAGTTCAACCGCGCGACTCAGGCGGCCCGTCAGCCGGGCTCGGGATTCAAGCCCTTTGTGTATTCGGCTGCGCTGGATCATGGCCTGACACCGGCGAGCGTGTTTCTGGATGCGCCCATCCTGTTCGAAGACAGGAATGCGGAGCAGGCCTGGCGGCCGCAGAATTCGGAGGGCGTGTTCAGCGGCCCGATGCGCATGCGTGAGGCGTTGGTGAAATCCCGCAATCTCGTCTCGATCCGCATCCTGCGTAACATCGGAGCCGATGCCGTCATCGATTACGCCACCCGATTTGGTTTCAAGCAGGACTCACTCCCGCGTAATCAGACTCTGGCCTTGGGCACTCTGTCGGCCAGTCCTCTGCAAGTTGCAACCGGCTACGCCACCTTCGCCAACAACGGCTACAAGATCGAGCCCTATTTTATCGATCGCATTGAAGATGCCGACGGCAAAGTGCTCTATCGCGCGAGCCCGCAGCGCGTCTGTGAGATCTGTGATCCGCCACCCGCTGCACCGGCTGATGGCGATACGGCTACAGCAACAGCTCCCTCAAGCCCGGTTGCAGCGCCCGCTGCGATGCCCGTACGCGCAGCGCTGCCGGCGCGCGCTGGCGTCTGCCAGCGTGACGTGCTGGAACCGCCGCAGTTCGACTTGCAGAACCTGGCGCCGAGAGTCATCACCGCAGCCAATGCATGGCTGATGGATGACATTCTGGGCGATGTCATTCGCCGCGGCACCGGTGTACGTGCGCTGGTGTTGGGCCGTCGCGATATCAGTGGCAAGACCGGCACCACCAACGAAGAGCGCGACACCTGGTTCAACGGATTCAATCGCTCGCTCGTCGCCAGCGTCTGGGTTGGCTTCGATGACCTCTCGCCGATGGGTGAGGCCGAACAGGGCAGCCGCACCGCAGTTCCGGTGTGGGTCTATTACATGCGCGAAGCGCTCCGTGGCACGCCAGATGTGCCGCGGCCACGGCCGAGTGGATTGGTGGACCTGCGCGTCTCGCCGCGCACCGGCCTGTTGGCATCCGAGAATGATGCGTCAGCGATCACGGAAACTTTTCTCGCCGAACATCTGCCGGGTCAGTCTTCCTCTCTGGACACTCCGCAGGGCAACAGTGGTCCTGCCAACAACGAAAGCCTCTTCTAGACCTACCATTCCCGGACGTCATGCCACGCCGCAGCTCACCCCGTCATGACAATCTGCGTCGCACACTGGCGCAGGACGCGGCGCGATTCATGGCCGAACATGGAATACAGGATTTCCTGACGGCCAAGCGTAAGGCAGCGGCACGGTATGGCTCAGTCGAGGCGGCCGCACTACCCAGCAACAGCGAAATCGAAGCAGCCCTGAGTGAATACCAGCGACTCTTCGGCGCCAGCGACCATGATCAGCAGCTGCACCAGCAGCGCGACTGCGCACTGCGCGTCATGCAGGAGCTGTCGGCATTCCAGCCGCGTCTGGTCGGAGCGGTACTCACAGGCACCGCGACGGCGCACAGCGACATTCAGCTACATGTCTTCACCGAGAGCCCGGAGAATGTCTCGCTGGCGCTGATGGAACGGGGCATTGATTACGAGATCACGGAGCGACGTCTCCGTTACGGCCATGAGTTGCCACGCCCACATCCTGGAGTGCGTTTCCAGATGGGCCGCCAGTCCATCGACATGACGGTCTTCCCGCTCGATGGTATCCGGCAGGCCCCAGCGAGCCCGGTGGACGGCCGGCCCATGCAGCGGGCCGACCTGGCGCAGTTAAGGGAATTGATGGCGCGTTGAAGCGCCGGCAGCGCCGCGGCTATGCCCGCGGCGCGCCAACAATCGCTGTACTCAGCCGCGCTTATCGATCGCGGTGTAGTCGCGCAGCGTAGGCCCGGTGTAGAGCTGACGCGGACGACCGATGCGCATGCTCGGATCGCCGATCATCTCCAGCCAATGCGACACCCAGCCGACAGTACGGGCAATCGCAAACATCACGGTGAACATCGAGCGCGGGATATTCAGCGCGCTGTAGATGATGCCGGAGTAGAAGTCGACGTTCGGGTAGAGCTTGCGCGCGACGAAGTACTCGTCCTTGAGCGCGATTTCCTCAAGGCGCAGAGCCAGCTCGAACAGCGGGTTGTCCGCGCGGCCGAGCTTCTCGAGAACCTTGTAGCACATCTCGCGGATGATCTTGGCGCGCGGGTCAAAGTTCTTGTAAACGCGGTGGCCGAAGCCCATCAGCTTGAAGTGGCTGTTCTTGTCCTTGGCCATGGCCAAGTACTTTGGAATGTTGTCGACGCTGCCGATCTGCTCGAGCATCGAGAGCACGGCCTCGTTGGCGCCGCCGTGCGCCGGGCCCCACAGCGCTGAAACGCCGGCCGAGATCGCTGAGTACGGGTTCGCGCCGGTGCTGCCCGCCAGGCGCACGGTCGAGGTGCTGGCGTTCTGCTCATGATCGGCATGCAGGATGAACAACAGGTCGAGCGCCTGGGCGGCGACCGGATCCACGCGATACGGCTCACACGGCACCGCGAAGAACATGTTCAGCATGTTCGAGCAGTAGTCGAGATCGTTGCGCGGATAGATGAAGGGCTGACCCTGCGCATGCTTGTGCGCCGCCGCCGCGATCGTGGGGATCTTGGCGATGATGCGGTGGGAGAAGATCTCCCGATGACGCGGGTTATTGATGTCCATCGAGTCGTGATAGAACGCCGACATCGATCCCACCACGGCTGAGACCATCGCCATCGGATGGGCGTTGTGGTGGAAGCCGTTGAAGAAGCGCAGCAACGACTCATTGATCATCGTGTGGCGCGAAATACTGGTCACGAAACCCTGCAGCTGCGATTCATTCGGCAGCTCGCCGTGGAGCAGCAGGTAGGCAACCTCCATGAAGGAGCTCTTCGCGGCCAGTTGTTCAACCGGATAGCCGCGGTAGAGGAGGATGCCCTTGTCACCGTCGATGTAGGTGATCTTGCTCTCGCAGCTCGCCGTTACGCCGAAGGCGGGATCAAAGGTGAATACACCGTGATCCTTGGTGATGCTGCCGATGTCGATGACATCGGGCCCGATGGTGCCACTACGCACCGGCAGGCCGGTTTTAACGCCCGTTGCGGGATTGCTGAGTTCGAATGTCTTGGTGTTCATCGGTCGCGCAGCGTTACATGGTCAGCGTGGCGAATCAAGCCACCCGCGATGGGAAATCATCACAGAAACGGCCGACCGCGGGCTGCACCAACTTGTGACAGATCCCGCGGCGGCGCGACGCAGCGCTCAGCGATTCGCGGCGGCGGCGTACTTCTTGCGGAACTTGTCGACGCGACCGGCCGTGTCCAGCATCTTCTGCTTGCCCGTGTAGAACGGGTGGCAGCTGGCGCAAACGTCGACGCTCAGGTCCTTGCCCACGGTCGAACGGGTCTGGAACTGGTTGCCGCAGCTGCAGGAGACCGTGATCTCGGTGTATTCGGGATGGATATTGGCTTTCATGTCTGCCACTTGCGCCTTACGGCTGCGATCGGAATTGGTAGAAGGGCCGCGGAGTCTAGCGATCGCGGCCGCGACTCTCAAGGGCTGCGACTGCGGGGAGTGCGTATTGTCCACAGTTTCTGTGGATAAGTCTGTGGGCAATCCACTGTCGTGGCCAAAATTCCGCGGCTTTTATTGCATTTCTGTTGCGATGTGTAATTTTTGTCCAGACAAATTGTTCTTATAAAAACAATGAGTTATGGAGATGATATGGAGTTGGGTTTATCAAGCTGGCCGTAATGGACTGATTCGTGGCCGCCGTCGGCGGGGGTTGTGCATAAAAGGGCTGGCGCCGCAGCAAATGTTCTAAGTTGTCGGCCTTGCTGAGGTTTTGACCCCCTGCGGGGAGCCCTCAACGCCTTGGGGGCGCCATGAACTCCATCAGCATCTCATTCAGAAACTGTCGTCCGAGAGATGTCGGACGACACGCCGAACCATCGGTCGTCAGCAGACCGCGCCGTGTCAGGCGTCCAACCGGTTCCACCACGGCGTCCCAAGCAAGACCGGTACGGGCTTCAAAAAGCGTCGTGGTAAAGCCATCGGTCAGCCGCAGCGCGTTCATCATGAATTCGAATGGCAGGTCACTGACCGGCACATCCCGTGACGGCGGCAAACCTGCGGCGCCGCGCGCCATGTAACGCCGCGGCTCGCGTTCACGCGTCGTGCGCTGAATCAGACCCGTCGAGGGATCGGTGAGTTTGCCGTGCGCACCGGCACCAACACCAAGATAGTCGCCAAATTGCCAGTAATTCAGATTGTGGGTGCAGCGACGACCATCGCGCGCAAAGGCGGCCACTTCGTACTGCGCAAAGCCAGCGGTGGCTAGCAGCTCCTGACAGCGCTCCTGCATGTCGGCGGCCGTGTCATGGGTGGGCAAACCCTCTGGAGGGCGGCCTCCAAACACCGTGCCGGGCTCCAGTGTCAGCTGATAGTGCGAGAGATGTGCAGGTTCAAGTGCCAGCGCAGCCCTGACATCCGCCAGCGCTTGGTCGGAGTTCTGGCCTGGCAGCCCCACCATCAGATCCAGATTGAAATTATCCAGACCGGCAGCATGCAGTTCGGTGGCTGCCCGACGCGTCTCATCCGCTGAATGGATGCGGCCGAGCGCGGCCAGCAGCTGCGGTTGGAAGCTCTGCGCGCCCAGCGATACGCGGTTAATTCCAGCGGCACGATATTCAGCGAATCGCCCGCGCTCGATGGTTCCCGGATTGGCCTCGAGCGTCACTTCGCTGCAGGCACTCAGATCGAGGAGCTTGCGTGTTGTCTCCAGCAGCCTCGCCACCGCTTCCGGCGGCATCAGGCTGGGCGTTCCTCCGCCGATGAAGAGACTGACTACCGACCGGCCGGCAACGCCCGGAGCCTGTATCTCCAGGTCTGCATACAACGCCGAAAGATAGGCCTCAACCGGTGCCTGCTCCTGCACCGCATGCGAGTTGAAGTCACAGTAGGGGCACTTGCGCACGCACCACGGGAAGTGAAGGTACAGCGCCAGCGGCGGAGGGCTCAGCGCCATGACTCCTGTCCGGCTGCCAACAACGCGGCCAGTGAGCGCAGCGCCTGGCCACGATGACTGAGCCGATTTTTCTCTTCCGCAGGTAGCTGCGCCACGGTCACGGCCAAACCTTCTGGAATGAAATAGGGGTCATAGCCGAATCCGCCCGTGCCAATGGCCGAGCGACCGATGCGGCCGCGCCATTCACCATGCGCGAACAGTGGGGCTGGATCATTGGGGCCGCGCACCAACGCCAGCACGCAGCGATAACGCGCTCCGCGGCGCTCGTCGGGAACTGCCTGCAGATCCTCAAGCAGCCGTGCGTTGTTATCGGCGTCGCTGGCCTGCTCGCCCGCGTACCGCGCCGAACGAACGCCGGGTGCGCCACCGAGCGCATCGACCTCAAGACCTGAATCATCGGCCAACGCCGGAAGGCCTGTGCATTGGGCTGCGTAGGCTGCTTTAAGCAGCGCATTGGCGGCAAAGCTGGCGCCGGTTTCAGGCGGCGAATCGACACCGAGCTGCGACTGCAGAAGCAACTCCATGCCAAAGGGAGCAAGCAGCGCGGCAAACTCCCGTTGCTTGCCGGGATTAGACGTTGCCAGTACCACGCGCATCGCGGGGCCTTCAGTCGTTGAGCGCCTGCATTTGCAGCGCGCACAGTTCACTGATGCCACCGGCTGCCAAATTCAGCAGCACATCCAGTTCATGGCGGCGGAAGGCATGCCCCTCGGCAGTGCCCTGCACTTCGATGAAAGCGCCGCCGTTGTTCATGACGACGTTCATGTCAGTCTCGGCCACAGAGTCCTCGGCGTATTCGAGATCCAACACCGGGACACCACCTACGATGCCGACGGAAACCGCTGCCACTTGCCCATGGAGCGGCGATTCGGAGAGCGCGCCGCGACGGCGCAGGGATTCGATGGCATCGGCCAGTGCAACGAAACTGCCGGTGATTGCAGCGGTGCGCGTGCCGCCATCGGCCTGCAGCACATCGCAATCGACGGTGACGGTGCGCTCGCCCAGCGCGCGCATGTCCACTACGGCGCGCAGCGAACGACCAATCAGCCGCTGAATTTCCTGTGTACGGCCGGTCTGCTTGCCGCGTGCCGCCTCGCGCGCGGAGCGCGTGTGCGTGGCACGAGGCAGCATGCCGTATTCGGCAGTGACCCAGCCCTGACCCTTGCCGCGCAGGAAGCCGGGCACGGACTCTTCGACCGACGCTGTGCACAGCACGCGGGTGTTGCCAAACTCCACGAGCACCGAACCTTCAGCGTAACGCGTGAAGTCACGGGTGAAACGGATCGGTCGTAATTGGTCGGCCGCACGGCCGCCGGGGCGTGTATTCATGGTTTCAATCCTGGCATCGCAGCGCGACGGCTGATGTGTTGTCTGCAATCGATCCGCCGGCCTCGACTGCGCGCTGCGCAAGCCGATACAACAAGTCCGACAGTTTCTGATCCGGCGCGCTGAGCGATAGCGCGATCTGCTCTTCAGCAATATTGCCCCACAGGCCATCGGTGCATACCAGCAGCACATCGCCGGCACGCAACACATTGCGATGGCTGAGCGTCATCTCAGGCAGCAGAGATTCACCACCGAGACAGGACTCGACGAAGTTGCGCATCGGATGTCCCTGAATCTGGCTCTGGGCGATCCGCCCCTCTCGCAGCAGGAATTCGACATGGCTGTGATCGCGGGTACGCGTCAAGACGGCACCGTTGCGCAAGTGATAGACGCGGGTATCGCCGACATGGGCCCAATACGCAGAGTCCGCGACGGTCAGGAGCGCCGCAGACGTGGCCCGCGGCCGCTCTTCGACGGGCGATGCCGCACCAAACCGGACCAATTGCTCATGCGCCGCACCCATGGCTAGGTGAAGAAAGCCGAGCGGATCGATCAGCGGCTGCTCGACACTAAGATAGCGTTCGCAGAGCGTACGAACCGCGATCTCGGCAGCCTGCTCGCCGCCGCGGTGTCCGCCCACTCCATCGCAGACCACAACGAATGTGCCGTGCTCACTCTGGAGGCTGACCACCCGGTCCTGATTGGAGTCCCGCGCTCCGACGAGGCTGATTTCCGACTTCTCAAAACGCAATCAGATCACCCGTGCAGCGCATTCCATCGCTTTTGGCTAAACTGCACCGCATAGTAAATGAAGTTAGCCAGCATGACAGGTTTTGCGCGAGTCGAAGCCAGCGGCGCCTGGGGCACGCTGGTCTGCGAATTGCGCAGCGTGAACCACCGCTTCCTCGACGTCTCGTTGCGTCTGCCGGATAGCTGCCGCTCGCTCGAAAGCGAGCTGCGCTCCCGCCTGCAGTCGGGCCTGCGTCGCGGCAAGGTGGATTGCACCGTTCAGCACCGCCCGCAGGCCGCGGCGGCCGGCGCCTTGGAAATCGACGAGACTCTGCTCAGCCAGCTACTCGCTGCCGCGCGACGGGTCACAGACTCAACGCCCGCGCAGGCACACATCAATGCCGTAGACGTACTGCGCTGGCCAGGTGTCGTTCGCGAAGACACGACGGCCCTCGAGGCCCTGCCCGCTGCGGCCAGCGATCTGCTCGACAAAGCGCTGCGCGAGCTGCAGCAGGCGCGGCTGCGCGAAGGTGCGCGGCTGGCCGCGTTGATTGAGCAACGCTGCGAATCGCTGAGCACCCTGGTCAACGAAGTACGTACCCGCCTGCCTGAGATTCATCAAAAGGTGCGCGCGCGACTTGAGGAACGGCTGGGCGAACTGGGCGGCGACCTCAATCAGGACCGACTCGAGCAGGAAATCGTGCTGCTGCTGCAGCGGCTGGACGTTGCCGAGGAATTGGATCGCCTCGTTGGGCACATCACCGAGGCGCGGCGCACGCTGGATGCTCCCGAGCCCGCCGGGCGTCGGCTCGACTTCCTGCTGCAGGAATTCAACCGCGAAGCGAATACGCTGTCGTCCAAGTCTCAGGATCTGGAGACCACCCGCGCTGCAGTCGAGATGAAGGTTCTGATCGAGCAGATGCGTGAACAGGTGCAGAACATCGAGTAGTGCATAAAGTTCTGACCCGATGAATCGCCCCACCCGACTTTATGTGATCTCCGCGCCCTCCGGAGCTGGCAAGACCAGCCTGTGCAAGGCGCTGCTCGCGAAATCACCGTCACTGTGCGTGTCGGTCTCGCACACCACGCGCGCCCAACGCTCCAACGAGCAGGACGGACGGGACTATCACTTCATTTCGGTACCGGAGTTTCAGCGACTGCGCGCAGCCGGTGCCTTCCTCGAATCCGCCCAGGTCTTCGACAATTACTACGGCACCGGCCGGGATCAGGTGGGCGCGCTGCTGGCCAGCGGGCGTGATGTGCTGCTGGAAATCGACTGGCAGGGCGCGCGGCAGGTGCGCGCAGCACAGCCGGACTGCATCAGCATCTTCATCCTGCCACCATCGCGCGCAGAACTGGAGCGGCGGCTACGGAGCCGCCTGACGGACAGCGACGAGGTCATCGCCCGCCGGCTGCGCGACGCGGCCAGCGATATGTCGCACTGCCCGGAATTCGACTTTGCGGTGGTCAACGACCAATTCGAGACGGCGCTGGCCCAGCTGCAGGACATTATCGGCGGCCGCGGGGCGTCCCTGCGGAGCGATCGCCCGGAACTGGCGCCTCTTCTGGCGCAATTGGTGGCTTAAGCAGCGGTTTTGCCTTAATATTCGGGTCCAAATCCCGTTTTGAATTTCAGGAAAGAGCCGCCATGGCCCGAGTCACCGTCGAAGACTGTCTGCAGAACGTCGATAACCTGTTCGAGCTGGTGCTGCTGGCCTCCCAGCGCGCCCGTCGCATCGCTAACGGTGCCGAAGCTGCCGTACCTCTGGAAAACGACAAGCCCACGGTGGTGGCGCTGCGTGAGATCGCCGCTGGCATGGTGACCCCGGAAATGCTGCGTGAGCCGGAGCCCGAGCCGCCACCAGTACCGGAGCTGGAGCAGGACGTTGGTTTCCGGGCACCGCAGTTTGGCCTGATGGACCGGGACGACTGAAGAGCGGATGGCTGAGCGGTGAGCTAGCCAAAGAGAACCCATGGACTATGCGTCGACGATTCTGGGACTGCTCCCCGGCAACCGACGCACCCCGGGGCTGAAGGAGCTGCTGGCTCGCGTCAGCACCTACCTGCCCCCGGATCAGGTCAAGAGAATCAGCGAGGCCGCCGAGTTTGGGGCCACCGCTCACCAGGGCCAGAAGCGCGCCTCGGGCGAGCCCTACATCACACACCCGGTAGCAGCGGCGGAAATACTCGCCGAACTGCATCTCGACGCCGACACCATCATCGGCGCCATCCTCCACGACGTCATCGAAGACACGCCGATCGCCAAGGAAGAACTGGCAGCGCGCTTCGGTCAGGACGTGGCATCCATCGTCGACGGTGTCACCAAACTCGACCACCTCCAGTTTCGCAACCGTGCCGAAGCGCAGGCGGAGAGCTTCCGCAAGATGCTGCTGGCAATGGTGCAGGATCTGCGCGTGATGCTGGTCAAACTGGCTGACCGCACACACAACCTGCGCACCATCGATGCGATGTCACCGATCAAGCGTCGACAGACGGCGCGCGAGACGCTCGACATCTACGCACCGGTCGCCGAACGGCTCGGCCTCTACAACATGAAGCTGGAGCTCGAGGATCTGGGGTTCCGCGCACTCTATCCGCAGCGCTACCGGGTCATTGGGCGCGCACTGAAGCGGGCCCGCGGCAACCAGAAAGAGTTCTTGGCGAAGATCCGTGATCAGCTCGACGCGGCACTGAAGAAAGCCGGGATCGCAGCCAAGGTAGAAGCGCGCGAGAAACATCTGTACAGCATTTACAAGAAGATGCTGCGCAAGCACGCACCTCTTTCGGAGATTGTTGACGTCTACGGGTTGCGCATCATCGTGGATACCGTGGACACCTGCTATCGCACGCTCGGCGTTGTGCATAGCGTGCATCGTCCGATGCCTGGGCGCTTCAAGGATTACATCGCGATTCCGCGCGTCAACGGTTACCAGTCGCTCCACACAACTTTGTTCGGCCCCAACGGCGTGCCGATCGAAGTGCAGATGCGCACAGTCGATATGGATCGCGTAGCCGAATCTGGCGTCGCGGCACACTGGAAGTACAAGGAAGATTCGAGCGAGGGATCAGCGCAGCAGGAGCGGGCTCGCGCCTGGCTGACGGCACTGGTCGAAATGCAGGACGGGGGCAATCCGGAAGAATTCATCGAGAGCGTCAAGGTTGACCTGTTTCCGGATAAGGTCTACGTCTTTACGCCCAAGGGCGAAATCCTGCGCCTGCCGCGCGGCGCAACCGTAGTGGATTTCGCCTATGCGGTGCACACCGACGTCGGCAACCGATGCGTCGCTGCCAAAGTGGATCGCAGGCTTGCACCGCTCCGTCAGTTGCTGCGCAATGGCCAGCAGGTACAGATCATCACCGCCAAGGGCGCGAATCCAAATCCGGCGTGGGTCAACTTCGTCGTGACCGCGAAGGCGCGCACTGCCATCCGACACTATCTAAAGAACCTGCGGCAGAGCGAGGCCGTCGACCTCGGCCGCAGACTGCTGCGTCAGGCCCTGATCGAATTCGATCTCAAGCTCGAATCTCTACCCGAGGCACAGATGCAATCCGCCTTGGACGATTTCGGTCTTCTCAACAGCGATGAACTGTTCGAGAAGATCGGACTGGGCGAACGACTGGCGCCGCTGGTAGCCCGCCGGCTGCTCTCCAGCGCAGGGATTCGCACCGGGGAGATCGCGGACTCCGGGCGCCCCGCGCTTAGCATCGCTGGCGCCGAAGGCTTGTTGATCACCTATGCGCACTGCTGCTATCCGATCCCCGGCGATTCCATCATGGCATTCCTCAGCTCCGGCCGAGGCGTGGTGATCCATCGCGAGAGCTGCGGCAATGTGGAAGACTTTCATCGGCACCCGGAAAACTGGCTGCCAGTGGATTGGCAGCCTTCCACCGGTCGACTGTTCCTGTCGGAGCTGCGCGTGCAGAGCACGAACCGCATGGGTACGCTGGCGGCACTCTCGGCAGCGATTGCAGCGACGCAAACCAACATCAATCACGTGACCGTCGAAACCCACGATACCGAAACATCCGACATGGTGTTCGTGCTCGAAGTGCGAGACCGGCAGCATCTGGCGAAGATAGTGCGTATTCTTCACCGCATGCCCGATGTGCTGCGTGTGACGCGCACCATCGCAGCAACTCAGCGCAAAAAGGAGTAACTAAAGGCATGAGCCGTTCGATCATCCACACCGATAACGCACCCAAGGCCATCGGTACTTATTCACAGGCGGTGCGCTGCGGCAACACCGTCTATGTCTCCGGGCAGATTCCCCTCGATCCAGTCACCGGCGCACTGGTGAGCGGAGATATCGACGCGGAGATTCGCCGTTCCTTCGACAATCTCGCCGCGATCGCAGCGGCTGCCGGCGGATCCCTCGCCAACGTCGTCAAGCTGTCTGTGTTCCTGACGGACCTGGCGCATTTCCCGCGGGTCAACGAGATCATGGCCACCTACTTCCAGCAACCCTACCCAGCCCGCGCCGCGGTGGGTGTCGCTGCATTGCCTCGTGGCGCACGCGTCGAGATGGAGTGCGTACTGGACCTGTCTTGAATTCCGGTGCTGCCCCGCCCGCTGTCGCGCAGCCGTTGACTGCGCTACACGGCGTCGGCGCGGCACTGGCTGAGCGTCTGCATCGCTTCGGTGTGCAGACCGTCTCCGACCTGCTGTTCGTACTGCCGCTGCGCTATGAGGACCGTACTCGCCTACTGCCCATCGGTGCGCTGCTCGCCGGCACACGCGCGCTGGTTGAGGGTGAGGTGTTGCTGGCGGAGCTGAGTCATCGCGGCCGCCGGCAATTACTCGTGCGGCTGGGAGACTCATCGGGTTCCATCACGCTGCGCTTCTTTTATTTTTCCAATGCACAGCGCGCCGGTCTGCAGCGCGGCACGCGGGTGCGATGTTTTGGCGAGGTGCGCCGCGGATCGCTTGGACTGGAAATGGTGCACCCGGAATATCGGCTGCTGAAGAGCGCCGCCGAGCCACTACCGCTGACACTCACACCGATCTATCCGACCACTGAGGGGGTGACGCAGGGACGTCTTCGTGCACTGGTGCGTCAGGCATTCGCCCTGCTGCCGCAACGTCCACTGGTCGACCTGTTGCCTGCCGGAGCAGATGCTGCACAACCGGCGCTGACGCTCGAAGCGGCGCTGCGCTTTCTGCATCAGCCGCCCGTTGGCACCGACCTCGGAACACTGGCCAGCGGCCATCATCCGGCGCAGCGGCGCCTTGCATTCGAAGAACTGGTTGCGCATCAGCTCTCACTCTTGGAGCTGCGTCGTCAAACACGTCGCGAGCTGGCTCTACCGCTGCTTGACGGCGTTGGACTGAAAACCCGACTCGAGAACACGCTCCCGTTTCAGCTGACCCATGCGCAGCGCCGCGTCAGCGCAGAGGTGTCCGCAGATCTCGCGCGCGATCAGCCCATGTCGCGACTCATTCAGGGTGATGTCGGCTGCGGCAAAACCGCTGTCGCAGCACTGGCGGCCGCACGGGCACTCGGCAGCGGATATCAGGTCGCCCTGATGGCGCCCACTGAACTGCTGGCTGAACAGCACGCGCGCTCGTTCGAGCGCTGGTTCAAACCTTTGGGTATCGAGGTGATCCTGCTGACCGGATCGCAGCGCGCCGCGGCACGGCGCAAGGCGCTGCAACGCGTGGCTGACGAGTCGCTGACGCTGGTGGTTGGCACGCATGCACTGTTCCAGGATGACGTGCACTTCAATTCTCTGGCGCTGGTGATCGTCGACGAGCAGCATCGCTTCGGCGTGCAGCAGCGCATGTCGCTTCATCAAAAGGGTGGGCGCGACGGTCGCATGCCCCATCAGCTAATCATGACCGCGACACCGATTCCGCGGACATTGGCCATGACGGTCTACGCTGATTTGGATGTGTCGATCATCGACGAGCTGCCGCCGGGTCGCATGCCCGTGCGCACGGTGGTGATTCCCGAGGAGAGACGCTCTGAAGTCGTACAGCGTGTCGCCGAGACATGCAAACGTGGACAGCAAGTGTACTGGGTCTGCGGTGTGATCGAGGAATCGGAAGAGATCGATCATCAGGCCGCCATCGAAGCAGCAGCAGCCTTGACCGCGGCACTACCGGAATTGCGCGTGGGGCTGGTTCATGGCCGCATGAAACCCCAGGACAAGGCAGCGATGATGAAGGCCTTTGCAGCCAACGAGGTGCAGTTGCTGGTGGCCACCACGGTGATCGAGGTGGGTGTCGATGTGCCCAACGCCACCGTGATGGTGGTAGAAAATGCCGAGCGTATGGGCCTCGCGCAGCTGCATCAGCTGCGTGGCCGCATTGGTCGCGGCACACAGGAGAGTTCCTGCGTGCTGCTGTATCGCGGGCCATTGTCGGAGGTGGCGCGGGCGCGCTTGATGGCCATCCGTGACAGCAATGACGGTTTCGAGATCGCACAGCGCGATCTGGAGCTGCGCGGTCCGGGTGAAATGCTCGGCACGCGCCAAGCCGGGCTGGCACAGCTGCGCGTGGCGGAGCTGGTGCGCGACGCCGATCTGATGCCGGCTGTGCGCGCAGCCGCATTGCGCATCAGCACTGACTATCCGGATCGCGTGAGTGCACTCATCGCACGCTGGATCGGTTCAAGGGAGCAATATGGTCGTGTCGGCTGAGAAGCGGCATTCACGCCGCTGGCGTGAATGGGTGGACCTGCTACAGCTGGCCAGACTGCATCGGCCTGTGGGCATCTGGCTGCTGCTGTGGCCGACGCTGTGGGCCCTGTGGATCGCCGCCACCGGCGTACCGTCGCCACGTCTTTTGTTGGTGTTCGTGCTGGGAACGGTGGTGATGCGCAGCGCCGGCTGCATCATCAACGATCTGCTCGACAGGCATATCGATCCACATGTGCGGCGCACCCGTGAGCGCCCACTGGCCGCACGCCGAGTTTCACCCTACACGGCGATTGTGCTGCTGCTGACATTACTCATCGTGGCACTGGGGTTGGCGCTACTACTGAATACGGCGGCGCTGCGCCTCGCGGTCATCGGCGCCGCACTGACGGTGACCTATCCATTGTTCAAGCGCTTTTTCCCTGTGCCGCAACTGTATCTGGGCTTGTGCTTCGGCTGGAGTGTGCCCATGGCCTTCGCGGCCACCTTGGGCTTCGTGCCACGTGCAGGCTGGGTTCTGCTGCTCGCGACGCTGTTGTGGGCCGGGGTCTACGACACCTTCTATGCGATGGCCGATCGCGCCGAAGACCAGCGGATCGGCGTGCGCTCCAGCGCCATCAGCTTCGGCGACATGGATTTGCGGATCATTACCGGCATGCAGGTGATGCTGATGCTGGCACTGCTGCTGGTGGGCCACTCACTCCAGCTGGGCGCGCGCTACTACGCCGGACTGGCAACGGGTGCCGCGCTGTTTGCACGGCACCTGTGGATCGCCCGGACCCGGCATCGAGACGACTGCATGCGCGCATTTCAGGAAAGTCACTGGTTCGGTGTCGCCGTCCTTGTTGGATTGATACTGGAGTACGGCAGCCGATAGCTGATCAGCTGGAGGCATCCCCTCCACTGCGCGCCAGAGCCCACAGCTCGACACGCCGTGCGCCCGCTTCGAGCAGCGCCTGCGCAGCGGACTGTGCGGTGCTCCCGGTGGTGAGCACATCATCGATCAGAGCCACATCGACTCCCGCCACCGTGGCGACCATTCGCGCCGGCACATTGAAAGCACCGGCGAGGTTGGAGCGCCGCTGGGCCGCTGGCAACTGGCTCTGCGGTGCCGTGGCGCGAATGCGCTCCAACGCCCGCGGCAACCGGCGCAGCGAGAGCCGGCCGGCAAGATGGCGCGCGATTTCATCAGCCTGGTTGTACCCCCGCTCGCGCAGACGCAGGGGGTGTAAAGGCACGGGCACCAGCACTTCCGGGAGCGGAACGCATCGGTCGGCCACGTGCATGGCCAGCAGGGCACCGAGAGCGCCGGCCACACTGCGATCACCGTGGAATTTGAGCGCACGGACCAGGCGGTCAATGGGGTATTCGTAGCCCCATGCGCAGAACACGCCCGACAGCGGGACGACATCGGCTGTCCAAGCCGGCGCAGCCGGGAGATCCGCCATGCAGAGTTGGCATAGATCCACGCCCGGCGGGCAGGCAGCGCTGCTGCACAGGAGGCAGCGCGCCGGGATCAGCCAGCGGCCGGTCTGCCGTACCACCTCGTAAACTTTTGCGAGTCTCACAGGTTGACAGTGATCCATCGGGGCACGAACATCGCTGCACCTTAGCGGCTGACTCACCATGATTCAGCCGTTCATTTGTTCCCTGTTTCATTGGAGTTGCCATCTTGTCATCTGTGCGTACGTGGACCCTAGGGGAAGCCGAAGGCCTTTTCGCGCTTCCGTTCAATGACCTGCTCTTCCAGGCACAGCAGGTCCATCGCACGCATCACGACCCGGGCAGCGTCCAACTCTCGACACTGCTGTCGATCAAAACCGGTGCCTGCCCTGAAGACTGTGCCTATTGCCCGCAGAGCGTGCGCCATCAGAGCAGCATCGAAAACGAAGCGCTGCTCCCGGTGGAAGAGGTACTCGAACACGCGCGCGCTGCAAAGGCCGCCGGTGCCACACGCTTCTGCATGGGTGCCGCTTTCAGGAGCCCAAAGCGCAAGGACATCGAGCGCATTGGTGCCATGGTCAGTGCAGTGCGCGAGCTGGGCATGGAAACTTGCGCGACGCTGGGTATGTTGACTCCCGATCAGGCTCAGGAGCTCAAATCCGCCGGCCTGGATTACTACAACCACAATCTGGATACGTCGGAAGAGTTCTACGACGAGATCATCACCACGCGTACCTATCAGGACCGCCTCGATACGCTGACCGCCGTGCGCGATGCGGGTCTGCATGTCTGCTGTGGCGGCATCGTCGGGATGGGCGAATCGCAGCGCGATCGCGCACAGTTTCTGGTCACGCTGGCGAATCTGCCACAGCAGCCGGAAAGCGTTCCTATCAACCAGTTAGTGCGCGTACCCGGTACCCCTCTGGCCGGCACTGAAGATGTGGATCCCTTCGACTTCATTCGTACCATTGCCGTAGCGCGCATCATGCTGCCGCACTCACAGGTGCGTCTGTCGGCCGGACGCAGTGAAATGAGTGATGAACTGCAGGCGCTCGCTTTCCTCGCCGGCGCCAACTCCATCTTCTATGGTGACAAGCTGCTGACCACCGGCAATCCTGATGTGACTCGCGACCGAACATTGCTCGCGCGACTGGGACTTCGACCGGCAGCCGATGCGGCGGCGAACTGACGCGCTGGGCGCGCTGCTGGCCGACATCGACCAGCAGCAGCGCCGCCGCGTGCAGCGAGTGAGCAGTCGCTCACCGCGCCTTGGCTCAGCGGCCATCAGTGAGATAGACGGCCGACAACTCGTTAACTTCTGCAGCAACGACTACCTCGGCCTCTCGCAGCATCCGGATGTGATCGCTGCACTTCGCGATGCAGCCACGGAGCATGGCGTCGGCAGCGGCGCAGCGCATCTACTAGGCGGGCATTCCAGCGAGCACCAGAAACTGGAATGCGAACTCGCGGCCTTCACAGGTCGCGAACGGGCGCTGTTGTTCTCCACCGGATACATGGCGAACCTCGCAGCGGTCTGCAGCTTTGCAGGGCGCGAAGAAGTCGTGCTGCAGGATCGACTGAACCACGCTTCACTGATTGACGGCGCAACACTCAGCGGCGCTCGCTTGGTACGTTATCAACATGCGGATGCCGCAGCGGCCCTCGAGCGCATACAGACGCATAAAAACGCCTGCATGCTGGCCACTGATGGCGTCTTCAGCATGGATGGCGACATTGCGCCACTGGCTGAGCTGGCCAGCGCCTGCGCAGCGCATGAGCTGTGGTTGCTGGTTGATGACGCCCATGGTCTGGGCGTCGTCGGGCCCGAAGGCCGCGGCAGCGTTGCTGCGGTGGGTCTGGACTCTGCACAGGTCCCCTTGTTGATGGGCACACTAGGCAAAGCCTTGGGTTGCTTTGGTGCCTTCATCGCCGGTGACGAAAATGTGATCGAAGTGCTGCTGCAACGCTCGCGCCCCTACATCTACACGACAGCACTACCACCTGCATTGGCCGCAGCGACTCGCGTCGCGCTTCGCCGATGCCAGGACGAGGGTTGGCGACGCGAGCGACTGCAGACCAATATCGCGCGCCTGCGCAGCAATGCACTGCAGGCCGGCATCCAACTCTCTCCGTCCAACACTGCCATCCAGCCTCTGATCGTCGGTGATTCCGGCGTGGCGCTTGCGCTGGGCAACCATCTTGCCGCCGCCGGATTTTTGGTCGGTGTCACACGCCCGCCTACTGTTCCAACCGGCAGTGCACGGCTGCGCATCACGCTCTCAGCAATGCACGACGCCGCGCAGATCGATGCACTGACCGCCGCACTTGCCGACGGCCTGCGCACGCTGCGTGATAACGCTTCTATACCCGCTGCACCATGATCGACAGGCTCTACAGTGAATCGCATGGCTCAGGCCCGAATCTCGTGCTGTGGCATGGCTGGGGCATGAATCTGCGCGTTTTCGATCCACTGATAGAACATCTCGCCGCGCACTTCCGCGTCACCACCGTAGATCTGCCAGGTCATGGACGTAGTCCCGAGCTGATGACGAAGGACTTTGAAGCGGTGTTACCCACGCTGATTTCTGAGTTGCCCGATGACTGCACGCTGGCCGGCTGGTCACTGGGCGGAATGCTGGCGCTGCGCGCTGCGGAGCTTGCACCTGAACGCGTGCGCGCTCTGATCCTTCTGCACAGCACACCGAAGTTCGTTGCTACGCCCGACTGGAGCTACGGCATCGCATCAACAGTGTTGGATCAATTCGCCCATGCATTGGAAGTAGCGCAGCAGCAGACTGTGAGTAATTTTCTAGATCTCCAGGTCCGCGGCAGCCGCGACGCCGACAGGTTGTTGCAACAGCTGCGCGAGTCGTTGCAGGTGCACGGCCATGCGCGCGCGTCGGCTCTGGCCGCAGGACTTGAGCTTCTGCGCAGTGCGGATCTGCGAGCGACGGCAAGACGCATCGATCTCTCCGCGTTGTTAATCTCCGGTCAGTATGACCGCGTGACACCACCTGGCGCCGCGCACGCGATGGCAGGCCTGATGCGTCATGCTCAGTTGGAAGAGCTCCCGCGCACGGGACATGCCGGATTCCTCTCACAGGCTGAAGATGTTGCGGAGCGATGCATCCGCTGGTGGCAAGCGCGGGTATGCGTACCGGTGTCGGCATGAACGCACCCGTGGGACTCGAGACCGGATCGGTGCGCCGCTGGTTCGATCGCGCCAGCACCACCTACGCCAGCGCCGCCGGACTGCAGCGTGACGTACGTATGGAGTTGCTCGCGCGTCTGGATTTCTTCACGCTGACACCTCGGGTGATACTCGATCTCGGTGCCGGCTTAGGCGAAGCGACTGTAGCGCTGCGCCGACGTTACCGGGATGCACTGGTGATCCCCGTTGACCTTTCCGCCGCGATGTTGCGCCAAGGCGTGGGTCGGCGCCGCCTATGGCGTAAATCCGTGGCGGTGTGCGCTGACGTTCGCAAGCTGCCGTTGGCCAACGGCACCGTAGATCTCGCCTTCAGCAGTCTCATGCTGCAGTGGTGCGATCTGCCCCGTGAGGCTTTCGCAGAGATTTCGCGCGTGCTGCGTCCAGGTGGCCTGCTGCTGGCGAGCACCTTCGGGCCGATGACGCTGCAGGAATTGCGCACGGCCTGGGCGGCCGTGGACAGCGCACCGCATGTCAGTCACTTTCCGGATCTGCCCGACCTGGCCAGCCAGCTCACGGCGGCCGGCTTCGAGGAACCCGTGCTGGATATCGAACAACGGCCCGAGCACTATGCCGACGCATTGACCTTGCAGCGCGAGCTGCAGGCGCTTGGTGCGCGCAACGCCGATCGGGCCCGACGACGCACGCTGACAGGCAAGTCACGCTGGCGAGCCATGACGGCACAGTACGAACTGCTTCGTACACCCGCGGGACTGCCGGCGACCTGGGAACTCATTTATATGGCTGCGTTTGCCAATGGCCAATCGGCGAGCGGGGGCCGGCCAGCCGAAGCGCTCTTCCCGGCTGATTCCATCCTGAAGCGGAGCCGTCCATGAGGGGGTGCTTCATCGCCGGGACAGATACCGGAGTAGGCAAAACGCGGGTGACGGCTGGCCTGATCACGGCACTTCGCGAGGCGGGCGTGGCCGCTGCCGGCATGAAACCGGTCGTTTGCGGGCTGATTGAGGATAATGTGCGCTATTTCTCCGAGGATGTCGATAATATCTGCGCGGCATCCGGACAGATCCCGACGGATCGCGACGTCAATCCTTATGCCTTCCCAGAGCCGATATCACCCAATATTGCCGCAAAAAAGCACGGAACTTGTATCGATATATCGGTAATTAAAGGGCATTTTTCGTCAATTTCGCGTTTATCGGCCTTTCCGGTCGTTGAAGGCACTGGCGGCTGGCTAGCACCGATCTCCGATGAACACACTATGGCCGATATCGCCGTCGAACTGAGCCTTCCCGTCATCCTGGTGGTCGGCCTGCGCCTCGGATGCCTGAACCATGCACTGCTGACCGCCCAAGGAATCCGCGCCTCCGGCCTGCCGCTGGCCGGGTGGATCGGTAGCCGGGTGGTTGAAGATTTTGCCGAGGCTGAGGCCAACATCGACACGCTGACCGCCCGGCTGGGGGCGCCGCCCCTAGCCGTGCTGCCTTATTCACACTCGCCGCGCAGCGCACTGCCCGCGCTACGCACGGTGGCGGCCAAAATGCTTGCTGAAACGTCGACATAGCACGGCAGTTAATTGACGTAACTCGTTGACTTGTAAAATTATTCGGCGCTCCGGTATGCTGTCGCTCCCAGCCCGCACCGAGACGCCCCGGCATGCATTCCGCGGATGCACCCGCAAGCCAAAGAATTCTGCTGATGCCCCATCGCTCCCTGACGATGCGGGAAGCCCGCTGGTTCTTCGCCAGCCTGTGCATACCGTCCCTGACGATTGCCGTGTTGATGACGCTGCAAGGCTACTGGCCCATCCTGCCGTTCGCCGGGCTCGAGCTGCTGGCATTGGGACTCTGTCTGACGCTGAACATGAGATGCCGCAAAGACACGCAGCAGATCGTGATTACGGAGGATGGCATCACCATCGAGACGCGTCACGGCACACGAATCACGCATTCTGAGTTCTCGCGGCACTGGGCACGGGTTAAACTGCGCCGCGCCAAATCGCACTGGCATCCAAGCCGCCTGACTATTGAATCGCATGGTCGCGCCTGCGAGCTTGGAAGCTTCCTGACTGAGGAGGCTAGGTGCGCGCTGGCTGGACGTCTGCGCCGTCTGATCGGTCGCGTGGATGAATCACCTCGGCTTTTGCCGGATGACTGCACTATCAAGGTTTGAATAATGACGAAATTGACCCGAGTGATGAGCGCCCTCCTGACCGGTGGCGCATTGGCGCTGGTTGCCCCCACGGCGAACGCTGCCTGGGACCTCAACATGACCCAAGGCGTGTCCGACATCTCGCGCCGCATCTATGACCTGCACATGACCATTCTGTGGGTGTGCGTGGCCATCGGCATTTTCGTCTTCGGCTGGATGATCTGGTCCATCGTCGCCTTCCGCAAGTCGAAGGGTGCCGTGCCGGACACGACCCTGACACACAGCACAAAGGTCGAAGTGATCTGGACCGTGATTCCGGTGCTGATCCTGATCGGCAGTGCGGTGCCCGCTGCCCGTACGCTGATCGAAACCGAAAACGCCACGAACACCGAGCTGACCATCGTCGTCACCGGCTATCAGTGGAAGTGGAACTACAACTATCAGGGCACCGGCGTCAGCTTCTTCTCGACGCTCAGCCGTGACAGCAACGAGACGCGCCAGCTGGGATCAGACAAGGATCCGTACGCGGTCCCCGACTATCTGCTCAACGTCGACAACCCGCTGGTCGTTCCAGCCGGCGTGAAGGTGCGCGTGCTGCTGACCTCGCAGGATGTGATCCATGCGTGGTGGGTACCGGCCGTCGCCGTGAAGAAGGACGCGATTCCTGGCCTGACCAACGTTGCCTGGTTCAAGGTCGATGCAGACAAGACGGGCATTTATCGCGGTCAGTGCGCTGAGCTTTGCGGTCGTGACCATGGCTTCATGCCGGTCGTGATCGACGTACGCAGCAAGGCCGACTTCGACAAGTGGCTGGCTGAGAAGAAGGCGGCCGCTCAGTCTGCTGCCCAGCCCAGCACAACCACAGCATCGTCGGCCGCACCCGCGTCGCCGGCTGGCTGATCGCTTGGTTGCCCCTACTCCTAGCTACTGAAACTTCAGACCGGAAATACCATCATGGCCCACACTGAACACACCGCTGCCCACGACGATCACGGTCACCACGGCCCGCCAACGGGTCTGATGCGTTGGATCAAGACCACCAATCACAAGGACATCGGCACGCTGTACCTGATCTTTGCATGCGTGATGTTCTTTGCCGGCGGTGCGATGGCCATGGTGATCCGCGCCGAGCTGTTCAAGCCCGGCATGCAGTTCGTCGATCCGCAATTCTTCAACTCCATGACCACCGTGCATGCGCTGGCGATGATCTTCGGCGCCGTGATGCCGGCTTGGGTCGGCTTGGCCAACTGGATGATCCCGCTGCAGATCGGTGCGCCGGACATGGCGCTGCCGCGCATGAACAACTTCAGCTTCTGGATCATGCCGTTCGCCTTCACGCTGCTGCTGATCGGCTTCTTCACCTCAAGTGGTGCTCCGGCTGGTGGCTGGACGCTGTACCCGCCGCTGGTCCTGCAGGGTGGTGACTCTCTGCCGATGGCCATCTTCGCCATCCACCTGATGGGTGCCTCGTCGATCATGGGCGCCATCAACGTGATCGTGACGATCATGAACATGCGCGCACCTGGCATGACGCTGCTGCGCATGCCGCTGTTCGTCTGGACTTGGCTCATCACGGCCTATCTGCTGATCGCCGTGATGCCGGTGCTGGCCGGTGCCGTCACGATGCTGCTGACCGATCACTACTTCGGCACGAGCTTCTTCAGCGCCTCGGGCGGTGGCGACCCGGTGATGTTCCAGCACATCTTCTGGTTCTTCGGTCACCCCGAGGTGTACATCCTGATCCTGCCGGCCTTCGGCATCGTTTCGGAAATCATCCCGACGTTCGCACGCAAGCCGTTGTTCGGCTATGAAGCGATGGTCTACGCATCGGCCTCGATCGCTTTCCTGTCATTCATTGTGTGGGCGCATCACATGTTCACGGTCGGCATGCCGCTGGCCGGAGAGATGTTCTTCATGCTCTCGACGATGCTGATCGCCATCCCCACGGGCGTGAAGGTGTTCAACTGGTGCGCCACGATGTGGAAGGGATCGATGACCTTCGAGACCCCGATGCTGTTCGCGCTGGCCTTCCTGTTCCTGTTCACGATCGGCGGGTTCTCGGGACTGATGCTCGCCATCACGCCGGCCGACTTCCAGTACCACGACACCTACTTCGTGGTGGCGCACTTCCACTACGTGCTCGTGCCGGGCGCGATCTTCACCATCATGGCAGCGGTGTACTACTGGCTGCCGAAGTGGACTGGCAACATGTACAACGAAAAGCTGGGCAAGCTGCACTTCTGGCTGTCTGCCATCAGCGTCAACGTGCTGTTCTTCCCGCAGCACTTCCTCGGCCTCGCCGGCATGCCGCGTCGCATCCCCGACTATTCCACTCAGTTCGCTGACTGGAACATGGTGTCCTCGCTCGGTGGCTTCGCCTTCGGTCTCAGCCAGCTGCTGTTCCCGTACATCATCTGGCAGTGCGTTCGTGGCGGCGAGAAGGCCACCTCACGAGTCTGGGAAGGCGCTCATGGTCTGGAGTGGGAAGTGCCTTCGCCGGCTCCGTACCACACCTGGGACGAAGCGCCTTCGCCGTCGGTCATTAACACCGGCGCCAGCCACTGATTCATTGCGAGCGTTTCAGCCATGAGCCCAACTCCAGTCGATGAACGCAGGCGGCGAGCGCGTCGCAATGCGTTGCTGCTGCTGGGCGTGGCCATCCTGGTCTACGTGGCGTTCATCGTCATGTCGATCCGCAAGGTACATACATGAGTGGTGCGGCCGTTCCTGGCCGCCGCGCTGCGAACCGGTCGCTGACATTGCAGCTCGCCGGTTTCGCAGCCTGCGCCTTTGGCTTCGGCTTTGCGCTGGTGCCACTTTATGACCTGCTCTGCAATGTCACTGGCATCGGTGACCAGAAGCTTCTGCTCAAGGCCAACGCTGCCCCGGCAAGTCCGCGCGGCGGCGGGGTGAATGGCGCTGCCGGAACGACTGAGCGCTGGGTGACCGTGGAATTTGTCAGTCAGCTGCCCTCCGTGGGCAACTGGCAATTCAAGCCCGTCATGAACGAACTACGCGTTCGCCCAGGCCAGCTCTACGAAGCCTTCTTCGTTGCACACAACCTGACCGGGCACGACACCGTGGCGCAAGCCATACCGGATATCAGCCCCGGACTGGCCAGCAACTACTTTCACAAGACCGAGTGTTTCTGCTTCACGCCGCAGTCGTTCCGCAAGGGCGAGGAGCGAACCATGCCGGTACGTTTCTTCGTCGACAAGGCTCTGCCCGAGTCCGTCGACCGACTGACGCTCAGCTACACTTTTTACGATGACTCCACGCGAGTGGCGGCACGCCAGGCGCGTTCTTAACTCTGATCGAGGAATTTTCAATGTCCCAGGCACACGCTGACAGCAGCAAGTACTACGTCCCCCATGACACGCAATGGCCGATCGTCGGCTCCATCGCGCTGTTCACGCTGATGCTTGGCGCAGTCTCGCTACTCAATGAGTGGACCGGTGCCTTGGCGCTGTTGCCGGGCTTCTTGCTGCTGGCCTACATGTTCTTTGGCTGGTTCAACACGGTGATCAGCGAAAACCAGCATGGCATGTACAACCTCGCGGTGGATCGCTCCTTCCGCATGGGCATGATCTGGTTCATTTTCTCGGAAGTGATGTTCTTCGCAGCGTTCTTTGGCGCCTTGTTCTATGCCCGGCAGTTCTCGGTGCCATGGATTGGCGGCGAGGGCACCAAGATTTTCAACAAGCTCGTGCTGTGGCCTGACTTCACGGCTGGCTGGCCAAGCAACGGGCCGGCGCGCCTGAGCCCGCGTGCCGATGGTTCTTTCGAGGTGATTCCGGCCTTCGGCCTGCCGGCGATCAACACTCTGATCCTGCTGACCTCCGGCGTGACGATCACCATTGCCCACCATGCCTTGAGAGAGGGCAAGCGCGGCGTTCTAAACGTGTTCCTGGCGCTGACCTTCCTGCTGGGCTTCCTGTTCGTCTTCCTGCAGGCCAACGAGTACGCAGAGGCTTATCGTGAGAAGGGCCTGCAGATGGGCACGGGCATCTACGGTTCAACTTTCTTCATGCTGACCGGCTTCCACGGCTTCCACGTGACTCTCGGTGCCATCATGCTGACCGTGATCTGGCTGCGCTGCCTGCGTGGTCATTTCACGCCGGAGCGTCATTTCGCGTTTGAGGCGGTGGCCTGGTATTGGCACTTCGTCGACGTGGTGTGGCTCGGCCTGTTCGTGTTCGTCTACTGGGTCTGAGCCAGTCCTGCGGTCGCTGACCACGCGACCGCTCTCCAGTATCACCACGCGTTGCGCCGAGGCTATGGTCTCGGCGCGATGCGCGATAACGATTCGCGTGATATCGAGATTTTTCAGCGACGCATTGATCCGCCGTTCGGCGGCGGCGTCGAGATGACTGCTGGCCTCGTCGAGCACCAGCACCCGCGGCTGCCGATACAACGCGCGCGCCAGCAGTAGACGCTGGCGCTGCCCGCCGGAGAGGCTGCTGCCGTTTTCCCCAATCAGCGTCTGGTAGTGCATCGGCATCGCGATGATGTCGTCATGAATGATGGCCAGCCGAGCGCAGTGCAGTATGCGTGGCATGTCCGGCTCGGGGTCGAAGAAACTGATGTTATCGATCACGCTGCCACTGAACAGGTGGTCATCCTGCATCACACTACCCACCACCGCACGCAGGGCTCCCAGGCCGAGTTGTGAGAGGGGCTTTCCGGCGTAGCGTATTTCCCCGGCGGTGGGCTGATGCAAACCCAGCAGCAGTTTCAGCAACGTGGTCTTGCCGCATCCCGAGGGCCCCGTGATGACCAGCGACTGACCGGCCGCTATCCGCAGATTGAGTCCATCGAGAACCAGCGGCTCACCATCTCCATGGCGGAAGCCGACATTTAGCAATTCGATGTCACCATGAATAGCGGCTTGAGGATCGATATCACCGATAGTCTCCGTTGCCTGATTGCTGCCAATCTCCGGCTCCTGGTGAATGATGTCGGCCACGCGCTCGGCATGCAGACGCAAAACTCGCCACTCACACAAGCGATCGACAAGTGCCGCTACGCGCTGTGTGAACTGATCCTTGTAGCTGAGGAAGGCGAACAGCATTCCTACAGTCAGTTTTGAATCGAGCACAGCCAGTGCACCAGCCCAGACGATGGCGGCCCGTTCCAGTCCGAAGAGCACCTGATTTCCTGACTGCGAGAGCAACTGCAGTCGGCTTGCGTCGAGTTCCGCGTTGATCTGACGTGCCAGGTGAGTGAGCCACCCATTGCGGCGCTCCGCTGCACGGTCATGGAGTCGAACGGTCTGCACACCGCGTACGGATTCGATCAGATGTGTTTGGGCGCGTGCTGCATGAACGATCTGGCCGGCGTTGGCCTCGCGCTGGGCTGGGAGCAGGCCGGCGCGAAGCAACGAGTATGCGCAGACACTCAGCACCGCAAGCGCGGCCAGAGGAAGGCTATAGGCCAGCATCAATCCCAGCGTAGTGGCGGCCAGCAGACCATCAATGACTGACTCCACCGATTGAGTGGTTAACGCACGCTGCAAGCTTTGCACGGCACCAAAACGCGACACGATGTCGCCCAATTGGCGACGCTCAAAGTAGGCCAGCGGCAACTGCAGCAGGTGCTGGAACACGCGACCCTGACCTTGAAATCCAAGCGCGGCCACCAGAGCCGTGCCTGTCCACGAACGAACCGCAGCGACGCCCGCCTGCAACACCACCAGCAACATCGCACCCATAGCCAGTACCGTCACCAGACTGCGCTCACCACTGACCAGCGCTTCATCGACCACCCATTGCACGTAGAAAGGTGCGAGCACGACGCAGATCTGGAAGCACAAACTCAGCGCCAGCAGTACGAGCAGCGTGCGGTGCAGGCCATGAACCGGGCCGAGAAGGCTGCGCATTCGTATGCGTGGCGGAGGAGACTGCGTGCTGAAGGTTGCACCGGGGAGTAACTCCAGTGCGATTCCGGTGAAGTGTCGTGATGCTTCGGACAAGGTCAGACGGCGTAGCCCTACTGCGGGATCGGCAACGGTGATATGGCGAGTGCCGCAAGCACACAGCACAACAAAGTGGTTCAGATCCCAGTGCAGCACTGCAGGACGACGCAAAGCGTGCAACTGCTCCAGAGGCAGCTTGAGCGGGCGCGACTGAAGTCCCAAGGACTCCGCTAGATCCACCAGCGTGCGCAATGAGACACCACGCCGCGAGATACCGAAACGGCGCCGCAGTGCAGACAGTGTCCAGTATTGACCCCAGTAGCCAGCCACCATGGCCATACAGGCCATCCCGCATTCGGCCACCTCGGTTTGCAAAACTGGCTCGACGCGCCGCCTCGACCAAAAACGCAACAGCGGAGTGAGCGGGCGGATCAATTCCAACTCCGCAGCGAACGCAATGGCTCCAGTAGCCATTCATACAAACGTCGTCTGTCGAGCAACACACTGGCATCGACGCGTGCTCCGGGCTTCAACGGCTCCCAGCGCCCTTCAACCCGCAAGGCTTGCTGCCTCAAGGTGGCGCGGATTCGGTAAACCGGTTCGCTCTGTGTATCGCCGCGCAGTGCGACAGCCGATACTTCCCGGATAGTTGCTTCCTGCAAACCGAACTTCTGATACGGATAGGCGTGATGGCGTAGCTGCAGAGACAATCCGGCCCGCAGGAAACCGGCCGCGCGGGACGGCGCACTCAGCTCTGCCTCCAGCACGGTAGGCTGAGGAATCAGTGTTGCCAGCGTGGTCCCTGATGGGACGTTCTGGCCGGTCACCGCCAAGATGCCGCTAACCACACCCGCACGCGGCGCGCGCACCGACCACTCCCGACGCGTTTCAACTTCGACAGTGCTCTCGTCTACCGAAGCCAGCTCGCGCTGTAGGGCTTCAACGGCGCGCTCGGACTGCCAGCGTTGCTCACGCCATTCATTTTCGGCCGCCTCAATCGAGCGGCGGAGCACCACTTGGCCGCGTTCCAGCTCCGCCAGCCGCTGCTGCTGGTCGAGTAGCTCACTCTGTTTGTCCTGCCATTGCAGCTGCGAGACAAAGCCATCGCGGTAGAGAGACTGGTAGCGCTTCAATGCTTCGGCAGCGATGTCAGTGCGCCGCCGTTGCAATGTGATTTGAGAATCGATCTGCCGCAGCTCCGCGAGTTGCGCTGCGCGCTGACTGCTGATCGCTGCGCTCTGCTCGTGCCGGCGCAGCTGTTGAGACTGCTGCTCGCGCAGCAGGCTATTGCGCCGATCCTGCAGGAGAGCGACAACAGCAGGTTCTGTGGCACCGGCCATGGTACTGGCGCGCGCACTGCGCAGTGTGAACAGCACATCGCCAGGCTGCACCGGTGCACCTTCCGCCACGGGGCAATCAACGACCTCACCGCCTTGAGGCGTGGTGATATCAACCGGCCCACCACGCGGCACCAGCTGGCCACTGATACCGACCGTGCGCGTGTAGTGGCCGAAGTAGAGCCACAGTAGCAGGCCCATACACGGCAGCATGACCAGCAGTGCTGACCAGCGCGGCGTTTCGCCACCAATGACATCGCCGTGGTGAAGTTGCGTGGCGGCTTCGATCACCTCGCGGCGAAACAGCGAAGGAGCGCGGCCAGAGTTCGCCTCTGCATGCGGATCGTGCATGCGAAGCAGTGTGTTTTAAAAGTGCAGCGAACCCGAGCAGCAAACTCGGCGCAAACAAAGAGAAACGCCGGCTGGTCGCTAGTTGCGAACCGTATCGGGAGATGCGATCGGCATGCGCGCAATGCGTTGCACGCCCAGCATCACCAGCGCAGCGCCAAACAGCATGCGCCAGCTGATCGCCTCGCCGAGCACCGCCCACGCGAGGAACAGCGTGAAGACCGGGCCCAGCGTGCTGACGATCGCCGTACGGCTGGCACCCAGACGCTGCACAGCGTTGGCATTGAGCCAGATCGGCAGGACGGTGCAGAAGATTGCCATACCCAGGCCACAGGCCTGCACCTGCCAAGGTTGCGACCAGAGTGTCGCGATCGGCCTCAGCACTACGAACTGAGTCAGCACCATGATGCATGCCGACCCGGTGGCCCATGCCGTCACGCGCGCAGCGCCGAGGCGATGAATCGAAGGCCCGCAGCGCCACATATAGACGGCAAAGCTCAGCGCACTGACCAGTATCAGACTGACGCCCAGCGTCAGATTAGGCGATGCGATTTGTACGTCATGCCATACCGCAAGACCCACGCCTGTGGAGCACACCATCAGCGACAGCAGCAGTTGCCGTTGCGGCAGACGGCGCTTGCTCACAGCCGTCATCAAGACGACCAGCGAGGGGTAGGTATAAAGAATGACGCGCTCGAGGCCCGCGGAGATGTACTGCAGACCGAGGAAATCCGTGTAGCTGGAGAGGTAGTAACCGAAGAAGCCGATCAGTAGTAGCGGGAACCAGTCACTACGTTCGATGGGGCGCTGCGCACGACGCGAGGCATGCAGTGCCATGACCATGAAGAACGGCAGCGCATAAAGCATGCGCAAGGCCAGCAGTGTCATCGGATCGACGCCGTAACGATAGCCCTGCTTGACCAGGATCGCCTTTAAAGAAAACCCGAGCGCCCCGAGGATGGCGCACAGCACTCCAGTCGCGACGGGTCGCAATGCGGCAGATCCGCGTCAGCGCTGCAGACCGTGAGGCGAGATCCACCCCATGCGCCAGGCCAGCATCAGCAGCGCGAACAGCGTCACGGACAAGGTGACGCGGATAGTCAGCGAACGCAGCATCTTGCGCGAATCGCCCTTGCCCGTGGCGAGATGGAACAGCGCATTGCCCAAGCTGGCCACGATGGTGAACAGCAAGCCAATCACGAGCAGGCGCGTCAGGTCCATGTCGACTCCGGCGGAGCAGCTGAAAGGGCCGGGAGTATAAGGTCTGCGGCAACATCCCGGCTGTACTCCGGGCCGCTGCCGACGGCACAATGTTCATGCCGTTCCCGGAGATCACCCTGCCGATGACGCCAAACAGCCCACCACGCCCGGGATTCCGACTGCATCTGCCTTGGCTGCTACTGACAGTGGCTGGCATGAGCGTATTTGTCGCCCTCGGTCGCTGGCAGTGGCAGCGCGCGGCGGAAAAGCGCGTGATTGAAGCCGCCTTCGTTGCCGCGGCGAGCGCGCCGGCAACGCCGCTGGGCGCTGGATCGCTGGGCAGCCTGCCGCGCTACAGTCCGATCGAGGCGACGGGCCAATACGACGCCGCCCACTCATTCCTGCTCGACAATGTGACTGAGGGTGGTCAAGCGGGCTATCAGATCGTGACGCCGCTGGAGCTGACCGACGGCCGCTGGATACTGGTCAACCGCGGCTGGGTGCCGCTGGTGAAGCGCGCCCGCAGTGAGCTGCCAGAGGTGCAGCAGAACCTGCCCGCGGGTGTGGTCACGATCCGCGGCCTCGTTGACGAATTGCCCGTCCCCGGACTGGCCGCTGGCCGCGTACCGGCCACCTCCGGCTCCGATTGGCCGCGGGTCACCAGCTTCCCCCAAACCGCCGATCTTGGGGCAGCGCTGGGCCATCCCGTCGAGCCGCGACAGATCCTGCTGGCCGCGGCCGAGCCCGGCGGATATCTGCGCAATTGGCAGCCGGCCAGTGCATCATTCCCACCTGATCGCCACGTCGCCTACGCTGTGCAGTGGTGGAGCCTGGCCTGCCTTGTCGTGGGCCTCTACCTGTTCATGAACTTCAGACGCCGCAAAGAATGACTGAACCTGCCCGCCGACTTTCCAGCCGGCTGACATTGCTGGGACTCGTTCTCCTGTTCGCCGCCCCGCTGGCTGCTGCCTTCTGGATGTATTACGGCACCGGATGGCGCCCCTCCGGCACCACGAATCAGGGCACCCTGATCGAGCCGGTTCGGCCGCTGCAAACACTGCCGTTCGTCGACCCCGCGACCCGGCCCGCCGTGGAGAAGCTGTTCACGGGCAAATGGTCCTTGGTGGTCGTGGGCGACGGGGCGTGCGATGAGTCATGCCGCACCACGCTGGTCTATGCGCGGCAGACCTACATTGGCCTGGGCCGGCTGGGTATGCGGATGCAGCGGGTGCTGCTGGTGCCATCGGGCTGCTGCGATCAGGACTATCTCCAGCGCGAGCACGCCGGCCTGATCGTTGCCGATCTGAGCGGGGCGGACGCCGCGCTCGCTAACGGCCGCGATGCGCTACTGGGCGCCTTCAGCGGCGACCGCCGCCAGATATTCATCGTCGATCCGCTGGGTAATTTGATGATGAGCTACGACACCCGGCTGGACCCCAAGGGTCTGCGCAGCGACCTCAAGAAGCTGCTCGACCTCTCACACATCGGCTGAGGATTCTCAGAGTCATGAGTAACGCAGAGACCTGGCTGCGGCGCATCGCCACGCTGGCATTGGTGCTGTGCTTTGGTGTGGTGGTACTCGGCGCCTATGTGCGTCTGTCAGCGGCCGGGCTGGGTTGCCCGGACTGGCCTGGCTGCTATGGGCACCTGACGCCCAGTGGCGCCGTCGCCGCTGATGTGACCCGACACGGGAGCTTCGCCGGCCAAACCGTCGAGGTCGGCAAGGCCTGGAAGGAAATGGTCCATCGTTACTTTGCTGCAACACTTGGCTTCTTAATCGTGCTTATTGCGGCAATAGCGATACAATACCGGGGCCAGCGCCTAGTCAGTCTCCGCCTGTCGCTGGGGCTGCTGGGGCTGGTCGTGGCGCAGGGCGTACTGGGCATGCTGACCGTCACCTGGCAGCTCAAACCCCTGATCGTCACCGGTCACCTGCTGCTCGGACTCTCGACGCTGGGCACCCTGTTCTGGCTGCGCCGCTCCCTGCGACCCCGGGGTGCCGCCGTCGCCATCAGCCCACCGGCGCCGGGTGCCCTGACCCGTGCCACGCCCATGGTGGCGTTGGCTGCACTGCTGGCGGTGGGAGTACAGATCGCGCTGGGTGGATGGACCAGCAGCAACTATGCCGCCACCGCCTGCCCCGACTTCCCCCGCTGCCAAGACAGCTGGTGGCCGGCCGCCGACTACGATGAGGCGTTTGTGTTGTGGCGCGGTCTGGGCCGCAACTATGAGGGGGGCGTGCTGGAGCTACCGGCGCGCATCGCCATCCAGTTCGCGCATCGCTTGGGGGCGGTGGTCATCACACTGCTACTGCTGGCCGCGGGTCTCCGGGCGCTGCGACGACCCGGGACTGCACGCGCCGGCGCCCTCCTGCTCGGGGCCCTTGGCCTGCAACTGCTGGTTGGTTCTCTGATGGTGATTCGTGGCTTCCCGCTGTGGCTGGCAACAGCCCACAACGCCGGCGCCGCGCTGCTGCTGCTGGCTACCCTGAACTTCCTGCTGGCATCCCGGGCGGCGTCGTCTTCCGACCCGTCGCGCGGCTGATGACGACACCGGACTCCACCGCGGGCGATGCACCGGCCGCCGCCGAGGAGGCCGCACTGCGCGGTTGGCGGGATTACTTCGCGCTGACCAAGCCGCGCGTGGTCGCGCTGATCGTACTCACCTCCGTGGTCGGCACGCTGCTGGCCGTTCCCGGCTGGCCGCCGTTGGTGCCGCTCTTGGTGGGCAATCTCGGTATCGGCTTGGCGGCCTCATCGGCCGCCGCCATCAACCACGTGCTCGACCGGCGGATCGACGCACGCATGGCCCGCACCCGCAGCCGACCGCTGCCCAGCGGCCATCTGCAGGCCACCAGCGCCACCTGGTTCGCGATTGCGCTGGGCGCGGTATCGATGCTGCTGCTCAGCGTATTCGTGAATCTGCTGACCGCCGCCCTGACATTCGCTTCCCTGATCGGCTACGCGATCATCTACACAGTCTGGCTCAAGCGCGCGACACCGCAGAACATCGTGATCGGCGGTGCTGCCGGCGCGGCGCCGCCGGTGCTGGGCTGGGCCGCTGTCACCAACACCATCGATCCGCATTCCCTGCTGCTGTTCCTGATTATCTTCACGTGGACGCCGCCGCACTTCTGGGCGCTGGCTATCGCCCGGCGCAACGACTACGCCAAGGCCGACATCCCCATGCTCCCGGTCACCCACGGGGTGGAATTCACGCGGCTGCAGGTATTGCTGTACACGCTGATCCTCTCGCTGGTGACGGTATTGCCCTATCTGACCGGGATGACGGGCTTCATCTATCTGGGCGCCGCGCTGGTGCTCAATGCCCGATTCCTGTGGCACGCCATCGCGATGAAAGTCAGTCGCCGCGACGAGCTGCCGATGCGCGTCTTCAAGTTTTCGATCAACTACCTGATGTGGCTGTTTCTGGCGCTGATCGTGGATCACTACCTGCCCGTGGGCGTGCTGCCCACCGCGCTCTAGATTCAGCGCTGAGTCCACCACAGCCGCGGCACGGCGTCGGCGCCTATCACCAGCAACGCGTTCTGCCCGAAACGCCGCGCCAGCGCGACGGCTTCGGCAGAGCCCATGCCAACTATCAGCAGACTTTCCTCGACACCCCAGCGACCCGCCGGATCGGTGCCGTAGCCCGCGAGGCTGGCATACCCGCGCCTATAGACCAGTGATTCCAGCTGGCGCCGCAGTCGGAGGTTTGCGGCCACACTGAACCGCTGACTGCGCGGATTGCAGGCCGTCAAGAAAACCGAGCACGCAACACCGTAACGGCGCTGCAGCGCTCTCAGCGCATGGCTGTGGTGATCCACCCGGAGCACGAACGCCGGCTCAGTCTGTACAACATAGTGAGCAGCACGGTACGCGCGCCATAACCCTCGGCGGCGATCGGGCACGGCATGACGAGCGTGGGGCTTCAGAACCAACCGTAGTTGAAGCTGATGCTCACCCGCAGGCCGCGTGCGCGCTGCGCGGGGACTTCGTGACGCAGCCAGCTCTCGAACAGCAGCACGTTGCCGGCCGGCGCCGGTACGGTGACCCAGGTGCGCGTCCCAGCAGCGCGTACGCGCCGCGGCGGTGCGGCCATGTAGCGATCCAGACGCGGATCCTCGAACTTGATCGCCGATGAGCCAGGCGGCACCTGCACATAATAAGTGCCACTGATCACCGAATGCGGATGCAAGTGCAGGCTGTGTGCCACGCCCCGGGGCATCACATTGACCCAGCAATCGGTCATGGTCAGCCGCCGGCCACCGAGATCGAAATCCAGCTGGCGCGCAAAGCCTGCAACATGGGCATCAAGCAGTCGCTCCAGCGCCGCGAAGGTGGGCGAGAGCGTCTGCATCCGGCACAGCGACCCGTATGAGGTGTATCCGCCGGGATAGTTGTCGCGCGACCAGATACGACCGGCACCATCATCCTCGCGCAGTTGCAGCGCTTCGCGCAGCAGTCGTTCCCGCAACGAGGTCCGCCGCGACGACTCGAGCCTTGCCTCATAGACCAGCGTGGGAAACAGTGCCTTGGTAGCCATGCCGAATTCTCCGTTCAGCCCAGTGCCGCGCGGATGTCGGCCTCGATGGACTCGGGTGTGTCATTGGGCGCATAGCGCGCCAGCACACTGCCGTCACGAGCGACGAGGAACTTGGTGAAATTCCACTTGATCGCTTCGGTGCCCAGTATTCCGGGACGCGCGCTCTTCAGGAAGCGGTAGAGCGGATGCGCCTGCTCGCCGTTCACGTCGATCTTGGCATACATCGGAAAGCTGACCGCGTAGTTCAGCTCGCAGAACTGCGCAATCTCGGCCTCAGTTCCGGGCTCCTGATGGCCGAACTGATCGCAAGGGAAGCCCAGCACACTAAAACCGCGGGCGGCATGCGCTTCCTGCAGGGCCTGCAACCCCCGATATTGCGGTGTGAAGCCACAGCGGCTGGCGACGTTAACGATCAGCAGCACCTGGCCGCGGTATTTGGCCAGAGATTCCTCGACCCCGTCGATGGTTCGCGCACTGAAGTCGTACACTGTCATTGATTCACCCTTGAGCGTCGCCTGTGACGAAACGACTTTGACCCGCCTAGGCTAGCATCCATGCTCCTCATCGAACGAATCTGGGCCAATAATCCGCTGCGCAACTACCACTATCTGGTGGCCTGCAGCGAAACCGGCGAGGCGCTGGCCATCGATCCGCTGGACTGGCAGGCCTGTCTGCAGACCGCTCAGGCGCGCGGCTGGCAGATCACGCAGATCCTGAACACCCACGAGCATCGCGACCACACCGGCGGCAATGCGGCATTGGTCGCAGCCACTGGCGCCCGTGTGCTGGCCCATGCGGAGGCTGCCACCCGGATCGGCGGCGTCTCGCGCGGCCTGCATGCCGGCGATATCGTCCGCATCGGCCGCAGTGCGGAGCTGGAATGTCTGGATACGCCGGGGCACACCCTCGCGCATATCTGTGCGCTGGCTCATGCGGACACCCCTGCACTGTTCTCCGGTGACACGCTGTTCAACGCCGGCGTCGGAAACTGCCGCAACGGCGGCGATCCCGAGACCCTGTATCGGACTTGCAGCGATCTGGTGGCGCGGCTGTCGAGTCGCACACTGCTCTATCCGGGCCACGACTACCTGCTCAACAACCTCAACTTCACCCTGCATCTGGAACCCGACAACGCGGCGGCCAGTGCCGAGCAGCAGCGGGCCAAAACCCGGAATGGCGCCCAAGCGCCGGTACTGACGCTGGCCGAAGAGTTGCGCCTCAACACTTTCTTCAGGCTCGAGGAACCCTCGCTCATCGCCGGGCTGCGCGCGCGCCTGCCCACGCTGTCCGCACATCCCGACCGACGCGAGATGTTTCTCGCCCTGCGCGAATTGCGCAACGGCTGGTGAGTCACTCCAAGGTCGCGCCACGAACACGGCGGGCAGGTTAGAATCCGCGCCCCCATGGATGTCTCGCCGATACTCAGCCCCCTGAATGACGCACAGCGCGAGGCAGTGACGGCGCCGGAAGTCCCGGTCCTTGTTCTGGCCGGCGCGGGCAGCGGCAAGACCCGCGTGCTCACCCACCGCATCGCGTGGCTGGTCAATGCACTCGGCGTGTCACCGCACAGCATCCTGTCGGTCACCTTCACCAACAAGGCCGCGGCCGAAATGCGCGGGCGCGTCGAAACACTGCTGGGCATGCCAGGCTCCGGATTCTGGCTCGGTACGTTCCACGGTCTGGCGCATCGGCTGCTAAGACTGCACTGGCGTGAGGCCGGCCTGCCGCAGGGCTTCCAGATTCTGGACGCTGATGACCAGCAGCGCATCATCAAGAAACTGCTCAAGGCACTGGAACTCGACGAGACCCGCTGGGTGCCGCGCGATGTGCAGTACTTCATCAACAAGCACAAGGACGAGGGCCGTCGCCCGCAGCATCTGAACAGCGGCAATGACCCGATGATGCAGCAGATGGTGCGCGTCTATCAGGAATATGAGCAGGCCTGTCAGCGTGCCGGTGCCGTTGATTTCGCCGAACTGCTGCTGCGTGCCTTTGAACTGTGGCGCGACCAGCCGGAACTGCTGGCGCATTACCGGCAGCGCTTTCATCACGTGCTGATCGACGAGTTCCAGGACACCAACTCCATCCAGTACGCGTGGCTGCGCCTGCTGGTCGGCTCCACCGGACTGCCGTTCGCTGTCGGTGACGACGACCAGTCGATCTACCGCTGGCGCGGTGCGCGCGTCGAAAACCTGCAGAAGTACACGCAGGATTTTCCGCAGGCCCAGCTGGTGCGCCTGGAGCAGAATTACCGCTCCACCGGTTCGATTCTCGATACGGCGAATGCGCTGATCGCGCACAACACGTCGCGACTGGGGAAAAACCTGTGGACCAGCGGTTCACGCGGCGACCCGGTGCGTCTCTTCGCAGGCTTTAATGAGCGTGAGGAGGCGGAGTTCGTCATCACCCGCATCCTGCAATGGACACAGCAGGGCGGCGCACGCAAAGAAGTGGCCATCCTGTACCGCTCCAATGCGCAATCACGCGTGTTCGAAGAAATGCTGATCCAGTTCCGCATCCCATACCGGGTCTACGGTGGACTGCGGTTCTTCGAGCGTCAGGAAATCAAAGACGCGCTGGCCTATCTGCGTCTGCTCGCCAATCGCGACGATGACACTTCCTTCGAACGTGTGGTGAATCTACCAACGCGTGGCATTGGTGCCCGCACCGTCGATTCGCTGCGCGAAGCGGCGCGAGCCAGCGGCTCCAGCCTATGGCAGGCTGCATTGGCACAGGCGGCTGACAAGCCGGGCAGCGCGCTGCACGCGTTTCTCTCGCTCATCGAGCGACTGGCGGCCGACGTGGACTCCATGGACCTGCATGAGCAGGTCGACCATGTGATCAACAACACCGGTTTGATTGAACACTATCGCAAGGAAAAATCGGATCGCGGCGAGGCTCGCATCGAGAACCTCGCGGAACTGGTGAGTGCGGCACGCGGCTTCAACCACGAACCGGCAGCCGAGGGCGAGCCAGAGCTTTCACCGTTGCAGGGCTTTCTGGCCCACGCCGTACTCGAGTCCGGCGAAATGCAGGGCGGCGAGGGTGATGACTGCGTGCAGATGATGACCCTGCATACTGCTAAGGGCTTGGAATTCCCACTGGTGTTCCTCGCCGGCATGGAAGATGGTCTGTTTCCGCACCAGCGCTCACTAAACGATGCCGAAGGGCTCGAAGAAGAGCGCCGACTCTGTTACGTGGGCATCACACGCGCCATGAAGCAGTTGTACATAACATACGCAGAACAGCGCCGCCTGCACGGCATGGACAACTACAACGCGCCGTCGCGCTTCATCCAAGAGCTGCCGAAGGCACTGCTGGAGGAAGTCCGGCCGCGCGCGCGCAACACACCGATGGCCAGTGGGCGCACGCAGGGCACATCAGCAGGTAACATGGCGGGTGCGGGCTCCGGACGCAGTAGCCCGGGACTCACCATCGCCCCTGCCGAAGGCGGCATCCGTCTCGGTGCGCGGGTACGGCACGGAAAGTTCGGCGATGGTGTCGTGTTGAACCTCGAAGGCCAGGGGCCCCACGCCCGCGTCGAGGTGAATTTTGAACGTCAGGGTGCCAAGTGGCTGATGCTCAGTTACGCTAACCTCGAAGTGGTCCGACAATGAACATTCTGATTCTCGGTGCCGGCCAGGTTGGGCGCACGGCTGCAAACCAGCTGGCGCGCGAGCCGGCCAATGAAGTCACGGTGGTCGACACGCGTGAGGACGTCCTGCGCGAACTGCAGGATCACCTCGATATACGCACGGTTTCAGGCAACGGCTCTTACCCGTCGGTCCTCGAGGCCGCCGGAATCACGGATGCCGACGTGCTGATCGCGCTGACCAACAGCGATGAAGTCAACATCGTCGCCTGCGAGATTGCCAGCGCGCTGTACCGAACACCGACTCGCATCGCGCGAATCCGCTCCGCCGAATACACCAGCCACCCCAAGCTCTTCAGCGAGGGCGTGCTGGCGGTGGGCGTCTGGCTGAGTCCGGAACAACTGGTCACGGAATACGTCGCCAACCTGCTGCGCTATCCGGGTGCATTGCAGGTCGTGGACTTCGCCGACGGGCGGGTGCAGCTGGTGGGCGTCCGCGCACAGCGCGGCGGGCTGCTGGTGGGTCGACAGCTACGCGAATTGCGCGAACACCTCCCCAATACGGATGCCCGTGTTGCAGCCATCTACCGCAACGAACGCCTGATCCAGCCCGATGGCGACGTGCAAATCGAAGAAGAAGACGAGATCTTCTTCATTGCCGCCACCGATGACCTGCGCAAAGTATTCGCCGAACTGCGCCGCAAGGAAGATCCTGTGCGCCGCGTCGTCATCGCCGGCGGCGGTAATGTCGGACTGCGCTTGGCGCAGTCCCTGCAGAGCACTCATCAGGTGAAGTTGATCGAGCGCGATGTGCGCCGCGCACACCAGATCTCCGAGCGGCTCGACAATGCCATCGTGCTCAATGGCGATGCGGCTGATGAGCAGCTCCTCATTGAAGAAAACATCGACAGCGCTGACGTCTTCGTTTCTCTGACAAACTCGGAAGAAGCCAACATCATGTCGGCGCTGCTGGCCAAGCGGCTCGGTGCGCGGCGCGTCATGGCTCTGGTAAATCGCCCAACGTATGGCGAGCTGATGGAGAATCGCGGCATCGACGTGGTGATCTCGCCGCAGACCATCACCATCGGATCGCTCCTGGCGCACGTCCGGCGCGGCGATGTGGTGAAGGTCCACTCGGTACGTCGTGGCATGGCCGAAGCCATCGAGGCCATTGCGCACGGTGGTGCCGGACAGTCCAACCTCGTCGGCATGCGAATCGAACAGGTCAAGCTGCCGGAAGGCGCCACCATCCTCGCACTGGTGCGCGAACAGCAGGTCATCATGGCTCACCATGACACGCTGATCGAACCTGAAGACCACGTGATCGTCTTCGTCACAGACCGTCGGCACGTCGAGGCGATCGAGCGGCTGTTCCAGGCCGGAACCTAGGCTCGGGCGTTACTACGCATGCGTTCGCTCCTCAGTGTTATCCACGTTCTGGGTTCAGTTCTGGCGCTGTTCTCGCTGTATTTCCTGCTGCCGGTAATCACCGCGCTGCTGTATCGCGAGCCGGCCTCACTGTGGTTTCTCGGCAGCGGCGTCGCTACCGGCCTGCTCGGTCTGCTGCTGCGGCGCGCCACCGCGCGCTTCAAGACCGAACTCAAGCCCCGCGATGGCTATCTGCTGATGACGCTCGGCTGGCTGGTGGTCGCGCTGCTCGCGGCCGTGCCGCTGATGCTCGTGATACGCGGCCTGTCACTCACTGATGCGTTCTTTGAGTCGATGTCTGCTCTGTCGACCACCGGATCCACCGTACTGACGGGGATTGATGCACTGCCTCGCTCGGTACTGCTGTGGCGTCAGGCGCTGTGCTGGCTTGGCGGCATGGGCATCATCGTGCTGGCCGTCGCCGTTCTGCCACTACTGGGCGTCGGCGGCATGCAGATGCATCGAACCGAAGGCCCGTCAGCCATCAAGGATGCGCGACTCACGCCACGCATCACCGAGACGGCGCGACTTCTGTGGCTGGTCTATGCCGGCATGACCCTCGCCTGCATGCTGGCGTATTGGTTTGCCGGTATGACGCCCTTCGATGCAGTGTCCCACGCCTTCTCGACGATGGCGCTGTCAGGCACTTCGACGCACGATCGCAACTTCGGCTACTTCAACTCACCGAAAATCGAATTCGTCGCCATCGTGTTCATGCTGGTGGCCGCAGTGAATTTCTCCACGCACTTCATCGCGCTTCGCAAGCGCGCATTCGGCCAATACGCCCGTGACCCTGAAGCGCGCTGGATGCTGGCGTGGATTCTCGCCAGCTGCATCGGGCTCTCGTCCTACATTTACGAGATGCAGGTCTATCCCAGCTACCTGACAACGCTGCGACAGGTGTCGTTCAACCTCATCTCGCTGGCCACTACGACAGGTTACGTGAGCACTGACTACAGCCTCTGGCCGATCTTCGCACCGCTCTGGATGCTGTTCCTCTCGTGCATCTGCGTGAGCAGCGGTTCCACCGGCGGAGGCATCAAACTGTTCCGCACGTTGGTGCTGATCAAGCAATCGTTCCGCGAGATGTTCACGCTGGTGCACCCGCAGGCCGTGGCACCGCTGAAGATCAATCGCCAGGTGGTACCGAACCGCGTGGTCTATTCGGTGCTGGCCTTCATCTTCCTGTACTTCATGACTATCGTGACGCTGACCTTCGCGCTGCTCGCATCGGGTCTCGATCTGCAATCGTCCTTGACTGCGATCATTGCCAGCGTGAACAACGTGGGCCCGGGCCTAGGCGTGGTGGGACCGGCAACTAACTACGCTGCGCTGACCGACTTCCAGGCTTGGCTGTGCATCGTGGCGATGTTCCTCGGGCGTATGGAACTGTTCACGGTGCTGGTGCTGTTCACCTCGACGTTCTGGCGCAAATAAGCGTCACACAGAAAGGGGCTCGACCACCAGCAGCGCGCCCTCCGCCGACACCACCCGCACCTGAGCGCCAGCCGGCAGATCCGGTCCGCGCACCTTCCACACGCCGTCACCCACCCGCGCCTTACCGTAACCCTGCTGGATGGATTCGGTCAGCACACAGATCTGACCGACATACTGCGCGGAACGCTGGTTGAGATGAGGCAACGCACTGGACTCCTGACCGCTCCGGTCATAGCGACGCCACAGGTACACCGCGACAGCGCCCAGCACTCCGAAGAGCAGCAGCTGCAGCGGCCAGGGTACTGGCATCAGCAGCAGCAGCGCGCCCACCACTCCGGCGGAGATCGCGAACCATATCGCCACAGCACCCGGCAGCAGCGTCTCCACAGCGGCGAGCACCGCCGCGAGAATCCACCAATGCCACCACTGCATGTGCTGCACCATCTCGACGAACTGTGTGAGGCTACTCATCGCTTATCGACACCCTTATTCGCCATCGCATCCCGCGCCAGCTCCGCAATGCCGCCCAGCGATGCCAGCACGCCGGTGGCCTCCATCGGCATGAAGAAGATCTTCTGGTTGGGCGAATGCGCAAATTCCTTCATGGCCTCGACGTACTTCTGCGCCACAAAGTAGTTGATGGCCTGCATGTTGCCCTGCGCGATGGCCTGCGAAACCATGGCCGTCGCTTTGGCTTCCGCCTCGGCCAGACGCTCACGCGCCTCAGCGGTGCGGAAGGCCGCCTCGCGCGCACCTTCGGCCTGCAGCACTGCGGCCTGCTTTTCACCCTCGGCCTTGAGAATGGCCGCCTGACGAAACCCTTCAGCCTCCAGCACGTTGGCACGCTTGTCGCGCTCGGCCTTCATCTGCCGACCCATCGACTCGATCAGATCTGACGGCGGCTGAATATCCTTGATCTCAATACGCGTGACCTTGATACCCCAAGGCATGGTGGCATCGTCAACCACCTTCAGTAGACGATGGTTGATCTCATCGCGCTTGGACAGCGTCTCATCCAGATCCATGGATCCAACCACGGTGCGGATGTTGGTCATCGTGAGGTTCACGATGGCCAGTCGCAGGTTGTCCACCTCATAGGCGGCCTTGGCTGCATCCATCACCTGATAGAACACCACGGCATCGACGCCCACCATGGCGTTGTCCTTGGTGATGACTTCCTGGCGCTGCACGTCCAGCACCTGCTCCATCATGTTCATGCGCCGGCCGACCTTCTCGAAGAACGGCGTGATCAGGTGGAAGCCCGGACCGAGGGTCTGCTTGTATTTTCCGAAGCGCTCGAGCGTGAACTCAAAGCCCTGCGGGACAGTGAGCCAAGCCTTGGTCACCACCATCAGAATGGCCACGATCAGGATGATCGGCAGGGTGCCGATGCCTAGTGCTTCCAACATATAGCCCCCTCGCGCTCCAGCGCTCGAATGCTGTTGAACATATCATGGAAACCGAGACGGAAGCCTCGGGGGCCGCGCTCCGCCCGGCGAAGACTCAGCCGAGCGCGCCGCGGCGCTTCAGGTGAACGAGCAGGATGGAGACCGCAGCCGGCGTGACGCCGGGCGTACGCGCCGCCTGGCCCAGGGTGGCCGGGCGCTGTTCATGGAGCTTCTGGCGAATCTCGTTCGACAGGCCCGCCAACCCGCGGTAGTCCAGATCCTCAGGCAGCGGAAGCGTATCATTGCGGCGCGCCCGATCGATCTCGGCCTCCGCCCGCTCCACATAGCCGCTGTACCGCGCCCGCACCTCGATGTCGCGGCGCAGCTGGGCATCGATGCGATCGTCCCCGGCGTCGGGCGCATCGCCGATCAGCTCGACCAGATCGGCATGGCTGACTTCCGGGCGCTTGAGCAATTCCATGGCCAGACAGTCACGGGCTAGGGCGGGCTGTTGCAGCACCCGCGCGCTCCACTCCGCCGGAACCTGTGCCGGCTGTATGCGGGTGGTAGACAGGCGCTCCAGTTCCGAACTGATGGCGTGCTGTTTGGCCTCGAAGAACCGCCAGCGCTCGTCATCGACCAGGCCGAACTCCCGTCCCAGCGGGGTCAGCCGCGTGTCGGCGTTGTCCTCACGCAGCACCAGCCGATGCTCGGCTCGGCTGGTGAACATCCGGTAGGGCTCACTGGTCCCACGCGTCACCAGGTCGTCGATCAACACACCGATGTAGCTACCCGAGCGCGCCGGTAACCAGGGGTCCAACTGTGCCGCCTCCCGGGCGGCATTCAGTCCCGCCACCAGACCCTGAGCAGCCGCCTCTTCATAGCCGGTGGTGCCATTGATCTGACCGGCGAAGTACAGACCAGCCACCGCCCGCGTCTGCAGCGAGGGTCGCAGGTCGCGCGGGTCGAAGTAGTCGTACTCGATGGCATAGCCCGGTCGCGTGATGTGCGCATTCTCGAAGCCGCGGATGGTGCGCACGAAGGCCACCTGAACATCGAACGGCAGACTGGTGGAGATGCCGTTCGGGTACACCTCGTGGGTGTCCAAACCCTCAGGTTCAATGAACACCTGATGCGAGCTGCGATCGGCGAACCGGCGGACCTTGTCCTCGACCGACGGGCAGTAGCGCGGACCGACTCCATTGATCTGCCCGGTGAACATCGGCGAGCGATCACTGGCCTCGCTGATCAGTTCGTGCGTGCGCTCATTGGTATGCGTAATGTGACAAGGAATCTGTTTTGGGTGCTCATTGTGTCGCCCAAGAAACGAAAACACCGGGCGCGGGTCGTCGCTGTACTGCGCCACCAACCCGTCGTAATCGATACTCCGGCCATCGATCCGCGGCGGTGTACCGGTCTTCAGCCGACCCACCCGCGGCATCCGCTCGCGCAGTTTTTCGGCCAGCCGATTCGACGGCGGATCACCGGCGCGACCGCCGGCATAGTTGTCCAGGCCAACATGGATACGTCCGCCGAGGAAGGTCCCGACGGTCAGCACTACCGTGCGCGCCTCGATCCGCACACCGGTCAGCGTCACGACACCACGGACCCGGTCACCCTCGATCAGTAGATCCGCGGCCTCCTGCTGGAACAGCTGCAGGCCCGGCTGGTTCTCCAACACCCCGCGGATCGCCTGCCGGTACAGGCGCCGATCCGCCTGCGCGCGGGTGGCCCGGACCGCCGGACCCTTGCTGGCATTGAGCGTGCGGAATTGGATGCCGGCCCGATCCGTGGCGCGCGCCATCACCCCACCCAGCGCGTCGATCTCCCGGACCAGGTGCCCCTTGCCGATACCACCGACCGCGGGGTTGCAACTCATCGCACCCACCTGCTCGATGCTCTGGGTCAGCAGCAGCGTGCTGGCCCCGGCACGCGCAGCCGCCAGGGCCGCCTCGGTGCCGGCATGGCCGCCACCAATGACGATGACATCGAAGGTCGTTCCGAAGCGCATGGGGGGATTCTACTTCCCGATGCAAAAAGACGAAAAAATCCGACCCAGCAGTTCGTCGCTATGCACCTCGCCGGTGATCTCCCCGAGGGCCTCCTGGGCGCGCTTGAGATGTTCGGCCATCAGCTCACCGGCGCGGCGCTGCTCCAGCTGCTGCCGGGCCTGATCAATCTGCTCCTGCACCCGCAGCAACGCTTCGACATGGCGGGCCCGCGCACTGAGCGTCCCGGCCTCGGCACCGCTGTAGCCGGCGCACTCTTTCAAGTGCTGCCGCAAAGCCTCAATGCCCTCGCCCGTCAGCGCCGAGATCGCCATTTGGCTCGCTACGGCGCCGGATGTATCGGGGACTGACGGCGGCTTCGCCCCCGCGCAATCCATCTTGTTGAACACCAGCGTCACCGGCACTCCCGCCGGCAGGCGGGCCAGCTGCGCCGCCAGATTGCGCTTGCGATCGGCAGCAGTGGCGTCCATTAGCAGCAGCACACGGTCGGCGCGGGCCATGGCTTCGGTGGCGCGACGCATGCCCTCGCGCTCGATCGGATCGTGGCTCTCGCGCAAACCGGCGGTGTCGATGACATGCAGCGGCAGGCCATCGATGTCGAGCCGCTCGCGCAGCAGATCACGCGTGGTGCCGGGCACGTCGGTAACAATGGCGGCGTCATAGCCGGCCAGCCGATTGAGCAGCGTGGATTTACCGGCGTTGGGCGCCCCGGCGATCACCACGGTCAGACCCTCGGTCAGGACGCGGCCCTGTCGAGCTTCGCGCAGCAACGCTGCGAGGCTTTCGCTCACCTCGGCCGCACGCGCATGTAGTGCGGTGTCGGCAAGAAAATCGATTTCTTCTTCGGGGAAATCGATGGCCGCCTCGACATGCACCCGCAACTGGGTCAGCGCCTCGACCAGTTCATGCACGCGTCGGGAAAACTCGCCCTCAAGCGAACGCAACGCGGCACGCGCCGCACTGCTGCTGGAGGCATCAATGAGATCCGCAACCGCTTCGGCCTGGGCGAGATCGAGCTTGCCGTTGAGGTAGGCGCGCTGCGTGAACTCACCGGGCTGCGCACGACGCGCGCCCAGTTCAAACACCCGCGCCAATAAGGCATTCATCACGGCCACGCCGCCATGGCCCTGCAGTTCGAGCGTGTCCTCGCCGGTATAGGAATTCGGGCCGGGGAAAAACAGCGCAAGACCGCGATCGATGGGCGCACCCGCTGCATCTCGGAATTCGGCCAGATGTGCGCGGCGCGGGGCCGGCAACTCACCGAGCAGACCGTGCGCAATCTGCGCCACCTGTTGCCCGGAGATACGCACGATGCCGATGCCGCCGCGCCCGGGTGGCGTGGCCGCAGCGGCAATCGTGTGCGGCTGGGTCAGGAGCGCGACTTCGCGCCCGTTGCTGCGATACGCCGGTTGATGTTCCATTGCTGCAGGATGCCGAGCACGGTGTTGGTAACCCAGTAGAGCACCAGACCGGACGGGAAGAAGGCCAGCGTGGCGGACATGATCAGGGGCATCAGCATGAAGATCTTCTGCTGCACCGGATCAGCGCCCACCTGTGGGTTGAGCTTGAACTGAATGAAGTTTGCCGCTGCCATCAGCACCGGCAGGATGAAATACGGATCGCGCGAGGACAGATCCGTGATCCAGCCGGCGAAGGGTGCCTGACGCATCTCGACGCTCTCGAACAGTACCCAGTAGAAGGCGAGGAACACGGGCAGCTGGATCAGCATCGGCAGACAGCCTGCGGCCGGATTGACCTTCTCTTTCTTGTACATCTCCATCTGCGCCTTGGCCAGCTTCTCGCGATCGTCCTTGTAGGTCTCCTGCAGATTCTTCAGACGCGGCGCGAGCGCTTTCATCTTGGCCATCGACTTGCCCGAGGCTTCCGACAGCGGATAGAACAACAGCTTCAGTGCCAGCGTGGCGAGCAGGATGGCCCAGCCCCAGTTACCCACCAGCGAGTGACAGAAGTTCAGCAGTGCAAACAGCGGCTGCGCAACGATGGTCAGGCTGCCGTAGTCCGCCACGCGGAACAGCTCGGGGCCCGCCTGCTGCAGCTGTGCCTGTAGCTTAGGACCGATGAAGAGTTTTTCGGATTGAGTCGCGGTCGCACCGGGCGCCACCTGCTGCTCGTTACCCGTGGCAGACAGCAGGAACCGGTTGCCCTGCGTGCTCAACGTGTAGTGATACGGCGCGCCCGCATTCGGAATGATGGCGGCGACAAAATGATTCTGAAGCCCCGCGAGCCAGCCGCCGGTCACCGCCTTGTCGAGAACCGAATCCTTCTTGCCCGGCGTCAGCTTCTGATATTTCGCACCGTCGTAATAGGCCGGTCCCTTGTAGGAAATGCTGTCCGGCTTGAAGTACGAACGTTCGATGGGAACATTCTCGCGCAGCAGTTGTGCATAGCTGGCGAAGCTCCACGCAGACGTACCGGCATTCTCGACCCGATAATCCAGGCCCACTTCATAAGAGCCGCGCCGGAAGGTGAATGTCTTGGTGACGGTCACGCCCGCACCATTGGTCCATGTGAGCGGAACAGCAACGGATTCCTGACCGGCCGTCAGCGTTGCCTCGCTCACCGCGCTGGAGAAATGCGCCAGATGCGTTGGGCCATCGGTGCCATTGGCGGCCAACAAACCGCTCTGCAGCACGTACAAACTTTCCGCGCTATCGCGGTTGAGCAGGCGCACCGGAGCGGTTTCGCCCTTCTTGACGTGGTACTGCAAAAGATCGGCCTGACGCAGCTCGCCGCCGGCGAGACTGATCACGACATCGAGCACATCCGTTACGACGTGTACCACCGGAGCATCACTAGCCGCTGCGCCATCAGCTGCCGGGCTCAGCGCTGCGTTCGCAGCGGGCGGGCGCGGCGCCGTAGTGGTCGCCGACGTACCAGCCACACCGCTGGCCGAGGGCAGCGCGGTGCCCAGCGTGTTGTTAGCGCTCGCCGTGACCGGTTGCGCGACAGGAGCCGGATAATCCAGCTGCCAGGTCGTGTAGCAGATGTAAAAGGCGAAGGCGAGCAACGCCCACAGAAGCATCCTTACATTAGCGCCGCTGAACATGAACGCTCTCCGCGCAATGCGCACAGGGAACCGGATCGTAGCCGGCCGCATGCCAAGGATGGCAACGCGCCAGCCGCTTGATTGTGAGCCAGAGTCCGCGCAACAGCCCGTGCGTCATCAGGGCCTGTTCTGCATAGCGCGAGCAGCTGGGCTCGAAACGGCAACAGCTCCCCAGCAGTGGGCTGAGGGTGTATCGATAAGCAATGAGGAGCCAGCGCAACGGTGCAGTGATCAAGTTTTTCATGGCTGCTGCACCTGCGCCCAAAGACTGATCAGCCCGGCTCGCAGTTGTTCAGCTGTGGCCGCAACAGCGCCCTGACGCGCAGCGACGATGAGGTCAACGGCTGGCAGGGTGTGCTGGTGAAGACGGAAGCTGTCGCGGATGTGTCGCTTGAGGCGGTTGCGCTGCACAGCGTTGCCGACGGTGCGGGCCGCAATAGACAAGCCTAAGCGGGGCAGCCCTGCATCATTAGCCAGCAGCGACACTGAAAAAAACCGGTTCCCCAGGCGTCGCGCCTGCGCATAAACCTTGCGGTACTGCGAAGCCTGGCGAAGACGCTGCTGGGGCGAAAATCCGAGTCGTTGCGTACCGGCTGTGATCAGGGAATCAACCGCTTGCGGCCCTTTGCGCGGCGACGGGCAAGCACTTTGCGGCCGTCCGCGGTTTTCATGCGTGCGCGGAAGCCGTGAGTGCGCGCGCGACGGACCTTACTGGGCTGATATGTACGTTTCATGATTCAAGGCTCTGATAATGCGCCGAAAAATGGGTCGTGAGGGTACGCACCTCATGCCTCAGGTGTCAACACCTCTCGGGCAGAGTAGACTTGCGCTCCCAGCCAGCCGGCCGGGGCTCGCGGGAGTTGTCCCCCGCGGGAAGCAGCGACTGACAGCCGATTCTTTGTTGGGGTGGCCGGTTTGGAGCCTTCATACTGGTTGAGCATCCTGCGCTCACTGGAAGCCGAGCTTCCGGAGCCGCAGTTCAACACCTACGTCCGGCCGTTACAGGCCCAGGAAAAGGACGGGTTGCTGCAGGTTTTCGCCCCCAATCGCTACGTTGTCGACTGGATCCGGGTAGAGCTGCTCGCCCGCATCGAGGCCCAGCTGGCTGAGATTCCGGACGCCCCGAAGCGCGTCGCCCTCACCGTGGGCTCACGACCGGCCCCTGCCGCGGCGGATATCGCCACCGACGGCGAGCGCGCCGCGGCCATGTTCGCTCAGCCGGCGCAGGCGCCACTGCAAAGTCGCCTGAATCCGGAATTCACCTTCGCCAATTTCGTCGAGGGCAAGAGCAACCACTTCGCCAAGGCGGCGGCCCTGCAGGTGGCTGAAAACCCCGGCACCGCTTATAACCCATTGTTTTTATACGGTGGCGTAGGTTTGGGAAAGACCCACCTCATGCATGCCATAGGCCACATGATCCAGGAGCGCCAGCCAGGCGCCCGAGTGGTCTATGTGCACTCCGAGCGCTTCGTCAGCGAGATGGTCAGCGCCCTGCAGCACAATAAAATCAATGACTTCAAGAATAAATACCGCTCGCTGAACGCCCTGTTGATCGACGATATCCAGTTCTTCGCGAACAAGGAGCGGTCGCAGGAGGAGTTCTTCCACACCTTCAACGCTCTGATCGAGGGGCAGAATCAGGTGATCCTGACCTGCGATCGGTACCCGAAGGAAGTCGAAGGCCTGGAGGAGCGGTTGAAATCCCGGTTCGGCTGGGGCCTCACAGCGGCCATCGAGCCGCCGGAGCTGGAAACCAGCGTGGCCATTCTGATTTCCAAGGCGGAGGCTGCGGGGGTCGTGCTGCCGGAGGATGTGGCTTTCTTCATCGCCAAGCACATCCGTTCAAACGTTCGTGAGTTGGAAGGGGCCTTACGCCGTATCGTGGCTAACGCACGCTTCACCAACAGCCCGATCACCGTCGAGTTTGCCAAGGAAGCATTGCGCGACCTGCTCAACCTCGCATCCAGAGCAGTGTCGGTGGAAGGCATCCAAAAAACCGTCGCCGAGTACTACAAAATCCGGGTCGGTGACCTGCTCTCGGCGCGGCGCAGCCGTTCGGTGGCGCGGCCACGGCAGGTCGCGATGAGTTTGGCCAAGGAACTCACCACGCACAGCCTACCTGAGATTGGTGATGCCTTCGGTGGTCGCGACCATACGACGGTGTTGCACGCCTGCAAGCGTATTCGCGAGTTGCGTGATACCGAGCAGCAGGTCCAGGAAGACTATGCAAACCTGTTAAGAATCCTTGCAGGATGATGTGGGCAACTTGTGGATGATATTCAGGCCCGATTTATCCACACTCCACCCACAAGCTTTGGCGTATGTTCTCAACCGATGAAAAGCGCGCTATGTTCGCTCTCACCGCAGCCTCAGACTGATTTTTTGAGTTGTCCCCGTTGCGCACAGGCCTAATAATTCATAACAGTCTTACTTCATACAAAGAAATCAAATCATGAAAGTCTCCCTCTCCCGTGAACAACTGCTGAGTCCGCTACAAAGCGTGATCGGTGTAGTGGAACGGCGTCAGACGATGCCGATCCTCGCCAACGTACTGCTGGCAGCCAAGAACGGTCGCCTGAGCATGACGGGCACGGATCTCGAGGTGGAGCTGGTGGCCAGTTGCGAGGCCAACGTGCAGCAGGCAGGTGAAATCACGGTGGCCGGTCGCAAGCTTCTGGACATCGTGCGTACGCTGCCGGAGAAGGCGACTGTGACGCTGGCCCGCGAAGGTGAGCGCACGGTACTGCGAGCCGGGCGTAGCCGCTTCACGCTGGCGAGTTTGGCTGCAGCGGAGTTCCCGTTGATCGAGGACATTGGTGCCAAGCAGACGCTGCGGGTGAGCCGCCAAGATGCGCGCCGCCTGATCGACAAAACCTATTTCTCGATGGCGCAGCAGGACGTGCGCTATTACCTCAACGGTACTCTCCTGGAATGCGACGGCCAGTTGCTCCGCGCGGTGGCAACCGATGGTCATCGTCTGTCTCTCGCCGAGTGCCCCTTGCTTGAGGCGGTCAAGACCAAGCAGCAGGTCATCATGCCGCGCAAGGGTGTGATGGAATTGCAACGTCTGTTGGTTGGCGACGGTGAGCTGGAGTTGTCGATCGGGACTAATCACGTTCGAGCCCAGATCGGCGACGTTCGCTTCACTTCGAAGCTAATCGATGGAAAATTCCCGGAATATGGAAGGGTTGTGCCCGCTCAGCCGCCCTGTGTCATGACCTCCGCCAAGGATGATTTTCGTGCGGCATTGCAGCGTATCGCGATTCTTTCCAACGAGAAGTATCGCGGCGTTCGGCTCACATTCGGCGCCAATTCACTTACGATCCAAGCACAGAACCCCGACCATGAAGAGGCCGAGGAGCAGATGGAAGTGACCTATAGCGGCGCGGCCATCGAGATCGGCTTCAACGTCAACTACCTGCTCGATGCCCTGGCAGCCATCGATGTCGACACCATGGAAATGGGTCTGACCGACGGCAACAGCAGCTGCCTAATCCGGGCACCCGGGGATTTGAGCGCGAAGTTCGTTGTGATGCCGATGCGCCTGTGAGGCGCTGATGTATCTCAGCCTGATGGAGGTGGAGAATCTCCGTTGCCTCCATCAAGCCGAACTCGAATTTCATCCAGCCAGCAACCTGATTCTCGGGCCCAACGGCGCGGGAAAGACATCGCTCCTCGAGGCTGTTTACCTTCTGGCCAGGGGCCGCTCATTCCGTACCCGGAACACTGAGCGGCTACTCGCGGCTGGCAGTAGCCACCTCCGGGTTTTGGGTTGTCTGGCAGAGTCGCCGGCCGGAACTATTGGCGTCGGCTTTTCCCGCGACGAGGGCACAGAGGTTCGCATCGATCGCCGGACACCCGGCTCTCTGGCCGAACTGTCCCTAGCGTTTCCCGCCCTGATCCTAGATCCCGGTATTCACCGCCTAGTGGAGGAGGGCCCCAGCCTCCGGCGCAAGTGGCTCGACTGGGGTGTGTTCCACGTGGAACAAGGTTTCGTGGAACTGTGGTCAGCCTTCTCGCTGACGCTGAAGCAGCGCAACGCGGCCTTGAAGATTGGGCATGATCCTTCGCCATGGGACGTTGAGCTGGCCCGATTGGGCGAGCAGCTCAGCGTTGCCCGGCGTCAGGCGCTGGGCCAGCTTGAGCCGCACTGGAGACGGGCGATTGATGCTTTGTTGGGCATTCAGGTCGATTTGGTCTATTTCCAAGGCTGGAGTCAGGAGCGGAGCCTAGCCGAGAGCCTTCAGCATCATCGCGCGGCGGATCTGGAGCGTGGCACCACCGGACTGGGGCCGCACCGTTTCGATGTGCAGCTGACCGTTGATCGCAAGTCGGCCCGCGACTTTCTATCCCGAGGTCAGCAGAAGCTGCTCGGTGCTGCCATGACCTTGAGCATGGCGGGCCTGGTGACCGAATGGACGGGCAGGTCGCCGACGCTGCTGGTGGATGATCCGGCGGCCGAGCTAGATGCCGAAAAGACTGGCAGGTTGCTCGCGGAAGTGCGGCGATTGCAGGGGCAGTTGATCTTCACCAGCCTGGATTTGGCAAACGCTTCCAGCGTTCAGCCGGAACGTTTGTTCCACGTGGAACAGGGTCGCGTTCGGCGCGTTTGAAGAGTATACTTACGCATTGATTTCGGGGCGGCCTTCATGACCCAGAGCGACGTCTACGATTCCAGTAAAATCAAGGTCTTAAAAGGCCTTGATGCAGTGCGGAAAAGACCCGGCATGTACATCGGTGACACCGATGATGGCACCGGTCTGCATCACATGGTTTTCGAGGTCGTCGATAACTCCATCGACGAGTCCCTGGCGGGCCATTGCGACCGCATTCAGGTCACCATCCACGCGGACGAATCCGTCACGATCGCCGACAATGGGCGCGGAATCCCGGTAGATATCCACCCGGAAGAGGGTGTTTCCGCCGCGGAAGTGATCATGACCGTGCTGCACTCCGGCGGCAAATTCGACGACAGCTCGTACAAGGTCTCCGGCGGCCTGCATGGCGTGGGCGTGTCCGTGGTCAATGCGCTGTCGGACCTGCTGGTTCTGACCATCTGCCGCGACGGCAAGATGCATCGTCAGGAATACAAGCTGGGCGACCCTGTGGCACCGATGGCCGTTGTGGGTCCAACGACCGAACGCGGCACGACCATCCGCTTCAAGCCATCGCCGCAGATCTTTACGCACATTCAATTCGTCTATGACACGCTCGCCAAGCGTCTGCGCGAGCTCTCATTCCTGAATTCCGGCGTCTGCATCGAATTGATCGATGAGCGCGAGGATCGTAAGGATGTGTTTCAGCATGAGGGTGGTCTGCAGGAATTCGTGCGCCATCTGAATCGCAGTCGCACAGCCATTCATGACAACGTGTTCTGGTTCCGCGAGCAGCACGGCCCGATCGCCGTTGAAGTGGCGCTGCAGTGGAATGACTCCTATCAGGAGAGCATGTTCTGCTACACGAACAATATTCCGCAGAAAGATGGTGGCACGCACCTCTCGGGCTTCCGCGCCGCGCTGACGCGTACGCTGAACGACTACATAGAGAAAGAAGCTGCCGCGAAAAAGGAAAAGGTTCCCACTACCGGTGACGATGCGCGCGAAGGTTTAACAGCCATTCTCTCGGTCAAGTTGCCCGACCCGAAATTCTCGTCGCAGACCAAGGACAAGCTGGTCTCCTCGGAAGTGAAGGGCGTGGTGGAAACCGCGGTCGGCGAGCGCCTGAGCGAATTCCTGCTCGAACACCCAGCGGATGCCAAGGGCATTGTCGCGAAGATCATCGATGCAGCCAGAGCGCGCGAGGCTGCGCGCAAGGCGCGCGAGATGACACGCCGCAAAGGCGCACTCGATATCGCCGGTCTGCCCGGCAAGCTTGCTGACTGCCAGGAAAAAGATCCGGCGTTGTCGGAAATCTTCATCGTCGAGGGTGATAGCGCAGGTGGATCGGCCAAGCAGGGGCGCGACCGTCGTACACAGGCCATCCTGCCGCTGAAGGGCAAGATCCTCAACGTCGAGAAGGCGCGCTTCGACAAGATGCTCTCTTCAGCCGAAGTGGGCACGCTGATCACCGCACTGGGCTGCGGCATCGGCCGCGATGATTTCGACATCAACAAGCTCCGCTATCACCGCGTCATCATCATGACCGACGCCGATGTGGACGGAAGCCATATCCGCACGCTGCTGCTGACCTTCTTCTATCGACAGATACCGATGCTGATCGAGCGCGGCCACGTTTATATCGCCCAGCCGCCGCTGTACAAGGTCAAACGCGGCAAGAGCGAGGTCTACGTCAAGGATGATGGTGAGCTGACCGCATTGTTGCTGGGCAGCGCGCTTGAGGACGCCACACTCACCGTGAATGCTTCGTCGCCGCCGCTGGCCGGAGCGTCGCTGGAAAATCTGGTCCGACGTTACACGGAAGCACAATCCATCATCGAGCGTTGGGCGCGTCGTTACGATGCGCGACTGCTTGAGCAGCTGATCTATCAGCCGGAAGTGACTGCCGCTGATTTCGATCGCGATGGATTCCTAGAGCCATGGTGTGCGGGCCTGCAGGCCAGCCTCAATGCTCACGAAGATGCCTCACGCAATTATCAAGTCGAAGTCCGTGCAGGCCTCGAAGGCCATCCGGCTCGCGTGATCGTCCACCGCACCGAACATGGCAGCGTCACCGACAAGCAATTGCCGCGCGAATTCTTCGAGTCGGGCGAGTATCGTCGGTTGGCGGAACTGGGCAAGACGCTTGCGGGGCTGGTGGGTCCTGGCGCGCGCGTTTCGCGTGGCGAGCAGCATCGTGAAGTCACGAGCTTCAAGGAAGCGGTGCAATGGCTGTTTGATCAGGCGCGCAAAGGCCAGTCGATCCAACGCTATAAGGGTCTGGGTGAAATGAACCCCGAGCAGCTGTGGGATACCACGATCAATCCGGCCGAGCGTCGATTGATGCAGGTGAGGATCGATGATGCCGTCTCCGCAGACGAGATCTTCACCACGCTGATGGGCGATCAGGTTGAGCCGCGTCGTGAATTCATCGAGAAGAACGCGCTGTCCGTGGCCAACCTCGATATCTGAGCGAGTGTCAGGATTGGAGCGCGGCGAGCCTCAGGATCGCTTGCTCAGCCCGCGCCGTGTCAGGAATGGATCCAGCCTGACCAGCAGCAGGTAAGCCCACAGCGAGCGCAGCCCGTACCACCAGCGCCTTCCTTGCCGCCAAGTGGTGCGATCGATTTCCCGGCAACGCGCGAGATCCGCATCAAATGTCTGGCGAACCTGTGCAGCCAGCGCGCGCGATTCAATTCGTACCAGCAGCTCATAATTGATGCGCAGGCTACGGATGTCCAAATTCGCAGATCCGACGTAGACGATATCGTCGATCACGATCAGCTTCGCATGCACGAGCTGGGACTGATATTCATACAACTTCACGCCGCCGCGGAGCCAGAACGGATAGAGCCGCTCCGCAGCCCATTGCACCAGCCGTACATCGGAGTGGGCGCCAACGATCAGGCGTGCGCTGCCGCGTCGAGCCACACGCCGCATGGCACGACGTATACGGCCGGTCGGCAACAGATAGGCCGCATAGGCGGTCAAGTCTGTGGCGGCGGAGAGGTCGCGGCGCAAAACACTTTGCAATCTGCCGCTGCCGGTACCGGCCCCGCTGACCAGTAATCGAGCGGTGGGCCCTTCCTCTCGCGCAAGACTCTTTCTTCGCCTTTTCCGAAAACCGCCCGCGAAGCGCGCCACCGCCATGGGGGCAAAATCGGCCAGCGCGAACATCTCGTCGAGACTGGCATCCAAAGCGCTGACAATCGTGCCGCGCAGTTCGACGGCGAAATCACGCCAGCCTGATTCGACACCGTCGCCGTCGTATTCATCAGCGATGTTGAGCCCACCGACGACGGCCATCTCTCCGTCGATCGTGAGCAGCTTGCGATGGTCGCGAAAGCTTCCCCGCAGCCACTTGTTCGGATTGAAGTGCACTACACGAGCGCCGGCAGCGCGCAGTGAATTGAAGTAGCTGTCGCCGAGGCTCTCGCACCCAAACGCGTCGAGAAGCAGTTCAACACGCACACCGCGCGCAGCAGCGGCATGGAGCGATTGCAGGAAACGGTCCGCGACGATACCGCTCTTCCAGATATAGGTCTCAATGCGCACTACGAGTCTGGCTGACTCAATGCCAGCCAACATGCAGCCATAGACGTCGCGACCGCCTACCAGCAGTCGCGTTGCCAGAGGAGGGGTTGCAGCACCGTCGTTCAGGGAACCCCAACCGGTGCGTGGTAGGTGAAGGTGCGCCCCAGTGCCCAGAGCAGGAACAACGCCAGCGGCATGTTCACGAGAAACTGGACGAAGGTATAGCCGATGAGATCACGCGCCCGCAGACCCAGTATGCCCAGCACTGGCAGCATCCAGAACGGATTGATCAGGTTGGCCAGCGTTTCACCAGCGTTGTAGATCTGGACCACCCAGCCCAAGTGGTAGTGCAGATCGTTGGCTGCCTGCATCACGTAGGGCGCTTCGATCAACCACTTGCCACCGGCTGAGGGCACGAACAGTCCGAGTACAGCCGAGTAGCTTCCGACCACAACAGCAAAGCTGTCTGTGCTGGCGAAGCGGCTGATCAGCTGGCTGAGCTGGTGAGTGAGCGTCAATCCGTCTGCATTAGCGGCGTTGCTGAGTATCGCGCCGATGGCGCCGTACAGCGGAAACTGCACCAGCACACCTGCGATGTGCGGCACGCTGCGGCTGACCGAGTCGAGGAAGGCGCGCGGGCGCCACTGCAGCAATAGTCCCAGCAGCAGGAAGATCAGGTTGTAGGTGTTGAGAGCGGAGATGGCCAGGACGGGGCCCTTGGCGACGAACTCGTGCCAAACCCATGCGCCGCCGAGTGCGACCAGCAGAAGGCTGGGCAGTGGGCTGTATTCCAGCCACTCACCGGGCCGTGAGCGTTGCGAAGGAGTCGGTGCCTGCGGTGTCAGGTCCACACCGAGGCGCGCAGCCGGCATCGCTACGGATTCGTCGGGCGCGGTCTTCCACGAGATAAAGGTGGTGACCGCGCTGAGTATCACCATCATGGTGAGCGACTGCCAGGTGAAGATCGTCTCGCTGAATGGGATGACACCGGTGATCTTTAACAGGGCGGGAGGCATGCTGGCTGGATTGGCCTGCAACTGCGCGGCGGAAGATGAAAGGCCCAGCGCCCAGACCGAACCGATACCCATGCAGGTTGCGGCACCGGCTGCTCGATAGTCCATGGGAAGATCCGTGCGCCGCGCCAGCGCGCGCGTCAGCAGACTGCTGAAGATCAGGCTCAGGCCCCAGTGGATCAACGAGAGCACGATGCTGAGGAAGGCAATCATGGCGACCGCGCCGCGGCCGGTGCGCGGGAGCCGTGCCAGCCACGCGATGAGTCGCGCCACAGGCGGGGAGTCCGCGGTGACATAGCCGCCGATGACCAGCATGCTCATCTGCATTGTGAACGGGATCAGGTTCCAGAAGCCGGTGCCGAACTGTGCAACGACGTTGGCGGCTGGCGCACCATTGGCCAATGCAGCAAGCGTGACGATGGCCACTACCGTGACCGTGAATGCGAAGGCGTCTGGGAACCAGCGCTCAGCCCATGCGCAGGTGTGTTGTGCCACCACCGAGAGTAATGACGAGGATGATCCGGTACCTGACTTGTTCATGTCCGATGCCCCATGCTGATTATTGTTCGTCTTGCCGCAATATTACCGCGGTGATGGTTCAGCGTCCGCTCAACAACAGTACGACGCCGGCCAGAATCACACCAGCCGCCATCCACTCGTCGCCGCTGACGATTTCGCCGCCGAGAGTCGTACCCAGCAACATACCGATGAGTGGATTGATGAAGGCATAGCTCGACGCCATTGCAGCGGAGCTGTGGTCGAGCAGATACATGTAAGCGTTGAACGCCAGCAGTGAGCCGCAGATGACCAGATACAGCCACGAGCCCCAGACCAGCGGCTCCAGTGGCCACTGCGGATGTTCACCCACGGCCAGGGAAATGAGCAGCAGGAAAATTCCGCCTACCAGCATCTCGCTGCCGTATCCCATGGCACCAGGCGCGAGCGGGTAGCTGCGCTGGCTCAGCACACTGCCCAGCGCCCAGCTGCACACGGCAAGGCTGATAGCGGCCAGCCCGGTCGGTGAGGCATGAAAAGCAGCGCCGCGTGTCAGCAGCAACACGCCAATAAACCCGACCGCCATGCCGGCGAGTTCCAGCCGACCGGGACGGATTCCTACGAAGAGGTTGAACAAGGAGACCAGAGCTGGAATCACGGCCACAAAGGCGACGACGAGACCGGAGGGCAGGGTCTGTTCGGCCACAGCGGTGCCCCCCATGCCGGTGACCAGCAGGAGCGAACCCACGATGGCGGCATGGCCCCATTGGCGCCAGGTCGGCCAAGGAGCGCCACGCCAACGCATCCACGCCAGCACCAGACCACCGGCGACAACGAAACGGCTGCCCATCTGGAAGAACGGTGGCAGACCGCGGAGCGCAAAGCGGATGGCGAGGTAGGTGGAGCCCCAGATCACCCAGGTCGCTGCCAGACAGAGCAGAACCATGGGTGACAAGCGCGCTCTGAGGTTTGACATTCCGGAACCTGCAGCAGGATTCGCAAGCTAGACTAGCCTATAACGATCAGGAGGGGGACGCATGAACGATGCGCGTTGGCGAGTATTGATTGCAGGTTTCCTGTGCTATGCGTTCGATGCCATGGATTTCATGGTGTTGGCGCTGTCGCTGTCGGCGATCTCAAAAGAGTGGCAGTTAACAGCCTCGCAGGCGGGACTGCTGGGTACGGCAGGACTGCTCGGGGTCGGACTGAGCAGCGTCGTCGTGGGTTGGTACGCCGATAACTACGGACGTCGCCGCGCGCTGGCCATATGCGTTGCGTTGTTCGCTTTCTTCACCTCCGCCGGTGCATGGGCACAGGATTGGTTGCAGCTGCTGACGCTGCGTTTCTTGGCCGGCATCGGACTGGGTGGAACCTGGGGTGTCGTGGCCGCCTACGTGCACGAAGCCTGGCCGGCCAAGCATCGCGGTCGCGCCATTGCATGGGTGATGAGCAGCTGGCCCATTGGCTATATCGTTGCCGCATTGATCGCGCGCGTCGTACTGCCGGAGTTTGGCTGGCGGCGACTGTTCCTGTTGGGTGGCGGCGCTGTGCTGGGCGCTCTCTATGTCGCTCTGTTCGTGCCTGAGTCTGCGGAATGGCTGCAAAAGCGCCGCGAGCGCGCGGCGCAACCGACTGCCGACGGCCACGGTGCGGCGGGCGGGCACAGCCGCATCCGCGAGATTTTTGCGCCGGAGTATCGGCGCAACACCATCCTTGGCACGCTCGCAGCGGCTTGTGCCGTCAGCGGTTACTGGGGTGCGAGCAGTTGGCTGCCAACCTATCTGCAGCGTGAGCGTGGTCTCGCCGTTACTGACATGGCCGATTTCATCATCGTTCTGAACATCGGCATGTTCATCGGCTATCAGGCTTTCGGCTGGATTGCGGACCAGTGGGGTCGGCGCCGCGCGCTGCTGCTGTGCTTCTTTGGTGCGACGCTTCTACTGCCGCTGTATGTGTCGATTGGATCTTTGTCGCTGCAATACGCCTGCGGTCCCGTGCTGGGCTTCTTCTTTGCCTACACCGCACCGTTTGGCGCCTATTTTCCACGCCTGTATCCGACGCATATCCGCTCTCTGGGGGCCGGCTTCTGCTTCGACGTGGGTCGTGGCATATCGGCCTTCGCGCCCTTTGCGTTCGGTTCGCTGGCCACATCCATTGGCCTGGGAGCCAGCGTGGGCTGGTGTGCGGTGGCTTTCGGGCTGGCATTCCTAGTGATGCTGCGGCTGCCCGATGTGTGAACGGGGTCTCGGTACCGGCCGTCGTGTAGAGTACGAGGGCGGCTGAGAGCCGCTAAAGAATTCAAGGGCGACGGCCGATACCGGGCAAACGATGAGTCAATTACCCATGGGTCGCCTCCCCGGAACACTGGGTCCGGAGGCCACCGAGTTCATTGAGCGTTTGCAGCTCGATCTGGCGCGGCTCGAGCTCGAGTTGCCTGGTGTCCCGGAAGTTGCTCTGTCATTGCAGCAGCTGCTGGCCGATGAGGCTGTCAGCATGGATCGCGTGCTGCGCGTGGTCAGCACAGAACCCCTCCTCGCCGCTCGCATCATCCGCCTTGCCAGTTCCGCCGCGTTGAATCCCCGTGGCATCCCGGTCACGGATCTGCGCAATGCCGTGATCCGTCTGGGCTTCAACGCGCTTCGCGCTGCGGCCGCCGGCTTCGCGATCACTCAGGTGCAGTTGGCGCAGCGTTACAAGGACGTGATGCCACAGCTCACTCAGCTGAAGGACCAGAGCGTATCGATGGCCGCCGCCGCCTGTGTGGTGGCGCGTCACAGCCAGCGTGTCAGTCCTGATACGGCACTGCTGGCTGGCCTGATGACGGCGGTGGGCAAGATCTGCTTGGTGGCGCGCAGTGCGAACTCGTCGTACATGCAAACCCATCCGGAAGTCTTTCAAGAAGTGGTGCGCGACTGGCATGCGGAAGTGGCCCGCGAGTTGCTGACCCGATGGGGCGTATCAGAGGACATCATCGAAGCCATGCATGGCTATCAGACCCATCGTGCTGCGAAGCGCGGTCTGTTCATGCTGATGGATGTACTCGCTGTGGCCGATGTCCTCACTGCTCCGGAAATGACCACAGAGATGCGCATGGAATTGCTGGAGTCGCAGCTAACGGCGCAGCGCATCGGCCTGCAACCGCAGGACTGCGTCATGCTATTAGAAGATTCGCAGGCCGAGCTCGACTCACTGCGCAGCGCACTGGCGCCCTGAAGCCGGCGCGCGTCAGCCCTGTGTGAGGTCGGTGGGAGGGCCGGAGTGCGCCTCGATCCAGGCTTGCACTTGCAGATTCAATTCGCGCGGCTCGCGACCGGTGGTGTCGATGGGTTCACCAATCACCACGCGGATCGTCCCGGGTTTTTTCATCAGGCCGCGGCGCGGCCAGTAGTACCCCGCGTCGTGCGCGACCGGCACCACGCGCGTACCGCTTTCAATGGCCAGCAGCGCACCGCTGATGCCGTACTTGCGTGTCTGCCCCGGCGGCATGCGCGTGCCTTCGGGGAAGATCACGACCCAGAGTCCCTCGGCCAAGCGTGCCTTGCCCTGCTCCAGCACGCTTTTCACAGCGATCTGGCCCGCTCCGCGATCGACGGCAATCGCGCGCAACAGACGCACGCCCCACCCCACGAACGGCAGCCAAGTCAGCTCGCGCTTGAGCACCCAAGCCTGCGGCGGCAGCAGCACGGTTTGTGCAAAGGTCTCCCAACTGGACGAGTGCTTCACCAGAGCGACATGTGCACCGTCCGGCAGATTGCTGGCTCCCTCGACCCGATAGTCCAGGCGACAGGTGTGCTTCAGCACCCACAACAACACCCTGCCCCAAGTGCGTGCCAGTCCGAAGCGATGACGGAAGGGAACGAGCGGTCCGACGAACGCAAAGAAGATTGCATAGGCGCCGGTCCATACGAACAGGAAAGTCGTGAAGACCAGTGAGCCCAGAAACTGCATCGCGCTCAGCCCGGCAGCAGCGACAAATCGGCAATGCGAGTGAACAGGCTCCGCAGCCGCGCCAGAAGCGCCAGCCGGTTGCCGCGCAGTGCCGCATCGGGATCGTTCACGAGCACGGAATCGAAGAATGCGTCCACTTCCGGACGCAGGAGCGAGAGGTGCATGAACGCCTCGTTGTACTGCCCGGCTGCGATGGCTGCTTCGACCCGTGGCTGGGTATCGGCGACAACGCGGTGCAAGGCTTGTTCCGCTGGGTGATGCAGCAGCGCTGCATCGACATGGACCGGCGCTGCCTCAGCAGATTTGCGCAGGATGTTGGCGCTGCGCTTGTTGGCCGCAGCCAAGCTTGCCGCAGCAGGCTCGCGCATAAAGACGGCCAATGCATGCAATCGTGCGTCGAAATCCGGCACCGTAGTGGGCTCGGTAGCCAGCACGGCATCAAACATCTCGGTGGTGATTCCGGTGGCAGCCGACTGCTCCAGATACTGGGCGCGCAGCCGCTCCATGATGAAGGCCTGTACCTCGGCGGGGATTGCCGCGGTGTCCTGCACGGGCTGCGCGCGTACCGCAGCGGCCACGATCTCGGGCAGCGACAGCGGCAGGCGGTGTTCGAGCAGGATGCGCAGCACGCCGATGGCAGCTCGCCGCAGCGCGAACGGATCGCGGGTGCCGCTGGGCTTCTGGCCGATCGCAAAGATGCCAGCCAGCGTATCCAGCCGGTCGGCCAGCGACACAGTGATGCCGGCCGGCGTGCTGGGCAGAGCGTCGCCGGCACCACGCGGCAGGTAGTGTTCGCGGACCGCCTCGGCGACTTCGGTGTTCAGACCGTCGGCCAGGGCGTAGTAGCGACCCATGATGCCCTGCAGCTCCGGGAATTCGCCCACCATGGAGCTGAGCAGATCGCACTTGCACAACTCAGCCGCCTCGGCGGCACGCGCTGGATCCGCCCCGGTCACCGGGACAATCTGTCTGGCCAGCGCTTCGATGCGGCGCACCTTGTCGCCGATGGACCCCAGCTTGGCCTGGAAGGTGACGGTGTCGAGCCCGGCGCGCAGGGAACGCAGCGGCTGGCGGCGGTCCTGTTCATAAAAGAAGGCGGCATCGGACAGTCGCGGCCGCACCACCCGCTCGTTGCCGGCGCGGACCACCGACTCGTCGGTACTTTCGATGTTGCTGACGGTAATGAACCAGGGCAACAGTTCACCGCCGGCACCCTGCACCGGGAAGTAGCGCTGATGATCCTGCAGTGTCGAGATCAGGACCTCGCGCGGCAGGTCGAGGAACCGCTCCTCGAATCGGCCGGCCACCGGCACGGGCCATTCGACCAATGCGGTGACCTCGTCCAGCAAGGCGGGGTTGATGAGCGCCCGGCCGCCGAGGCTGGCCGCCTTCTCTTCCACCTGTAGGCGGATCCGCTCCCGACGCGTCTCAAAGTGGGCAACCACTTTGCCGCGAGTCAGGAGCAACCGGTCGTAGCTGGCCGGGGCGGTGACGCGGATCGGCTTCGGGGCCATGAAGCGATGACCGCGGGTGACCTGGCCGGCATCGGTGTCCAGCACTCGCGCGGTCAATGTCTCGCGCCCAAACAGCAGGATGAGCCAGTGCACGGGGCGGACGAATTCCGCCTCGCCCGCACCCCAGCGCATGCGCTTCGGGATGGGCAGTGCGGCCAGTGCCGTGGTCACGAATCCGGGCAGCAGATCGGCCGTCGGAGTGCCGGGACGCATGCCGCTGTAGGACAGGTACTCGGTCCCTTTGGGGTCGGTCTCGCGCTCCAGTTTGTCGAGCTCGACACCGCAGGTGGCGGCGAAGGAGGTGGCCGCGCGCGTTGGCTCACCGGCCGCATCGAAGGCGGCACGGACGGGCGGACCACGGCGCTTCAGCTGCTGATCGGGCTGCTGTTCGACGAGACCGCGGACCCGGACGGCCAGACGCCTTGGGGTCGAAAAAGATTCCAATTGGCGGTATTTGAGTCCTGATTGATTCAACTGCGATTCAATGCTGCCGGCGAAGGCCAGCTCAAGATCGCGCAGCGCCTTCGGCGGCAACTCCTCGGTGCCGACCTCGACCAGAAAGTCCCGGCGTGCTGTGGCGCTCATGGCTGCACCTCGTTGGCACGCGCAAGAAGCGGGAAGCCCAGCGCTTCGCGGCTGGCGTAATAGGCTTGGGCAACCGCCCGCGCCAGGGTGCGAACGCGGAGGATGAAGCGCTGACGCTCCGTCACCGAGATGGCGCGCCGGGCATCCAGCAGATTGAAAGTGTGCGAGGCCTTCAACACCTGCTCGTAGGCAGGCAGCGGGAGCTTGGCCTCCAGCAGGGCATTGCAGGACTGCTCGTAGTCGTCGAAATGACGGAACAGCATGGCCGTATCGGCATGCTCAAAATTGAAGGCCGACTGCTCCACCTCGTTCTGGTGGAAGACGTCGCGGTAGGTCACGCGGCCGCGCGGGCCGTCGGTCCAGACGATGTCATAGAGACTCTCGACCCCCTGCAGGTACATGGCCAGACGCTCCAGACCATAGGTGATCTCACCGGTGACCGGACGGCAGTCCAGACCGCCCACCTGCTGGAAGTAGGTGAACTGGGTGATCTCCATGCCGTTCAGCCAGACCTCCCAGCCCAGGCCCCAGGCGCCGAGGGTGGGTGACTCCCAATTGTCTTCCACGAAGCGGATGTCGTTCACCGCCGTGTTGAATCCCAGAGCCCGAAGGCTCCCCAGGTACAGCTCCTGGATGTCCAGCGGCGAGGGTTTGATCACCACCTGGAACTGGTAGTAGTGCTGCAGGCGGAAGGGGTTGTCGCCGTATCGGCCGTCGGTGGGGCGGCGCGAGGGCTGCACATAGGCCGCGCTCCAGGGCTCGGGGCCAAGTGAGCGCAGGAACGTGGCGGTATGGAAGGTGCCGGCGCCCACTTCCATGTCGTATGGCTGCAGGATCACGCAACCCTGACCGGCCCAGTAATTCTGCAGGCGGGCGATCAGATCCTGAAAGGTCCGCGGCGGTTGGGTGAGCAGTCCAGTCTTCATGGCGTGTGCACTATGGGATGCGGATGCGGCGAAGCGCGCGAGTATACAGCCGCGAGACGCGGTCAGCGCCGTGCACGGGTTTGGGGCGGGCAGACGCAAAGCGCTCTATACTGGTGCGTCGGCGGGCGTCGGTCAGGGGTACATCTGCTGTAACTCCCGGATTCAGCGAAAGTTCTGACTCTCTACCGTTTTGGCACGAACTCTGCATTCTCTGACCAGCCGTAGGTCAGCGTTCAATTAAAAGAGGATCTCGAGGAGAAGCAATGAAACCAAGTGAAGTCGTCAATCTGATCAAGGAAAAAGACGTCAAGTACGCCGACCTGCGCTTCACGGACACCCGTGGCAAGGAACAGCATGTGACGATCCCGTCCCGCTATGTGGACGAGGATTTCTTTACTGAAGGCAAGATGTTTGACGGTTCATCGATCGCCGGTTGGAAGGGGATCAACGAATCCGACATGATCCTGATGCCGGACGCCTCGACCGCGATCATGGATCCGTTCTTTGCGGACGCCACGGTCAACATCCGTTGCGACATCATCGAGCCGGCGACGATGAAGGGCTATGAGCGCGATCCTCGCTCGCTCGGCAAGCGCGCTGAGGCTTATCTGAAGTCCACCGGCATCGCCGATGGCGCGCTGTTTGGTCCGGAAAACGAATTCTTCATCTTCGACAGCGTTCGCTGGAACAACGAGATGCGCGGCTGCAGCTACGAGATCGACTCGATGCAGGGCTCTTGGAACAGCAACACAGCCTACCCCGAAGGCAACATGGGCCATCGCCCGGGCGTGAAGGGCGGCTACTTCCCGGTCCCGCCGGTCGATGGCTTCCAGGACATCCGCGCCGCGATGTGCGAAGCCATCGCGCAGATGGGCATGAAGGTCGAGGTGCACCACCATGAAGTGGCCACGGGCGGCCAGTGCGAGATCGGCGTTGGCGCCGGCGGCCTGGTCAAGAAGGCCGATGAGGTGCAGATCCTGAAGTACTGCGTGCACAACGTAGCGCACCAGCACGGCAAGTCCGCAACGTTCATGCCGAAGCCGCTGGTCGGCGATAACGGCAGCGGCATGCATGTGCACCAGTCGCTGCAGAAGGACGGCAAGGCGCTGTTCGCGGGTGACAAGTACGGCGGTCTGTCTGAAACCGCGCTGTACTACATCGGCGGCATCATCAAGCACGCCAAGGCGATCAATGCGTTCACCAACCCGGGTACCAACAGCTACAAGCGTCTGGTGCCGGGCTTCGAAGCGCCCGTGATGCTGGCCTACTCGGCTCGCAATCGCAGCGCGTCGATCCGCATTCCTTGGGTGAGCAACCCGAAGGCCCGCCGCATCGAAGTGCGCTTCCCCGATTCTGCTGCCAATCCGTACCTGGCCTTCGCGGCCATGCTGATGGCCGGTCTCGACGGTATCCAGAACAAGATCCACCCGGGCGATCCGGCTGACAAGGATCTGTATGACCTGGAGCCGGAAGAGGCCAAGCACATCCCGCAGGTTTGCAGCTCACTCGACATGGCGCTCGAGCATCTGGACAAGGACCGCGAGTTCCTGAAGAAGGGCGGCGTGTTCACGGATGACCTCATCGACGCCTACATCGGGCTGAAGATGCAGGAAGTCACGCGTTTCCGCATGTCGACGCATCCCGTCGAACTCGACATGTACTACAGCGTGTGATGCAGTGATGAAGCGCGGCACGGCCAGCCAACTGTTCTGGCCGTGCCGCGCAACTGCTGCACGCTTGGCTGAAAGCTACGGAAGCATGCAGCGATGAATCTCGATTTTCATGGCGTCTCGCCACTCGAACACTTTGACTCTACAGAGCTGATTGATGCGCTGGCCACCGGGGTTGCAGTGCTCGACGCACAGCTCTGCGTGGTCTATGCGAACTTCGGTGCGCAGGATCTGCTCGGCATCGGCCTGAATCAGGCACGCGGCCGACCGGTCGGTACACTGCTGGTCAATCCGACTGAAATCGAAACCCTGTTGCGCCGCTCTCTGGAACACGGAGAAACCTGTACGGCGCCCGAGCTGACACTGACTCCTCTGTCGATCAATCATGGCGAGCGTGCGCCTGTCGTGGTGGATGCCACCGTCACGCCGCTGGAAGGTGCGATCACGGGTCGACATCTGTTGCTCGAGCTGGCCGATGCGCGGGTACGCGCGCAGCTGACTCGCGAGAGCGAATTGCTGGCCCGCGTTGATGGCCGCCGGCTGATGGCGCGCCAGCTGGCGCATGAAATCAAGAATCCATTGGGCGGCTTGCGAGGCGCAGCGCAATTGCTCGATCGTGAGTTGCCGACCCCAGCGCTGCGTGAATACACCAGCGTGATATTGCGTGAGACCGACCGATTGCGCGCACTGGTCGACTCGATGCTGGGCACGTCCCGTCCGCCGGAGCTGCGGGTGATGAACGTGCATGAAATCTGCGAGCACGTTTATCGGCTGGTGAGCACTGAAGCACCTGCAGCTGTGGTCATTGATCGTGATTACGATCCGAGCATCCCTGAAGCGCTGCTGGCGCGTGATGAGCTCGTGCAGGCATTGCTGAACCTGGTGCGTAACGCACTGCAATCGGTGGCGCAGCGCGGTCGCATCGTGCTGCGTTCGCGCACCTTTTCCAATTTATCGCTCCGCGGAACGCGTCATCGCTTGGTGGCTTGCCTGCAGGTCGAGGATGACGGCCCCGGTGTGCCTGAGGCGGTGCGTGATTCGCTATTCGTGCCTCAGGTGACCGGTCGTAGCGACGGCACGGGTTTAGGTCTGGCCGTTGCGCAGGACATTGTGTCGCGACATCGCGGGCTGATCGAATATGACAGCCGTCCCGGGCGGACGGTGTTTTCAATACTGCTGCCGTTGGAGATCTCAGGATGAACGGGCGCGCGACGCAGGTTTTCGTGGTGGATGACGATGAGTCGATCCGCTGGGTGATGGAGCGGGCCCTGCGCAATGCAGGCATGCAGCCAACGATGTTCGATGCTGCCGAGCCGGCATTGGTGGCTCTGCGCAGTCGCGCCCCAGACGTACTGCTGACCGATGTACGCATGACAGGTCGCACGGGCCTGGAACTCATGCGTAACGCACACCAGCTATATCCGGACCTTCCGGTTGTGATCATGACCGCACATTCGGATCTGGACAGCGCCGTTGCAGCCTACGGCAGCGGCGCTTTTGAATATCTACCCAAGCCCTTTGATATCGATCAGGCGCTGGATCTGGTGCGCCGCGCAGCCGAGAGTGCGCGTCGCGGCAGCGCGACGGGTGCGGAGCCGGCGGTCGAAGGCGCCGCCAATCTGCCACCGATTCCTGGTTTGCTGGGTCGCGCACCGGCCATGCAACAGGTGTTTCGTGCGATCGGCCGGCTGTCACGCTCGAGCGTCAATGTGTTGATCACCGGCGAATCGGGCACCGGCAAGGAACTGGTCGCGCGCGCTCTGCATGAACACAGTCCTCGCGCCAAACGCCCGTTCATTGCATTGAACACTTCCGCCATCCCGTCGGAGTTGCTCGAGTCTGAACTCTTCGGTCACGAGAAGGGCGCCTTCACTGGTGCGGACTCCCAGCGCCGCGGGCGATTCGAGCAGGCCGATGGCGGCACGCTGTTTCTCGATGAGATTGGCGACATGGGTCTGTCACTGCAGACGCGACTGTTGCGCGTGCTGGCCGAAGGCGAGTTCTATCGTGTGGGTGGTCAATCACCCATCCGCGTGGATGTTCGCGTGATTGCAGCCACGCACCAGAATCTGGAGGAGCGGGTGCGCAGCGGCCAGTTCCGCGAAGATCTCTTCCATCGCCTGAATGTCATCCGTATCGAATTGCCTCCGCTGCGGTCACGCCGTGAGGATGTGCCGGCGCTGATCACGCATTACCTCAAGACGGCGGCGGCGGAGCTTGGCGTTGAACCCAAGGTGCTTTCGTCTTCGGTCGTCAGCCGTCTGGAAGACTACGGTTGGCCCGGCAATGTGCGCGAACTGGTGAATCTGTGCCGGCGACTGACGGTGCTCTCGCCCGGCAATGAGATTCATGCTGAGGATCTGCCGGCTGAATATGTGGCCGCCGGTGATCGTAGCGGGAGTCTCGAAGTCGATTGGACGCAGGCGCTGCGCAGCTGGGCCGAAGGACAGGGCCTGAAGCCAGCAAAGCCTTTGTTGGATGTGGCCATGCCGGCATTCGAACGAACCATGATCCAGGTGGCACTGCGCGCCACGCAGGGGCACAAACAGGAAGCTGCGCGGCTGCTGGGCTGGGGTCGCAATACCCTGACACGCAAGCTTCAGGAACTGGGCATGGATCAGGACCAGGACGAATCCGACCGGGCTGAGGGCGCCGCCTGATCCAGCGCCAATGATCCATCCCGCGCGCGCCGCAGATCGTCCGGCGCGTATCATTCGGGGATGGTGAACTTTTTCCAGCAAGTCGTGGTTGGTAACCCGCTGCAGGATTGGCTGCTGGCGCTGCTGGCATTCGTCCTGACCTTCAGTGTGCTGCCTTTGGTGCGAGGTCTCGTGCGCAAGGCGGCTGCGCGCTATTCGCCGCATGACCTGCCGCCGGCGCTGGCTCTGGCTCTTTACCTGATCAAGCGGACCAGCCGACTCTTTACGCTGGCCGTGGCGTTGTACTTCGCCGAACATTTGCTGACTTGGCCGGGCCGTGCAGATCGCATGGCTGACATCGTGATGGTGGTCAGCTTCTGGCTGCAGGTTGGGCTATGGCTGATGGCGGCGGTGCGCTTTGGTTTGCAGCGTCGCACTGTCGAGGCGAATGATCGACAGCTCGCAGGCACGCTGAACATCGTGATGTTCGTCGCAGGGTTGATCATCTGGACGGTGGTGGCGCTGCTGGCGCTGGAAAATCTCGGCGTCAATATCACGGCTCTGGTTGCCGGGTTGGGTGTAGGCGGCATCGCGATTGCGCTGGCGGTCCAGACGATACTGAGCGATCTGTTTGCGTCCTTGTCGATCGCGCTCGACAAGCCTTTTGATGTGGGCGATTTGCTGCGCGTCGATGACTGCGAGGGAACGGTCGAGCAGATTGGCATCAAGAGCACGCGGCTGCGCAGTATCAGCGGTGAGCAGATCATCATCGCCAATGCCGACCTGCTCAAAAGTCGCGTGCGCAATTTTCAGCGTCTGCAGGAGCGACGTGCGCTGTTCACGCTGCGCCTGCCGCACAGTTCCACACCGGCGCAACTAGCGGAAATACCGCGCCTGGTGGGCGATGCGGTGCATAGCTATGAAGGCGCACGTTTCGTGCATTGCCTGCTCAAGAACATTGGCGAAAGTGCGCTGGAGTTTGAGGTGGTGTTTTTCGTGCCTGTTAAGGGCTCGGGCGAGCTCGCGCTGGCGCTCGATGTCGTGAATCGCACGGTACTGAGTCGCTTCGCTGAGCTTGGGATCACTCTGGCTAGTTCCAACCAGACTATTGTCCTGCGCGAGCAATGAGTGAGGACGATTCCGTTCTGACCCGCATAGCGCCGCCGCCGCTGGCGCGTATCGCTTATGGTTCGCACGCGGAGCAGTACGCGCTGGTGTGGCAGGGTGGCGCGGTAGCCGCTACGCGCCCGCTGGTGTTGCTGCTGCATGGTGGCTACTGGCGACCGGCCTACGATCTGGCGCATATGAATTCCATGGCCGCAGTGCTGGCAGCAGAGGGCTGGACAGTGGCTAACGTGGAATACCGTCGTATTCCTGGCCATCCCGAGGCGATGGCCGAGGATCTGCATCTGGCATTGCAGGCTTTACTCGCACGCACTTCGCCGCACAACGGGCGTGTGTTGGTAGCGGGGTTCTCAGCCGGCGGACATCTGGCGCTGTGGCTGGCTGCGACGCATGCGTCGCTCCAAGCTGTTGTGGCACTGGCGCCGGTGGCCAGTCTTGAGAAGGCGTTGCAACTGCGGCTGAGTAACGATGCCGTCAGCGAGTTTCTCGGGTCAGCGGCAACAACCTTGACTGACTGGGATCCCGAAGTCCGGCCGGACAGTCAGAGGCCGGCGTTCATCCTGCATGGTGATGCGGATGACACGGTGCCGCTGGAGTTGTCGCAACGCTACGTTGCACGCCATCCGCATGCGCAGCTCAAGGTGCTGCCGCACACCGGGCACTATGCGCTGATTGATCCATTGAGTCCGGCGTGGCCGGAAGTGCTTGCGGCCATGCGCCGCGCATCCGAAGCGGCTTAGCCCTTGAAGCCTTTAGCGACCACGTAAACCTCGCGCGATTCCTTGCGTGAGGCGGCCGGCTTGCGGATCGACACCTTGTCGAAGTGCTGGCGCAGCTCCTTCAGGTATTCATCCGAACCCGAGCCCTGAAACATCTTGGCCACGAACGTGGCACCGGGTCGCAGCGTTCGGCACACGGTATCGAGCGCCAGCTCCAGAAAATGGATGGACGAGGCCTGATCGGCAACCGCGATGCCGGTGATGTTCGGGGCGATATCGGAGACGATGAGATCGAACTTCCCACCGCCGAGCCACCCGAGCAGTTTGTCGACGATGGCGTCGTCAGTGAAATCGCCCTGAATGAAGTCGACGTTGGGCAGGCTGTCCATGGGCAGGATGTCGGTGGCCAGCACACGACCCTTCGCGCCCACCAGCTTGCCGGCGACCTGCGACCAGCCGCCGGGGGCCGAACCGAGATCCATGATGCGCATGCCGGGGCGGATCAGCTTTTCCTTATCGTTCAGCTCGACCAGCTTGTACGCCGAGCGTGATCGATAGCCGTCCTTCTGCGCCTGTTTGACGAAGGGGTCGCTGAGATGTCGGGACAGCCAGCTGGCGCTGCTCTTGGATCGGGCCATTTCCTGCGGGGCACCACGCGCTAGAATGGGCCGATTCTACCCCTCTGCCGGATGAACCGGCCAGGAAGTTGGCGGTGATCCGCATCAATGAGCTGTCGTTGCCGCTCGATTACGAGCCCGCATTGCTGCGGCAGGCGGTATTAAAGCGTCTGGGCATCAGCGATGAGGAGCTGCTGGAGCTGACGCTGTTCAAGCGCAGCCATGATGCCCGCCGGAAGACGGGTGGCATTCACTTTGTCTGCATTGTCGACGTGTTCGTGCGTGACGAGGCGGCCGTGCTCCGCCGCTGTGCCGATGACCGCAAGATCGGCGTGGCTCCGGACATGACCTATCGCCCGGTTGCCACCGCACCGCCGCTGCTCAAGGAGCGCCCGCTGGTGGTGGGTTTTGGTCCCGGAGGCGTGTTCGCAGCGCTCCTGCTGGCGCAGATGGGCTTCAAGCCCATCGTCCTCGAGCGTGGCCGTGACGTGCGTCGTCGCACCCAGGACACCTGGGCGTTGTGGCGCAAGAACACCCTGACACCGGAGTCCAATGTGCAGTTCGGTGAGGGCGGCGCCGGATTGTTCTCCGATGGCAAGCTCTACAGCCAGATCAAGGATCCGCATTTCTACGGCCGCAAGGTCATGCAGGAATTCGTGCGCGCCGGCGCACCGCCGGAAATTCTCTACAAGGCCCGACCGCACATCGGCACCTTTCGCCTCACGGGCGTGGTGGCAGCGATGCGCCAGGAGATCCTGTCGCTGGGCGGTGAAGTGCGCTTCGAGAGTCGCGTCACCGATCTGCTGATCGAGGGCGGGCGAGTCGAAGGTGTGATGCTCGCGAACGGCGAGGTGCTGCACAGCCGGCATGTGGTACTCGCGCTCGGCCACAGTTCGCGCGACACGCTGCGGATGCTGGAAAAGAGGCGCGTGTATCTGGAAGCCAAACCCTTCGCCGTTGGCTTTCGCATTGAGCACCCCCAGTCATTGATTGATGCTGCGCGCCACGGGCGCTATGCCGGTCATCCGGAGCTGGGTGCTGCCGATTACAAGCTTGTGCATCACGCTCGCAACGGGCGCGCCGTCTACAGTTTCTGTATGTGTCCCGGCGGCACCGTCGTGGCGGCGACGTCTGAGCCGCAGCGTGTGGTGACCAATGGCATGAGCCAGTATTCGCGCAACGAGCGCAACGCCAACGCGGGCATCGTGGTCGCTATCGATCCGGAGCGTGATTTTCCCGGTGGGCCACTGGCGGGTCTGGCGCTGCAGGAATCGCTGGAGTCCAAGGCCTATGTTCTGGGTGGCAGCAACTACTGCGCTCCTGGACAGTTGGTGGGGGATTTCTTGCGTGGCAATGCTTCCACGCAACTCGGTGAAGTCATTCCCTCTTATACGCCGGGAGTGTTGCTGGGAGATCTTTCGCAGGCGCTGCCGACTTATGCCATCGAAGCGATGCGCGAAGCGCTGCCGGTCTTCGGGCAACAGATCCGTGGTTTCGATCGTGACGATGCGGTGCTCACCGGCGTGGAGAGTCGCACCTCATCGCCAGTCCGCATCACGCGTGATGCGCAGTCAATGCAGAGTCTGAATGTGCGCGGCCTGTTCCCCTGCGGCGAAGGTGCGGGTTATGCCGGTGGCATCCTGTCAGCCGGCGTCGATGGTATCCGGGTGGCTGAAGCCGTTGCGCGGAGCCTGTCATGAAATTCGAAGACATCAAGAAGCTCCACCAGAAGAAGTACCGGCAGGAGTTCGGTTGCTTCCTCGTCGAAGGTGAGCATCTGGTGCAGGAGCTACAGAAGGCTGCCCTGCGCGATCCGCGCCTGCGCAGCAGCGAGATTTATTTCACGCGTGAATACGCCCACTGGGTAAGCCCGCTGACCACGCATGTGGTGAACTCGCCGCACATGATGCAGATGAGTGAGACGCGCTCGCCGCAGGGCATCGCAGCGGTGGTGCCGCTGTTGACGCCACCGCCGGCCAGCGCTGGTGAACGCGCCATCTATTTGCACGAGATTCAAGATCCCGGCAACCTGGGCACCATTCTGCGCACACTGGCTTGGTTTGGTGGTTTCCGCTGTCTGCTCAGTCCGGGCAGTGTCGATGTCCACAATGGCAAAGTGGTGCGCGCCAGCATGGGCGCGATTTTTCATGTGCCGGTGGAAGCAGACGTACCGATAGACTCATTGCCGGCGCGCTTCGGACGAGTGGCCAGCCTCGAATTCAAAGGGCGTTCGATTGCCACAACGGCCTTCCGCAATTTTGACTGCTTCATCTTTGGCAATGAAGGTCGCGGCGTCCCACGCGCGGCACTGGATGCAGTCAAGGCGCAGCCTTTCACCATTGCCGGATCGGGCGCCATTGAATCACTGAATGTGGCAACGGCCGTCAACATCTGCCAATACGAGCTGCATCGCGCCTCGCAGGAGGCCAGCCAGCCTGTTTGATGCGACTACTTGTTCAGCGTGCCGGTCAGCTCCGCAACGGACTGCAGCCCGTTGGTCTTGAGGTACTCCAGTACACCGTCATTGATCTTGCGACAGACCAGCGGATCGTAGAACAGCGCAGTGCCCACACCCACGGCACTGGCACCGGCAATCAAGAATTCCAGTGCATCAGTGGCGCAGGTCACGCCCCCCTGGCCGATGATCGGGATGTTGTGCGGAGCGGCCACCTCGCGCACCTCTTTCACCTTCAGCAGTGCGATGGGCTTGATGGCGGGGCCGGATAATCCACCCTGCACGTTGCCCAGCACCGGCTTGCGAGTGTGCACGTCGATGGCCATGCCCATCATCGTGTTGATGACCGAGAATGCGTCAGTACCCGCTTCAATGCACAGGCGTGCGTTCTGGCGAATGTCGCTCTGGTTCGGCGACAGTTTGGTAATCAGCGGCTTTCGGGTCACGGCGCGACAGGCGGCGACCACTCGCGCGGACATCTCCGGTACGTTGCCGAACTGCACCCCGCCTTCCTTGACGTTGGGGCAGGAGATGTTGATTTCGATCGCATCGATCGGTGAGTCATCGAAGCGACGCGTGACCTCGACATACTCCTCAATCGTCGAGCCGCAGGCGTTGGCAATGAAGCGTGTCTCGCTGAAGTCGAGCGTCGGCAGGATGTCGCGCACAACAACATCGACACCTGGATTCTGCAGGCCGATGGCGTTAAGCATGCCATCGTAGGTCTCGGCCACCCGATGCGGCGCATTGCCAAGTCGCTGTGATCCGGTGGTGCCTTTGAGCACGATGGCACCGGCATCGCGGTTGGAGAAGCCGGCCACGCGGGTGTACTCCTCGCCAAAGCCGACACAGCCGGAGAGCAATACCAGCGGCGTGGCGAATTCCATCCCGCAGAAGCGGGTCGCGAGTGTAGGGGCAGTCATGCGCGCTATTATTGCCCAGTCGCGCGTTTCCCGCGCGCCGGGCGAATCATGTTCCATATCATCCTGCACGAACCCGAAATTCCCCCCAACACCGGCAACATCATCCGGCTGTGTGCCAATACCGGCTGCACGCTGCATCTGGTGGAGCCACTGGGCTTCCAACTCTCGGACAGTGCTGTGCGCCGCGCCGGCCTGGATTACCACCAGATGGCGCGAGTCCGGACACATCGCGACCTCGCCACCTGCCTGGAAGCGGTCTCACCGACGCGGCTGTGGATCGTCGAAACGGGTGCCGGGCATCGCTACAGCGACGTGCTGTTCGGGCCTGGCGATGCGCTGCTGTTCGGTTCGGAGACGCGCGGTCTGGCGGGCGCACCGCTGGCGGCGGCCATGGCACTGCGCTCTGATGCACAGTGCGTCTCGATACCGATGCTGCCGGGTAACCGCAGCCTGAACCTGTCCAATGCCGTTGCGCTGGTGGTCTATGAGGCGTGGCGGCAGTTGGACTTCGCTGTCCCGCCCGGCGAGGGGCTCTAGTCGAACTCGGCCCGCACCGGGCGTTCCATCAGACCGCGTACCACCTGATCCACCGGCTGACCACCGTAGAGCACGCCATGAATGGCCTCGCAGATTGGCATGGCAACCTCTTTGCGCGCCGCCACGTCGTGAACTGCGCGCGCTGCCTTGAAGCCCTCGACCACTTGGCCGATCTCACGCTGGGCGGCATCGACGGACAGGCCGCGTGCCAGCATCAGTCCGAAGCGGCGGTTGCGCGACTGGTCATCGGTGCAGGTCAGCACCAGATCGCCCAGACCGGCCAGGCCCATGAAGGTTTCGCGCCGCGCACCGAGCGCCACACCCAGACGCATCATCTCGATCAGACCGCGGTTGATCACCGCGATGCGCGCATTGGCACCGTATCCCAGACCGTCGGAGAGACCGGCACCGATCGCCAGCACGTTCTTGACCGCGCCGCCGACTTCCACGCCCACGATGTCGTTGGAGGTGTAAGCGCGGAAGTGGCTCGAAGAGAGATCGCGTGCCAGCGAATCGGCATAGCTTTCGCTGCTGGAGGCGATGGTCATGGCCGTGGGCAGGCCGGCACCCACTTCGCGGGCAAAGGTCGGACCGGACAGCACCGCCACCGGTCTTCCGGTGCCGAAGACTTCTCTCACCACCTCATGCGGGAGTAGACCCGTAGTGATCTCGAAACCCTTGGTGGCCCAGCACAGCCGCTGATCCTGCCGCAGCAGAGGTTGTAGCTGCTGCAGCTGCGCGCGGAATCCATGGCTGGGAATGGCGACCAGCACATCATTGGCGTCAGCGATCACATCGGCGAGGCTGTCCGCTACGTGTAGAAGATCAGGAAAGGGCGCGTTCGGGAGGTAGCGCGGATTGATGCGCTCGCGCTCCATGACGGCCATTAATTCCTGATCCCGGCCCCAGAGTCTGGTCTGGCAACCGGCTCGGGCGCACTGGATCGCCAGAGCGGTGCCCCAGGACCCAGCGCCGATGACGGCGATTTTTGCCTTGCCGGTCGTTGTGTTCACGGCCTCTCCCTCCGGGCAGAGCGGCTTCAGTTACGGGTGACGTTCGTCAGGTCTTCATTCGAACCGGCGAACAAGGCCTCGAAGTTGACCGGCGGCAGAAGCAGCTGCGGAAAACCGCCCTGGCTGACGAGGTTGGAGACGGTGCTGCGCACATAAGGGAACAGCACGCCGGGGCAGATCACGCTCGCTGCGCGCTTGAAATCTTCTTCGCCGAAGTTCTGCATCAGGAATGCGCCGGCCTGCTTGACCTCGATCAGGAAGATGGTCCGATCATCCTGCTGTGCCGATACGGTGACGGTCAGCACGATCTCGCGCAGATCTCCCTCCACGGGGTTGACCGCTGTATTGAGGTCGAGGCTGATATGCGGGTTCCACTCGCCGGTGACGCGCGGACCGATTGGCGCCTCGAACGAGCAGTCCTTGAGATAGACGGCCTGAAGCACCAGCTGAGGACTTGTCGTGCTGGTCGTGGGCTGGTTCATCAATGCGTTCCTTTGGCTGTGGATGAGGTGAGCAGCCGATCCAGTTCGCCGGCGGCATCGAGCGCATGCAGATCGTCGCAGCCGCCCACCGGACGGGCATCGATGAAGATTTGCGGCACGGTGCGGCGGCCGGATCGCTCGATCATCTCGGCACGCTTCTCCGGCTCGGCTTCGATATCGATCTCAGTGAAGGTAACACTCTTTCTCTGCAGCAAGGCGCGGGCGCGCTGGCAGTACGGACACCACTGCGTCAGGAAGATCTCGACGCGCGCCGCACTCATTGGTTGCTGGCTTTGTCGCCGGTGGATCCACGGACCACGGGCAGATTCTCGCTCCGCCAGGCTGCCAGACCGCCACGCAGGTTGAACAGCTTCGTGAAGCCGGCTGCGCCCAGTTTGCGGATGGCTACCGCGGAGTTGTTGCCCCGCTCGCAGTAGACGATGACCGGCTTCTCCTTGAAGCGCTTCAGCGCCTCGGCGTCCTCCGCCAGCGATGCGATCGGTAGCAGCCGGGCGTTGCCGATGTGGCCAGCCGCGAAGGCTTCGGCACTGCGTACATCGAGGACAGCGGCCCCCTGATTCATGAGGCGCACCGCATCCTGCGGGCTGATGCTGCCGCTGGTGCCGGCGCTCAACCGGAGCTCATAGATCAGCACCGCGAAGGCGGCGAGCGCGAGCATGGCCACTTGCACGGGGTGATGCGCGGCGAACTGCAACAGTTGAGTCATGAAGTTTGTGATCCTGTCCGTATCTTCTGGTCCGGCGATGAGCCGGCCCACTATTATAGCGCCCCTAGTTTAGACTTTTCGTATGAGCGCCCTGCCCCGTAGAGTCCCAATGACAGCCTTGGACGACCGTCCCGGTCGTCGGCTGCTGATTGCGTTGTTCGCCCTGATCGGCGCGCACGGGGTTGCATTGCCGGCCCATTCAGCCACAAGTGCTGCGGCTAAAACGGCCCCGAGCGCCACGACCCAGACCACTGAGGCGCAGTCCAAGCTGCGTGAAATCCAGGAGCGGATCGGAGAGGTCAGCCGGCAGCTGGCGGACAGTCTCAAGGCACGCGATCGACAAAGTGCGGATCTGCGTCAGACGGAGCTGGCGGTCACGGCCGCGCGCCGTCAGATCGAGTCACTGAATTCTCAGCAGAAAACTCTTGAGGCAAAGCAGCAGACCCTTTCGGCGGCGCAGGAGAAGGCGGCTGCTGAATTGCGCACGCAGCGCGCCGCGCTGGCCGCCGAGCTGCGACTTGCGCAGCGTCTGCAGCGCAACGGGCCTGTGCAGTTGCTGCTGACTCAGGAGGATCCGATGCGGGCTGCGCGGATGCTGACGTACTACGGATACTTTGGCCGTGCGCGGGCGGCGCAGATCGACGCAATCCGCGCACAGGGCGACAAGCTGGCGGCGCTGGAGCAGTCGCTGCGAGAAAATGAAGCAGCACTGGCCGTTCTGCTGGGGCAGCGGCGCCAACAGGCCACCGCTCTGGAACAGCAGCGTCAGGAGCGCAGTACGGTGCTCGCCAAGTTGCAACGGGAGTCGCAGGATCGAACACAGGCTCTGACGCGTTTGCGTGCCCAACAAGCCGAGCTCGAGCAGCTGCTGCGCAATCTGGCCCGCAGCCTCCGTGATGCGCCTGCACCGGTGCCCAGCGGTGCGTTCGCTGCGCTGCGCGGCAAGCTGTCATGGCCCGTCAGCGGCACGCTGCTCGCGCAGTTCGGCCAGCTGCGTACCCAGGGCGTGCGTTGGGAAGGCGTGGTGATCGGTGTGGCGCGCGGGGCTGAGGTGCGTGCTGTGGCCGCCGGCCGTGTTGTCTATGCCGACTGGCTGCCCGGACTTGGCCTGCTGGCCATCATTGATCACGGCGGCGGATATCTCAGTCTTTATGGGCACAACGATGGCTTGCGGCGCGCAGTGGGCGATTCCGTGGCGCCCGGCGAGGTAATTGCCAGTGCCGGTGATACCGGTGGCAGCAGTCGGCCTGAGCTCTACCTCGAGATCCGACAGAACGGCAAGCCGGTTGATCCTGCGCCATGGTTCCGTCGACGCACTCCGGAATGATGGCATTGTGCATGTCGCTGCCGGTCCGCCACGGATTCCGCCCATGATGATCACAGGCAAGGCGTAACAACATGGTTCTGCTGACATCGCTCCTCGATATCGTGCTGCACCTGGATCACCATGTGAGCACGCTCTTGGCGAGTTATCACCTCTGGTTTTACGGCATCCTGTTCGTGATCATTTTTGCTGAGACCGGATTCGTAGTGACGCCTTTCCTGCCCGGCGATTCGCTGCTCTTTGCAGTGGGCGCGCTGACGGCCATCGATGACAGTGGAACGCTGCATCTGCCGCTGCTGCTGTTACTGCTGGTGACGGCCGCAGTACTCGGTAATACGCTTAACTATCAACTGGGTCGCTGGACCGGCATGCGTGCCTTTTCGGGTCGCTATCGGCTGCTGAAGATTGAATACCTGCAGCGCACGGAAGGCTTCTTCCAGCGCCACGGTGGCATGGCGGTGGTGCTGTCGCGATTCGTGCCCATCGTGCGGACATTCGCGCCGTTCGTGGCCGGCGTCGGTCGCATGAACTGGGCGCGCTTTCAGGTCTACAACATCTTCGGCGGACTTTCGTGGGTGCTGCTGATGACCGTTGCCGGATTCCTGTTCGGCAACGTGCCATTCGTGAAAAGCCATTTTGGTTTGGTGACCATCGCGATCATTCTGCTCTCGCTCCTGCCACTGATCTGGGTGGTGTGGCGCGATCAGCGCGAACTCGCGCGGAGCCGACGCTGAGTCTGGCGACTTGATCAGCCGCGGCGCGCGGCCCAGTTGGTGATCGCGACACCAGAGATGACTAGGAGCGAACCCAGTTGCTGGGCGCTGCTCAGTACCTCACCCAGAATCAGCCACCCGAGCACGGTCGCCACCAGTGGGTTCATGTAGGCGTAGGTACTGAGAGTCACTGGTGTCGTGCGCGGTGCCAACCATGAAAATGCGGAGTGGCCGATGCAGGAGGCCGCCAGCACCAGATAAGACAATGGCAACAGGCTGTGCCATTGCCAATGCCAGTGAGCGGGTTCGCCACGCACGATGCCTGCCAGACCGAGCAGCACTCCCCCGATCAACATCTGCCAGCCGATCAGCGTGCTGACCGGAAGCCGCGTCGACATGTTGCGCTGGTAGACCGAATTGACGGCCCAACCGAGGCAGCCGGCACAGGCAGCAAGTTCCGGCAGCAGGCTGCCACGAGCGGCGTGAGTCCACGGTTCGATGAGCAGTACCGCACCGCCAGTACCGGCGGCGACGCCAGCCAGTGCCAGTTTGCTGGGGCGATGCGCGCGCGCGCCGAAAGAGCCGAGCAGCACCACCCAGAAGGCCACGGTGGTGTTGAGCAGTGCGACCTCGTTGGATGGCAGGTACTGACTGGCCCAGAGGTTCATGCCATTGGAGAGCAGGAAACCACTCAGTGCCAGCACGACCAGGTCCTGCCACTCGCGACGTTGCGGCAGCATGCGAACGCCGCTCCAACGCGCATAGGCCAACATCAGCAGGCCAGCGCTGACGAAGCGGGTGCAGCCGAACAGCAAGGGCGGCAGCTGTTGCACGCCGACGCGGGTTGCCAGAAAGCTCGATCCCCACACCAGATACAGCGCAGCAAATGCCAGCACGATGCGCCCTCGTGGCGCATCGTCTGGCGGGCCTGAGCCCTTCATGGCATCAGGCTCAAATTTCAGTGCCCGGATCCCAGCCGCAGGTCTGTCCCCGGTTCTGCTCTTCCAGCCACTGAATCAGCGGCTGGAAGTACTCGATGATGGCTGAGGCATCCATCTCACGTTTGCCGGTGAATTTTTCCAATGAGTCCTGCCAAGGCTGGCTCACGCCGGCGGCCAACATCTCTTGGAATTTTCTGCCAGCTTCGCGGTTGCCGAACACCGAGCACTCATGCAGCGGGCCCTTCCATCCGGCCGTCTCGCACAGCGCTTTGTGGAACTGGAACTGGATGATGAAAGACAAGAAGTAGCGCGTGTACGGGGTATTGGCCGGAACGTGGTACTTGGCACCGGCATCGAACTGCGATTCATCGCGTGCCACTGCGGGTTCGATGCCCTGATACTTGCGCCGCAGCTGCCACCAGGTGCGGTTGTAGTCGGCGGGCTTGATCTCGCCGGAGAACACACGCCAGCGCCATTCGTCGACCACCTTGCCAAAGGGCAGGAAGGCGATCTTGTCGAGTGCCATCTTCATCTGCGCATTGATGATGGCCTCGCGGCTCGGCTGTGCGGCATGAGCCAGACCAATCTTGGCCAGATAGGCCGGCGTCACCGACAGGTTGACGGTATCTCCGACGGCTTCATGGAAGCCGTCATGCGCGCCGCCCTCGAACATGAAGGGCTGATCCTTGTAGCTCAGGTAGTAATAGACATGTCCCAGCTCATGGTAGATCGTGAAGAGATCTTCCTCGCTGGGATTCAGGCAGGTCTTGATGCGCACATCACTCTTGGAGTCGATGTGCCAGGCGCTGGCGTGGCACTGCACCTCGCGGTCACGTGGACGCGTCAGCATCGAGCGTTCCCAGAAGCTCTTCGGCAGCTCGGGGAAACCCAGCGACGTGTAGGCGCTCTCAGCCGACTTTGTCATGCGCACCGCATCCCACTTTTGCGTGACCAGCGCACGATCGGCGGACTCGACACGTGCCTTGGGATAGGGCATCAGCAGATCGTCGTAGAGACGGTTCCATTGTTGCGCCCACATGTTGCCGAAGAGGTGCGCCGGAATCGGTTCGCCCGGCTTCACCTTGTCCGCACCATATTTCGCGCTGAGCTTCACGCGGGTGTAGCAGTGCAGCGCGTCGTACAGCGGCTTGACCTGATTCCACAGTTTTTCTGCCACGACGGAGAATTCGTCCGGTGACATGTCATAGCCGGCGCGCCATAGTGCACCGGTGTCCTTGTAGCCTAGCTCGCGTGCGCCCTCATTCTGCAGCTCGACAAAGCGCTCGTAGTCCTTGCGCATCGGCGCCGCCTGATCGTGCCAGCCGGTCCATATCTTCAACGCTTCGTCGTAATTGCGCGTCTTCGCCAGCGCCTCGCCGAGACCATCGATGCCGAGGCATTTCTTGTCACCCTCGAGGCAGAACTTGCCCTTGCCATACGCGGCGTCGAGATCGGACGCCAGACGCGTCAGCTCGGCGCGTCGTGCCGCGTCGTCCGGTGCCGGTGTGCTGACGCCCTGCTTCAGCAGATAGATTGAGCGTTGCGATGCCGGTGACATCGGCTGACCGTCATAGGTTCTAGCCTGCTTCACTGCCGCGTTGAAGTACGCGAGGAAGCGATCGTTGGAGCGTGCGCTGACAGCCTGCGAGTCGTCGTTGATGTAGGTGGCTTGGAGCCAGCCAGATTGGTTTCCATCCAGCGACAGCTCGGCCATGTCCTTGTTCAATCGGGCAACGAACTGATCAGCTGATTCCTTGGGAGCTGACGTGCCCGAATTGCCACAACCGGCGAGAAGCACCGCGGACACAGTCAGCAAGCCGTAGCGACACAAGCGCGAATGGTTCATGGAATTCCCCTTGATGTGGAGGCTTTTATTCTTCACGGGCAGCGGCGATCCAGCGGTGGACGAGCGTGCCCACGATCACCAGTACCACGCTTGAGACGATGCCAAACCAGAAGATGCGCATCATCTGGCCCGGTATGGCCGCGAGGTTGTTGGCATCGAAGCTGCCAGCGATACGGCCCGCAATGAGTTGTCCCAGAGAGGTGCCCATGAACCACACGCCCAGACTCTGACCCATGAGTCGTGGCGGCGCCAGTTTGCTGAAGGCCGACAGACCCACCGGGCTGAGACACAGTTCGCCGAAGGTGTTCACGAGGTACACGCTGACCAGCCACATCGGGCTCACACTTTCACCGGCGGCCACATAGCGCGCGGCATCAGCGAGGATGATGAAGCCCAGTGCCATGCCCAGCAGCCCGAACACGAACTTCAGGGGTGCGGAGGGATCGAGCTTGCGAGCGCCCAGCGTCACCCACATGGCTGAGAACAGTGGCGCGAAGGTCACGATGAAGAACGGGTTGAGCGACTGGAACCAACCTGAAGGGATCAAGAAAGTGCCCACCTGACGATTGGTATAGCGCTCGGCAAACAGGTTGAACGATGAGCCAGCTTGTTCGAATCCGGACCAAAATAGGGCGCACGCCAGGAACAGAACCAACATCATCACGACGCGCCGGCGCTCGACCGAGCGCAGCCCTGCGAAGAAGAACAGATAAGCGAAGTACGCCGCAGAGATCGACACGATCACCCAGGTTGAACCGGATTGCAGTGCCAGCGGCGAGAGCGGTAGTGCGCCACTGGCCAGCAGCGCGACGAGCAGCACTGCGCCGAGCGCTAGTGATGCGAGCCAGATGCGCGTGTCAGGCGGAGCGCGTCCCGGCGGCGGCGGTGCCGGATGGAGTCCTGCACCGCGCAGCCGTCCGCGGGTGCTGACGAACACGGCCACGCCCAGCGCCATGCCGACGGCGGCCGCGAAGAAGCCGTAGTGCCAGCCATAGGTCTGTGCCAGCCATGCTGTGACCAGCGGCCCGAAGAACGCGCCGATGTTCACACTCATGTAGTAAATGGTGAATCCGGCGTCGCGTCGATAGCCGCCTTCCGGATACAACTGAGCGACCAGTGCGCTCAGATTGGGCTTCAGCAGTCCGGTGCCAATGACGATCACCATCAGACCGATGTAAAAAATCGTTGCTGAAGTGCCCGATAGGCCGAGTAGCAAATGCCCGCTGGCGATGATCACTCCGCCCCACAGTGCCGCCGCCTGTGTGCCGATCAGTCGGTCGGCAATCCAGCCGCCCGGCAGCGCGACCACGTAGACCGCTGCGGTGTACAGACCGTAAATCGCGGTGGCTGTGCGATCGTCGAGACCGAACCCGCCTTTGGCAACCGCATCGACGAGAAACAGCACCAGCAGTGCGCGCATGCCGTAATAGCTGAAGCGCTCCCAGAGTTCGGAGAAAAACAGCGTGCTCAACCCGATCGGATGACCGAAGAATTTCCGATCTGTGTTCGCTGTTGCGACCGTTTTATCTTGCATGGCCCCCACCCCTCTTAGTTGTTATTCCTCGACTGGCGCTTCGGGTCGCTTCCGGGTCAGGAAGCGCGCGAAGAGGATCCCGCCTTCATACAGTGCATACATCGGCAAAGCCATGATGGTCTGGCTGATCGCGTCCGGCGGCGTCAGGATGGCGGCGATCACGAAAATCGCGATCAGCACATAGCCGCGAATTTCTTTCAGCTTCTCGACCGACACCAGGCCGGTGGCCACCAACAGCACGACGGCTACGGGCACCTCGAAGGCGACGCCGAAAGCGAGCAGCATGACCAGCACGAAGTCCATGTAGTTGGTGATGTCGGCCATCATCTGCACGCCCTTGGGCAGCGTGCCGACGAAGAATTTGAACATCACCGGGAACACGATCCAGTAGGCAAACGCAGCGCCGCAGTAGAACAGGAAGATGGCCGAGAACAGCAAGGGCCGCGCGAAGCGTTTCTCGCGCCGGTACAGACCGGGCGCTACAAAGGACCAGATCTGGTACAGCACATAGGGCATGGCCAGTAGCAGCGCCACGATGAAGGCCAGTTTGAATGGTGTGGTGAAGGGCGAGGTGATGCTGGTGGCAATCAGCGTGGAGCCGCTGGGCAGCTCCTTCAGCAACGGCCGCTCAATCCACTCGAAGATTGCGTTGGCATAGATGGCGCAGGGCACAAAGATGATCAGCACGGCCGCGAATGCGCGCATCACCCGGTTGCGCAGTTCCAGCAGATGGGAAATCAGGGTGCCTTCGGCCAGCTTCTCAGATTCTTCGCTCATCCCGCTCTTCACTGCGCGGCGCGGCCGCATGGCTGGTATCCAACGGGTTTTGCGGATTCACTGACGACGCGTCGGGCGTCGGCGATTCCTGCGCTGACTGTGCAGCCGGCTGCGGGGACGGCGGTCCCTGCACTTCGGCGGCGGTATCGTGCGGCGTATCGGCGACGCTGCTGTGGAGATCGCTGCTGGCCGATTCGAAGTCTTTCTGCACGTCGTGGACGCTGCTGCGGATGGTTTGGGTTTCGGATTCGAGCTGGTCGCGGAACTGACGCGCCATCACACGCGCACGACCCACCCACCGACCGATGCTGGCCGCCAGCTTGGGCAGCTTCTCCGGACCCAGCACAACCAGTGCCAGACCAAAGATCACCAGATATTCGGACCAGCCGACTTCAAACATGCAGGACCTTCCGCAGTCGCCGGCGGTTGACGGATCGGACGCTGAGCTGAATCAGCTCTGGCCGGTGCCGGGCGGAGTCTTCTGCCCGCTGCGGTTGGTATCACTGAAATCGGCGTCTGGCTCGCCCGGGGCACCGAGTTTCTTGGCGGCCTGCTCCTCGTTCTCTCCGTCGCTCATGGCTTTCTTGAAGCCTTTGACCGCGGAGCCTAGGTCAGAACCGATGTTCTTGAGCTTTTTGGTGCCGAAGACCAGCAAAACGACCAGCAGAATGACGAGCAAGTGACGTGGGGCGAAGAGATCCATGGAGGGCCCTCCAAAAGTATGGGCCAATGATAGGCGAAAAGCGGGCGCGCGCAGGTGCCGATTGCCAACTGGTGCCCGGGAGGCGGTCAGGTCTCCAGCCAGAAGGTTGCCGGCCCGTCGTTGATCAGGTGAACCTGCATGTGCGCACCGAACTCGCCGCCCGCCGTGTTCGGATGCTGGCGGCGTGCCAGTTCCAGCAGTTCGTCGAAGAGGGCCCGCGCCAGCTGCGGCGGGGCCGCGGTGGAGAAGCCCGGGCGGTTGCCCGAGCGTGTATCCGCCGCCAGCGTGAATTGCGGCACCAGCAGCAGGCCGCCACCGGTGTCGCGCACCGAGAGATTCATGCGGCCAGCCGGGTCGGCGAAGATGCGATAGTCGAGCAGCCGCGTCAGGAGCCGGGCAGCGCGCGCACCATCGTCGTCAGGCCGGACCCCAATGAAGGCCAGCAGTCCGGGGCCTATTTGGCCCTTGACCTGTCCTGCGACCTCGACGCGGGCCTCGGTCACACGTTGGAGCAGCGCGATCATGTTGGCAAAATCCCGGTTGAAACTTTACACTTTGCGGCTGTTTTTCGGAGTAGAAAGTATGCCGGTAAGGAATTTCGCCCTGCTCAGGGCTGCCTGTGTAGTGCTGCTGATGGTGGCGGGTGCCTCGGCCCATGCTGCGGGCGACGTTGCCCGGGGCAAGCTGTTGGCCTACACCTGCCTCGGTTGCCACGGCATCGCCAATTACAAGAACGTCTACCCGACCTACAGCGTGCCGAAGCTGGCCGGTCAGCACCCCGAGTATCTGGCAGCGGCCCTGAAAGCCTATCGCAGCCAGGAGCGCTCACACGCCACGATGCATGCCCAGGCAGCTTCGCTGAGCGATGAGGACATTGCTGACATTGCCGCCTACTTTGCGGGCGAGCAGCTGAAGGCGGGCGGTGCAACCACTGGCACTGCGCCAAGCAAGGTGACGGAGCTGTGCGTGGCCTGTCACGGCAAGGATGGCGTGGGCATCATCCCCGACTACCCGAACCTCGCTGGCCAGCATGGGGATTATCTCGAGCGGGCACTGCTCGACTACAAGCGCGGCGCACGCAAGAACGCTGTGATGCCCGGCTTCGTCAGCACGCTGTCCGAGGCTGATATCCGTGCCATCGCCGAGTACTACGCCCAGCAGAAGCCGGGCCTGGGCACGGTCGCCCGACCGAGCTTCTGGTTCACGCGCTGAGGCCTCAACGTTGAGCGTCAGCGGCCCGGTCTGCTGACGCTCTGCGCCGGCGCCGCTTCAGCGCCGGCCATCAGGAAATCCAGCATCACCCGCGTCAGTTCCGCGCGCCGCGCGGAGCCGACCTCCGGCATTGCGTCACCCACGGGACCGAACAGCGAGGCTCGACTGCGCGCCGCGCGTAGCCGCCATAGCAGTTGGTCACCGGCTGCTGCATCCATTCGGGGTTCATTGAAACCGCGCGCCACCAGCACTGGCTTTTCGATGGCCAGCAGTGGCACCCCATTGGCGTCACCGTCGATGACCACACCGCGCTGCAGTCGATCGCTGAATAGCGCCAGAGCGCCCAATGCCACGGCGCTGCATCGGCCACTGGCGACGATCGCGACCCGCGCTGGATCCAGATCCGGCTGCGAAGCGATCCAAAGCAGCAGGGCACCGATCTGACGCACCGCATCCGAACGCTCCTCGCGGCTGATCAGGCGGCCGCGCAACTCAGGCGCCAGCACGGCGAATCCTCCGCCAGCCGCGAGCGACTGCAGCAGCGGATCGAAACGCGGTCGAGGCTGCGCATCTTCACCGGCCAGATAGATCACAACCGGTGATCGCATTGCCGGACCATGCTTCGCGGTCTCAGCTGACGCGCTTGCCGACGGCTGCGGTCGGTACAGCAGCGCCGCAGCCTGTGTACCACCGCCTGTCGGCTTCCAAGCGCGGAAGCGAATCGCTTGCGGCTGACTGAAGCGGTTGCCACTCAGTGGTCCGGCCGACGCCTCAGTCCAGCGAACCAATGCATTGCTAGCCACGTCGAGTACGAACACATCCGGCGGCGAGGTGGAATCTTCGCGATTGATCGCAAGCCGCGCTCCGGTCCGGTCGAACTGCAACGCGGAGATCACTCCGCGCGGCAGGCTGTCGATCACGCGCTCGGACGACTGTTGCTGGTCGATCAGTACCAAGCGACTCCAGCCGTTGTCGTCGTAGCTGTACGCCAGCCAGCGACCATCGCCGCTGATTGCATAGTGTTCGACAGAATTTTTCATCGTGGGCGTCAGCGTCCGCGTGACCTGTCCGTCCAGACTGCGATATCGCAACTGCGACCACTCTTTGCCGGCGCGGTACAGCACACCGCGTCCATCCGGTGCGATGCGCGCGTCCTGCAACTGATCGGCAGCCGTCATGGCAACGATCAGCCGCCGTTCACCGCTGCTCACGTCGAGCCAGTGCAACTCGTACAGATCTGGCGCGGCGCGGTGTTCCAGCAGCAGGTAACGATCATCAAGCGACCAATCGAGCGCCAGCCAGTCGCCCGGCCCCTCAGTCAGTACCCGTGGCGCGTCGCGATGCCGCGTATCGAGCAGATACACGGCGCGATCCTGCCCCTGCAGCTTGGCACTGATAGCTAGACGCGCACCGTCATGGGCCCACAGAGGTCTTTCCGCGCCCCATTCCGGTCCCAGCAGCGGAGCGCTCGCATCGCTACGGTCGCTGAGGGCAACCTTGACCAGCTCGGTTGCACCACTGGGCATCTGGCGCAGCACGGCAATCGCTTCTGACTGATAAGGTTGTGTTGCCGCTGCAATGTCGCGCGTGCCCGATGCGCTGCCGGCAATCCCGAGTGGTTCCGGACTGCCCAAGGGTGTGTCGATGCGATGCAGGCGCTCGAGTTCATCGCCACTCAGCACAATCAACAGACTGCCATCGGCGAGCCAGTCCACGAAACGCATGCCGCGCGACTGTTGCAGAGGTGCGAGCTGCTCAGTGAGCGCGCTGTCCTCCGGGTTCACGCCGTCATAGAGGAATCCATCGTGTTCGATGCGCTGAGCCAGCGCCGGCCACGTCGCAAGCAGCAGCGCGGCGGCACACAGCGTGCCGCGCCGAGCACAAAGGCGATGCGAGCCAGATTTCATGCGCTTACTATGCGGCAAGCCATGAGTGTCGTTCCACAGTCCCTCCGAAAGAAAAGTGTGCGCATGCAGCAGGTGGTGTTCCTTGGCTGAGTCATTGCAGTCGGCGGCGGCGATGGGCGTGACTCTGGACGCAGCTCAGGAGGCGGCTCTACTGCGCCTGCTCGATGAGTTGGAGCTCTGGGCCCGCGCCTACAATCTGACGGCCATTGGCGATCGCGCCAGCATGATCACGCATCACCTGCTCGACAGTCTGAGCGTGGCTCCTTACCTCCATGGCACGCGCATCGCCGATCTTGGCACCGGTGCAGGGTTCCCGGGACTGCCGTTGGCCATCGCCTGTCCCGAGCGGCAGTTCACGCTGGTGGACTCCACCGCCAAGAAGATCCGCTTCATCGAACACGCGGTTCGAACGCTCGGGCTGGGTAATGTGCGGGCTGTCCACGCACGTATCGAACAACTTCCTGATCTGGCGCCGGCACCGGCCTGGGACACGGTGCTGGCTCGCGCTCTCGCGCCTGTCGACAAGCTGCTGCCGCTGGTGCGGCCCCTGTGTGGGCCGGAAACACGGGTACTGGCCATGTGCGGCCGGCGTCCCGATGCTGAACTGGCCGCGCTCCCCGCCGGATGGCGCCTGGTCTCGCTGCACTCGCTCCAAGTGCCCGGCCTGGACGCTGAGCGCCACCTGCTGGTCTTCGCAACCACCTGAATGCGTCGGGACGTTGTGTCACGGTCGGATGCATTAGACTGGCCACACTCATGAAGCGCGTCATTGCGGTCGCCAACCAGAAAGGCGGTGTGGGCAAGACCACAACCGCCGTGAATCTCGCCGCCTCGCTGGCGGCTACGCGCCGCCGTGTGCTGCTGATCGACCTCGATCCCCAGGGCAATGCCACGACGGGCTGCGGCATCGACAAGTCGCAGCTGGCCTGCGGCACTCTTGAGGTCCTGCTGGGCGAGCGCACCGTGGCGGAAGCCGCGGTAGAGCTGTCGACCCCAAACATGATGCTGGTGCCAGCCAATCAGGATCTCACCGCCGCTGAGGTGCAGCTGCTGGCACTTCCCGCCGGGCGCGAAGCCCGTCTGCGTGATGCACTGACCGCGGTGCGCGACCGCTATGACGTCATCCTGATCGACTGCCCGCCATCACTGAACATCCTGACGGTCAACGCCTTCGTCGCCGCCGACGGCGTGTTGATACCGATGCAATGCGAGTTTTACGCGCTGGAAGGGCTGTCGGCGCTGGTCTCCACCATCGAGCAGATTCGCATTGCGGTGAATCCTTCGCTGGAGATCGAAGGCATCCTGCGCACCATGTATGACCCCCGCAATAACCTCTCCGCCGAGGTCAGCGCGCAGCTGATCAATCATTTCGGCGACAAGGTGTTTCGCACCATCGTGCCGCGCAATGTGCGACTGGCCGAGGCGCCCTCTTTCGGACTGCCGGTGATGCAGCACGATCGCGAATCACGCGGCGCGCTGGCTTATCTGGCCCTCGCCGGTGAGATGCTTCGGCGCGAAGACGAGCAGCAGGCGGTATCATCAGCCGCTGCGCCGACTGCCGAAACCACCCACGGTCCGGGCTGATCCGGATACGGTGAGCACTGAATGAGCACTCCTAAAAAGCCGACCTTGGGCCGTGGCCTGGCAGACCTGCTCGGGCAGGCGCAGGCGCGTCCCGTACCGGTCACCGCTGGGCAGCCGGTCCCTCCGGCTGAAGGCGCCGTCGCCGCGCCCACCGGCCGGCCCGCGGACTCTGAACTGACCCGCCTGCCGCTCGACCTGCTGCAGCGCGGCAAGTATCAGCCGCGTGTGGACATGCGGCCTGAATCGCTGGCGGAACTGGCCGCATCGATCCGGGCGCAGGGTGTGGTGCAGCCCATCGTGGTCCGTCCGTTGGGTCCGCCCGAGCCGGGCCAGCAGCAACGCTACGAGATCATCGCTGGCGAACGCCGCTGGCGCGCGGCCCAACAGGCTGGGCTGACGCATATCCCGGCGGTGGTCCGGCAGGTGCCAGACAGCGCCGCCATTGCCATGGCGCTGATCGAGAACATTCAGCGCGAAAACCTCAATCCGCTCGAGGAGGCGCGCTCGCTGGAGCGGTTGATCGCGGAATTTGGCCTTACACATCAACAGGCTGCGGATGCCGTTGGTCGCTCACGCGCCGCGGTCAGCAACCTGCTGCGCCTGCTGGAACTGGCCCCCGAGGTGTGCGAGCGACTCGAGCGCCGCGAACTGGAAATGGGCCATGCGCGTGCGCTGCTGGGCCTGGAGAACCGCCGCAAGCAGGTGGAACTGGCCACTCTGGTGGTGACCAAGAGCCTCTCGGTGCGCGAAACCGAGGCGCTGGTGCGGCGCATGACTGCCCCGGCCGATGCGCCCGCCGCGCCCAGCTCCCGTTCGCTCGATCCAAACATTCGCCGGCTGCAGGACGACCTATCCGAAAAGCTCGGTGCCAAAGTGGCCATCGAACACAGCAGCAGCGGCAAGGGCCGCCTCGTGCTGAGCTACAACAGTCTCGATGAACTGGACGGAATTCTGGGCCATTTCCAGTAAAACCGGCCGCGTTTCGTCGCAGTATTGCGCCACTGTCACTCATCCTTGATTGAAAGCGTCGCACCAACACCCTTATAATCGCGCGCCTTTGCTGACCGGGGCCGCTGATGGTTGCCGGAAATATCAATAGCTTCAATGACATCCGGCCATTGGCCGGTCGCATACTGCGCTGGCAGGTGCGCATTGCGCTGGTGGTGGCGGGGGCGGCTGGCCTGTTAGGGGGTCGGTCTGCTGGACTCTCGGCCCTTGCGGGAGGGGCGATCGGAGTGATCGCCAACCTATACATGACGCTCAAAGCGTTGAAGCCGGCCGCGACGCCGGGTGGTGCGCTTGGGCGGATATATATGGGTCAGCTGGTGAAGGTGGCGATCACCGTCGGCCTGTTCATGGCTGCGGCACGTGTGCGCGGGCTTTCGTGGCCGGCGCTTCTGATCGGCTACCTCAGCACGCTGATCGTGTTCTGGTGGGTGCCCTTCAGGGCTGGGTCGACGGATAGCGGCGGTCATTAGGGAATAGAGCAGGAACAGTAGCGAGATGTCCGCAGAAGCCACGCAGTCCCCGTCCGAATACATCAGTCATCACCTGACGCATTGGACCGTTGGTCACGGCTTTTGGAGTTGGCACGTCGACACGCTGCTGATGTCCTCGGGTCTGGCCGTGATTCTGGCGCTGGCGCTCTACGCAGCCGCTCGCCGTGTGAGCGCGAACAATGCCCCGACCGGCTTCGCCAGCTTCATCGAATTCATCTACGACTGGGTCGACGGCCAGGTCGGTGACATCTATCACGGCAACCGCAGCTTCCTGACCGCGCTGGCCTTCACGCTGTTCACGTGGGTCGTGTGCATGAACGCCATGGACCTGCTGCCGGTCGACCTGCCTGGCAATGTGGCCAAGGTCTTTGGCGCCGATCACTTCCGCGTGCTGCCCACCGCCGACCTCAACGGCACCATCGCCATGGCGATCGTGGTGCTGTTGCTGGTGATCGGCAATTCCATCCGCGCCAAGGGTCTCGGCGGCTATGCGCACGAGTGGATCGCGGCGCCTTTCGGTCCGGCGCTGTTCCCGGCCAACATCGTCCTGAATCTGGTCGAGCTGCTCGCCAAGCCGGTTTCGCTCGGCATGCGACTGTACGGCAACATGTATGCAGGCGAACTGCTGTTCATGCTGATCGCGCTGCTGGGTTTCGCGCTGGCCAGCGGCCTGAGTGCATTGAGTGGCACGCTGTTCGTCGCCGAGATATTGATTGGTGCCGGCTGGGCCATCTTCCACATCTTGATCGTGCTGCTCCAGGCTTACATCTTCATGGTGCTGCCGATCGTTTATATCTCGATGGCCGAAGAGCACCACTGATTGCCACCGGCTACTGTTTTCTTGAATGTTTTTGTTACTTGATCGGACAGACCAGGAGATCTGAAAAATGGACGCTATCGCAAACGTACAGGCCTTCACCGCCCTCGGCATCGGCCTCATCATCGGTCTCGGTGCCATCGGTGCCTGTATCGGTATCGGCGTGATGGGCTCGAAGTTCCTCGAGTCCGCTGCACGTCAGCCTGAGCTGACCCCGATGCTGCAGACCAAGATGTTCCTGCTGGCCGGCCTCATCGACGCGGCCTTCCTGATCGGCGTCGGTCTGGCCATGTACTTCGCCAGCGCCAACCCGCTGCTGTCCAAGCTCGCGGGCTGAGACGTCTGACGAGCTGGGTAGCAAGACTCTTCGAGCTAAGGCCAAGGCGGAGCGCCGATGGACATTAATGCAACCTTCATAGGGCAGATCATCGTTTTCCTGATCCTGCTCTGGTTCATCTACAAGGTCGTCACGCCGATGCTGGCGGGCCCGATCGGCGAGCGCCAGAAGAGGATCACCGACGGTCTGGCTGCTGCCGAAAAAGGGCAGAAGGACCTCGAGGAAGCGCGCGGTCGCGTCGACGCACTCGTGCGTGAATCGCGTGAGCGTGCGCGTTCCGTCGAGGATCAGGCTGCGCGGCGTGCCACCGAACTGGTCGAGGCGGCCAAGCAAAACGCGCAGGCCGAAGGCGCACGCATCGTTGAGACTGCGCGCGTCGAGGTCGGTAACGAAGCGCAGCGCGTCCGCGACGCTCTGGCTCGCGAGGCCGGCACGCTGGTGGTCAAGGCCGCCAGTCAGCTGCTGGGCCGCGAGGTCGATGCCAAGGCGCACGCCCAGCTGCTCGATCAGCTGGCCAACGACATCGCGCGCGGCTGAGCCATGGCGGATATCGCAACCACTTCCCGACCGTATGCTCGCGCTGCCTTCGAGGCAGCGCAGGCGGGCGCTTCGCTGGCCCAGTGGGACGAGTTCCTGTCGCTGGCTGCCAGTGTGGTCGCGGATGAGCGCGTGTCGCCGCTGATCGGCAGCCCGCGCGTTCTGGGCAGCGAGCTGGTGAAGTTCATCCTGGAACTCACGGGTCGCAGCGGTGGTGGCAAGGAGGAAAACTTCCTGGCCCTACTCGCCGAGAACCGTCGCTTGCCGCTGCTGCCGGAGATTGCAGCACAGTTTGCGGTGCTGCGTGCTGACGCCGAGCAACAGGCCGACGTGGAAGTGCGCACTGCGATGGAGCTGACCGCCGAACAGCTGTCGAAGTTGAATGCAGTGCTGACGGCGCGTCTCAAGCGCACCGTACGCATCCATCAGGTGCTCGACCCTTCACTCATCGGTGGCGCGATCGTGCGCCACGGCGACTTGGTGTTCGACGGATCGCTCCGCGGTCGTGTCGAACGCCTTGGCGCCGCCCTGGCCCGCGCCTGATCCAACCGAATTCGATTCAAGGAAAAAGTCATGTCGATCAAGGCATCTGAAATCAGCGAGCTGATCAAGCAACGGATCGATCGCTTCGAGTCCGCCGCCGAGGCGCGCAATGTAGGTACCGTCGTGTCTGTCACGGACGGCATCACGCGCATCCACGGTCTGGCCGACGTCCGCTACGGCGAAATGATCGAGTTCCCGGGCAACCTGTTCGGCCTCGCGCTGAACCTGGAGCAGGATTCGGTCGGCGCGGTCGTGCTGGGCGACTACAAGAGCATCAAGGAAGGCGACACGGTGAAGACCACCGGCCGCATCCTCGAAGTGCCTGTGGGTCCGGAACTGCTGGGCCGCGTGGTCGATGCGCTGGGCGCGCCGATTGACGGCAAGGGCCCGCTGAACACGAAGGCCACCGCGCCGATCGAGCGCGTGGCACCGGGCGTTATCTATCGCAAGAGCGTCAGCCAGCCGGTGCAGACCGGCTACAAGGCCGTCGACTCGATGGTGCCAATCGGCCGCGGTCAGCGCGAGCTGATCATCGGCGACCGCCAGACCGGCAAGACCGCGATGGCCGTCGACACCATCATCAACCAGAAAGGCTCTGGCATTAAGTGCGTCTACGTCGCAATCGGCCAGAAGCAGAGCTCGATCGCCAACGTGGTGCGCAAGCTCGAAGAGCACGGTGCGATGGCGCACACCATCATCGTTGCAGCTTCCGCCTCGACCCCGGCTGCTATGCAGTACCTCTCCGCCTACGCCGGCGTGACGATGGGCGAATACTTCATGGACAACGGCGAAGATGCGCTGATCATCTATGACGATCTGTCCAAGCAGGCCGTCGCGTATCGCCAGATCTCGCTGCTGCTGCGTCGCCCGCCGGGTCGCGAAGCATTCCCAGGCGACGTGTTCTATTTGCACAGCCGTCTGCTCGAGCGCAGCGCGCGCGTCAACGAACAGTACGTCGAGATGGTCACCAATGGTCGCGTGAAGGGTAAGACCGGTTCGCTGACGGGTCTGCCGATCATCGAGACTCAGGCCGGTGACGTGACGGCGTTCGTGCCGACCAACGTGATTTCGATCACCGACGGTCAGATCTTCCTCGAGGGCGATCTGTTCAACGCCGGCATCCGTCCCGCCATGAACGCGGGTATCTCGGTGTCACGCGTCGGTGGCGCCGCGCAGACAGACATCATCAAGCGTCTAGGCGGCGGTATCCGCCTGTCGCTGGCGCAGTATCGCGAGCTCGCGGCGTTCTCACAGTTCGCCTCTGACCTCGACGAGGCCACTCGTCGTCAGCTCGAGCGCGGTCAGCGCGTCACGGAGTTGATGAAGCAGAAGCAGTACGCGCCGATGTCGGTCGCGCAGATGGCGTTGTCCATCTACTCGGTCAACAACGGTTACATGGACAAGGTGGAGCGTGCCAAGGTGGTGGACTTCGAAGCGGCCCTGCAGGCCTTCGCCAAGTCCAGCTACAAGGCGCAGATGGATGCCATTGATGCCGAGCCGGTGCTGAAGAAGCACGAGGCGACGCTCAAGGCGATCTGCGAAGACTTCGCCAAGACCGGTACGTACTGAGTCCAGTCCGGCACGTATACAGCGACGGCGTAGACACAGCGAGCAGACATGCCAGGCACCAAGGAAATCCGCACCAAGATCGCCAGCGTCAAGAGCACGCAGAAGATCACCAAGGCGATGGAAATGGTCGCGGCCAGCAAGATGCGCCGCGCCCAGGATCGCATGCGTGCTTCGCGTCCCTATGCGGCGAAGATGCGTGGCGTGATCGGGCACCTTAATAAGGCCAACCCGGACTATCGTCATCCGTTCTTGGCTTCGCGTGAGACCAAGAACGTCGGCATTGTTGTGGTCAGTACCGATCGCGGCTTGTGCGGTGGCCTGAACGCCAACGTGTTCAAGAGCGTGATCCACCTGATGCGCGAATGGCAGGGCAAGGGCGCGCAGGTCAGTCTGTGCCTGCTCGGCAGCAAGGGCGTGGCGTTCTTCCGTCGCCTCGGTCTGCCGATCCTCGCCAGCGGCAGCAATCTCGGCGATCGGCCGCACATGAAGGACCTGATTGGTCCGGTCAAGGTCATGCTCGACGCTTACGTCGAGGGCAAGATCGACCGGCTCTTCCTGGTCAACGCACAGTTTCTCAACACGATGACCCAGAAGCCGCAGACCCAGCAGTTGCTGCCGATCGAGACGCTCGATGCCGGCGACCTGCAGGAGCACTGGGATTACATCTACGAACCCGGCGCGGCAGCCATTCTTGATGGTCTGCTCATGCGCTACATCGAGTCACAGGTCTATCAGGGCGCAGTCGAGAACGTCGCCTGCGAGATGGCAGCGCGCATGGTCGCGATGAAGAGCGCCTCGGACAACGCCGGCAAGCTCATCAGCGAGCTGCAGCTGGTCTACAACAAAGCGCGTCAGGCGGCGATCACCAAGGAGCTGTCCGAGATCGTCGGCGGCGCCGCAGCAGTTTAAGAGACAGGAATCACATCATGGCCACAGGCAAGATTACCCAGATCATCGGCGCCGTCATCGACGTGCAGTTTCCGCGTGAGTCCGTGCCGAGGGTGTACGAAGCACTGAAGCTGCCCGAGGCAGGGCTGACACTGGAAGTTCAGCAGCAGCTGGGCGACGGTGTAGTGCGCGCGATCGCGATGGGCTCCTCCGAAGGTCTGAAGCGCGGTCTGGCGGTCGAAAGCACCGGCGCACCGATCAACGTGCCGGTGGGTGCTGCAACGCTCGGTCGCATCATGGACGTGCTCGGCACGCCGCAGGACAATCGCGGCCCGGTTGCCTCGAAGGACACGCTGCCCATTCACCGCCCGGCACCGTCGTACGACGAGCAGGCTGGCGGCCAGGACCTGCTGGTCACGGGCATCAAGGTTATCGATCTGCTCTGTCCGTTCGCCAAGGGCGGTAAGGTCGGTCTGTTCGGCGGCGCCGGCGTGGGCAAGACCGTCAACATGCTTGAGCTGATCAACAACATCGCCAAGCAGTACAGCGGTCTGTCCGTGTTCGCTGGTGTCGGTGAGCGTACCCGCGAAGGCAACGACTTCTACCACGAGATGATCGAGTCGGGCGTTATCGACCCCGACAAGCTCGAGAACTCAAAGGTGGCGATGGTCTATGGCCAGATGAACGAGCCGCCAGGCAACCGTCTGCGCGTCGCGCTCACGGGTCTGACCATGGCCGAATATTTCCGTGACGAAAAGCAGGCCAACGGCCGCGGCCGCGACGTGCTGTTCTTCGTCGACAACATTTACCGCTACACGCTGGCCGGCACCGAAGTGTCGGCACTGCTGGGCCGCATGCCTTCGGCGGTGGGTTACCAGCCGACGCTCGCTGAGGAAATGGGTGTGCTGCAGGAGCGCATCACCTCGACGAAGACGGGCTCGATCACTTCGATCCAGGCCGTGTACGTGCCGGCGGACGACTTGACCGATCCGTCGCCTGCAACGACCTTCGCGCACCTTGACGCCACCGTCGTGCTCTCGCGCCAGATCGCGGCGCTGGGCATTTATCCGGCGGTGGACCCGCTCGATTCCACTTCGCGCCAGCTCGATCCGCTGGTCGTTGGCGAGGAGCATTACTCTGTGGCCCGTGGCGTGCAGGCCATCCTGCAGCGCTACAAGGAACTGCAGGACATCATCGCCATCCTCGGCATGGACGAGCTGTCAGAGCAGGACAAGCTCACCGTGTTCCGCGCGCGCAAGATTCAGCGCTTCCTGTCGCAGCCGTTCAACGTCGCGAAGGTCTTCACCGGCCAGGACGGCAAGATCGTCTCGCTGAAGGACACCATCCGCGGCTTCAAGGGCATTATCGCGGGCGAATACGACAGCTTGCCGGAACAGGCCTTCTACATGGTCGGCTCGATCGAGGAAGCCGTCGAGAAGGCCAAGACGCTGAACTGAGTTGTCGCAGGGCAACACAGCGCAGCACACTCACAGTAGCGGATACGCAACCATGGCAGCCACCGACACCATCCACGTCGACATCGTCAGCGCCGAGGGAGAAGTTTTCTCCGGTCCGGCGAAGATGGTGTTCCTCCCGGCCGCCGAAGGCGAGATCGGTGTTGCACCTCGCCATGCACCGCTGCTCTCGCTGCTCAAGCCGGGCGAGGTGCGAGTGCAGCCGGCTGATGGTGGCCCTGAACAATATTTCTTCGTCGGTGGCGGTGCGCTGGAAGTCCAGCCCAAGAAAGTGACCGTGCTGGCGGATACCGCCACGCGTGCTCATGACCTCGACGAGGCCGCAGCGATCGAAGCGCGCAAGCGGGCCGAGGAAGTGCTGGCCGGCAAGATCGACAAGATCGAGCAGGCCGAGGCGTTGGCCGAACTGGCACGCGCTGCGGCCCAGCTGAAGCTGATCGACCGCCTACGCAAGATTCGCAGCTGAGCAGATTGCGCCGGAGTTGACCGGCATTCAGTCCGTACCCTGTGATGTCAGTTCAGAGGTCTTTGACCCTGTGATAAATTGACAAACTCAATGTCGGGCACCAAAGCACAACAGGCGCCGCTGGCCGTCATCGTTCTGGCCGCGGGACAGGGCAAGCGGATGCATTCCGATCTGCCCAAAGTGCTGCAGCCGCTTGCCGGCAAACCACTGCTGACCCATGTGCTCGAGTGCGCCGCTGCGCTGCAGCCGGCGGCCACCCATATTGTCTACGGCCATGGTGGCGAGCGCGTACGCGCCGCTCTTGGTCATGCGCTCAGCGTTGGCGATGCATCGCTCCCGCTTAACTGGGCACTCCAGGCGCAGCAGCTCGGCACCGGTCATGCGGTGGCGCAGGCCATGCCCCATGTCAGTGATGAGCAGATGGTGCTCGTGCTTTACGGCGATGTACCGCTGGTACGTCGCGAGACTCTGCAGCAGCTGATCGAACTGGCCGGACCCAAAGCGGTTGCGCTGCTCACCGTGCAGCTCACGGATGCAACCGGTTACGGTCGCATCGTGCGCAATCGTCAGGGCGAGGTGCAGCGCATCGTCGAGCACAAGGATGCGACAGCCACGCAGCGCCGCATCAACGAAGGCAACAGCGGCATTCTCGCCGCGCCGGCCAAGCTCCTGCGCCGGTGGCTGGCAAAGCTAAAGTCTGACAATGCCCAGGGCGAGTACTACCTCACCGACATCATTGCGATGGCCGTGAAGGACAAGGTCAAAGTTCGGCCGTTGATAGCACCAACACTGGCTGAGGTACTGGGCGTCAATGACAAGCGCCAACTCGCCGAGCTGGAAGCGCACTACCGCCGTCAGCGCGCTGATGAACTGATGGCGGCGGGTGTCACGATCATTGATCCCTCGCGCATCGACCTTCGCGGTGTCATCACCACCGGACGTGATGTGCAGCTGGACGTCAATGTCGTGCTCGAAGGCCCGGTTCATTTGGGTGATGGCGTCAAGGTGGGTGCTAATTGCGTGATCAGTGCAGCGCGCATCGGAATGGGCACAGTCATTCGTCCGAATTGTGTGATCGAGAATGCGGAAATCGGCGCCAGCTGCCAGATCGGCCCCTTTGCCCGCGTGCGGCCAGACACAGAGCTGGCTGATGATGTGCATCTCGGCAACTTCGTCGAGATCAAGAAAAGCCGTATCGGCCGCGGCAGCAAGGTCAATCACCTCAGCTATGTCGGCGACAGCATCGTAGGTAGCCAGGTCAACGTTGGTGCAGGCACCATCACGTGCAACTACGATGGCGTCAACAAGTCGCAGACACAGATCGGCGATGGCGCTTTCATTGGCTCGGGCTCCATGCTGGTGGCACCCGTCAAGATTGGTGCCGGTGCGGTTATCGGTGCCGGTTCGACGATCACCCGCGATGCGCCCGACGATCGATTGACGCTTGAACGCAGCCAGCAGCGAACCATCGAACAGTGGCGTCGGCCCACCAAGAAAACCTGAACCAGACGGAGCAGCGACTCTCATGTGCGGAATAGTGGCGGCAATTGCCGGGCGCGATGTGGTTCCCGTTCTGGTCGAAGGCCTGAAGCGGCTGGAATACCGCGGCTATGATTCTGCCGGCCTGGCCGTGCTCAGCGATGCAGGCAAGGTTGAGCGCGTTCGTACCGTTGGCAAGGTGAAGGCGCTTGCTGAAGCGCTGGTGCTCGCACCGTTATCCGGACAGCTGGGCATCGCGCACACGCGCTGGGCAACGCATGGTGTTCCCAGTGAGCGCAATGCGCACCCGCATATCTCGCGTGACGGTCTCGCGGTCGTCCACAACGGCATCATCGAAAATCACGAAGAGCTGCGCGCCGAACTCAGGCGCCTCGGCTATGTATTCACTTCCGAGACCGACACGGAGGTGGTGGCGCATCGCGTTCACTACCATCTCGCACGCCTCGGCGAGTTGTTCAAGGCTGTGCGCGCCACCGTAGCCGAACTCGAGGGCGCCTACGCGCTCGCGGTCATCGACCAGAGTGAACCGAACAAGATCATCACTGCACGCGCCGGCTGCCCGGTAGTGGTGGGTGTCGGTCAGGGCGAGAACTTCATTGCCTCCGACGTTGTGGCACTGCTGCCCGTGACACGCCGCTTCATGTTTCTTGAAGAGGGTGACGTTGCAGAAGTTTCCCGGGGCGGCGTCCATGTCATCGATCATGAGGGCAGGCTGGTCGAGCGTCCGGTGCGAGAGAGCGAGATGTCATCCGAGGCCGCCGAGAAGGGCCAGTTTGAGCATTTCATGCTCAAAGAAATCCATGAGCAGGCGCGCGCGGTGGCCAACACCCTGCAGGAACGCATCGCTGGTGGTCGGTTGCTGGAGCAGGCATTCGGGCCCTCGGCCAATGAAATCTTCAAGCGCGTCCGTGCGGTGCAGATTGTCGCCTGCGGAACGAGCTACCACGCGGGCTGCGTGGCGCGGCACTTCATCGAGCAGTACTGCCGCATTCCCTGCAATGTCGAGATCGCGAGCGAATTCCGCTACCGCAATCCGGTAGTCACGCCCGACACCTTGTTCGTGACCATCTCACAGTCCGGGGAAACCGCGGACACGCTGGCTGCGCTTCGTTTGGCCAAGCAGATTGGCTATGTGGCCACGCTGACCGTCTGCAATGTTCCCGAGAGCATGATGGTGCGCGAGTCTGATCTCGTGATGCTGACCCGCGCCGGTCCGGAGATCGGCGTAGCGTCTACCAAGGCGTTCACCACGCAGCTGACGGCGCTGGCCATGCTCACCGTGGCACTGGCCAAGCACAACGGTGCTGATACCGAGAGCGAGCGCGCACTCGTACATCAGTTGGTTGAGCTGCCGGGCCTGCTGGAGAAGACTCTGCAGCTGGATGCGGCCGTTCACAAGCTGGCACTGAATTTTGCGCAGAAGCACCACGCATTGTTCCTCGGTCGCGGACCGCTGTATGCGATCGCGATGGAAGGCGCGCTCAAGCTCAAGGAAATCTCCTATATCCATGCCGAGGCCTATGCCTCGGGCGAGCTCAAGCACGGCCCGCTGGCGCTGATCGATGACGACATGCCGGTCATCGCGGTGGCTCCGAACAATGAGCTGCTGGAAAAGCTGAAGTCAAACCTGATGGAAGTGCGCGCGCGCGGCGGTGAGCTGTATGTGTTCGCCGATCCAGAATCTGGCTTCACGAATTCTGACGGCGTGCACGTGATCGAAATGCCCCGGCATGTCACCCAGTTCCAGGCGCCGATCGTCTACACCCTCCCGCTGCAGCTGCTTGCCTACCACGTCGCCATCCAGCGCGGCACCGATGTGGACCAGCCACGCAATCTCGCCAAGAGTCTGACGGTGGAATAGTTTTGCATCCACTCTCCCGAGTGGATCGCGATGCCACCAGCTTGCGCGGCCCGCCACCAATAAGGGTGAGGCCAGCTTTGGATTGACTAGCATCGGGTCTCTAAGGCATAACTGTAGGGTGAAGATCGCGGTACCACTGCAGCCACCAGTCGGTCTGCAGGACGTATCTGAATAGATCTCAAGATGAGCCCTGATAGGGCTGGTATTGCAACGGCTGATGATCGCCAGATAGAAATCAGGCAAAGGAAGTGGCATGAGCCTTTTTGAAGACAAGCTGAACATTCGAAAAGACAGCAAGTTGAACAACCACATTGTTCGCAAAAGTGCCTGGCTCATATTTTTGTTGTTGTGCCTGGCGATGATTGGCGGAGTGCTCTCGATTTATTTCAAGTAAAGCGGAAGCCCTTGGCTGAGTAGTGCGGCGACCAGGACGCCGCAACGACCGCCTTCTAGGATGCGGTGGCCGATAAGCCGAGTCCCAAGGGCTACGGTTTCTCGGCTGCACCTGAATCTTCAATGGATGCGTCGCCGCCTTTGTGATGCGGCTGTCGACGGCGTGCCTGCGCTGTCACAGAGCTGTCTTATAGTTCGACAACACTACAGTCATAGAAGCGATAATCGCCGTGCAGTCGCTGGTCGCGCTGAGTCATTAGACACGGCTGAAACAAATGCTGAGACAGCAATCGATGAAGACGTACAACATCCTGTTCCTGTGCACCCATAATTCCGCGAGATCCATTCTTGGGGAGGCGTTGGCGAGCACGCAGACAAACGGCAGGTTCATTGGATATTCCGCAGGATCGAGGCCGGGAAGCGGGGTGAATCCGTTTGCGAAAGAGCTGGTAGTACAGATGGGCTACCCTGTGGAGACGACGTCCCCCCGCTTTTGAGTAGCAGAAAGGTCTAGAGTCTGACCCCGGCTAGGAGGTTGGACGTGAAGAAGCGGTATACGGAAGAGCAGATCATTGGGTTTCTGAAGGAAGGCGAGCGGGGCGTGCCGGTGAAGGAGCTTTGCCGCA
>CANGBB010000004.1 GCA_947452065.1 Gammaproteobacteria bacterium
AACGTCAGCCAGCGCACGCAGGAAGCGCTGTCGGGTATTGAGGATGCGGACTACGCCGCCGAGTCTGCAAACCTAGCGCGTGGCACGGTTCTGGCCCAGGCCGGTACCGCCATGCTCGCGCAGGCCAACCAGTCGCCGCAGTACATCCTGACTCTGCTGCGCGGTTGATTTGAGCGTTGAGCGCTCCCCGGGGTAATACCCCGGGGAGTGTCCTGAGAGTGTTTTTGTATGTACTGAGGCAACTGCCAGGAGAACAGAAATGGCACCACGTTCTGTTTTAAAGGCCTACCAGGACACCGAGATGCAGTCGGTGGCTCACGGGGGCAGAAGGATTGATCTGGTCTTGGCCTTATACGACGGCATGATCGATGCCATCGGACAGGCGACCATTTTCATGGAACGCAAGGAATACCGCGATTGCGGCAGACAGTGCACGCGAGCGCTGACCATTCTTGCGGGATTACGCGAGACGCTCGATTTCGAGCACGGGGAGCCGGTCGCCAGTGCCTTGCTCCGCGTTTACAACGTTGCGACGTCGAAGATCATCGGCGCGCAGACGCGACGGGACGCATCTTGGCTCGGCGAGGCCAGGAGCACGCTTGCGTCGGTTCGGGAGGCTTGGGCGGAACTCTCCGCGCGAGTCGCCGTACCGGCTGGAGCCGTGACTGCAGGTTATGTTGGCGCCGTAAAGGCGACGGCGGTGGTACCGAGTGGTGCCGGCGTCGCCGCCGCTGTCTAACGGCGACTGACTGACCTGCAGTCGGGGGTCGCGGCGGGAGGGGAACCTCCCGCCGCCTTTCCTCATTATCTATAAGGTCTCGGCCGCCAGGCGGCACGCCACTAAAGAAAATCGCGCTCCTTCCGACTGTATTCAGTGCACGGGAATGAACCCGCGTATGGAGCACCACACCATGTCCGCCTATGCACTGAAAGCCTACCGTTCCACTCAGCTCGATGCGCGCTTCGAGACTTCTGATAAGCGCGATCTGGTCGTCATGATGTATGACGGCGCCATTGACGCGATCCGTCAGGCCGGCCAGCACGCCAGCCGTCAGGAGGCGCGTTCAGTGAGCGCCAGCGTGTCGCGCGCACTCACCATTCTGGCCGGTCTGCGCGAGACCCTGGATATGGACAACGGCGGCTCTGTAGCAACGCATCTCCATGATTTTTATCAGTATTTGATGCGTCGTATGGTTCGGGCCGGTGCCCGCGCTGCGGTCGAGGAACTGGCCGATTGCGCCGATTTGCTCTCCCAGGTGCGCGAGGCTTGGATGGTCATCAACCCGAATACGGCCGCTGAAGCCAGCCGTCGGATGTTCTTGATCCATTCCTGAAGCCCTTGGGCGCCCTTCAGGGCGCTTGGGCTGCTTTGGGCCCATAAAATACCAATAAAAACAGCTATTTAAATCTAATCCGGTGGGGCTGGGCGTCTGCTCCACCCATCTGGCTGAAGTCCAGCCGGCCCTAATGAGCGACCCAAATGGTGGTCGATTCGGGCAAATCCCTTGTTAATATCCGACCGATGAAGGCTCGGGTGCAATTTTTACTATTTCGCCCGAGACTAGAAAAACAATGCCCGGGTTTTAGTCCGGACGGGAAAGGGTTCGGTGGCCGGTCTATCGGTCCGCCGCTCTCGCCGGGTGGTTCTAACGTGGTACGGCATGTCTGAAAAACTGGTGACCGCTCATAGAGAGTCGGAGCAGGGCCTGGAAATGCTGGCCGGGGCATCCCCAGCGATGCGTTCCCTGCGGATGCTGATCCGTCGCGTGGCGCGAAGCGATAGCACGGTACTCGTATTGGGTGAGTCCGGTACCGGCAAGGAATTGGTTGCGCAGTCCATCCACCGGCTTTCCGTACGCGGACGCAGTCCATTTGTTCCGGTGAACTGCGGGGCCATCCCGCATGAATTGCTCGAAAGCGAACTCTTCGGACATACCAAGGGATCATTCACCGGCGCACTCAGCGACCGGCGCGGCCGATTTGAAATGGCCGACTCGGGAACTCTGTTCCTCGACGAAATCGGTGATATGCGCTTAGAGATGCAGGTGAAACTGCTCCGGGTGCTTCAAGAGCGCGTTGTAGATCGGGTGGGTGATGAACGTCCTAGGCCGGTGAATGTCCGCATCATTGCTGCGACACACCGGGAGCTCGAGAACGCGGTCACTGAGGGTGTATTCCGGGCTGACTTGTATTACCGACTAAACGTCATACCGCTTCAAGTGCCGCCACTGCGCGAACGCGAAGACGATGTGCTTCTACTCTTTGATCACTTTGCTCGCGGCTGCGCTGGGCAAGGACGTTTGCCCGTGCGCGCTGCGCCGGATCTGCGTGAATGGATGTTGAGTCATAGCTGGCCTGGAAACTGTCGGGAGCTGCTCAACTTTGTCGAAAGACTGTCCGTTCTCTGGCCGGGGGAGGAGATGTCGCTCTCCAGCATTCCGCCCTCCATGATGCCTCGACGATCTGATTCGCCGCCGTCGCGGTCAGAGGAATATCGAGCCGTTCTGGATATGTGGGACCTCGCATCGGAGGAGGGGGCCGAAGAGCCACCCGCCAGTCATCCCGAGCCGACGGCCGAGCCCGCTGCTTCAACAGAATGGCGCTCCATGCTCTCGACCTCTCCCAATCTGCCTAGCGCCAACGATCGGGTGACCGCGGTCGATCTCAAGAAGCTGCTCAGCGAATACGAGGAAGCGTGGATCCGCGCTTCGCTACGCGAGAGTCTGGGCAACATTTCCCATTCGGCTGACCTGCTGGGCCTACCGCGGACAACATTCATCGAGCGATTGCGCAAGTACGGACTGTCGGCATCTCGACAGTAGCGTCGGAAGCAGTCGGAGGGCGCGCGGAACCCTCTGTATCGCATAGCTAATTTTCATCTGGCACGCGGGTTGCTAACCACCACTCGGTTCTGATCACTGGTGTGCCCGTGTCCGCAATGCCCGAAACAGTCTCTGCCGCGATCGCCGCGCCCGCAGCTCCCGTTGCGGCCGATGACGTCGTCGTCTTTGGCGACCCTTTCACGGAGCAGTTGCTGGCCCTCGGCGCACGCGTGGCACGCACGGAAGTGACGGTGCTGATTGGTGGTCCATCGGGGACCGGCAAAGAGGTTCTTGCTCGATTCATCCACGGACGTTCGGTGCGCGCTAGCGGCAACTTCGTTGCCTTCAACTGCGCCTGCTTGCCGGAGTCCATGGTCGACGATCTGCTCTTCGGTCACGAAAAGGGCTCATTCACCGGCGCATCGCAACGCTTTGCAGGCTTCTTCGAGCAGGCCGATGGCGGAACGCTGTTCCTCGATGAGGTGGGCGAGCTGCCGTTGACCGTGCAGGCCAAGTTGTTGCGAGTGCTGCAGGAACGTGAATTCACGACGCTCGGTGGAACGCGCCCAATCAAGACGCGCTTCCGCCTGCTTGCTGCAACGAATCGAGATCTGAAAGCCGAGGTTGCAGCAGGCCGATTCCGCGAAGATCTTTACTACCGCCTGAACATTTTCCCGCTGCAGCTCAAGCCGCTGCGCGAGAGACCCGGCGACGTCGTGCCGCTGGCGCGCGCCATGCTTCATCGGCATCGCTATATCTCCGGCGAGATGCAGCTCGACGCCAGTGCCATTGCGGCGCTGAAGGCCTATGACTGGCCCGGCAATGTCCGCGAACTGGAGAATGTGATCCAACGCGCGATGGTGGTCGCCGATGGTCCGACGCTATCAGCCGCTCACCTTGGCCTTGATATGTTTGCTTCCTCGAAGCCGCTCAGTGAGGTTGCTCTGGTGCCTAGCCCATCGGTCAGCGCTGAGAAGCCTGAGACCACGCTGGCAGAGCACCGCGCTATGCAAGAAGCCGAGCTCATCCTCGCGACGCTCCGGGCTACACCGACCAAGACACAGGCTGCAGCGCATCTCGGTATGTCCGAGCGCACGCTGCGCTACAAGCTCGCGCGTCTGCGTAATTATGGATTGGTGGAGGCGGGCATATGACACTTCACTCCGTAGCTATGCAGCAGGCGCTGGATCAATTGCAGGCTATGCGTGAAGCCGTGCGTCCAGAGGCCACTCCAAGCGTTGGCAAGCTGCACGGTCCGTCAACGCAGATGCTGGCTCCGGGTTCTCAGGCGCCCGCTGTGCAGCAGCCGTCCTTCCTCGACACCATCCGTTCAGCGATCGATTCGGTGAACCAGCAGCAGAGTCTGTCGAGCAATCTACAGACAGCTTATGCACGCGGAGAGGATGTGTCGCTGACCGACGTGGCCATTGCCATGCAAAAGTCTTCCGTTGCTTTTGAAGCCACTGTCCAGGTGCGCAACAAGATGCTGGAAGCGTACAAAGAAATCATGAGCATGACGGTGTAACGCCATGGCCGCTGTAGAAGCTGATGTTTTGCGAGGCAGACTGGGCACCGAAGATCCGACTGACGGGGTCACGGTGACCACGTCACGGGGGTCGGTGGTCAACGCCGACCGAGCGCTTGCACCGCTGCCCGCGCCAGGCCCGGTGCGTGCTCTGTTGCAGCGGCCGGTGGTTCGCCAGACGCTGCCCTATGTTGGTATGGCGCTCGTGTTGCTGTTGGCCGTGATGGCGTATATCTCGATGTCGACGCCGGCACCACGCGCTCTCTACCCTGATATGGCTGATGCGGATAAGGAAGCCGCGCAGCAGCTGCTGCAGAAGAACGGCGTGAATGTGCGCCTGGATTCAACTACCGGTTCGCTGACCGTGCCTGCAGATGAGTTTCACGAAGCGCGCATCATGCTCGCAGCCGCCGGGCTCCCAAAGGAATCGACGGGTGGCTCCTCTGTTCTTAAGGAAACCATGCCGCTGGGCACCAGCCAGTTCATGGAGCAGGCGCGCTACAACGCAACAGTTGAAGAAGAGCTGGCGCAGAGCATTCGTCGCATCAACACGATTCAGAATGCCCGCGTTCACCTTGCCTTGCCCAGGCAGAGTGCCTTCATCAGTGATCGTGTCGATCCGAAGGCATCTGTGATCGTTACTCCCTATGCCGGACGCGCGTTGAGCGAGGGTCAGGTTCAGGCCATTGTGCATCTGGTCTCCTCAAGCATTCCGTATATGACTCCGGCGGGTGTCTCGGTGGTCGACCAGTTTGGCCGGCTATTGACCGAAGCTCAGGGAGCCAAGGACCTGAATGCAAAGCAGCTGGAGCTGCGACAGAAGGTCGAGGCGGATTACGTCGATCGCATCAACCAGATTCTTGCCCCGATCTTTGGCTCAACTAATGTCCATGCGCAGGTGAGTGCCGATCTCGACTTCTCGGTGATCGAACAAACCATGGAGAACTTTGATCCGGGTAATGCCGGAACCAAGGTTCGTTCCGAGCAGCTCAAGCAAAGCGAGAAAACCGAGCCGCGCGCTACCGGCGTGCCGGGATCGCTCTCGAATGAACCTCCGGCGGCGGCAGCCCCCACAGCAGATGCCAATCTGCCCACTCCGGCAGCAGGCCAGGCCGCTACCGATAACACCATTCGCGGCAAGGACAGCAGTCAGAGCCGCAATTATGAAATGGACCGTACGGTGAAGTACGTCGTCGATCCGGCGCCGCGCATGCGTCGCCTGACCGTGGGCGTAGCCATCAATGACGCGATCGCTGCGGCCGGTGCCACGACGGCACCCACTCGGCGACCGCTCCCTGAGGCGGAGATCACTCGACTCACAAGCCTGGTGCAGGGTGCCGTGGGCTTCAGCGCTGAGCGTGGCGATCTGGTCAACATCATCAGCACCAGCTTTGAGCCGCCGCATGTGGAAGCTCCGGTTCCGCTCTGGCAGCAGTCGCGTTACATCGATCTGGCCAAATACGTCAGTGTCGCGCTGGCTATCGCTTTGCTTGCATTCCTCGTGGTGCGCCCGGTGGTCAACCGACTGACGCATGTGCCGCAACCTGAAATGTCACGTGAACAAATGCTCGCCTCGCTGGCGGAGAGCGGCGTGGATGTGGGCCGGCTAACTGGTGCTGCAACGAGCGCAAGCGGTGAAGCCGGCGACGGCGAGGACGGCGCCCAGGATGGTGCGGCCGGCGATAAGCCTAGCGACGGAGACGTGGAATTGCGCGAGGGTGAAACACTCGAAGAGCTGCGCGCACGGCTCAAGCCACGCAAGAAAACCGCCATCTCCGCTGAGATGCTGGATACCGCCAATAGCTATGATGACAAGGTCACGGTTGTACGCATGATGGTTTCCCAGGATGCCAAGCGCGTGGCCCTCGTATTGAAGAATCTCATCGCCAAGGATATTCGCTGAGTGGCGGGCTTAGAAAATGGCTGAAGCAATCAATCTGGCACCTGAAGTGCCACTGGGTCCCGATCCGCAGCAGATTGCCGCGGAAGTTGCGGCGCTATCCAACACCCAGCGTGCAGCGGTGATGCTGATGCTGCTTGGCGAGGAGGAAGCCGCGAGCGTAATCCGGCACCTGGCGCCCAAGGAAGTTCAGCACTTAAGCGCCGCCATGATTTCCGTGGCGGATCTTTCTCAGGAAGCAGTGAGCGCTGTGCTCGATGGATTCATCGGCACAATCAAGAAGCAGACCAATATCGGCGGTGGCGTTGATTACCTCGAAGCCATCCTGAAGAGCGCCATTGGTGAGGACAAGGCGAGCAGCGTGCTCAGCCGAATCATGCCGGCCTCCGCCAATCGCGGCTTGGAAGTGCTGCAGTGGATGGATGCCAGGTCGATATCAGAGATGATCATCCATGAGCATCCGCAGATCATCGCGATTGTGCTTTCGTTCCTAGATAACGATGTCGCTGCGGACGTGTTGCGATTCCTGCCCGAAAGTCTCCGGCCAGAGGTGATAGCCAGAGTGGCCTCGCTCGAGACCATTCAGCCAACCGCCATGCAAGAGCTTGAGACCATCATGCGCAAGCAGTTCTCCTCGAACTCTTCGCTGAAATCCTCGAGCGTCGGTGGCGTCAAGGCCGCGGCGAAGATTATGAACTTCGTCAAGACTGACGTTGAGCAGGCGATGATGCGCAAGCTCTCGTCTCAGAATGCCGATCTCGCGCAGCGCATTCAGGACAATATGTTTGCCTTCGAGAATCTCGAGGGCTCTGATAACCGCAGTATCCAGACGCTCATGCGTAACGTTCCCACTGAGCTGCTGATGATCGCGCTCAAGGGGTCCGACGAATTGCTGAAGGGCAAGTTCCTCGAAAACATGTCGCAGCGTGCCCGCGAAATGTTTGTAGAGGAGATGGAAGCCAAGGGCCCGATGCGCCTCTCGGAAGTCGAGGAAGCGCGCAAGCAGATCCTGCGCACGGCGCGCAAGCTGTCGGACGCGGGCGAAATCATGCTCGGCCGCGGTGCGGATTACGTCTGATGAAGCTGGATTCGCCGTGAGTGAAGTGGTTCGCCTCGGCGTCCGACCTGCAGGATCATTCAAGCCGGCGGGTGTATTTGGCCGTGAGAAGTCCGCGGCTCAGGCCGCTTTTGCTGCGCGCCACTTTGCCGTCAAGCGTGCGGGGTTCCTGCTCCGCGAGCTTGCCCGGCAGTATGAACAGCCGGCTGGCGATGAGCTCCCGGAACTCGCAACGATTACGCATGCCCCCGCTGATGAGGCGGCTGGTGGTGCAGGCGGCCAGGCTTCGGCTGAGCCGGGCGTTGCCGCTTCAACGGGGCCCACGGCTGAGGAAATACAGCGGCTCGTGACTGAGGCTGAGGAGCGCGGTCGCGCGCAAGCCAAGGCTGAGCTCGCAGCAGCACTGGATCAGGCAATTGTCGCCCTCGATGCTGCGGGGCGAACGCTCGTGCAAATGCAAAGCGAAGTCGAGCGCAGGCTGATTGTGCCGCTGGCACAGGCCAGTCTGCACATTGGCAGTGAACTGGCGCGGCAGGCCCTGCTCGAAGGCGACGGGCTCGCCCGCTATCTCGATGCTGTGGCGGACTCAATCAAGCCGGCTGGTGAGCACGATACAGACGCGGCCATTGCCGTACACATGAACCCCGATGATCTTGCCGTCCTAGAGCTGGCTTCGCGGCGGCCTGAATTCCTGCGCTTCGTTCCCGATGCCCTCGTGCCGAGTGGTGGAGTCACTGCCAGCAGTGGCGACAAAGTGATCGATGATCGCTTCGAGAATCGGGTGCGCGAGATTCGTGAGCGAGTCCTTGGATTGGCAGCCGATCTTCGTCGCGAGGTTCCGCCTTGAGTTCAGGGATCATCGATACGCTGCAGAGGCGTATCCAAGACCTGGAACTGTCGCCGCCGACCGTCTGCGGTGTGCTCACTCGCGTCACCGGTATGTTACTGGCCGCGCGCGGTGTGCGGGCTCCGCTGGGTGCCTATTGCGAAGTGATGGCAGAACAGGGTGACGGCGTAGTCTGTGAGGTAGTCGGCTTCGACGGCGAAGAAGTCATGCTCATGCCGCTCGCAGCTGTTCAGGGTCTTCTGCCCGGGGCCGGCGTCCGGGTCATGACGCTCACCGCCCGTGTCGGCGTGGGCAACGCACTGCTTGGTCGCGTGCTGGATGGCCTGGGACAACCGCTCGATGGGGGTCCTGCGATCGAGCCCGAGGTCTATGTGCCGCTGCGGGCAGAGCGTCGAAATCCGCTCGAGCGCGCCCCCATCTCATCAGTGCTCGATGTGGGTGTGCGCGCTATCAACTCCTTTCTGACCATCGGCCAGGGGCAGCGCATTGGTCTCATCGCGGGCAGCGGTGTAGGCAAGAGCATGCTGCTTGGCATGATGACTCAATACACAGCCGCTGACGTGGTAGTGATCGGAATGATCGGTGAGCGTGGCCGCGAAGTCCTGGATTTCGTGCACGAGACGCTCGGCCGCGAGGGATCCAGTCGTGCGGTGGTGATTGCCGCACCCGGTGACTGCTCACCCGTGATTCGATTACGCGCCACACACTACACTTGCGCGGTTGCGGAGTTCTTTCGCGATCAGGGTAAGAACGTACTGCTGCTGATGGATTCTCTGACCCGCGTGGCTCATGCGCAACGCGAGGTCGGACTGGCGGTTGGCGAGCCGCCAACCACGAAGGGATATACCCCTTCCGTTTTCTCGCTCATCAATGAATTGATCGAACGTGCGGGCAGTGTCAGTAGCGGTGGCAGTATCACTGGCATATACACCATTCTGGCCGAGGGCGATGACACCAACGATCCGATCGTTGATGGCGCGCGCGCAATTCTGGATGGACACGTGCTGCTGTCCCGAGATCTGGCAGCGCTTGGCCAATATCCCGCCATTGATATCAACACCTCCATTTCGCGTCTGGCCAACCGACTCATCTCCCAGGATCAGCGCACACTGGTGCGCAAATTCCGGCGGCTGATGGCGACATGGGAGGAAAACAGAGATCTTGTCTCTGTGGGCGCCTACCGCGCCGGCACGAATGCAGAGCTGGATGAAGCCCTCCAGCGGCATGGCTCGCTGCGTGAATTCCTGATGCAGGAAGCTGACGAGAAGGTCGATTTTGCCACGGGCTTTCAGCAGCTCGCGCGAGTGCTTGCGTGACCAGTCGACATGCAACGCGGGCGACACGCCTGCAGCGCATCGCGAAGGTGGGTGATGCACTGGCCAAGGCCGCCGAACGGGCTGCGTCGGAGCGGCGCGAGAACCTGCTGATGCAGCAGGACCGGCTCGAGACGGTGGCGCGGTACTGCGCTGACTACGGGGGCATGATTCGCGGACGTGAGCTCAGCAGTCAGAGCGTCTCCAGTCTGCGCATGTACCGCGAATTCTCCGGTTGGCTGACCCAGCTTTCGCAGAATCAGCTGAACGAAGTGGCGCAAGCCGAATTCCTGCTCGAGTCCGCTTTGGAGGAGGTGCGTGAGAAGCGCAGCTTTGCCAAAGCCGTAGAGCTCGCCGCTGAGAAGTCCGGACAAATGGCCGCGAGCGAAGTGCGTGCTCGCGAGCAAAAGATTCTGGACGGGTTGGTGCGTCGTCAGCCTAGAAGCAGGCTGGCATAGCGCTTGCAACGGAGGTGACGGTCAATCACGTTCGGGATCCAATTTCCGCGATTATGGCTGCTTCAGACTTACTACTGAATTCCATCGAACCGGCGGCCCGGCCGGCTGAAAACGCCCAATCTGGCGCTATTTCCGCGTCGGATGGGGCCTCACTGGGTCCGCTTTTCGCTAGCCTGATGCAGGAAGCGGGAGGGCAGTCGGTCAGCCCGGATGCCGCCGGTCCGACGCTGAACTTGCCTGAAGCCGGCAATGGGTTGCCGGAATTGCCGCCTCGATCGCCGGAGTTTGCGCGCTGGCAGGCCCAGCCCATATCCGACGCGAAGCTCGAAGATTTTGCGGTCACGATCGGAATCGACCGTTCGCTGGCGCGGTTGCTACTGAGTCGGACCGCTACGGACGAAGTAGTGGCGGACCAACTGGGCGAAGGTCTGGATTCCACCAAGTCTGACTCCGCAGATTCCACCAGCGCTGCTGTCAAAGGTGCAAATGGCATCGACTCAGCGTTTGTTCTCCCTCTGTTGCCGATGCCGATCATGTCTCCGCCGATGGTTCCAGCAGCTCCGGTCGAGCCGCCGGAATCAATCGTTGCGTCTGAAGTCACTGGCGTTACGACCGGCATCAATCTGCCTACCGACGCTCTCCGCCGCTCCCCGACCATGATTGCTGACGAGGATCTGATGTCATGGCGGGCTGTGGGTGCGCGCAGCCAAGTTGGAGCCAGCGTTGCGGAAACTCCAGCGGTTCTCGGGTCGGCGGCCGAAACTCCGCAGCCAGCGGCGCTGCCGCCACTCGCTCTGGCCTCTACGCTGCAGGAACTGCGCCTGCGCCCGCTTTCCGGTTCCAACGGGATCAATTCCGCGATCTCCGGGGCCGAAAGGCTCGAGTCATTGAAGGCTGAGGTGTTGGACCCCGCGTCTGGCACTGCATCGATGATGCGTACGGGTCCGTCCGTGTTGGCGCTGAACGATATCGCCGGGGCCATCGTTAAAGGCAAGGTTACTGGTCCCGCAAAAATGCCTTCGACGCTGTCGGCTTTGCGTACCCGGGGGCTCCCGGTCGCGGGAGCCGAAGCCAGTGCCGGCCTGGACAAGGTGGTCGCAACTGAGCTGCATGACGCGTCGCTGCCAGCTTCGCTGGGTGCACAGGCAATTCTGTCGCAGTCCGACTCAGCCCTAAGCCCCGTGTCATCGGATTCCTCGGCCATGGGCTTGGACAACAAGCCACCCGCTGGGGTGGCCCCAGACCTCGCGCCTACAAATCCTGCCATCGTCGCAACAGCCGAGGGTCGGCGCCCCGACATGTCCCATGTGGTTCGTGACTCCGTCGAGCACTTGCGTGTCCTTGATCAGCGAATGAACTTCGAGGATCGCACGCAAAGCTTTGCCGATGCGGTCGCGCAGAGGATAATGAATCAGGTACGCAGCGAGAACTGGAACGTAAGTCTGCAGCTTGAACCGGGCAATCTGGGTTCGATGGATATCAGCCTTTTGCTGCGCGGTTCCGAGTTGACTGCAAATGTAAATATGTCAAGCAGCGAGGCCAAGGCCATTCTCCAGGCTGGCCTTCCGCGCTTGCAGGAATCCCTCGAGTCCTATGGTCTGCAGCTCGCTGGTTGGTCGTTTGGCCAATCCGGCTCGCGGGCGCAGGGTGAGCGCTCATCGACCCCGTTCACTGCTCAGGCTTACCGGCAGCAGCCGGAAGAAGACAATCTGCTGGCGACTCCATCCGCCGTTGCAGCTCTGCAGCGAGTTCAAGACAACTCGCGCGAAATTGACCTGTTTGTTTGATACCCATTCCATTCCTAACTGACGGTACCTCCGATGTCGGACAAGAAAGACAGCAAGAAAAAAGCCCCTGAAGCTGCGGGTGCAGCCGGTGAAGAGGCGCAGCCGAAGAAGAAGTCTTCAATACTTCTCTTTGTGATGATTGCCGCGGGTGCTTTGGTGCTCATCGGCGGATCGGTCGGTGCGACGCTCTATTTAACGGGTTTCTTCACCAAGAAGCCGGCCGCCGAGGCTGAGGCTGAGGCCGCAGCGGGCGAGCATGGGGCGGGTGAGCATGGCGAGGCCTCTGGCGCGGAGGCGGCTCCGGCTGCCAAGGGAGAGCATGAGGCGGCCAGCGGTGGCGAACATGGCGCAGCGGCTGAGCATGGCGCAGCGAAGTCCTCGGCCGCGGTTCCGTCGGCTGAGAAATTTGCTGCAACCTACAAGCCCATCGAACGGGACTTCACGATCAATATCCCCAACTCACGCAAGTTTGTGCAGTTCAAGGTCGCCTACAAGACCTTCTATGGCGACACGATCGTCGAACGCGTGACTAAGCATCAGATTGCCATCGAGGCGGCCATCCTGGCCTCAGCCAGCCAGTTTGGCGAGGAAGAAATGGTTTCGCTAGAAGGCCGCGCGCATCTGGCGGAGTCGCTTCGCAATGCGATGAATGACGTGCTGATCCGTAACGAGAATTTCGGCGGTATCGAAGAAGTGATGTTTACCCACTTCGTGTTCCAGTAACTGACCTTCATGGTAGAGAGATCTGAAATGTCCAAGTCAGGCCAGTTGCTGACACCCGACGAGGTGAATGCCCTCGTCGGAGCCCTGCAGAGCGGTGACATCGAGACGTCAGCCACGTCGTCGTCAGGCTCATCGGTGCAGCCGTATAGCTTGGTCGGCAGCGACACTACTTCCCGTTCCCAGCTTGCTGCTCTCGAGATGATCGATGACCGCTTTTCGCGTCAGCTGCGTGGAAGCTTGCTCACTCGGCTGCGGCAGGCGGTCAAGGTTACTGCGACACCCTTCGAAGTGACGACTTTTCATGACTACATGCAGGGTTTGCCATCACCCTGCAACGTCAACATCGTGCGCTATCCACCTCTGCGCGGCTACGGGCTGGTGACTATGGATCCGGCGATCGTTTATGGCGCCGTGGATAGTTTCTTCGGCGGCCGCGGCGGTGGTTCTATGGAACTGTCACCGCAACGCGGTTTCACGCAGACTGAGGAACGAATCATCCAGCTGCTGCTTGAATCCATCTTCACCGATCTTGCAGACGCCTGGGAGCCGGTCTTTGCTATGAAGCCGGAATATGTGAGTCGCGAGATCAACCCATCCTTCGCGCAGATTGGCGAAGACAAAGAGATCGTTGCCGTGAGCCGATTCGATCTTGAGCTCGGGGCAGATGTCCGCGGGCAGCTCACAATCATGTATCCGTTCTCAGCACTCAAGCCGATCCGTCTGCTGTTGCGCGGACGAGTGCAGACCGGCGAGCGCGACGAAAAGCTCTCAGCTCGTTGGGCTGAACAGCTGCGCAACGCTGTAGGTGACACAGAGCTTGAAGTCATCGCGCAGCTGGCCACTCTGCGCGTGTCAGCACTGGATCTAGCGAGCATCAAGCCCGGTGACACGCTGTGGTTCAAGCCGCCGCCGAGCGTCAAGGTGCTCGTTCAGTCCGCTCACCTGTTTGACGCCGAGTACGGTTCAACGGACAGCAATGCCGCCATCCGGATCGAACGGGTCATTGAGCCGCCGGTCGAAAATCTTCCATCGCTGGAGTCAGCAAATAGCGACACGGCTACAGAACCGCAGGCTGCCTCAGCGGCCAGTGGTAAGTCCCGCAAGGTTGTTGCGGACAGCAAGAAAGCGCCAGGAGTATCGGCAGCATGAGTGAATCAATTATGAGTACCACCAGGGAAGCGTCCGCAGACCCGACCGTGCAACTTGACCTCATCCAGAACGTCGCGGTCAGCATTTCCGTCGAGGTTGGGCGTTCGTCGCTCCGCATCCGCGATTTGATCAAGCTGGGACAAGGCAGTGTTCTGGAGTTGGATCGCGTTGCCGGTGAACCGCTGGATGTCTGTGTCAACAACACCGTGATCGCAAGGGGAGAGGTCGTGCTCGTCAACGAACGATACGGCATCCGCCTGACTCAGGTGGTCGATCCGGAAGATCGCGTCAAGCACCTCTAATTGTCGACACAGACGCCGGGGAAAAAATAATGGATCCAGTTCGGTACTTCAGTGCCCTGGTGCTTGTTGGTGGATTGCTCGCCCTGGCCATTTGGCTGCTAAAGCGCCTGCGGCTTGGTACGCGCCATGGCGAATCCGAGGCGCTCAACATCATCTCGCATACATCGCTGGGAACGCGCGAAAAGCTCGTCGTGGTTCGCTTCGGTGACAAAAAACTGTTACTTGGCGTAACTCCGGGAAGCATCACGCGACTGGCCACATCACGGGCTGACTCATCCGTCGATGGCTCAGACCAGCCGTCGAGGAAGCGCACGTCATGACAAAACATTCGAAGCAGCGACTCGCTTTGCTCCTCGTGCTGCTTACGGGCACGTCGGTCGCTTTCGGTCAGAGTCACTCTTCCATAGAAATCCTCAGAACAACTCCGGTGGGCGGTGGTGGCCAGGCTTACAGCCTGTCCCTGCAGGCCTTGGGGTTGATGACGCTTCTTACGCTGATCCCGGCCATCGTCCTGTCGATGACGGCATTCACGCGCATCGTGATTGTGCTCGGAATTCTTCGCCAAGCCATTGGTGCAGCCCAGACTCCACCCAACCAGGTGCTGGTCGGTCTGGCGCTGTTCCTGACGCTTTTTGTCATGGCGCCCACCTTGTCTCAAGTCCAGCAGGTTGCGCTGCAGCCATACATGGAAGAGAAGATCCCGTTTGAGACGGCTCTTGGTCGCGCTGTCGATCCGATGAAGAAATTCATGCTCGCACAGACCCGCGAGTCTGATGTGAAACTTTTCATGGGGCTGGGCAAGGTTCCGGCAGTCAGTACGCCGATGGATACGCCGCTCACAATTCTTGTGCCGGCATTTCTCACCAGTGAACTGCGAACCGCTTTCACCATCGGCTTTCTCATCTACATCCCGTTCCTGGTCATCGATCTGGTTGTTGCCAGCGTACTGATGTCGATGGGCATGATGATGGTTTCGCCCGTGATGATCGCGATGCCATTCAAGTTCCTGCTGTTCGTCCTTGTTGACGGGTGGGCGCTGGTCCTCGGTTCGGTGGCAGCGAGCTTTCAGGCGCCGCTGCCATGAGCGAGACCGATGTTGTCTCAATCGTCCGTGAGGCCATGTGGGTGGGAGGTCTGGTTGCCGGCCCGATCCTCGTAGTCGTGCTGCTCCTGGGCGTGATCGTCGGCATTCTGCAGGCAGCCACGTCCATTAACGAAATGACCCTGACGTTCCTGCCGAAGCTCATCGGTGTGATGCTGCTGACGCTGCTGATCGGCAACTGGCAATTGCAGGAACTCGCGGATTTCGCGCGTCGAATATTCGAGCGCATCCCGGCTATTGGTCACTGAGCCGTGCTGGAGCTGGGCGTCATCACGTTGAACTGGATGCAGGCGCTGCTCCTGCCCATGACGCGCATCACGGCTTTTCTTGCGGCTGCTCCGGTGTTTGGCCAGGCGGCGGCCACTGGGCGCATCCGTATCGTATACGCCGCTGCCTTGTGCATTTTGATGATGCCGGTGCTGCCGACCTCAATGCTTAAGCCAGGTCAGCCATACGGAGAGCCCACGCTTCTACTGCTTTTCAGTGAGGCGCTGGTCGGTGTGTCGATGGGGTTGGTGCTGCAATGTGTCGCGGCCGCCGTGGTCACTGCTGGGGAACATATATCGATGACCGTAGGGCTCAGTTTCGCGCAGTCCTTTGATCCAACGATCGGCTCGACGCCAGTGCTGTCCCAATTTCTGAATCTATTTGCGCTGCTGATCTTTCTCGCAGCAGATGGGCATGTGGTTGTGATCTCGATGATGTCCGAGAGCATTCGTGTGCTCCCGCCCGGTCAGTTTCATCTCACCGATATTCCGGCGCTGCTGGATTTCTCAAAGGTCATCTTTACTGGAGGCGCATTATTGGCTGCGCCACTGCTCTTTGCCTTGCTCGCCGTGAATCTGGGTGTCGGCGCACTGTCACGGGCTACGCCGTCTCTGAACGTGTTCGCAGTGGGCTTTGCAATCACTCTTCTTATCGGGTTTGCCATGCTTTTCCTGCTCATGCCGGCGATCGGTGAGCGAATCGCCGACCTCTGGAAGCAGGCCGAGATCATGATGCGTAGTCAGCTTCTCAAGGGTCCTTGATCCATGGCTGAAGATCAGGGCGAAGAGAAAACAGAGGACCCCACCTCTAGAAGGCTGCAACAAGCCCGCGAACGCGGCGAATTGCCGCGCTCGCCTGACTTCGGTGGTGCCGTCGAGGTACTGGTGATCTGTCTGGTGATGCTTTTCCTGGGTGGCGAGATGATCGAGTCATTCGCCGCGTTGCTCCGGAGCAGTCTGACCTTCAATCACGGCCGGATCGAAGCGGTGCAGGATCTGCCCCAGTTGCTTGGCCAAGGTGTGCTGGAAGGGTTTTGGGCAGTTCACTGGCTGCTACTGGCGTCTGTGGTAATCGTGTTATTGGCCGCAATGCTGAACGGTGGTCTTAACTTCTCCTCGCAGGCCGCTGCACCGAAATTCAGCAAACTCAATCCGCTGAATGGGCTGCGGCGAATGTTTGGCGCTCAGGCGTGGATGGGTCTGCTGCGGAATCTGGTCAAGTTCGCAGTCATTGGAGCTGTGCTATCCGCCATGCTGTGGTCGCGCAAGATGGAGATCATGGCGATTGCCCGCGAGGCGCTCGATCAGATGTTGGTCAGCGGAACCTCCCTAGCGCTAATGATATTTACTCTTGTCAGCGTGTCGGTCGCGGCGATCGCTTTGCTCGATCTGCCTTACCAAAGATGGAATTACCTGCGGCGCCTGCGCATGACCAAGCAGGAAGTTCGCGATGAGATGAAAGACATCGAGGGCCGTCCAGAGGTCAAGCGGCAGCTGCGCCGCAAGCAACGCGAGATGAGTCGCGGAAAGATGTTGAAGAAGGTTGCTGATGCGGACGTGGTCATCGTCAACCCGTCCGAGTTCGCAGTGGCGCTGGAATACGATGAGGCGCGCAATCCGGTTCCTATCCTGTTAGCTAAGGGCCGCGGTGATGTCGCCAAGGCGATTAAAGAACAGGCCAACAAGGCGGGCGTTCCTTTGGTTTCCTCGCCGCTGCTGGCGCGAGCCATTTACTTCACCACAGAGCTTGATCGCGCGATTCCTGAGGGGCTCTATCGCGCAGTTGCGGTGGTGCTGGCCTATGTGTTCCGCATGAGTGCGCTGACACCAAATCTGCAGACGCCGGAGTTGCCCAAGGCCGACGTCCCGCCGGAATTCATGTTCGATGAGCATGGCCGGCCGCTGGAGGGTGAGGCGAAATGAGCGATCTAGTTACATCAGGACTGGATGGCGGCATTGTCGCAGTTAATGCCAAGAAGCAACTGCTCAGCGGCAACCCGTCAGTGCTGATCTTATGTGCGACATCAGCCAGTCTTTTGTCCAAGCACTCGCGCGAGTTGATCAGGAGTGTTCGGACGGATGGCGTGCGCACTGAATTCCACGCACCGGATGATTCGGATACGGTGCTGAAGTCTGCAAATCGATTGCTGGCTGACATGCCTCTTGAGCGACTTTATGAAGGCGCCGCCCAGCAGGCGGTACGGATACTCGTCATCGATGACGGAGAAAGGCTCGCTGAGCCTGAGGTCGCTTCCTTGCGTCGTCTGGTCGAAGGGCTGCGTGGCACCGCATTGCGCGTCGTTGTGCTCGCCAAGCACGCCAGCTCGCGCCTGAGTGAGTTGCCAATTGCTGGATTGGGCGAGCGCGCGCTCGTGTGGGATTTGGAAAGCCCAATCGGTGAGCTCCGGCGGCTTGAACAGGGATCAGATGGTACGGGGCGCCGCGCGAAGCCAACCCAACAGGGTTTTTCCGAGCCGCTGAGAGCACGGATCGATGATCTGACTGAACTCTCTGAGGCTGAAGATATTCTGGCTGAGCTGGCTCGCGAACGCTCCGATGCGGGAGCGGTTGTGCACGCCGGATCGCGCCGCACGCGTGGGATATGGATTGCAATGCTCGGCGTCGTGATCGTTCTGCTCGGCACACTGGGCGTGGTCCGGTGGATGACTGATCAAAAGGCTGCGGCCTTGCTGATGGTCTACGACTGCGGACTGCAGCCGGATCGTGAATCGGTGCAGACTCTCATTGATCAGCTAGGGCAGGGGATTCCCACTCGCGTCAGCGAACAGCTCGGCCGCTATCGTCTCGAGGCAGGCCCATTCAAGGGAAAGGCAGCAGCCGAGGCAGCGCGCGCTCAGATCTGGCGCATCGGGGCCTGCCATGTGGCCCCGATCATCGTGTCTGCTGCGACTGAAATACCCCGTGGAAATGGAGGTTGATGGTATGTCTGATCCAATGGATGAAGACTCAAAGGGAACTGCTGGCGCAGTCGCGGGAGTGTTTAAGTCCGCTGAGATGGCGCCGCACAAGCTGGCTCCCGGAACTAATTCCGCGGTATCGGATGTTGCAGTGGATCGGGATGCAGAGTCCGCTTCGCACCATTCAGTGGACAGCCCCGCTCAGCCGCAGGCGTCCGCGACACCCAGCGAAGACTCCAGTGTGCCCGCAATTGTGCAGGCGGCGAACAGTGCGACGGACCAGCTTCAGGCCTCTGTGGCTAAAGCGGATGCCGCAATCCGGTCTATTGAGGAGCGACAGATGGCACTGGAGGAATCATTCCAGAAAGCCGAAGCCATGGTGGCTGAGGTCGCTCGTGTGAGTGCCTCCATGAGCCTCAATGATGAGCTACGCAAGCGTATTGCCGCCACCATCCAGCGCACGCGTGGTCTGCGTGAACACCTGAAATAACAGGCAGTGCTGCAAATCAGCAGTACATCGACGGAGAGAATGCCATGAACGAAGAAGTCAAACCCCAGGATGCTGTAGTCGAAAGCCCGGATGTGGTGAGCCCGCTCGAGGAGCTGGCATCACTGACGCTGGATGCGGCTGACGCTGCCAACGACAGTGCGCAGTCCACGCACGAATCCATCGCTAAGCTCTCGCAAGTTGTCGAGACGCATCAGGAGGTCACGCGTTCGGTGAGGAATGCGCCGGCTATCCTCGGTGCCATCATGCTAAGTGGCTGCGTCGTGATGGCAATTGTCATCGCTATCGTCTTTACAAAGGTCACTGAAAAGGCCTCAACTCTCGATGCTGCGATTGCTGCGCAGAAAGAGGAGTTGAGCAAGGTCGAGACTGCGCTCAAGGAACTGAAGGTGCTGCAGTCCGATCTCGGGAAGTTCCAGAACATCGCCGAGGAGACCACCCAGCGCGCCGTTGTGACGCTTAGAGAGCAGGTTAAAACCGATCGACTGGCGGTGCAGCAACTTGAAGTCCGTCGTATCAATGAGATGCTGGCGTCGCTGCGTAGTGGCATTGCCTCCGCACCTCGAGCAGGGGCAAGCCACCCTGACGAGCTGGAGACAAAAATCGTAGCGCTCGAGAAGTCGATCGCTGGTATCGATACGCGCCTTCGGGCTGGCAGGTTCGAGGCCATGGAAGAAGGCATCAAGCGTGTTGATACACGCCTGGCTGCGATCGAGAAGTCTGCGAGCGGCCCAAGCAATGCCAGTGCTCAGGCTGCTAACAGTCGCGCCAGCGATGCCCTTGCAAAAGACATGAAGACGACTCTTGAGGAGTTGGCTGGGCTGAAGGCGGAAATCAGCACGCTTCGCGGTGCGATTGAGCGTCGTGGCAACGACACGCCGGCCTCGGGGCCGACCTTCCGCAAGTCGGCCGGAGGCTGAGCGCGCCCGTTCCCCTTCGGTCTGAGCTGTTAAAGGGGTAGCGCGCGGCAACCGGCCGCGCACGTGGATGCGTCACCACGCACCACGTCGAGCTCAGCCAGACTGGCGCGGTTGGCTTGCCGAACCCGGACAATCGGCCATTGACTGGTGATTGAGGCGTCCATTGACGGCACCAGCAGTAGGGCATGCCCCTCATCCAGACCGCTGACGCTGGAACTATCGATCCACAGCTTGGCGGCTGACATTGTCACCGGCAGCACGGGTAGTGCGCACGAAAGGGGCCGGAGCATCTCACGGGCTGAGCTCGCGACCGCTTCGAGTACCGTTTCTCTCCACGTGCCTGGAATCCCGCCTGAAATCTGCGCTCGGTATCCGGGGCGTGTGCGCGCTTGGATGTTGCGAGCTGCAATCACGCGACCGTCTTCCGCTGTATCGACGAGCTCCATCGAAATCGAAGCCGTCAGCGGCAGGCGCAGCCATTCATCCAGAACGCGCTGCGACAGCGGCGAACCGCGATAGTTGATCCGCACCCGCAGTGACAGACCTTCTTCAGTATGGCTCGCACTCTTCGCATTGGTATTTCGCGGCACGCGGACTTGGGTGCTGATGCCGAGGTTAACGAGGGTGTCGACGAGGCCATCTTCAAGTCGGGTTCGATCATTGGCCGACCATGAAGAATGCTGCTCGCCAATGGACATGTTGAGGCCGATGACAGGGTGCACTGCGGACGAGGGCGCGCAAGGCGTGCTCGCTGTCACAGCGGGAGCAGAGCAGTCCTTCCCGGAGTTCGGATTCACGCCATCAGCGATACTCGCGGAACCCCAGTGCGTGACACGCACCGTATCCTCAACGCGCCCATCCCGAATCACCGAGGATTCAACCTGAAGCGGCGCGAAGGACTTCTCGAGGCAGCGCTGCAGTGTTTGGGCGCGCTGCTGGATGTCATAGCCAACAGGGCCTACTGACGTTTCGGCACCCGCAGAAACCCGTGCGCCCACAACGCTCGCTAGACCCAGCATGGTGGCCAGCAATGCCTGGCAATGCTTCATGGCGTTGCGGGTTTTGCTGCAGATGCCGGTGATAATGATCCCGATGCTGCCGGCGTTTCCGTTGATGCAGGCGTCGCTGCTGGGGCAGTCGCAGGCCGCGCTGCGGGGATGCGAACGGTGGCCTGGTAGGAATCATTCCCAAAGGGTTCGATGGAGACAAGCTCCGCTCCGGTGATGGCGCCGGCAACGCGGGCTCGCATGTTATCGCTACGAACCCGTCCGCCCTCGACGATGGATTCACCGGCGAGATCCAGCCCATAGAGCTGCTCCGCAAGGTTGCGGTAGGCATCCAGTTTGGCAGCCAGAGCCGCCTGCAGGCGGCGTTGGTTCAAATCCTCACCACTTTGCGCCGCGATGGAGGCAAAGCCGAAGGCCACCATCTCCGTGGTGGGCATCGGGGGCGTGGGCTTCGCGACGGGCGGGGTGACAGCCGCCGCTGTCGCAGAGGCGTTCCGCTTGTGGACAGCAGCGGTTATCCACGTAGTGAGGACGTGTGCCTTGACGCTGGCCAGCGGATTGGTCACGGACACGGTGGTGCAACCGGCCAGACCAACTGATACCGCCAAAAGGGCGAAGGTGGTGCTTCTCGTACCCATGCCTCCCGAGTCGGCCGGTGGGGGTGTTCCTTGAGCCCCAGTTTGCTGCCGGATTTCCGCGTGGCATGAGGGTTGCATCACTTGCCGGGCGGCAACCAATTCGTCGGTGGTCGCTGGCTTGGCGATTTCGTAAAACGTTGTTTTTATTGGAATAAAATGGAACTGGCTGCGGGCGACTTCCTGTCGAAGCTTCGACAATCAGGCAAGAACCTGCCGTTACAGGCGGTGTCCATCCCGCTCGGCTTCCTGTTGCTGCTCGGTATGCTGGTGCTGCCGGTGCCGCCGCTGCTGCTCGATCTGCTGTTCACTTTCAATATCGCGCTGTCGCTGGTCATCCTGTTTCTCGCGATCTCGACCTCGCGCCCGTTCTCCTTCTCGGTCTTTCCGACGGTCCTGCTATTCGCCACCTTGATGCGACTGTCGCTCAACGTGGCGTCCACCCGCGTCGTGCTCAGCGCCGGACACGAGGGCACGGATGCCGCGGGTCACGTGATCGAGGCCTTCGGATCGGTACTGGTCGCCGGCGATTACATCGTCGGGCTGGTGGTGTTTGCCATCCTGGTGATCATCAATTTCGTGGTCGTGACCAAGGGCGCAGGCCGCGTCTCCGAAGTGACCGCGCGCTTCACCCTCGACGCGATACCCGGCAAGCAGTTGGCGGTGGATGCGGATCTCGGGGCCGGTCTGATCAATCAGGAGCAGGCCAGAGCGAGGCGTCTGGAAATCACGGCGGAAGCCGACTTCTATGGGTCCATGGATGGTGCCAGCAAGTTTGTCCGCGGTGACGCGGTCGCGGGCATCCTCATCCTGCTGATCAATATCGTGGGCGGCATTCTCGTGGGCAGCCTGCAGCATGGTATGACGCTGGCTGCTGCATTCGGCCGTTATGCAACACTCGCCGTCGGCGACGGTCTCGTCGCGCAGGTGCCTGCACTGTTGCTCTCGATTGCAACCGCCATCATCGTGACCCGTGTTTCCGGCGAGGAATCACTGCACGAGCAGACCTACGCGCAGTTCAACAATGTCGAAGCCTGGTGGCTGACCTCCTCGATCCTTGCTCTGCTCGGAATCATCCCGGGTATGCCGCACCTCGCATTCCTCGTGCTGGCCACTGTAACGGCCGGAGCGGCATGGATGCTCAGCAAACGCCGTCAAATGACGAAGGCAGCCGAAAAGAAAACTGAAGAGGCCGCCGCTGCGCCGCGCGAACTCTCCTGGTCTGATGTGCAGCAGGCCGACGCGATCGGTCTAGAAGTTGGATACGCGCTCGTCGCGTTGATCGATGCCCAGCAGGGCGGATCACTGGTCACCCGCATTCGTGGCATCCGCAAGAAATTGACTTACGAACTGGGGTTCCTGATTCCCCAAGTGCATATCCGCGATAACCTTGATCTGCGGCCCGAGGCCTACCAGATCATGGTCAACGGCGTTGTGATCGGCCGCGGTGAGGTCAAGCCAACGCGTGAGCTGGCGATTCACTCCGGCGTGGTTCACGGCGAACTGCAGGGCATCCGCACGAAAGATCCGACCTTCGGTCTTGATGCCGTCTGGATCGATCCTGCACAGCGCGACTACGCGCGATCCCTCGGCTACACCGTTGTGGATGCGAGCACGACGATTGCGACTCACCTCAACAAGATCCTGCAGGAGAACTGCAACCTGCTGATGGGTCATGATGAGGCACAACAGTTGATTGATAAGCTGGCGTCCGCAGCGCCCAAGCTGGTCGATGAGCTGATCCCCAAGAAGCTATCGATTGGTGCGCTGACACAGGTGCTGCAAAACCTGCTGTCCGAAGGCGTTTCGATCCGCGACCTGCGCGGTGTTCTGCTGGCACTGGCTCCCGTGGCCGAGAAAGTGCAGGACATCGACGAGTTGACTGGCGTTGCACGCGTCGCTCTGGGTCGCATGATTGTTCAGCAATATGCCCAGCACGGTGAAGAGCTTGGCGTCATGACGCTGGCTCCCGAACTCGAGCAGGTGCTGTATGCCACCGTGCGCCGCGGACAGGGCGGGAATATTCCGGTGGAACCGGAACTCGCCGAGGGACTCCTGCGCTCGGTCAGCAAGGCCTCACAGGACGAGATGAATCTGGATCGGCCGGCAATCCTGGTGACATCGCCGACGCTGCGACCATGGCTGTCGCGAATTCTCCGTCCGCGTATCCCGGGCCTATCGGTTCTGTCCTATGCCGAGCTGCCCGAGGATACCAACCTGCGGGTGAATACCAGCATCACAGTGCAGGCGCGGCCCAGTGCCGTGGCCGCATAGCGAGGAGCTCTCATGCGTATCGAACGGGTAGTGGGTGGTACTTTCAACGAGGCGAGCGAGCGCTCACGCGAGCTGTTCGGTCCTAGCGTCATGTTGATTTCCTCTGCGCGTGTTGGTGATGTGCACGAACTGCTGGTCTGCACCGAGACGGCGGAAAACGATGAGAACGATCAGATTAGCCCGGTCGATCGGAGTGGTAAGTTCGCTGCCACCCTGCAGGCCGAGCTAAGTTCAAGCCGCACTTCAGGCCGACCGATTCCGCGGGTGGTGCCAACGGTTATGCCGACGCAGGCCGCTGCTGTCAAAGCCGCTGCCGACCCACTCAGCAAGGAGCAGGGAGCGGCACTCGTCAACGTGATCCGCAAGGAATTGCACGCTCTGGAAACACGGCTCGCTGGTAACAGCGGCACCGTCAGAGGTCTGAGCCAAAAGATGGCGCTGCTGGAGCAAGGCCTGACGGCTGAATATGCGACGCGCCTGCTCGAGCATGGGCTCGAGAGCGCTGAAGTCAGCCAGCAACTGCTCGATGATCTTGCTCCCCGCATGGCCTCTGACACGCTCGGTCGCAAGCCGCTGTTGCTGGTCGGACCGACCGCTGGTGGCAAGACCACCGTTGCGATGCAGGCGACGAATTTTATTGCAGCTGCTCGCGGTGTATCGCCGATCGTCAGTGCCGTGCGCGACCAGCGTCCCGGAGCACGGGAAAAGTTTTTTGCGACTGCCGATGCAGCGAAAACCATCTCCAGCTGGGGAGGTGTCGCCGATGAGTCGCTGGTCATCGACGGCGGTGCCTACTCGATCGAAGAACTTCAAAATGCCGGTGGGCAGTTCGCAGACGTCGACCTTTGTCTGTGCACCCCGTCCTACCTGAATCGTGCGGCGGCCACGCGCTGGCTCGACTGCGGCATCCCATTCAGTGGCGTGATTATCACTCACTGGTCTGAGGCTGAGGTGCCGCTGGGGCTGCTGGCTGCGCTCGCTGAACGGCAGTTGCCCTTGCTCGGTCTGTCGGCATCTGCTGATCCCTCACAGCCGATCATGGCTGCGGATCCGGCGAGCATTGGTGCCGCGGTTCATCGTGTCATGGAACTGGTTCTGGCAACCGACATCCCAGGAAACGATTGATGGACTCCGCGCAGAGCAGAACACGTCTGATCGCGTTCTCCAGTGGCAAGGGAGGCGTTGGCAAGACGTTCCTAAGCCTGAATGTCGCTGTGGCACTCGCCCAGCGCGGCCATTCCGTCATGCTCTTCGATGGCGACATGGGCCTGGCGAACGTGCATGTGCTGCTGGGGATCCACACGGAAAAAGATATTTCGGATGTGCTTGCCGGTCGTTGTGCACTGGCGCAGACAATTCTGAAAGGCCCGGCTGGCGTCAGGATTGTTCCGGGCGCATCGGGCAAGCGTGATGTTGCCGAGCTCAGCATGCTCGAGCTGACGCGCGTCTTGCAGGGGCTGGGATCCTTGGTTCCCGCCGCGGATTACATCGTCATCGATACCGGTGCGGGGATCGGTACCCATGTAACCACATTGGCGCAGCTGTCTGACGCCATCGTTGTGGTCGTGCGTGATGAGCCCGCGTCGCTGGCTGACGCCTATGGACTGATCAAAGTCATGTACCAGGAGTTTGGCAGCCAGCGCTTCCAGATCGTGGTGAATGGCGTCTCGAATCCTGTTCGGGGCAATCAGATCTTTGAACGGCTGCAAAATGTAGCGATGAAATTCCTTGGGCTGCCGCTGGAACTGGCGGGTGTCATCCCACAGGATTCCAATGCGATCGCAGCGATTGGTCGCCGTGATGCCTTGCTCACGGCCTTCCCTGACAGCGTTGGTGCCATGGCGGTACGGCGCGTGGCAGCGAAGCTTGAAGGTCTCCGTGTGGATGCCGGCAGCTCGCCCTTCCTGATCGATCGCCTGGATGCCGTCTCTTTAGGAGCCGTGACATGAAACGTCTCGGCGAGACCTATGCCAAAGTCGCGAGCGCGACTGCCGCATCCAAGATGGCCGGCGAATTCGCCGCGCACTTCAAGCTGGTCAAGCGTATTGCCGCGCACTTTCGCGGCCGGTTGCCGACCGCTATCGAACATGCAGATCTGGTGCAGGTTGGCATCGTCGGTCTGATGGAAGCCATTGAAGCGTTTGATGAAGAGCGCGGCAGTGATTTCGAGACCTTTGCCAAGCTGCGCATACGCGGGGCAATGCTCGATGAAATCCGTCGGGCCGGGTGGGCGCCACGCAGCACAGTTAAGATCGCTGTCGAAGCGCGTGCCGCCGCAGCGCGAATCGCCAACGCAACTGGCGTCACGGCCACCAATCGCCAGATCGCGGATGAGTTGGGCATTGATGTCACTCGCTACGAGCAGCTGCGTGGTCGTAATCAGGGACTATCCGGAACCACCACGCTCGAGGATCTGGAATTCGTCAGCGATTCGCCGCTGCCTGATGAAGTAGCGGAGGAGGAGAGCAATCACACTGCTCTCGTCAAAGGTATCGCGGCGCTTTCCGACCGCGAAAAGCTGGTGCTGGCCATGTATTACGACCGAGAGCTCACGCTGCGCGAAATCGGCGCTGTGCTCGAGGTCAGCGAGTCGCGCGTCAGTCAGATTCTGACGGCGACGGCTAAGAAACTGCGGGGTTTAATAAACGGTGACAGTGCTCCGGCTCGCAACCCGGGACTGTCAGCAGGGGAGAGATGAATGTTCGTAATTATCGGTCTGGTCGTCCTGTTCGGCTGCGTGTTTGGTTTGTACGTGCATCACCACGGCCCAATGGAACCGATCATTGAAGCTGCCCCCACCGAAATGGGCATCATCCTCGGCGCCGGCATAGGCGCAATGATTATTGGTAACAGCATTACCGTGCTTAAGGGTGTAGGCGGCGGCATTGGCAAATGCATGAAAGGCGCTGCCTACCACAAGCAGGATTACCAGGACACGATCACGCTGATCGTCAAGCTCTTCAAGCTGTTCAAGGCTGAGGGTGCGGTGGCCCTGGAGCCGCATATTGAAAACCCGGAAGCGAGTGCTGTCTTCGGCGAATATCCCAAGCTCCTCAAGGATCATGCCTTGGTCGCTATGATTTGCGACACGATCCGGCTGCTCGTCACATCCAACCAACCGCCGAGTCCCGATGCGGTGGAAGATGCGCTCAACGTCGGGATCAAGACTCATCATCACGGCGCCCTGAAGCCAGCCGAGGCACTTGCTGCGCTGGAAGGCGCGCTGCCGGCACTGGGAATCGTGGCGTGCGTGCTGGGCGTGGTGAAGACCATGGCCGCGATCGACCAGCCGCCACCGGTGCTTGGCGGACTGATCGGAAGCGCGCTCGTCGGTACCTTCCTCGGCGTGTTCATGGCCTACGGAATCGTTGGACCGCTCGCTGGTCGACTGAAGCAGGTTATCGATGAGGAAGCCCAGATCTATCAGGTGGCCAAGTTCACCCTGATCGGGCATCTCAAAGGAATGCCTGTGCCGCTGATCATCGAATCCGCACGCGCTGCGATCGATCATCACTCTCAGCCAACTTTTGCGGAAGTATTCGATGGCCTCCGCGGCAAGTGATCAGGCCGCTGGCGCGGCCGAGGCGGTAGCAGAGGCGGCGCCGGAGTCAGGCGCGCCCGCTGCGCCGGCTGCCAGCCCACCTGAACAGGGGAATGAGGCCCCGGCTCCGCTGCAGCCGATCATCATCAAGAAGATCATTGATGAGGGTCACGGCGGAGCACATGGTGGCGCCTGGAAGATCGCTCTTGCGGACATGATGACCGCAATGATGGCGTTCTTTCTGCTGATGTGGCTGCTCGGTGCCACCAATGCAGATCAGCGCAAAAGCATCGCCGAATATTTTCAGCCGACCAATCGCCCCAAAGTGGACAAGTCAGGCGGATCGACAGGATTTTTCGGTGGCATGTCGCTGATCGATCCGAAGTCGCTCCCCCTAACGTTGACGCAGACGGGAATCGCGCAGCTGACCGCGGCGGGTACTGAAGAAGTGCAGTCCACCCATGAGGATCAGGCGCTGCCCCAGGGGCTCAGTCAGGAAGAGCGCAAAAAGATCGCTGCGGAGCAGGACGAAAAATCATTTGAGAGCCTGCAGGACAAGCTTGAGAAGCAGATTGGCGCTGACCAGAAAACGTCTGACCTGCTGTCCGTGGTCAAGTTTGTGAAGGAAAAAGAAGGCCTGCGGATCGATATCCTGGACGATGCGGGATTCTCGATGTTCGCCTCTGGTACCAACGAACTCTCTGCAGAAGCGAAGGCGCTAATTCAGAAAGTCGGCGATAGCCTCAAGAAGGTTCCGAATGAAATCGCTGTTCGTGGGCACACGGATAGCCTGCAGTTCAAGAACTCAACCAACAATAACTGGAGTCTCTCCGCCAATCGTGCGGATATGACGCGACAGTTCCTCACTTCAATCGGTGTCGACAATTCCCGCTTCTCCCGCATTGAGGGTGTTGCGGATTCGCAGCCGGTCAATGCTCTGAATCCGGCGGATCCGAAAAATCGTCGCATCAGTATCACGGTTCTCTATCGCAATGGTGAGAGGCCAACCAAGTGATGCATAGGCCGGCCAGCAACTTTCTGATCGCAGCATTTGCTGTATTGGCACTGTCGCTGCCCTCCTTGTCGCTGGCGAACTTTCTGAGTGGGTTTGATGACTTCCGCGCCGGCAACTATTGCGCGGCCAGAGACGCGTGGGTAGAGAGTGAAAAGTCCGGCGACTCCTCATCAGCCTTTGGGCTTGCTGAGCTCTATGCGCGCGGCTTATGCGTCAAGCAGAACGACCGACTGGCGACGCGGTGGTATCTGACCGCCGCGCTGCGTGGGAATTCCCGTGCCCGGGCTGAAGTGGGCATGCGCTATGCCTACGGCAAGGGCGTCGAGGTCAGTGCCTTCAAGGCCTACGTGTGGATCTCGGCTGGGAAGCTCAGTGCGTCGGGCTGGGACACCAACTTCATCGCCAACGCTGATACGAATTGCCAGATGCTGGAAAAGATGTTGACGCCTGCGGAACGCAAGCGAGCCGCCGAAATTCTGGCTGGCTTTGCGAGGACGTGGCAGCTGCCTCGTGAATTCAACTCGCTCGAGTGAGCGATGCCATTAGCCGCCTGCGTCGCTGAAACGCACTACGATCTGCGTGCAGACAGGATCAGCGCCGTCCGGCGTTCCGCTGACCTGCCAGCGTGCTTCGCGGGCCCAGGCCAGTGCCGTCTCATTGGCTTCCGACTCCGGCGCTGGATCGGAGAGTTCGAACGATCTCTGTCCGTCGACCCCGTGTCCGCAAACCTTCACCCCCACAGTTGCATCGCCCACCTTTTGGCGCTGCTCCGCGCTGAGCATTGCGCTGGGAGTGCGTGATGCCGAATACAGCACAAGACGCGCTGCAGCCAGTGTGGGCGGCTGGGGTGGCTCACTATTGTGCGCAGCCGGTGCCACGGGCTTGGCGGCATTTGATCCTTCGTGAGTGGGTGTTGCAGCAGGCGCTTCGTGATGAGCCTGCTGAGTGGGGTGTTCAGTCGCACTTTGGGGTGTCCCGACCGGCTCTGGCATGGCCGAGGAGTGATGGTGCTGAATCCTCCAGCCACCATCGCGATATGTGTATGCAAAAGAGTAGCGGGCATGCACCAACGAAATATTTCCCGCTGGGTCCAGCACCGAGAAGTCATACAGCCCCATGTCGAGTGCGAGATTGCATGCATGGTAAATGGTGCGGCTCAGAATCACTCCGCGGGGAAACTTCTGCAGGAAGTGGACGAAATAGTCCTCAATGGCAGCTGAGCTGGTGCGTGGAATATTGGAAACCGTGGGTAGCAGAACAGCATCCTGCCAATAGAGTCCGGCCACCTGCTTTGGATCCAGTGAAGCAAGGGCTAGGTTCCACTTGCTGAACAGCCCCGCAACCTCAGAATCTGTCAGCCGCGCGCAGTTCGCCGCTGAAGCGCTGTCGGCTGCTTTGGACGGCGCTGCATTCGGGTGGGTAGCCGCCGACACAGGGCTGACCATAGCCGGCGCCGTTGAGAGCAGCAGAATGATCGCGGTGGCGAATAAGTCACGACGTCCATTTTTCATACTGCAAAGTCCTCAACGCCTGGTGATCTCGTCAGCCTCATGACCACGCCTAACCCTAACCAGCCCGAAGACCCAACGCCAGCCTACTTCCGCGAGACTGGAGGACTGCGCTGGCATGCGCGCGCCCTGATGCATTGGCGCCTTCATGAACCCTTTCGGCGCGAGGTGCATGAGTTCCTAGGACAGTGGCAGCCGCGCACGGCCGACGTGGTGCTTGTCGGCCCGAGCGCGGGGTGGTCCCTGCCAAGTACGTTCCTGTCCCGCTTTAGTCGGCTTACATTCATTGAACTGGATAGGGCCGCGCCACTTTTTTTTCGCCTCCGACATGGCCGGGCCCTGCGTGCTGCTAAATGCTCCACGCGCTGGATTCTTGGGGACTTTACGACTCACCTGAAGACCGTGATCGAAGCGCAGCCTGGCTGCGCAGTTCTATTCTGTAATGTATTAGGTCAACTTGGGCTGGAGCGCGCGGACTATGAGAGCCAGCTTGCAGCATTGCCTCAGTCTCTAAGCGGACATCCATGGGCCAGCTTTCATGATCGCTTTTCAGCCGTCATTGACCAAAGCCGGATGCAAGCACTGAGCGCATTCTCGACCGATCAGCCTCTGGACGCACGAGCTTTACAGAATCTTGGTCTAACTGGTCAGTGGACTGATCACGGCACGGGTCAGCTGTTGATGCCAGGCGTTACGCGGCGATATATTCCATGGCAAATAACATCAAGACGCTTCCACTGGGTTGAAGCCGGCTCAGTCGGCTAGTAGCACTGCAGGAGCAGGGTGATGCTATCTGCAGCCGGATATGCCCAATACAGGATTAATGCGATGACTGCTGATTCCAAGGCTTTGTTAAAAGCGCCAGCCGGCATGCTCCTTATGGCGGTCCTGTTGGCAGGGTGTGGTTCAAAGGCCAGCTGCGATAACCCAACGGCGACTGACCGAATGATTGAACTGGCGCGACAGGGCGTAGTCACCGATCTCGCTGACCAGTGCGCCACCAAGTTGTTCAATAAAATTCCGGCTGCATCGAGCGCCTGTTCCGCCACAGCGGAAAGTGGCGCCCAAAAATGTCAGACCGCTTGTAAGGTTTGGGCAGGGCAGGCTGTCAGTTCAAAAGTACTCGAGGTCAAGACGGCATTCTCCGATGACACTATCGCCACAGTCCGATGTGTCGCATCGGTGCGCTTTGATGTCGCATTCGAAGGTGGACAAAAGGTCACAACCGATATCGCCTACCTAGTTGCAAAGCAGAATGGCAAGCTGATGGTCGCGCTCAGTCAATGACCACGTGGCGCTCATTCAGACTGCCGATTTACACGTGGCCGTTGCTTGCAGCGGCCGCGGCCTGTGGATGCAGCGCAGCTAGTAACGAATCGACGCCACCTGCTCAGGCGACTGTTGCCAAGGATGTGATTGATCTTGGCGCCACCCGTCTCGAAGCTCTTATTGTCTGCTACAAAGTCGTCATCCTGACCCAGCAGCGCTACTCCGGATCCGGTGTCCAGCATGATGGAATCGCCGGAGCGCTGGCTAAACCCAGGCGCAGTATTGAGGATCGCCTGATTGGTGACCTCACTGAAGGGCGACAAAAAGCTCGCGTTGCATCGCAAGTCGAAGAAAGACTTCAGTCATTGATAGAGAGCAAGCCCTATACCGTTAATGAGCTGTTACTCAACACGGCACAGAAGTGCTCGGACCTGGAGCAGCGCAACGGCTGGGCGGAGTTGTCCAAGTGAAGAATCAGTTCCGTAAACACTGCGGCTCCGAATTGGAAAGCGCCGCCGGCCCAAATGATTTGTCTCAAATAGCCAAACGATCAAGCAAAGGAAGTGCCGCATGTTCCTAGCCTCAGCCCGCGCCTGGGTATTCAATAGCCTTTTCAATGTTGAAAAGCGCAGCGGGCCCGCCAGGCGGCTCGATACCTTCATCACCTGGTTGATCGTCGCCAATCTCTTGGCGCTGGTTTTTGAGCACATTCCCGCGGTGTATTCAGTACATGCGGAGTATTTTCATCTATTCGATCGGCTCTCCATTTATTTCTTCACCCTCGAGTATGTTCTCCGGCTTTTCGCGGCGGGCGGTGACCCGAGGTTCCAGGGTCGGCATTTCCCAGCATTACGCTTCTCTCTGACCGCGTTTGCGCTGATCGACATACTTGTCATCGCTCCCTATTGGTTGCATCTGGTGGGAGTCATTGATCTGGATCTCAGAGCACTGCGAGCTCTGCGTCTGCTGCGTCTATTGAAGTTAATGCGCGACTTCGTGCCAGCACTGGCTGAGTTTCGTCGAGTCAATAAGGGCCGAACAATCCGTCAGAAGGTTGATGCGCTCATCAACGAAACGCCGACATCAGGACGTCTGCATCGGCAAATCGACTGGATTTTCATGTTCTTCATCATCTCGAGCGTCTTGGCAGTATTCCTCGAGACCATACCTGCAGTACATGATCCGCTGAAAATCGAGTTCCGCTGGTTTGACACGGTTTCGATCACGATATTCACATTCGAATACCTGCTGCGTCTTTATGCAGCGCCAGAAACCATGCGGAAAAGCTCTGCGTTCGGTGCCCGACTGGGCTTCATTAAGAAGCCCAGTAGCATCGTGGACCTGCTGGCCATTCTGCCGTACTACCTGCAGTTCCTCGTGGTGGCTGATCTGAGATTCATCCGTATCCTGCGGGCTCTCCGGATCCTGAAGCTATCGCGATACAACACTGCGTTGACCACCTTTGGTCAGGTGCTCAGGCGCGAGCACCGTGCATTTTTTGCGGCCATGTTCATCACTGCGTTGATCACGGTCATTTCGGCGGCTGTCGTCTATGAGCTCGAACATCCCGTGCAGCCCGACAAATTCGACACCATGCCGCGCGCACTGTATTGGGCTGTCATCACGCTGGCGAGTGTCGGGTACGGAGATCTTTCGCCAGTAACGCCGATCGGCCAGTCATTCACAATGATTCTGGCCATTCTCGGTATCGGCATCGTGGCACTCCCAGCCGGTATTCTGGGATCTGCGTTCTCCGACCAGCTTCAGCAGCAGCGAGAGCAGATGCTAAAAGAAGTTGAGGAAGCGTTTTCTGATGGCGTGCTTTCCGAAGATGAGACGCGTTATCTTGAAGAAGAGCGCATTCGCCTCCACCTGACTGAAGAGCAGTTGCAAGGTATGAAGGAGCGTGCCATGGCGCGTTTTTCAGCCGAAGCTACGCTGCCTCAACGGATCCTCAAGGCTTCCGATGAAATCATCCGGCTGCGAGAAGAGTTGCACGCGCTGCCGATTGATGCGGCAATCGTCGAAATCGACAAGCTCAATCTTCCGGGCGCCGAGAAGGCGGCCCTGCGCGTGCTGTTGAAATAGTCCGAAGGAAGTGTGTTTTATAAGAGGCTGGCGCCGGGTTCTGTCATGAGCCCGGCGCCACCGTCCTAAAGTTCACTATTTGCTCTTGGCAGCAGCCTGGGTTGAGGTCTTGGCCACATACGGACGCATGACGTAAGAGTCCGCCACCATCCCGTTCTTGCGGCCTGCGTCTTCCTTCGATGGGATCCAGGTCTGCACGTAGTCCACCTTCACACCTTCCGGGCCGACATGTGCGCGCAGGTAGCCCGAGCCACCCAGCACCGTGCCGTGGGTGTAGCCGTAGCGCGTGCCACGATCGCCCAATTCAGTGCTACGTGCGCTGGGCTGCGGACCTTCCTGGTAAACGATGCCGTCCAGATCCTGCTTGGCGTAAGTGTGATCATGGCCATGGAAGAAGGCGGTGACGTGGTTCGCCACCAGTAACTGGTGAATCGGCATTGGCCAGCCTGGACGCGCCTTGTCGAAGCCCCAGGTGTCATCGAGGTTGTAGCCACCCCATTCGAGGTACTTCGCAACTTCGATGCCGCCGCGCATGATGCCATCCATGTCCTTGCCACCGATCAGATTGTGGGCGAACACGAATTTGTATTTGGCTTTACTGGTTTCCAAAGTCTTCTTCAGCCAGTCATATTGATCGCGACCCAGCGTCAGGAACCAGTCACCGGCCTGCTCGGGCGGCTTCGGCACGTTCCAGTAAGGATCGAGCATGATGAATAGCGCATCACCCCATTCCCAGGCGTAATTGGCCTGGCGCAGGCCGATGCCGGGTTCATTCTTGCTGCTGCCGGTGTAGAAGCCATTGGGCTCCGGGTTCGGGAAGTAACGTTTGCGCTCGACGGAATCCCAGATTGGCAAATCGTCCTTCGGTCCCATGGGGTTGCCCCATTCGCCCTCGTGGTTGCCAAGGCCAAAATACAGCACGGCCGAATGAGTGAGCAGATCGTAGTAGGAACGGTTCAACAGTGCGCGCTGATGCACACCTTCCATGCTGTGCGGACGCAGTCGATCGGTGAACAGGTTGTCGCCGACGTCCACCAAGAAATCTGGCTTGTCGGCCAGCATGTTCTTCAGCGTCAGCTTGTAAGTCTCGGCATCGGTCCCTTCATCCAGATGCGGATCGAACTGCATGACGAAGGTGAATTCGCTGCCCGGCTTGCGCTGTGTGTGGAAGGTATGTTCCGCACGGGTCGTGAAATTCGTTGCACCGGGTTCGCGATACTGCATGCGATAGTAGTACTGCGTGTCGGGTTGCAGTTTCTCGATCAGCACATTGATGGGCTGGTCCGCCGGTAGATAAGTGATCGGCGTCTTGGCGGTGTAAGAGCCGGGCTTGGTGCCGTACTCGTAATAGATCTCGACGTTCTGGCGAGCCGCAGCGTTGATGGTGATGGCTGTATCGGTCGGTCGACCCAGCATTTCCAAGCCGACAAACACCGGATCATTGGTCGCTGGCGCGTGCTGTGACTGTCGCTGTCCCTGTCCCTGTCCCTGACCCTGACCTTGTCCTTGCCCCGCGCCCTGTCCGGCACGCGACTGAGCGCCGGCATGCATGCCGGCCAGTAGCAGCGGCAGCGCTGCAGCAGCGATCACGATACGTGTGTTGCGGAAGTTCATGTCTGCATTGCTCTCCAGAAGATAAACATCATCACTGAATACCTGTCCCGATCAGTGGGTCTGATCGGGACAGGTGGTTGCCTCAGCGAGGCAGGTCAGTAATCAAGCCGCGCGGCGTCAGCGTGCGGCCCTTGAACGCCGGGTAATCCGGACCGTAGCGGTAGGCGCGGAAGACCTGGTTGATCATGGGTAGTTCATCGGGCTTGATCTTGTAAACACCCTTGGCGGTCACCGGGCTGATGTACTCCCACACTAGTGTGCCGTCCGAGGTGACTTCGAAGAAGTGTCCTTCGGTATCGGCGCAGATCAGGGTGTTGCCGTTGGGCAGGCGCTGGCCGCTGCTGCCAATCTGGCTGAAGAAGCCCTTATTGCTCTGGGAGCGGTACTTCCACACGATCTGCTTGGACACCTTGCGCGGGATGTTGTGGGTGTCGGGGTGATAGGTCTCATTGACGTATCCAGCATCCGGCGGATTCACGTACTTGCCGGTGTCGCGTCCGCTCGAGTCGATGTACGGGTTGACCTCGATGATCTCCGAGCCCGGTGTCAGTTGATGCAGGTACTGGGCATTGTTGAAGAACATCATGTGGCCGGCACCCGGCAGCCCCGGTGCAATCCACTGGGCATTGTGTACGCCACCCAGCTGGCGCGTACCGGTGCTGACGCGATCGTAGTTCTCCAGCAGGCTCGGCGCTTCACCCTGCTTGTAGCGCACCGGGTCGCCGAAGCGATAGAGGAAATCACCGGCCGGGCCGGCGGCCTTGGCAACGCTGGCGGCCGGATTGCCGGCGACAAAGGTGCCGCCGTGGTCGATCACATAGATCTCACCCTGCACCGAGCTGGTGACCAGCTGGTCGAGATCCGGGTTGTACTCAAGTGAATTGCAGTGCAGCCAGTCGCGACGAAGCGGACGGCCAGGCAGGTTCAAGTCGAGGCGACCCGGATAATCAGCGATGGTCTTGCCTGCACCCACATAGTTGGGCTTGGTGGCATCCACATCCTGGATGCCGTGATTGAAGAACCACCACTCCCAGACGATGTTGCCCTTCATATCCACTTCCACCAGCGAATCCACCTGTGCGCCGTTGTACGGCCCGTTCTTCGGGTCTGCACCGGCGGCAATGGCCTGCTCCTGGGTGATGGTGCGATTGGCAATGAACACCGTGGTCGGCGCATTCAACTTCTTGTTGAAGATGCGGATGGCGTCATGGTGCGGGTTGTAGTCGGCACGCTTCTCCACGTACTGCCAGACCACTTTTCCGTCCCAGTCGACTTCCTGGATTCGCGGCAGCTTTGCCTGCGCATCACGATCGGAGCTGAGCACATGCCCATCGGGCAGTAGCTTCGGATTCTGACCGGCTGGCCATGTGTGCACCACCTTGCCTTCCATATCGATCAGGTAGGCGGTGCCAAAAGCGCCGAAGAATGTGTAGCCGTTGTAGGCGCGGGCCTTGTCCCAGTAGCGGAATTCAGTCGGCCCCTGGATCTGCTCGATTGCTTGCAGCGAATTCGCCAGCATTAGGACGCCGGCTGCGGCGGCCATTGCCAGGCTGGCGCGCCTGATCAAACGCTTCTGGAACATGTTCCCTCCTCGTAATGTGTTCTTGTCATGTCGGGTGTGACCCGTCGCGCAGTGTACGCCGCGACGGCCGGTGGAGCGATGCCTGACCGGCAGCCCGAGGGGAGGGGGAGCGGTCAAATCAGTCGGAGTCTTTCGCGCTGCGCTTAGCCAAGTAGCGCAGCTCTTTTTCCAGCGCCAGCCGCCACGGCTGACCCTCGGGATCATGGCGTCCGCAGCCGACCTGAGTCACGTAGCCGGGATAAGCAGCCGTGCGATAAGCGTCATCCTGCTGCCGCACCGGCGGTGGGCAGGGCTGGTCATCATCATCCAACTCGAGTGGAAACAGCCAGCAGGTGAAGGGCTTGTAGGTCCACGGATGTTCGCCGCGTCCCCGCGCCAATTTTTCCAGTTCGCAGAAGCCGACTGAATCAGCGAATACGCAGCGTGTGCGCGGGAAGTGCGCCGGAAACCCAGGATTTTTGTACTCATGCGGACGCGTGGCCGTCTTGCGGCCCAGATGTTCGCCGTTCCAGTGGCCTTCAACTATATAAGTGTCCGGCAGCAGGGCGCGCAACGTGGGTTCCTGCTGCACAACAGCGTGCAGTGCGGCTTCTTCTTCAGAATCGAGGTACACGCCGTCATGGCAGCACATGGCCTCGCAGGCGCGGACGTCGCAGTTCTTGAGGCGAAGCGCCATCCGCGGGAGTGAGTAACTACTGCGAGCGGGTCGAGACGCTCGTGCCCACGGCCCGGTTCTGCGACTGAGCGATGGTATTTCGCCAGGCGCTGGTTGACTCCATCCAGCTGCGGATGCGGCGGGCGTCGGCGATGCGCGTGTACTTGCCGACGGAGTCCAGCAGTACGATGACCACATCACGCCCCTGGATGGTGGTCTTCATCACCAGACATTTGCCACCCTCAGAGATGTAGCCCGTCTTCTGCAGGGTGATGTCCCAGCCTGGGTTGCGCACCAGCAGGTTGGTGTTCACGAACTGCACCTCTTGCTTGCCGGAGCGGATGCTGAACTTGGGGTCGGTCGAGTAATTACGAATCGCGGGCTGCTTGGCAGCAGCATTGACCAGTCGCGTGAGGTCCTGAGGACTGGCAACGTTCTGGCTCGACAGGCCGGTGGGCTCCACGAAGTGGCTGTGGTTCATGCCGAGTGCTGCCGCCTTGGCGTTCATAGCCTTTGCCAGCGCCGGCAGGCCGCCCGGATAGCTGCGACCCAGCGCGTTGGCCGCGCGATTTTCAGATGCCATCAGGGCAAGATGCATCAATTCCGCGCGCGTCAGCCGTGTGCCCACGGCGAGGTGTGAGCGATTGCCCAGCGTGGCACGTTGGTCGTCGGCCGTGATGGCGAGCATTTCGTCCATCGGCTGGCCCGCTTCGAGCACCACCAGCGCCGTCATCAGCTTGGTGATGGATGCGATCGGTGCGGCTTCGTCAGGCCGACGCGAAAGCAAAACGGTGGATGAGGCGGTGTCGAGCACCAGCACCGAAGCCGACTTGATATCCGGCATGACCGGCTTCTTCGGGGCGACGGTCTTGGCGTGGGCCGGAAGGCTTGCAGCCAGCACGCACAGGGCCAGCAGCAAAATTGAGCGAAAGGTCTTGAAGCGCAGCATAAGCGGCGAGTTTATAGCAGACTTTTTTGTTGCCAGAAACTGCGCTGCACACCCGGCTTAGCAGGGACTACTCGGTGCATGGCTGTGCGATCCGCTGAAACAAGAAAGGCCCGGCGATTAGCCGGGCCTTTGAGGAAAGCGGCCCGCGTGTGTCAGCTCACGGGTTAGTCCATTGCCGCTTTCTTAATACGAAGCTTACTCGTCTTTGCGCCCGAGGCAAGGGGTCGTTAACCTCTGGCGTCGCATCATAGTTAATCGATTCAAAGATCCGCCGCTCTGATTTGGGCGGCGGACCCTGACGCAGCACCACACGCGGCAGATGCTTGTAGCGGTGCCGATCGAGACGCGCGCGTTCGAAAGTGGAGTCGGCGCGAAACACCAGGTCGGGGTGTGATTTGCTGTAGCGGCGTCGCAGCTCGGCTTCGAACTGACTCGAAGAGAGCTCGACGTTGATCTGGCCGGTGACCGCGCAGATTCGCGCCCCTGGCAGCTCGCGCGCGCACTGAATAACCAACAGTGCCCGGCGCAGGAAGCGGGTCTGACGCGGAGGTCGCGTCGCATCAGCCAATGCTTTTTTGAGTTCTTCTTCCATTGCAGACGCTGTCTTGCCCGCTGCCTGATTCTTGCACTGCCTCAGCGATTTCTGCAACCGCCGAGGACGCCCCCTGCATGCAGAGTTGCGCGGCTGCGCAGCCGCGCAGTTAGAATCAGGCCATGTCAGTCGTACTTATAATGGGGGCCAGCCGAGGCATCGGACTGGAAACGGTCAGGCAGGCGCTCGCCGCCGGCCATACGGTCCGCGCCATGGCGCGTTCTGCATCGGCCATTCCACTGCAACATCCGCTTCTCGAGAAGTTCGCTGGTGATGCGCTGATGCCACAGGATGTGTGCCGGGCGCTACAGGGCGTCGAGGTGGTCATTCAGGCCCTCGGCATCCGCAATAGCGACCTGTTCCGACCGGTGCACCTGTTCTCCGCAGCCACCCGAGTGCTGGTGCCCGAGATGCAGGCTCAGGGTGTGCGCCGACTCATCACTGTGACCGGTTTTGGTGCCGGCGACAGCCAGTCCAGTATCGGCGTGTTGCAGCGTCTGCCGTTCCGGGTGATGTTTGGCCGCGCCTATGATGACAAGAGCGAGCAAGAACGCCTGATCCGTGCCAGCGGACTGGACTGGACGCTGGTGCGCCCGGGTGTGCTGACCTCCGGACCTCACACCGCGCGCTACCGCGTGCTGCTGGAGCGCGATCAGTGGCGCAACGGCATCATTGCGCGGGCCAATGTCGCCGATTATCTGGTGCGTCAGATCACAGATCGCAGTGCCATCGGCCAGGCGCCGGTGGTGATCGGCTGAGGGCGCGAGTGGCGGCAACAGCCATTGTCCTTGGGGCCAGCGGCGGCATCGGCGCGGCTCTGTTGGAGCAGCTGCGCACCAGCGGCGAATATAGTGAAGTCATCGGGTTCAGCCGGCACAGTACGCCAGCGCTCGATATGCAGGATCCATCCAGCATCGAAAGCGTCGCTGCGCATGCGATCGCCAGCGGTGAACTGCGGCTGATCATCAATGCCACCGGGTTCCTGCACGCAGCGGGTAGTGGTCCGGAGCGTTCTTGGCGCGACCTGAATCCGGACTATCTGGCGCAGGCCTTTGCCGTGAACGCCATCGGTCCGGCCCTGCTGATGAAACATCTACTGCCACATCTGCCGCGCACCGGTCGTGCCGTGTTCGCAACCTTGTCCGCACGCGTCGGCAGCATCGGCGATAACCGTCTGGGCGGCTGGTATGGCTATCGCGCATCCAAGGCGGCTTTGAACCAGTTCGTACGTACGGCCTCCATCGAATTGCGCCGCCGTTCGCCTGATGCCATCTGTGTGGCGCTGCACCCCGGCACGGTGGCTACAGCGCTGTCCGCGCCGTTCATCCGTGAGGGATTGGAGCTGCAAACACCGGCCACCGCCGCGCAGCGTCTGCTGCAGGTAATTGCACAGCTCACGCCCGCTGACAGCGGCGGCTTCTTCGATCATCGCGGTACGGCGGTGCCTTGGTAACTTCACTCATTCACGACGCGACTCCCGCCAAAAACATCACAGCGCCATGAAGATTATTCGCATCACACAACCGGGCGGCCCGGAAGTTCTGCAGCCGACCGAGGTGCCGGATCCGCAGCCCGGTCGCGGCGAAGTCGTGCTCGATGTCGCTGCGACGGCGGTCAATCGGGCCGATCTGCTGCAGCGACAAGGTTTTTATCCACCCCCTTCAGGTGCCGTCGAATGGCCGGGGCTGGAAGCCAGCGGAATCATCAGTGCCGTGGGCGAGGGCGTTCGGGGTTGGTCGGTAGGTGATGCGGCCTGCGCATTGCTGGCCGGTGGTGGTTATGCCGAGAAGGTGGCTGTGCCGGTTGGGCAGCTGCTGCCAGTGCCGCGCGGCATCAGTGTGGTCGATGCGGCCGCATTGCCTGAAGTGGCGTGCACAGTGTGGAGCAATGTCTTCATGCTCGCCGCATTAAAGAGTGGCGAATATCTGTTGGTGCATGGCGGCGGCAGTGGCATCGGCACCATGGCTATCCAGCTGGCCCATCAATTCGGTGCGCGTGTTGCGGTCACGGCCGGCAGCGCCGACAAGCTGGCGCGGTGTCGCGCGCTGGGCGCTGACATTCTGATCGACTATCGCAGTGAGGATTTCGTGGCGCAGGTCCGCGACGCAACCGGTGGTCGGGGCGCGGATGTCGTGCTCGACATCATCGGGGCGAAGTATCTGTCCAAGAACGTTGAAGTGCTGGCGCCGCAGGGGCGGCTAGTGGTGATCGGACTTCAGGGGGGCACTCGCGCCGAACTCGATCTGGCGGCACTGCTGCGCAAGCGCGGCACCTTGTTCGCCACCGCGTTACGCGCCCAGTCCATCGAAGAGAAATCAGCCATCGTGGCCAGCGTACGTGAGCACGTCTGGCCATTACTCGAGAGCGGCGCGATCCACCCGGTAGTTCATGCGCGCCTCCCGCTGACCGAGGCTGCGCAGGCGCATCGCCTGCTGCAGGACTCGGTCCATGTCGGCAAGGTCTTGCTGACCGTATAACGGGACGGCCCAAGATTAGGCCGCCGCCGTTACTTCACCTTGACGATGCGATTGCGCAGCTCGCCGATGCGATCAACGCGCGTGACGACGACATCGCCGTCCGCAAGATACTGCGGCGGATTCATCGCATAGCCCACACCCGAGGGCGTGCCGGTGCAGATCACATCGCCCGGCTCGAGGGTCAGGCCTGCGGACAGCGCGGCGAGGATGGTCGGCAGATCAAAGATCATCTGCGATACGCGTCCATGCTGTCGTTGTTCGCCGTTGACCGTCAGCGTCAACTCCAGCGTCGTCGGGTCGCCAATCTCTTCCGGATCGATGATCCACGGGCCCAGCGGCAGTGAAGTATCCAGCGACTTGCCGCGGAACCACTGCTCATGGGCACGCTGTACATCACGCGCGGTGAAGTCGTTGGCCACGGTGTAGCCAAAGATATGTGACATGGCATCGGCCGGAGCAATGTCGCGTCCGCCCTTGCCGATGATGATGGCCAGCTCCACTTCATAATCGAAGCGCTGCGTCACGGTGGTATCGAGGCGCACGTCGCCGGTCGGGCTGTTCAGTGCATGCGTGGCCTTGGTGAAGAACTGCGGCACCTTCGGCAGTGCTGCAGCGGCGCCGGCGACGGCTGCACCTTCCTTCACATGATCCATGTAATTGCGGCCCACGCAAAAGGCGTTGCGTACCAGCTGCGGGATCGGCGACACCAGTTGCACGCCCGAGGCTGGCAGCAGCGCAGCGGGGAATTCGGTGGCACGCGCCACCAGCCGACGGACCTCGGCGAGTGCCGCATCGCCGCCGCGGATGATGGCCAGCATTGATCCCAGTTCGGCGCGGCTCCCACCGGCCTGACCGGCAGCGGCGAGATCGAGTACCTGCTCACCCAGCCACACACCCGGAGCGGTGGCCGCGCCCTTGCGGAAACTCACGAATTTCATGTCGGTATGATTCCTGTCCAGTGTAGAAAATCGGTGACCTGTGGCGCAGGACGTCAGCTGGCAGGGTGCTCAGCCAGTCATGCGCCGGATCAGAGACGAATGGTACGCGTTTGGGGCGCTTGTAGGCAGCCAGTCGCTTATACCGCACAATAGTGCCGGATCCTGCAGCCGCCTGGCTGGCGGGGTCAGGATCAGTCGGTTGAGTGGAGGGAGGCAGCATGATGGGTATCGCGACACGCACTTCGCTGGCAATGCTGGGACTGGGCCTGTTGGCAACATTCACCGGTTGCGCCTCACTCAATGTGCGCTCCGATGCCAGTGCTTCGGCCAGCGTCAGCGTCTGCAAAACCTTTTCATGGCCTGATCCACCAGGCGGTCGGCCCGATCCCTTCAGCAATCCTCTGAACGATCAACGTCTGCGCGATGCGGTGACGCGCCGATTACAGAGTCACGGCATTGCTCCGGCGACGGATGGTCGCGGCGACTGCGAAGTGGATTACGCCTTCGGTTCGCGGCCCGCGCCGGATGATGGCCGCCCGCGCGTTAGCGTCGGCATCGGTACAGGCTGGGGTGCCTGGGGTCGCGGCATGGGCTCGGTCTTCTGGGACACCGCGCCGGATTACTATCGCGAGAATCGCGTATCACTGGATCTGTATCGTCTGGGCCCGGGGCCGGGCGGTGGGCGCGAGCCACTGTGGCATGCATCGGTAGAAACTGATCTGGCAACGCTGACCGGTGCTGAGGCGGAGCGACGCATCGAGGCCGTCGTGACCGCGATGTTCACGCAGTTCCCGACGGCACACTAAGACCGGCATCGTGCGCGCCAGTGGCGCGCGCTCAGGCCGGCAGCAGCGTGCGCGATTCGATGCCTGCTCCGCGTAGGCGTTCTTTTCCGCCGAGCGGATCAATGGACAACAGCGCCACGACACCGCTGACCACACCGCCGAGCTGTCGGACTAAATCGGCCGCGGCGAGCAGCGTACCGCCCGTCGCAATCACATCATCAACCAGCAGCACGCTCTCCCCACGACCAATGGCGGTGCGCTGCATCTCCAGCGCATCGCTTCCGTACTCCAGTGCATAGCTGGCGCGTACGATGGGTGGTGGCAGCTTGCCGGCCTTGCGCATCGGCACCAGTGGGCGCGACATGTGCAGCGCCAGCGCCGCACCAAAGATCAGCCCGCGTGATTCGATCCCTGCGATCCGATCCACTCGCCAGCCCACAGTGGCGGCAGCCATGGATTCGACTGCGTACGAAAATGCAGACGGATCTGCCAGTAGCGGTGAGATGTCGCGAAACACCACACCGGGCCGGGGGAAGTCCGTTACGCTGGGAAGATAGTCGTCGAGTCGGATACTCATGATTGTCATCATCGTCGCATTGGAAAGCGAGTTGTCAAGGCAGCCCCTGCCGGATGGTGTGCAACTGATCCATTCCGGTGTGGGCAAAATCAATGCCGCGCTGGCCGCGCATGAGGCCATCGAGCGTTTCCGCCCCGAACTGGTGGTGAACTACGGCACGGCCGGTTCGCTACATGCTGGCGCGCACGGCCTGCTCGCCGTGGGTCGCGTGATTCAGCGCGACATGGATGCCGAACCCATCGCGCCGCGCGGCGTGACGCCCTGCGGCACCTTGCCTTCTGAGATCTTTGCCGAGGAGCCGGGCGTCTGCTGCGCCACCGGCGACAGTTTCGTGCGCGCACCGGATGACTGGCTGCTTGCACAGAATGTTGATGTGGTCGATATGGAACTCTTCGCCATCGCCGAGGTCTGTCGTCGACGGGGTATCCCTTGGCGGGGCTACAAATTCGTCACCGATGGTGCCGACGAAAATGCCGGTGAAGACTGGGCGGCGCGTGTCAGTCACGGCGAGCCACTGTTCCTCGAGGCTTTGCGGCGGCGCTTAGCGTTGCTCGGGCATCATGGGTAAGAGCCGCAAAGCGTAGCCCACATAACTTAAGGGTCCTCTGAACAAGTCAACGGCCTGCGGCGTAGGCTGAACGCTGAAGAATTTGGCCTGATTTATGAAACCTGATTTACCGTCAATTGCCGCGCTGCGCGGTCCCGCGCGCCCTGATCTGTTGCGCGATGAAACCCTGCCCGCGATCTTTGCCGCAACTGTGGCGCGATACCCAGACAATGTTGCGCTGGAGTGGGGCGGGCGTTCAATCACCTATCGAGATCAGTGCGTGCCCAGTCCGTGCAGGGCCAGCGCCAGCATGTAGCTCCCGACCAGCAGCATCAGCGCGCCTGACAAATACGGTGCGCGTGCGCTCAGAGCTCCCAAGGAGCCGAAGTAGTGGCTCGCATGGCGCACGCCGAGCGCGGCGATGACTCCGCTGGCTACCAACGTCAGCGCCAGCCCGATACCAAAGCACAGCACCAGCACACTGCCCAACGCCACCTGTTTCAGCTGCAGGCAGACCATCAATACCGTGATTGAAGCTGGGCAGGGCACCAGGCCACCGGTTAATCCGAACAGCGCAATGCGTGCGTTGGTAACCGGACCGCCATCCAGTGTGCGCCGCATGGCCTCCGCGTGTTCACGCGCATGATCATCGAGGCCGGCGTGATCGTGATGATGATCGTGGTCATGATCATGATCATGGTCATGGTCATGGTCATGGTCATGCCCACCGTGCGTATGCCGCCAGGTCCGCCACAGCATCCAAGCCGCGATCGCGATAACGATCACGGCGGCGATCAGTTGCATGATTGGTTCTACGGCGGCGCTGTTGAAGCGCGAGCCGAAGTACATGCCCAGTGCAGCAATGATCCACACGATGGCCGTGTGAGAGAGGGCTGCCGTTGCGCCAAGCAGCACGGCCTGAACGATAGTGCCGCGAATCGCCACTATAAACGCCGCCATCATGGTCTTGCTGTGGCCCGGCTCAAGGCCGTGGAGGGCACCGAGCAGCACGGCACTGGGTATGTAAAGCCAGCTGTAGCCTTGGCCGGGCTGCAGGAGTTGCGTCAGCGAATTCATGCACAATTATAAAGTGTTCATGCCCGCAATGGAGCGCTCATGCGGGTCGCGCCGGGCCGCTGCGCAGGCTATTCTTGCTGCATGACCGCCCGTGACACCGTGGATGGCGCCCGTCCCGCCCATCCCGTCCTCCTGACACTCCTTTATATGCCCTTCGGCATGCCGTCGGGCTATGTGTCGGTAACGCTGGCCTATGTGCTGGCGCATGCCGGTTTCAGCGTTGAGCAGATTGCCGGCCTTGTGGCGCTCCAGCTCCTTCCGCAGACCTGGAAATTTGCGTGGGCACCGCTTGTCGACACCACGCTCACCGCGCGTCGCTGGTATCTGATCGGCGCACTGGGCACGACTGCGGGCCTGTTTGGCACAGCCTTCATCCCGGCGCGACAGGATGCGCTGTGGTTGATGGGTGCGCTGGTGTTTATGTCCAGTGTGGCCTCCACGCTGCTGGCCATGGCCGCCGAAGTACTGATGGCGCATGGCACGCATCAGACACAGCGTGGCGCCGCTGGCGGCTGGAGTCAGGCTGGCAATCTTGGCGGTACGGGTCTCGGCGGCGGTCTGGCTTTGTGGTTGTCGCAGCACCTGGCACCGTGGACCGGTGGCGCTGCGCTGGGTGTCATCACCTTGTTGTGCTGTCTGGCGCTACTGGCTTACCGCGAACCGCAGCGCGAAAGTGCGACGCATCTTCATTATCTGCACAGCCTCGCCGCCGTCGGTCGCGATGTGTGGGCGATTGCACGTTCACGCGCTGGTTACCTCACGCTGCTTCTGTTCATCCTGCCCATCGGCACTGGTGCGGCCAGCGGCCTGTGGTCCGCGCTTGCGGATGAGTGGCAGGCCAATGCCGACACGGTGGCGCTGGTTAATGGTGCTCTGGGCGGTGTGATCGCCATGGTCGGTTGTATCATCGGTGGGCGATTGAGTGACTTCATGGAACGCCGCATGGCGTACATGGCCTATGGCCTCATGCTCGCGGTACTCACTGTGGCCATGGGTGCGCTGCCCAAGACGCCAACCAGCTTCATCGTGTTCACCAGCGTTTATGCTTTCCTGACCGGCTTCGTCTACGCCGCCTATGCTGCGGTGGTGCTCGATGCTATCGGACGTAAATCTGCGGCCACCAACTGGAATCTGCTGGCCAGCTTCGCCAACATTCCCATCTGGTACCTCACTCTGATCGAGGGCCACGCGCAGGCCCGCTGGGGTTCCAGCGGCATGCTGTACACCGAATCCGCACTGGCCGTCGTGGCGGTCATCGTCTTCGGCGTGGTCAGTGCTGCAACAGCCCGATACACACGGGCTCAAAATAAGGTCACAGTCTCCTGACGATGAACGCCGTACTGCAAGAATTGCCCGAGATTGCCGAGGCCGCGCCGCGCCTGCGCGAAATCCCGTACAACTACACCTCGTTCTCCGATCGCGAAATCGTGATTCGCCTGCTGGGCGAGTCGATGTGGCAGGTGCTCGATGAGCTGCGTCACGAACGTCGCACGGGTCGTTCGGCGCGCATGCTCTATGAAGTTCTAGGCGACATCTGGGTAGTGCGCCGCAACCCGCATCTGCAGGATGATCTGATCAAGCATCGCAAGCGCCGACGCATGCTCATCGATGCATTGCATCATCGTCTGCGTGCCATCGATCAGCGGCGTGATACTGACCAGTCCGAGCGCTTCGAGCGTGTGGGCGCGTTGCTCGCCGCCACGCGCGAAGCCGTGAAGCATTTCGAGTCCGATCTCGATGCGCTGGCCGCCATGCGCACCCGATTGCGGCGCGCGCTGCAGAAGCACACCCGTGCCGACAACATCCGCTTCGACAGTTTCGCGCGTGTCTCGCATGTCACTGACGCCACCGACTGGCGCGTCGAGTATCCATGCGTGGTGCTGATGCCTGACAGCGAAGCGGAGATCCCGGCGCTGGTGCGGGAATGCATCGCACTGGACCTGACCATCATTCCGCGCGGCGGCGGCACCGGTTACACCGGTGGTGCGGTGCCGCTCACCGCTATGTCTGCCGTATTCAACACCGAGAAGCTGGAGCGGCTCGGTGCCGTTGAAGCGCTTGCGCTGCCCGGCGTTGAAGGCGAGGTACCCACTATTTATTCCGAGGCCGGTGTGGTCACGCGTCGCGTGGCTCAGGCAGCGGAGCAGGCGGGTTTGGTATTCGCCGTCGATCCCACCTCCGCCGATGCCTCATGCATCGGTGGCAACGTGGCGATGAATGCCGGCGGCAAGAAAGCCGTATTGTGGGGCACTGCCGTCGATAACCTCGCCTGGTGGCGCATGGTCGATGCCGATGGCAACTGGCTCGAAGTCACGCGCCTGGCGCATAACCGCGGCAAGATTCATGACGTCGCAGCCGCTGACTTCGAACTGGTTTGGAAGGACGGTCACAGCAACCCCGAGAGCGCCGGCGAACTGCGTCGCGAACGGCTGAGTATTCCCGGTGCCGTGTTCCGCAAGACCGGTCTGGGCAAGGATGTCACCGATAAATTCCTCGGCGGTCTGCCCGGCGTACAGAAAGAAGGGTGCGATGGTCTCATCACCGCAGCCCGCTGGGTGCTGCATCGGATGCCGCGGCACACGCGCACCGTATGCTTAGAATTCTACGGCCCGGCACGCAATGCGGTGCCAGCCATCGTCGAGATCAAGTCACTCCTCGAGCAGACTGAGCGCGAGCGCGGCGTACAGCTCGCGGGCCTCGAACATCTGGACGAGCGTTATTTGCACGCGGTTGGTTACACCGCGAAGTCGCGTCGCGGCGGCCTGCCGAAGATGGCGCTGTTCGGTGACATCGTGAGTGACGATGAAGCGGCAGTGGCCGCTGTTGCCTCAGATGTGGTGCGCATCGCCAATGCGCGCGGCGGCGAAGGCTTCATCGCCGTAAGCCCCGAGGCACGTCGCACCTTCTGGCTCGATCGTGCCCGCACCGCTGCCATCGCGCGCCACACCAACGCCTTCAAGATCAACGAAGACGTGGTCATCCCGTTGGCGCGCATGGGTGAATACACCGATGCCATCGAGCGCATCAACATCGAGCTCTCCTGTCAGAACAAGCTGGAGCTGGTGGATGAGCTGGAGTCGCTGTTCGCCGCGCCGCTCCCACGCGCTGCGGTGGATGACACCGAATCCCAGCGTGCCGCACGTACCACCGATGACGATGCGGAGCGCTCCGGCCGCGCCCGTGCGCTGCTGATCGATGTGCGGCAACGCTGGCAGTGGTTGCTGCAAAACCTCGACCTGACGCTGACGGAAGTTGTCGAGCAGGGCGGTGCTGTGCTGCTCAGTGAGCAGATGGCGGTGTTGCGTGAACGCGCGACTACGCATCCGCAGCAGCGTCTGGTTGAATTGCTGCAGGAGCGCGCGCTGCGCGTATCCTGGAAGCGCGAACTGCGCGATCCGCTGGAGCAGCTGTTTGAAGGCGGCGCGTGGCGCGCCGTGCTCGACGCCTGCCAAGCCACACAGAAGCGCGTGCTGCGCGGGCGTGTGTTCGTGGCGCTGCACATGCATGCCGGCGACGGCAATGTGCATACCAACATTCCGGTCAATTCCGATGACTACGCCATGCTGCGCACCGCGCAGCACACCGTCGAGCGCATCATGGCCATCGCCCGTTCGCTCGATGGTGTGATCTCTGGCGAGCACGGCATCGGCATTACCAAGCTGGAATTCCTCAGCGAGGACGAACTGCGCGACTTCCGGAAGTACAAAGAGCGCGTCGATCCTGATGGCCACTTTAATCGCGGCAAACTGCTACCGGGCGGCGATCTGCGCAATGCCTACACGCCCAGCTTCAACCTGCTGGGCCATGAATCATTGATCATGCAGCAGGCGGATCTCAGCTCTGTGTCCCATGCGGTCAAGGACTGCCTCCGCTGCGGCAAGTGCAAGCCGGTATGCGCCACCCATGTGCCGCGTGCCAACCTGCTGTACAGCCCGCGTAACAAGATCCTCGCCACCTCAGCCTTGATCGAAGCCATTCTGTATGAAGAGCAGACCCGCCGCGGCGTGTCGCTGCAACACTGGGAGGACTTCGAGGACGTGGGCGATCACTGCACGCTGTGCCATAAGTGCGCCACACCGTGCCCAGTGGATATCGACTTCGGCGATGTGTCCATGTCCATGCGGGCGCTGCTGCGGCGGGGTGGTCACAAGAGCTTTAACGCGGGTACGGCCGCGGCGATGTTCTTCCTTAATGCCACCAACCCCGAAACCATCCGCGCCACGCGTCGCATGATGGTGGGTGTGGGCTATCGCGCACAGCGACTGGCCAGCACGCTGCTCAAGCCACTGGCGCGTCGCCAGACCCAGCGTCCCCCGGCTACCACGGGCGGACGGCCGTCGGCACGCGAGCAGGTGATCCATTTCGTCAATCGCAAGATGCCTGGTGGACTGCCCAAGAAAACCGCGCGCGCATTGCTGGACATCGAGAACTCGGATTACGTGCCGGTGATCCGCGACCCGCGTCGCACACAAAGCGATAGTGAGGCCGTGTTTTACTTCCCCGGCTGCGGCTCCGAGCGCCTTTTCTCGCAGGTGGGGCTCGCCACCCAGGCCATGCTCTGGCACACCGGCGTGCAGACCGTTCTGCCACCGGGCTACCTGTGCTGCGGCTATCCGCAGCGCGGCGCGGGAATGCAGGATAAGGCCGACAAAATCATCACTGACAACCGGATTCTCTTCCACCGCGTGGCCAATACGCTCAACTACCTCGACATCCGCACTGTCGTGGTCAGCTGTGGCACCTGCTACGACCAGCTGCAGGGCTACAACTTCGAAGAGATCTTCCCTGGCTGCCGCATCATTGATATTCACGAATATCTGCTCGAGAAGGGAATGAAGCTGGAGCAGGTGACCGGTGTGCGTTACATGTACCACGATCCCTGCCATTCGCCGATCAAGCAGCAGGAACCATTGAAAGTGGTCAATGCGCTGATGAATGCCGAGCTCAATGGCAGCATCGCCAAGAACGATCGCTGCTGCGGCGAGAGCGGCACACTGGCCGTGACGCGCCCCGATGTGTCGACCCAAGTGCGCTTCCGCAAGGAAGAAGAGATGCGCAAGGGTGCCGACGTGCTGCGGAGCGATGGCTTCAGCGGCGAAGTCAAAGTGCTTACCAGCTGTCCATCCTGTCTGCAGGGCCTCAAGCGCTATGACGAAGTTTCGGCCACTGACGCCGACTACATCGTTGTCGAAATGGCGCGCCACGTGCTCGGGGAGAACTGGCTGGCGGATTACGTGCATGCCGCCAACGCCGGCGGCATCGAACGCGTGCTGGTGTAGCGCACATGAGAAGCTCTGTACGCCTGCGCTACCTCATCGCCATCCCTATCTGCCTCGGCCTCACCTTCATGGTTACCACGCGGCTGCGTTGGCCCGGCACTGCCGGTGACTTACCGGTCGCGGTGACACAGCAGGAAACCCAGTGGGCCGCCAAAGGGCCCAGCCGCTACATCCTCACCGTTACCCACACCGCAGCCGGCAAGCCCACTTGGTTCACGCTGAGCCAGGTGACCCGCGGCAAGCTCGATAACGTCATCTGCCGTCGCTATGAGAAGAATGACTCCATCAGCGAATGCGGTGTGACCGACGCACTGTTCCCTATCACCATCGACCAAGTGTTCGAAGCTGTGAAGAGCGCCTACCGCAGCAAACTGCGCGGCATCGACGTGCAGTACGACCCTCGCACCGGCCATCCCACCGGCATTCACTTCGATCCTGTCTCCGAAAAGACCGGCGACGAGTGGGGCTACGAAATCGAACTGAGCCCCGCACCGCCGGAAGGCTAGCCAGCGCTCCTCAGTGCGTGTCTGCAGCGAAATGAAAATGTCGGCGAAAATGATTCAACCGATTCGCATTCGCGTCGAACAGCATCCCTGATCCTCATCTACGCCTGAAGAGATCGTCTTCCTTCAGGAGACCGGCCCCATTTTTTAATCACGCCCGCGAGTCGGGATAGCCGGACAAGTCACCCAGCCCGTAACAAATACCCCATGTGGGGTTTGACGCCCAAACGGGTCTTATGTTGTATATGACATATAGTGGTTTCCCACAATGTTGTGACGACACAAGACATGAACCTCCAATCCATTTTCCTTGGCGCAATACTCACCGGGCTCGGGCTGTTGGCGGGCTGCGGATCTACGACCAATCAGCTCAGCCAATCCGGCAACGCGCCCAGACAGCCGATCGGAATTAGCGTCAGCATCGACAACACGCCGCGCGGAATAGCGCCGGTGTTGGTCGGCCTCAATCGCGGGGCGGAGCACACGGTCACCATCGAAATGCCGGGCTATGAAGCCACCCACGTGACGCTCACCAAGGACGTCAGCGGCTGGGTGTGGGGTAACCTGCTGCTGGACTTCGGCGGCATCGTTGGTCTGGCCGTCGACGCTAAGTCCGGCGGGGTCTACAGCCTCTCGCCTGAACAGGTGAGTGCAGAGCTGCGCAAGGGCAACCTCGGCAGCACCGAATACAACGACAGCGTCTTTGTGGTCGCGGCCGTGGAGGCGGAGCCTCGGTGGAAGAAAGTCGGCCAGCTTAAGAAGACTTAGAGCGCCGCAACAAGCGTGTCATCCGCATCCTCTGGAGTCACAAAGAAATGAAATTCCAAACACTCTTCCGCAGCGGACTGATTGCCGGCCTTGCCCTCGTAACGGGCTGCGCATCCATCATGCACGGAACCAGCCAGAAGATCGGCATCTCCAGTAGCCCGACCGGTGCGAACGTCATTGTCGATAACATGCCACGCGGCACTACGCCCGTATTCGTCGACCTGAAGCGCGATTCGGAACACATCATCACCATCCAGATGCCCGGATATGAGAAGGCTCAGCTGACCATCACCAAGAGTGTCAGCGGCTGGGTGTGGGGCAACATCGTGTTTGGCGGATTGATCGGACTGGCTGTGGACGCCATCTCTGGCGGCCTCTACACGCTGTCACCCGAGCAGGTGAATGCCGAACTGCATAAAGGCAGCGCCAGCGCCTCGTACTACAAAGAGGGCGTCTTTGTTGTTGCAGCCCTGCAGCCCGATCCGTCGTGGAAGAAGGTGGGTCAATTACAGCGGGAGTAGTGAGTAGCACGATCAGTTGCCCGCAACCCGATGGATGTGGCGCATAGCGATCGACGTGCTGTCACTGCTTTTCATGCGCTCTGAGTGGGTGTTGCTGTCGACTGGCACCCACCTCAGACAAGAGAGGCTCCCATCTGCGGTGCATTCGGACTGAATTTCCTGGCCGACTCTCTCCTTCGGTTGATTCCATACCCGCTCGTCCTAGCCTGATCCGCTAGAAGGAGTCTTGTCGTGCCTGCCCATTTCGTCATGTGCGCGCGTGCTGTGAAGAACGGTGCATTCATCCCCGAGCCTGGTCCGTCGATGTTTCTACTGGTACCTGAGGGCGAGAGGCCATCGCCGAAACATGCGGTGTCGAGGTCGGATCTGTGGTTCAAGAAGCTGCGCCGCGCGTCGGTGTGGGGCATGGATGCGCGTGATGGTGCGCGTGAGCGCGGTGACCTGCTGGTTTTCGTGCACGGCTTCAACAACGATCAGCAGCTGGTCATGGAGCGGCATGCACAGCTGCGCCGCGATCTGACTGCGGCAGGCTACAAGGGTGAGGTCTTGTCCTTCGACTGGCCGAGCAATGACAAGGCGCTTAACTACATAGAGGATCGGCACGACGCGAAGACCACCGCGATGCAGCTGGTGACCGATGGCATCCGCGCGCTGTCCGCGCAGCAGCGTCCGGACTGCACCATCAACATTCATTTGCTGGGCCACTCAACCGGGGCCTATGTGATTCGCGAGGCCTTTGATGATGCCGATGACTCGCGGCTGGCCAATAACGGCTGGGCTGTCAGTCAGATTGTGTTTATCGCCGGCGACATCTCTTCATCGTCCATGGAACAGGGCGACAGCTCGACCGATTCTTTGTATCGCCACTGCGCGCGCATCACGAATTATTCAAACCTGTATGACTCCGTGCTCAAGCTCTCCAACGCCAAGCGACTGGGCGTTGCGCCGCGTGTCGGCCGGGTGGGATTGCCCGTTGAGGTATCAACGAAAGCGGTGAATGTGGATTGCACGGAGTACTTTGCTCTGCTCAATTCAAACGAAGAGATTAAGAAGACGGATCAGTCGGCCGTGCTCGGCTCCTTCGATCACTCTTGGCACATTGGCAATCAGTTGTTTGCTCGCGATCTCTTTGAAACGCTGCGCGGTGATCTAGATCGCGCGGTTATCCCCACTCGCTCCATGGGCGCTGACGGAAAGTTGAAGCTGGCACGCTCTTGAAGGTTGAGTGGCAGCGCGCTGCCAGTAAGCGGCCAAAAAAAAAGCCCCGCGTGAGCGGGGCAGTGTTTTGATGCACCCGGTCCGTCAGGGAAGGCAAAATGTCGGATCTGCTCGTCTGGTTTTCACCGCGCCTGAAACTGCAGGCCGCTGCACGTCGATTCGTGCATCCAACTCGCCAGGGGAGACCGCAATTGGGGCTCCCACAGGATCCGTGCCCACCGGTGACGGCCAGATTTCTTCAGAAACCGGCTGTACCATCGACGCATCAACAGTGAGATGCCGTCGATGGATTGATACTAGCCCCTGTTTGTTACAAAAAACAATCAGGGACTAGTGCTTACGCCAAATATTTTTGGCCGTTCCGAGGAGCTTGCTGAAAATTAATGCCGTACTGTGGCGCGGATCACACAGCCGCGCCGGGCAGCAGCCTGCGCAGCCGGGTGATGGCGGAGGCTTCGATCTGGCGGATCCGCTCGGCCGAAACCCCGTATTCGCTGGCCAGTTCCTGCAGCGTGGCCTTGTTTTCGCCCATCCAGCGCCGCTGCAGGATGTCCCGGCTGCGCGGGTCGAGTTCCTGTACGGCCCGGATCAGGTGGGCGCTGGAGTTGTTGTCCCAGTCCTCGCCCTCGGCCTGTTCGGCCGGGTCGGCGCCCGGTGAGGGCAGGTAGGCGGCGGGCTCGTGGAGCTCTTCGTCGTCGGCCTGCGGCACGGGGTCGAAGGACAGGTCGTGGGCGCTGAGTCGCTGCTCCATTTCCGTGACTTCGGCAGCGGTGACGCCCAGTTCGCGGGCCACCTCACGCGTCTCGTCGGCGTTTAGCCAAGCGAGGTTCTTCTTCATGCGGCGCAGGTTGAAGAACAGCTTGCGCTGCGACTTGGTGGTCGCAATCTTGACCACGCGCCAGTTGCGCAGCACGTATTCGTGAATCTCGGCGCGGATCCAGTGGACGGCAAAGCTGACCAGGCGCACGCCGACGCCGGCGTCGTAGCGCTTGACCGCCTTCATCAGGCCGACATTGCCTTCCTGAACCAGATCGTTGATGGGTAGGCCGTAGCCGACATAGCCGCGGGCGATGTGAACCACGAAGCGCAGATGCGAGAGCACCAGCGCGCGGGCGGCTTCCAGGTCGTTCTGTTCACGGAAGCGGGTGGCCAGACGCTGCTCCTCCTCGCGCGAGAGCACGGGGATGCGGCTGACCCGTTCGATGTAGGCATCGAAGCTGCCGATGGGGCCGGTAAGCGCCAGCTCTGCGGCCGGGGCGATCAGGGTATTGGTTGCACTCATGTCGGAGCGATCCTCCCATTCACCAGATAGCGTGATTCTAGCACTCCGGAAGGTAGAGTGCTAACGGGCTTCGCAAGTTCCGATCAAATATTTTTCTATTTAGATCAATTAGTTATTTCGATCGATGCGGGCTAGGTGGCCGCTGGCGGCCAGCCAGGCGCCCAGCCAGCCAAGCAGCGCGCCCGCCGCGGCCAGCCAGCCGAGTTCGTGCAGGCCCGGGCCAGCCAGCACGAACTGGCTGCCATAGGCTTGGGCTAACTCCCGCACCGCTGAGCGCAGCGAGAGGATGGCCGCGGCCACGATAAGCCAGGCTAGGGCGCCGGCCATGAGTCCATACAGCAGGCCGGTGTACAGGAACGGCCGCCGCACGAAGGCATTGGTGCCGCCCACCAGCTTGGTGACTTCGATCTCCGTGCGCCGCGCTTGGATCTCGAGCCGGACGGTGTTGCCCACGACGGCGATGACAGCGGCCGCGAGCAGTGCGGTGATCATCCACAGCACCGCATGCAGGACGGAGAGGATGGCGGTGATGCGGTTGATCCAGTCGCTATCGAGCTGCACCAGTTCGATTTCCGGCCAGGCGGCCAGCGCGGTGCGCAGGTTCTCGACCGATGCGCGGTCGCTGGCGCTCGGGACCGGAGTCACGATCAGCACATGCGGCAGTGGGTTCTCGGGCAGCACGTCGAGCGCCGCGCCGAGGCCGGAGTTGCGGCGGAATTCGGTCATCGCCTGTGTGGCGGTGATCAGCTCCACGCGCGCCACGCCGCTCCGCGCACGGGTCGAGCGGGCCAGTTGATCGGCTTTCTGTTCGCCGACCTCCGGCTTCAGATACGCCGTCAGCGTGATGGTGCCGCTGAGGTTGCCGGTGGCGGAGGTGGTGTTGCGCACCAGCGTGAGCAGACTTTGCGGCAGTGCCAGCGCCAGCGCCATGACGGCCACGGTTAGTGCGGTGGCCAGCGGCGCACGCGCCAGATTCCCGGTCGAGGACACCAGGGCATGTAGGTGACGAGCCAACCAGCTCCCCATGACTAACGTACTCCCTTGATGGTGGGCAGCGCGCCCACCGTATGGTCGTGCACGGTGCCGCCTTCGAGCACCACTTCGCGCAGACCCGATTCGCGCACCAGATGCAGGTCGTGTGTGGCCAGCAGTACTGTGACGCCCACTGAATTGAGCCGACGGAACAACGTCATCATTTCGACGGCCAGCTCTGGATCGAGATTGCCCGTGGGTTCATCGGCGATCAGGAGCGGTGGTCGGCCAACGATGGCGCGCGCAATGCCGACGCGTTGCTGCTCGCCCACGGAGAGCTCTTCGGGCAGCTGGCGTTCCTTACCCAACAGACCCACCTGATCCAGCGCTGCGCGCACGCGCTTGTCGATCTCGCGCAGTGAGGTGTCGGTCACCACCAGTGGGAGCGCGACATTGTCGAAGACGTCGTTGTTGGGCAGCAGCTTGTGATCCTGAAAGACCATGCCCACGCCGCGGCGGAAGGCCGGGATGCGTTTGGCCGGCAGATCGCTGAGGTTCACGCCGTTGACGATGGCGCGGCCGCGGGTGGGGCGTTCGAGCAGCGCGATGAGCTTGAGTAGTGTGCTCTTGCCGGCCCCGGAGCGGCCCGTGAGCACCACCATCTCGCCGGCGGCGATTTCCAGTGTCACGCCGGCCAGCGCCTCGCGACCATTGGGATAGCGTTTGACGACCCGATCGAAGCTGATCATGGAGCACTTCCTGTGGTGGGCACTTCGCCGACCAGTCCGCTGGCAAAGCTGAGGGCATCGAATTCGCCGAAATCTTCGGCAGTTTCACCGAGTCCGACAAAGCGGATCGGCAGTTTCAGGCGCCGTGCGATGGCGACGACGATGCCGCCGCGCGCGCTGCCGTCGAGTTTGGTGATGGCCAGGCCGGTCAGGCCCAGCGCGGCATGGAACTGTTCAGCCTGCACCAGCGCATTTTGGCCCTGATTGGCATCCAGGATCTGCAGCACTTCATGCGGGGCCGCGGGGTCCACGCGCTGAAGAACGCGCTTCACCTTCTTGAGCTCTTCCATCAGATGCGCCTGATTCTGCAGCCGACCGGCGGTGTCGGCGATCAGCACGTCGGTGCCGTCCTGTTGCGCGCTCTTGAGCGCGTCGAATACCACGGCGGCCGGATCGCTCCCCGTGGCCTGGCCACGAAATTGGCTGTTGGTGCGCTGTGCCCAGATGTGTAGCTGTTCGACGGCGGCGGCGCGGAAGGTGTCGCCGGCTACCAGCGTGACCTTCTTGCCCTCCTGCACATAGCGCTGCGCCAGCTTGCCGATGCTGGTGGTCTTACCCGAGCCATTGACGCCCACTACCAGGATCACGAAGGGTCGTGCGCTGGGATTGATCTGCAGCGGCTGCTGGCAGGGCAGCAGAATCTGGCTGAGCTCTTCGCGCAGGGCGCTGAGCAGGGCCTCGGCATCATCCAGTTCGCGCCGCGCGACACGTGCGGTGAGCGAATCGAGAATGGCCGTGGTGGCCTCGATGCCGACGTCGGCCGCCAGCAGGCGCGCCTCAAGATCCTCGAACAGCGAGGCGTCGATCCGGCGGCCGCGCACCAGCACCTGCAGATCACGGGCCAGCGAGCTGGCGCCACGGCTCAGCCCGGCCTTCAGTCGTGCAAAAAAGCCCTTGGGAGCCGCGCTGGCTCCGGAGGCGTCGACGGGTGCTTCGGACATCGAATTACCTGAATGAGGAGAGAACTGATTGTAGCGTCTGCGGTAGGCTCGCGTACCGATGCCATCGACAACACAGACACGCGGCTCGCGGACCCGCTCCCTGCGCATCATTGCCGGGGCCTGGCGCGGTCGCCGCTGGCAATTTCCCGACACCGACATGCGGCCCACGCCGGATCGCGTGCGCGAGACGCTGTTTAACTGGCTGCAGACGCGGATCGCCGGGCTGCGCTGTCTGGATCTGTTCGCAGGGTCGGGCGCGCTGGGACTGGAAGCATTGTCGCGCGGGGCAGCAGCCGTGGTGTTCATCGAAGCCGATGCCCGGGCCGCACAGGGGCTGCGCGAGTTGCTGACGAGCTGGCAAGCCTCGCAGGCCGAGGTGCATCGGGGCGACGCACTGCATTACCTCGCCGGACCGTCGCGGCCGATGGACTTGGTCTTTCTCGATCCGCCGTTTGCGGCTGGGCTGCTGGCGCCAGTGGCCGAGGCACTGACTCGCCGCGGCTGGCTGGCCGAGGGCGCAATGATCTATGTGGAACACGCTGCCGATGATCGCTGGCAGCCGCCAACGGGTTGGGAGCGGCTGAAATCCGGGACCGCCGGCGCCGTCGGCTATCATCTGTACCAGTTCAGGACTGCGAAGGAGCAGCCTTTATGAATCGAACCGCCGTCTATCCGGGCACCTTTGACCCCATCACGCGTGGTCATGAAGACCTGGTACGCCGCGCGGCCGGGATTTTCCAGCGCGTGGTGGTGGCCATCGCGGAGAATCCGAACAAGGCGCCGCTGTTCAACATTACCGAGCGCGTCGAGATGGCGCGCGCGGTGCTCGCTGATGTCAGCAACGTAGAGGTCACGGGCTACCGCGGTCTGACCGTGGACGTGGCCCGTCAGCATGACAATGGTGTGATCGTGCGCGGTCTGCGTGCCATCTCCGACTTCGAGTTCGAATTCCAGCTGGCCAACATGGGCCGACATCTCGCGCCGGGCGTTGAGACGATGTTCCTGACACCCAAGGAACAGTTCACGTTCATTTCATCCACGCTGGTGCGCGAAATCGCGATGCTGGGTGGCAATGTGTCGGAGTTCGTACATCCGGTAGTGGAAGCCGCATTCAAACGGAAGCTGGCGAAATGATCTTGCGCCGCAGACTCCCCGCACTGCTGCTTGGCGCGCTGGGCGTATGCGGCGCGGTGAATGTTTTGTCGGCTGCGGAAGTGGCTGCGGCACGCGCATCGGTCACTGCGAAGCCGGTGGCCACGGTGGCTGCTCATCATGCCGCCATCGCCAGTGCGCACCCCGAGGCTACGGCTGCGGGGCTGGAAGTCCTGCGCGCCGGTGGTAATGCCTTTGACGCTGCGGTAGCCGTGGCAGCCGCGCTGGGCGTTGTCGATCCGGCGGGTTCGGGACTGAGCGGCGGCGGATTTTTTCTGCTGCATCGGGCCCGTGATGGCAAGGACATCCTCATCGATGCGCGCGAAATGGCGCCGGGCGCTGCCAATCGCGACATGTTTTTGGATTCGGCCGGCAATCCGGTGCCGCGTCTCTCGATGGACAGTGCGCTCGGTGCGGGCATTCCCGGCGAGCCGGCCGGCATGGCGCTGGTGGCGGCGCGGTATGGTCGCTTGCCGGCGGCACAGAGCCTAGCACCGGCGATCCGTCTCGCGCGTCAGGGCTTTGCGCTGACGCCGCGTTTGCGTGCAGAACTCGAAGCCCGGCAGCGCAAATTTGCTGACACACCCGATGTAGCGCGCAACTTCCTGCGCAATGGCGCAGTGCCGGAGCTGGGCGTCATCATTCGCCAGCCGGAACTGGCCAGCACGCTGGAATCACTGGCCAAGAATGGCCTCGATTCTTTCTACCGCGGTGAACTGGCGCGTCGCGTCGTAGCCGGTGTGCGTTCACTCGGCGGTATCTGGACGGAGCAGGATCTGGCGGCGTATCGCGCCATCGAGCGCGAGCCGCTCGTCGCGCAGTATCGCGGTGCGCGCATCGTGTCGGCACCGCCGCCCAGCTCAGGCGGTGTGGGTCTCATCGAAGGACTGAACATCCTGTCCAACTTCGATCTCGGTGCGGTCGATGCGCTGACGCGCAAGCATCTGATCATCGAGTCCGAGCGGCGACTGCATCGCGATCGTGCGATGTATCTCGGTGATCCGGATTTCGTCAGCGTGCCGGTGGCACGACTCACCAGTCCGGATTATGCGGCGGGTCTCGCGGCCTCCATTCACAGTGCTCATGTATTGCCCAGTGCCAATCTGCCTGGCATCGGTGCTGGTGCCGCGCAAGGTCCACAGACCACGCATTTCTCGATCATCGATGGTGAGGGCAATCGCGTCGCTGCCACGCTGACACTGAACTTCAGTTTTGGTTCGGGTCTGATGGTCAGCGGCACTGGCATGTTCCTCAACAATGAGATGGATGACTTCTCGATGAAGCCCGGTGTGCCGAATGGCTATGGCCTGGTGGGTCAGGAAGCGAACGCCATCGCGCCGGGCAAGCGCATGCTCTCTTCGATGACGCCGACATTTGTCGAGACGCCTGACAAGGTCATGGTGGTGGGTTCACCCGGCGGCAGTTTCATCATCGGCATGGTGTTGTTTGCGACGCTGGATTTCCTTGATGGTCGGAGCGCAGCGCAGATCGTCGGCGCACCGCGCATTCATCATCAGTATCTGCCCGATGTGTTGATGGCCGAGCCCGGTGCACTGACGGATGCGGAGCGCACGGGGCTGCAGGCGCTGGGTCACACGGTGCAGGAAGGCAATCGGCGCTGGGGCAATCTGCAGGTGGTGATTCAGGAGCGCGCCAGCGGTGCGTTCGATGCGGCTGCCGATCCGCGCGGTGATGGAGTGGCGAAGATTCAGTGAGCGCTTGCGCCGCGCCGCTTCGTGCGGCGGGCGAGCCGCGGCGCGGGTCGACGTGGCGGCGGCAATTCTCCGGCGCGATGCAGGTCCACGGCGCGCCACAGATACCAAGCCGCAGCACTGCGATACGGGCGCCAGCGTTCGCCGAATTCGCGCAGCGCGCGTGGTGTCGGCATCTGCTTCAAGCCGTAAGCCAGTCGGAAGCCGTTGCGCACACCAAAGTCATCCACAGGCCAGACATCTGGTCGGCCGAGCTGGAACATCAGCAGCATCTCCACCGTCCAGCGACCCACGCCGCGCACTGAGCTCAGTCGCTCGATGATGGTCTCATCGTCCATCTCGCGCAGTGTGTCTCCGGGCGGCACGACGCCGGCGCGGGTCTTGTCAGCCAGATCATGCAGCGCGCGGATTTTGGCAAAGGAGAAGCCCGCCGAGCGCAGTGACTCGGGCGGTGTAGCCAACAGAGCCGCGGGCGTTGGGAATGCAGTGCCCGGATACAGCGCGCAGAAACGATCCAGAATGCGTTGAGCCACCACGCCACTCAGTTGCTGGTGCGCGATGGCCCGCACCAATGATTCAAAGGGCTCGCGCTCACTCTGGATGCGCAGCGCATAGCGTCCAGCGGCCTGCACCAGCGCGGCCATCACCGGATCGTCCAGCAGCACGGCTTTGCGACTGCGCTCCTTTAACGCTGGCATGACGGACAGTAGTAAGTGGATCGCTGGCCGTGCACGAGCATGCGAATGGGCGTGCCGCAGCGGCGGCAGGGTTCGCCGGCGCGTTCGTAGACGTAGAGTTTCTGACGGAAGTAGCCCGGTGTGCCCGACGGGTTCACGTAATCGCGCAGTGTGGTGCCGCCGGCACGGATGGCCATGCGCAACACTGCGCGGATGCTGCTCCACAGGCGCTGGATCTCGGCGTGAGTGAGTGAGCGCGCCGCGCGGCCCGGGCGGATGCCGGCGCGGAACAGCGCCTCGCTCGCGTAGATGTTGCCGACGCCCGTGACCAGGCGGCCATTCATCAGCAGCAGCTTGATGGCCACGCGCCGCGCGCGGGTGATGCGGTACAGGTAGTCGGCCGTGAATTCGCTGTCGAAGGGTTCGGGTGCCAGCGCACGCAGCAGCGGATGAGTGCTTGGATCTTCGCTGGTGTACAGGCAGCAGCCAAAGCGCCGCGGGTCGTTCAGTCTCAACGAGTGACCGTCATCGAGCAGCAGTTCGACATGATCATGGGTCAGTCGCGGTGTGGCTTCGGGCAGCACGCGCAGACTGCCGGACATGCCCAGATGGAAGATCAGGGTGCCCCGATCCAGTTTCAGCAGCAGATATTTGGCGCGGCGTTCGACGGCATGGATGCGCTGACCGCGCACCGTCGCCGGGAGGCTGGGTTCGATGGGCCAGCGCAGGCGCGGATGATGGACGAGGAGTTGCCGGATCGTGTGGCCGGCGAGCAGCGGCGCCAGACCGCGCCGCGTTGTCTCGACTTCCGGTAATTCGGGCACGGTTGCTGCCCGCCGGAAATGGCTACTTGATCTTGGTTTCTTTGTACGCGACGTGCTTGCGCACGACCGGATCGAACTTGCGCAGTTCCATCTTTTCCGGATGGAGGCGCTTGTTCTTCATCGCGACGTAGAAGTGGCCGGTACCGGCCGAAGACAGCAGTTTGACTTTCTCACGCATGATGCAGCTTCCCGTTGGCTGGCGACGGTCAGATGTGTTCGCCGGCTGCGCGCAGCTCAGCGACGACCGCTTCGATGCCGTTCTTTTCGACCGTGCGCAGCGCGCTGGCGCTCAGACGCAGGCTCACCCAGCGCTTTTCGCCTTCCAGCCAGAAGCGCTGCGTGTGCAGGTTCGGCAGGAAGCGGCGGCGCTTGCGGTTGTTGGCGTGGGAAACAGTATTGCCGGTAATCGGCTTTTTGCCCGTGATCTGACAGACGCGCGACATGACACAACCTCAAGAATCAATGACTTACGTGCGGCCGGGGGGTCCCGGCAGCGCTCGAAGGGCGGGCTTTATACCAGTTTCCGGGGCTGCTGATCAACTGCCACGTGTCTGGGCGGCCTGACGGGTCCGGCCGATGGGGTTAGAGCAGGCCCCGTTCTGCGAAGGAGAGGCAGCCGTTGTCGGCGACGATGCAGTGATCGAGCACCCGGATGTCGACCAGGGCGAGCGCTTCGCGTAGCCGCTGCGTGATGAGCTGGTCGGCCTGACTGGGTTCGCTGACCCCGGAGGGGTGGTTGTGCGCCAGGATTACGGCCGCGGCGTTGCGCGCCAGGGCCTGTTTGACCACTTCGCGCGGGTGCACGCTGGCACCGTCGATGGTGCCGCGGAAAAGTTCGTCGAAGGCGATCAGGCGGTGGCGATTGTCCAGGTGCAGGCAGCAGAAGACCTCGTGCGGCTGGTCGCGCAGGCGGGAGATCAGAAAGCGGTGGGTGGCGGCCGGTGAGTCCAGCAGCGGCCCGGTGCGCATGGCTTCAGCGTAATAGCGGCGGGCCAGTTCGAGCGATGCCTGCATCCGGCACCAGCCGACCACGCCGAGGCCGCGCTGGCTGAGGGCTGACTCGCGCGAGGCGTTGAACAGATCGCGCAGGCTCCGGTGGGCGCTGAGCAGCTGGCGCGCCGTGTCCACGGCGCTGCGGCCCCGCTGGCCCGAGCAGCCCAACAGCGTGGCCAGCAGCTCGGCCTCGGACAGGGACTGGGCGCCGTTCAGCAGCAGCTTTTCCCGTGGGCGTTCGGACAGGGGCCAGTCACTCAAGGGCATGCGGGTTCACTCACACCTTCAGAGGCCTTTTGGGCGCCGGGCCCGTGGGTGGCCCGGGCGTGGGGGCAGTGTCGACGATATGGCGGTAGCGTTCGATCCACATATCGGGCGTGCATGGCCCGAAACGCCGGGATTGGCCGATAATGGGCTGTGCGCGGTAAACACATCATCTTGGGCGTCACCGGCGGCATCGCGGCCTACAAGAGCGCGGAGCTGGTGCGTCGGCTCGTCGAGCGCGGCGCCGAGGTGCAGGTGGTGATGACCGCATCGGCACGTGAATTCATCGGCCCCACCACCTTCCAGGCCCTGTCCGGTCGCCCGGTACGCGACAGCCTGTGGGACAGCGCAGCCGAGGCGGCGATGGGTCATATCGAATTGGCGCGCTGGGCCGATGTGGTGCTGGTCGCGCCCGCCAGCGCCGACTTCCTCGCGCGGCTGACTCACGGCCGAGCGGACGACCTGCTGGCCACTTTGTGTCTGGCGACGGATGCGCCCATCGTCGTGGCGCCGGCCATGAATCGTCTGATGTGGGCCAATGCCGCGACCCAGGCCAATGTCGCGACGCTGCGCTCTCGCGGCGTGCGGCTGCTCGGTCCCGGCAGCGGCGCGCAGGCCTGCGGCGAGGTGGGTGAGGGTCGTATGCTGGAGCCGCAGGAACTGGCCGACCATCTGGCCATGCTGCTGGTGGATTCGGGTCCGCTGAGCGGACGGAAGATCGTGATCACCGCCGGCCCGACGCGCGAGGCCATCGATCCGGTGCGATTCGTGACCAACCGCAGCTCCGGCAAGATGGGTTTTGCCGTGGCGCAAGCGCTACGCGAAGCCGATGCGGAAGTGGTGCTGATCAGCGGGCCGGTGCATCTGCCGACGCCCCCCGGCGTGCGGCGCATCGACGTGGAGAGCGCGGCGCAGATGGCCGATGCGGTGCAGGCCGAGCTGGCGGGCACGGCTATTTTTATTGGCACGGCGGCGGTGGCGGATTATCGCCCCGAAGTATTCGCCGAGAAGAAGATCAAAAAGACCCAGCAGCGACTGGAGCTGGCGCTGGCACGCACGCCGGACATTCTGGCCGGCGTGGCCGCGAGCGCGGACCGGCCGTTTGTGGTCGGCTTTGCCGCCGAGACGGACGCGGTCGAGCGTCACGCCCGCGAGAAGCTGGTGCGCAAGAAGCTCGACATGATCGCGGCCAATGAAGTCGGGGCCTGCAAGGCCTTCGACTGTGAGGACAACTCGCTGCTCGTGCTCTGGGACAACGGCCGGGCGGAATTGCCCCACAGCCCAAAGCTGGAACTGGCGCGTGCGCTGGTCAGGCTGATCATCGAGCGCTGGCAGGCACAGGGCGGCGACGCAGTGGGCGAGCACGCGGGCCAGACCCGTTAGACTGCGCCTCTCGTTTTCCCTCGGAGTCGCAGCAGCATGGTCAACACTCAGCGCCGGGCATTACAGGTCCGCATTCTCGACCCGCGCATCGGCGGTGAATTTCCACTGCCGGCGTATGCCACCGGCGGCTCGGCGGGTCTGGATCTGCGTGCCTGTCTCGATGCACCGTTGGACATTGCGCCCGGCGCCACGCATCTGATCAGCACTGGGCTGGCCATCCATCTCGATGATCCGGGACTGGCCGCGGTGATCCTGCCGCGCTCGGGCCTGGGCCACAAACACGGCATCGTGCTGGGCAATCTGGTCGGGCTGATCGATTCGGACTATCAGGGTCCGCTGATGGTCTCGTGCTGGAATCGCTCTGGCACGTCTTTCACGGTGCAGCCCGGCGAGCGCCTTGCGCAGCTGGTGGTGGTGCCCGTGGTGCAGGTGGATCTGCAGGTGGTGGAGGAGTTCACCGCCACCGAACGCGGCAGCGGCGGCTTCGGGCACAGCGGCCGCGCGTGAGCCTGAACGCTGGCGGGCGCTGCGCCGTCGCAGCGCCAAAGCGCCTCAGCGCGTGACGCCGTACTGATCCTGATAACGTCGCAGCGCCTCGAGGCTGGCCGACGAGGCCGCGCCGGCGCTGCCGTCCGCTGTCGCGGCGATCAGGTCGGTCAGCGTGATGATGCTCACGCACTTCAGGCCGAAGTCGGCGCTCACTTCCTGCACCGCCGAGCGCGTGCCCTGGCCGCGTTCCTGACGATCGAGGGCCAGTGCGACGCCCACCGGCGTGGCGCCGGCTGCGCGAATCAGATCGACGGATTCGCGGATGGCGGTACCGGCGGTGATCACATCGTCGACGATCAGCACACGACCGGCCAGCGGTGTGCCGACGATGGAGCCCGCTTCACCGTGATCCTTGGCTTCCTTGCGGTTGAAGGCCCACGGCACGTTACGCCCGTGATGCTCGCCCAGCGCGATGGCGGCTGCGGCGACTAGCGGAATGCCCTTGTAGGCCGGACCGAAGAGCATGTCGAAGCCCAATCCCGAGGCCTGAATCGCAGCCGCGTAACAGCGGCCGAGACGGGCCAGTGCCGCGCCGTCGTTGAACAGACCGGCATTGAAGAAGTACGGGCTGAGGCGGCCGGACTTGAGTTTGAATTCGCCGAAGCGCAGGGCCTGGCGGGACAGCGCCAGCTCGATGAAGTCGCGTTGATAGTCGTGCATCGGCGCAACTTGCAGCACCGTCCGTGCACTGTCAACGGCGTTATGATGGGTTCCATGCGAGCGGAGTGCGGAGCATGCCGGCTGTGAGTGCCATGGAAGAACAACGCGGGTGGCGCGCGGTGCTGCGCATCCATACGCAGCCGCAGATGCTCACCATGCTGGCGCTGGGCTTTTCGGCTGGCCTGCCGTTTCTGCTGGTCTACAGCTCACTGTCGGCCTGGCTGCGCCAGAGTGGTTTGCAGCGCGGGACCATCGGCATGCTGGCGTGGGTGGGGCTGGCCTACACCTTCAAGTTCCTGTGGGCGCCGCTCGTTGATCGTGTCTCGCTGCCGTGGCTGACGCGCACACTCGGGCGGCGGCGCAGCTGGTTGCTGCTGGCGCAGGCAGGCATTGCGCTGGGGTTGTTCAATCAATCGCTCAGCGATCCGTCGCAGAGTGTGCTGCACATCGCCTTCTGGGCGGTGTTCATCGCCTTCTGTTCGGCGACTCAGGACATTGCGCTGGATGCGTGGCGCATCGAGAGCGCGCCGGTCGCGGAGCAGGGTGCCATGGCTTCGGCCTATCAGATCGGCTATCGCGGCGCGGTCGTGGCCTCCAGTGCCGGACTTTTTCTGCTGGCTGATCGTTACGGCTGGCGCGTGGGCTATGCCGTGATGGCCGTGCTGGTGCTGGTGGGTGTCATCGCAACGCTTCTGGCGCGCGAGCCAGTGGCGGCCGTTCATCGTGACGCGGTGCTGCAAGAGCAGCAGGTGGTGGATTGGCTCGCTCGCCGCACCCACTGGCCGCAGAGCTTGCGCACCGCCGGTGCGTGGCTCTATGGCGCCGTGGTCTGTCCGCTGGTCGACTTCTTCGCGCGCTACGGCATCGGTGCCGCGGTGCTGATTCTGCTCTTCATCGGCAGTTATCGACTCACCGACTTCACGATGGGCGCAATGACCAACCCGTTCTATCTCGATCGCGGCTACTCGCTGACGCAGATCGGGACGGTGGTGAAGGTGTATGGGCTGGCGGCCTCGATCATCGGCATCATGGCCGCTGGAATGGTGATTGTGCGCATCGGACTGCTGCGCGCACTGATTCTCGGCAGCTGCATGATCATGCTCTCGAACATCGGCTTTTCGCTGCTGGCTCGCGCCGAGCATCCGGGCCTGCTCGGACTCGGTCTGGTCAACGCCTTCGACAATCTGGCGCAGGCGCTGCATGGCACCGCGCTGATCGCCTTCCTCTCCAGTCTCACTAGTACGCGCTACACGGCCACGCAGTACGCGCTGTTTTCCTCGCTCTATGCGCTGCCCAGCAAGCTGCTGGAGGGCGTCTCCGGCTTTGTGGTCGATGCGCTCGGCTATCCGAATTTCTTCCTCTACACCGCCAGTCTGAGTGTGCCGGCGTTGCTTGTGCTGATCGTGCTGGTGCGCCGCGCTCAGGTGCCGGCGCTGCAGCCTGCGGTGACCTCATGAGCCCCGCCGAGGGCGCGCATCAACTGTGCGCTCTTCAGGACCTCGACGCGACAGGTTGTCGCGAGTTTCGTCTCGGGCGTGGTGAGTGGCCGCTACGCGGCTTCGTGGTGCGTGCTGCCGATGGCGGTGTGCATGCGTATGTGAACCGCTGTGCTCATCTGCGCTATCCGCTCAACTACGATGCTGATCGATTTCTGACGCAGGATGGCAAGGCCATCCTCTGCTATGTGCACCTAGCGATGTTTGAACCGGAGACGGGGCGGTGTTTTTCCGGGCCGTGCTCTGGGCTGTCGCTGGCGCGAGTGCCGGTGCGCGTGCTCGGCGAGCAGGTGCTGCTCGCGGATGACATCGATCCAGAGGAATTTGCCGCGCGCTACGCCTGAGCCTGGCGTATTGATCCGGTATTCAGGCGCGGCGCCGCCAGAGCAGGTCGCGCACCACATGCCCGCGAAGCAGGCCGCGGCGTTCGAAACGCGTGACGATGCGCGAATCCGGGCGCGGCGCAAAGCCGCCGTCGGCGGCGGTGTTCTCCAGCAGCGGACAGCCGCGTAACACCTCGAGCATCTGCTCGGCGTAGGGCTCCCAGTCCGTGGCCAGCGCCAGCCGGCCGCCCGGGCGGATGCGGCCCGCGGCCAGCGCCACGAATCCGGGCTCGATCAGCCGGCGTTTATGGTGACGCTTCTTGTGCCAGGGATCGGGGAAGAGGATCTGCAGTTCGTCCAATGAGTCTGCGGGCAGCTGGTCGCGCAGGACCTCGACCGCGTCATGGCAGAGAATGCGCACGTTGCTCAGGCCCGCTTGCTGTACGCCCAGCAGCAGCCGACCGACACCGGGCGGGTGTACTTCGATGCCGAGGAAGTTGCGCTCCGGCTCCCGCTGCGCGCGTTCGAGCAGGTGGTCGCCGTTGCCGAAGCCGATCTCGGCGGTACACGGATGCGTATTGCCGAAGAGCTGGGCCAGATCCAGCGGCGCGGGGCTGTAGTCGACGCCATAGGCGGGCCAGAGCTCATCCAGGGCGCGTTCCTGCGCGACGGTCATGCGTCCGCCCCGGATCACGAAGGAGCGGATGGTGCGCGCGGTTCTGTCAGGTGGCTGATTCATAGATGGATTGACACAACTTTGCCCCTGCAGCGAGGGGGCGCTGGTATAACAGGGTACACACGAGGTCGCCAGTGTTCGAGTGGCTGTTCAGGTTCACCCCGGCCGAATATGCGCGCGGCGAGTTGCTGCTTTCCAGCGACTGGCCGCGGCTCTGGGCGTGGGTGATCTTCGCCGCGGGCGCTGCGGCGCTGGCGGGCCTGGCCTGGGTCCGCGGGCGTGGCCTGGGTCTGTGGCGGCTCGGCACACTGGTTCTGCTGCAGTGGCTGATGCTGGCGGCAGTTCTGGTGGTCGCGTGGCAGCCCGCTCTCCTGTTCAAGACGCTGCAGACCGGCGCGAACTCCATCGCCGTGCTGCTCGACACCTCGGCCAGCATGGCGCTGGTTGACCCGCAGAAGACCCGGATGCAGCAGGCGCTGGCCGCACTGGATGCGCGCCCGGTGCAGACGCTGCTGAACGACTATCCAGCGCGCCGCTTCCAGTTTGCAGCCGATGCCACGGTGGTGGAGCGCTTCGATGCGCCGGCCGCGACGGGCACTTCGACTTCGGTCGCTGATTCGGTGCAGCAGGTGCTGCGCTCGCTGCAGAGCACGCCGTTGGGTGCTGTGCTGGTGGTGAGCGACGGCGCTGACAACCGCGGCAGCATCGAGCCGGCGCAACTGGCGGCCATCGCTGCGCAGGGCGTGCCGGTGCACGTCATCGGCGTCGGTCGCGAGACTCTGCCCGAGGATTTGGAGCTGCAGGATGTGCTGCTGCCACAGAAGGTTCTTCCGGGCACCAGTCTGACGGCACGCGTGAGCATCCGCCATGACGGCGCCGGTACGGCGCGCATCAAGGTCTACGACGGTGAGCGTTTCCTGGCCAGCAGCGATGTCACCCTGCCGGCCGATGCGTCCGTGACCAATGGGTACATCAGCTTCGAGTTGGCAAACCCGGGCTATCGCGACATCCGCTTCACGCTCGAGCCAAAGACGGGCGAGCAGGAGCTGCGCAACAACGCACGCTCGCGCGTGGTGCAGGTCACTGAGCGGCGTGCCAGTGTGCTCTATGTCGAAGGTGAGGCGCGCTGGGAACTGAAGTTCATGCGGCGTGCGCTCGATCATGATGCAGGTGTGCGCCTTGTGTCCTGGCTCCACACCAGTCCCAATGGCTACTACCGCCAAGGCGTCGAGCAGCCCGACGAACTGAAAGACGGCTTTCCGCTCGATCGACCAACGCTGTTCAAGTACGACGCCATTGTGATCGGCAGCGTCCCCGCAGCAGCCTTCAAGCCGCAGCAACTGGAGCTGTTGCGCGACTTCGTCAGCGAACGCGGTGGTAGTCTGCTGATGATTGCCGGGCCTGAGGGTCTGGGCGCGGGTGGCTGGGGCGAGACGCAGGTGGGGCGTGTGCTGCCGGCGCAGCTGCCGAACGACAAGAGCAGTTTCCATCGCGAGCAGGCGCAGGCCTGGCTGACGCCACGCGGGCGGCGCAGCGCCATGCTCAAGCTCGCGGTTGACGCAGCCGCCAATGATGCTGCATGGAGCGGCCTGCCCAAGATCGCTGACTATCAGGACATTGGTGCGCTGAAGCCTGCAGCGGTGTCGCTGCTGAATCAGCGTGTGAAGGATCAGGATGCGCCGCTGCTAGTGACGCAGCCCTATGGATTGGGGCATAGCTGGATTCTGGCCAGCGGTGGAACCTGGCGCTGGCAGATGCTGCTACCGCTGGCTGATCAGCGCCATGAACAGTTCTGGCGTCAGCTCCTGCGCGAACTGGTGGCCGATGTGCCGGAGCCTTTCAATGTGCAGGCACATTCGGTCGGAACGAAGCTGGTGGTGAATGCGCAGGCGCGCGATGACGCCTTCGCTCCGCTGCGCGATGCAACGATCTCCGCTGTTGCGACTCTGGGTGCCGAGTCGGTGCTGATTCCCCTGCAGCCGGTGGTGGGACAGAGCGGCAGCTATCAAGGCGAGGCGACGTTGTCGCGGCCCGGTAATTACTTCGTTGATGCCAGTGCGCGTCGCGGCGGCAAGGTGATTGCGTCGAATCGCGTAGTGGTACAGCACAACAGTGCCAATGCGGAGGCCTTCAATCTGCGACAGAACCGTGCGTTGCTGACGCAATTGGCTCGCGCCACTGGCGGCCGCTATTGGACGCCGGATGATCTGGCCGGACTGCCTGATGCCATTCGCGCCTCATCAGCTGGTGTCACACGCCAGGAGTTGCGGCCGTTGTGGGATGCGCCGCTGGTATTCGTGCTGCTGCTATCGCTGAAGGCCGCAGAGTGGTTGTTGCGTCGTCGCTGGAGTGTTGTATGACGCGGCGCTGGTCTCTTGCGGCGATGTGCGGTGCCTGGCTGCTGTGCATGAGCGGTGCCGCACAGGCGTCGCTGCAAGTGGTGGTCTGTGAGGGGCTGAGTGGCGAGTCGGCCTACGCCGAACAATTTGCCACGCAGGTAGATGCCGTGAAGCGTGCGGCGAGCACCGTGACCGACCCGCAGCATATAAAAGTTCTGGACGGTCGCAACTGCAACCGCGATGCGTTCAGCGTTCTGCTCAAGCAATTGGCCGGTTCGCTGGTGGCTGATGATCGGCTGGCGCTCTATCTGATCGGTCATGGCAGCTTCGACGGCGAGGAATACCGCTTCAACATACCGGGTCCGGATTTTACGGGGCATGAGCTGCAATCCTGGCTCGGCTCGCTCCATGCGCGGGATCAGCTGATCGTCGTAACCGGTAGCAGTAGCGGTGCGTTGCAGGAATTGCTGAAGGCGCCGTCGCGCATTGTGATCACTGCCACGCGCAACGGAGCGGAGCGCAATGCCACCCGCTTTGGCGGCGACTTTGCGGCAGCGCTATCTGATGCCACAGCTGACAGTGACAAGAACGGTAGCATCAGCGTGCAGGAGGCCTTCGATTTTGCGCAGCGCCGTGTGCAGGCTTTCTATGAACGTGATGTGCGCATTGCGAGCGAGCATGCCTTGCTGGGCGGTGCGCAGGCATCAAGTGTCACGATCGCGCGACTGAGCAACGCGACGCACTCAACTGTCGCCGGTGCGGAGGGCGATGCCGCTGTGGCGCACGTTGATTCGCCGGTGCGGCGCCGCATCGTCGAGGCCATTGAAGCGTTGCGGCTGCGCAAGGCGGATCTCCCCGAGAGTGACTATGACGCGCAGCTCGAAGCGCTTCTGTTGCAGCTGGCAACATTGGACGCAACGGCCGCTGGAGCGGGTAGTGCGGAGGCGCCGCGATGAATCCGTTGCGCTCGCAACCACTATTGCGCGCCGGTGCGGCGCTTCTGGTCATGGTGCTCGGTGCCGTGGGGCCGGCGGGAGCGCGCGGATTCGACTACGGACTGGTCACGCATCCCGGAGTGCAACGATGTGATGCGTTGCGTTGGGGTGCGGATCGCAATGCGGCAACCAACTGTTATCGCGCTCTGCTGAGTGTTGCCGACTCGAGCGTGCGTGCTGAGGCGGCCTGGGCGCTAGGCGATTTCAAGAGTGCTAATGACTGGTTCCGCGAGGCGCTGCGCGCGCAGCCCGACAATGTCCCGCTGCGTGTGCGGTGGGGCTATCTGTATGCGGATACTCATCAGGATGATGAGGCCTACAAATTGTTCCAAGAAGCGCTGCAGCGCGAGCCGCAGAATTTCTGGGCGCATCTGGCCGCCGCTGAAGTTCTTGCCAGCAGCTACAAGAAGGAAGGGCAGGCTGAACTCGAGCGCGTACTGCAAGCGGAGTCGGCGCCGGCTGGCGTGCGTTTCAAGGCGCTTTTACTCGCGGCGCGACTCGCACTCGAAACCGGCGCCAACGACGATGTGGCTAAACTCCTGGAGCAGGCCGCGCCGCTGGCCAAAGCCCAACAGCTGCCAACCACTGAGCTGAACACGCTGCTGGCCGCGCAGGCCCAGGTGCAGGGTCGCGACACGACGAGCCTCGTCAACGCCGTACTGCATGAGCGGCCCAGCTATGGCGATGCGTATGTAACGCTGGGTCACTTCTATGACATCCGCCGCCGCTACACTGAAGCGACGGCGCTGTATCGCAAGGCCGTGGAGATACAGCCGGACCATTGGGAAGCACGTGTGCTGCTGGGTACCGGGTTGTTGCGCGAGTCGCGTCAGAGTGAAGCACGTGCGCAGTTCGAGGCTGCTTACAAAGGCGATCCCTATAATCCGGTAACGGCTAACACACTGCGTTTGCTCGATCAGTTGTCGCAGTTTGACACGCTGGTCTTTCCTGATCCGCCGGTGGCGGGAGGGGCGAGCGAGCCGCAGATCGTCGTGCGGGTGAACAAGAAAGAAAGCGCCGTGCTGGCGCCCTACGTGCAGCGATTGGCCAGCGAGGCGATGACCCAGTACGCACGCCGTTACCAATACGCCGTGCCCGGGCCAGTGACCATCGAGATTTACAACAACCACGAAGACTTTGCCGTGCGAACCGCCGGTATGCCGGGGCTCGGGCTGCTGGGCGTGACCTTTGGCCGCGCGCTGGCGATGGACTCGCCATCATCGCGTTCAGTAGATGATTTTCATTGGGGTAGCACGCTGTGGCATGAACTGGCACACGTCTACACGCTGGAGGCAACCGGACATCTCGTGCCCCGCTGGTTTAGCGAAGGCATTTCGGTGTACGAGGAATGGAGCAGCGGCCCGACGCAGGGCATCAGCGTGCCCGGCTATGCGTGGGCAGCACTGGCTGCGGGCAAGGCACTGCCTATCGCCAATCTGGATCGCGGTTTCATCCGACCTGAGTATGAGCAGCAGGTACAGGTCTCCTACATGCAGGCTGGCCTGATCTGCACATTCATTGCGCGCAAGTTTGGCTCCGACAAGCTGGGAGTGATGCTGCGCGAGTACGCACGCGGCGCTGATACTGCCTCAGCCGTCGATGCGGCGCTGGGTCTGTCCGCGGCCGACTTCGATCGGCAGTTCAGCGAATACCTGCATCAGCAGTTTGGTGGCGTACTCCGTGGCATTAAACCTTGGGAAGAGGCGCGTGCCGCAGCCATGAAGGCGCTGCAGATGAAGGACTGGAACAAGGCCATTGCCAGTGCGCAGCGGGCCTTGGAGATTCAGGCGGTAGATGTCGAGGACGGCAGTCCTTATGTGCCGCTTGCGCAGGCGCAGTTTGCGCTGGGTCGCAAGGCCGATGCGGTCGCGACTCTGGCAGCGTTCTGGAAAAACGGTGGGCATGATCCGCAGGCCTTGGCGCGTCTGGCCAGCGAGTACTACGCGCTGGGCCGCAAGGCTGAAGCCATCGAGGTCATGCAGAGTATCAACTATGTGGCGCCCTTCGACGAGGCGCAGCACGGACAACTCGGTGACTGGCTGATGGAGCAGAACCGCGCGCAGGACGCGCTGACCGAATATCGCGTCGCGCTGGCTTTGCAGCCTGCGGATGCCGCTACGGCCCACTACCGGCTGGCGCGCGCGCTGGTCGCGCTGGAGCGCAACAAGGAGGCGCGCAGCGCTGTGCTGCGTGCACTCGAGATCGCCCCTTCGTTCCGGCCTGCGCAGCAGTTATTGCTGCAATTAGCCGGTGCCAACAAGAGCTGAAGACAGGAACCACCATGAGCGACATTGCCAGTAATTCACCCGACAGCGCCGCGACGCGCGAACTCGTCAGCCAATTCCGCGACAGCATGCAGCGCATTCGTCACGAAGTGCGCAAGGTGATCGTGGGCCAGGATGAGGTGGTCGAACACCTGCTGATCAGTCTGCTGGTCGGTGGTCACTGCCTGATCACTGGTATGCCCGGCACTGCTAAAACCATGCTGGTTCGTACGCTGGCCAGTGCGCTTGGTCTGTCGTTCAAGCGCATTCAATTTACGCCGGACCTGATGCCTACCGATGTCACCGGCACGGACATCATTGATGAGGACGCCCACGGCCATCGTCGCTGGAACTTTGTGCCTGGTCCGTTGTTCGCACATGTGGTGCTGGCCGACGAAATCAATCGCACGCCGCCCAAGACGCAGGCCGCGCTACTCGAGGCCATGCAGGAAAAATCCGTGACCGTGCGTGGTACGCAGCATTTGCTGCCACCGCCGTTCCTGGTCCTAGCGACTCAGAACCCGGTGGAGCTAGAAGGTACCTATCCGCTACCCGAAGCGCAGCTCGATCGCTTTTTGTTCAACGTGGTGCTCGACTACCTCGGCGCCGACGACGAGTTGGCGGTGCTGCAGCGTTTCACCACGCGCGTCGATCTGCCGCCGGTGGAGGTGTGCACCACGGCGGACGACATTCTCAAGTTCCAGTGGCTGACGCGTCAGGTGCCGGTGTCGGAGTCGGTGAGCCGCTATGCCGTGAATCTGGTGCGCGGCTCGCGGCCAAGCGATCCGCTGGCCACCGATGCGGTGAAGCGCTACGTGAAGTTTGGCGCCAGTGTTCGCGCCACCATGTTCATTGCGCTGGCCTCCAAGGCGCGAGCGCTGCTCGACGGCCGCTTCCATGTCACCGAGGATGATGTGCGCGCACTCGCATTGCCCATCCTGCGGCATCGCGTGCTGACCAATTATCACGCCGAATCCGATGGTCAGAGCGTTGATGACGTGCTGCGTACACTCCTGACGGCGAAGGCCAGCTGAGATGCCAGCAGGCGCCGCACGACCGGATGCCTACGGCCGGCTGATCAAGCCGGACGTGCTCGCGACGCTCTCCAATCTGGAGCTGATCGCGCGAACGGTTGTGGACGGAGCGCTGATGGGATTGCACCGCTCGCCCTTCTTTGGCTTCTCACAGGAGTTCGCCGAGTATCGCCAATACGTCGAGGGCGACGATCCGCGCTTCGTGGACTGGAATGTCTATGCGCGCACCGACCGCACGTACATCAAGCGCTTCCTTGGCGAAACCAACAGCCATCTGATGGTGCTGCTCGATGCCAGCGCGTCGATGGGCTATGGCTCGGGCAGCGTCAGCAAGTTCCGCTATGCGCAGATGCTGGCTGCGAGTCTGGCGTATCTGGCCTCTCATCAGCACGATGCCGTTGGCATGTTGGTGTTTGATGAGAAGATTCGCGACTTTCGCGCGCCCTCGTCGCGCAGCGGCCAGCTCCACGCCATTATCCACGCCATTGATGCCGCAGCGCCCGCGCACCGCACCGACCTCCAGCATCCGTTCGAACGATTCCGCGATCATGTGACGCGGCGCGGATTGGTCGCTGTGATCTCTGACTTCTATTGCGACCCTGAAGCGATGCTGCAGGCAGTGCGGCCGTTGGCTTACCAAGGGCAGGATGTGGTGCTGATGCAGCTGCTCGATCCCTTCGAGTTGCGTCCCGACATCCAGGCCTCGACGCTCTTTGAAGATCTGGAGACCGGAGAGGCCATCGAGGTGTCGCCGGATTTTATGCGGCATGAATATCGCGACAAGGTGCAAGCGCACATCGCAGCGCTCCGCGCTGCGGCGGTGCGTGCCGGTGCCGATCATCTCGTGTTCGATACCAGTCAGCCGCTAGATGAGCCGCTGCGCCAGTATCTGCAATTCAGGCAGAAGCGCCGATGAGTCTGCTCGCACCATTCTTCTTGTTGGGTCTGGTGGGCATCGGTCTGCCGCTTTGGCTCCATAGGCTGCAGACTCAGGACCCGAAGCGTCAGCCGATCTCTTCGGCGATGTTGCTGGATCCGAGTGAGCGCCGGTTGCATCTGCAGAAGAGACTTCGCTTCCTGGTGCTGCTGGCATTGCGCATCGCATTGCTCGCACTCTTGGCGCTGGCCTTTGCTCAGCCGCTGATGAAACTCGCCGGTCGTTCGTTGCCGGGCCAAAGCGCGCGCCTGCATCTGATCATGGTGGACACATCGATGTCGATGTCGGCCGAGGGCCGTATGACGGCCGCGCGTGCCGAAGCGGCGCGTATCGTCGAGGGGCTGAGCGGCGGTGATCGCGCCACACTGATTGCAGCGGGTAGCACGATGACTGTGGCGGCCGTGGACGGTGGCGCACCAACGGCGGATAAGTCTGCCCTGCAGCGCGCGCTCGATACACTGCAGGCCAGCGAGGGGCGTCTCGACGATGCGCTGGCCATGGGTTCGATCGATGCGCTGGCCGGCACTTCCGAATTACCGGTGGTGGTGCATCTGGTCAGTGACTTTCAATCCACGGGTGTTGCGTCACGTTTTTCCGATCTGCTACCGCGCTCCGAGCGTGGTCGCCGTATCGAAGTGCAATTGCATCCGGTTGCATTGAGTGCGGCGCCGAACTGGTCCGTCACAGGAATACGACAGAGTGGCGATAACATTGATGTCACCGTGCGCGGCAACGGCACTCCACAGCGCGCTCTGTCGATGCAGCTGATCGTCAATGACACCAAGCGCGGTGAGCAGACTCAGACCATTCCGGGCAATGGCGAAGCGTTGTACCGCTTCAGCGGGGTCTCACTGAATGTTGGCGACAATCGTGTCATCGCCCAGCTGAGCAAGGCGGATGCACTGGCGGTAGACGATCGCTATCAGGTTGTCCTGCAGGGCGGCGGGCCAAGGGTAGTGCCGCTGTTGACCGCCGATGTGCGTGCGCAGAGCGGTACTTTTACGAGCGCTGCGCTGGCTGTGTCGGGCGCGCACTATCGCGTCTCACCGACGCGTATCGGTGATTTCGACATGCGCACGCTGGAGCGCTATCGCTGGGTGATGGTGGATGACGTTGGTTTGTTGGACGCAAGTCTGGCCGCCAGTCTGCGCCAATATGTGGAGTCTGGTGGCGCCGTGCTGTTGGCGGCCAGCCAGCGTGCCGCTGCGCTGAAAGCGCTGCCGGTCACTGGCCAGAGCGTACGCGGCGTAACGGTGCGCACGGCTGATCCGCTCAGCGTGGGCCGTGTCGATGCTACGCACGCAGTGCTGGCAGGCAGTCACGGCTGGCAGAGCGTCTCGATTGCGCGGATGCTGAAGGTTGCGCCTGCGGCCAGTGACCGCGTGCTCGTCGCGGCAGAAGATGGTGAGCCGCTATTGATCGAGCAGCGGATCGGTTCCGGCCGTGTCCTGCTACTGTGCGCCAGCCTAGACAACGCCTGGACTGATCTGCCCGTGCAACCGGTATTTGTCAGCTTCCTGGCCGAGGCTGCGGGTTGGCTCGCGGGCGATGAAGCCTATGGTGCGCATCAGATTGCAGGGGCGCTGTTGCCGCTGGCGCAGGCCGGTGCAACGGTGGGGCAGGTGATTGATCCGGAAGGTCATGAACTGCTGACGCTATCGGCTACTCACAATGCACAGAATGTACGGCTCGAGCGCAGCGGCTTTTACAAGGTCATCACTCCGGCGCGCGAGTCATTGCTGGCCGTCAATGTCGATGAACGCGAATCCGATCTGACGCCAGTCGATCCTGCGTTGCTGGAACGCTGGCGCGTGGCCGCTAAAGCGGCGGAGACGGTTGCGCCAAAGGCTGCCGCGGCGCAGTCTTCGGTCGACACATTGCCTCTGGCGCGCTGGCTGCTGGCGGTGGCCGCGCTGCTGGTGATTGCTGAGTCGCTGGCCGGCAATTGGCAGCTGCGCCGGAACACGAAGGTGCTCACATGAACGCGAATCAGACATCGTCGTTGCGATTGGGCGACTATCTCGCGCAATTTCAGGCGCGCCTGCGTCGTTTGTATCTGGCTCGAGCCTTCGCCGTTGCCACTGCAGCGGCACTGCTGCTGACTGTTGGCGGAGTATGGCTGGCCATCAGTCATGGATTCGCCAAAGAAATCGTTTACGGCACCCGCATCGTATTGCTGTTGTCGCTGGTCATCATCGTCCTGATGTTGTGGTTGCGCCCCCGGCGCGCACTGATGCAGCGGCCAGCGGCGGCGATTGAATCACTGACGCCGGAATTTCGCGGACGTCTCGATACCTGGATCGACATGGATGGCGACCATCCGTTGCGCGAGCTTCTGGCAGAGGATGCGCTGGCGGTGGTCAGTCAGCATCCGGTGGAGCAGCAGGTGCGTCGATCATGGCTGGCGGTGCCGACGGTTATCGCGGTGCTGGCTGGCGGCGTGCTGTTGTGGCTCGCGCTGCTCGGTCCGGGTCTTTATGGCTACGGTGTCCGACACGTCTGGGCCGGTTGGGCCGTTAGCGGACTGTTGCCGGATCAGGCCATTCTCGTGACACCGGGCGATGAGATGGTGCGCCGCGGGGGCTCTGTGCCTGTGGTGGCCACCGCTCACGGTTTCGATCCGGCGAGTGCTCAGCTCTTCGCGCGCATCGGCGAAGCCAGCTGGCAGCAGGTCGACATGACGCGCACGCAGCGCGGTTTCGAATTCACGCTGCTATCGGTACGCGAACCGGTGCAGTACTACGTCACGGCCAGTGGTGTGCGTAGTCCCGCCTATCACGTCGAAGTGGTGGACGTGCCCAACATTGAGAACCTCAAAGTGGTCTATGACTATCCGTCATGGACACGCCGCAAGAAGACAACGGATGATCCCGGTGGCGATGTGGCCGCCGTGGCCGGCACGGGCGTGCAGCTCGAAATCACCACTGATCGTCCGATTGGCAGCGGTACGCTGGTGCTCGATGGACATGACACTGAACTGACTTCGAGCGATAAAACTGCGCGTGGCGGGTTCACCATCAAGGAAGACGGGCGCTACTACATTGCAGCTCGCGTGGGCCGTGAGACGGTACGACTCACAGACGATTACCTGATCAAGGTGACGCCGGACAACAAGCCGGAGGTGAAGATCGTCAAGCCGGGACGTGACTGGACGGCGAGCAATATCGAGGAGGTTGCTGCGCGCGTGCAGGCCAGCGACGACTTCGCACTCGAAGAAGCGCAGCTGCGTTACGCCATCAATGGCGGAGAGTGGCACTCGGTGCCGCTGCGCGTCAGTGGGCAGCATCTCGATGCCACGCACCTGATGATGCTGGAGGATCTGCGTGTGGCGAGTGAAAAGCGCGCACTCGCTCCGGGTGATCTGATTGCCTACTACGCTACCGCTCGTGATCGTTCGCAAAGCTCGCAGACTGACATGTACTTCGTGCAGGTTCGGCCCTATGACCGCAAGTTCACGGAATCGCAGCAGGCCGGTGGCGGCGGTGGTGGTGGCGGGGGCGGAGACGACAGTGGTCAGCAGGAAATATCCCGGCGCCAAAAGGAAATCCTGGTGTCCACCTGGAACCTCATCCGGCAGAAAGGCGATGTCTCGGCGCAGCGTGCAAGCGCTGGTGGCAACAGTGTCAAAGACAATTCGCTGCTTCTGTCGGATGTGCAGGAGAAGCTGGCAGCTCAGGCCGAGTCTCTGGCCGAACGCTCCGATGCGCGCTCGCTCTCCGGTGCCGACGAGCGCATCAAAACGTTCGTCAGTTTGATGCGCGATGCAGCCAAGGCCATGCAGCCCGCAGCCCAGCGTCTGGCGGCGGTCGATCTCGAAAAGGCTGTGCAGCCTCAGCAGCTGGCACTGCAGTACCTCCTGCGCGCCGAGTCGGTGTTCACTGACATGCAGCTGTCGATGCAACGTGGTGGGCAGGGCGGCGGTGGCGGTGGCGGTAGCTCGCGCAGTGGCAACGATCTGGCTCAGCTGTATGACCTCGAGATGGATCTCAAAAAGAACCAGTATGAGAGCGCCAGCAGTGCATCACCCACGGAGTCCGGTCAGCAACAGATCAACGATGTTGCACGCAAGCTTGAGGAGTTGGCGCGGCGTCAGGAGCAGCTGGCGCGCGATGCGCAGCGCACCCAGCAATTGACGGACGAGCAGCGCTGGCAGCAGGAGGCGCTGCGTCGCGAGGCCGAGCAGTTGCAGCAGCAGCTCAACAACGCGCAGCAACAGGCGGCCAATAATCAGCGTGGTCAGCAGGGCACTCAACAGGCGGGCCAGCAGAGCGGTCAGCAAGGCTCGCCGCAGAGTGGTCAGTCAGCACAGGGCGCTGCGACGGCGCAGGCCGCGCGGCAGCTGGAGCAGGCCTTGTCGGCGATGAATCGTGCCAGTGATGCGATACGCAACAACACGGATCCCGGCGAGCAGCGCCAGCAATTGCAGCGTGCCGCCAGCGAAGCAGGCCGTCAGCTCAATGGGGCAAGTCAGCAGTTGTCTCAGCAGCGGGCTGATTCTCTGCGCAGCCAGCTGAGCACACTCGCTGAGCAGGCGGAGCGTGCCTACGCGGCACAGGCTGCGAGTGAAGAAGCTATGCAGACAGCGGCCAGTGCTGCGGCCAACCAGGGTGATCGTGCGGGTGGTTCCGCTGGACTCAGCGCCGAACAGCGCCAGAAGCTGGCGGCCGACAAACGCGCCCTGGCCAGCAGCGTGCAGCGCTTGGAGCAGGATGTCGCCAGTGCCGCGCGTCGCCTGAAGGGCGAGTCGCAAGCCAGCGTCGACAAGCTGGCTGAGGCCAGTCAACTGCTCGGTAACGGCACCGTGCAACAGGAGCTTGCGGTGAGCGCGGAGTACATTGAGCGTGGCCTCGCGGCATACATCGTGCCGCGCGAGACTGGCTACACGGACACCTTGCGCGATGTGCGCGACGTGCTACGCGAGGCACAGGCCGGAGCGCAGGGGGCTACCGGTGGTCAACGCAGTGCGAGTGCGCTGCAGGACGCACTGTCACGCGTACAGACTCTGCGTCAGCAGGTTCAGCAGCTGGCCAATGCGCGTGCCACCGGACAGCAGGCACAGGCCGGCCAACAGGGTCAGCCAGGCCAACAGGGTCAGCAAGGCCAACAGGGTCAGCAGGGCCAACAGGGTCAGCAGGGGCAGGGGCAGCAAGGTCAACAAGCCCAACAAGGTCAACAAGGCCAACAGGGGCAGGCCGGTGCTGGGGGCGGACAGGCTGGTGCCATGCGAGAGGGTCAGGGGCGCCTAGATGATCGCTCGACGGTCACCAGCGTTTTGCAGGGTGCGAACACCACGGCGCGGCAGATTGGTGCTCTGGCACCCATGCTGCGCGGGCAGGGGGTTGATCCTCTGATCGTCAATGGCATCGGGGATCTGGCGCGGCAACTACAAGCCGGTGCGCCCGGCGCCCGTGATGAGCAGCTCAACCGCCAGTTGCAGACTACGCTAACCCTGCTTGAGCAGCTCGAGCAGAAGCTCTCGCGTGCTGCGCCCGGCAACAGCCGTCCTGCAGTACGCGGGGCGGCGACCGAGCCGCTGACTGACGAGTACCGGGACGCCGTTGCCGAGTATTATCGCGAGCTCAGCAAAAAATAAGACCCGGTCTGGACCGGGTCAGGGGCGTCAATGTTTCAAAGACCATTCGTCGGCACGGTGTGCGCGGCATTGTGCGCAGGATTTAGTGCTGCAGATCTTCAGGCGGCTGTTCCCTCTGGATCTGTAAGCGAAGCGACCGTGGCAGTTTCGGCATCGTCCGAGGCCTGGAATCTTGGGGACCTATATGCCAGTGACTTGGCATGGGCCGCCGAATTCCAGCGCGTCCAGACGGCTGCGGCGGCTTTGAAGTCTTGGCGCGGCAAACTCAAGAGCGGTACCGCTGACACGCTGTTCCGAACGCTTGATGCAATCAGTGAGGTGCGTAAGGAAGCGGCGCGTCTGCACACCTATGCCGGCATACGCTCAGATCTGGATCTGCGCGTGGCCAGCGAGCGCGAGCGGGTGCAGCAGGTGCAGGCACTCGGCACATTGCTAGAGGAGAACACGGCGTGGCTGGCACCTGAGATCCTCTCGCTGGGCGCGCCGCGCGTACGGGCTGCGCTGGCGAGCCATGCAGAGTTGAAGCGACGATTTGGATTCTTCCTCGAAAACACGCTGCGGGCCGCGCCTCACACACTGGGCAGCGAAGCTGAGAGTGTTCTCGCTGCGGCCGGCACAGTATTGCAGCAGCCAGAGGCGCTGCACTCCGAGTTCAGCAATGCGGAATTGCCTTTCCCGCTAATCACACTGCATAGCGGCCAATCGCTCCAGCTCAGTGCCGCCAATTACGAGAAGCACCGGCAGGATGCCAATCGCGCCGATCGCAAGTTGGTCTTCGACAGCTTCTGGGGCAGCTGGCAGAAATTCTCCGGCACGCTCGGTTCGATGCTGGCCACTCAGGTCATGGGAAATGTGTTCAATGCTCGCGTGCGACATTTCGACACGGCGCTGGATGCCGCTCAGTTCCCTGACAACATGCCATCAGCGGTGTATCGGCGACTGGTGACAGAAACCAACGCCGCGCTGCCAACGCTCCATCGCTACCTACGTTTGCGCAAACGCGTGCTCGGCATCGAGGACGATCTGCGCTACTACGACAACTATCCGTCACTGTTCCCGCCGCCTGCAGGCCAGTCATACAGCGTCGCCGACGCCCAGCGCCTGTCGCTGGCCGCGCTGCAGCCGCTGGGCAAGGAATACCTGGATCTCCTGCTTGGTGGCTTTGCCGGTCGATGGATGAGCGTGTATCCCGGTGAGGGCAAGAAGTCGGGTGCCTACATGAACGGCTCTGCATACGATGTGCACCCGTATTTGCTGCTCAATCACAACAACGATTTCCGCTCGGTCTCGACCTTCGCGCACGAGTGGGGTCACGCGGTGCACACGCTCCTGACCCAACGCGCGCAGCCCTATGAGTTGGCTGACTACTCGACGTTCATCGCCGAGTCAGCCTCAATCGGCAATGAGATGCTGCTGTCCGATTACATGGTCGCGCATGCGCAGACGCCGGCCGAGAAGCTGTATTTCCTGGGCGAAGCGCTGGAGAGCATTCGCACCACGTTCTTTCGGCAGGTGATGTTCGCGGAATTTGAGCTCGCGCTGCATGAGGAAGTGGAGCGCGACCGGCCGCTGTCCGGCGCGCGCATGACGGACATGTATTGTTCGCTCCTGCGCCGTTATTACGGAGAGGCCGAGGGTGTCATGAAGATCGACCCGGCTTATTGTGTTGAGTGGGCCTATGTGCCGCACTTCTACTACAACTTTTACATATACCAGTACGCCACATCGATGGCCGGGGCCGCCTACCTCACCGATCAGATCGGTCAGGGAGGCACGGCGGCACGTGAGCGGTATCTGGGTATGCTGCGTGCCGGTGGATCAGACTATCCTTATGCCATCTACCGCAAGGCGGGATTGGACATGGCTGAAGCGACGGCTTATCGGGCGCTGGTCGCGCGTATGAATCGCTTGATGGATGAGATCGAGAAAATCGAACAACAACAGGAGAAGCACTAATGGTTTGGGTGCAATTAGTAACGGTTCTGGCAGTGATCCAATTCGCAGGCTTTGGCTTCCTCGTTGGCGCTGCCCGCGCCCGGCACGGTATTCCCGCGCCGGCGACCAGCGGCCACGAGATCTTTGATCGCTATTTCCGTGTGCACATGAACACACTCGAGACGCTGGTGTTCCTGCTGCCCAGTATGTGGATTTCAGCCCAGTACTGGCCCGCCCAATTGTCCGCCATTCTTGGAGCGGTGTATCTCATCGGCCGCCAGTTCTATCTGAGCGGTTACGTGAAGGATCCGAAGAAGCGCGGCCTCGGATACGGACTGAGCTTCATGCCCGCCGCCATCATGTCAGTCGCCGCTTTGGTAGGCATTGTGCGCGCACTCCTCGCAGGAGGCGCGGCATGAAGTGGCGCGCCGCCGGCCTATTGGGGGCGCTGTGCGCCCTGACCTGCGGCGCGCAGTCTTTCGCTGCGAGCAAGACACCCAGCGTGGCCGATATTGTCGCAGCGGCCAGCAATGATGAATGGCGAACGCTCGATCCGGCGCGAACGCTGTATCTGCAACTGCCTGGTGGGCGCGTGATCATCGAACTGGTGCCAGCGTTCGCGCCTCAGCATGTGACCAACATCCTAAAGCTGATCAGCGATCATTATTTCGATGGACTGACCGTGATCCGCGCGCAGGATAATTTCGTCGTGCAGTGGGGCGATCCCGATGACAAGAAACCACTCGGCGCTGCCCGAACCAAGCTGCCGCCTGAATATGTGGCCAGCTATACCGCAACCAGCTCTTTCAAGCGTCTGCCGGATCGTGATGGTTACGCCCCGCTGGCCGGTTTTGTCGATAGCCTGCCTACGGGGCGAGATCTGGGCAATCGTACGCAGTGGCTGGCTCACTGCTACGGTGCCGTGGGCGTGGCTCGAGGCAATGATCCGGAGAGCGGTAACGGCAGTTCTCTGTACGTGGTGATCGGCCAGGCGCCACGCCAGCTCGATCGTAATATCGCCGTGGTGGGGCATGTCTGGCAGGGCATGGATCTACTCGCCACTCTGCCGCGCGGCGGTGGCGCGATGGGCTTCTATGAGAAAGCCGAGCAGTACGTTCCCATCGTCAGCCTGCGTCGTGCGCTGGATGTACCTAAAGCAGAACGAACGTCCCTGCAGGTTCTGCGCAGTGATAGCCGCACCTTCGAACGACTCATCCTTGCGCGCCGAAACCGACACGACGAATGGATGACGAACAGGCCTGGTTTTGTCGACCTGTGCAACATTCCCGTGCCTGTGCGGCCATTGCCGGCAGCGGCGGTGGTGCACTAGACTGCGCAGACCCGACGCGGGTGTAGTTCAATGGTAGAACTGCAGCTTCCCAAGCTGCTAACGTGGGTTCGATTCCCATCACCCGCTCCATTTTCCTTCTACTGGAATCCGCAGTGTCTTGCTGGAGTCCACATCTATAGCCAAACCCGGCATCTCGGTACGGAGTGGTCAGGAAACTGGTGAAGCACAGCCGCAGTTCTAGGGTTCCACCAGCGTCTCGGGTATGCTTAACCCGACACCGTCACGGTAGGGTTGTTAGCAAGGCATCCGGGGGCGCTAACTTTGAATCCTGCAACGCCAAAACTTTCTGCATTTGCGTTCGCTCTGCGTCAGGAGCGATGTCTAAGATCTCTTTCGATCGATGACGTCGCCAAAGCGCTGCTTCTGTCAGACAAGCAAATAACTGGTTTGGAAAGTGACGATCTGTCTTATTTCTACACACGCACCTACGCCGAACGCGCAGCGATTAGCTACGCCACACTTTTAAAGGTTGATCTTGATCTTGAGGGAGCGCCTCCATATAGCAACATGGCGCGAAGCCCGATTTACAAACCCGTCCTGATCAAGAAAAGAAGCTCGAAAAATAGTTTGGTCGGTAGACTCACCATTCCAACTGTTGTTATTGGCGTCGCAACAAGCTTTGGGATCATTTTTGTGGCGTCGCAAGCGTGGCTTTCAGTGCGCTCTACGCAACGCAATTTACAAGTCCAAGGGTTGGCAAGTCCGGTGGCTGGAAGTCCCAATGATTTTGTTCAGAGCACCCTAGGATTCAGCAGCGCCCTAGGAAAAAAACTCACCGACGTGGAATCAAAGCAGCCCGCAACCGTCGCAAAATCATCCTCTTTGGCGCCGATAAAGAAAGCTGTTCAAGAGCCCATAGAGCCTATCTCGACCCCCGCGAGCTCCTCTGACAAATCGAGTCGATTCTTCATCGTCATCAATCGCTCAACCGCGGTTAATGCCAGAGATGCTGGTGGGAGATCCCTGATATCGGGTAATCAGGCGCCTACAAAAGGCAAACGAATATCCGGGGTGCCGCCGTTTTCAATCGAAGTAGCCGATCCAGATGCCGTTGAAGTCTATTACCTCGGCAGTCGAATTCGTCCAGGACGAACCGATATCGCGGGAATACGAATGGTATCGAAGTAGCAACACCACTCGCTTCATGGGCGATTGGTCAACCTGCGACTTGGCAAATCCGGTTGGGGCAGGAGTGTCATGTGTCTCGGGCGCTCTGGTAGGCAACAACGAACCCATTGCCGCCTCACCTCTACGGGCGTGAAAGTCACCACGGATGACTTGCGCCATCTGAGCGAGCCCTGTAGTCGCACCACGGCACCCTGTCAGCATTGCTCAGGTGCTCTAAGGCATCGAAATATCAGGGGATTTTGAACCACGTGAAGCTTGCGGCTGCCCTTCCCAAGCTGCTAACGTGGGTTCGATTCCCATCACCCGCTCCAACTTCCTTCCGGCCGATTGCGGCCTAAACACGTCGCATGCGATTCCCGTTCTTCAATGCCGTGAAGTCTTCAGCGCAGCAGCCGAGCCAGACGCCGGATGCCGCCGGCCTCGCCACGTTTTGGCCTGCGCTCTGGCTAATCGTTGCGCTGGTGTTGATCAAGGCCAGCTACGTGCAGCTCTCTTCCTTCTGGAACGGGCTCAGCCCTCTGGGCCTGTTCGGGACTTATCTGGGTTGGGCGACCGCCGTCTCGCAGGAAGATGTGTTGTTTGCGCTCGCGCTCGGGCTGCTGGCAACCGCCGCGTCCTTCATGTTGAGCACCCGGCCGGCATGGAGCGCGGCAATCGTACGGGTGCAGCTGGCATTGGGTGCCGTCTGCCTGCTGTGGGCCATCGTCAGTCGCCAGCTGTTTGCCTACTACTTCGCGCCGGTGACTTACCAGCTGCTGTCGCTGGGCGGAGAGCCTTCTAGACTCTGGTCGTCGCTCAAAGTCTATGTCTCGCTGCCGGCGGTGGTTGCACTGCTCGGCCTACCGTTGCTGTACTGCTGGCTGAGCATCACGATGACGCGGCGCTCGCGTCGCTGGACTATGGTCACGCAGCGACGTGTACATCTGTCGCTGTTGGCCGGCGTGCTGGCATGGTTGGCCGGCGGACTGGTGCTACGTGAGTCGAACTGGTTCACGGCGCAGGAGCGGCATTTTCCTGAGAGTCCGCACTGGGTCCTGCTGCAATCAATGGCTATCAGTGCCGATGCTCAGAACAGCCTCGGCAACCTCTCTGTCCGGCCGGAAGATATCGCGGAGCTCACACCGGGCGCCGCGTCCTCATCACGCTCGCCCTCAGCGCAGCTGACGGGTGCTGTCGGTAAGAAACGACCCAAGAACATCGTGCTGATCGTGATGGAGTCGGTCGGTGCGCACTATCTCAGTCTCTACGGCAGCCCGTATGACACAACCCCGAATCTGCTGGCTGAGCGACGCAATGCGCTGGTGTTTAGCAATTACTATGCGCCGGTTGGCTGGACCGCCTATTCGCTGATTGCGCTGGTGCTCTCGCAGCGTCCGCCGATGGAGCGATACAACGAAGTCAGCTTCCACATTGATCCGTCCGAGGCCGGTAGCATTGCCAAGTCGCTGAACGGTGCTGGTTATCGCACGGCTTTTCTGTCATCCGGCGATCCGAACTGGGCCAGCCCGGGTTTCCTCGAGCGTCAGGACTTCGACGAAATCCATCGTGGTCAGGACCTTCAAGGTGCGGCGGCCATTTCATCCTGGGGCACACAGGATCGCTTCCTGTTCGATGCCATCCTGGGCTGGATCGACAAGGAGCGATCATCACCTTTCTTCGTGATGGCTTGGACCGACCAGACGCATCAGCCCTATACGGTGGCACCTGGCCAGACGCTGGTGCCATTTGAAACCGAGGGTAGAAACAGTGAGTCGCTGGCGCGGTATCTAGGACTGATCCGGGCCACGGATACACAAATTGGCCGCCTCTTACAGGGCTTGCGTGATCGCGGTCTGGCCGACGATACGCTGGTGGTGATCACCGGTGATCATGGCGAGGCATTCGGCGAGATTCATGGAGGCAGCGGGCACGGTTTCTCCGTCTACGACGAAGAAGTGCACGTTCCGTTGATGCTTTGGAATCCGCGACTGTTTGCCGGCGGGAGCAATCGCTCGGATGTGGTTGGCACGCATGTCGATCTCGCCCCGACGCTGCTTGATGTGGTTGGGCTGCCGTCACCCGGTAACTGGGATGGACGCAGTCTGTTTGATGCGCAGCGTTCGCCGCGCGCCTATCTGTTTGCTGCGGCGTGGGGCCAGTACATGCTGGGCGTGCGCGATCAGAGCCTGAAGTACAGCTACGATGCACGCAGCGGGCATGAGGAGCTCTACGATCTCGCCGCCGACCCGGATGAGCAGCACAATATCGCCAGCATTAAGCCGGACATCGCCGTACGGCAGCGTGAACGTCTTGCCGCATTGTTGAAATTGGAAAACGAGCGTAGCGCCGCACGCAGGGAGCTGATGCCGCACCAGCCCTAGGCGCGACGGCTCAAGGCATCGTTCAGCTGAACCGTGGCAGGACCACGATCAGCAGCCACACCAGGCCCGCCAGCAGCAAGCTCACGAATACGGCCGCGCTACCGGCGTCCTTAGACCGTTTAGCCAGCTCATGTCGTTCAGACGAAACGCGATCGACAACGTTTTCGATTGCCGTATTCAGCAGCTCCACCACCAGCACCATCACCAGGCTGCCGCTGAGCAATACGCGTTCCACCGCATTGGTGCCCAGCCACAGGCCGAGTGGCACGCCGATCAGGCAGAGAAACAGCTCCTGACGGAACGCGCTCTCGTTCCGGAATGTGGTCCGCAGCCCGGCCATGGAATAGCCGAAGGCCCGCTGCAGATGCTCAGCGCCTTTGCCGCCTTCCTTCGCGCCCTGATTTTCGTTGTCCATGGGTTTTGGATTGCACAGCCGCGTTATGACCGGATGGCCGCGATTATACGGAATGCGCTCGGCGCTACCATTCGATCGCGCGGATTACTGGCCCGCCGGCCACGGGTCCACTATTCTCCGCATCGGTTCGGGGTGGCTATTGGGGGCGGGGTTTCATGGGCTTGGCGATCACATTGACGGACGCGGGGTATAGGGCTGATGCCTGCCAATGCCGAGCGCCGCTGTGCGCAGTTGACTGATTAATGGACCGATCCCGCCTTTCGCACAGATTCCTCTCGCGCTTGCGCGCTTTTCTCGCCAATCCGGGAGTCTCCCGGGTCGGCATTCGTCTGCTGGCGATCGCTGTTATCGCCTATTCTCTGAAGAGAGTATTCCCGCAGCTGACGGTGCTACCGAACCTGCTCGCAGCGGCCACGCTCGTCGGCGCGACGCTGCTCACACGAACATGGCCGATGAGATGTCTGAGCGCAGTGATGACATGGACGGCGCTGGCCTCCTTGGGATCCTGGGTCCGATATCAACTGACGTTCGGAGCTATTGGATACGACGATTTCGTCGCCATTCTGCAGACCGATGCGAGCGAGGCCAAAGCCTATGTGCTCGGACTGACAACGGCTGAGTTGTTGCAGCACTCACTGCTCGTGGCCGCAGTATTGCTGGGCCTCAGTGTTTGGCGACGTAGCGCGGTCGTGCATCCGGTCAAGCCAAGCTGGCCACGACGCAGCGTGCCGCTGCTGCTTTGGCTCTGTGCAGTCGCTGTGCTGTTGGAGGCGCAGCCCGTCTCGCTTGGCGAGCAGTGGCGGCATTTCGCTGATTCAGTCCGGGATGTCCGTGCGCAGCGCGAACAGCAGCGCCTGATGCTGAATGAACAGCTCAGCGGAAAATCTTCGGTTCCGCCGGCCAAGTTGCGCGGCACTATTATATTGGCGCTGGGTGAGTCGATGACCCGTCGCCACATGAGCCTATACGGCTATGCCCGTCCGACAACGCCACGGCTCGATGGTCTGGCCGACCAGTTATTCGTGCACACCGATACGGTGTCCCTGCATTCGCATACGACCTTGACCGTGCCGCCTATGTTTGGCGCACCGCTGGGGCATAAGAGTCCGTCCCCGGTGACAACTCCCTTGATTGCTTCGCTCCGGCGTTCGGGCGTCAAGACCTTCTGGTACTCGAATCAAAACGAGATCGGAGCCTTCGAAAATCCGGTCACTCTGATTGCCCGAACCAGCGACGTCTGGAAATTTCAGAAGAACCAGTTCTTTCGGGATGCAGATAAGCCGCTGTATGACGATTGGCTGCTCCCGCAGCTTCAGGAAGCCTTGCACGATTCCGCTCCCGACAAATTTGTGACGCTGCATTTCTACGCGCCACACTGGCCATACTGCGAAGGCTTTCCCGCCTCAGGCAGTGACCTTGCGGAAGCCGATGGACTGGGTGAGGCGTACTTCGGCAAGGCCGCCGACTGGTCCAGCTACGTCAATTGCTACGACAACGCGATCCGTCATGTCGACGGATTGCTGAGTCAGGTCATCAGCATGGCGCGCGAGGCGAGTGAGCCAACAGCCGTGGTATTTGTCTCTGATCATGGTGAAAACCCGGCGACCATGACAGCCCATGATGAGAACACGCACTCCGGCTATCAGGTTGAGGTGCCGCTTTTTTTCTATGTGAATGCCGCTGGACGTCAGGCCTGGAAATTTCAACTCGACGCACTTCGCTCTCACCTCGGTGAGCGGTATTCGAATGCCTATCTTGGCAATTCCCTGCTCGATCTGGCCGGGGTGGATGGGAAGCTATTCGAACCCACTCGCTCGCTATTCTCGCGCTCGTTCGTGCCGATTGATCGCGTTCTCTTCGCGGCGAATCCGGAGCTCGCGGTCCACTACGATTCGCTCCAGGAGGATCGCAAGGACGCGCTGGAAATCGCACGTAACACTCTGCGGAACCTGCATGAAAAGCGCCCGGGGGAGTGGGCGAAGACCTGGGCTCACGGAGTCGACTCCGTTGGCAAATTGCTGGAGGCAAAGGATCTGTTTGCAGGGGTGGCGCTGCATGTGTGCTTTGATGCCGCGCGGCACCACTTCCAGATCTGTAATGTCGCCGCTGAACCGACGAGCCTCTCTCTGGAGACTTATCTTCAGGCCGCAGCTGACCGACCCCACCTGAAATACTGGATGACCTGGCAGGCCATTCGGCGCACTGAGGTGTCATTGGCTGTTGCCGAACTCGCTCGACTGGAGCGCGACTTCAAACTGACGGGTCGGCTGGTTTTGGAGACGGGCAGCGATGCGCTCTATCCGGAGCTAAAGCGGCTTACCCGGCAGCGGATCGTCCATGCGTATAGACTTCCGGCCGGGTCGGCGGTGTGTCAGGGTGGCGCGGGTAAAGTGGCTTGCGCGCAAATGGGTGCGTCGCTGGTACGAAATATGGGGATCGTCGGTGCCACCGTTCTGTCTTTTGCGAAGAGCAACGAGCCCTTCGTCCGGCAGCATGCGCGCGAGCTACGCGGATTTCGCCAGGTAGTCGAGGATCTGGATATCACCGCTGATCGCCGCGACTTCGATGAGGCTCTGCCGGTACTCGATCCTTATATGGCGGCACTCGTTGGGTTCCGCTCGACATTCGATCGCTGAGTGGACGACGTCCATTCGATGGAGGTGTGATTTGGTCGCTAACGTTAACGAGTCGAGCCCGCCCCGCGGAATCCGAGAGGGGCTGCTGCTTGCCGTATTCGCTGCTTCCGGTGCAGCCGCACTTATCTATCAGGTCTGTTGGCAGCGACTGCTGTTTGCGTCGTTTGGAGTGGACCTTGAGTCCATCACCATCGTGGTGTCCACCTTCATGCTTGGGTTGGGCTGCGGTGCGCTGGTGGGTGGCAACCTTTCGCGACGCTTCTCACAACGGCTGATCGAAATGTTTGTGCTCTCCGAAGTGGGCATTGGTCTCTTTGGCATGCTCAGCGCCACACTGATCCCCATGGTTGGCGATCGGTTCATGGCCCAGTCGCTGCCGGTGGTGGCACTGGTTAACTACTTGCTCGTACTCGTACCCGCCACACTGATGGGCGCAACGTTACCAATTCTGGTCGCTCACCTTTTCCAGGGTTCGCGCAATGTGGGTGTGTCGATCGGCGGCCTCTACCTCGCCAACACCTTCGGCGCTGCATTGGGAGCCCTGTCAACGGGTGCTCTGCTGTTCACTTGGCTGACGATTAATCAGACCATCTATCTCGCTGCCAGTCTGAATTTTCTGGTTGCCTTGGCCGTGGTTGCCGGGCTGCGAAGGAGTCCGCAATGAGTTGGGCGCCGTATGTGCTGTCGTTTGGCTGTGGCCTAATCAGTCTCAGTCAGGAGATTCTCTGGGTGCGTCTCGTTGGGTTCGCCTACGGCAACCCGCCGCATGTGTTTGCCTTCGTGCTCGGACTCTATCTGCTTGGAATCGCAGCGGGTGCACACATCGGCAAGCGCTACTGCCGTGCCGATCGTGACCTTTACGGCGTCGCCGCGCGCGTACTGCTCATCTCCGCTGCTTGGGATGCAGTTGCTCCCTTCCTTTATGTCGGTGCGATGAAGTTTGATCGGACTGTTGGCATGTTTTTGTTGCCGCTTGCAGTCATGCTCGTGGCTCTGTTCAAGAGCATCGTATTTCCAATCGCTCATCACCTCGGATCATCCAACTCGCCACAGCATGTGGGAGCATCGGTCTCGAGGGTGTACTTCGCCAACATCCTTGGTGCGACGCTTGGTCCGCTGCTGACTGGCTTTTACCTGCTCGAGCACGCGACGCTGCAGCAATCCATGTTCCTGCTGTGTGCCGCTACCGCGGCGTTGGCAGCTTACTGCTTTGTGGTGCGCGGAACCTTTCGCAGCTGGGTCATTGCGGTGTTGCCACTGCCGGCGCTCGCGGGTCTGCTGGTGCCATCGTTGCTGATTCCCATGCTGATGGCGCGCGAATGGTATCCCAGCTACACCTCATACTATCTGGCCGATCCGGGCAAGGTCGTCGCCATTCGAGAGAATCGTCACGGCATCGTGCATCTGACTTCCGACGGCAGTGGTGCCGATACAGTGTGGGGCGGCAATGTCTATGACGGCCGCGTCAACGCCAGTCTGGTGGGCAACGTCAATGGCATCGAGCGTGTTTACATCCTGGCCGCGCTTCATCCAGAGCCGAAGCGCATTCTGGAGATCGGCGTATCGATCGGTTCATGGACCAAGGTGCTCAGCGGATTCCCGGGGCTGGAGCGGCTGGACACGGTGGAGCTCAATCCCGCTTATCCGGAACTCACAGCCCGTTACCCGCAGGTCAATTCGGTGCTGGCGGATCCGAAGGTAACTCATCATATCGACGATGGTCGACGCTGGCTCAAGCGGCACCCGGATGAAAAATACGATCTGATCGTTATGAACACGACTTTCAACTGGCGTGCTTATGCGACGCTGCTGCTGAGTCGTGATTTCATGCTGAAGCTCAAAACGCACCTGAACCAAGGCGGCATCTTGGCGTTCAACACCACCGGATCATTTGACGCTCATGCAACAGTGGCATCGGTGTTTCCGCATTCTTATCGACTTGGCAGCTTCTCCTACGCAAGCGATCACGACCTAACGCCGGAGCTGGCGCATATTGAGGAGCGAATCGGTCGCATGGCATGGAACGGGAGTCCAGCTGTGGACCTTGCCAATTCCGAGGTTCAGGAAACCTTTGCCTCGATGCGAACGGGCTTTGAGCGCTATGACCAGTTCATCGGCAGCGCGGAGAGAAAGCCTGAGATCATCACGGATCAGAACATGATCACGGAATATCGTTACGGCACTTTGTTCTGGTAATGTCCGGCGCGCAGCAGCAGCGTCATCAGCACGCAAAGCGCGGCCAGCTGCGGCCACATTGGGCCGTACCAGTTCGCGCCCGAGGGATAAGGAAAAATCACGAAGCGCAGGATCGTAGCTAGGCACAACACGTAGGCCACGATCCGGGTCGCGCGCTGGGGGCGGGGCAGTGTACCGGAACCGCTTTGGAAGCGCGGGACCCAGCGGAGCACAGCTGGTTTGAGGGTGCTGGCGACAGGAATTTCCACGAGTCTGTGCATGGCGTAGGCCAGCACAGACACCGGCACCACAGACCACGCGAACACTACCAGCGGATTGGTGCTGTCGGTGATTGATGTCACCAGAAGGCTGACGGGCCAGCCAAAGAGATAGACACCATAGGACAGATCGCCCACGCGCTCAGTCAATTGCGACAGCATGCTTCGGCGCGTGCCAAGCCAGACAACGACCAGCGGGCCCAGTGTGGCGAGCGCTGCGTCGTGGAATCCAATCGGTGCAGTGAAGAGCAGGATCGCGATCGCAGCAATCAGCATTGGGGTTTGTATGCCCCAGCGCTTGAGGAAGGCATGGCAGACAATGCCGCCGCAGAAGTAGGGCACGGTGCCCTCAAAAAAAGCGATAGGTAACCGCAGGGCCGCTGCGCCACCGGCGTCCCAGTGAACGGTGGTCAGTCCTAGGTGAGAACCGGCAATCGTCACCACAATAATGGCCAGCGCAGCCAGTGCCACTCTCAGATCTTTTCTGAGCAGCATGTACAGGGCGAGTAACACCAGATAACTGACGACCTCGTAGGGGATGCTCCAGAGCGAGCCATTAAGCGTGTCGGCCAGATCCGGGTAACGCGAACCCGGGCGGACGATACCGATGTAATCACCCAGATCGCTGACTGACCAGAGCATCGCCTTCCAGATATCACGCGATGCAAAAATGGACATGAAATCCATTTTGTACAGGAAGGGTCCGATCAGCAGAACCGTGACCAGCGTGGCGAAGATAAATCCCGGCACGATGCGGAAGATTCGGTTCGTCAAAAAGCGCAACGGGTCCATGCTGGCATCTAGGCTGGCGCTCAGCAGAAAGCCGCTCATGATGAAAAAGACCTTTACCGCATAGCCGCCGAAACTGAAGGCTTCCCCAAGTATGCGGCTCAACGGATCAAAGACTTCCGGTCCACCCGCAATCAGGTAGCTGTGCGAATAGACCACAGCCCACGCAGCCAGCAGGCGGATAGCGTCAAACCCTGGAAAGTTGCTGGTTGGCGCCTTGCTCATTCAGCGCACTGCGGTGGCGAACGCTGTCTCGATCAGCGGACTCAGCACGCGCTTTGAGTCAAAGTGACTACGCACGATCTCCAGCGCGGCGGCGCTGTGTCGCGCATAGTCAGCGCTTACCGCCTGAATCGCCGCCAGCGCCTGGTCCGGTGTGTTGAATACCAGCAGACCCTCGCCGCAGGGCAGATGATCCGCGAGACCGCAATCCTGCACGACAACCGGCCGCCCCAGTGCCATGTAGCTGGCACTGCGCTCGCTGAACCAGCCGCTGGCGCTGGCCACATAGCCATGCTTCGCAACGCTGAACTCGGCCTTTGAGTTGCGCAGATAGTCCTGATAGGTCCAGGGATCGCAGGTAACGGCCAGCGGATCGCGCAGAACCCACCCTTTCTCGATGAGCAGCTCGTTGGGTGCTGTGGGACCACCCAGCACGATTTCGAAGGACTCACCGCTGCGCGCGGGCATATCGAGAAACTTACCCATTTCCCGCGACTTCATGCCCCAGGTCTGGCCCTGCCAGTGGCGCTCTTTGTAACTGTCCCACACCATCACCGTTGACCAGTGGCCATCAGCCGGGCCGGGCGAGGGCGGCCACAGCTCCGTTACCACCGGCTGACGTGTGGGCAGCCAGTGCAGACCATCGTCGGGCACACTGCAGCCCGGGCGGCCGAAGCTCTCTGCGAAAGTGAAGAAAGCGTTGTGGCCTTCGGCAAATGCACGCCGTTCGGAATCGTTGAGTATGTCGACCTGTGTGAACACCGGATCGGTGTCCACCAGCACACGCATCGGAATGTCACGCAGCCATGGGCGCAGCGGGTTGATGCCGGATACGTTGATCATCAGATCCGCGCTCCGACAGATTTCGCGCAGATGCTCGCCCTGAGGTCCGCGCCAAACGCCACCATTCATGTGGTCGTGATAGCCCCAGCGCTCTCCCATTCCGACGCGGTCAAACACGCGCTGTGCATACGCCAGTCCATAGCTGGAATCGGCATCGCTGACATCGCGACTGGGGTCATAGCACTGTGCGTAGTCGCCGCTGTCCTCGTAGAACCAGACATCATGGCCCAGATCCGCCAATCCACGCACATACTGCAGGTGGTGCCATGAAAGGCCGGCGAGTGGGCCGCGCACGACGTAGCCGCATACGATGATGCGCAGGGAAGACGAACCCTTCATTAGCCGCGATCCGTCATCCTGAAATCTGACCAACGCATCAGCTGCACATCGCCTCGAGCCAGTCGTGCAGTGATCCGCGGGTCGCACAGCGTGCGCACCTCGACATTGCGTTCGACGCGATACATCGTGCCGCCCAGCGGATCATCATCTGCAACGATGCCAGGATGGCATCCGAACTCGGTCCAGCCGTCTGGAAGAGCGTCGATCATGCTCAGCAGAGCGTCGACTGAAAGACATGCCGGCCAAGACTGGCCACGTTCATCCTGGCCGTAAAAATCGCCCACGTAGCGAACGCCACTGGCGTCCCGGAGTGGCAGCCCGGTCTCCAACGCCAGCGCATGAACGGCGCTGGCTACCGGTTCAACACGATGCACATGCTGATGCGAATCTAGGTGATCGGGCGCACGTCCCACCAGATCGACGAAGCGCGCGAACTGTGCGCGTAGTTCGACAAAGATGGCCGCCGAATGCTCTGCACAGTGCTGGTAGAGGCGACGCCAGTCATCGCCTTCGCTGATGGACTCCCACAGATCAAGATGAAGTCCAACGCCCAATTCGGGATGAGTGCGTGCGTACTGTGCTGCCTGCTCGGCGGCGCTCTGCCGCACCATCAGACTCGTGCTGCGCACGATACCCTGCTCAAAGGCCTGCACGATGCCGGCGTTCACGCCCTCCGTGAGCCCGAAATCATCGGCATTGACGATCAGATGCTTCAAGCCAAGACCTCCCTCATGCGCCGAGATCCTGCAACAGCTTGGCGAGCACCACTTCAGCCCGGAACCAATCGTGGGCAATAGCCCGCGCGGCACGGGCATGTCGCGGATAATCAGCATTGATTTCGCGGATGGCCTCGATGGCCTCTTCCGCGGTATCGAAAGCAAACAGCCCTTCGCCGGTCGGCAGGACATCCGAAAAGCCGGTGTCCTGTGTGACCACTGGGCGCCCCGCTGCGAGATAGCAGGCACTGCGTTCACTGAACCAGGCGGTGCGCGGCACGACATTGAACTCGCGTGCGACGGTGAACTCGCCACGCGATGAAGTAATGTAGTCGCGATAGCTGAACGGATCGAGTGACAGCGCAGGTCCGTCGGCGATGGTCCAGCCGCCCTCATGCAGCTGCTGCCACGCATCGGCCTCAAGGTTGGAGGCTCCGCGGATCTGGTGCGGATTCCCGGCATCGGAAAGCGCTGCCTCAGCGCGCCGCGCGTCCGGGGTCACATTCGTTGCCAGCTCTACGGTCTGGCCTGAACGGCGCGGGACGTCGATGAACTTCAGGAACTCGTGGTGCTTGCTCCAGCGCAGCGGACGGCCCTGAAAGACTTCGTCCTTCCCATCCTGACGCCAGTTGCCCACTGTAGTGAACACCTCGCGCGTGGGCGGACCAGCGTTCCACATATCCATCAGTACCGGCTGCCGTGTGCGCGCAACCAGGCGCGGCAGCGGCGGCAGGGGGCTGCGCGGCGTGCCGATGTTTTCCCCGTAAGTCACCACAGCATCGTGTGCATCCACATTGGCGACTCGATATTCGTCACCCGCAGCGTAGTGCAACTCGTCAGTGACAGGATCCGTGCCGAGCAGCACCATCCGGCCGCAGCGGAACCCATTCCATTTCAGCTGGGTAGCGCCTGAGACATTAAAAACCAGATCAGTGGACGCCAACCATTCATCCGCATCACTGGCAGCCGGGCCGAACCATGCGCCGTCATCCCAACTGCGTCGCCACGCCCACCGCTCGCCCATGCCAAATGGGGCAGTGATACGTGACAGATAGGCCAGCGTGTATTGCGAGTCATTGACGCGAGTGCCCTGCAAAGCGTCATAGGGCCAGGACGATGTGGTCTCGACATAGCGCACGTCATGGCCGAGCCGCAACAGACCGCCAGCCAGTTGCAGATGCATCCATGCCATGCCGGCGAAGGGATCGGCGCCCATCGTGCCCAGTACGGCAATACGCAGGGGACTCATGACAAAGACTCGTGTGCCAGTCCAACGTTATCCAGCAGCGCATCCGAGTCGCTGGCGTCTGCCGGTACTAGACGCCCGTCCTGAATGGCGTAGACGCGATCACAATGGGCCAGCGTGGCCAGCCGGTGCGCGACGATGAAGGTGGTGCGACCGGACATCAGTCGCTCCATGGCTTCGATAATGGCCGCCTCAGTCTTTAGATCCACCGAGCTGGTGGGCTCGTCTAGGATCAGAATGGGCGCGTCCTTGAGGAAGGCGCGCGCCAGCGCCACGCGCTGACGCTGGCCGCCTGAGAGCGTCATGCCGCGTTCACCGACCACCGTGTCGTAACCGTCAGGCAGGGCGCTGATGAAATCATGCGCATCGGCTGCGCGTGCGGCAGCCTCAATCTGCTCGCGGGTTGCATCGGGTCGGCCGTAGGCGATGTTTTCCGCCAGAGTTGTTGAGAACAGCAGCGGATCCTGCAGCACGATGGCGAACTGCCGACGCAGATCGGCCAGCTTCAGCTCGCGCAGATCCACGCCGTCAAGCAGCACCGCACCCTGAGTCGGATCATGGAAGCGCGTGAGCATGTTCACCAGCGTCGTCTTGCCCGCACCTGTGCGGCCCACCAGACCCACGCGCGTGCCGGCCGGAATGTGTGCGTTTGCACCGGCCAGTACCGGCTGTCCCGGCTCATAATTGAAGTGAACATCGCGCAGTTCAATATCGCCGGAAGCGCGTTCCAGCGACCGCGCGCCTGGCCGATCGTCGACATCAATTTGTGCATCGAGCAGCGCAAATGCGCGTTCAGCGCCCGCCAGCGAACCCTGCAGATTAGTGAAGTTCTGCGTCAGCGCTTCCAGTGGCGCATAAAGCTGTGCCAGATAAGCCATGACGACGGTCAACTGACCCAGAGTCAGGGTCCCATTACGCACACCGTTCCCGGCGATCCACAGTGCGCCCGCTGTACCACAGGCGAGCACCAGAGCGATCAGCGTGTAGAACATCGCTTGTGTGCGCACCACAGAAAGGTTGGCGCGAATTTCGCGCGAGGCGCGATCGAGATAGCGCTCCGCTTCCCGCCCTTCCTGACCAAAGGCCTTCACGACACGCAACGAGTTCAGAACCTCCTGCAGCACCGACGTCGTGGAACTCTCCAGCTCCTTCTGCTCATGCCAGCGATGACGCACCTTGCCGCCGAAAAATCGCGTCAAGAGCAATAGTGGTGGAACCACCGCCAGCGCAATCAGCGCCAGTGCTGTATTCATGCTCCACATCACCGCGAAGATGCCCACCAGCGTCCCCGCTGCCGTCACCAGCGGCGCAATTCCGTAGACCGCCACCCATTGCACCGAACCGGCGTCGTACTGAATGCGGTAGATCGAATCGGCCACGCCGCGCCGATCGTGATAAGTCATCGACAGGCGCTGCGCGCGACGGAACAACTCGGCGCGGAATGCGAGGACCACGCGCTCGCCGGTCCAGCTTTGTAGCAGCCAGGCACCATTGCGCTGCAACTGCGAGAGCAGCGCCAGCACGATGATCATTGCAACGGCAACAGCCAGCAGCGCGCCCGGAGTTCGTGCCGGCAAAGCGGCCAGCCATGTTGGCAGAGGATGTGAACCGATGGCGTGGTCCACGGCAAGTTGCAGCGGCACGGGCGCAAGCAACGTCAGCGGTACGGCCAGCAGATCGATCACCACGATGGCGACGATCAGCCATCGGAAGCCAACCAGATGCTGCAACAGCCGGCGCAATACGCGACCCACGGATGCCTGCGGTTCGTTCACGATGCGCTCCCCGGTACGGCGCCGGCGCTGTTGCGGAGTATTGGGGCCGTCAGACTGCGGCGGGTGCGGAGCATCTCGCCACCGCAGCAGCCCAGGCCCGCCGAGCTGCGACCTGATCGCGCAATGAGCGCAGTGCTAGAACGGCGGCGAGCAGACCAAGGCACCCACTGGCGACCGGCGCACTGTGAAGCAGTGCACCCACGGCCAGCACGGCCAGTACCGTAGTCGTCACGCGCGCCAGTATCGGCGTGTGGCCGAATGTCTTGAAGCGCACCATCTGTTTGCCTGCGCCGTGTTCCTCGACCGCCAGCGCCACATCCAGTCCGCCGAAGAGACCGCCGCGGATCTCCAGATCCCAGTCGTCGTAGTCGCCGCCATGACGGACGATCGCGCCATCATCACGCAGCGATGTCTCGAGCACCGAGACCCATTGTTCAGGTGCGCGCCATGTCTCGCTCCAGATGAAATCCGGTGCCTTGGCATCATGACGCGTATCTGCAGCGCCACCGCGACGGCGCCACGGCGTCAGACCATGACGGATGCGGCCGATCAGTCGGGCCATCGGCTGCATCAGGTGCATATAGAAAGTGACCAGCCGGCGCATCAGTCGTGCACCCTTCGACAGCGACGGCGGGAATTGGCCGCGGGCTGCGGCAATGGTCGCCTGTGTGATTGGTGCGGCGATGGCCAGTGCCAGCAACGGCAGCGCACCGAGCAGCGGCCACCATGACAGTCCGAGCAGCGAGAGGATCGCGAGCACGAGAATGACCAGGTACCACTCCGGCATCACCGGCAGCATCAGCAGTGTCACCGGTGCGGGTTCATACAGCGACTGATAAGCCGCCGAGCCCCAGACGCCACCATAGATGCGCGACCGGCCGGCGGGAATTGGCAGCGTGAAGCCGCGGCCGTACAGTCGGCCCACCCAGGCCAGATGGCCCACCGGGTTGTAGCGCTCCGGCCACTTTTCTTCGAGCAGTGCCTCGGCCTTGCCGTAGCCCTTTTGCTGACGCCAGTACATCGTCAGCGAATTGCGACGATGGTGCCAATCCATGGCGCCGGCGTGAAAACCGATCCGGCCGCCGCGCTCCTGCAGGCGCCAGCACAGGTCAACGTCATCGCCCGCCGCGCGGTAACGCACGTCGAAGCCATCGATAGCGGCTAGCGCATCACGCCGGAAAGACATGTTGCAGCCTGGTATGTGCTCGGCCTCGACATCGGAGAGCAGCACATGCACCGGTCCACCCGGCGAGTTTGCAACGCACTCAGCAATCGGTCCGTCGCCCGGAGGCGCGATGTTGGGCCCGCCAACGCCGACCCAGTCGCCGGTCATGAAGCGGTACGCCAGATACTGCAGCCAGTGTGGATCGGGATAGGCGTCGTCGTCGATGTAGGCAATGATCTCGCCGCTGGCATTCTGCCAGCCTGTATTGCGCGCAGCCGAGAGGCCACGGTTCTCCGTGCTGATCAGGCGCACGCCGGCGTATTCAGAAACAATCTTCGGCGTGTCGTCTTTCGAGCCGTCATTGACGACGATGACCTCGAAGCGTGGATAGTCCACGCGCTTCAGGCCTTCCATCGTGTCGCGAATGGTGCGTGCGCCGTTATAGCTGCACACCACCACGCTGATCATCGGCCACGGCGTGTTAGCCGGAAACGGCACTTCGCTGAAAGCACGTTGGGCCGCCGCCAGCGCCGGCTTGGGCGAGCGGTCGCGAGCCACGAGACCAAAATCCCAGTCCTCGATCTCATGACCACCGCGATGCCATTCGTCGGTCCAGGCAAATGCAAACGCACCGGAGCAACCGGCGGCGAACGCCGTGCGGACCTGCCATTCGAGGCTTTCGGCCTGCTTTTCCAGCCCATTGCGACGACTGTCGAGTCCGATCTCAGCCATCAGCAGCGGCTTCTCGCCCGCCAGATTCTGCAGCCGCGCCAGATAGTCCTCTAGGCGCTCGCGTGATTCCAGATAGACGTTGAAGCAGAACAGATCGAGGAACGGCAGCTGCAAGTATTCAGTAGTCGGGAAGTTCACATACGTGACCAGCGCAACCGGATCCTCGGCTTTGGCGGCCAGATACAGCCGCTTGAGGAATCGTTCGACCTGTCGCCGACCATGCCAGCGCACGATCGAGGCGGGGATCTCGTTGCCGATCGCATAACAGAGCACTGCCGGATGGCCAGCACAGCTGCGCACACCCTCAGCCACACGCCGCACGATGTCATCGGCGCGGCCCGGATCGTCGAGAAACGCGATGTGCTGTTCCCACGGCAGACCAACCATCACGCGCAGACCGTGTCGCTGGGCAGCATCGAGCAGACGACGCGGCGGGACGGTGTAGCAGCGCACCGCGTTGATGGCATTGGCGCGCATCGCCGCGAAATCCTTGTCAAGGATCTCTTCGGTCGGATAGTCATCCCCGTCGGGACGCGTGCCGAAGGTGCCGTAGGTGACGCCGCGCACCCACAGTTTTTCATCACCCACGAACAGAAACTTACCGCCCGCGCGCGGCCGCATGCTGGAAGCGGAGTGAAACGTTGCTGTGGCGGGGGTCGAGCTGGCGGCGGCGGTGGCCGCCTCAGCCAGCGAAGTGCTCATGGATCAGCCGCCGGAGACAAGGACGCCCGGAGTCACCGGGCTGGCCGTATCTTCGCGCCTTTCACGCGACGGTGAGGTTCCCGCGGCATGACGGCAATGCCAGCGGTACGCCGTGCGCACAATGTTCTCAAGCCCGGAGGCCTGCGGACGCCAGTCCAACTGCTCCAGTGCTCGGCCCGGCGCGGCCACCAGTGACGGCGGATCGCCGGCGCGGCGCGGCGCATTGCGCGTCTTAACCCGACGCCCAGTGACCTTTTCCACCATGGCGATCACGTCTCGCACCGAATGGCCCGTGCCCGTGCCCAGATTGATGGCGCCCGAAGGGCCACCGATCTGTAGGCGACGCAGGGCGCGCACATGCGCATCCGCTAGGTCGGCCACGTGAATGTAGTCGCGGATGGCCGTGCCATCGGGTGTCGCGTAATCCGTGCCCATGACCTGTAGTTCCGGTCGCACGCCCAGGGCCGTCTCGATCGCCAGCGGGATCAGGTGCGTCTCAGGGCTGTGGTCCTCACCAATTTCACCGTCTGCATCGGCACCGGCTGCATTGAAGTAGCGCAGCGCCGTCCATTGCAGTCCGTGCGCCGAGCCGTACCAGTGCAGCATCTTTTCGACGAACAGCTTGGACTCGCCGTAAGGGTTCACGGCCCGCTGTGGGTGATCTTCGGTGATCGGCACCACATCAGGGATGCCATAGGTGGCACAGGTTGAGGAGAACACGATGCGCCGCACGTTCGCCTGATGCATGGCATCCAGCAGATTCAGGGTGCACGCGACGTTATTGCGGAAATATTTGCCCGGATCAGACATCGACTCGCCCACATAGGCGAAGGCGGCGAAGTGGATCACGGCGTCGATGGAATACTCGCGCAAAGCGCGCTCGATCGCGGAGCGGTCCGCCAGGTCGGCCTCGACCAGCGGGCCCCAGCGCACGGCCCAGCGATGGCCATAGACTAGGCTGTCGAAGCTGACGGGGGTATACCCTGCAGCGGCGAGGGCTTTGCAGGCGTGGCTGCCGATGTATCCGGCGCCACCAGTGACCAGAATATTGCGATTTTTCATTCTGTAAGTGGAGAGCTCGTTCCAGACGGCGAAGCAGCCTTGTTATGAGATCCCCGGCGACACGTTAATAAAACTATTAACAGGTCACGATGAAGGACTTGTAATGTAATTGCAAGGCGGCCCAATCGGCGGCACCCGGGCCGGTCCCGGGGGCAACATATTGATAAATATGACGAGAAACGGGGGTTCGATGGATGTGAAACGGGTTCAGGGCGACCCACTGGTCGCGGGCACGGCCATTCCGGCCGAGCCCGTGGGGGGCTACACCGCGGCCGAACGCCGCGCCCGGATTCGCGCCATCATCGTCGCCTCCAGCGGCAATCTGGTCGAATGGTTCGACTTCTACGTCTACGCCTTCTGCGCCGTCTACTTCGCGCCGGTGTTCTTCCCCAGATCCGATCCCACCGCGCAGCTGCTCAACACCGCCGGCGTATTTGCCGCCGGTTTCCTGATGCGCCCGGTCGGTGGCTGGCTGTTTGGTCGCCTTGCCGATCGACGCGGCCGTCGCACCTCGCTGCGAGTCTCGGTGACCTTGATGTGTGCCGGATCGCTGACCATCGCGCTCTTGCCGGGTCATGCCACCCTCGGCGCCTGGGCGCCGGCCCTGCTGCTCCTCGCGCGACTCCTGCAGGGGTTGTCGGTGGGCGGGCAGTACGGCACCACCGCCACCTATATGAGCGAAGTCGCACTGCGCGGTCATCGCGGGTTCTTTTCTTCCTTTCAGTACGTCACGCTGATCGGCGGGCAGTTGCTCGCAGTTCTGGTGGTTGTACTGCTGCAGCAATTCCTCGATGAAGCCGCAATCAAGGCATGGGGCTGGCGCATTCCATTCATCATTGGCGCCATCACGGCGCTGGCCGCACTCCGGCTGCAGCGGCAGCTGCACGAAACCTCTAGCGAACAGGTGCGCAGCAATCCTGTCGCCGGCAGCGTGGCTGAGCTATTTCGCCGGCACCGCGCCGCCTTCCTCACCGTGCTTGGCTATACCGCCGGCGGCTCGCTCATCTTCTATACCTTCACCACCTACATGCAAAAGTACTTGGTCAACACGGTTGGCATGTCCATCCGTACGGCCAGTACGGTGATGACCTGCTGTCTGTTCCTGTCCATGTGCATGCAGCCGCTGTTCGGTGCTCTGTCGGATCGGATCGGTCGGCGCGGCAATATGTTGCTGTTTGGTGCGCTGGGTGCGCTCTGCACAGTCCCGATTCTCACCGCGCTGCAGGGTGTTTCCAGTCCGTTGCTGGCCGGCGTCCTGATCACTTTCGCGCTGGCCATCGTCAGTCTCTATACCTCCGTCGGTGCCGTGGTGAAGGCCGAGATGTTTCCAGCCGAGGTACGCGCACTCGGCGTCGGAACGGCGTATGCGCTGGGCAATGCGCTATTCGGCGGCTCTGCCGAATACGTTGCACTCGGACTCAAGTCGCTGGGTCATGAATCCGTCTTCTTCTGGTATGTCACCGGCATGATGGGCGTTGCCTTCTTGGTGAGCCTGCGAATACCGCCGCAGGCCAGCTATCTGCATCACGACCACTGACGCGCGCCCAGCGCTGCGTTTATCATCGTTCGATAAAGATTCGACGGATTGGGAGATCACGATGCGAGCATGGAAAGGTCTGTGGCTGAGCGTGTTCACACTACTGGCAGCCGGTGCCGCCGCCGCCGATGCGCCGGTCACACTGGTGGAAGGTCAGAACTTCCGTACCCTCGCCACGCCGATGCCGGTGGAGAGCGGCAACAAGATCGAAGTGCTCGAGGCCTTCAGCTACGGCTGCGTGCATTGCTACCAGTTCGAACCTGCATTGCGGGCCTGGAAAGCCCATCAGCCGGCCGACGTTCAGATGAACTATCTGCCCGCCAGCTTCAATCCCATCTTTGAGCTTTTTGCGCGCGGCTATTTCGCCGCCAAGGCGCTGGGCATCGCCGACTCGACGCATGAAAAAGTGTTCGATACGGTTTGGGGCGCCGGCATTCAGCCCAAGGACGACGAGCAGTTGATCAGCCTGTATGTGCGGCTGGGCGCCGATCGGGCTAAATTCTCAGAGGCACTGGCCTCAATGGGTGTGCAGGCCGCACTCAGTGCCGCGGGCGTAAAAGCCGAGCGGCTGAAGCTCGAAGGCACACCAACGTTGTATGTGGATGGCAAATATCAGGTGCTGACCAATGGCGTCACCAGCTACGGTGAGATCATGCAGCGACTCGATGCAGTCATCGCCAAGGCGCGAGCCGAGCGCAAGAGCGCGCACAAGTAGCTTGAGTGCCGGCTTCGTTGCCGGCGCCGTGCGTCTACCATGATCGCGCCCGCGCTACTGGCCTGGCATCACACACACGGTCGCCATGACCTGCCATGGCAGCGTGACGTCACGCCGTATCGCGTGTGGGTGTCTGAGGTCATGCTGCAGCAGACGCAGGTACAGACCGTGATCCCGTACTTCGAGCGCTTCATGCAGCGCTTTCCTGATGTGGCCGCATTGGCTTCGGCGCCAGCGGATGAAGTTCTGCACCTGTGGTCTGGTCTCGGTTATTACTCTCGTGCCCGCAATCTGCAACGCAGTGCGCAGCAGATTCTCAGCGAGCACGGCGGCCAATTGCCCTCCGATCAGGCGGCGCTGTGCGCATTGCCTGGGATCGGCCGCTCGACCGCCGCAGCCATTCTCGCCGTCAGTCGCGGACTCCGGCATGCCATCCTCGATGGCAACGTCAAACGTGTGTTGGCCCGCGTGCACGCGGTTGCTGGCTCGCCGAGCGAACGCGCGATCGAGCAGCAACTGTGGCAGATCGCCGAGCAGGAAACTCCCGATACCGATGTCGCTCGCTACACCCAGGCCATCATGGACCTGGGCGCCACAGTGTGTACGCGTGCCCGGCCACTGTGCAGCGTTTGTCCGCTGCAGGCCGACTGCCGCGCACATCGCGAATGTCGTGTGGCTGAGTTACCCACGCCGCGCGCACGCAGCGCTCGGCGAGTGCGCCGCGTCCTGATGCTGCTGGCGCGTCGGCCCGATGGTCATGTGCTTTTGCAACGCCGAGCGGAGCAGGGCATCTGGGGAGGGCTGTGGTCGCCGCCGGAGTTTTCAGATCGCGCTGCTGCACGTCGCTTCGCTGACGCCACGCTACGCGTCCCGAGGTTGCACCGCCGCGCATTGCCAGCGGTGCAACACGCATTCACTCACTTCGAGCTGACCATCACGCCGCTGGTGGCCGACTGCGACGGCTTTGCCGGCGTGATGGATCAAGGCGCAGCCGTTTGGTATAACCCCGCGCAGCCGGCCCGTATCGGACTGCCGGCACCCATCCAGAAGCTGCTGCAACAGCTGGCCGATCTGCCAGGAGCGTCATGACCCGTAAAGTGCACTGTGTGGTTCTCAAGAGCGAAGCCGAGGGCCTCGATCGTCCCACTTATCCTGGCGAACTGGGCCGGCGCATCTACGAGAATGTGTCCAAAGAGGCATGGGCCCGTTGGGTACGGCATCAGGTTATGCTGATCAATGAATACCGGCTCTCCCCGGTAGAGCCGAAAGCGCGCCGGCTGCTCGAAGCCGAAATGGAGAAGTTCTTCTTCGGCGGCGGCTCCGAAAAGCCCACTGATTACGTCGCACCCAAGGGCTGATAGCGCTCCGCCGGGCCGCCGGCGGCAGCCCGGCACCTCCGAAGTTGACGCCCACCGGCCTGACCGGTCTAATACGCGCCCCGCCGACAGTTTTCACGCTGGCCAGGTAGCTCAGTTGGTAGAGCAGCGGATTGAAAATCCGCGTGTCGCAGGTTCGATTCCCGCCCTGGCCACCATTTTCCCACCGTGGTTGTACCGTATCGACGCTGTTCGTCAGCGTTGATGATGTGTGGGGCGGTTCCAGCCTTACACACACTCTGCCAAGGCTCGCCCGCTGTGGCTACTGACCCCTCAAAGTTTAAGTCACAGCTTGCAGGGCTCGCCTTGCTGCCAACGGCCTCCGTGTCCTTGCGTGATGGCGAGGTGGTGGTGTTCCGCAATCGCCATAGCCCCATCTGGCAGTGCCGCTACAAGCTGCGTGACGGAAGTTGGATCCGCGCCAGTACCCGCCATGCCACGCTGGAGTGTGCGATCCCCGCAGCCTGTGAACTCTATGACGAAGCCAGATTTCGCCAACGATTGGGCTTAGCAAACAAGGGCGCGACCTTTGCGCAAATCGCGCAAGAAACGCTTCGGCACTTACGGACCGAACTGGATGCCGGGCGGGGCAAGGTGGTGTACCGAACCTACATCACCTGTATCGAACGGTATTTCATGCCCTATTTCGGTGATCAATTACTCGAGCAGTTAACGCACCGGGATATCGCGCAGTTTGAGGCTTGGCGTAATCGCCAAATGCAGAAGATTCCACGAGCTTCGACTTTGAATAACTTTGCTGCGGCGTGGAGCAAACTCACCGACGTTGCTATTGATCGGGGCTGGGTCAGTGCGAGAGCGCAGATTCCCAAACTCAGCACCCGAGGCATTAAGAGCACGCCACGACCTGCATTCAGCAAAGAAGAAGTGGAGCAACTCTTGGCGTTCATGCCCGCATGGTGTGAGCGGGGAGTAAAAGCGGTCGAGAAAGAAATCCGTCCTTTGCTGCGCGACTATGTAGAGATTCTCTTACTCACCGGCATTAGGCACGGCACGGAAGCCATGGGTCTCTGCTGGCATCACCTGGAATGGCATGAACACGAGCGTAAAAAATATCTACGCCTGTGGGTTAGTGGTAAGACCGGGGGCAGGTGGTTGATCGCCAAGCATCGCGCTGTGGAAGTCTTTGAGCGCCTCGCAGCGAGGCAGAGAGACTTAGGTGGGATGCGTTTCGATGACCTGCTCAATAGTAGGCAAAAGCAGCGGGTATTTCGTTTCAGTAATGGCTACCAGCCTCACAGTTTCATAGGGACATTCCGCAAGTTGATGCGAGATAGTGGCTTGGCCAAAAGCCCAGAGGGTCAGGACAGAACTTTGTACTCACTGCGGCACACCTATGCCACCATGGAATTGTTGGCGGGAGTGGACATCCATACACTCGCCAAGCAGTTAGGCAACTCCGCCCAAATGATCGAGCAGTACTACAGCAAGTTGACGGCTACTTTGGCGGCGGAGAGGTTGGCTTGAGGCTAACAATAAAAAACTACTCAGTCTGCCGTCCGTAACGTGCGGTTAGAATATCGATCATCTTGGCATTCTCAAGATGATTCCAAAAAATGCTTTTTGCCCAGCGTACAAGCGAAATCGACCATAAAGCATAACGTGTGGCGAGGCCCTCGCGATACATAGCATTGGGAACAAATGTGCCGTACGCAGGCGAGAACAAATCACCACGAGATTGTCGCAGATGCCATGAGCCAGCGATAAGCGAGTCAGTCCAGCTTCGTGTCGACATAAAGTTAAGCCAAATACAGGTCTGCTCTGTTTCCGCTGCGCTATCAAAAATTGGTAATTGGATCGTAGTTAGTAGCCCATTACCGAAAACGGGATGCGGTATATCTGTATGCTGGCGAATTAAGGCTGTATCAGAGCCGAAGGGAACCTCCAGAGTAAGCCCGTTTTTGTCGCCGAACCCGAAACATAAGTCGTTCTTTCCGTATTGTTCTGCGACACCTTCAAATTCATCTACCGCAGTCCATCGAGAAGGTTCTTTTGCAGCCTCAACTAGGCCTTGATCCGCGAAGAGGATGCCATCAAGTTCTGATTTTCCTGCGGAAAATCGGAACCTATTGGAATGACTTTTTGCCTGAATATCGTCAGCAATTAATGGCGCGGATCGCTCGGCAAGAATGACGCTGAGCAAAGATACCGTGGCGAAGTGGCTGGCTAGCCATGACTTATCCTCCGCGTAAACACAGACAGAGGTATGAAAGTCAATTTCGCCATTATTTGGTAATCCATACTTTCCGCGAACGTCTGCTGGCGTGAACTCCAAACAGAAAGTTGGGGCGAGTGAGGCATACGATGCTAACTTCGCGCGGCACTTTGGGTCGTCAAGGTTTGCGCCGACCACAACCTTCGTATCAGTCCACATGCGATGTCCCGTATTGTCATCGCGCTCGTCTTGCGAGCATCGAAGTAGCACCTCATGCGTTCCTGGATACCATGCGACGCCTCCTTCGATCTCACGAATATCCGCACTCGCCGCTTGCCACGCGGTTAAAACTAGGTCGATCAGGTCGGAACACTGGGTTGTCACGATTACGCTCCCGGCTGGTCTAGGCTGTTCCCGTCGCGCTCAAACTACCGCAGTGCAATCGGCGGCAACAGGTACACATCGGGAATCCCGGCACGTTACACGGTGACTGCTGTCGGGTTCAAATCTTGATCCGCTGCTAGCCTTAAATAATCTACTTTTATGTAGATTAATTCCAGTAAACCATTGTTTTAAAACGTTTTTTATATCTAAAAGCGGCGCCTTGCTGCACGGCAACCAGGCTGGAATCCGGCTCTCGTTGCCTCCCAAGCACTGCCGGGTTGCGCCATAACTGACCAACAAACGGCAGCAAGAAAGTATGATCGATTTAATCGCTGCGCCAACCAACTCTTAACGAAAACTGAGAGGCCGCGGCGACTCACTGCGGACCGATAACTGGGGCGGACTGATGACGCACGACTTCTTCGATCAACCAATCCTGAACTCCCCATACGACTACCCAAACAAGCATTGGGAATTGGATCAGTCGGGGCAGCCCACATTTGAGGTCATCGACAAGCGACGCCGCGCTGAATTCATTACTCCAATTCCCAAACCCAAAGGTCGTAATAGCGAATTGGAGTTCGTCGACGACGAAGGTCTCAGTACAGCATCGCAGCGATATGAAGTTGTCCGCATCAACACTATTCGCGAACAAGTGGACAAGTGGCGTCGATTGCCTCAAGCCCAGTGGAGGGTCACCCCCGAAACAGCGCGACTGTTAGATCACTGGCGTAATTTTAAGTTTGCAGACGTTCGTCCGTTCTTCTGCCAGGTCGAGGCAGTCGAAACACTTATATGGCTGTCAGAGGTTGCGCCACACTCCCAGATTGGTCGTGACATATTGGATGAGTTGAAGCGAGCCAGTGCAGATGCCAACCCCGAGTTGGAGCGATACGCACTGAAACTCGCTACCGGCGCTGGTAAGACTACCGTGATGGCAATGGTCATCGCGTGGCAAACGCTGAATGCTGTGCGAAGACGCGGTAGTAACCGTTTCACGAACGGGTTCTTAGTGGTAACCCCAGGAATCACGATTAAAGATCGTCTTCAGGTTCTACAGCCAAACGATCCATACAGTTACTACAAAAGTAGGCAACTTGTCCCCGACGATATGTTGGAGGACATGAACAAAGCGAAGATAGTGATTACCAACTATCACGCTTTCAAATTGCGCGAGCGAGTAGACCTCTCAAAAGGCGGTCGGGCACTGCTGAAAGGTCACTCCGGCGTCTTGAACACGATGGAAACTGAAGGTCAGATGCTCCAGCGTGTAATGAGCGAACTAACAGGCATGAAGAATATCTTTGTGCTCAACGATGAGGCGCACCACTGCTACCGCGAGAAACCGCCAGAACTCGAAGATGTGGTATTAAAAGGCGATGAAAAAGACGAGGCTGAAAAAAACAACGAAGCCGCACGACTGTGGATCTCCGGCATCGAGATAGTCAAACGTAACCTTGGCATCATAAAAGTAGCGGATCTCTCAGCAACACCATTCTTCCTTAGTGGCTCTGGCTACGCGGAGGGGACGATCTTTCCGTGGACTGTAAGTGACTTTTCACTTATGGATGCCATTGAATGCGGGATTGTAAAATTGCCACGTGTGCCGATATCGCAAAACGTGATCTCGGACGACGATATGCCGATGTACCGCAAGTTGTGGAAACACATTGGCAATAAAATGCCTAAGAAGGGACGAGGAAAAAGCGGAGAACTAGATCCCGCTAATCTTCCTCCTCAACTGCAGACGGCTCTCGACGCCTTATACGGGCATTATCAAAAAACCTTTGAATTGTGGCGGAGGGATGGCATCTCAACTCCACCATGCTTCATCATTGTCTGTAACAACATCGCGTCATCGAAACTCGTATACGATCTAATATCAGGATATACCGTCGAAAAATCCGATGGCTCAAGCGAGTTCTTTGCAGGCCGCTTTCCTCTTTTTAGTAACTTCGACGCCAACGGCGATCCGTATCCGCGTCCAAATACGCTATTGATACACAGTGAGCAATTGGAGTCCGGCGACGCCTTAGACCCAAACTTCCATAAGTTCGCGCAACGAGAAATCGATCAGTTTCGTCGCGAGATTACTGAGCGCACAGGCGACGTACGAAGCGCCGAGAACCTGAGTGACGCCGAACTTCTGCGTGAGGTGATGAATACGGTTGGTAAGCCGGGGCGACTTGGAAGTGGAATTCGATGCGTGGTGTCCGTTGCCATGCTTACCGAAGGATGGGATGCCAATAACGTAACCCATGTACTAGGTGTTCGTGCCTTCGGCACCCAACTACTGTGTGAGCAAGTTATTGGTCGTGCGCTGCGACGCCAGTCATACAGCCTGAACGAATCTGGGTTATTCAATGTCGAATACGCGGACATCTTGGGAATTCCCTTCGACTTTACTGCAAAGCCTGTAATCGCGAAGCCAACGCCGCCGCGTGAAACAGTTCATGTACGTGCAATAAGACCCGAACGAGATGCGCTGGAAATCAAATTCCCGCGTGTACAGGGTTATCGAGTCAAACTACCTGAGGACAACATTACTGCCACGTTCGATAAGGACACATCGACGCTAGTGCTTAGCCCGGATGATATTGGCGCCACCGAGGTACAAAATTCAGGAATTATCGGTGCTCCGGTTGACTTGACGCTCGCGCACACTGGTGATGTGAGGCCGTCACAGGTAATCTTTGAACTTACTGCTTATCTTGTTCGTTTTAAGTGGCGGGATGATAACGGCGACCCACGACTAAATCAGTTTGGCGCCTTGAAACGAATTGTAAAGCGATGGATCGACGAAGGTTATCTCGTCTGTCGTGGTAGAACCTACCCGGCGCAACTAAAGTACAAAACGCTGGCTGATCGTGCTTGCGACAAAATCATCGCTGCAATAACAACAGCACACGCCAGCGACTCGCCGATCGAAGCCATACTTGATCCCTACGTCCCCGAGGGAAGCACGGCGTTCGTTAGTTTTAATACCTCTAAATTGCCACGTTGGGAGACAAGTCCTGCGAGGTGCCACGTGAACTGGGCAGTTTTAGACAGCGAATGGGAAAAAGAATTCTGTCGAGTTGCGGAATCTCATCCGAAAGTCCGGGCATACGTGAAAAACAGCGGACTAGGCTTCGAAGTGCCCTACAACGATGGAGGAGAGGCTCGTCGATACCTGCCGGACTTCATTGTGCTTGTAGACGATGGTCATGGAGACAACGATTTACTTCGTGTCGTCGTAGAGATAAAAGGTTTCCAAAACGAAAACTCTAAAGCGAAGCGCGAAACCATGAATGCATATTGGGTGCCTGGTGTGAACAACCTTGGTACCTATGGGCGCTGGAGGTTTGTGGAATTAGCAGACTTCTACGAAATTAAGGAAGACTTCGAGACAATCATTAGCCCGCGGGCAGTCGAAACATTCGATTAATTCGGATCGATGCAAAAGAACTGATAAGGCAGATAAGACATGGCGAAAAAATTAACTCCAAAGACCGTAGACGCCTTCAAGCACGAAGACGAAAAGAGAAAAAATATTCCGACGGCGGAGTATGAGCCAATCGTTCGCGATTCTGAGAAAGAGACAGTACGAGTAGCGTATGAACGAAGAAATCGTGACTTAGACCCGCAACTTGTGTGGCGAGGGAAAGATTCGCAAGACTTATCGGATCTGGTCGTAAATGCTCCGCCAATATACATTCAGGAGAAAGTTCATCCCAAGGCGCTGATTGATGAATTACTACGCGAGTCCGGAGAATCAAAATATTCAGCGGGGGAAATGACCGCCGACTTATTCGCGGACTTCAACGGGGTTCCAAAAGATGCTGATAAAACCGAGTTTTACCAGCACGACCAAAATTGGACCAATCGAATGATTCTGGGAGACTCGCTTCAAGTCATGGCGAGTCTGGCGGAGCGCGAGGGACTTCGCGGCAAAGTTCAGTGCATATACTTTGATCCGCCCTACGGCATCAAGTTCAACAGTAATTTCCAGTGGTCTACCACTAGTACGAACGTTAAAGACGGCAAGGCTGACCATATAACGCGAGAGCCGGAGCAGGTGAAAGCATTCCGAGATACTTGGCGGGCTGGAATTAATAGTTACTTGGCCTATCTTCGCGATCGACTCACCGTTGCTCGCGATCTACTCTCGGTAACAGGCTCGATATTTGTGCAGATTGGAGACGAAAACGTCCACCGAGTACGAGCGGTAATGGACGAAGTCTTCGGGGAACAAAATTTTATCGCACAAATAACGTTTAAAAAGACATTACCGCTTGGGTCAAAGGGGCTGCCGTCAATAGCGGATTATATTCTCTGGTACGCGAAGAATGCTGAGTCAGCAAAGATACGGGACTTATACCAATCAAAGCCTTTAGGCGCGGGTACTGGCTATACATGGATTATGACGCCCGCTCTTGAAGCGCGGAAAATGACTTCCGCCGAGCGCCAGTCCCCAGAGGTAATTGCACCAGAAGACCGTCCCTTTTTTGCTGATAATTTAATGTCATCGGGGTATACGACGACTTGCTATTACGATATCAACGTAAACGGCAAAGTTTTTCCGAGGCAAAAATATAGTTGGAAGACGAACTCACAAGGCATGGAGCGGTTAATAAAGGCGAATAGAATAATTGCCCCTGCAACATTGCCAAACTACATTCGCTATTTCGACGATTTCGCTGTGCAAACGCTTCACAATATTTGGGATGACACTCACGGAGCCACCTCCCCAATTTACGTTGTACAAACCTCAACTAAAGTGATTGAACGATGTATCCAAATGGCAAGCGATCCCGGCGATCTAGTAATAGATCCGACCTGTGGATCTGGGGCCACAGCGACGGTCGCGGAGCAGTGGGGCCGACGTTGGATAACGATCGACACATCGCGAGTTGCTCTTGCACTCGCACGTGCCCGACTTATGGGTGCGCGGTACCCATTCTATTTGCTCGCAGATTCTAGAGACGGTCAAATAAAAGAATCCGAGTTAACGAGATCTACGGCAAGCTCGCGGCCGGTCACTGAAAATATTCGTCACGGTTTTGTGTACGAACGTGTTCCGCACATAACTTTAAAGGCAGTCGCTAACAACTCCGAAATCGAAACGATTTGGAACGATTGGAACGAAAAGATGGAGCCACTTAGAAGGCAGATAAATTTTTTGCTGAAAACCAATTGGGAAGAGTGGCAAATTCCAAGGCAAGCCGGTTCGGAGTGGTCAGTCGAAGCCAAGAAACTACATGCTGAGTGGTGGCTCTCTAAAATAGACCGTCAAAGAGAGATCGATAAATCTATAGCGGCAAAAGCGGAGTTTGAGTACCTGTATGATAGGCCGTATGAAGATCCTCGCAGGGTTCGTGTTGCAGGCCCGTTTACAGTTGAAAGCATTTCGCCCCACCGGATGCTCGCCGTTGGTGTAGACGACGAGGTGATGCTAAACAAAGTCGCCGATGGCGGCGAAGAGTACGGCGCCGTACAGTCGTTCACACAGTTGATCCTTGAGAACCTTCGAGCGGCTGGTGTCCAGCAGGCGCATAAAGGTGACGGGATCAAATTTTCGTCAGTCGTTCCATATCCCGGCGGTGGATATATCTGTGCAGTTGGAACTTATGAAGACGAGAGTGAAAGCGCAACAACACAGCGAAAGGCCGGCATCTTTATAGGGCCTGAGTTCGGCACCGTCAGCCGCCCCGATCTAGTAGCCGCAGCGCGAGAGGCCGCTGATAACGGTTTCGACGTGCTTATTGCGTGTGCATTCAACTACGAAGCGCACACGACTGAGTTTAACTCCCTAGGTAAAGTGCGTGTTCTAAAAGCGCGGATGAATGCCGATCTGCATATGGCTGAAGATCTGAAGGCGACCGGTAAAGGAAATCTCTTCGTTGTCTTCGGCGAGCCAGACATTGAACTATCAAAACAAAAAGACGGTCGTTTTGTCGTAAAAGTACTCGGTGTAGATGTCTTTCATCCGCAGTCAGGCGAAGTGAGAAGTGACGGCCCAGATGGCATCGCGTGTTGGATGATCGACACTGACTACAACGAGGAAAGTTTTTTCGTACGGCACGCTTATTTTTTGGGTGCCAACGATCCGTATAGCGCACTCAAAACGTCCTTAAAAGCCGAAATCAACGCAGAGGCATGGGCGACGTTGAATAGCGATACCTCACGTCCATTCGACAAACCCAAGTCCGGCCGAATTGCCGTAAAGGTGATCAATCATCTTGGCGACGAAGTCATGAAAGTTTTCGCAGTGAACTAGCGCGATGAACTTTGTTCTCGCAGATAGTTTTACCGACAGCCTTGGTCGGTTGCCGGCTGAGATACAGAAGGCGGTCAAACTGACGGCGTATGATTTGCAGGCAGATCATTCCCACCCAAGTCTTCAGTTTCACAAACTCGACAAAGCGAAAGACAAGCGGTTCTGGAGTGTCCGTGTTAACTCCGATGTACGTATCATCGTGCATCGCAGCGATAACTCATTCTTGATCTGTTACGTCGATCATCACGATGAGGCCTATCGATGGGCGGAGCGTCGAAAGATTGAAGCGCATCCCAAGACGGGCGCATTGCAGATCGTTGAAATTCGAGAGCGTGTTGAAGAAATACGCATAAAGCGATACGCGGCCGATGAAACACCGATCGTCTCTGCGCCTGATAGACCCGCGTTAGCACCGAAGTTGCAGGGCGTAACGGACGACGAACTTCTGTCATATGGTGTCCCTCAGGATTGGATAACCACGCTACGAGACGTGGTTGATGACGACGGGTTGCTATCTGTCGCAGAGCACTTACCGCAAGAAGCCGCGCAAGCCGTTTTAGAACTCGCAACAGGCGGCAAGCCGAAGCGCCCCGAACCAATCGCGCCGACCGCAGATCCGCTCTCGCATCCTGACGCTAAGAGACGCTTTCACTTGGTTCGCAGTATCGAACTACTTAAAGCGGCGTTGGAATATCCGTGGGACAAGTGGACGACTTTCCTTCACCCAGACCAACAAGACATTGTTGAGCGCGACTACAGCGGTCCGGGTCGCGTTTCTGGGTCCGCCGGAACTGGTAAGACCATCGTTGCGCTGCATCGTGCTGTCCATCTTGCAAAGAAGAACGATAACTATCGAGTTCTCCTCACTACATTTTCACCGGCACTCGCGAACGCTTTGAAAGATCGGCTTCGAAAGTTAATTGCAAGCAAGCCTTCGCTGGGTGAGCGGATTGAGGTTGCTGCAATAAACGACATTGGTTTAAGACTCTATAAGCAACGTTTTCGGCAAGCGCAGATCGCCTCGGACGATGATCTACGCGACATCTTTCGCGAAGCATTGAAGACGAAACCACAGGTCAAGTTTAGTTTAAGTTTTTTGTTGAATGAATGGCTGGAAGTGGTAGACGCGGAGCAGATAAAGACCTGGGAACAATATCGAGACGTGCGGCGGATAGGTAGAAAGACTCGATTGAGTGCCGCATTGCGTGAGGTTATTTGGGACTACTACAAAGACATAGATACGGAGTTGTCTAAAAGAGGGAAAACGACTTACGCGAAGGTATTTCAAACGCTTGCAGACGCGATGCGCACCGAGACGAACCTGCCATATGACGCGGTGGTGGTAGACGAAGCGCAGGATATTACTCAGACGCAATTGAGATTTCTGGCGTCGATTAATCGATCGCCAAACTCCCTCTTCTTTGCGGGTGATTTAGGCCAGCGGATCTTCCAAACGCCGTTCTCATGGAAGTCGACAGGCGTTGATATTCGAGGGAGATCAAAGACGCTTAAAGTTAACTACCGTACCTCTCAGCAGATACGTCAACGGGCCGATCAATTGCTGGAGGAAGACCTGCGCGACGTTGATGGAAACGTGGAGTCACGATCAGGGACGGTGTCCTTGTTCAATGGTCTCGAGCCTGAGTTCGCACTGTGTGGCACGGTGGAGGCAGAACGACTTCGTGTTGGCAAGTGGCTGACGGATCAACTTAGCGCCGGAGTCGCTGCGAGTTCGTGTTGTCTCATCGTGCGCTCTGCTACCGAGGTCCAAAGGGCCGCGGACATCGGTCGAAGCGTAGGCGCAGCCGTGGCGATACTTGATGCAGAAGCGTTAGTGCCTTCAGGACATGTGGCAGTTGCCACGATGCCGCTAGTCAAAGGGCTCGAGTTCCGCTCCGTTGCAGTCATTGCATGTGACAGCGGAATAATCCCGTCAGACGAGCGTCTGGAGGCTGTTACTGACGAAGCAGATCTTGAAGAAATCTACGCAACAGAACGGCAGTTGTTGTACGTAGCGGTGACGCGAGCGAGAGACACGCTTCTGATATCCAGTGGCGGAGAGCCGTCAGAGTTTATCGAGGACTTAAAGCCTAGAAACCCGATTTAGGAGAGACGCGATGGCAAACGGAATTGCCAAACGAACCGCTTCACTCAAAAAAAGAATTGAGGAACTCCAAGAGGTTGGTGAGCGTATATGGGCTAGCAAGCGCCAAGTACGAGCCGAGACACAACGCCATGTAGCCGATCTTTACTTCCTCCATCGCGAATTCTTAAGAGTGGATCCCGATCTCCTGACTGAAATATATCGGCAGGCAGGAATTCAGTACAAACGAGTTACCAAGCAACAATACAACTTCTCGCCGTTTCTGCGACTGATTTGGGGAACCGAAAATTGCACGGAGCAAGAGTTACACACCTACAACCGTGCTCTCAATGCGATCGATCAGCACGTAAAGAAAAACGCGGCAACGTTTAAAAAGGACGGCATCGAGAAACTTGCCAACTTCATCAAGACCAATGGCGGAATACAAAAACTAGCCGGGTACGGCATCCCCGATAACGACAAGGACGCCGACCAGTCGAGTACGTTGGCCGAACCAAAATCAACTCCGGCTGCCAAGCAGGCAGTGATCACTGCTAAGGCCGCAACGGCTGCTACAACGTTGCCGGTGCAAGTCACTGTTACCACAACAACACCTACCGTCCATGTTCAATCGGCGAACGACGATCTCGGGGTGCTGTTGATTCGACGCACCAATATTGGGTACGAAGTCGTCGGATCATCTCGGGAAAAGGCGATCATTAAAGCAGTTGCAACGGACTGCTACCGTCGCTCATTCGCAAAGTTACGACCAGAGTTGCGTGGTTTGCTTGAAACACTGCGAACGCAATGTCTACCGGCGCATCTAATAAAGGTTCAGGAAGACCTTGTAGACGTCGGCGAAACTGGACATACAAAGGAGCGTAAGGCTCTCGCAGCACGGCGGCTACTTGTTTGCGGTAAGGGTAGCGAACTGCTGCTTAGTCCCACAAACGCCAAGTCGGGAGTAGTAACCAATGCAAAGTTAAAAGGTGGAACTTGGATTAAGACTGACGATGATCTCATGCTGTCGTATCGGGCACGTAAGCGGCTGGAACGTGATCTGGTTAGCAATTACGAATTTCACCTGTACAAACTGGGCAAGCCGCACCGACCGATCAACTACGATGCGAGTCACGAGATTAGTTTCGTGGCACGACTGCAGGATGAAAGCAATCCCAACGCTCGCTGGCTGCATTTGGATTTCTGGCGCAGTGAGGAGTCCTCGCCAGAACCACTTTGGCAAGTTGCCGCTCGTCCCCAGGCGGCCCAGTTACGTTGGTCCGCGGAAGTCGATGGGGCGTGGTTTCGGGAAGTGGCATTTGCGGTGCTCGACATGTGGCTTGAGGGATCGGGCAAGCACATAAAGAGAAAAGAACATACGCTCTGTCGACTGACGTTCAATAAGAAATCGATCACGTTCGAATTCACTAAGCAGCCGAAGGGGTTTGAAATCACCCGCGACGTACCCCTTGTTCAGGAAGCCACGTGTAAAAAAGGCGTTTCTGCGTACTTTCTAACGAAGGATATTATTCCGGCGTTACGTGCGATCGCGGACTTTGACCTAGACGACCCCGTGAAATTAAAACTGGGTGATGAAACGTTTAGTTTGGAGTATTCGACCGCAGCCGCGGACTACTCCGTAGTGATCCCGCAAACAAGCGAGGCAGGGCATAGATTCGATAAGTGGTTTGATCAGTACACACCGCAGCAATTCCGAAGTCTCGAGACCGACTATGGTGTGACGGATAACGACGAGGACTTTAGCGATGATCTCTGATCAATACGCTGTCTATCTTCCCGCCGTTAGCGACATGTATGCGACGGGCGTGGGGAAGCCCTTGCCGGATGAGCGCCCGTTCCCGAACGGATACACGGTTGAGGATCTAGTATTTTGGAGTAAGCGCAGCAGACTTTGGAACCATCGCCAAGTACTTCATTCTGTCGGTGCTTATTCAGTCGGCAGTTCGCCTGACAACGCAATCACACGTATGGGTCGCGACGACTACGTGTTAGTTGGTGATAGTGGTGGATTTCAAATCGGCAAAGGTTCTTTAAAGGGATTTGATTCGCTACGTGCCGGGATGGAGGCGGCCTCTGCAGTCGAAGCGTGGCGTAACGCTTATCACGTCCGAGAATGGATTGTGGGCTGGCTCGAGACTTATGCCCATTATGCGATGACGCTGGATATGCCGCTGTGGGCAACGCTGAAAGCAAATGAGCAGACGCCGTTTCATCAGTGCTCAATTCAGCAACTTACTGACATGACGGTAAGTAACCTGCGCTTTATCGAAAAGCATAGGCAAGGCAGAACAAAGTGGCTGAACGTGGTGCAAGGACTAGACCCACAGACCACTCGAGATTGGTGGAATGCAGTTAAATTTTTCGATTGCGGTGGCTACTCACTTGCCGGCGCAGCAGGAACGAAGGGTGGCATTGAAGGAATACTGCGCTCGGTTCTGCTGATGCGTGATGATGGAGCATTTTCCGCAGGCCGTGATTGGATACATGTTCTTGGCGTATCGACAACGCAGTGGGCGATTCTCCTGTCTGCTATCCAGCGCGGGATTCGCAAGCAAGTTAATTCAAATCTACGTGTAAGTTACGATAGCGCGAGTCCATTTCAAGTTGGTGGGCGGTATGAGCAGGCCGCACTAACGCCAAAGTTTGGTGCTCATCCGACTCTTTGGAATATTCAGTTTGAGCAAGCCCCGCAAGCAAAGCAGTTTGTTGGAAGTGATGAACCTTTGGGATACGACAGTCCGATTGCGCGAGTACTTACGAAGGGGCACCTGAACGTAGTGACGGATGAATGGAATTCACGAAAGTTCGATACGGTGAGCAATCTTCTGCTCGTCAATCACAACGTCTGGGTCTACCTGAACGCATTTGAGCGGGCGAATGCCTTGGCATTTGAAACGGACAGGACAGAAGTGCCACCGTCGTGGGCGGAGTGCCTAGACCTAATTGAGGAAGCGTTTACAGTTGAAAATTGGGATTGGTGGCTGGAGGGGTACCGCGGGCTGCTGAACGCTGTAGCGCCTGCTGAGATCTAGTGGCGCCGCAGCCTTAATAATCTACTTTTATGTAGATTATTTTTATTAACCTATTGATTTATATCAGTTTTCAAGGCTCATCTACGCCAGGTGATACCGGCTAATTGGCGGCAAATTACGGCTACCGAACGACCGCGCGGCGGTCATACCAACTCCACCGCCCGTCGCTTCATATCGTCGTTCACGTCGATGTAGGCCTGAGTGACCGCGATGGACCTGTGTCCCGCCAAACTCGCCAACACCCGTACCCCGATGCCTTTGTTTGCCAAATTGGTGATGAAGGTACGGCGTCCGCTGTGACTGCTGGCTCCCGCGATGCCCGCTCGCTTGTAGACCCAGTGAAACCATTGCGTGAGGGTGTTCGCCGTGAAGCCTGCCTTCTTCGCCGTCGGGAACAGCGGCAAGTGAGGTGCTCGCTTGCTGTTGCGGAGGTAGGTGGCGATCTCACTGCGTAAGCGATCATTCAAAAATACCACTCGCGCAAAGCGGCCCTTGGTCTGATCCGTAGTCAGCCGTACTTCGTTCTTGATGGATCCGTCTTCATTGCGAACATCGGCTATGCGCAGTGCTGCGATCTCACCCACACGCATACCACTCCAGAAACTAATCAGCACAAGCAAGCGATTGCGTTCTGGGTATTGCTTGGTAGCAACATAGCGCAGCACTTGGTCCAGTTCTGCTTGCGTGAGTGTTTTTGCTTGCGACATTTGCTTCTCCGGTAATGAATTTCTACGCAAGCAGTGTGTTTTCATACGAGCAATTTTCCTACCGAAAAAAGATCTTCCAACAATCAAGAGGTTGTAGACGAAGAAAAGAGTTTCGTGATTCTCTTTGGTTTATTTAGCAATCAACTTGACCAGAAACCCGCTGTTTTGGGGCCCTATCTGTAAAACACGCTGTAACGCCGTATAACGGGCTCTTATGCGTGACTCGCTACCCAAGCCAGCCCTGCAAGTGCTGCGTTCGTTGTAGGGCTTTTTATGCGGGCAAAGTTTCCGCTACCCAGCCCGATCTATAGTTACCCGCAATTTTCTGCTGCGCAAATCTCGCGCACCCCAGAGATCTCTGGCGCTGGTGATCTGCTCTAACTGGGAGAGTATGGATTGAGTGCTGCGCACTCACTTGCAGCGTCGTGTCTCGCTTCGTTCGTTTCACTCACTCGCTCATCACTTGCTGCATATCTTTCTTATTAGTTCATTGTCCGATGCTTGGAATGATGATGAATGATGATTACTTAGTTGATGGAAGACTTTTGCCAGATTCCAGTCACACGGAGCCTTACGCAACTGGCTCTATGTGACTGAGAAGAACTTTTGCCGAGTTCATCATCACAACATCTCAACACAACCGAATAACGGGGAAGGGTGGTTTCGCGGTCTCCTTTTAGGTGCTGCGGAATGAAACGCAACGCAACTGCCTAGCCGAGATGTCAGCCAGTGCAGCGTTCGCAAGTTGCCGTGTACGCAGGGCTTGCTCATGGTTCGGTAGGGACTACGCCCTACAACCTTTACATCAAGTAATACTCCTTCCAAGCCGTCGATGACCTCGGCTGTCAGCCCTTGCGGGTTAGTGGAAGGGTAATCCCCCCGCCGATGTGTGGGGTTGAGAAGTAGAATTTTCTCGTTGGAGGGAGTTCTACATGAAGCGATCGAGATTCACGGATAGCCAGATCCTGGCGGTTCTGAAGCAGGCGGAAGCCGGTACGAGGGTGCCCGATCTGTGCCGAGAGCATGGTATTAGCGGGGCGACCTTTTACAAATGGCGCAGCAAATACGGCGGGATGGACGTGTCGCTGATGACGCGAATGAAGGAGCTTGAGGAGGAGAACCGACGACTCAAGAAGCTCTACATCGAGGCGCAGATCAAGGCTGACATCGTCGCGGAGGCCCTCGCAAAAAAAGTCTGAGGCCATCTCGCCGACGCGAGGTGGCCAGGTGGGCGGTCGAGGAGAAGGGGCTGAGCATCCGTCTGGCATGCGAGGCGTTTGGGCTCAGTGAGGGCGGATATCGCTATCAGCCGAAGCTGAACGCTGAGAATGCACGGATTGCTCAGTGGCTGATGCGCCTGACGGAGAATCGGCGTAACTGGGGATTTGGCCTCTGCTTTCTGTATCTGCGGAACGTGAAAGGCTTTCTCTGGAACCATAAGCGGGTATATCGGATTTATAGGGAATTGGAGCTGAACCTGCGGATCAAGCCAAAGAGGCGCATGAACCGAGCGAAGCCAGATCCTTTGGCCGTGCCGGAGACGATCAACACCGTGTGGTCGGTGGACTTCATGCACGATCAGCTGACGGACGGCAGAACGTTTCGACTGTTCAATGTCATCGACGACTTCAATCGTGAGGCGCTGGGCATTGAGGTCGACTTCTCCTTGCCCTCTGAGAGAGTGATCAGAAGCCTCAACCAAATCATCGAGTGGCGAGGGAAGCCCAAGGTTCTACGCTGTGACAACGGCCCGGAGTACCTGAGTGGGTTGATCGTTCAATGGGCTAGGAGCCAAGATATTAGGATCGAATATATTCAACCCGGAAAGCCGCAACAGAACGCCTACGTGGAGCGATTTAATCGAACCGTGAGATACGAATGGCTCGCGCAGTATTGCTTCGATGCCATCGCCGAGGTCCAAGACTTCGCAACCCAGTGGATCTGGCACTACAATCACGAACGCCCAAACATGGCCTTGGGCGGGATCACCCCAAAACAGCGGCTGGCCATGGCTGCTTAACGTCTACTTCTCAGACCCACTAGAAATGGGGGGATTACCGAAGCCAGTCTCTGCTATCGCCCAGAAGTTCCGCTCATTGCGACATCACCAATGTTGCGGGCGTCCAAACAACTCGGGGACGCAGCCGTGTCTCTCGATAGTGGTACATATGGCAGCACAGGGCACCAGGCACTGTGTGTCGTATCTATTTAGTCGAGAGAAAAGGAAAGACGGCGAAATATGATCTTTTCTTAGCCGGCCTTGATTGGCTTGATCGGTTTGATCGTCGGCGTCTTCGCTTGCTGTGCCTTCTTCATCGCGAGTTTGGCTCGTTCTTGCTGTGCCTGTGCGCGAAGCCGTTTGGCTTGATCGTTTAGGGATTTGATCCGCTGCTGTTCGGGTGATTTGGCAGCGGTTTGTTCGGGAACATAGCGACGGACAGACGACACACGCCGTCTCCCGTACAGATGCTCTGCTGCCCGCTGTGCGTCCGTCGTGGTTTCCGCATAGATCAGCGTACGAAACACGCCAATGCCGGGAATGTTTGCCGACACCTCAAACGCTTTGTATCTGCTGTCGATTTCATATAGCCGCATACCCGTATTTAGCGGCACTACTTTCGGCTGGGTTTGGCCGTCAACCAGAATCGCCTTTTCTTTTCTTCCGGCAAATTCAGGTAGGAATCGAGAAAAACTGAACATAGTGTTGCTGTGCGTTCAAACATAGAGGAGACGCACATGGCAATGCTGAATTCACTCAAACTCACGCAGGCTAAAAAGCCCGCACAGTTTCCGCCCGTACAAGTACGCCGAAACAAGTTAGCCAAACGACTACACGAGCAGATTGAACTGGCTCGGGCTGAACAAGCGGGCACGATCTACAGCCCCAAACGCTACAAGAGTGTGAAGGACGACGAAGGCAATCGACGCACCATCGAGATTGCCAAACGCATCAAGCCTTGGTGGTTTGTGGGTGTGGAAGGGCGGCTTTGTCTCAATGTCCGCTACGGTGCGAAAACGCTGGAGTTGGCGAAGGGCAAAACCGCTGTGGAAATCACGAACTCACAAGACCTCGTGCCCACACTGGAACTCATCAAGGCTGCAGTAGAAGCAGGGGAGTTAGACACGCAGATGGACGCTGCATCAGGGTCACTGCGTAAAGGCTTTCAACGCTAACGCGAGCGAGAGTCGTTTAAAACCCTTCTACAGCGTTGGGGAACGGTACCGAAATGATGCCGAAAGAGACTGAAAACCGTGGTATCTGTACGGCCACTGCTGCGAAAAGTAGTGAGTTTGCCGAGATCGGGATAGTGGGGCAGAGAGGCATAGCGCAAATACCGTTCCCCACCGCTATCGCAGCGTGGCAGGGCTCTCGAGCAGGTTTTTGCGCTCCAAAGCGCTGTGGGGCCTGTACAGACCCATCGCAGAAAAGATTTCGTATGGTCGGGTCGCGTTTGAAAATCCGCGTGTCGCAGGTTCGATTCCCGCCCTGGCCACCATCTCTTGATTCATCAAGCGCTCGTGAGTGCAGCCAACCTAATCCCTGCTCGCGCCCAGTAACTTCAGTTGGCGCTAAAGTGTTAAGAGCTCTTTAAGCGCGGCTAGGTCCAACAAGAACAAACAAACCAACCCCGTCATTTGATGGAGTGAAAGCTTGGCTCGCACTACGACTGATTACCAAAAACTCAATTGCCCCCGCGGGATCCGGCTCAGCACCTATCTGCTTGCGGCGATTGCGGCAGTTGGCCTGATGGCTTGTGGTGGTGGCGGTAGCCCTCCTGCTGCCTCTCCGACATACTCCATCACAGCCACGGTTAGTGGACTCTCCGGGTCAGGCCTGATCCTACAGAACAACGGGGCGAATGATCTATCGGTCAGTGCCAACGGCACGTTCACCATCAACTCGACAGCCGGCTCAGGCTCCGCCTATGCCGTGACCGTCAAGACCCAGCCCAATTCCCCGGCCCAAACATGTGTAGTGGCAAATGGGCTAGGTGCCGTGGCGAATGCCAACATCAGCAACATCACTGTCGCCTGCACCACTAATACCTACGTCATCACGGCTACGGTAAGTGGCCTCTCAGGAGTAGGACTGACCTTGCAGAACAACGGCACTGATGATCTGCATGTCAGCGCTAATGGAACAATCACCGTCAGTTCTGCTGCTGCTACTGGTTCGGCTTATGCCGTGACAGTGAAGACTCAGCCAAGCTCACCAGCCCAGACTTGCGTGATCACCAATGGCTCTGGTTCTGTAGCAACAGTCAGCATCAGCAACATTGCCGTCACCTGTACCACAGTTCCAAGTCCTACGGTGACGGCATATCTTTCTAAGAGCAAAGCACTCATTGGCGACTCTGTTGTTCTCTCATGGCAGTCAACTGATGCGACAACCTGTTCAGTTGCTGGACTTATCGGGAGTGGTGGTGCCACGACAGGCGGCGTCTCATTCGTCGCAGCTGCAGGCGGTCAATTTACTTACACGGTTCAATGTACTGGAGCTGGCGGGTTTGCAAAAAAAGACCTGTTGCTGACTGTCCCGATGCCCGTGTATGCAACGTCATATGAGAATAAGAACTCAATACCCTATGATGGAACGGCGATAAAGACTGTTCGTTCTCTCGGAATTGCCAGAGCATACGAAGGAGAACAGGACTCCGTCGAACGATCGGTGGCATATGCCGACTTCTTCCAAGAGGGCAAATATTCAGCTTTCGTCGTGGCGTCCCGAACTGACGGAAAGTACGGAGATGTCTCTGATGTGCCAAGAGTATCTTATTTTCTTCGGCAAGATTCCGCTGGAAAATGGATAGACGGATCGGATACAGCATTCAAGCAACCCTCTGATCGACTGTCCTGTATTTCGCCGTCATATACGTTGGTTGCAGACTTTAATAACGACAAAAGGCCTGACGTCTACATTGCATGTACTGGCTTTGATTTTGTCATGACAGGATTCACGCAACAGCAGATCGTAGAAAGCGGGAAGAGCCCTCAAATTCTATTCATGAGTCAAGCAGACGGAAGTTATGCAAGAACGTCTTTGCTCGATAATGCTCCAATCTATGGGCATAAAGCACAAGCTGCAGACATAAACCGAGATGGCTTTATCGACGTCGTTACCACAGATGTAGACAATTCAAATCAGCTTCAGGGTTGTGGTGTTCCATTCGTTCTTCTTGGAGCTGGCGACGGGACCTTTAGAAGAGATGACGCCATCGTTTCATCAGCTGCGCTGAAGGTTACTCATCCGAATTGCGGAATGTTCAACGTAGACCTGATTCCCATCGGCAGCCGCCTTGATCTTTTCGTAGGCAGCACTAACAGCGCTATATGGTTTAAGGGTATTGCTGGCGGCTTTGATTTCTCGTCAGCAGTTAGCCTTGAGATGCCCGTGTCAGCTTCCTATAAAAGCCAATATCAATTCCCTTTGGACCTGATTTATGAGCCTGGTAACGGGGCAATCTATGCCCATACGGCCACGACTACGACGCTTACCTCTGGGACTGAATGGGCAACCTTAAAATTTGATGGCGCGGGTAAGCTTCTAGCAATTGTGGATACATGGTTTAACCCAAGCAATTCCAGCTTTTCGTCGTATTCTGCGCAGATCAAACCGTCCAGCGCTGATGTACGGTTCTTTGTTGCCTACACAGCTGGCTGCAGTAATGCAGCCAACCAGGGCATGTGTGCTCTGAAGATCCCAAAGTAGGCGTGGCCCAAGCGGCTAAGTGTTCCGTCGCTCCGAGGTTAGGAATCTAGAGATGTTTTGGGGAGGCCCTAATTCATCGATGACTGGCTCTGCGATGGCTCCTACCCGAAGCCCAACGAGTGCGTAGGTTTAGAGATCGTAGTCAAGCTGTTCCGTAATCGCCACGGTCCCAACTGGTAGTGCGGTTACACCTGAGGCAAACCTCGTCCCAGCTGCGACTCAAAATGGGCCGGTCAAGGTTAGCCGCAGTCCCGGCGTAAATAAGTAAGCAGAGCTCTTCGTCTCGTGACCTATACTCGATCCGCCATCATCGGTATCTCGCAGGGAGTCGCATGAACTTTATCCCGATTTCTATGGCGATCTTACTGCTCATGGTTTCGCCGGCTTTTGCTCAGGGGCCTCAGACTCCGAGTTGTGGGAATTTCGACATCCCCAGAGATACGAAAATAGCCGGACAGCTATTTACTCGTGGCACTTACAAAATCAACACCATCGGCATTTCCTGCGAAAAGGTGATGGGCAAGTACGGGTTGATAGATCAGTTTCTTGCCCAAGATGAACAGACGCCCTTGCCTAAACCATGGAAGTACCTGTCCGAAGCGGTAGGTGCTCCCAAGTTTGCTGCAGATGTGGGCGTTGGTTTCAGAATGGAAAAGAACTCGGATTCATCTGGTTCTTCGCGTACCAACGGTTGAGCTAGAGGCTTCCAAGCTCAGGCGCGGGACTGAACGCGCTGCCAGTGTCGTCGTTTGCTACTCACGACTGCGTTAGCGCGGGGCTGGCACCGCCCGAACAAGCGGTGCCAGCCGTTGATCACTAGAAGCGATAACCCATTCCGAGGCTGATCACCGGGTACCATTTGATGGTGGTCAACTGGTCAACCAGTTTCTGGCGCTCGGCCTCGATGTCGCGCGCCAGCTGGCTGCAGATCGTGGTGGGCACCGTGGACGCGCAGTTGGCGTTCAGTGTTACGTCCGGTGTGCCGCCGTAGACCACGCCAACGTCGACCAGAAAGGTCAGTTTCTGGCCGCTCTTCACCGGATTGCCCCAGCCGATACCCATGTATGGGGAGATCGTATTGCCGAACCTGAATCGGCCGTTGAGGCTGGTGAGCTGGACCGCTGTATAGGTGACGCCGTTGATGACGTACTGGGCACTGCTATTCGGCATGCCGGTTGCATCCACCCGAGTCCCGGATCCAACCGCTCCCAGTGAGGCGCGAAAACCGCTGTCTAATGGGAACCAGTCGATCGTGACAGCGGGATTGCTGAGCTTTAAATCTCCGTCATAGGTGACGTCTGTCTGCTCCACATTGCGGTGGATGTTGTAAGCGCTATAGCCGACCCGCAGATTGACTTTGTCGACCAGTGCGATATCAAAGTCCACTCCGGCGCCCAGCGTTCCAATGCGCAGTCCGGCACCTGTGTCGGCCGCGCTTGCAGTCTGGAATGCAGTGGCGGCTACAGTAATCACCAACGCGATGCTGATGAACAAGGCGCTTCTTGTGCGATGCCAAAAGTTTGAATGCTGTCCTTTCATTTCCTGAACCTCCCTTGGACAAAACAGGCTTGGGGCCACCCATATCTTTACCCGATGGTCCCATGCACCAAGAAGATGCAAAAAAATCGGCCGCCGGAACTGGCATATGTCGCAGCTTTGCTACGGGTTTTCCGATAGCGGCCCTTTGGCGGCTATAATTGCCCGCACTGTTTCATTCAATGGAGTGGCAATCGCAATGAAATCCATAGCGGCAGTGGCTTCACTGGTTTTCGTGAGCGTGGTGGCGTTGGCTGGCCCCGGTGGCACTGGCGGCGCTGGCGGCGGAGGCAAGTTTGGCGGCGGTGGCCTTGGAGGAGGCTTTGGCGGTAATGGCGGCGGCGGGATCGTCACCGCTGATCAGGGCATCCGCAATCAGATGAACAGGAGCCAGCGGCAGAACCAGGTTGCCGCGGAAAAGACCACTCAAACCGCGATCAACGGCAAGTGCGATGACGAGCAGGCTGCTTGGAAAGTGATCGCGCCGAAGAACGCCAAAAACAAGAATTACGCGGAAGCGGAAGCGCTTTACCAGAAGGCCGTCGATGCCTTCACCGCCGAGAAGAACAAGAGACAGGCGAACTCGGTCTGCGAGCAGACTTTGACCAAGGCGCTGGAACTTCTCAAATAAGCTTTGGTTCGGCGGCAGTCAGATCCGGCTGCCGCTACCCCTCCGCGGGGATTGTTTTTGTAAGCAACTCTCGTCAACATTTCGAGCTCAGGTTTTTGGGTCCCGTGCTCCGTCCGTAATGGTCCGGCTGTTCGGTCTTCGGCCTGATCTTCCTTTCAAATCCTCGGAGCCTCATATTTCATGCGTATCGATCAGATTGCGGTGGGCAAGAATGCGCCCCACGACGTCAATGTCATTGTCGAAGTGCCCATCGGCGGCGAGCCCATCAAGTACGAGATGGACAAGGCAGCAGGCACGCTGGTGGTGGACCGCTTCCTCTATACCTCGATGCGCTACCCGGGTAACTACGGCTTCATTCCTCACACGCTATCCGGTGACGGGGACCCTTGCGATGTGTTGATCTGTAACACCCGCGCTATCGTGCCGGGCGCCGTGATCAGCGTGCGCCCGATCGGCGTGCTGATGATGGAAGACAACATGGGTACCGATGAAAAAATCATCGCTGTACCTTCAGCGCACCTGACGAAGCGCTACGAACAGTGCATGAATTACAGTGATCTGCCGGCCATCACGCTGCACCAGATCGAGCATTTCTTCTCTCATTACAAGGATCTTGAGCCCGGCAAATGGGCCAAGGTGCTCGGCTGGGGCGATGCCGACAAGGCGCGCCAGATGATCCTGGAAGGGATTGAAAAGCACCGCAACGCCTGATTCTCAGGCGTGCGGCGTTGGCACTCAGCGCAGTTCGACTTCTGTGGCCAGCACGATCACACGACGTGTTGGCATGTTGAAGTAGTCGGCCGCCTGAGTGCTGCGCCTTTGCAGCGCTGCGAACAGTGCGCGTTGCAGCGCACCCCAGCCAGACTGTCGCACGGCACGCACCAGATGCCAGCCGACGAAGAATGAAGTCTCCTGACCTGCCAGGTTCAGACCCAGTCGCACGGCACTGCGCAGCGCATCGCTGACATCCGGCGTCTCCATGAAGCCGAAGCGGGAGCGCAGCACGTAGACGCCGGGTGCCAGCAGTTTGACGCTGGTGCGACCAAGTGAATCGACGCGCGGCTGACGCGCGATCTCTACCTGCAGGATCACGATCTGTTCATGGCAGACATGATTGTGTTCCAGATTGCGGAGTAGTGCGGTGGGTACATAGTTCGCATCGCTCACGAGGAACACTGCCGAGCCGGGTACGCGCACCGTGTTGGCCAGCAATTGCTCGAGCTTGGCGATGGGCACGGCTCGCGCCAGTAGCACGCGTCGCAGCCGTCGACGTCCGTCGCGCCAGGTCAGAAATACCAGATATAGCGCTGTTGCCAGCGTTAGCGGTACCCAGCCTCCGATAGGGATTTTGGTGGCATTGCCGATTACAAAAGCCGTTTCAATCATCAGGAAGCAGCCGAACACCATGGCCGTTCGTGCGATCGACCAGTTCCAGACGTAGCGGGCGACGACGGCACCCAAGATGCTGGTGATGAACTCCGTGCCCACCACTGCTGCGCCATAGGCCGAGGTCAGGGCGCTAGATGATTTGAATGACAGTACGAATGCCACTGCTGCGATCAGCAGGAGAATGTTGGTGGCCGGCACATAGATCTGCCCATGTGCACTGGCCGACGTCTGGATGACTTTCACCCGCGGCAGTAGATCCAGCTGCACCGCTTGCCGGGTGATGGAGAAGGCACCTGAGATCGTCGCCTGTGAGGCAATAATGGTGGCGCACGTTGCTAGCAGCACCAGAGCTGGCAGTGCACCCGTCGGCGACAGTGCAAAGAAGGGATTGCTGATGGGCACAGGGGTGTTCAGCATCAGCGCGCCCTGGCCGAAGTAATTGAGCAGGAGCGACGGCCAGACCAGCCCCAGCCACACGACCTGCACGGGGGTGCGGCCAAAATGACCCATGTCTGCGTACAGCGCCTCGCCGCCGGTGACGGTGAGGAAAATGGCGCCCAGGATCACCAAGGTCGAGTTCGGATGCGCGATGAAAAGCCTCACGGCATATATTGGGTTGACGGCGCTGAGCACTGAGGGGTGCTGCACGATCTGAACCACGCCCATCAAAGCCAGCGTTCCAAACCAAATGAGCATTACGGGTCCGAATAGACGAGCCACGCTCTCGGTGCCTTTGCGCTGGATTGCAAACAGCAGCACCAGAATCACCACCGTCATCGGAATGACCGCGCTGGTGAAATTCGGGTCGAGATCCTCGAGGCCTTCTACCGCACTGAGCACGGACACTGCCGGTGTGATCAGCGCATCGCAATAGAACAGCGCGGTACCGAGCACGCCGAGGCCGATGAGCCGCTGCATCCACCGGCCACTCTGGCCCAGGCGTTGCTGTGCGAGCGCCATCAGCGAGAGGATGCCGCCTTCACCGGCATTGTCCGCACGGAGCATAATGCTTACGTACTTGACGGTGATCAGTGCGGTCAGTGTCCAGAACAGGAGCGAAAGCAGTCCCAGTATTGTTGCGGGATCGTTTCCGCCGGCCGCCGCCACCGCCTCGCGGAAGGCGTACAACGGGCTAGTCCCGATGTCGCCATAGACGACGCCGAGGGCGCCAAGCATCAGCGGTAGGGTGGCTTTACGTGCATGCATCCGCCCATTCTACGATGATCCAGCCCTTCGCACCCGTCATAGCTGGGGCGGGCCCCCGGGTTCCACCCTCCGGGGCGCCGCTCACTGCGGTTGATGCCCATTGAGGGGGCCCCGGCAATCTGCTTACATGGCTGCCGAACTGATGCAGTCGCAGAGTGAGGCGATGTCGTGATTCATGATGCGGAGGTGGCTGCGGCCATCGAGGCGGCCACGGGGCGCGCAGGGGCGCTGCTGCCGGTCCTGCACGCATTGCAGGATCGCATCGGCTATGTGCCGCCTGAGGCCGTCCCGCGCATCGCGCAGGCGCTGAATCTATCCCGTGCCGAAGTGCAGGGGGTCTTGAGCTTCTACACCGACTTTCGCAGTACGCCTCCGGTTCAACATAAGTTGCGGGTTTGCATGGCCGAGGCCTGTCTGGCGCAGGGTGCTGCAGCGCTGCAGAAGCAGGCTGCCGAACGTCTGGCCATTGATCCGAGCGGGCACAGTGTTGGCGGTCATATTGAGAGCGAGCCGGTCTATTGTCTGGGCCTCTGTGCCTGCGCGCCGGCACTGATGCTGGACGGTCGGCTCCACGGCCGCGTCACCCCGGCGCAGCTCGAACTCCTGTTATCCGAGCTGGACATCACGCTATGAGTCTCGCGCTTTATGTGCCGCGTGATTCCGCAGCGGTCGCGGTCGGCGCTGATGCCGTGGCACAGGCACTGCTTCAGGAGGCAGTACGGCGTGGTGTCGATGTTCACCTGGTGCGCAATGGCTCACGCGGCCTGTACTGGCTCGAACCACTGGTGGAGGTGCAGACACCTCAGGGTCGCATCGGTTACGGACCGGTGAATCCGGCGGATGCGGCTTCGCTGTTGGATGCGTTCTTATCTGATGACAAGGAGGGGCGGCTCACCGCACATCCTCTTTGCGTCGGAGTAGTCGATGATATTCCGTTCCTGAAACAGCAGCAGCGACTGACATTCGCACGTGTTGGCATCGTCGATCCATTGTCGCTCGATGACTTCCTCGCGTACCGTGGGTATCAGGGTTTGCGGCATGCGCTGACACTGACATCCGAAGCCATTGTTGCCGAGGTGACGGAATCAGGTTTGCGTGGCCGCGGCGGCGCGGCCTTCCCCGCTGGTATCAAGTGGCGCACGGTACTGCAGGCGCCAGGCTCCGAAAAATACATCGTCTGCAACGCCGACGAGGGTGACTCCGGTTCGTTCTCTGATCGCATGTTGATGGAAGGCGATCCGTTTACGTTGCTGGAGGGTATGACCATTGCAGCTCTGGCAGTGGGCGCCAAGCAGGGCTATGTCTACGTGCGCTCCGAATATCCTGCTGCTGAAGCCACACTGCATCAGGCAATTGCCATCGCCCGTGCCGCCGGCTATCTCGGCGCGGACATTCTTGGTTCCGGTCGTGCCTTCGATATCGAGCTGCGGCGCGGCGCCGGAGCGTATATCTGCGGCGAGGAAACCGCGTTGCTGGAGAGCATTGAGGGTCGCCGCGGTCAGGTGCGCGCGCGACCACCGCTCCCGGCAGTGAGTGGGTTATTCGGTCAGCCCACCGTGGTCAATAACGTGATCACGTTAGCGACGGTGCCGATCGTGCTTGAGCGCGGTGCTCGCTATTACGCTGACTTCGGTCAGGGGCGCTCGCGTGGCACGCTGCCATTCCAACTCGGCGGCAATATCCGTTGCGGAGGACTCATCGAGTTGTCTTTTGGTCCAACGCTCCGCACCTTGCTGCATAACTTTGGTGGTGGCTCGGCCAGCGGGCGTGCGATTCGTGCCGTGCAGGTTGGCGGTCCGCTGGGCGCATGGATTCCTGAGTCGTTGTTCGACACGCATTTAGACTACGAGGCGTTTGCACAGATCGGCGCCATGCTTGGTCACGGCGGCGTGGTGGTGTTCGATGACACCGTCGACATGGCGCAGCGTGCGCGTGAGGCAATGCGCTTCTGTGCTCAGGAGTCGTGTGGCAAGTGCACACCCTGTCGCATCGGGGCTGTGCGTGGCGTCGAGGTTCTCGATCGCATCAGCGGTGGAGAGCAGCGTGAGGCCAATCTGCAACTTCTACATGAGTTGTGCGAGACCATGACGCACGGTTCGCTGTGTGCGATGGGTGGTCTGACTCCGTCACCAGTGCTGAGCGCACTCAAACATTTTCCTGAGGACTTCGGTCTGCCCGCATCGCGCGGCGCAGCCTGAGGAGAAGGCCATGCTCTCGCCCTCTGACAGTGATCTGGGCACACCCCACCGTAGCGGTGAGAACACGGTCACGCTGGAGATCGACGGGCGTGCCGTCACGGTACCGGTCGGCACTTCAGTGATGCGTGCGGCTGCCGTATCGGGTGTGTCGGTGCCCAAGCTCTGTGCGACCGACAGCATCGAGCCATTCGGCTCCTGCCGCCTGTGCCTGGTCGAGATCGAAGGCCGCAAGGGTTATCCCGCGTCCTGCACCACGCTTGTCGAGCCCGGTATGAGGGTGAGCACGCAGTCGGAGCAGCTGGCGAAACTGCGGCGCGGTGTAATGGAACTTTACATCTCTGATCATCCGCTCGACTGTCTGACTTGCCCGGCGAACGGTAACTGTGAACTGCAAACCATGGCCGGTGCCGTGGGCCTGCGCGAAGTGCGCTATGGGTACGCCGGCGAGAATCACATCCACGACACGCATCGGGACGAGTCCAACCCGTACTTCACCTACGATCCATCAAAGTGCATCGTCTGCAGTCGCTGCGTCCGCGCCTGCGAAGAGGTGCAGGGCACTTTTGCGCTGACCATCACCGGTCGCGGATTCGGTTCGCGCGTCACAGCCGGACAGAACGAAACCTTCCTCGAATCCGAGTGCGTGTCCTGCGGTGCCTGCGTGCAGGCCTGTCCGACGGCCACGCTGACGGAAAAGTCGGTCATCGAGATGGGGCAGCCGACCCATAGCGTTGTCACCACCTGCGCCTACTGTGGTGTGGGCTGCGCGTTCCGTGCCGAGATGCAGGGCAGTCGTGTGGTGCGCATGCTGCCGTACAAGGATGGCAAGGCCAACCACGGACATTCGTGTGTGAAGGGTCGTTTTGCCTGGGGCTATGCCACGCATCCGGATCGCGTCACTCGCCCCATGATCCGCGCGAAAATCACCGATCCCTGGCGAGAGGTGTCATGGGAAGAGGCTGTCGGCCATGCAGCGGCCGAGTTCCGCCGCATTCAGACCAAGTACGGCCGCGATTCGATCGGCGGTATCACCTCATCACGTTGCACCAACGAAGAGACCTATCTGGTGCAGAAAATGGTGCGTGCGGCCTTTGGCAACAACAACACCGACACCTGCGCACGCGTCTGCCATTCACCGACGGGTTACGGTCTGGGTCAGACCTTGGGCACTTCGGCCGGAACGCAGGAGTTCGATTCGGTTGATCATGCCGATGTCATCATGGTCATCGGTGCCAATCCCACCGATGCGCATCCGGTATTCGCCTCGCATCTGAAGAAGCGTCTGAGGGCGGGTGCCAAGCTGATCGTTGTCGATCCACGCCGCATCGATCTAGTCGAAGGTCCGCATGTGAAGGCGGATTACCATCTGCAGTTGCGGCCGGGCACCAATGTCGCGCTCATCAATGCGCTGGCACATGTGGTCGTGTCGGAAGGGCTGCTCAATGAGGCGTTTGTTGCCGCACGCTGCGACGCGCGTGAGTTCGCCAAATGGAAGAAGTTCATCATTGAGCCGCACAATTCGCCCGAGGCCTTGGCCGAGGTCACCGGCGTGCCTGCTGAGCAACTGCGAGGCGCGGCGCGTTTGTATGCCACGGGCGGCAATGCAGCCATCTACTACGGGCTGGGTGTCACCGAGCATAGTCAGGGCTCAACGATGGTCATCGGCATCGCCAATCTCGCGATGGTCACCGGCAACATCGGTCGCGAAGGAGTGGGTGTAAATCCACTGCGCGGTCAGAACAACGTGCAGGGCTCATGCGACATGGGCAGTTTCCCGCACGAGTTCCCCGGCTACCGGCATGTGTCAGACGATGCTGTACGCGCCAGTTTCGAGGCGGCGTGGCATGTTTCGCTGCAGGCCGAGCCCGGCCTGCGCATTCCGAACATGTTCGATGCGGCCCTGGATGGGAGCTTTCGCGGCCTGTATGTGCAGGGTGAGGATTTGGTGCAATCCGATCCAAACATCCAACAGGTCGCCGCGGCACTGCAGTCACTGGAGTGTCTGGTGGTGCAGGACTTGTTCCTGAATGAGACCGCCCGATACGCGCATGTGTTTCTGCCCGGCTCTTCCTTCCTTGAGAAGGATGGCACCTTCACTAACGCTGAGCGACGCATCTCGCGCGTGCGTCGTGCCATGGCGCCTCTGGGTGGCAAGGCCGATTGGGAAGTGACGGTGGCGCTGTCGAATGCGCTGGGTTATCCCATGCATTACGATCATCCCTCGCAGATCATGGACGAGATTGCGCGGCTGACTCCGACATTCTCAGGCGTGAGCTATGAAAAGCTCGACCAGCTGGGCAGCCTGCAGTGGCCCTGCAATGCTGAGCATCCGGAAGGCACGCCGGTCATGCACGTCGGAAAATTTGTGCGCGGGCAGGGCCGATTCATGCTGACCGAATATGTGCCCACGGATGAGCGCGCCAGCGCGCGCTATCCGCTGCTGATGACCACGGGACGAATTCTCTCGCAGTACAACGTCGGTGCGCAGACGCGCCGCACAGCCAATGTCGCTTGGCACAGTGAGGATCGCATCGAGATTCATCCGCACGACGCCGAAGAGCGTGGTATCCGCGAGGGTGACTGGGTGGGCGTGGCCAGTCGCGCCGGCGAAACGGTGCTGCGCGCTGAGGTGACTGAGCGTGTGCAGCCGGGCGTGGTCTACACCACGTTCCATTTCCCCGAGTCGGGTGCCAATGTCGTCACCACAGAGAACTCCGACTGGGCCACCAACTGTCCTGAATATAAAGTCACAGCCGTGCAGCTGATGCGGGTTTCGCAGCCCTCGACCTGGCAGCGCGATCATCGGCGCTTCGCCGAGGAGCAGGCGGCATTGTGGCGTGCACGTCAACCGGTGGGGCAACCGTGAATCTCCCGCGGTCATTCCCGGTGACTATGGATCAGCCACCGACACAGATGTCGGTGTCTGCGCAGCGTTGGGAGGAGGGGCTGCTTAGCCAATCGAACGAAAACGTCGCGACCGAAACCGCACTGGCTCTGCATTACAACCATCGGCCGCATATGGTTGTGATGCTGACGCCACAGGACATCGAGGAATTCGTACTCGGCTTTTCGCTCAGTGAAGGCATCCTGCATTCATCCGATGAGTTGCAGGGTGTACGAATGCGGACGCTGGCTGACGGGTTGGAGTGTGATGCGGCCATTGCTCTGGAGCGCTATGCGGAGCTCGATGCGCATCAGCGTCGTCTCGCGTCACGCAGCGGCTGTGGGGTGTGTGGTGCTGAAACGCTGGGCCAGGCTGTGCGTTCTCTGCCGCCGGTGCCGGATACGGTGCGTATGACGCATGCGGCATTACAGGCCGCAATGGGTGAGCTCGCACAGCGTCAGCCGCTGAACGCGGCAACGGGTGCCGTGCATGCTGCAGCCTGGGTCGATACCGACGGCAATATCTGCTTGGTACGCGAAGACGTGGGGCGTCATAACGCACTCGATAAGCTGATTGGAGCGCTCAGCCGCGCAGGTCTGCACACCGACCGTGGCGCATTGCTGCTGACCAGTCGTGCCAGTCATGAAATGGTGCAGAAGGCGGCCGCACTCGGTATGCAGATCGTCTGTGCGATTTCAGCGCCCACGTCTCTTGCCATTCGTCAGGCACAGCAGACCCGCGTCACGCTGGTCGGGTTCGCGCGAGGTGCGCGGCATACGATCTATACACATCCGCACCGACTGACATGAACACCGAGCGACTCGTGACCATGGCCAACCAGATTGAGGCGTTCTTCCGCGCCGAGCCCGATCGCGCTGTGGCCATCGATGGCATCGCCACTCATATCCGGCGCTTCTGGGCACCACGTATGCGAGAGGCCATCGTGGCGCACGTGGCTGCCGGCGGCGCTGGGCTTGGTGAACTGGCGAAGGCGGCGGTGCTCAGGCTCTGACGCGGGACTGGCAAGTGGCGATGGACTTCGCCCTAGCCGATGCTGTATAAATATACAGGTCCGGTCTGAAAGTGCCGGCGAGTTTCGTGGAGCGGTGTGTGCGGCGACGGCGGTCGGGCGGTGGGCGGTTAGCCCTAGTCCAGCAACCTCACCCAGCTTTCGATCAGAGCTTGGTCCTCAGCGCTGAAGCGCTGCAGGTCCGGGCTGTCCAGATCGAACACACCCACCAGGGCGCCGTCGCGCCACACCGGCACCACCAACTCCGAACGCGAGGCCGTGTCGCAGGCGATGTGTCCAGGAAAAGCATGAACATCAGGCACCCGAATGGTCGCGCGCTGCGCCACGGCGCTGCCGCACACGCCGCGGCCCACCGGAATCCGTACGCACGCCGGTTTGCCCTGAAAGGGGCCGAGCACCAGCGTGTCGCCCTGCAGGAAATAAAATCCGGCCCAATTCAGGCGCGGCAGTTCATGGAACACAAAGGCCGCGAAGTTCGCGCTGTTTGCGATCCAGTCCGATTCGCCTTCCAGCAGCGCGCGCAGTCGCGCAAGGGCGGTCGCGCCGTTTGGGCCTTCCGTGGCATGTGGGTCCGTGACGTGTGGCGTTGGCTCGCTCATCATTGTCCTATTGTAATGGCAACGGAGTTGCGCATGCTGCGCCTGATCTGGATCCTGCCGATGATTCTCGCCGTGCAACCCGCACACGCCTGGGGTGATGATGGCCATCGCCTGATCGCTCGTGCGGCGTCGCAACTGGTCAGTGCCGACGTGCTGCGCAAGGCGCAGGCCATACTCGACACGGATACCAGCGGTCTGGTCCGAGACACCAGCTTGGCTGAGCAGGCCACGTGGGCTGACAAATACCGCGACTCGGACCGCAACGGCAACAAGCAGCGCTACAACGCCACCAGCGCATGGCATTTCATTGACATCGAGATCGGTGCGCCCGACATCGACGCCGCCTGCTTTGGGTTTCCATCGCTCCCGCGCGGAACGCCAGCATCGCAGGGCGTGGCCAAGGATTGCGTCACCAACAAAATCGCCCAGTTCACTGACGAGCTGCGCTCAACCGCCACCAGTGATGCCGAGCGATTGCGCGCGCTGCAGTTTCTGCTGCACTTGGTGGGCGACCTGCATCAGCCTTTGCATGCGGGCGAAGATCATGATCGCGGCGGCAACGACAAGTGGATCGTCAGTCCTGCGCCGCGTCGATCTGATCTGCACTATTACTGGGACACGTGGTTCCTGCGCCAGCTTGCCCCCGATGTCGATACCAGTCTGGTGCAGGTCCTAGCGCTGGCCACCGGGCCGCAGCGCCGCGAATGGGAACGCGGCACACCACGCGACTGGACCGAGGAGAGTTTTCGCATCAGCCGTGACACCGTGTATGCGCTGCTCCCGCAACCCGGTGCTGACGGCAACTACCGTCTGGATGATGACTACGTCACGCGCGCAAACAGCGCGGTGCGCACACAGCTTGCGCGTGCCGCGGTGCGTCTGGCCATGATTCTGCAGCAGTCACTGGGCGAATCCAAAGTCACCCCGCGCCGATGAATGCATCACTCGACGCCGCGAGATTGCGTCGAGTGGCGCACATCGATATGGATGCGTTCTACGCTTCCGTCGAACTGCTGCGATATCCGCAATTGCGTGGCACTGCCGTGGTTATCGGCGGCGGGCGTCGTCGCGCTGAAGGTGCTGAAGCGCGTGGCGAGTTTCGCCGCCTGCGCGATTATGCCGGGCGCGGTGTAGTTACCACGGCCACGTATGAGGCGCGCGCCTTTGGTGTGCACTCGGGCATGGGCCTGATGAAGGCTGCAAAACTCTGTCCGGATGCCATCCTCCTGCCGATGGATTTCGAGCAGTACCATCATTTCTCGCGCCGCTTTAAAGAGGTGGTGCTACGGCACGCGCCGCGCATGCAGGACCGTGGCATCGACGAGGTCTATGCCGAGCTCACCGACGCGCCTGACGGCTTGTTGGCATCCGGGCGTGTGGTGGCCGAGCGCATTCAGCGCGAGGTTGAAGCTGAGACCGGTCTGACCTGCTCTATTGGCGTGGCGCCGAATAAGCTCTTGGCGAAGCTGGCCAGCGAAATGAACAAGCCGCGCGGCATCACGATCCTCGAGCATGCAGACCTCGCCGAAAAGGTCTGGCCGTTGGCCTGTCGCAAGCTCAACGGCATCGGACCCAAGGCCAGCGAACGACTCGCAGCACTCGCTCTGCACACGCTCGGCGACATCGCGCGCTGCGATCTATCATGGCTGCGCGAGCGCTTTGGCGACTCCTTTGGAGCCTGGCTACATGAATCCGCGCAGGGCCGGGATGATCGGCCGGTAGTCACGTATCACGAGCCGGTCTCAATGAGTCGCGAGACTACCTTTGAGCGAGATCTGCATGCCGTGCATGATCGTGCACAACTCAGCACTCTTTTCACATCACTCTGCGCACGCGTGGCTGGCGATCTTCAACAGGATGGCTATTTGGCTCGAACGGTAGCCATCAAGCTGCGCTACGACAATTTCCGTACCATCACACGAGCGCTCACGTTGCCTACGCCGGTGGCCGATGCCACGGCGATACGTCAGGCAGCGGGTCAATGTCTGAAGCGCGCACCGCTGGATCGTCGGCTGCGTCTGCTGGGTGTGCGTGCTGCAGGGTTATGCAGAACTGCCTAACTGTCAGCGGAATCAGTCCGCTCCGGCTAGCCCTAGCAGTCCGCCTTCCAGATGAGCCAGCTCCGTCAGACCAGCGGCTGCGGCCAGTGTCGCGGCGTGCTCGCTGCGCACGCCAGCGGCACAGATGAAAACAATGCCGCTGCGTTCGCGAAGTTCACCCATACGCCGCGGCAAATCACCAAGCGGGATATGAAGTGATCCAGGCATGTGACCAGCCGCAAACTCGTAGGGCTCGCGAACGTCCACGAGAGTCAGTGACCACGGGGAGCGTCGCAGCAGTTCCAGCAGTTCAGCGCCGCTGTAGCGCCGCAGTGCCAGCGGGGGATCACCGGGTTCCGGCGCGGCCTTGTCGTGCAGTGCAGTGATGGTGGGCTGGGCGCCGCATACGGCGCAGTCCTCGCGGCGGCGGAAGCGGAACTCGCTGAAGCGCATCGACAACGCGTCGTAGGTCATTAGCCGACCCAGCAGCGGCGTCCCGATTCCTGTGATGAGCTTGATGGCTTCGGTGGCTTGTAGGGTGCCCATGAGTCCAGGCAGTACGCCCAGCACACCGGCTGTGGCGCAATTGGGTACGACGCCCTCTGACGCATCACTAAACAGACAGCGATAGCAGGGGCTCTGGCTAGGCACATAACTCATTGCCTGACCTTCGAAGCGATGAATGGCCGCCGACACCAGTGCTTTACCCAGCAGCACGCAGGCATCGTTGACCAGGTAGCGGGTGGTGAGCCGATCGCTCCCATCGAGCACTAGGTCGTAATCGGCGAATATCTGCGCTGCATTGCCGGCCGTCAGCTCCAGCGCATGAGCGCGTACCTCGATCAGCGGATTGAGGGCGCGCAACCGAACGGCCGCACGTTCCGCTTTCGAAGCGCCGACATCTGTGGTGTCAAAAAGAACTTGTCTCTGCAGGTTGGATACATCGACACGATCGCCATCGATGATGCCCAGTCGACCGATTCCGGCAGCTGCGAGATACAGCGCTGCCGGTGAGCCCAGTCCGCCTGCGCCAACAATCAGGACGCGCGCTGCTTTGAGCTTCTGCTGTCCTTCAGCGCCAATTTCGCTGAGCAGCAGATGTCGGCTGTAGCGGGCGCTTTCCAGTGCGTCGAGGCTCATGAGATTCCTCTGGAGGAAGGTGATGCGGCAGGTGTGCCCAAGTTATTGAACTGCAGAGCGGCGAGCCTCGCATAGAGCCCGCCCTGCTGCACCAGCGTTGTGTGATCGCCTTCGGCCACGATCCGACCCTGATCGAAGACCACGATGCGACGCAGCTTCTGGATGGTTGCCAGTCGATGAGCGATCACCAGAGTAGTGCGGCCCTGACTGGCGCTCCCGGCCATCAGGTTGGCGAGGCCCTGCTGCACCAATTGTTCATTCTCGGCATCGAGTGCACTGGTCGCCTCATCGAGAAGCAGCAGGGGCGCGTTGCGCAGCATGGCGCGAGCGATAGCTACGCGCTGTCGCTGACCGCCGGAGAGAGTGATGCCGCGTTCGCCCAAAAGCGTGTTGTAGCCCTGTGGCAGTCGCTCGATGAACTCCTCTGCTGCAGCCGCCGATGCGGCGGCGCGAACCTCGGCATCGCTGGCATCGGGTCGGCCGTAGCGGATGTTGTCGGCTATGGTGCCGGCGAATATCATTGGATCCTGACTGACCAGAGCAATCTGCGCACGCAGCGCACGCGGATCCAGTTCGCGCAGATCCACGCCATCGAAACGTACTGCACCTTCGGTAACATCGTAAAACCTGAGCAGTAACTGAAATAGCGTCGACTTGCCTGCGCCGGAGGGTCCGACCAAGGCGATAGCCTCACCCGGTGCGACCTGCAACGACAGATGATCCAGCGCTGCGACATCCGGACGCGTTGGGTAGTGGAAGGTCACCGCATCGAACTGCAGCCCAGCGCGCACCGGCTGCGGCAGCGCGCGTGGGTGCATCGGCGCACGGATTTCCGGTTCAGTAGCCAGGATCTCCATCAGCCGCTCGGTGGCACCAGCGGCACGCTGGACCTCACCCCACAACTCGCTGAGCGCGCCCGCTGAGCTCGCCAGCAGCACGGCATAGATCACGAACTGACTCAGTTCACCGGCGCTCATGCGGCCGGCCTGCACGTCCAGCGCACCGATCCACAGCACGCCGACGATGCTTGCGCCCACCAGAATGAATGCACCGGCAATCATGCCCGCGCGCATCTGTGTGCGTGTCAGGCTGGCTAGAAAGCTGCTTTCAGTGGCGGCGCCGTAACTGGCGCGGTCGGCTTCTTCATGCGTGTAGGCCTGTACGGTGCTCATCGCGCCGATGGTCTCGCCGGCCAGTGCCGAGGCATCCGCGATGCGATCCTGCGATGCGCGCGAGAGACCACGTACACGTCGCCCCATGACGATGATGGGAACCAGTGTCAGCGGAACACCGATGAAAGCCAGTCCTGTCAGCTTCAGGCTGGTGACTGCCATCATCACCAGTGCACCCAGTCCCATCACCATGCTGCGCAATGCGAACGATGCTGATGAGCCAACAATGCCCTGCACCAGAGTCGTGTCGGCGGTCAGTCTCGAGAGCACTTCGCCAACCCGCGTGTGTTCGAAGAATTCAGGCGAGAGCGAGAGGATGTGCTGATGCACCCGCAGGCGCACATCGGCCACCACCCGCTCACCCAGCCAGGAGACGATATAGAAGCGCGTCGCTGAGGCCGCGCCCATGAACACCACCACTGCCTGCAGGCCGAGGAAGTAACGACCGATGTGTTCCGGACTGCCGGCTGCGAAGCCACGATCAATGACCAGTCGCACGGCGTAGGGCAGCACCAGCGTTGCGCTGGCCGCAGCGGCCAGTGCTATCAGCGCTGCGAGGATGCGTAGGCGGTAAGGGCGCAGGAATCCAGCCAGTGCCAGCAGCGGCGCCAAGCCGCGGGTGGAGCGCGCAAGGCGAGCCTGAGAGCTGGCGGAGGAGGGGGCTCTGGTGTTCAACGATACTCCGAGTGCGGGTCAGGGCTATTATCTTACGCGTCCTGGCCCGCGGGCTGGGTGGCCTATCGCTTCCTGAAAGGAAACTGTCATGACTTCATCGAGTGCTGGCTCTGCGGTGGCAGTGCAACGCGGGCTGAACGGCCTGTTGCTGCTCTTTGTGGGCAGCGGCTGCGCAGCGCTGATCTATGAAGTCGTTTGGTATCAGTCGCTGGCTCTGATCGTCGGCAGCAACGCCGTGTCGATGGCGGTGGTGCTGGCAACATATATGGGTGGGATGAGTCTCGGCAGCCTCGCTTACCTGCGCTGGCGCAAGCGCCCCGCTCACCCGCTGCGTGTCTACGCACAGCTTGAGCTACTGATCGCGTGCTGCGCGCTGTTGGTGTTGTACGCATTGCCGTGGGCCGGCGGGCTGTATATCGGCATCGGCGGGAGCGGGGCCCATGGGGTGCTGCTGCGGGGTTTGTTCTGTGCGTTGTTCCTGCTGATACCGACCATGGCCATGGGCGCCACGCTTCCCGCAGCCGCATCTTGGCTTCGCGGCAGCCCGCAGGGCATCAGCCGCGTCGGCTTTTATTACACCGCCAATATCCTCGGTGGCGTTGCCGGCGCGTTGATCGCCGGCTTCTACCTGCTGCGTGTCTACGACATGCAGGTGGCAAGCTTCGTCGCGATGGGGCTTAACATCCTCGTCGCGCTGGGTGCGTGGTTGTTGGCCATCGGCAGCGGCAACAAAGCAGCCGCTGAAAACCACATGCCGCATTCGGGCGACGCAGGCGTGGCGGTGCCAGTCGCGCCGCTGTCGGTCTACGCAACCATTGCCATCTCCGGGGCCTGCGCGCTGGGTGCGGAGGTGATCTGGACACGCAACCTTGCGCTCCTGTTGGGAGGCACCGTTTACACCTTCTCGCTGATACTGGGCGCAGTGCTTACCGGTCTGGCTGTCGGCAGTGCAATTGGTGCGAGCGCGGCACGCCATCTTCGCAGTGCGCGACGTGCATTGGCTCTCTGTCAGGTGGGCGCCATGCTCGCGCTGGCGTGGGCGGCCTGGTGGCAGATCGTGGCGCTGCCAAACTGGCCGATTAATCCGCAGCTTGCACCATCGCCATGGTTCATGTTCCAGCTCGATTTCGTGCGTGCCTTGTGGAGCGTATTGCCAGCCGCCATCTGCTGGGGCGCGAGTTTTCCGCTGGCTATCGCCGCAGTGGCCGACGCCGAACGCAGCAGCAGTCGCGCTGTGGCCCGCATCTACACGGCCAATACGCTTGGCGCCATCCTTGGTGCGTTGCTGGTCAGTCTGGTATTGATCGAGCACATCGGCACGCAGCGTTCACAGCAACTTTTGATGTCGCTGTCCGCGCTGGGCGCTCTCATCATGCTGCTGCCGGTACGCATGAGCGCCCATCCCCAAGCTGGAGCCCGTTCGCGGAGTGGTGCACTCGTTGCAGCGCTGGCGACTCTGGTGTTGTTTGCGATGTCGCTAACGTTTGTGCAGCCGGTGCCCGGTCTTTTGGCCGGCTATGGTCGTTGGGCTGTCACTTGGCTGAAGAGCCACGGTGACTTCATCTTTATTGGCGAAGGACGCAACGCCACGCTGGCGGTCTCGCAGATGGACACCGGTGTGCGCAACTACCACAACGCCGGCAAGGTGCAGGCCTCCAGTAGTGCTGATGATATGCGTCTGCAACGCATGCTCGGTCACATGACCACACTGCTGGTGCAGCATCCTGAAAATGTACTGGTCATTGGTTGCGGCGCGGGCGTGACCGCCGGCGCCGTCAGTATCGACCCCGAGGTCAAAAGCGAGACCATCGCTGAGATCGAGCCGCTGGTGCCCCGAGTGGTGAGTACGTACTTCAGTAAAGAAAATCACGCCGTCATCCAGAACCCAAAAGTGAAAGTGCATCTCGACGATGCGCGTCACTATCTGCTGACTACGGACGAAAAGTTCGATGCCATCACGGCCGACCCGTTCGATGTCTGGGTGAAGGGCTCCGCAAACCTCAACACGCTCGAGTTTTATCAGGAGATGAAGAAGCACCTGAAGCCCGGCGGCGTCGTCACCGCTTGGGTGGCCTTCTACGAGACCGATGCTGCGTCCTTTAAGAGTGAGCTGGCTACATTCATGCAGGTGTTCCCCTACAGCATGGTGTTCGGCAATCTCTCCGGCGGTCAGGGTTACGATGGCGTGTTGGTTGGCTCCGCTGAGCCGCTACAGATTGATGTGGCCGCAATTGAGGCGAAGCTGCACGAGCCGCGCTATGCGCCGGTGCTGCAATCGCTTCAGGATGTCAACTACGGTTCGTCAGTCGCGCTTTTCGGCACCTTTGCCGCGTACGGTTCGCAGTTGCATAACTATCTTGCTGACGCGCAGATCAATCGTGACCGCAACCTCCGACTGCAGTACTTAGCCGGCATGGCGTTGAACCAGTACGAGCAGTCGCAGCTCTACAGTGATCTGAAGGCCAACGGCAGCTGGATCGAAGGGCTGTTCACCGGTGACGCGGAAACTCTGGCCAAGCTGCGCAGCGCAATTGCTGCGAGCCAGTGATCAACGGGTTCTGACTTCGTCGATGCGGAAGCGCAGTCGCTCCAGTTGATCGGCACTCATCGGGCCCAGTGGCGTGTCCACCGCCACGATCTTTCCGGCCTGCAGTTGTAGCGACACCGTCTGCGTACTGCCGATCTGTGTTGCGCCTCCGGCTGCGTTCAGCAGAAATGGCGTCACCGTCACGGCGGTGACGTCCAGCGCCGAGCGATTCTGCAGCCGTAGCTGCACGCGGCCACTGGCATTCAGCTGCACCCCGGTCGAAAGATAATTGGAGGGGTTTTGCGGGAGGTCCATCCTCTGAAATTCCGTCATCGCCAGCTGGCCATATTCACTCTCCGAGCTGGCCGCCGACTGATACAGCTTCATGGCCCCCGCAGCGTCGCCGCGTTCCTTCGCGATGTTGCCAAGGAAGTACGCTGCGGGTGCGTTTGGCAGCAACTCATTGCTGCGCGCGAGCAGTTGCTCCGCCTTTGTCTTGTTGCCGAGCCGGAATTGCGCGATGCCTTGGCCCAGATAGGCGCCGAAGTAACTGTTGTCCAGCGACAAGGATTTTTCGTAGTGCGTTACGGCGTCAGCAGAACGTTTTTCCGCCAATGCAATATCGCCTAGCAGCTGCGGGATACGGGCCTCGCGTGGCAGTAACTGCTGGGCTTCTGTGGCCAGCTTTGAGGCGTTGGTAAAATCCTTTTTGTTGGCCGCTGCCAGTGCCTGATCGTATTTCTCGTAGCCCGGTTTCATTGCGCGCAACGCAGCGGTGCGTTGCAGATAGCGCTCCGTGCCGATTTCCCCACCGGTGGATTTCAGTTGCGCCAGCGTGGTCTGATTCTGCTGCACACGCAGATCCGATGGCGGATGCGATGCAAACAAGCCATCGACCCAGCTCTTGCTCTTCGCGCTCTGCTCCTGACTCAGACGCACGAAAGTCTGCTGCAGCGTGACAGCCGCACCAAGGTCATAGCCGGCGCGCTGCATGTAGACCATGCCATAGTGATCCGCTTCGGATTCCTGATCACGGCTGTACTTCATCTGCAGCATCGCAGTGCCGACTCCGGCGCCCTGAAGAGCGATGTTGGCGACATTGGCGTTGGTGTTGCTGGTTGCAATGCCCACCTGTGCAGCCACCATGCCTGCCTGCAGCAGCGTGCCGCGCTCCTGTGCCCGGGCGCCGTGGCGCGCGGCCGCGTGCACGATCTCGTGACCGAGCACGGCTGCAAGCTCCGCCTCGCTGTGTAGTTCCATGAGAAGACCGCGGTTCACCGCGATCTTGCCGCCCGGCAGTGCCCAGGCATTCGGCACGCTGTTGTTCAGCACCTTGAATTCGTAAGGCAGCTTGCGATCTGACACGGCGGCCAACTTCTGTCCGACTTCATTGACGTAAGCGGTCAGCGCTTCGTCTACGGTGAAGTCGCCCCCTTCGCTTTGGCGCGTCGGCGAATAATGGAGCTGTCCTTGGCTGATCTCCGAGGCCTCGGAGACCAGTTGCAGCTCGGTTCTGCCGGTCACCGGATTGGTGCCGCAGGCCGCCAATGTCAGTGCCATCAGTGGCAAGGCAGCCTGGAGCCGGATTGTCGATCCAGCACGATGCAGCAGCGTCATCACAATACCTCGCTCCCGTCTCCACGGCGAAGGGCGGTCAGTTGATGCAAAATACCACGCATGCGCAAACCTCTACGTGAGCTGCTCGTCCGGCGTGTGCTGCCGCCCGCCTTCTTACAGCTCTATCGCGGCGTCGGTGCCACGTGGCGCTACGTGTCTCACAACGAGGATATCTTGCGTAGCGCCGTGTTCGGCGATCGCCCCGTGGTTGGCGCCTTCCTGCACGCGCGTACCTTCCAGCTGCTGCGCTACTTCTCGCGTCCCGAATGCGGTCGCTGGGCGCTGATGTGTTCCCAAAGTCGCGATGGCGATGCGATTGCCTATGTCGAACAGCGGCTGGGCTTCCAAGTCGTGCGCGGCTCCAGCGGGCGCGGCGGCGCCCGGGCGCTGGTTAGCCTGATCAAATTGCTGCGCGATTCCCAGGGCATGTGTGCCGGGCTGTCCATCGACGGTTCGCGCGGGCCGCGCGGAATCGCCCAGGCCGGCGGGTTGGTGCTCGCGCAGAAGACCGGTGGCGTGGTGCTGCCCATCGCCGCCTCGACGCGGCATTGCTGGGTTTACGGGCGTTCCTGGGACCGTCTGACCGTGCCGCGGCCATTTGCGGAGATCCATGTGGATGTGGCTGAGCCCATCCCCGTGCCGGCTTCGGCGGATGAGGCGGAAATCGAGCGTTTGCGGCTGCAGCTGGAGCGTACGGTGCTGGCGCTGCATACCGAACTCGACCGGCGCACCGGTTTTTCCGATACCGAGCCTTTGCGGGCACCTGACTCCGCCTGAACCCCCGGGCGACCCGCCCAGCGCCGCCCTCACGGGTGGTATATGGCATTCGCGCACGGCTTGCGTTAATCTCTTAATGAGATCGATTCTCATTCGCAGGCACCGACCTCAAGGAGCCGAGTTGCAGCCAGCACCCCTCAACGATCGCGATCCGCTCCCGCTCTCAGAGCTCGCCAAGGGCGAGTGTGGGGTGGTGCAGGCACTGCGCGATGTTGAGTCTGGAGCGGTGGGAGACATCGAGGGCTCAACGGTGGTCCGGCGGCTGCTCGAGCTCGGTTTCGTACCGGGCGAGGCCCTGCAGGTCGTGGCCACAGCCTGGCCGTCGGGCGACCCGATGGCCGTGCGGGTCGGGGCTGGTGTCTTCGCGCTGCGCCGCCGGGAGGCGCGATCCGTGATCGTGCGCCGCACCCCGCTATGAACGCGCCTCGCACTGAAAAACCCCTGCGCCGCATCGCACTGGTGGGCGTGCCGAACTGTGGCAAGACGGCACTTTTCAACCGCCTGACCGGGAGCCGCCAGAAGGTTGCGAATTACCCTGGCGTTACAGTTGAGCGTAAAGAAGGCCATATTGTATCGCCAGAGTTACGACGAAAATATATCGTCGTTGACCTGCCCGGCAGCTACAGCCTGCTGCCGACCACACTGGATGAGGCCATCACAAGGGATGCGTTGCGCGGCCGGCTGCGCGGCGAGGCCCAGCCGGACCTGCTGGTCTGCGTCGTCGACGCCACCAATCTGCAGCTCTCGCTGCGGCTCCTGCTTGAGGTGCGCGAGCTTGGACTGCCGCTGGTGGTTGCGCTCAACATGAGCGACCTCGCCGCCAAGCGCGGCTTCACACTGGACCGCGAACGCCTGGCGGCCGAACTGGGCCTGACCGTGATCGAGACCGTCGCGGTTCGTTCCGGCGGCGAGTTGGAGTTGGTGCGGGCCATCGAGGCGCTGGATTTCCCCGCTCGCGAGCCGTCCCCGGTATTCAGTCCACCGGCGCCGTCCGCCCGGTCCGATGAGGCGGTGGTCGAAGGCCTGCAGCGTGAGTCGCGCCGGATACTGGCAGCGGCTGGCTATTCGGTTCCGGCTCGCGCGCCTGGTCTTGAGCGGCTCGATGCCATCGTCCTGCACCCTTTCATTGGACCTCTTCTGCTGGCTCTGGTGCTGTTCCTGATGTTTCAGGCCGTGTTCAGCTGGGCGCAGGCGCCGATGGGCTGGATCAGTACCGGCATCGACGTTCTGGGCCAGTGGGTCGGAACGGTCATGACCGAGGGGCCGCTGCGCAGCCTATTGGTAGATGGTGTTCTTGCCGGCGCCGGAACCGTGCTCGTGTTCCTGCCGCAGATTCTGATCCTGTTTGCCTTCATTCTGGCGCTCGAGGACAGCGGCTACCTGCCGCGCGCCGCCTTCCTGCTCGATCGGCTGATGGGCGGCATCGGGCTGTCGGGGCGCTCGTTCATTCCGCTGCTGTCGTCGTTTGCCTGCGCCATCCCCGGCATCATGGCCACGCGTACCATCCCCAATTGGCGCGACCGCATCACCACCATCATGCTCGCGCCGCTGATGACCTGCTCGGCGCGTCTGCCCGTCTATGCGCTGCTGATTGCGGCCTTCATTCCCGATCGTGCCGCCGGTCCGTTCAACCTGCGCGGCCTGGTGCTCTTCGGTCTGTATCTGACGGGCGTGCTCGGTGCCGTGCTCGTCGCGCTGGCAGTAAAGTTGGTGCGCAGCCGGTCGGCCTATCACCCCTTGCTGATGGAGCTGCCCGAATATCATTGGCCTAACCTGCACAGCCTTGCGCTGGGCCTGTGGGAGCGCACCCGCGTGTTCATGGGTCGTGTGGGCTCGATCATTCTGGCGCTGATGGTGGTGCTCTGGTTTCTCGCCAGTTTCCCGGCCCCGCCGCCCAACGCTCCCGGCCCCGCCATTCAATACAGCTACGCCGGCCTGATCGGTGGCTGGCTGGAATATGTGTTCGCGCCGCTGGGCTTCAACTGGCAGATCTCGGTGGCGCTGGTGCCGGGGTTGGCCGCGCGTGAGGTGGCAGTGGGTGCGCTGGCAACGGTGTACGCGCTGTCAGCGGGCGGCGGTGACCTCCACACAGAACTGGCATCGATGATCGGCACTCAATGGAGCCTGGCCACTGCGCTCTCGCTTTTGGTCTGGTACATCTTCGCACCGCAGTGCATTTCAACGCTGGCCACCGTGCGGCGTGAGACCCACCACTGGCGCTATCCGCTCATCATGGCCAGCTATCTCTTCGCGCTGGCGTGGCTGGCGTCCTTTCTGACGTATCGCTTGGCCCTGGCACTGGGTGCGGGCTCGCCATGAGTGTGCAGGAAGGAGTGGTGGCGCTTCTGGTGCTGATCGCCGCGCTCTACTCGGCCTGGCGTCTCGCGCCGGCGCAGCTGCGTGCATGGCTTCGACGTTTACTCGGGCTGCGACCACCCGCCAGCAAGGCTGGCAACTGCGCCGAGTGTCGAGAGCGCGGGCACTGACGTCCGCACTGATGCGCAGGTCCGTCGTCGGCTGGCGCACAAATCCTTAACCCAAAAAAAAGAGGCGGCCCCGACGGGCCGCCTCCTGATACTGATCAGGCTTTGATCAGATCGATCGCTTAGTACAGCGTGGCATTGATACCGACGCGGACAGAACGGCCAATGATGTTGGACGTTGCCCAAGCCGGGTTGAAGTACATGCCAGTGCTGTTGCCATAGGCTGAGCCCGGATCCACGGGAGCCTGAATGCCCAGGGCATTCATGACATCCACATAGACCGTGACCTTGTCTGTGGCCTTGTAGCGGGCATTCAGGTCGAAGTTCACCACCTGCGGCGAGCGGCACTTGGACGGGATGGAGGTGCCCACATAAGCGGGAGCGCCCACGCCGTTCAGAGAGTTGTTCACGCAGTCGCCATAGGTGGCGCCCTGGTCAACCTGCGCCTCATCCATGCTGCTGGTGTAGTACCAGGTGCCGGTGACGCTGAGCTTGTCCCAGGCGAACGTGTTCTGCCAAGAGCCGCGCAGCTTCGGCGCGCCCGAGCAGGACGTCCAGTCGCACGGGCTCAGGGAGCCTGCGTACTCTTCCGTGGTGCCGTCAGCCTGAAGGAGCTTGAAGCTCAGCAGGTAGGAGGCGTCCAACGAACTGGTCCACTTGATGCCATTCCAGAGCCCGCGCGAGTAGTTCAGACCGAAGTCCAAGCCCGAAACCTGCTCGCTGTTGGCGTTCTTGTAGGAGTAGTTGAGGAACTGCGCGATAGGCAGAGCCGTCGGGTAAGCCGGGTCCACGACGGCCGGCGTGACGGTGATGCCAGGCGTCGTGACGACGCCGTTGTTACGGTAGTACTCATCCAGAGCCGCCGTCTGTTCGGCGCCCGAGACTGAGCCCACCAGATCGTTGACCCGGATGTTCCAGTAGTCCAGCGTCATGTTGAAGTTGTCTTTCGGTTCCCAGACGGCGCCCAGGGTGAACGACCGTGACTTCTCCGGGTTCAGAGCCGGGTTGCCGGTGGCAACCTTGCCCAAGGAGTAAGCGCTCGTTGCGTAGGTGTTGTTGCCGTGAGAGGCGCACCAGGCGGCGTAGGTCGTGCAGTTGACGGTCGCTGACACGAATCCGGCGAACGGCAGGCCGTAGGCTTCGTTGAAGCTCGGGATACGGAAGCCCTTGGAATACGTGCCGCGCACCAGCAGGTCTTCCATGGCCTTGTACTTAACACCGAACTTCGGCGAGAAGTTCTTCTGGCCGGTGTTGTACTTGTCGTAGCGGCCCGACAGGTTGGTCTCGAGACCCTTCAGGAAGGGAGCCGAGAGTTCGAAGCTGCCGGACGACACTTCACGGGCGCCGACGGCGCCGACAGCGTTGATGCTGACAAAGCGGGTGAACGGTGCGGTGACGTTATCCGGGTTCGCGCTCGGGTTCGAGATGGATTCCTTGCGGAAAGCCAGACCAACAGCGGCCTGCAGCGGACCGCCCGGCAGCGTCAGCACATCCTTGCTCAGGAAGGCCTGACCCTGACCAACTCTGGAAATGGAGTTGTTGATCTTGTCCGGGGCAATGTAATTGCGGATCGCCTCGCTGTTCAGCGAGGGATTGACGAAGTTGTAAGCACCCGTCGCAATGACATTGGCAACCCGCTGCGGGATCAGATAGTTCTTGTAGGTCTGCTTGAGCTTGATCTGCGCAAACGTCAGGTCGGCGTTATAGCGCCAGCCATCACCCACCTCGCCAGAGAGGCCGGCAACGCCACGCAAGCTACGAGCGTCTGACTGATAGTTGGTCGGACGATCATAGTTTGAGCGCAGCAGGGCGGTCTGACCGTTGCTGGCAAAGGGGTTGTTCGGGTTCAGACGAGCAAACTGCGGGGTGCCCGCCGCAGCTGTGGTGCTGCAACCGGAGAAGGTTGGAGCGCCCGTCGTGGTGCCGAAAGTTGCCGCGCCGGCGTCGCAGACATAAACCGGCAGAACCACCGGCGACATGGCCACAGCGCGCGGGGATGTGGTTGAAGACTGGAAGGAGATCGGCGCACGCGGAGCGTTGGAGACAACATCATAGAAGTTGCCGGTCATGTAGAACTCGCTGTGCGAGCCGACCTTCGCGGTGAACTTGGCAAACGCGCCCGAACGAGTGACGCCGGGAGTCAGGATGGAAAACTGCTTGCGCGGATCCTGGCTGCACTGGCTGCTGGCCCAAGTGGGTCCCGTGTAGAGCGAGCCAGCAACGCTGGGATTTTGAGTTGCAGTCAGCGTGACCGGCGTAAGGCCCGGAAGGAGATTGCAACCAGCTGAGGCATTGAGCAGTTGATACGCACCAACACGAGATGTGCCGGTCGTGCCGCCACCCGGAGCCACCAGCGGGATGGTGGTGATGGTGCTTGCGCTCATCGTGCCATTTGAGTTGGCACCAAAGGCGGCGTAGTTGCCGAGGCAGTTTCCGGCCTCATCGCAGACGCCGGTTTTGTCTGAGCTGTTAAACGGATAGCTGCGATCACGCGCCCAGATGGGGTCGGTGTTCTGGTACTCCAGAGCGCCGTAGAAGTTGTAGCCATCATCTTTCAGTGAGCCTTTGCCCCACAGAACGTCGGCGCGGCGCTCGGTGCCGCCCTTGATGGTGCCCAAACCGGAAGCGTTGAGACGCAGCCCTGTGAACTCCTTCTTGGTGATGACGTTGACCACGCCGGCAATGGCGTCCGCACCGTAGGTGGAGGACGCGCCGTCGCGCAACACTTCGATCCGATCCAGAACCGCATCAGGGACCGTATTCAGGTCCACGAAGTTACGGTGGCCGTCGTCAGCCAGCGGATAGGGGGCCATACGCAGGCCGTCGAAGATGGTCAGCGTCGACTGCACGGTCAGACCGCGCAGCGAAACCGCATTGGCACCGTTGGCGAAGTTGCTGCCGGTGTTCCAGCCCTGCGTCATCGCGCCGGCGCCGTTTGCAGACAGACGCTGCAGGCCTTCGGCAACGGTGTTGATGCCACGGAGCTCGAGGTCTTCAGCCGTCAGGACGGACACCGGTGAAGGCGTCTCGGCATCGGTGCGCCGCAGGATGGAGCCTGTGACGACGATTTCCTGCAGTTCATCAGCGTTAGGCCCAGGAGCGGCTGCTACAGCGGGCAGGCTCGCATAACAGGCTGCCGTAGCGAGCGCTGCCACGGCTGCATGGCGCAGTTGCGGTTTAGTACGTTTCATTATTTGTTAACCCCAGTTGATAAGGACGCGTCAATCAAATTGAAGAAACTCGTCTCTCTTGACTTGTCTACACAATGCCGCTGGATTGAGCACAGAGCCTCCCCGCAGCAGGCATTCGTGCTACAACATTAATATCTTTATGCGCTACAGCACAATCTTTTCAGATTGATGACGTTTTGGCCGCATGAGATGTTGTTTTTTTACAACAATAAGATTTCGCTGCGATGCGGAAAGAGCCGTGCCCGTTCGGCTCGGTAGCGCACTTAAATGGTGCGATGCAGCCTTGCCCCCAACGATTTCAGGGCGCCGTGAGGGGTGTGCGGCTACCGGCTGAAAGTGGCGTGGACCACGGTGTCGCCGACCACGATTCCGCGGGCGGCCGCCTGACCACCGCCAATCTCCAGGACCCCCTTCACCGGCTTGTCGCAGCTGATGAAGTCCAGTGACTGAGGAACCGCCTTCGCGCGCACGCACACGATGCGACCACGCGCGTCGATAAACAGCATGTCCAGAGGAATGAGGGTGTTTTTCATCCACATCGTCATGATTTGCGGCGTTGGCAGCGGGAACAGCATGCCTTCATTGGCGGGCAGAGCACGGACGAACATCAGTCCCTGCTCCTGCTGAGCATCAGTCTGCGCCAGATAGACATTCAGCCAGTGCCGACCGCCAGCGGTGCGAATTTCGAGGGTCGAGCGCGCGAATCCCTCCAGACTCGGCGGCGCATCGGCCTGAGCGGTGGCGACGAACACGCCGGCCAAAAGGAATACACAGGCCCAAGCAGTGCGGGCGACTGAGAGAAGCTTTTGAAGGTGCCGAACGGCAGACATGTACGGACTCCGGGTCGTTTAGCGCAATAGCGGCCGACTCAATACAGTGGCATTGGGTGTATTAGAGCAGTCTGCCCGCGATGCGTCAGTGCCGGCAAGGCGTCCACCCTGCCGCGAGCTGGCATGCGTCATGCAAGCACTCTGCTGCTAGACTCGATTTCGTTCACCGTCAGTGGAATTCGCACCTATGCCGCAACTGCTTGAAGTTACCTCCGCGGTCCCGGCTGCGTTGCACCGGTTGCCGGAGCTCGCTGCGAATCTGTTCTTTTCGTGGCACCGGCCGTCTCGGGCGCTGTTTGAGGATCTGGACCCGGAGCTCTGGGAGCAGGTGAATGGCAATCCTCGCCTGATGCTCCGATGTGTGGATCAGGAGCATCTGGATCGGGCGGCCAGCCACCCCGAATATCTGGAGCGCTACCATCGGGTACTGCGGGAGTTTGACGGGTATCTGGGGGCCTCGGCCCCGCATCTGGATCAGCCGCTGGTGGCCTACTTCTGCGCCGAGTACGGCTTCCACGAAAGCTTTCCAATCTATTCCGGTGGCCTGGGCATTCTCGCCGGCGACTATTGCAAGGCGGTCAGTGACGAGCGGCTGAATTTCGTTGCCGTGGGCCTGATGTACCGACAGGGCTATTTCATCCAGTCGGTGGACAGTGACGGTGCGCAGCACGCGCTGTATTCGGAGACGGATCCGCGGGTGTTGCCGGTGGAACGCGTGCTCCGCGCCGACGGGTCCTGGCTGCAGGTGATGGTGCCGATCGGTGAGCATGAGTTGCGTGCCCGTGTGTGGCGCGCCGATGTTGGCCGCGTGGCGGTTTATCTGCTGGATACCAACTGCCCGGAGAATGGGCCCTCGGATCGCGACATCACGCATCGCCTCTATGGTGGCGATGAGTCAGTCCGGATCCGTCAGGAGATCGTGCTGGGTATCGGTGGTGTGCGGATGCTGCGCGCGCTGAATCTGGCGCCGGCGGTGTGGCATATCAATGAAGGACATGCCGCGTTCCTTATTTTGGAGTTGATGCGCGAGGGCATGCAGCGAGGTCTGCCTTTCGATGCGGCGCTGGAAGCGGCCGCAGCGCAGTGCGTATTCACCACGCATACGCCGGTGGCGGCCGGACATGATGTGTTCAACGAAGAGCTATTTCGCTCTTGTTTCGGACTGTTCGCGCGCAGCATGAATGTGGAGCCTGAACAACTGCTGCAGCTGGCCCGTGCGCAGTCGCATGATGGCTTCAACATGACGCAGCTGGCGCTCAACGGCGCGCGCCGCATCAACGGTGTGAGCCGCATTCACGGCGGCGTGTCGCAGCAGCTCTGCGCACATCATTGGCCGGCGGTGCCGCCGGCAGAAAATCCGGTGGGCTATATCACCAACGGTGTACATGTCCCCACATTCTTGGCGCAGACATGGGTGAGCTTTTTAGACACTCATCTGGGGCCGGAATGGCGCGAGCGACTCAGTGACGCGCCGTACTGGCATGCGCTGGAGGCGACGCCCGACGAGCTTTTCTGGGATGTGGCTCAGGATACCAAGTCGCGCATGATGCTCGGTGTGCGGGAACGGTTGCAGCGTGAATATGCGCGCAAGGGACTGAGCACCGCGCAGCTTCGGCAGGTGACTCGGCTACTGGATCCAGAGCGCCCTGATGTGCTGACATTCGGTTTCGCGCGGCGCTTCGCTACCTACAAGCGCGCGGCGCTCTTGTTGCGCGACCGCGATCGGCTGCGCAACCTCATCCATCGCTCTGATCGTCCGGTGATGTTCATCTTCGCCGGTAAGGCGCATCCGGCTGATCATCCGGGTCAGGAAGTGCTGCGCGAGATCAAGCAGATGATGCTGCAGCAGGAGTTTGCCGGTCACGTGCTGTTCCTCGAGGACTACGACATGCAGCTGGCACGCTGGCTGGTGTCGGGCGTGGATGTGTGGCTCAACAATCCGATCGCGCCGCTGGAGGCCAGCGGTACATCGGGCATCAAGGCGGCGGTCAACGGGCGCCTGAATCTCAGTGTGCTCGATGGCTGGTGGGCAGAGGCCTGGGACGGCACCAACGGCTGGGGCATTCCGGGCGCGCAGGTGCAGGATCCGGCGCGACGCGATGCGTTGGACAGCGAGTTGATCCTCGATGTGCTTGAGCAGGAAGTGGTCCCACTTTATTACCGACGCAACGCGAAGGGACTTTCGCCGGAGTGGATTCAGCGCTGCAAGCGCGCGATGACCACCGTGATCCCGCAGTTCAACATGCGCCGCGTGGTGCAGGACTATGCGCGCAACATGTATCGACCGGCAGCATCGTCGTCCTCGATCATGACGGCGGATGGTGGCCGTGCAGCGCTGGAGTTGGCGCAATGGAAATCGAGAGTGCGTCGCTCGTGGGGCGGCACATCACTGCGGCGGCTGTCGCTGCCGGTCAGTGAGTTGTCACGTTCTGGCCGGTTGCAGATGCGCGTCGCCGCTGCGCTCAACGGCATGGAGCCGCAGGATGTGCGCGTGGAGTTTCTGGCGCGTCGGCAGTTGCCGCGCGTCAGTGATGAATTGCCGCCGCTGGCCTCGGTGCCTGGCGCTTCACCTGGCGAGCCTTGGGCAGAGACATTGCGTCCCACCGGTGAGGTGGACAGTGACGGCTCGTATGTCTTCGCTCTCGATGCCTCGCCACCCACGTCGGGTCAGTACGAGGTGGAGGTGAGGCTGCGGCCGCACCACGCATTGCTGGCGCATCCAATGGAACTGGGGCTGGCTCGACGGCTGGACTGATGCGTCGCTCCGCTCAGGGGCCGTCGGTTTCTGTGGCTGCGAGGATGAGTCCTGCCAGCGGTGGCAAAGTGAGGCGCAGCGAATACGGCTGACCGTGCGCGGGCGTGGCTTCGGCCTGCAGGTTGCCATCGTTGCCAAGATTGCTACCGCCGTAATGGGCGGAATCCGAGTTGAAGATTTCGCGGTAGCCGCCTGATTGCGGTACACCGATTCGAAAATCTGTTCGTGGCACCGGCGTGAAATTTAGCACCACTACTCGTTGTTGGCGGCCATCACGGCGGATGTAGCTCAGCACGGAGTTGCTTGCGTCATCACAGTCAATCCACTGGAAGCCCTGTGGTTCGAATTCATGACGATGCAGGGCGCTATCGCTGGCGTATAGGCGATTCAAGTCAGCCAGCGCAGTTTGTACGCCGCGATGTTCCTGATGTTCGGTGAGCCACCATGGCAGTGACTGGCGGAAGTCCCACTCCCAGGGTGTGCCGAACTCGCCGCCCATGAACAGCAGCTTCTTGCCCGGCAGCGTCCACATATAAGTATGTAGTAGGCGCAGGTTCGCCATCTGCTGCCAGCGATCGCCGGGCATGCGACCGAGGAGCGAGCGCTTCAGGTGTACGACCTCATCGTGCGAGAGCGCCAGCACGTAGTTCTCGCTCCAGGCATACATCATGCCGAAGGTCAGTCGATTGTGATGATGACTGCGATGGACAGGATCGAGCTTGAAGTAGTCGAGCGTGTCGTGCATCCAGCCCATGTTCCACTTCATGCTGAAGCCGAGTCCGCCGGTGTCTGCCGGGCGGGTCACTTGCGGCCAAGCCGTGGATTCCTCGGCGATGATCATGGTGCCGGGTGTGCGACTGTGCGTGGCGGTGTTTAGCGTGCGCAGGAAGTCGATGGCTTCAAGATTCTCGCGGCCGCCGTGCTGGTTGGGTACGTAGTCAGTGCCGCGACCGAAATCCAGATACAGCATGGATGCCACGGCATCGACGCGTAATCCGTCGAAGTGGAACTCCTCAAGCCAGTAGCAGGCACTCGAGAGAAGGAAGGAGCGCACTTCGTTGCGCTCGTAATTGAAGATTAGCGTACCCCAGTCGCGATGCTCGGCTTTGCGAGCATCGGCATACTCGTACAGTGCCGTGCCGTCGAAGCGGGCGAGGGCGTGCTCGTCGCGCGGGAAGTGACCCGGCACCCAGTCGAGCAGCACGCCGATGCCCTGTGCGTGACATTCATCAATGAAATAACGCAGGTCGTCGGGTGAGCCGTGACGGCGAGTGGGCGCGAAGTAGCCGGTGGTCTGGTAGCCCCACGAATCGTCCAGCGGATGTTCGCTGATGGGCAGCAGCTCGATGTGAGTGAAGCCCATGCGCTTAACGTAGGGGATGAGCTGCGCCGCCAGTTCGCGGTAGTCCAGCATGCGGCCGTCGGCGTGGCGCTGCCAGGAGCCGGCATGCACCTCATAAATGCTCAGCGGCGCATGCAGCCAGTCGTGTTCGCGTCGTGCGCGCATCCAATCGGCGTCGCGCCAGACATGACGGCTGTCCGTCACCGCTGAAGCGGTGTCCGGCCGCAGTTCGGCGGCGCGGGCATAAGGGTCGCTCTTCAGCAGGATCGAACCGCTGTCGCGATTGCGGATTTCGAATTTGTACAGCGTGCCGATAGCCAGTCCGGGCACAAACAGTTCCCACACTCCGCTCTCGCCCAACACGCGCATTGGCAGTCGGCGGCCATCCCAATCGCAGAACGGACCGACGACGCTGACCCGGCTGGCATTAGGTGCCCAGACTGCGAAGCGGATGCCCTCGATTCCGTCATAGCAGGCGGCATGTGCACCAAGCATGCGCCACGCCTCGCAGTCATGCCCGCTGGCGAAACGGAGCAGCGAGGCTTCGTCCACCGTGGGCGCAAAGCTGTAAGGGTCGGTGAAGCGGTGGGTGTTTCCGGCGCCGTCCACGCGCTCGATGGTGCAGTGGGCTGGCAGTGCTGCCTGTGCGCTGCGCCACGGCCAGCTGCCCGTGAAGAAGTCGCTGTCAGCGAGTCGCTGCAATGGATGGTCCGGTAGCAGGCGCGCGCTGCGTGTGTCGGGTAGGTGAACTACGTACACCAACCTCTCACCAAAACGGTGCGCACCCAGCACATCATGGGGCATGTGATGGTGAGCAGCAGCGATACGCTGCAATTCTCTCTGCAACGATTCATCGTTCGGCAGCATTCGAAGTACTATACTCAAGTCGTCTGCACAGGAGCCTGAAACTTCAGATGCCCAGGTTGCCGTCACGCTCTTCTTCGGGTCGCTATGTCAGCCGGCTGACCGGTGGCGCCATGGCCATCGTGATGGCGGGCGGCCGCGGCGAAAGACTGCGCGACCTGACGCTGGCGCGCTGCAAGCCGGCGACGCCGTTCGGCGGCAAGTTTCGCATCATCGACTTCGTGCTCTCCAATTGCGTGAATTCTGGCATCCGCCAGATCTTCGTCATGACCCAGTACAAAGGTCAGTCGTTGATCCAGCATGTGCACCGCGGCTGGAGTTATCTGCGCGGTGAATTCGGCGAGTTCATTGAGGTGGTGCCGGCGCAGCAGCAGACTGGGCCGCACTGGTATCGCGGTACCGCAGACTGCGTCTATCAGAATCTCGAGCTGATACGCGCGCATCGCCCTAAGTATGTGCTGGTGCTCGCCGGCGATCACATCTACAAGATGGATTACGGTCCGATGATCGCCTATCACGTGGAGAAGGGGGCGGACATCACCGTCGGCGTGGTCGAAGTGCCGGTGCCGAAGGCCACCGAGTTTGGTGTGTTGTCCGTCACCGAATGGAATCGCGTCACGCAGTTCGACGAGAAGCCTGCGAACCCGCAGCCCATTCCGGGACGACCGGACACGGCGCTCGCTTCGATGGGTATCTACGTCTTCAACGCCCAGCTGCTGGAGAAGCTGCTGGTGGAAGATGCGCAGAACGAGCAGTCGGCACACGATTTCGGCCGCAACATTCTGCCGCCGGCCATTGAGGCGTTGCAGGTCTTTGCTTACCCCTTCACTGACGTCAAGACGCGCGCGCAGAACTACTGGCGCGACGTCGGTACCGTTGATGCATTCTACGAAGCGAATCTGGAGCTTATTCACGTCGCGCCGGAACTGAACCTGTACGACGAGGAATGGCCAATCTGGACTTATCAGTCTCAGCAGCCGCCGGCGAAGTTCGTGTTGGACGAGCCAGGACGCTCCGGTTCGGCCGTTAATTCCATGGTGTCGGGCGGCTGCATCATCTCCGGTGCGCACATTGATCAGTCGCTGCTTTTCTCCAATGTGCGTGTCGAAGAGCGCTCCACCATCTCGCGTTCGCTCCTGATGCCTCAGGTCAAGGTTCGCGCGAACTGCACGATACGCAACGCCATCCTCGACGAGGGTTGCGAGGTTCCCGAGGGGACGCAGATTGGCTTTGACCGTCAGCTCGACGAGCAGCGTTTCCATGTCACGCCGCAGGGTGTGGTGCTGGTGACGCCGGCGATGCTTCAGCGGCTGGCGAGCGTCGCTCGCTAATACCACGGGATGCGCAGCGACAAACGTCTGCCAGTGGTGCTGCTGTGGCACATGCACCAGCCCGATTATCGTGATGCACTAAGCGGCGAGTACCGTCTGCCTTGGACGCTGTTGCATGCGATCAAGGACTACACCGATATGGCGGCGCATCTGGAAGACAATCCAGCTGCGTGCGCGGTCGTCAATTTCACGCCGGTGCTTATCGAGCAGTTGCAGGACCTGGCTGCTGCAGTACATGGCCATTTGCACAGCGGTGCGCCGCTGCCTGACCCTGTGCTGGCGGTGCTGGCTGATGCACCGCTGCCACAGGAGCCCGCCGCCCGCATCGCATTGATGATGGCCTTGCTGCGCGCGCATGAAGGCAACCTGATCAAGCCGTATCCGGCCTATGCCACGCTGGTGCAGTGGGCGCGTCAGATGCTGGCGGATGGCACCGTGGCGCATGCGGCCGACGCGTTCTTCCGCGACCTCGGCACCTGGTACTACCTCACGTGGATGGGTGAAACTGTCAAGCGGCGCGATGCGCGCATCGCAGCGCTGCTGCAACGTGTAGGGCACTTCACGGCCGATGAACGGCGCTTGCTATTAGAAGTCATAGGCACGCTGCTGGCGGAATTGCTACCGCGCTACCGAGCGCTGCGCGAGCGCGGTCAGGTGGAGATCGCGGTGTCGCCCTACGCACATCCGATCCTGCCTCTGCTGCTCGACTTCGCCGCAGCGCGCGAGGCTCAGCCCGATGCGCCGTTGCCGCAGGCGCGTTGCTATCCGGGTGGTGCTGAGCGCGTGCAGTGGCACTTGCAACATGCCGTACGCACGCTGCGTGAATGTTTTGGTGGCGAACCGCAGGGCTGTTGGCCATCGGAGGGCGCCATCAGCGACGCATCGCTCGATGCCATCGCGCGTGGCGGATTTCGCTGGATGGCCAGCGGAGGCATGGTCCTGCGCGGCACGCTGCATGCGCAGGGGCGACTGGATGTTGCTGTCCCCGAAAGCGAGGTGTACGCGCATGCCGGTGGCTCGACGGACAGCGCGTCGCTGCGCTGTGTCTTTCGTCACGATGATCTGTCGGATCTGATCGGCTTCAGCTATTCGCAATGGCACGGCGATCATGCAGTGATGGATTTCATGGCGCAGCTGGAAGCGGTGGAGCAGCAGGTGCGAGCAGGTGACAACGGGCAGCAGGTGCTACTGATTGCGCTCGATGGCGAGAACGCGTGGGAACACTATCCCTTCAATGGTTACTACTTCCTGCGCGGCCTGTATGCGGCGCTGGCGCAGCATCCGCAGCTGCGGCTGTGTCTGATGTCTGATGCGCTGGCTGGCGGCGATGGGCCGTCGATGCCGCTAGGCCATGTGCGGGCCGGCAGCTGGGTGCACGGCACGCTCGCAACCTGGATGGGCGACGCGGGCAAGAATCGCGGCTGGGATCTGCTGGTGGACGCCAAGCACGCGGTCGATGAGGCGCTCGCTGCGGGACGCTTTGGTGCTGCGGAGCGCGAGCGCATCCTGCTGCAGCTGGCCCACTGCGAAAGTTCCGACTGGTTTTGGTGGTTTGGCGATTACAACCCAGCCGAATCCGTGCGCGATTTCGACGAGCTGTATCGTCATCAGCTGACCAGTCTCTACCAGTTGATCGGTGTGTCGCCGCCAGCAGCATTGGCACAGCGCATCTCGATCGGTCGCGGCACACCTGAAGGCGGTGGAGTCATGCGCCGCGCGCAATCGTGAGGCCGTCGCGGCTTCCGGTCTTTGATCGCCGGCGCGCCGGTGTGTTGCTGCATCCCACGGCGCTTCCCGGTGGTCTCGGGGCCGCGGCTCGTCAGTTCGTCGACTGGCTGGCTGATGGGGGATTCAGCGTCTGGCAGGTGCTGCCACTGGGGCCGGTGGGTGCGGACCGCTCGCCTTACTGGTCGCGCGCGGATGGTGCTATCAATCCGCAACTGATCGATTGGTCTGAAGCGCCACCCGTTGAACAGCGCCCGGAAGAATTTGCCGCGTTCTGTCGCCAGCAGTCCGACTGGCTCGACGACTACGCCTTGTTTGAGGCGCTGGCTACTGCAGCTGCGGGTCGTCCCTGGTGGCATTGGCCTGAGCGACTGCGCGATCGTGATGCCACGGAGTTGGCGTTGGCGCGTGAGCGCTTTGCGCCGGCCATTGCGCGCATCTGCTACGAGCAGTGGGTGGCGTCACTACAATGGCAGGCATTGCGTGCCTATGCGCATGAGCGTGGCGTTCGCCTGTTCGGCGACCTGCCCATCTACGCGGCGCCGGATTCCGCGATGGTCTGGTCGCAGCGCACTCAATTCCAGCTCGATGAACGAGGACTGCCGCGCGCTGTGGCGGGTGTTCCGCCCGATTATTTCGCTGTCGATGGTCAGCTCTGGGGCAATCCGCTCTACGACTGGGCGCAGGCGCAGCGTGATGGCTATGCCTTCTGGCGTCGACGCATGGCCATCATGCTGGAGCACTTCGATCTCGTGCGTATCGATCACTTCCGTGGTCTGTGCGATTACTGGGCGGTGCCGGCGGGTGCGATCACCGCGCGTGATGGACGCTGGGAGCCGGGGCCGGCTGCTGCGCTACTGCAGGCGCTGCAGGCGGATTTTTCGGATCTGCCGCTGGTTGCCGAGGATCTGGGAATCATCACCGATCAGGTCACGGCGCTGCGACAAGACTTTAGCCTGCCGGGCATGCGCGTCATGCAATTCGGTTTCGACGGGCAGGGCAACAATCCGCATCTGCCCCATCAATATGAACGCGATACCGTCGCGTATTCCGGCACACACGACAACGACACCACGCTGGGCTGGTACCGCGCTCTGGATGATGTCACCCGTGCGCAGGTGGATCTTTATCTCCGGACGGATGATGCGGGGATGCCGGAGGCGCTACTCCGTGCATTGCTCAATTCCGTAGCGCCGCTGGCCATGCTGCCAGTGCAGGATCTGCTGGCGTTGGGGAGCGAAGCGCGCTTCAACGTGCCAGGCACTGCCAGCGGTAACTGGACTTGGTGCATGAGTGAATCGGCGTTGTCGCCCAGACTGGCGGCGCACTGGCGCGCACTGAATCAGGTCTGCGGTCGAGTCGGCTGAGGTTCAGTCTTCGCGGTTAAAGTGCGGCGCGCGCTTTTGCAGGAAAGCGCTGATGCCTTCGCGGAAGTCGCCGGTGCGACCCAGTTCGCGCTGCAGGTCGCGCTCCAGATCGAGTTGCTGGTCGAGTGTCAGCAAGCTGCCGGCACGGATCAGTCGTTTGGTCATGGCCAGTGCGCGGGCGGGCAGTGCGACCAGCGCGGCGGCCGCCTCATTCACCGTTGCTGCAAGGGCGTCATCGTCTACGCAGCGCCAGATCAATCCCCACTCTGCGGCTTCCTGCGCACTAATGCGCTCAGCCATTAAAGCCATGCCCAGTGAGCGCGCCAAGCCGATTCGTCGCGGCAACTGCCAGCTGACGCCGGTGTCGGGCGCGAGGCCAATTCGCACGAAGGACTGAACAAAGAAAGCTGAGCGCGCTGCGTAGACCAGATCACAGGCGAGGGCGAGGCCGCAGCCAGCGCCAGCGGCGACACCATGCACCTGCGCGATGATTGGAAATTCGCAGCGGTTCAGGGCGCGCAGCAAAGGGTTGTAGGTGCGTTCGATACTCTCGCCTAGATCCGGTATGTCGCCGTTGGCCTGCAGCACGTCTTCGCCGAGATCTTGACCGGCGCAGAAGCCCTGACCGCTGCCAGCGATGATTAGCACGCGTGGCGGCTGCGACTGAAGGTGTTGCAGGGCGGACTGCAAATCAGCGTGCAGGCCAGCATTGAACGCGTTGATCTTCTCAGGCCGGTGTAGCGTTAGGCGTGCGACCGGACCGTCTGTCTGCAGCTGGAGGTGTGCGAACTGCATGGGGCGTGTTCCTTAAAAGAACTTATGGTCCACGGTCACAGGGGTAGCGTCCAGATTCAGGCCCGCGGCCCCGCGCTGTCTACCAGCTGCTGATACACGCGCTCGTACTCGCCGACCTGGTGCTGCCAGGAAAAATCCTTCGCCATTCCATTCTGCACCAGACGCCGCCAGTGGCTCTTCTGCTGATAGAGATCCATCGCCGTATTCAGTGCCCAGCGCACGCCGTCCGCATCGTAGTCGTTGAAAACAATGCCGGTGCCGGTGCCAGTCACGAAGTCAAAGTGTTCCACTGAGTCCGCCAACCCGCCGGTGCGTCGCACGATGGGCACCGTGCCGTAACGGAGGCTATAGAGCTGGTTGAGGCCGCACGGCTCGTAGCGTGAGGGCATCAGGAACATATCGCTCCCGGCCTCGATCCAGTGCGAGAGCTCTTCGCTGTAGCCGCGCGCATGTTTGACTCTCGCGGGGTATTGCTGCTGCAGCTCTTGGAAGAAGTGCTCATAGCGACTCTCGCCGGCGCCAAGCACCACCAGATTGAAGTCGCGCTCAGCCAGGGTGGCGGGCAGTGCATCGAACAGCAGATCGATACCTTTCTGCTCGGCCAGTCGGGTCACCATACCGATCAGTGGGCGGCGCGCTGCGGCCGCGGGTTCGAGGCCCACTCGCTCGAGTAACAGCTCCTTCAGCTTTGCCTTCGTGCCCAGCTTGTTCGCGCCATAGTGCAGCGGCAGATACCGATCGTGGCGTGGATCCCATTCATCGTAGTCGACGCCATTGAGGATGCCGACGACATTCAGACGGCTGCTGAGTGTGCTCTCCATGCCGTGACCGTACTGCGGCGTCATGATCTCCCGCGCATACGTTGGGCTTACCGTCGTAATCATATCGGCATACACCAGACCCAGCCGCAGCAGGTTGATCTGACCGGCGCGCAGGTCATCCTGGTGCAGCGCTGGATGCATATGCGGCGGGAGCAGATCGTCAGCGATGGTGGGTGCGAACACACCCTGATAGCCAATGTTGTGGATGGTCAGAACACTGCGCGTATGTTCGAACAGACCGTCCCACTGGTACAGGGTGCGCAGCCATAGTGGACCGGCGGCGGTATGCCAGTCGTTGCAGTGCAGGATGTCGGGCGCGAAGGATAGGTGCTGGCAGCTGATAAAAGCTGCATGCGTCAGCAGCAGGAAGCGACGATGTTCGTCCGCGGCATTGCCATAGATGCCGGCGCGGTGGAAGTATTGCGGGCAGTCCACCAAGTAGGCGCGCGCTGTGCTGTTTGGCACCTGGACGCTCAGCACCGAGAAGCTCACGTCCTGTCCGCCGATGGTGACCGGAAGGTTCTGCAGGGCTCCGACTGGCTGTGCATCCAGCTTGGTGAGGTCGATGGAGCCATAGGCGGGCATGAACAGACGCACGTCGTGGCCACGCGCCAGCAGGGACTTGAGCAGCGCACCGGAGACGTCGGCGAGGCCACCCGCCTTGGCGAGTGGGGCCAACTCCGCAGTGACGAAACAGATCTTCAGCGACATTGGATAGAGTTTACCGCGCGTTGTGTGCTGGGGATGCGCACAATCTGCGGCAGACTGGCTATCATCTGCCTATGCGGCGATTTGCAGCCTATGTGTGCATGGTGGCGGTGCTGGCGTTCTCGCTGGCTGCCGGCTGGGTCGCATCCGACTGGCCGCATTGGTGCCTCCGCCTGCACTGGTGCGGAGAACACTTCCCTCGCTGACACGCCCTCACGGCGAGGTACAACGGATGACCCTCCTCGAGGCCATGAGCCCAGCCGAGTCCGCCCGCCGCGGCGAGGGGCTTGATCTCGTTTGCGGCCTGGCGCGTTCGCCCTTCGGCTGGTTACTGTCGGCCGAGGCCGCGCGCGGGTTGTGTCATCTGAGCTTCGTGGAAGCCTCCAGCCGGACGGCAGCGCTGGCGATAGTGGCCGCCCAGTGGCCAGCGGCTCATCTGCACTGGCAACCCGCGGCCAGCGAGTCATTGGTGGCCCAGCTTTGGAATGGCGCGCCCGGCCCGAATGAGCCACGACGGCTGTGGGTTCGTGCCACGCCTTTCCAACTTGGGGTATGGCGGGCGCTGCTGACGTTGAAGCGCGGTGAGCAGGTCAGTTACGCGCAACTGGCAGCGCAGGTGAAGGCGCCGGCCGCAGCTCGTGCCGTGGGCGGGGCGGTGGCCGCGAATCCCATCGCCTGGCTGATTCCCTGTCACCGCGTCATTCGTGCCGATGGCACGCTCGGTGGCTATCGCTGGGGCGCAGAGCGCAAGCGTGCAATGTTGGACTGGGAGCGCCACATTTTAAAATCGCAGCGGGATACTGACGACCACTCATGAATAACGGCCCATACCAACAGCTCGAACAGGAATGGCGGCGCATGCACGCGTTCCGCGGCGCGCTGGCGTTGTTGCGCTGGGATGCCGCGGTGATGATGCCGCGCGGCAGTGCCGAGGTGCGCGCTGAACAGCTCGCTGCACTGGAGTCAGAGCTGCATGCACTGCTAACGGCACCCAAGATCACCCGATTGCTGGAACGCGCGCGCGCCGGTAGCGAGTCGCTGGAGGACTGGCAGCAGGCCAACCTGCGCGAGATGCAGAGGCAGCGCGATCATGCGATCGCCGTGCCGGTTTCATTGATCTCGCGCCTGACCAAAGCGGCTGCACTGGCGGAGAGCCAGTGGCTAGCGGCGCGGCGTGACAACGATTTCTCGATCTTTGCTCCGCACCTGCAGGGATTGCTGCAGTTGGTGCGCGACAAGGCGGCGTTGCTCGGTCAGGCGCTGAGCCTGTCCCCCTACGATGCATTGATGGATGAATACGGCGCGGGCTTTGGCACCGCAGACATGGATGCGCTGTTCCGAAGTCTAGGGCGCCGGCTGCCGAAGATGATTGGCGCAGCATTGCAGGCGCAGGGCGACACGCCGCTGCCAGCGCTGAGCGGTCGCTTTCCGGCCTCCCGCCAGCGGGCACTGGTGGTCGAGGTCATGAAGTCGATTGGCTTTCCATTCGATCGCGGGCGACTGGATGAGAGTGAGCACCCCTTTACTGAAGGGGTTGCGGGCGACATTCGTGTCACGACGCGTTTTGATGCGGCAGATCCTTTCAATGCGTTGTTGGGCGCTCTGCATGAGACCGGCCATGCCATGTACGATCTCGGCATGCCGCAGGCGTGGCGCGACCAGCCGGTTGGTCGCGACCGCGGCATGGCGCTGGAAGAGAGTCAGTCGCTGTTGCTGGAGATGATCGTCGGCCGCAGTCGACCCTTCGTGAGTTGGTTGCAGCCGCTGCTAGTGAAACACTTCGGTGTGCAGGGGCCCGAGTGGGAGGTGGACGCCGTGCTGCAGCGCCTGACGCGCGTGCGACGTGGCCTGATACGCGTGGATGCCGACGAGCTCAGCTATCCACTGCACGTCCTGCATCGCTACGAGCTGGAGAAAAAGCTGATCGACGGGCAGCTTGCGGTGCGCGACCTGCAGGAGGCGTGGGACAGCGGAATGCGGCAGCATTTCGGGCTGCGCCCAGCGAATCTCACGGAAGGATGCCTGCAGGACGTACACTGGGCGTTGGGGTTGTTTGGCTATTTTCCCAGCTATGCGCTGGGCGGCGTGATTGCCGCGCAGCTGTGGGAAAGCCTGTGCACGCAGGTGCCTGACGTCGACGCGCAGATCGCGCGCGGCGAGTTCGCCGGTGTGATGAGTTGGCTGCGCGATCGTGTGCACTCCCAAGGAGCACGTCTGCCGGTCAAGGATCTGGTGCGTACGGCGACCGGCCAACCGTTGGGTGCAACGGCGCTGCTGCGCCATCTGGAAAGGAAATACGGAGCGGTTTCGTCATGAGTGAAGTGCTGGACCACATGTCCGCTACGCAGCGGCGTCTCGCGGCACGGTTGCGTGGAGAAGTGGGCAAGGCCATCGATGACTATCGAATGATCGAGGCCGGCGATCGGGTGATGGTTTGTCTCTCGGGTGGTAAGGACTCGTACACGCTGCTGGATATGCTGTTGTCGCTCCAGCGCAGTGCGCCGGTGCGCTTCGAGCTGGTGGCCGTCAATCTCGATCAGAAACAGCCTGGATTCCCGGCCCATGTGCTGCCGGACTACCTGAGTTCCATTGGGGTGCCTTTTCACATCATCGAGCAGGACACCTACAGCGTGGTCAAGCGGCTGATCCCAGAGGGGCGCACGATGTGCTCTCTCTGCTCACGCATGCGACGCGGCGCGCTGTATCGCTATGCGGCCGAGAACGGCATCACCAAGGTAGCGCTCGGTCATCACCGCGATGACATCGTCGAGACGCTTTTCCTGAACCTGTTTCACGGCGGGCGCCTCAAGGCGATGGCGCCGAAGCTGAAGTCCGAGGACGGACGACATATCGTGATCCGGCCGCTGGCCTATGTGGCCGAGCGCGATATCGCACGCTATGCGCGGGCACGGCATTTTCCGATTATTCCCTGTGATCTGTGCGGGTCGCAGGAGAACCTGCAGCGCGCCACCATCAAGCGCATGCTGGCGGAGTGGGAGAAGGCGCATCCTGGGCGCACCGAGAGTATTTTCTCGTCGCTGTGCAACGTGGAAAGTGCCCACTTGGCCGATCCGCGACTGTTCGACTTTCGCGGCCTGAAGGCCGATCCGCTGGTGCATAGCGCGTGAGTCGTCCGCCGCTGCCGCAGAGTCACTGGGTGATCGACGGCGAATTCCTCGCCGGCGCCTATCCGCTCGAACTGCAGGCGCCCGGTGACCGCGCCAAGCCTTTGGAGCGGCTGCTGAAGGCGGGCATCGACTGTTTCATCAATCTCACGGCGCCTGATGAATGTCCCGATTACCGGGTCTTACTGCCCGAGGATGTGCTGCACTTCCGCAAGACGTTGGCTGAGAACGGCCAGCCGGCGCGTCCTGAGGACATGCAGGACATTCAGGCTCTCATCGCCGCGCAGCTCGCTGCCGGGCGGCGCATCTACCTCCACTGTCGCGCCGGTGTCGGACGTACGAACACAGTGGTGGGCTGTTATCTGGTCGAGCAGGGCTATGCCGGTCGCGAGGCACTCGATGAACTCAACCGGCTGTGGCAGCAGAACGTACTGTCTCGCTCGCGGACAGAGATGCACGAGCATCCGGAACAGAGTGAGTATGTGATCGGCTGGCCGAAATTCCGGCGACCACTGCCTCTGTTGCTGGCGGCCACCGGTGCGGCACCGCTGGACGCGCAAGCGCCTGATCCGGGTTTGCGTCTGGTGGGATCGCTCCGTGAGCGTTACCTAGGCGCGATGATCGGCATGGCGGTGGGGGATGCGCTGGCCGCCGCCACGCAGTTCCGTCGTCGCGGAAGTTTTACTCCCATTGGCGACATGCTTGGCGGTGGTCCGTACGATCTGCCGCGCGGTGGCTGGAGTGACGATACGGCTGTTGCGTTGTGCCTAGCCGAAAGTTTGGTCGAGAAGCATGACTTCGACGCCGAAGACTTCATGGCGCGACTGCTTCGTTGGCAGTCGGAAGGCCACCGAAGCGCGACTGGCCAGTGTGTCGGGATCACCGGCGCGATGGCGCGCGCGCTGTCCGGATCACCCGCCGGTGTGCGGCCGACTTCGCATGAGACGCAGCAGGAGCCCGAAGCCTTGTGCCGAGTGGCACCGGCGGTGTTGCACCAGCTCGCAGACCCAGCCCGCGCGGTCGCGCTGGCCGCTGAAGTGGCGCGGGTGAGCGGTGATTCGCCGTCTGTGATCGACAGCTGCAGGCTGCTGGCAGTCATGTTGCACGCGGCGCTCCGTGGCGCAGCGCGTGAGCGGTTGCTGTGCCCGGATCTCACGGACGTCGCGTCACCGCCGCTGCGGCGTGATGTGAGTCAGTTGACTGCTGCAGTGTTTGACGAGCCGCTCTATGGTGGCCGTGACCCGGTCGGTGCCGAGGCGCTGGATGTGTTGCAAGCTGTGCGCTGGGCCTTGGCGACTACGACGAATTTTCGCGATGGTGCCCTGGCCGCCATCAATCTCGGTGGCCACTCCGATGTGGTGGGCACCGTGTACGGACAACTGGCCGGGGCACACTACGGTCTGCATGACATTCCTGCGCACTGGCGCAGCGCCTTGCTGCATAGAGCGGACATCGAGGCGCTGGCCGACGAACTCCTGGCCGATGCGCTGGTGTCACTCAGTCAGGGTGAGGGGCGCGAATGAAGCGCCTGCGCGTGCTGGTGATGCTGCATCCGCAGCTGGTACCGCCAGACAGTCTTGAAGGGTGCTCCGAGCGCCAGATCGATGAGTGGCGTGTCGAGTATGACGTGCTCGGTGCGCTGCGTACGGCGGGTCATGAGGTGCGCGTCTGTGCGGTGCTCGATTCGCTCGAGCCGCTGGACCGCGAACTGCGCAACTGGAAGCCGCATGTGGTGTTCAACCTGCTCGAGGAATTCAATGGCGTGGTTGCCTACGAGGCTAATCTCGTCGCGCACCTCGAGCTGATGAGTCAGCCCTACACCGGCTGTAATCCGCGCGGTCTGATGCTCTCGCGTGACAAGGTGCTCAGCAAGCAGTTGTTACGCAGTGCCGGAATCGCAACGCCGCAGTGGGTGGTTACACCGCGCGGCCGACGTCCATCGCTGCCGGCAGATCTGCATTTTCCGCTGATTGTGAAATCCGCGACCGACGACGCATCGCTGGGAATTGCTCAGGCGTCCGTGGTGCACGACCTGACGCAACTGCGCTCGCGGGTGCGGTTGATGCACGAGAAGTACGGTTGCGACGCATTGATCGAGGAATACATCGACGGCCGCGAACTGTACGTGGGCGTGCTGGGCAACGAGCGGCCGCTGGCATTGCCGGTGTGGGAGCTGCAGTTCGGTCGCCTGCCGAAGCGGATGTCGCGCATCGCTACGCGACGGATCAAGTGGGATCGAGCCTACCAGCGCAGTCTGGGCATCGGGCCGAGGCCGGCACCGGGTCTGAATGCATTGCAGGTACGCCGTATCCATTCGGTGGCCTTGGCGGCTTGGCGCGCGCTGCGGCTCAGCGGCCTGGCTCGCATCGACTTCCGTTTGCGTGAGGATGGTCAGCTGTTTGTGCTGGAGGCCAACCCCAATCCGAACATTGCGCGCATCGAGGATTTTGCGACCTCGGCAGCGGCGGCGGGTATTGATTACGCCGAGCTGATCCGACGACTCCTGCGAGCCGGCATGACGTACCAAGCCGCCTGGCGCGACTGACCTGCGCCATCAGTGGCCGGTAGCGCTCGGTGTGATTCGGGTCCCTTTATTAGAGAGCGCCGCTGGCCTGCAGCGCCTGAACTCGCAGCAGTCCGAGCGCGGTCTTGCCGTCGTTGATTTCTCCGCGGGCGGCCTGCTGGCAGGCCGTGGCGAAGTCGACCCAATGAATCTCGATCAATTCAGCGTCCTCGTGGTGGGTGTCGACGCTACGTAATCCTCGTGCGAGGAACAGGTGTACGCTCTCCGTAAACACCCCGGGCGAGCTGATATACGGCCCGAGCGCCAGCCACTCGCTCGCTTCCATGCCCGCCTCTTCGATTAATTCACGACGCGCCGTTTCCAGTGGCGGCTCGCTGGGTTCAAGTTTTCCCGCGGGCAGCTCCCAGATCCAGCCGCCCGCAGCATGACGGTACTGCCGCAGCAGGCAGACGCGACCACTCTCATCCAGCGCCACGGTTGCAGCGCCACCTGGATGGTGAATGATTTCCAGCGCCGCCATGTGCCCGTTGGGCAATCGCACGGTTTCCACGTTCAGTTTCACGACGCGGCCGTGGTAGATGTTTTGGGTTTTCAGCAGGCTCATTTCGGACTCCGTTGTGGCCGAGGCGTCTGGCGTCCTCCCTGTCCAAGCGAGCGAGGGGGGCAGTTCGATCAACGGCAGCGCCTATCTTGCCTGAGCGGCGGTTTGCGTACAGGGGCTCGAAAGCCCGTTACAATCAGCCTTCGGCACAGGCGGAGTGACATGGCCATCGACCTCTACTGGGGCAGCGGATCCCCTTACTGCTGGCGCGTCATGCTGGCGCTCGAGCACAAGGGAATTCCCTGGAACGGCCATCTGCTGAAGCTCGACCAGCAGGAACACAAGGCGCCGCAGATGCTGGCGCTCAATCCGCGCGGCCAGGTGCCGGTATTGCGTGATGATGACTACGTCGTGTTCGAGTCCGTCGCCATCCTGTACTACCTCGATCTGAAATTTCCGCAGCCGCCGATCTTCGGCACCGGAGCGCAGGAAGCCGCGGTCATCATGCGGGTGATCCAGGAATATCAGGCCTACATCGAACCGAGTCTGCGTCAGGTGCTGGAGGCAGTGCCTGAGCAGCGTACGCCGCGCATCGACGAGCATGTCACCGCGGCAATGCACCGCATCGCCAATGAAGCCCGCACCATTGAGCGGCGGCTGTCGCAGTCGGAGTGGGTGGTCGGTGAGCGCTTTTCAGCGGCTGACATGATCATCTACCCGGATATCCGTCTGCTGCTGCGGACGCTGCAGCGGCCAGCCGCGCGCGAGCTGGCGGCCCGTTTCCTGCCGCTGGAAGTGAACTATCCCTCACTCGGCCGCTGGCTGCAGCGTGTCGCTGCGCTGCCGGGTCATGCGCGCACATGGCCGCCGCACTGGGAGCCTTTGCAGGCCTGAACCGCTGCGTCGCCCGAGGGCCACTGACTGCTGTAGCGGTGGCGCGCCGGGCACAGGGTTGTTACTCTTTTTCGCATGACAAACAACTCCGCGCGCGTCCGCTTCGATGGGCGCTTGGTCATCGTCGGTTTTGGCAGCATCGGCCAAGGCGTCCTGCCGCTCATTCTCCGCCATCTCTCGCTCACCGCTGATCGAATCACCATCGTCACGGCCAATGACGCCGGCCGCGCTGCAGCCGTGGAACAGGGCGTCAAGTTCGTCCTCGAGCCGCTGACACATGACAACTTCAAGCGCGTGCTGACGCCGCTGCTGGGTCGCGGCGATTTTCTGCTGAACCTGTCTGTGGACGTGTCCAGTGTTGCCCTGATCCGGCTGTGCCGTGAAGTTGGGGCGCTGTACCTCGACACCTGCATCGAGCCCTGGGCCGGTGGTTACACCGATGCCGCGTTGTCGCCCGCACAGCGCACGAACTATGCCCTGCGCGAAACGGCCCTGGCCTTGCGCACCCCTGGTATCCGCCAGCCCACGGCGGTGCTGACGCACGGTGCGAATCCGGGCCTGGTCTCCCATCTGGTGAAGCAGGCCCTGCTGAACATTGCCGCGGACACCGGTCACGAGACTCAGGTGCCAACCGACCGGCGTGGCTGGGGCGAGTTGGCCCAGGCGCTTGGTGTTCGCACGATTCACATCGCTGAGCGCGACACCCAGGTCGGTTCCAGCCACAAGCGACAGAACGAGTTCGTTAATACCTGGTCGGTGGACGGGTTCGTCTCCGAGGGCGGCCAGCCCGCCGAACTGGGCTGGGGCACGCACGAACACACTTTCCCCCGCGACGGCAAACGCCACGATAAAGGCTGCGGCGCGGCGATCTATCTGGGTCAGCCCGGTGTGGCTACGCGGGTGCGTACCTGGACGCCGAAGGCCGGACCGTTTCACGGCTTTCTGATCACACACAGTGAGGCGATCGGCATCGCCGACTACTACACGCTGCTCGACAACAAGAAGCAGCCCGTCTACCGGCCAACCGTGCACTACGCTTATCACCCCTCGGATGCGGCGGTGCTTTCGGTGCACGAGTTCTGTGGACGCGCCTACCAGATCCAGGACAGCAAGCGCATCATGATGGACGACATCACCGAGGGCATCGACGAACTCGGCGTGCTGCTCTGCGGCCACAAGAAAAATGCCTATTGGTTCGGTTCGCAGCTCTCGATTAATGAGGCGCGGCAGCTCGCGCCGTTCAACAGTGCCACCAGCCTGCAGGTCACCAGCGCGGCACTGGCCGGCATGATTTGGGCGATCGAAAATCCCAATGAGGGTGTGGTGGAGCCAGATGACATGGACTTCCGCCGCAACCTTGAAGTCTGCATGCCGTATTTGGGGCCGGTGGTTGGCGCCTATACCGACTGGACGCCGCTGACGGACCGCGAACGACTGTTCCCCGAGGATCTGGATCTCACCGATCCTTGGCAGTTCCGCAACGTGCGCGTCAGCTGACGGCTCCGGCGTAGCGGATATCAATGATGGTGTAGCCGCGTTCGCCACCGGCGGTGGTGACTCGCACCTCATCGTCCAGTGACTTGCCCAGCAGCGCCCGAGCCAGAGGTGCGGCCATGCTGATGTATTCCGGCGCCATGTCGAATTCGTCCGGCCCGACGATGCGGTAGGTGACTTCGCTGCCGTCAGCGGCTTCCAAGGTCACCCACGCGCCGAAGAAGACACGCCGAGGGTCCGAAGGGGGGCGGTCCACCACCACCATGCCGTCGAGTCGCTTGCGCAGAAAGCGCACCCGGCTGTCGATTTCGCGCAGCCGCTTCTTGCCGTAGGTGTACTCGGCGTTCTCCGAACGGTCTCCCTGGGCCGCCGCGGCACTGACTGCCTGCGTGACCTGTGGGCGCTCGACCCGCCATAGCTGGTCGAGTTCAGCGCGCAGCCGCTGATGGCCCGTAGGTGTGATGTAACGTGGGGCGGGGGGTGTAGGGGGGCGATAGCGTCCCATCGATATTTCAGTCTTCCGGTTGCTGCGGCGAAGGGCGCGAGCCAGACGGATCTTGAATTCAGAGGCGACAGTCCGCAAGAGCGCAGGTGACCGGAGTGCCAGATTGCTCGCGGGCTCTTGTAGAGCGGCGCGAGTCACCCAAGAATGGAGGCATGAGAACTAAAACACCCCTGAGCCGTCGCCTGGCTCCAATCATGGCTTCCCTCCTGACGGTCGCGGCCGTGTCTGCCGCCCAACCGCTCCGCAGCGGCATCGACAAGACCAATTTTGATCCGCGCGTGCGTCCCCAGGATGATCTCTACCGCCATGTGGATGGTCGCTGGCTGGAGCAGACACCGATCCCGGCCGACCTGTCGGCCTATGGTTCCTTCACGGTGCTCACGACCGATGCGGAGCGGCGTGTTCACGAACTGCTCGAGCGTGTGCTGAATGAGCCGGCACAGGCTACGCCGCAGGCCCGCAAGGCGGCGGCGCTGTATGCCAGTTTCATGGACGAGCGCGCGGTTCAGGAGAGTGGTCTGCAGCCACTGAAAGATGAACTAGCGCGCATCGACACTTTGCAGACTCCGGCCGATGTCATCGCCTGGTTCGGACACGCACAGAGCATCGATATCAATGTGCCGCTTCGCTGGTATGTGCAGCAGGATCCGCGCGATGCCAGCGCTTACTTGCCGGGCGTGACGCAGGGCGGCTTGTCGATGCCGGATCGTGATTACTATCTGCGCGACGACGCCCGATTCGCTGGTTACCGCGAACAGTTGCGCGGCTATGTATCCCAGCTGATGCAGTTGGCCGGTGATGCCAACGCCGCCAGCAGTACGGCCACCATCGCAGATATCGAGCAGCGTCTGGCCACTGCACAGTGGTCTCGGGTCCAGAACCGCGATCCCGTTGCCACTTACCACAAGCTTGATCACGCAGAGTTGGTGCGATTGGCTCCCGCGCTCGACTGGGATCGCTATTTCTCCGGTATCGGTGCCAAGGTTGCGGCCGTCAATATCGAACAGCCCAGCTATGTCGTCGCAGTCGCTGCGCTGCTAAACGAAGTCAGCGTGGGCCAGTGGCGCACCTATTGCCGTTACCGGTTGTTGGATCATTTCGCCCCTTATCTACCTGAAGCCTTCGGCCAGCTGCATTTTGCTTTTCATGAGCGTGCGCTCTCGGGCACCCAGCAGCAGCGCGAGCGCTGGAAGCGCGCCGTAGCGCTGGTCAACGAAGCGGTTGGCGAAATCAGTGGCGAGATGTATGTCGCGACATCCTTCAGTCCGGCTGCAAAACAGCGTATGCAGCAGCTGGTGCAGAATCTCTTGCGCGCCTTTGGAAATTCCATTGACGATCTTGCGTGGATGACTCCGGTGACCCGCGCCGAGGCGAAGAAAAAGCTGGCAGCGATTAACACCAAGATTGGCTATCCGGACCGGTGGCGCGACTATGCGGCACTGCGTATTGAGTCTGCTGACCTCGTCGGCAACGTGATGCGTGCCAGTGAGTTCGAGCATCGCCGGCAACTGGCTCAACTGGGGCAGCCCGTGGATCGTACCGAGTGGCATATGACGCCGCAGACGGTCAACGCGTACTACAACCCTTCGATGAATGAGATCGTGTTCCCAGCCGCGATTCTCCAGTCCCCGTTCTTTGACGAGCGTGCCGACGACGCGGTGAATTACGGCGCAATCGGTGCTGTGATTGGCCATGAGATCAGTCATGCCTTTGACGACTCGGGCCGGCAGTTCGACGGGCAGGGCAACCTGCGCGACTGGTGGACTGAGGCTGATGCGCGACTGTTCAAGGAGCGTACGGCCGCTCTGGTCGCGCAGTTCTCGGCGTTTTCGGTGCTCGACAATCAGCACGTCAACGGCGAACTGACGCTGGGTGAGAACATTGCCGATCTGTCGGGGCTCTCCATCGCTTGGAAGGCGTACCAGTTGTCACTGGCGGGCCGGAAGGCGCCGGTCATCGACGGACTGACGCCCGGGCAGCGCTTCTTCGCCGGCTGGGCCCAGATCTGGCGCCGCAATTTCCGCGACGACAACCTGCGTCAGCGCCTGAGCGTCGATCCGCATAGTCCGGACATGTTCCGGGTCAACGGGCCGGTGTCACATATTGATGCCTTCTACGAGGCCTGGTCCGTCAAGCCCGGAGACCGTCTCTACCGCCCGCCCAACGAGCGTATCCACATCTGGTAATCTGCAGATCAAAGCTGAGGTGAACTCCATGCGTGTCCTGAAACTCATGTCACTGACCTTCGCCGCGCTCTTGCTCGGTGGCTGCGGCTACAACACCATTCAGACGCAGGACGAGGCCGTTAAGGCCGGCTGGTCCGAGGTCCTGAACCAGTATCAGCGTCGCGCCGATCTGGTCCCGAATCTGGTCAATGTCGTCAAGGGTTATGCCGATCAGGAAAAGGCCGTGCTGCTCGGCGTCACCGAGGCGCGCGCCAAGGTGGGCACCATTCAGGCAACGCCCGCGCTGATCAACGACGAAGCGGCGTTCAAGAAGTTCCAGTCCGCTCAGGGCGAGCTCAGCAGCGCGCTCAAGAGCCTGCTCGCAGTGAGCGAGAATTATCCCAACCTCAAATCCGACCAGAACTTCCGCGACCTGCAGGCGCAGCTGGAAGGTACGGAGAATCGGATCACTGTGGCGCGTAACCGCTACATCGCCAGCGTGCAGGAATACAACACCACGATCCGCAAGTTTCCCGTCAACCTGACGGCGATGGTGTTCAAGTACGCCACCAAGCCTAATTTTGCCGTGGAAAATGAGGCTGCACTGGCCAAGCCGCCGGTGGTCGATTTCGGCGCCACGCCCGCCACGCCGCCGGCCCGGTAGCCGGTACGTCGGGACTGCAACCGTAGTCAGCATGCGACCCTTCAGCGCTTGGTTATTGTCTCTGGCGCTGACCCTCGGCGCGCTGGGTGCCAGTGCGCCGCTGCGCGCGCAGGGCCTTCTGCCGGTTCCCAAACTTGAAAGCCGCGTCACCGATCTGACTGGCACGCTCACGGCCGGTGAGCAGGCAGAGATCGACGCGCGGCTCGCAGCCTTCGAGGCCCGCAAGGGCGCGCAGCTCGCGGTTCTCATCGTGCCGACAACCGCTCCAGAGACCATCGAGCAGTTCGGCGTGCGTGTCGCGACGGAATGGAAACTGGGGCGTGCGAAGCCTGATGACGGCGCTTTGCTGCTTATTGCCAAGGAGGATCGCGCGCTGCGCATCGAAGTCGGCTACGGACTCGAAGGCGCACTGACCGATGCCACCAGCAAACGGATCATCGATGAGGTCATGGTGCCGCTGTTGCGGCAGGGCAGCTACGCCTCGGCAGTCGCCGCCGGTCTGGACCGAATGATGCGCGTTGTCGACGGCGAGCCGTTGCCACCACCCGACAGGGCTTGGAAGGGCACCGGCAATTGGCTTAATTTGCTGCCCTTTCTGATCATCGGATACCTCGTGCTGTCTTCGGTTCTCCGTGCCGTTTTCGGTCGCGTGCTGGGCGCCACGTTCAGCGGGCTGGCCGCCGGTGGTTTGCTGTGGGTGGTCAGTTCATTGCTTGGGCTGGCTGTAGTGGGCGCTGCGGCGGGCTTCCTAGTGGCACTGATCGCTGGTAGCTCAGGTGGCTGGCATTCGGGTCGCGGATCGGGCGGTTGGCCCGGTGGCTTTGGTGGCGGCAGCTTCGGCGGAGGCCGTTTCGGCGGCGGTGGCTTTGGTGGCGGTGGCGGTGGCTTTGGTGGCGGCGGCGCCTCAGGACGCTGGTAATGAGTTTGCAACGCTACTTCACTCACTGGTGGCAGGGGTTGCGCGGGGCCAAGGCGACGTTCCCGATCCCAGTTCGCGCAGCCATCGAACGCGAGATCGCAGCGGCCGAGAGACAGCATCAGGGCGAGATCTGCTTTGTGGTGGAGGCCGCGCTGGGTTTTTCAGCACTGTGGCGCGGTGACAGTGCCCGGCAACATGCTCTGCATACATTCGCCTCACTCGGTGTTTGGGATACCGAAGCCAATAACGGTGTGCTGGTCTATGTGCTGCTGGCCGACCGCGCTGTGGAGATCGTCGCTGATCGTGGCATCGCCCGGCTGATTCCGCAGAGTGAGTGGCAGGCGCTGTGCGAACAGGTCCATCAGACCTTCCGCAAAAGTGATTTCGAGGGCGGTGCGATCCTGGCCGTGCGCGGTGTTGCGGCGTGTCTGGCGCGGCATTTTCCGCCCGCCGGCGCGCGCCCCAATGAGCTTCCCAATCAACCTATTCTGCTCTGACATCCTGCTCTAGAATGCCCCGCCATGCGCAGGGAAGACCGCTGTGGCTTCGTTTTGCCGGCCGTTGTGAGCATTCTGCTCGCTGGCTGCTCCCTGTTGCACGAGGCGCCTAGGCCAGCACTTTCAAGCCCGCCGCCGCCATTGGTCGAGGTGCCGGTAGCGCCGCCGGTTCCGGAACTGCCCACGCCGCATGCCATGCACCGTTTCGTGCTCACCGATCCCAATGCCAGTGTCGTGGGCGCAGTACAGATCGTCATTGCCAGTCACGAAGACACGCTGCCGGACATCGCTCGTCGCTTCGACGTCGGGTACGAGGAGATCGTGCGCGCCAACCCCGGGGTCGATCCGTGGCTGCCGGGCGCGGGGCGTCGTATCGTCGTGCCCACACGCTTCGTTCTGCCAAGCGGACCGCACGAAGGGGTGGTGGTCAATCTGCCGGCGTTGCGCCTGTTCTATTTTCCGCGGCCCGCCAAGGGTGAGCCGCAGATCGTTTACACCCACCCGATCGGCATCGGCAAGGTGGGCTGGAAAACCCCGGAAGGGGTCACCAAGATCATTAGCCGGGCAAAAAATCCCGTCTGGCGACCGTCGGCTGCAGTGCGCAAGGAGCACGCCGACAACGGCGATCCGATCCCAGCGGTCGTGCCGCCGGGGCCCGACAATCCGCTCGGCAAGTACAAGTTCACGCTCGGCTGGCCGAGTTATCTGATCCATGGAACCAACAAACCCTACGGGGTAGGGCTGCGCAGCAGTCACGGCTGCATCCGCCTGTACCCGGAAGATATCGAGTACTTGTTCAACAATGTCCCGGTTGGCACTCCCGTGCGAGTGGTCAATCAACCCTTCCTGTTCGCTTGGCATGACGGTCAGCTGCTGTTGCAGGCTTACACGGTGCTGGAGGACGATCCGCGGCACTGGGCCAAGGCAGATCGCGCCACGTTGTCACGCTCCATGGCGCCGGCATTGCAGCAATTGCTCAAGGCTCAATCCATTGCTGTGAACTGGGACGCGGTTGCAGCACTGACGCGTCAGCCGCGAGGGTTGCCGGTACGAGTCGACGCAGCGGCCAAAGGCGCACTCACCACGATCGAAGGGGTGATTGCCGCAGCGCCGCTGGTGCAGAACCAGCTTCCGGGCGGTTCCAACTGGGATGGGAGCGGTGATGTCGAGCGTGACGAAGCGAGTTACCAACAGGTGCTGCGCGAGGCTGAACGGCCACTGATTCCCACGCCGCCGATGCCTGCCAAGAGCACGTCGATCATCCCGGGCATGCCCGCGGGTGACCGTGGCTGAAGCAGCAACAATCCGCCCGTGGTTCGGCGCGATGCAGGCAGCTTCGGTGCCGGCGATCAACCCCGCTGCAACCGCCGTCACTGCATTCGTGGGGCGCACGTTGCGCGGGCCGCTGGATCGTCCCGTCAAGGTCGATAGCTTCGCCGACTTTCAGCGTCACTTCGGTGGACTCTGGCAACCCTCGATGCTCAGCTATGCGGTGGCGCAGTTTTTTGAACGCGGCGGGCGCAGTGCGCTGATCGTGCGTGTGGCCAATGGTGCGCGTTCCGTGTCCGTGACGCTGCCCGGGCCCGCCGGGCCGCTGCGGCTGCGCGGTCTGAACCCTGGTACCCGCGAATGCCTGCGCGCTGCCGTCGATTACGACGGAATACCTGAAGGCGATGACGAGCAGTTCAATCTGGTCTTGCAACGATTAGAGCAGCCGGGCACCGAGCTGATCGAAGACCAAGAGATCTTTCCCCGGATCTCGGTGCGCAGCGACGCTGAGCGTTCTGTGATCGAGGCGCTTGGTAAGTCACGACTGGTGCGTCTTGAGGGACCGCTCCCGGCGGCACGTCCGGCGGAGACTGCCCGCCACGACGCCGCGCCTGGGACCGTCTACATCGCTTCAGCTGCGGATGGCGATGATGGCGGCGAGATCAGCGACTATGACGTGATCGGTTCTGACGAACAGGGGACCGGTCTGGCAGCACTGATCGGCTGCGCAGAGCGTTTCGGCCTGTTGTGTATTCCCCCGCTGGCCCGCGAGCGAGATGTGGGCCTCGTCGCCTGGCTGGTGGCCGCGCGTCTCTGCCGCGACCGACAGGCGCTGTTGCTGGTTGATCCGCCGCGTGACTGGGACAGTGCGGATCAAGCGCTCGCATCGCTGCGCGACTGGCCCTTGAATAGCACCGACGCCTGTATGTTCTACCCGCGACTCACGCTGCCGGATCGGCTGCGTGGCCGCGCCGAAGTGTTTGCACCCTGCGGCACTGTGGCGGCCATGATTGCAGTCGCGGATGCGCGCACTCCGCCGTGGTACCAGGACAATTGGTCGATCGAACACATTCATTCACCTGCACAGTTGGCCGTGTCGGTCAGTGACTCGCAGCGCGAACGATTGGCCCGCATGGGTGTGAATACGCTGCGGACCGTACGCGGCGGCGCGACGCAACCGACTGAATTGCTTGCGCTCATGCCTGAGCGCACCGTGTACGATGAGATGCGTCGGTTGCCAGCGCGACGCCTGACCCAGTGCATTGTTGCCAGTGTCATGGACGGCACACGCTGGGCGCTGCTGGAGGCTCCAGATGCTACGCTCTGGCAGCGTTTGCGTGCGCAGGTTGAGGTATTTCTGGAGTCGTGTGCGCAACAGGGGGCGTGGCCGGATGATGGGAGCGGGGAGAGATATTTCGTGATTTGCGATGAGCAGCTCAACATGCCCGCCGCTCGCGGCCGCGCACTACAGGTGTTGTTCGGCTTTGCGCCACTGCAGGCATCCTCTTTCATTTCTTACCTGCTCACTCACACGGCCGATGCCACGACTGCGCGGCCAGTCAGCGTTAATCGCGGGCTCGCGCATCTGCGCCGCGCACCGGTTCAGCTCGGCGGCCAACTTTCGCAGGGATCGTTCACATGAGTCAGGGATGGGTGGTTTTCTCACACGGCAAGGACAGCGAGCCCTGGGGCATCAAGATCCGGACGCTGGCCGAGACGGCGCGTAGCGAAGGCTACGGTGTCGAATCGGTGGATTATCGCGGCATCGACTCGCCTGAGGCGCGCGCAGCCAAGTTGATCGACACCTGCAAGAGCCTGCGCGGCGATCTGGTGTTGGTGGGTTCTAGTCTGGGTGGCTATGTGTCGTTGTCAGCCGCTCCGGCGCTGCATGCCTGCGGTGTGTTCCTGATGGCCCCGGCGATCACCATGCCCGGACTGGCGCCGCTGCGCACCGGCGGATGCGACTGTCCGGTGACCATCGTGCACGGCCTGCAGGACGAGGTCGTGCCGGTGGATCACAGCATTGCTTACGCCCGCCAATACGAAGTCATCCTGCATCTGCTTCACGACGACCACCGTCTGCATCGCAGCCTGCCGTTCATCCGCACACTGTTCGAATACTTCCTCGTCCAGCTCGATATGCCGCGGGTCTGGAGCTAGGTGGATCACCGGATACACGCATGAGTCAGTTGACTGGACGAATCTGGGCGCTGCTGACACGCGCCACTTACCAGCCTGAGGGCATCGCCGCGCAGCTGGAAGAGCCGGGGCCCACGGTCTGCTATGTGTTCGATACGGCCAGCGACATCGACACCGCAGTGGTGCGAAGGGTCTGTCGCGATGCGCGTCTGCCGGGCATTCATCGCCGCCTGCCAACGCCGGGGTTGCGTGACGTGCGCGCCAGCTTTGCGCTGCAGCGCTACGCGGGCCTATGGACTTCGCGGCTTGATCGACGCACGCCGCTGGCGCTGCAGCAGATCGTTGCTGCGGCTCAGGACAATCCTGACTTCGATCTGCGACTGGTGCCGGTCGCGGTGTATTGGGGGCGGGCGCCGCAAAAGGAGCGCTCGCTGATTCGTCTGGCGCTGGCCGATGACTGGCTGATCGCAAGCCGTCTGCGACGACTGTTCCGGGTGCTGGTCAACGGCCGCCGCGTGCTAGTGCAGTTTGGCGCGCCGGTGTCGCTGCGCACCCTGCTCGGCGAACAGGCCGATCCGGCAGTCCGTGCCCGGCGCGTCAGTCGTCAGCTCTCCAATCAGCTGGCGCGGATGCGCGCGGTCCGCATCGGGCCTGACCTGTCGCACCGCCGGACGCTGCTCACTGAAGTACTGCGCACCCGCGCGGTGCGCGCCGCAGCGGCGCAAAGGGTCCGTGACGACGGACGCACAACTCGCCGGGCCGCGCTGCTGGAAGCGCGCGCCTACGGTGAAGAGATCGCCGCCAACTATTCGCACTCGTTCGTGTCGTTTGCCTCGGTACTGCTGTCGCGTCTGTGGAATCGTTTCTATGACGGTATCGATGTGGGCCACATCGAGACACTCGCACAAGTCGCGGACGGCAACGAAATCGTCTATGTGCCCTGTCATCGCAGCACCATCGACGATCTGCTGCTCGGGTATGCCATCTATCAGCGAGGCTACGCAGTCCCGCACATCGCCGCCGGGGTCAACCTGGATCTGCCCGTGCTGGGGCGCATGCTGCGCAAGGGTGGGGCATTCTTCATCCGCCGTTCTTTCCGCGGCAATGCACTCTATGCTGCAGTGATGCACCAGTATCTGGGTGCCATCATGGCGCGCGGCCATTCGCTGGAATACTTCATTGAGGGCGGTCGCAGCCGTACCGGCCGCATGCTTGAGCCCAAGACCGGCATGCTGTCCATGACAGTGATGAGCTATCTGCGCACGCCGCGCCGGCCAGTGGTGTTCGTACCGGTTTATTTCGGCTATGAGCGGATATTCGAGGGGCCGAGTTACATCGGTGAACTCTCGGGCAAGCCAAAGGAGAAGGAGACGCTCTGGGGGTTTCTGACGAGTGTGCGGCAGTTCTTCCGCGAACGCTTTGGTCGCGTGCATGTGAACTTCGGCGAGCCGGTGTATCTGTCTCCGCTTCTGGATCAGGCTGCTCCCGATTGGCGCCAGGCCCCGCCGGGCGATGGTGAGCGACCGCGCTGGGTGGCGCGACTGGTGCAGGATCTGGCCGAACAGATTCAGCGCAACATCAACGCCGCGGCAGCGGTCACGCCGGTCAATCTGCTGGCGCTCGCGCTGCTGGCTACACCGCGTCAGGTGATGTTGGTATCCGATCTCGAACGTCACATCGGTCTGCTACTTGCGCTGCTGCGCGCTCTGCCTTACCACCCGCGTGTGACTCTCACTGACATGACTCCGGAGCAGATCATCGCCTACGGCGAATCGCTCAAGATCATCAGTCTCGAGCAGCACCGTTCGGGGCGTTTCGCGCGGATGAGCGCCGATAGTGCCGTGCTCTCAGCCTACTATCGCAACAACGTTCTGCATCTGGTCTCGCTGCCATCAATGATCGCCTGCTGCTTCATTGGAAATCCGCGCATGGCCACGGGCGATATTGAGCGGCTGGCGTCGCGAATTTATCCCTACATCGCCGCAGAGCTCTGCCTGCGCTGGCACGAGGATGAGGTGGGTACGCTGGTCAGGCAGACGCTGGCAGCGATGGCGCAGCTCGGGCTGCTGACTCACGATGCAGCGCTGGACCAGTGGCAGAGACCTGAGCCGAATTCGGCGGCCGCGTCGCAGCTGTCTCAGTTGTCAGGTAGCACTCTCATGACCATCGAGCGCTACTACCTTGCGATCGCGCTGCTGATACGCGCCGGCAGCGATGCGATTGACCGGCGCACGTTGGAAGAGCGCTGTCAGCTGATGGCCCAGCGCATGTCACTGCTGTATGGCCTGCACTCGCCCGAATTCTTCGATCGTTCGCTGTTTGCGGGATTCATCGATCTGCTGCGGAAGCGCGGTGTCATTCAGGCCGACGAGCAGGGCAGGTTGCGGTTCGATGAAGTGCTGCTGCGTGTCGCGCGCGATGCAGAGCTCGTGCTCTCCGAGCAGATCCGCCACAGCATCCTGCAGGTGACCCACAGCGACGCGTGAAGTGAGCAACTGGCGATGCAGGGTGGCTCTGCGTCGATGAGCGCCTGTCAGTCGTCCACGCGCACACGCCCGCGCAGCTGCTTGTGCTGTTTGCGCTGAGTCTTGGTTTCGAGCCGTCGCACCTGCGATGCCCGTGTGGCGCGTGTGGGTCGGCGCTTCTTCGGCACGATGCGCGCCTGTGTAATCATTGCTTGCAGGCGTGCCATGGCTTCGCGGCGATTGCCTTCCTGAGTGCGCTGTGTACGCGCCACAATCAGGATCCAGCCGTCGGCATTCAGACGCTGTCCGGCGAGGGTGGCTAGCCTGGCTTTGGTGTCGGCATCCAGACAGGCGGTACCGGCAAGGTTGAAGCGCAGCTGCGCAGCCGTGGCCACTTTGTTGACGTTCTGTCCGCCGGGTCCGGCGGCACGCACAAAACTGATCTCCAGATCGCGCGCGGGTATCGGCGGCGCGTGGGTCATCGTTCAGCGTTCCGGGAGCCGGTCGCTGGCGTGCAAGAGTACTTCACGCTGCGCAACCGGGATGGTGATGCCGTTTTCCCTGAACAAACGCCAGATGGCGCGGTTCACATCCGAGCGTACGTTGTTTACGCCGTTTTCGGGATCGGCGATCCAGAACCGCAGTTCCATATCCATGCCGTGATCTGCAAACTGCATCAGTCGTGATACCGGCGCCGGATCGCTGAGGATGCGCGCATTGCAGTTGGCAGCCTCAAGCAGCACCTGCAGCGCCTTCTCAGGGTCGTCGCGATAGCTGATGCGCACCGGCAGTTTCAGGCGTACCCGGCGGTCGGAGTAGCTCCAGTTAATGACCGGATTGTTGATCAGCGTCTGGTTCGGCACGAGAGTCTCGACACCGTCTCGGTCACGAACCACCACATAGCGTCCGCGCAGTTCCTGCACCCAGCCAAAGTTCTCAGTGCTTGTGCCGGTATGTCCGGTGAAGCTGATCACATCACCCGGCTTGATTGAGCGGTCCATCAGCAGCACGAAGCCGCTGACAAAATTGCTGGAAATGGACTGCAGGCCGAAGCCCAGACCGATGCCGAGTGCGCCGGTGATCACGGTCAGCGCCGTCAGATCCACGCCCGCGGCGCGGATGCCCAGAAGCACGCCCAGACTGAGCAGAGTGAATTGGGCGAATTTTGAGATGCCGATGCGTGTCGATAGCGCGACGCCCTCAACCTTCATCAGGCGCGATTCGATCGCCCGTGCCACCAGGCTGGCGATCAACACGAAGCCGGTGATGACCACCATGCCCTTCAGCAAATCCCAGACACTGAGCGAGGCCTTGCCGGGTAACAGGCGGATCGAATCCAGTGTGTGCTCGACAGCATTGAACCAGCCGATCATCTGAAATGCGATCGCCAGCCACACGATCGTGGCCATACGTGCTTCGAGCGCACGGAACCAGCTGCTGGGCCCAAGCAGCAGGCGCACCACATAGAACGCCAGCCGTACCAGCAATAGCGTGGCGATGAGCTTCAGTCCGATGTCGAGGAGATCCGTGGGCAGTTTGCTCGCCGCGAACAGGCCTCGCGCGATGAGTACCAGGATCAGCGTCAGGACGATGGGGGCGAGGAGGCTCGCGGACTGCAGCGCAATACGGCTCCAGCTCTGCGGTGCGCCGAAGGCTGCCGACTCGCGCCACCGTCGCCGGGTCCACATGCCGAAGATCGTTGCTGCTACGGCCGCGATGAAGATCGAGGCCAGCTGGCTCAGTGATTGGGGTGCAGTCAGCGTGTCGAAGAATGTAGGTGACATGGTGACTCGCTAGGGAATTTAGGCGTTCATGTCGGGGATCAGTTGGCTCTCGAGCACCTGGATCTGGTCTTTGAGCTGCAGTTTGCGCTTCTTCAGCCTTTTGATCTGCAGCTCGTCAACCTTCAGGTCCAGAGACAGACGCATGATCACATCATCCAGATCGCGATGCTCGATGCGTAACGCGCGTAGCCGCTCCATGTTCCGGAACAGGTTGCGATCGACATTGTCTTGAGAGTCGCTCATCGGTGTCGTCGCAGCAGTTCTTCGTGGATGGGCTCGATACCGTCCGGTAGCTTATCGAAGCGGCCCACCGGGCGCCACGGAATACCGGGCTCGTGGAAGTCGGAGGCGATTGAGCCCGCCAGCCCGTATCGGCGTGCCAGCGATGCCAATCGGTCGCTGTCGCCAGGGCTGATACCAGCGATGCTGACCTCGATGCCGGCACCACCGCAGTCCTTGAAGCGTGCGGTGAGCTCGCGCAGCCCGCCTGCAGAAAGCTGGTAGCGCTGCGCGTGAGCGAGTACGGCCAGCCCACCGGCGCGGATAATGCATTCGACGGTGGCTGCGAGCTCGGGCCACTGTGCCGGTGCATACCCCGGGCGCCCGCGCCGCAGCCAGCGCTCGAAGGCATCTTCCGTGTTTTTGGCCTGGCCACTCCGTACCAGTGCCCGTGCCAGATGCATGCGCGTTGCGCTGACGCTCTCGGCCAGGATTTGATCGACCAGTGCACTTCCTGGCAGACCGGCCGCATCCAGCCGCTGGCCCATCGCCACCAACCGCGTCTCGCGCAGCTGGCGCACGCTTGTCAGCTGCGCCTGCAGTGCCTCATGCCGGGGGTCGATATCGAGGCCGACGACATGAATCTCGCGGCCGCGCCAGTCGCAGGTTAGCTCCACCCCGTCGATGAAAAGCGGTCCCGCGGAACCTGCTGCTGTGCTGGCCGCGCGCGCCTCTTCGCAGCCGTCAACGGTGTCGTGATCGGTGAGCGCCAGCACTCGCACCGCGCGCAGCGCGGCAGCAGCCACCAATTCCGACGGCGTCAGTGTGCCGTCAGAGCACAGGCTGTGGGTATGCAGGTCGATGCGTTCGGGCGTCGTCATTCAGGCCGTGAACACCTTCGCGCACAGCGCCGCCCATTGGCGATGCGGGTCCGCCCAGGCAATGAAGTCGGAGTTCACCAGCGTGTCGCGCGCGTTGTAGCGGAGCGGCGCACCTTGCAGGTCGGTGACCTGTCCGCCAGCCGCTTCCACGATCACCTGGCCCGCCGCCGTGTCCCATTCGCTGGTAGGCGAGAGGCGCGGGTAGAAGTCCGCCGCACCCTCTGCCAGCCGTGCAAACTTCAGCGCGCTACCAACGCTGACGATTTCGTGTGCACCGAGTTGCTGCAGCAGCGCATCGATACGCGCACCACGATGGGAGCGGCTGGCGAGCACCCGCGGTGGCTCCTGACAGTGGCTCGTGACATGCAGCGGTCGGCGACGCCCCTCGCTGTCCTGACATTCAGCGCCAGCCCCGCGTACGGCGTAGTAACTCAGACCAGTCACTGGCGCGTACAGCACGCCGAGCAGCGGCACATGATCGTGGACCAGTGCGATGTTCACGGTGAACTCGCCATTGCGTTTCACGAATTCGCGCGTGCCATCCAGCGGATCCACCAGCCACAGCGTGCGCCATGCGCGGCGGCCGGCGACGTCAGCAGCGGCAGACTCCTCCGCCAGCAGTGGGATGTCTGGAGCCAGTGCCCGCAGGCCTGCAGCGATCACGTTCTGGGACGCAATGTCAGCCGCCGTGAGCGGCGAATTGTCGTCCTTGATCACGACATCGAAGTGCCCGTCATAAACGCGCATGATTTCGCGACCTGCCTGCCGGGCCAGATCGACGACCTGTGGCAGAAGCTCGGTCAGGCGTTGCGGTGAGACTGTCATGGCCCCCATCATAGCGGACATGCACCACTCAATGACGCGCGTGCCGCTCAGCGCTGCCGACTGGGCCGGTATCGATCACGTGCTGCTCGATCTCGACGGCACCTTGCTGGATCTGTACTACGACCGCCACTTCTGGCACGAGGTGGTGCCTGGCGCGTGGGGCGCATCACGCGGGCTTGATCCGGTGGCCGCGAGGGCCGTGCTCGAACCGCGTTTCCGCGCCGTCGAGGGCACTCTCGACTGGTACTCGATCGATTACTGGGCCCGCGAGCTGCAGCTGGATATTCTTGCGCTGAAGCGCAGTGATCCGACGCGCATCGGTTGGCTGCCCGGAGCGCGTGATTTTGTACGCGCGCTGCGAGCGCTCGGGAAACGCACGGTGCTGGCCACCAACTCGCATCCCGATGTCCTGCAGATCAAGCATGAGTACACCGGTGTGCTCGATGAGCTCGACGCCGGCTTCAGTTCACACGCTTTCGGCGCGCCCAAAGAAGATCCGCATTTCTGGCGTTCACTGTCGGCCGTGGAGCCTTTCGATCCTGCGCGCACTCTGTTCATCGATGACCATGTTCCGGTGCTGCGTGCGGCACGCACTGCCGGTATCGCTCATCTGGTGGCCGTGCGCCGTCCGGACAGTGCCTTGCCCGCAAGAAATCATGACGAATTTGGATCGGTCGAACGAGTGCGCGACCTGTTCGACTAGTGTGAAGTCGTGCCGCGTGTGCGTCGCAGTTGCACCGCCAGATAGCACACCACGCCGATATTGAGCAGCAAAGCCGCTGCCACGATCGGCTTGTGGGTGCTGGTGCCAAACAGCTCCCAGATCTCGGCCGGAATGAGTCCGCCGCCAGCCAGTACTACCAGCCATTCGGCCCAGCGCTTGCGGAGCCACAGGCCCACACCTTCGACCAGCACCAGCAAGATATAGCCGCCCGTGACCCACTCGGCGCGACCGATGGCACGGAATCCCGGCCCCGTGGCCCAGTCTAGGAATTGCTGGGCGTAGTCGCGCGCGGTGTCATCGGTCAGCGTCGTCGACCACTCGTACAGACGCGAGGAAACCTCGGGGCGCAGCAGTTGATGAACGCCAAAGATGGTTAATGTCAGCAGCAGCGCCTTGCCGAACTTCAGCAGCGCAATCACCCGCAGGCCGTCCAGCCGGTGCGCGTCGGAAACCTTGGTGTGCATCGCTCGAACTGCGCAACCGACTAGCGGCGCCGCGGTGCTCCGCGGTCGCCGGAGCGACGGCCGCCGCCACCACCGCCACCGCGACGTGGTCCGCCGCTACCGCCTGAGCGCGGGGTATGCGGGGCGCTCTCGAGCGTTGGCAGCGAGGCGTGGTCGAAGTTGCCAACCGGTAGCTTGTGGCCGATGTAGGCCTCGATGTCCGGCAGCGAGATCGCATATTCCTCGCAGCCGAAGCTGATGGCATCACCCGAGGCGCCGGCGCGCGCGGTGCGCCCGATGCGATGCACATAGTCGGCCGAGTCTTGCGGCAGGTCGAAATTGAAGACGTGACTGACGTCAGGGATGTGCAGGCCGCGCGACGCAACGTCGGTCGCGATGAGCACGGCCAGCTTGCCCTCGTGGAACTCACGCAGGAAGCGCAGCCGCTTGTTCTGCGGCACGTCGCCGGAGAGTGCCTGCGCATTGATGCCATTGGCACGCAGTGCCGCCTCGAGTCGCTCAGCCGTCCGCCGCATGTTGACGAACACGATGGTGCGATGGGCTTCGGCTTCCCGCAGGAGCGATACCAGCAGCGGGATTTTCTCCGACATCGACGGGAAGTAAATCACCTGGCGGACACGGTCGATGGTCACCTTGTCCGGCTCGATCTCGACCTGCACCGGCTCATTCATGTGCTCGTAGGCCAGTTCCAGCACACGCTGCGACAGCGTGGCTGAGAACAGCATCGACTGGCGCTCCGTTGGTGGTGGCAGCCGGCGCATCAGAAAGCGAATGTCGGCGATGAAGCCGAGATCGAACATGCGGTCGGCCTCGTCCAGCACCACGACTTGCGCGTATTTCAGGTCATAGACGTGTTGTTTGTAGTAATCGATCAGGCGACCCGGGGTGCCAATCAGCACATCAACCCCATCGACCAGCTGCTGGCGCTGCTTGTCGTAGTCGACACCGCCAAACACCACGGCCAGCTTCAGTCCGGTATGGCGGGCCAGCACCTCGGCGTCCTTGAAGATCTGCATGGCCAGCTCGCGCGTTGGCGCAACCACCAGCGCGCGCACCGAACTGGGTGAGCGGCCAGCGGCCGGCGGGTGGCTGACGAGTCGCTGCAGCAGCGAGACCAGAAATGCGGCGGTTTTGCCGGTGCCGGTCTGGGCCTGCCCGGCGATGTCACGTCCGGCGAGCGCCACCGGCAGCGTCTGTGCCTGGATGGGGGTGCAATAGGCAAAACCCGCATCGACGATGCCTTGCATGAGCGATGGCGCCAGCGGCAGGCTGGCGTAGGCAACGGTACTGAGATGAGCGTCACTCATGGAAGGGTGGTCCCTGGGGTGTGGTCAGCCCGCGACGGGCTGGCGGCGCTTGCAATGCGCTTTGGAAATGGATAAAAATGACACATCGGCGGCAAATCTGTCCGCTCCCCATAAACCAATCAGACTTTAAGTGTAACCTTTAGTTGCCCGCGGCACAGCTTTTAGGCACCTCTCCGTGCCAGCTCCGGACCTCGCAGAGCAACCCAAACTCCCAATTCCCGATTACCGCCACTCATCACGGCTATTTTTCAATTCCAGCGGAGGCACACGAACTGTGAGCAACCCCAATATCGTTCATACATCCGACGCCAGCTTCGAAGCGGACGTTCTCAAGTCCGACAAGCCCGTGCTGCTGG
>CANGBB010000005.1 GCA_947452065.1 Gammaproteobacteria bacterium
ACCGGCTGCGCATCGCCAAACTCAACATCGACAACAATCCGCAGACGCCGCCCCGTTATGGCATCCGCGGCATCCCGACGCTGATCCTGTTCAAGAACGGCACCGTCGAGGCGCAGAAGGTCGGCGCGCTGTCCAAGTCGCAGCTCGCCAGCTTCCTGGAACAGAACCTGTGAGAGGCTATCTTGGCAATCCCGGCCGCGGTGGTGGCGGACGTCAGGGTGGTGGGCGGCATCGTGGCGGCAACCGTGACCCGAACCGCGGCAACACCGGTGGGCATCGTGAAGAGCCGATCTACGACGAGCCGCTAGGCGACGACAGCGCCGAAATCATCAGTCCCGCCGAGCTCGCTGCGTCCCGCAGCTCGATGAATCTCACCACGCTCAAGGCCAAGCCGATTCACGAACTGGTGAAGATGGCCGAGGCGATGGGCGTCGAGAACGTCGCCCGGTCGCGCAAGCAGGACATCATTTTCGCGATCCTCAAGGCGCATGCGCGTGATGGGTCGAACATCTACGGTGACGGTGTACTGGAAATCCTGCAGGACGGCTTCGGCTTCCTGCGCTCGGCTGACGGTTCCTATCTCGCCGGCCCTGACGACATCTACATCTCGCCCAACCAGATCCGGCGCTTCAATCTGCGCACCGGCGACAGCATTTCCGGCCTGATCCGTCCGCCCAAGGACGGCGAGCGCTACTTCGCGCTGCTCAAGGTTGGCGAGATCAATTTCGATGCCCCGGACAGTGCCCGCAACAAGGTGCTGTTCGAGAACCTCACGCCGTATCATCCGACGCGCCGGCTCAAGCTGGAGCGCGGCAATGGCAGCACAGAGGATCTAACCGCGCGCACCATCGATCTGGTGGCGCCCATCGGCAAGGGCCAGCGTGGCCTGATCGTCTCGCCGCCTAAGGCCGGCAAGACCATGCTGCTCCAGAACATCGCCACCGCGATCACGGCCAATCATCCCGAGGTGTATCTGATCGTGCTGCTCATCGACGAGCGGCCCGAGGAAGTCACCGAGATGCAGCGCACCGTCAAGGGTGAGGTTGTCTCCTCCACCTTCGACGAGCCGGCAGCGCGTCACGTGCAGGTCGCCGAAATGGTGATCGAAAAGGCCAAGCGCCTCGTGGAGCACAAGAAGGATGTCGTGATCCTGCTCGACTCCATCACCCGTCTGGCTCGCGCCTACAACACCGTGGTGCCCAGCAGCGGCAAGGTGCTCACGGGTGGTGTGGATGCCAACGCCCTGCAGCGCCCGAAGCGCTTCTTCGGTGCGGCGCGCAACATCGAGGAAGGCGGTTCGCTGACCATCCTCGCCACGGCGCTGATCGACACCGGCTCGAAGATGGACGATGTGATCTACGAGGAATTCAAGGGCACCGGCAACAGCGAAATCCATCTGGATCGTCGCATTGCCGAGAAGCGCGTGTTCCCCGCGGTCAACATCAATCGCTCCGGTACCCGCAAAGAAGAGCTCATCACCGATCAGGCCGAGCTGGCCAAGATGTGGATCCTGCGCAAGCTTCTGCATCCGATGGACGAGCTCGCTGCGATCGAGTTCCTGCTCGACAAGATGAAGGATACGAAGACCAATTCGGACTTCTTCGAGGCGATGAAGCGCTGAGGAGCGGATCGCTCACTGCAGCGCGCAGGCGTGGTCCGGCAGTACGCTGCCGGACGCAGTGAAACCGCTCAGGTCTGGCTGCGCCTTGCCAGCCAGATCCCGACCATCAAAACCAGCCCGCCTGCGATCTGCACCGCTCGCAATGATTCGCCGAACAGCAGCCATGCGGCTACCGCAGACACAGCCGGCTGGATCAGCAGTCCGGTCGCAGACAGTGCCACGCTGAGTCGCCCCAGCGCGCTGGCAATCAGCCCCTGGCCGATGACCTGCGTCAATATCGCCAGAGCCGCGACAATCCACCAGCCGTGTGAACTGCCGGGCCAGAAAGGCTGCCCGGAATGATGTGACAACCACAGTGCCACTGGGCATAGCAGCAGCGCCGAAACACTGGTTGAAACGGCCATCAGTCGCAGCGTTGCATAACGCGCGCTCGCGCTTTTCACCGCCAGCATGTAGCCCGAATAGAAAACAGCGGCGAGCAGTCCCAATGCGTCACCGCGCAGTTGCTGTGAACCGGCGCTGAAGTTTGGGCTCACCAGAACGAAGGCGCCACCGAGGGCCAGAGCCAGCGCGAGAAAATACAGTCGCGGTGGTGAACGTCTATGTACCAGCAGCGCATGCAGCGTGATCAGCAACGGCGCGCAATTTGCGAGCAGTGTGGCATTGGCCACGGTCGTGTCGCGGATGCTGAAGTGCCAGGTGCCGAGATCCGCCGCGAAGAACACGCCGGCCAGCAACAGGGCCGGAGACCATGCCGCGCTTGCTGACAATGTGCTCACACGCTGTGGGGCTGCGCTCCTCGATGTCGTGCTCGTTGGATTGCTTCCGCGGCTTGCGCGCCAGCTAAGCAGCCACAGGAGCGGTGCGGCTAGGGCCAGTCGCCAGAAGGCGCTGGCCACTGGTCCGGTGTCGGCCAGCCGGACCAGCACCGGCGCGAAGCCGATACACAGTCCGCCCAGCAGCAGCGCGTACACGTCAGGAGCGGGGACGTTCGCCGGCTTCGCGCGCAATCGCGCGGTAGCCGATGTCGCGACGGCATTGCATGCCGTCGAAGCGGATGGTGTTCACCAGCGCATAGGCCTGCGTCTGAGCGGCGCGGACGTCTGTGCCAAGGCCTACGGCGCACAGAACGCGGCCACCGCTGGTGACCGTCTGGCTGTCGCGCAGAGTGGTGCCGGCATGAAACACCTTGCCGGGCAGCTTTGCCGCCGCATCCAGACCTGCAATGGCATCGCCGGTTCGCACCGCGTCCGGATAGCCGCCTGCGGCTAGCACGACACCGAGCGCGGCGCGTGGATCCCACTGGGCTTGCACGCGATCCAGTTGACCGGCCAATGCTGCTTCGCACAGCACGGTGAGATCGGATTGCAGTCGCGCCATCACGGGCTGCGCCTCCGGATCACCGAATCGGCAGTTGTATTCGATGACCTTCGGTCGTCCATGGGCATCGATCATCAGGCCGGCATACAACCAGCCGGTGTAGGGCATGCCATCTTCGGCCAGTCCGCGGATCGTCGGTTCGATGATCTCGCGCATCACACGCGCATGAACCTCAGGCGTGACCACCGGAGCTGGCGAATAGGCACCCATGCCGCCAGTATTCGGGCCGGTGTCACCGTCGCCGATGCGCTTGTGATCCTGCGACGTGGCGAACGGCAGCGCATGACGGCCGTCGGCCATCACGATGAAGCTGGCTTCCTCGCCCTGCAAAAATTCCTCAATCACCACTTCCGTGCCCGCGCCACCAAAGCGGCCGCTGAACATCTCGGTGGCTGCGGCTACGGCCTCTTCGGCGCTGGCGGCGATGATGACGCCCTTGCCGGCGGCCAGTCCGCTGGCCTTGACCACGACGGGCGCGGGCTGCGCACGCACCCAATCCGCATCAAAGTTCTCGCGTGTGAATGTGCGATACGCCGCGGTGGGAATGCCGTGGCGGCGCAGAAATTCCTTGGTGAAGGCCTTGGATCCTTCCAGTTGCGCCGCAGCGCGCGACGGCCCGAAACAGGCTAGGCCCGCCGCCTGGAATCGATCCACGATACCCGCGACCAGTGGGGCTTCCGGACCCACGATGGTCAGCGCAACGCCCTCGGCCTGCGCGAGCTGTAGCAGCGCATCGAGATCAGAGGCGTTCACGGCGACGTTGCGCACACGCGCTTCCCGTGCAGTGCCTGCGTTACCTGGAGCTACCAACACTTCGCTGACACGCGGCGAGGCCGCGCACTTCCAGGCCAGCGCATGCTCACGCCCGCCGTTGCCGATGATCAGTACTTTCATGGCTGGCGCGGCCGCTGCTCTAGTGACGGAAATGGCGCATGCCGGTGTACACCATGGCCATGCCGTGTTCGTCGGCGGCCGCGATGACTTCGGCGTCGCGCATCGAACCGCCGGGATGAATCACGGCGCTGATGCCGTAACCCGCCGCCGTGTCGATGCCGTCGCGGAATGGAAAGAAGGCATCTGACGCCATCACGGCACCGCGCACGACGAGCTTTTCATCTTCGGCCTTGATGGCGGCGATGCGCGTGGAGTACACGCGGCTCATCTGCCCGGCGCCCACGCCGACGGTGGCATTGTCGCGCGCGAACACGATGGCATTGGATTTCACGTACTTCGCCACACGCCACGCGAACAGCAGGTCGGCCATCTCGGTGGGTGTGGGCGCGCGCTTGCTGACCACGCGTAATTCCTGCAGGCCGATACGGCCCTCATCGCGGTCTTGCACCAGCAGTCCGCCGGTGACGCTCTTCACTTCCGGTTCGTCGCCGGTGGAAGCGCTCAGATCACCGAGCTCCAGCACGCGCAGATTGGCCTTGGTGGCCAGCGCTGCGAGTGCCTCGGGCGTGAAGGAGGGTGCGGCCAGCACTTCGGCAAACTGACGACTGACGATCTCAGAGGCCGTTCGGCCATCCAGCTCGCGGTTGAAAGCGATGATGCCGCCGAAGGCCGAGGTTGGATCGGTGCGGTGTGCACGATCGTAGCTCTCGTACAGCGAAGCGGCCGTGGCAACGCCACAGGGATTGGCATGCTTAACGATGACGCATGCCGGACCTTCGAACTGTCGCACGCATTCGATGGCTGCATCCGCATCTGCAATGTTGTTGTACGAGAGCTCCTTGCCCTGCAACACACGTGCGGTGCCAACCGAGCCGCCGCGCGCACCATTGCTGCGATAGAAGGCGCCGCGCTGATGCGGGTTCTCGCCGTAACGCAATTCTTGCAGCTTACTGAAGCGCAGCTGCAGCAGGTCTGGGAAGCGCACCGTGGCGCCTGCCGCCTGTTGTTCGAGGTAATTGGACACCAACGTGTCGTAGCCAGCGGTGTGGCCGTAGCACTTCGCGGCAAGGCGCTTGCGCGTGGGCAGCGTGGTGTCGCCAGAGGCCGCCAGTTCAGCCAGCACGCCGGCGTAATCGGCCGGATCCACCAGCACCGTCACATCGGCATGATTCTTGGCTGCCGCACGCAGCATGGCCGGTCCGCCGATGTCGATGTTCTCGACGGCATCCTCATAGGTGCAATCTGGCTTGGCGATGGTGGCCGCGAACGGGTAGAGGTTGATGACCAGCAGATCGATCGGGTCGATGCCGTGCTGTTTCATCACCGCGTCATCGACACCGCGACGACCCAGCAGACCGCCGTGCACGCGCGGGTGCAGTGTCTTTACGCGGCCGTCCATGATTTCCGGGAAGCCGGTGTAGTCGGCCACCTCGCGCACGGTCAGACCATTGGCAGCCAGCAGCTTTGCAGTGCCGCCTGTGGACAGCAGTTGCACACCCAGTGCAGCGAGGGCCCGTGCCAGCTCCACGATGCCCGTCTTGTCCGATACCGACAGCAGCGCGCGGCGGATGCTCATGCCAGGTTTCCTTGCTTTAGCCGTCGTTGCGGCGTGTGTCGCTGGGGACGGCGGCCGTGGCCGTCAGTCCGCCAGCCCGAATTCGCGCAGTTTCTTGCGCAACGTCGCGCGATTGATGCCGAGAATTCCGGCGGCGCGCGACTGATTGCCCTCTGAGTAGCTGAGCACTGTGCGGAACAGGGGCTCTTCGACTTCGCGCATCACCAGGTCATACAGGTGTGCCGGCCGATGTCCCTCAAGGCTGGCGAAGTAATCATGGAGTGCACGTTCAGTGTGCGTGCGCAATGGCAGTTCCTTGGCCACAGTCCGCGTCATAAGCTCTCAAGTCCCCGTCATGATCATCGATCGTCTCTGGTGGGCGCCCCCAAACCAGCGTTCCGCACATGCAAACTGCGAAGCCGAGTCCGCGGCGGCCATCAGTTCCCCACGCGCGGGCGCGGGGAGTGACAGTCGCTGGCAGTACCAGCTCAGGTGTTTGCGTGCCATACGAATCCCCGTATGTTCACCATAAAACTTGTAGAGGGATTCGAGGTGCTCAAGGATGATCGGAGCGCAGTCATCCTGCAAGTCCTGCAAGACAGGAGCGGACGATTTTTTTACTTTCCCCAAGTGCTCGTTGACAGCCTGAAAGATCCATGGTGCGCCCTGCGCACCGCGACCGATCATCACCCCGTCGGCGCCGGTGTATTCAAGAACGGCGAGGGCTTGCGCAGGAGTCGTGATGTCGCCGTTCGCAATCACGGGTATGTCCACGTGCTGCTTGACGTTGCGGATGGTGTCGTACTCGGCCTGACCTTCAAAGCGCTGCGCGCGTGTGCGGCCGTGGATGGCAATGGCTGCAATGCCGGCCCGTTGGGCCAGGTCGGCAACTCGTACCGCATTGAGCGTGGCACTGTCCGGGCCGGTGCGTATCTTCACAGTCACCGGCACGTCCACAGCCGCCACCACCGCATCGAAGATGCGCGCGACCAGCGGTTCATCCGACAACAGCGCCGAACCGCATAGACGATCGCAGACCTTCTTGGCCGGGCAGCCAAGATTGATATCGATGATTTGCGCGCCCAGCGCCACGTTCATTTTTGCCGCCTCGGCCAGCTGCGCCGGCTCGGCGCCCGCCAGCTGCACCGTGCGGATGCCACTCTCGATGCGGTGATCCATACGACGCCGCGACTTGGCCGAGTGCCATAGAGTCTGATCGGAGGTGAGCATCTCTGCACCGCACAAAGCGGCGCCGAAGCGATGGCACAGTGAGCGGAACGGTGGATCGGTGACCCCGGCCATGGGCGCAAGCAGCACCCGGCTGTCGAGCCGGTAGGGGCCGATTGCGAAACTCATGGGCGCGCGGATTTCAGGGGTGAGTCCGCCGCGCAATGCAGACCTTGCGGCGCCGGGACGCACACATCCAGATCGAAGCTCGAGGCGTCCGACCCAGGATTGATCACGGCGACCTCGCTATTGATCTGCTGTGCCACGGCCATCATGCCGCCGATTTTCTCGGCCGGCAGATAATCCTGCGGTTGCAGATCACGCGTCGCGATGCGCTTGCCGAAGCGGTTATACAGATTCAATCGGACCAGCGGCCAGGGCTGCGCGCGCTTGGCGTGATTGGTCAGGCTGATGCTGACATGAATCAGATCTCCCATGCCGCTGTCGGTTGCCGCGCCCAGTTGCTTGATGTCGTAGGCCTGCACGTCCCAGTTCGGTGTCAGCGACAGCCCCAGTCTCTGGTAGAGGCGCACCACCGGCCGACCGATCCAGTCATCGCGCACGGCCAGATCATTGCGCCAGTGATGCAGCAACTGCACACCCAGCAACAGTGTCAGTAGCGCGGCCAATGTGCTCCAAAGCACCCGCCTCCGTGGTTGAGCGTGCGCCTCTGGCTCCGGCTCATTCAGCAGACTGTGGTCATCGACCGGTTCTGTTTCGAGTATCAGCGCCGGCGGTAAAGTCTTGGGTGGTTGCGGTGCCTCTTCCGATTGAGGCGCCTGCTCGGCGATCAGCGGCTCCTCCAACTCCACCTCAGGCGTGGCGCTGGGTGCCGGCGCCGGTGCCGGCATCGGCTCTGGCATCGGAGGTGTTGTGCTCGGCGGCAGCTCATCCGGGCTGCCATCCGTCAGGGCGAGCAATGCGTTGAACACGGAGCCGCAGTGGCCGCAACGAACGTGGCCCTGACCGGTGCGCAGGTCCGCGGCGGTGACCGCCAAGGTCAGGGTGCACTTCGGGCAGACGGTAATCATGGTTGGGTTAGCGGGTACGCGTGCCGGTCAGAGCAACCCAATCGCCACGGCGAGCGAACAGCCGCACTTCCGACCAGGCTCCAAAGGCCCGCGCAACATCATCCTGTTGGTCGGCGAGTATTCCAGCCAGCACGTATCGCCCTCCCGGGCGCAACAGCGAACACAATTCTGCCGCGAGTTCGATCAGCGTGCCAGCCAGGATATTGGCCAGCAGCACATCGGCCCCGCGCTCCAGCCCCGCAACGTCACTGACGATACGCAGGCGCGACTCGACCCCATTGCGCTGCGCATTTTCGCGAGTGGCCAGCAGGGCCTGCGGATCGATATCAAAGGCCTGCACTTCGCCGGCACCGAGCTTGAGCGCGGCGATGCCGAGAATGCCTGATCCGCAGCCGTAGTCGATGACCCGTGCCGGTGTTTCATCCAGCGAATCCAGCCATTCCATGCACAGTGCTGTGGAGGCATGAGTGCCGGTGCCGAAGGCCAGTCCCGGATCGAGCTCGACGACCACGGCGTCGGGATCCGTCACCTGCTCGTGCGAGGGACGCACCCACAGACGTCGACCGAAACGGAGCGCATGGAAATCGCGCAGCCATTCGCGCTCCCACGCCTTATCGGGCACGGCGGCGGCGAGGATGGATTCCTGTGGCAGATGCAGCGCCGCGGCCAGTTGCTGCTGAAGCAGCGGCACATCGAGGCCATCCGCGAACAGAGCCTGCACGCGTGTCGAGGGCCAGATGCGCACCTCGCCGGGAAGTGGTTCGAGCACCGCATCATCGTGGCAATCACTGAGCGTCACCGCCAGTGCGCCGCACTCGAAGCAGGCATCCTCAGCGCGCTCCAGATCGAGCGCGCCGAGTTCAAAGCTGAGGTTGACTTGGGGCATGGAGCAGCCGACCGCCGCGGCCGCTCACTTCAGCCCGAGTCGCCGCTCGAGATAGTGGATGTCGAGGCCGCCTTGGGCGAACGCAGCATGGGCCAGGATTTCCTGATGCAGCGCCGTGTTGGTCTTGATGCCTTCAACCACCAGCTCCGCCAATGCATTACGCATGCGGGCGATCGCGGTTTCACGGGTATCGCCGTGAGCGATGAGCTTGCCGATCATCGAATCGTAGAACGGCGGCACGTTGTAGCCCGAATAGACGTGACTGTCGACGCGCACGCCGGGGCCGCCCGGCGCATGCCACAGCCGCACCGGACCGGGTGATGGCATGAACGTGCGTGCATCCTCGGCATTGATGCGGCATTCGATGGCGTGACCGCGCATCTCAATATCAGACTGCTTGTACGGCAGCTTCTCGCCGGCCGCGATCATCAGCTGGGCCTTGACCAGATCGATGCCAGTGACCAGCTCTGTAACGGGATGCTCGACCTGGATGCGCGTGTTCATTTCGATGAAGTAGAACTCACCGTCCTGATACAGGAACTCCAGCGTGCCAGCGCTCCGGTAGCCGACGTCGCGGCAGGCCTGCACCACGCGTTCGTTCATCTTGTCGCGCACCGCCTGGCTGATGCCCGGCGCGGGCGCTTCCTCGATGACCTTCTGGTGGCGACGCTGCATGGAGCAGTCGCGCTCGCCGAGACTGACCACATTGCCGTGGTGGTCGGCCAGGATCTGGAACTCGATGTGCCGCGGCTTCTCGAGGAATTTTTCCATGTAGACCTGACCGTTGGCGAAAGCCGCCAGGGCCTCGGCCTTAGTCAGTGCAATCGAATGCAGCAGCGCGCCTTCAGCGTGCACCACACGCATGCCGCGGCCACCGCCGCCGCCCGCGGCCTTGATAATGACCGGGTAGCCGATTTGACGCGCCACGCGCAGGTTCTCGTCCGGGTCGTCGCCCAGTGGGCCGCCCGAGCCGGGCACGCACGGCACGCCGGCCTTCTTCATGACGTTGATGGCCGACACCTTGTCGCCCATCAGGCGGATCGTTTCGGACTTGGGTCCGATCCAGGTGAATCCACTCTTCTCGACGCGTTCCGCGAAATCGGCGTTTTCCGACAGGAATCCGTAGCCCGGATGAATGGCAACGGAGTCCGTGACCTCGGCCGCGCTGATGATCGCCGGCATGTTGAGGTAACTGTCCTTGGATGCCGGCGGCCCGATGCAGACCGATTCGTCGGCCAGCAGCACATGCTTCAGACTGGCGTCAGCCGTGGAGTGCACGGCCACCGTCTTGATGCCCAGCTCGCGACAGGCGCGCAGGATCCGCAGGGCGATCTCGCCGCGGTTGGCGATGACAATCTTGTCGAGCATGGCCATCAGGCAATGATGAACAGGGGCTGGCTGAACTCCACCGGGTCGCCGTTCTTGACCAGAATGGCTTTGACCTTGCCCGCAGACTCGGACTCGATCTGGTTCATCATCTTCATGGCCTCGATGATGCACAGCACCTGGCCCTGCTTGACCTCATCGCCGATGGAGACGAAGTCCTTGGCCCCGGGGGACGGTGCGGCATAGAAGGTGCCGACCATGGGTGCTGTGACCGTGCGCTCGTTGGCGTGTGCCGTCGGCGCAGCCGGTGCCGGCGCGGCTGCAGCGGGGGCCGCAGCGGCGGCTACCGGTGCGGGCTGAGCGGCTGGCAGCACCTGTGCGGCATGCACCACCTGCGAGCCAAGACGTGAGATGCGCAGCGACTCCTCGCCTTCCTTGATTTCGATCTCCGCGACGCCGGTCTCGTCCAGCAGCTCAATGACTTTCTTGATCTTGCGTATGTCCACAGGGTGGCTCCGTAGTGATTGTTCGTTACAGGCGGGCTACGGCTGCGCGGATCGCCAGCTCATAGCCCAGGGGACCGAGTCCCACGATGCTTCCGACGGCAACGTCGGAGAAATAAGAGTGCCGTCGGAACGGCTCGCGCGCATGCACGTTCGAGAGGTGAACCTCGATGAACGGGATGGCCACCCCCAGCAGGGCGTCACGCAGAGCGATGCTGGTATGGGTGAATGCGCCCGGATTTATGATGATGAAGGCTGTGCCGTCGGCGCGGGCCGCCTGAACGGCATCGACCAGCACATGTTCGGCATTGCTCTGGACAGCGCGCAGCTCATGCCCGAGACTTGTTGCCAGTGCTGCGGCGCCGCTTTCGATGTCGCTCAGCGTGGCTTGACCGTAGAGCCCCGGTTCCCGGGTGCCCAGCAGGTTCAAGTTCGGCCCGTTCAGTAGCAGCAGCTTCGCCATGGTCGCCCATCGTCAGTCGCGCAGTGCGACGGTAGGGCGCGAAATTTACCCAATTTTGCCAATTTTGGATACTTTTCCCTAGGAATTTGCCCTGATCGCGGCAAAAACCTATTTTCTGCCTTCCGCCGCCAGCCGGGCGCGCGCTCCGGCCAGCTCGCGCAGCCGGGTCTCGATCGTGGTGCGGGTTGCCGCTAGGCTCCGCTGGCCGAGATCGAGTTCATGGATGGCGTCCAGTATGGCGGTCGCATCATCCCAATGCAGTTCCCCGAGTTTGATCGCCACGACCCGGCCATCGGAGGCCACGAAAACCGTGAACGGCAGGATGAGTGGCACGCCTAGGCGCGCCGCCGCATCGCTGGCGCCACGCTCCCCGACCAGCAAATCATAGTCGATCCTGTTTTTTTTCAGAAAATCGACCACGTTCGATCTCAAGTCTGACGCGATGCCAACAATTCGCGGCGGTTTTGATCCATCCGCCCCGGGGCTGCGGGTGAGGCGGTTCAGCAGCGGTATCTCGCGCAGGCAGGGTGCGCACCAGGTCGCCCAGAAGTTGAACAAGGTCGGTTGCCCCGAGTACCCGTCCAGAGCGTGCAGTCGGCCTTGCAGGTCAGGAAGGCTGAGCGCGGGAAGGCGATCCGGAATGACCGTGTTTGCCGGGGCCGGTTCAGCCGCATCCAGTGCGGCCGCAACGTCTGTCGTCCCGGCGACCGGCGCTGGTGCTGACGCTGTGACTGGCGCGGGCGGGCTGGCCACGCGTCGCCACGCCTGGAAGCTGCCGAAGCCGATGGCCGCGCCCAGCGCAGCCGTGAGCAGCAACAATCCGACCCGCTGATTCATGGCGACCGGCGCGGCAGTTCGATCGTCAGCGGCGCAGTCTGCGGCGGGTAACACAGGCCCGCATCAGCACAGCCCTGATAGCCCACCGACACGGTCACCGCTCCGCTGCTTCCCGCTGGACGCGAGACGCTGAGCGTCGCTTCGAGGATGCCGCGATAGACCGTTTGCGTGCCGAAGTACTCATCCGTGTGAGACTCGCCGCGCGGCAGTACGGGGCTGCCAAGTCGCACGCCGGGTGAACTGGCGATGAATTGAAGGCGCCGCTGATACAGGTAATAGCCGGGGGCAATCACGAAGGTCACCCGGATCTGTTCCGGGCCGGTTGCTGTTGCGCTGACCCGAAATGCCTTCTCAACCGGCAGGAATTCCGTTTGGCGTCCGCCGCTCGAGCCGAACAGACCGGCATCGAGACGGTTCGTGGGCAGCTGTGATGATCCGATGGGTCGCGCCAGCAGAGTCATTAGCATCGAAAATGAAACAAACCTGAGCGCGGTGCCAAAATTCGTCTTCATGACGTCAAGAAGCATACCCCCGAGGTGCCATGGCGTCATCGACCGTCGCAAACGGACGCCACGAACCTTGAAACTCAGAAAGTCGCCGCTATTATTAGCAGCCACTCGGGGAGAGTGCTAACAGCCGCTGGCTGCCGGCCTCCCAGTGAATCTCAAGTCCACTGACTCAATCAGGTTACATAAAGGAGCTACTCCATGAAGATTCGTCCTCTTCATGACCGCGTGATCGTCAAGCGTCTGGAAGCAGAGCGCAAGTCGGCCGGCGGCATCGTGATCCCGGACAGCGCCACCGAGAAGCCGAGCGAAGGCAAGGTTCTCGCGGCAGGCAAGGGCAAGATTCTCGAAGACGGCAGCGTCCGTGCTCTGGACGTCAAGGTCGGCGACAAGATCCTCTTCGGCAAGTACAGCGGCACTGAGGTCAAGGTCGACGGTGAAGACCTGATCGTCATGCGCGAAGAAGACATCCTGGCCGTCATCGAAGGCAAGTAAGAGGAATCGAACATGGCAGCTAAAGAAGTACGTTTTGGTGATGATGCCCGCAGCCGCATGGTCAAGGGTGTCAACATCCTGGCCAATGCCGTTAAGGCGACGCTCGGCCCCAAGGGCCGCAATGCGGTGCTCGACAAGAGCTTCGGCGCCCCGACCGTCACCAAGGACGGCGTCTCGGTCGCGAAGGAAATCGAGCTGAAGGACAAGTTTGAGAACATGGGCGCGCAGATGGTGAAGGAAGTCGCTTCCAACACCAGCGATGAGGCCGGCGACGGCACCACCACTGCCACCGTGCTCGCGCAGGCGATCATTCGCGAAGGCCTGAAGGCCGTGACCTCGGGCCGCAACCCGATGGACATCAAGCGCGGTATCGACAAGGGCGTCATCGCGGCGACTGAAGAGCTGAAGAAGCTCTCCAAGCCCTGCAAGGACACCAAGGCCATCGCGCAGGTCGGCACGATCAGTGCGAACAGCGACGACTCGATCGGCAAGACCATTGCCGAGGCGATGGAAAAGGTCGGCAAGGAAGGCGTGATCACCGTTGAGGAAGGCTCGGGCCTGGCCAACGAGCTGGATGTCGTGGAAGGCATGCAGTTTGATCGCGGCTACCTCTCGCCGTACTTCATCAACAACCAGGCCAACCAGACCACTGAGCTGGACAAGCCGTACATCCTGCTGGTCGACAAGAAGATCTCGAACATCCGCGAGATGCTGCCGGTGCTGGAAGGTGTGGCGAAGGCCGGCCGTCCGCTGCTGGTGATCGCCGAGGACGTGGAAGGCGAGGCGCTGGCCACGCTGGTGGTCAACAACATTCGCGGCATCCTCAAGGTCGCAGCCGTCAAGGCTCCGGGCTTCGGTGATCGTCGCAAGGCCATGCTGCAGGACATCGCTGTCCTGACGGGCGGCACCGTGATCTCTGATGAGGTCGGTCTGCAGCTCGAGAAGGCCACGCTGAACGATCTGGGCGAGGCCAAGAAGGTCGTCGTCGAGAAGGAAAACAGCACCATCATCGACGGCGCCGGCAAGGCGTCGGACATCAAGGGTCGTGTCGAGACTATCCGCCAGCAGGTGGAAGAAGCGACCAGCGACTACGACAAGGAAAAGCTGCAGGAGCGTGTTGCCAAGCTCTCCGGCGGTGTGGCGGTCATCAAGGTCGGTGCCGCAACCGAAGTCGAGATGAAGGAAAAGAAGGCCCGCGTCGAAGACGCTCTGCACGCCACGCGTGCGGCGGTCGAAGAGGGTGTGGTGCCGGGCGGCGGCGTTGCGCTGATCCGCGCGCAGAAGGCGCTGAACAACCTCGAGGGTGCGAATGAAGACCAGACGGTCGGCATCGCGATCCTGCGTCGTGCCATCGAAGAGCCGCTTCGTCAGATCGTGGAGAACGCCGGTGATGACGCCGCCGTGATCCTCAATCAGGTGAAGGCTGGCAAGGGTTCATACGGCTACAACGCGGCCACCGGTGAGTTCGGTGACATGCTGGAAGCCGGCATTCTGGATCCGACCAAGGTGACGCGCCTGGCGCTGCAGAACTCGGCCTCCGTGGCCGGTCTCCTGCTGACGACCGAGGTGATGATTGCCGAGGCGCCGAAGGACGAAGAGCACAGCCACGGTGGTGGTGGCGGTGGCATGCCCGGTGGCATGGGCGGCATGGACATGTAAGAGGCGTAAGCCTCGACAGCGCGCAAGCGCTGCGTGTCCAGCGGCGCCGGTGATACGGCGTCGCGGTTTGAAAGAAACCCCCGGTCGGAAACGGCCGGGGGTTTTCTTTTTATAAAGCGCTTTTTCTCAACGACGCGGCACCGCCTTAGCGGCCGCGCGCACACGTCGATTCGATAGACAATTCTTGACTGACGTTGATCAGTCGCTCGGGCATTTTTTGAGGCCTCTCAGCACAGAAGATAGGCTTATGAAACATCGTTACCTCGTGGCACTGGCCGTACTTGCCATCAGCGGCATGGGTCTGAAGATGACGGCACTCATGCCCACCGCCAGTGCGGCGGCCAGCACACCGGCAGCAGCACCCCCCAACTTCATCGTCATTTTTGGCGAGGGTGCGGGTTGGGTCAGCACCTCGGTGCAGATGGATGATCGCAATCCCGCTTCGAAGGGTACCGGCGTTCGTACTCCGAGCCTCGAGCGGCTTGCCACTACGGGTATGCGCTTCTCCGACGGCTATGCGGCTTCGCCCCGATGCACGCCTTCGCGCGCCGCGCTGCTTACGGGCCGTAGTCCCGCGGCCTTGCACATGACGGTGGTCGGTGCGGGTGAGGGTGGCAACGGTGGAAAGGGTGGTGCGGCCACCACTCGTGTCATTCCTGCGCAGTACACAACAGAACTGCCTCTGAACGAAACCACCATCGCAGAGTTGCTGAAGCGCTCTGGTTACGCGACGGCGCACTTTGGCAAGTGGCATCTGGGGAAGGCGAATCCTTCGCAGCATGGCTTCGATGAAAGTGATGGTCCGACCAGCAATGGCGGCCCGGAGAATGTCAGCGATCCGAATCCTAAACAGGCACTGGCCATGGCCGCGGAACTGATCGGTTTCATGGAGCGGCAGGTCAAAGCCGGCAAGCCGTTCTACGCGCAGATGTCCGAGTATCCGAACCAGAGCCGCAAGGGTCCCGAGGAACTCGATGAGGAGAGCCGCATCATCGACAGCACCATCGGTCAGGTCTTGGATGCCGTTGAGAAGCTTGGCATCAAGGGCAACACCTACATCGTCTACACCACGGACCACGGCACGCAGGGCAAGAATGGCGTGCTCGCCGGTGGCAAGGGTGATGTTTTGGAGGGTGGTATCCGCGTTCCATTCCTGGTGTCGGGTCCGGGCGTAAAGGGCAATGCCGTTTCGCACGTGCGCGTCAGTGCAACCGATCTGTTCCCGACCTTCGCTGCGTTGGCCGGCGTGAAGGAGCCGCTGCCCAAGCTGGTCGAAGGTGGCAGCCTGGTGCCGGTGCTGAGCGGTGGTGGTGTGGGTACGGTGCAGCGTCCCCGCGAGGAGTTTGTGGTGCACTTCCCGCACTACGACAAGAATCCTCAGGGACCAGCCTCATCCATCCTGCTGGGCGATTACAAGCTGACTCACCTGTATGAGACGGGCGAGAATCGGCTGTTCGATCTGACCAAGGATCCGGGCGAGAAGAACGATCTTGCGAAGCAGATGCCGGACCGTGTGGCGCAGCTCGAAACTCGCCTGAATGACTACCTGAAGGCAGTGAACGCCAGCATGCCTTCGATCAACACGTCTGTTCAGCCCGGCGCCAAGAGTGAAGGCGCCAGCGCCAGTGGCATGGGCGGCGGAATGGGCGGCGGCGGTGGTATGGCCGGCGGAATGGCGGCTGAGTAACAACTCGCCACGTGACACCACTGCGCAGCGGTTACTGCGCAGTGGTTTTAATCAAAGGCATCCTAGCGTCGGTGGGTCAAAACACCGGCGTCGATCTCGCGCCATTCGCCCGGTGCCAGTGTTGCGACATGCACAGGGCCGATGGCGGCGCGGATCAGGCGCAAGGTTGGGAATCCCACATGTGCGGTCATGCGGCGTACCTGACGGTTCTTGCCCTCGCGCAAAGTCAGTTCGAGCCATGAGGTAGGGATGCGGGCACGCCAGCGGATAGGCGGGTCGCGCGGCCAGAGACCGGGTGGTTCGTCGATGCGCCGCGCCTGCGTGGGCAACGTAGTGAACTCGCCCAGATCCACGCCCCGTCGCAGCGCTTGGAGAGCTTCATCGGTGAGTTCGCCTTCCACCTGCGACCAGTACACCTTGGGCAGTTTGTGCCGCGGGCTGGCGATGCGGGCCTGCAATGCACCATCGTCGGTGAGTAGCAACAAGCCTTCGCTGTCCGTATCGAGTCGGCCAGCGGGATAGATGCCGGGTCTATCGATGAAATCGGCGAGCGTTGGCCGGCCGGGCTCCGGACTGAACTTGCAGACCACACCATAGGGTTTGTTGAAGGCCACCAGCATCGGGTGTGAATGGTAGCAGTGAAGCGCCTTGCCACGGGCTTGACTCAGCCCGGTGCCTAGAGGACTCTTCCCGCCCAGCCTGTTGACCTTGTTTCTGTAGCGGACGCACTCATGACCGAAAACATCTTTCCCGATCGTCTCTCTGTCGACCCCAACAGTCGCTGGTATGACGAGAAGCTTCTCTCGCGCAACATCGGTATTCGCCTCAATGGCACCGAGCGTACCAATGTGGAGGAATACTGCGTCTCGGAGGGCTGGATCCGTGCCACCGTTGGCAAGACACTGGATCGCCGCGGCCGTCCGCTGACCATGCAGTACAAGGGCACGGTGGAGCCCTTCTTCAAGGACTGATCAGTCCTCCTCCGTAAACGCAAGTCTTGTTGAGGCAGCGTCCGGTCTGCATAGTTCGCGTCCTGTTTTTCTCATTTGGTGCCGCGACGCATGCTGCCTCCGATCGAAGTCCGAATTGCCAATGAACTTGGCGTCAAGTCCACTCAGGTCCTCGCGACCGTAGCGCTGCTCGACGAAGGCGCCACCGTGCCCTTCATTGCCCGCTACCGCAAGGAAGCGACCGGCGGCCTTGATGATGTGCAGCTGCGCTTGCTGGCCGAGCGTCTGGGGTATCTGCGCGAACTCGAGGAGCGCCGTGCCGCGATCCTGCTGAGCATCGATGAGCAGAAAAAGCTCACGCCGGAGTTGCGTGCCAGCATCGAAGCCGCCGACAGCAAGCAGCGACTGGAGGATCTCTATCTGCCGTACAAACCCAAGCGGCGGACTAAGGCGCAGATTGCGCGTCAAGCCGGACTCGAGCCCTTGGCTATGGCGCTGCTGGCAGATCCAACGCTTGATCCGGCGGCGGAAGCAGCCCGATTCCTGCGCGAGCCCTTCAGGCATGACGATTTCGACAACCCGGGCGTTGCCGATGTGAAGGCGGCGCTTGATGGGGCCCGCCAGATCCTGATGGAGTCCTTTGCTGAAGATGCGGAGTTGTTAGGCCAGCTGCGCTCGCACGTGCAGGATCAGGGCGTGGTCGTGTCCAAAGTGGTCGACGGCAAGGAAGAGGCCGGTGCCAAGTTCCGCGACTACTTTGAATATTCCGAGCCGCTGCTGAAGGTGCCCTCGCACCGCGCGCTGGCTTTATTCCGCGGTCGCACCGAGGAGGTGCTGCGCGTCTCGCTGAAGCTGCCAGAGGAACTCGTGGCAGGCGAGGGCGCCGTTGTCAGTGGGCCGAATTCCTGCGAGATCAAGATTGCCGCACGTCATCGCATTGTCGATCAGGGTCGACCCGCGGATGGCTGGTTACGCGAGACCGTGCGCTGGACCTGGATGGTGAAGCTGGCGTATCAGCTCGAGGCGGAGATGTTCGTAGCATTACGCGAACGAGCCGAGGCGGAAGCCATCCGCGTCTTTGGTCGCAACCTGCACGACCTCCTGCTCGCTGCGCCCGCCGGCGCGCGCGTCACGCTCGGCCTGGATCCCGGCATTCGTACCGGTGTGAAAGTGGCTGTGGTGGATGGCACGGGTAAGGTGGTCGATACTTCGACGGTCTATCCGTTTCCACCCCGTAATGATCTCGAGGGCGCGCTGCATACGCTCGCACAGCTGGTGCGCAAGCACGGCGTGCAGCTGATTGGCATTGGCAATGGCACCGCATCGCGCGAGACCGATCGTCTCGCGGCCGAATTGGTGAAGCGCTGTCCGGAGCAGCGCCTGACCAAGGTGGTGGTGTCTGAAGCCGGCGCATCGGTTTATTCTGCATCGGAGCTTGCTTCGAAAGAGCTGCCCACACTTGATGTGAGTCTGCGTGGAGCGGTTTCGATTGCGCGCCGCCTGCAGGATCCGCTGGCCGAACTGGTAAAGATCGATCCGAAGTCGATCGGTGTGGGCCAGTATCAGCATGACGTGAGCCAGACGCGACTCGCTCGATCGCTCGATGCAGTCGTCGAAGACTGTGTGAATGCGGTGGGCGTGGACGTGAACACGGCATCGCCGGCGCTGCTGACGCGTGTCTCCGGATTGGGTGCAACGTTGGCCGAGAACATCGTTGCTTTCCGCAACGAGCATGGCGCATTCCGCGATCGTGCAGCGCTGAAGCAGGTGCCGCGGTTGGGTCCGAAGGCCTATGAGCAGGCTGCGGGCTTTCTACGCATTGTCGATGGCGACAATCCGCTCGACGCCTCCGCCGTGCATCCCGAGTCGTATCGCGTCATCGAGAAGGTTCTCGTCGATGTGAAGCGCCCGCTGAAGGAGGTGATGGGTGATTCGCCTTCGCTGTCCAAGCTCGATCCTACCCGCTACACGGACGAGCGCTTCGGTCTGCCGACGGTCCGTGACATTCTCAAGGAGTTGGAGAAGCCTGGTCGCGATCCGCGTCCTGAGTTTCGTACCGCTGCCTTCAAGGACGGTGTCGAGGATCTGAAGGATCTACAGCCCGGCATGATGCTTGAGGGCGTGGTGACCAACGTCACCAATTTTGGCGCCTTCGTCGATGTGGGAGTGCATCAGGACGGATTGGTCCACATTTCAATGCTCTCGAACCGCTTCGTGAAAGATCCGCACGAAGTGGTCAAGGCTGGCGATGTGGTCGCCGTGAAGGTGCTGGAGGTGGATGTGGCACGCAAGCGCATTGCATTGACGATGCGACTCGAGGACGCCACGCCGCGCGGTCGTGCTCCGGAGCAGCAGCGTGATGCGCCCCGCGGTCGCGATCAGCGCGCTCCCCGTCCGGCAGCAAGGGCGGCGGAACCCCGCGGCAATGGAATGATGGCGGATGCGCTGCGACAGGCTCTGAAGCGCTGACGCCAACGCGATCAGCGTGCGGACACCGTCACCGGTAACGTGGCTGTGGCGACTACACCGTTGCCATCGACGGCATGGATACTGAGCATGAAATTGCCGGTCACAGCCGATGGCCAGCTGCCTTCCGGCGCGCCGAAGCTCATTGACACCACGCCTGGTCCCATTGAGTTCGCCAGCAGGACGGCTCTCACCAGGCTGCCGACAGACGTGTCAGCAGCCTCGATCAGAACGATACGCGCCAAGGGAGCGGTGGCATGAGCCCACTGTACGTCCAGAGCGATTTCCGTTGCCCAGCTGGCGTCGTACTCCGGTGGCGTCGAGCTGAACATGTTTGACTCGGAGCCGTAAACAATCGAAAAGGTGCAGCCATCTTTTGGTGCTGGGGCCAAAGGGAGCGCGGCAATGTTTGTGATCGGTACGGTCGTGCAGCCAGGCAAGCCAAACTTCTGGTTGAAGGCCGCCAACTCTTCCACCACATTGGGATCATGGTAGGCATCGACGATGTAAAGAGTCTGTCCGGCACCCAGCTGAGCGGCCTGCGCATTGGTCAGCGCTACGCCGGGAGCCGGTAAGGCCGAGAGTCCGTAGGCGGCACGAATCTGCGCCGGTGTATAGGTGGCCACCGTTGAACCCGTGGCAAATGGTGTGACCTCAAGGCCTTTGGCCGACTGTACTTGTTGCCGCATCGGGATGACCCCGTTGCTGCGGGTCGAGTCCATCTCTTGCCGGGTCAATCTCTTTGAAGAAAGGCCCGCCAGTTCGTGTCCGACGCGCTGTTCATGTGGGGCCCGATATGCCGAGTTGGTGGGATCGACACTGTCCGTGGAATCGGGGGCATCGAGGATGATGGGTGCGGCGTGGAAGGCTGCCGTCACATTGACGTTTGGGTTGTCTCCGACGTTTGGTGGGGCGGCGCCATCGGAGACCGTCGGAACTCCGACATCCTGGATGGGCTGGGTGGTGATCTCGTAACTCACCGTGGTCGTTTCATGTCTATAGTCAGAGTTGGACTGATCCTGCGGCGTGATCGAATTGAAACAGCGGCGGCCTCGGCACTCAATGGCACCGCACTATTTGCTGCTGGAATTGTGAACTGCCGCCAATCCAAGTCACATTTTTCAGTGAGAAATCGGATTCGCGAGCATGCGGCATGAGCTCGGCACCGCTCAGAATCCCGTTTCTGAAGTGCGGTTCACCAGCACGATGAACTACTATGGGTACGCCATGAATGCGAAAAAGACTGTGCTTTTCCTGATCACATTCACTGTTTTGGGGGTGAGTGGCTGCGGCACGAGATCTCAGGAATCTGTCGACAAGTCAGGCGATGCTGCGCAGTGTCGTCAGCAGGTGCTGCGACTCGACGGGTTGGTGATCGATACCAGCGACTGTGGTTACGCCACCGGGCACTGGCGCGTGGAAGTCGAGCCGACGCTGCCCGGCCTTGCGCTATGGCGGGACGCGGAGCGCATCGATACGGTCGTGCAACTCTTCACCAAGACGCCAACGGAAGAGATCGCGGCCATCCTGCCGGCCTTGCGCTCGCGCGGCTACATTCCGGATGACGATGACTGTCGTTTCGTGCCCGCGGAAGTGCGACCGATGGTGCGCACGATCGCACTGTTTGAGATCCGGCCCTTTGGTGCGCGTCTGCAGCGGTTGCAGGCCACGCCAGTGGACGAAGTTCCTGATCCGCCCTGCGGTGCGATGGGCTGGTCCACCCACGGCTTGCGCTATTTCATGACCGATCTACGTCGACCCGATCGCGTGGTCTACATCAACGAGGGACAGGACGGCACGCAGATTGATCCGCGTAGCATCCGCTGGGAGCAGTGAGCTGCGCGACTGTCTAGCAGGAGCCGCCAGTGGTTCCGGCACACGGTGACGTGGCTTTGTAATTGCCGCCGTAGTTACCGGTGATGGTCAGCCATTCGTGCGCGTCGTCCCAAAGGACCGTGACTGCGCCGACTACACTTCCGCCCTGCATCAGCTGATAGACGGATTTGGGCGGTGCGCCGACGGTGAAGACGATAGGCTCCTCAGCGCGCTGCTCATTCCTGCTCTGGCAGGGCAGCGAGGCCGTTGGAGTCGGTGTTGTGGTCACCAGCAAGCAGGCTTTGCCCTTGCTCGCATCACTTAACGCAAACCGCAGCGTGCAGTGATACTCCATGTGCGATTCCTCATAGGCACCGTCCGGTGGCTTGACGGCCTTGCACTGGTCGATCGCGATATAGGTATCCGGCTTGTCAGGCGTCTGCGCTTCGGCTCCGTTGGCACACAGCAGTGCTGCGGCGCTGCAAAACATTCCCATGAACCTGAGCATCACGCATTCTCCTCAGCTATCCAGCGCATTGATCGGCTGTCGAGGTCGGAATCTTATCGCAATGTCGCGGCTGTTGGCCGCGATCCGGATCGCGGCCATAATCGCAGCGGCTCGCATTCCCCCGATCCCATCTGGAAGAGGCTCGCCCGCATGAAAAAGCTGAGTGTTTCCCTGGTAGCGATGGTTGCGCTGGCAGCATCGGCGGCGCGCGCTCAGGACGCCCGGTCCATCCTCGATTCGGCGGCCCGAGCGCTCGGTACGGCCAACCTCCGGACACTGGAATTTTCCGGTCGTGGCTCGGACTACATCTTCGGTCAGCCCTATGACGCGGTTTCCCAATGGCCGCGCTTTGCGGTGCCGTCGTTGACCATGACGATGGATTTTGCAGCGCCCGCCATGCGCGATGAACGCCGACGGCAGCAGGCGCAGAACCCACCGCTCGGTGGTGGTTTCCAGCCGTTGGTTGGCGAGTTGCGTCAAGTCTGGCTGGCCAGCGGCAACTTTGCCTGGGATATCGTCGGTACGAATTCGGTGCCAGCATCTCCCGAGCGCGACTTCCGCTCAGCCGTTCAAGGTCGTCTGACACAGATCTGGCTCACACCGCAGGGCTTCGTCAAGGCGGCATTGGCCGCTCCGGGTGGCGTCACGGCGCGGCCGCTCGATGTGGGTAGGGCCAAGAAGACGATCATCTCCTTCGTGGCACCCAACAAGATCCGCCTCGAGGGAGTCATTAACGCGCAGGGCTTGGTCGAACGAATCGAGACATCTTTCGGTAGCCCGATGTTGGGCGATACCAGACTTGAGGCCGTCTTCAGTGATTACCGTGATTTCAGCGGCATCCGCTTCCCGTCGCACATCGTCCAGCGCAACGGCGGCTATCCGACGCTTGATCTCACCGTGCTCGAGGTCAAGCCGAACCTACCCGTGGCCATCGAAGTGCCGCCGAGCATTCGTCAGGCCACACCGAGCGCTGCAGCGCTGCAGGGCGAGAAAATTGCCGATGGCGTGTGGATATTCCCGGGGCTCGTGAAATCAGTGGCCATCGAAATGAACGATCAGGTGGTAGTGGTCGAGGCGCCGGAAAACGAGGCGCGCTCGCTGGCGGTCATCGATGCGGTCAGGCGGGCGATTCCCGGCAAGCCGATCCGCAGGGTGATCAATACGCATCATCACTTCGATCACTCCGGCGGATTGCGGACCTATGCCGCTGAGGGCGCTGTGATCATCACGCATCAATCTAACATCGCGTTCTTCGAGAACGCTTGGCGCGCGTCCCGGACCCTTGAGCCGGATCGTTTGGCGATATCTGGCAAGACCGCCGTCTTCGAGGGCGTCACCGGCAACCGTGTTCTCACTGACGGCAGCCGCGAAATCGATATTTATCACTACGCCGGCAACATGCATAACGTCGGCATGCTGATGGTCTACCTGCCGCGCGAGCGGTTGCTGATCGAGGCCGATTCTTGGACGCCGCCGGCCACGCTTGGTGATGTGCCGGGAAGTGTGCCGAATCTGGTGCACTTCTACGACGCAGTGCAGCGTCTGCAGCTCGACGTCGACCAGGTGGTGCCCATCCACGGTCGGCTGACGACCTTCGAGGAAGTCCGTCGTGCCGTGGAAACCTTCGGTAAAAGTTAGCCGTAGCAAACTAATGCAAAGATCAGCGCTACGACATGGACAGAAGCCCTAGGCACCGGTAGCTTGCGTCAGCTCGAGTTAATTTGACTGGAGGGTGGGGCGATGCAACTGAATTCAATCACCAAGTGGCGACTGGTTGGCGCCTTTGTGGCGGGAGCGGGCCTGTGGGCTAGCCTATCTGGCGCGCAGTGGCAGCCGGACGCCAGCACGGCTGGCACCACGGTTTCGTCGGTGACTCAGGTGTTGAGCCGACCCACCGATCATTCGATCGGCATCAACGTGCTTGCGCCAACGGCACTCGAAGCTTATGTCGAATACGGCACTGCGCCTGGGAAGTATTCCGGTAAGACCACTGCCCTGAAGAGCGCAGCCAAGGTGCCGTTGCAGATTGAGGTGGGCAAACTGGCGGCGAACACGGCCTATTTCTACCGTCTGCGCTATCGCGAGGGTGGGAGCGGTGAATACCAAGCCAGCGATGAATATCGCTTTCATACGGCGCGGCCCGCAGGTAGCACATTTGTCTTCGCTATTCAGGCGGACTCGCATCCCGAGCGCGACGGACGGATGTTCACTGCCGATCTGTATGCCCGCACCATGGCTAACGTCCGCAAGGACAACCCAGATTTTTTCATTAGTCTTGGCGACGATTTCAGTATCGATCGCGGCATGAACTGGCCGCTGACAGCTGAGAAGGTCAATCAGGTCTACATCAACCAGCGCGATTACATGGGTGCTGGCGGTACGTCCGCACCCATCTTCCTCGTCAATGGCAGTCATGAGCAGGGCCAGCGCCATCTGCTCGACGGCACTCCGGACAATCCGGCGGTTTGGGCGGGTAGTGCACGCAACCGCTATTTCTCGCAGCCCGCTCCGGATGGCTTCTACACCGGCGACGAGGAGCGGATTGACTTCATCGGATTGCTGCGTGACTACTATGCTTGGACGTGGGGCGATGCGCTGTTCATTGTCATCGATCCATACTGGCATTCCAGCATTCCAATCGGCCCGGAATTTCAGGCGGACTCCGGTGTGAAGGTCGCTGCGCGCGCTACGGCTCAGGCTGGAGGGCAGGCGGGCGCACAGCCCAGAGGCAACGCTGCCCAGCGTGATGAGGCCGAAGGCGAAAATGGTCGTGACCAGTGGCTGATCACACTGGGTGAGGCGCAGTACCGCTGGCTGCAGCGCACGTTGCAGCAGAGCAAAGCGAAGTACAAATTCATCTTCTCGCACCATGTGTTGGGCACCGGCCGTGGTGGCGTCGAGATGGCCGATCTGTATGAGTGGGGTGGCCGCAATGCGCAGGGCGGCTGGGAGTTCGACAAGAAGCGGCCTGGCTGGGAATTGCCCATTCACCAGATGATGGTGAAGTACAACGTATCAGCCTTCTTCCAAGGCCATGATCACATCTTCGTGCGTCAGGCCAAGGACGGCGTGGTTTATCAGGAAGTACCGAACCCGGCCAATCCGAACAATGGCAAGGAGCAGACGGACTTCCGTAAGTACTACACCTCAGGCGATTATCTGGGCGCCTCGGGGCACCTGCGTGTCACTGTCTCGCCGCAGAATGCCAAGGTCGACTATGTATGGTCGTGGTTGCCGCAGGATGACAAGCCCGAGCACCAGCATGGCGCGGTTGCTTTCAGCTACGACCTGAAGCCACGCTGATTAATTGCTGTTGCGGCTTCGCAGCGGGGCCCGGCATTCGTTGGGGATGAATTGGTAATCCCCGGCGTAACGTCGGGCCTTGTTGAAGGTAAACGCTGATCGCAGGTACGCCGGATCATTGGCCACGAAGGCCATTGATAGCATCGGGCCGGACTGCGGATCGTCACTGCGACGATAGGTCTCGATGGTGGTGGTTTGATCGCTGAACTGATCACCGTGCGGGCTGATCCAACTCCCAAGTAAACCTGTGGTTTCGATCACCAGTGCCTCCCCGTCGTAGTGGGCGACAGCAGTGCCCAGTCGGCTCTTTACGGACGCGGTGGGCGCAACGCCTTTGGCAACCAGCGGAATCTCACGACGGCCACCATATTCTTCGTAGTCGATCACCACACGATCCGCTTGCTGCGTGATGCGAATGGCATGCGGAGTCGAAGCAACCTGACGAACGAGACCCGGTGGTTCACAGAAGATCTGCGGATCATCGGCAATCCGCGCAGATGCCTGTAAGGCTCGCCCAGCGTCGTTGTAAGGCACCGCAGGGCCCGGAAAGCGTTGATGGTCAGCCTCGGTCCAAGTGCCGGAAAGATTCGGACGGCCGTCACTCAGTCGCGGCGACAGCGACTGCGCGGCTCCACGCTGGGCGACAACGGGTTGTGTCCCACGCTGCGGCTCGGTCAATACCCGCACGACGCTTCGATCCCTGCCGTCCAGAAGTTCGAGTTTCCCCAGAGTGACCATCGGTGAACCATCGCGCGTCGCATCGCCGCTGATTCGCACTACATCGCCCTTTTTGAGTGTGGCTGGAGTCCAGCCCAGACGGGTGTAGTTGGAGGCGGCATTGCCCTCGCTCATCCAACGCGTGATCGATCCATCTGAGTTGGTGACGTCGAAGTAAACGCTGACATGCGGATTGAAGAAATGAAACTCGGTCACGACACCGGTGACTTCAGTCTTCTTGCCCGTGTCGAAGGTGCCGTAAAAAGAATGGTGCGCGCGGGCTTGTCCGGCCAGCACGATCAGACTGAGGCAGGCCAAAAAACGCCGAAAGTATGCGCTGCATTCCATGGTCATCGTTTCCTTGTTAGGCCCGCCGTCGATGCGCGGCGCAGTGGGCCGATGTAGTGGCATCGCCTCGGAATATTTAAGCATGGTGACCGAGCCTTCTGTCGAGTCTTGGAATTGGATCGGCGGCTGCGCCGATCAGTGGATGTCACGCGTATGCGTCTGCGGCAGTATCAATAGTCCTGCAAGAAGCGTGAACAGAGAAAAACCCACCGGATACCACAGCCCGGAATAGATATTGCCGGTGGCTGCGACGATGGCGAATGCGGTGTAGGGCAGGAACCCGCCAAACCAGCCGGTGCCGATATGGTAGGGGAGGCTCAGCGAGGTATAGCGGATGTGTGCCGGGAAGAGTTCGACCAGCAGAGCAGCCATGGGGCCGTAGACCATGGATGCAAGACTCATCAGGCCAACAAGGATCAGTAGCACCAGCGGAATGTTGATGCGCGCTGTATCGGCTTTGGGCGGGTAACCGGCCACTGAAAGCAGCGACAAGGCCTGCTTTTCCCACGCCGTACGGCGAGTCTTCAGTTCTGCGGTCGTCAGTTCATCGCCGCGGAACGAGGCCAGCACCACGCTACCGATGCGCAATTCGGCCACGGTGCCGGCCGGAGCGTTCACCGGATCGTAGGTCACACCGGCCTTGGCCAGAAAAGAGCGTGGTATGTCGCACGAGGTTTTGAATGACTTGTTACCCAGCACGTCGAACTGGAACGAACAATCCTCAGGGTCGGCGTAGACCGTGACGGGTGCGGTGGCAACAGCAGAGGCCAACGCCGGATTGGCAGCGCTCGTGAGCGCATGAAACAAAGGGAAATAGGTGAGCGCCGCCAGCAGACAAGCGGTCATCATCACGGGCTTGCGTCCCACGCGATCCGATAGCCAGCCGAACAGCACATACAAGGGTGTCGAAATCACCAGAGCTGCAGCCATCAGCAGATTGGACACAGCGCCGTCGACCTTGAGTACGCGCTCGAGAAAGAACAGAGTGTAGAACTGCGAGGCATACCAGATCACGGCCTGACCGATGATTGCCCCGCACAGCGCGATCAGGATCACTCGGATGTTCTGCCAGTTGCCGAAGGCATCCCGCAGCGGCCGCTGCGACGATTTGCCCGAGGATTTCATCCGAAGGTAGACCGGACTTTCGTTGAGACGCAACTGTATCCACAGCGTGATCCCAAGCAGGCAGGCCGACATCAGGAACGGAATTCGCCAGCCCCAGGCATTAAATACTTCTTCTCCGACAATGCTGCGCGTGCCGAAGATCACTGTCAGGCTCAGCGCCATGCCAACCGTGGCAGTGGTCTGAATCCAGCTGGTGTAGAAACCGCGACGGTGTTGCGGTGAATGCTCGGCAACATAAATCGCAGCGCCACCGTACACACCACCCACCGACAATCCCTGCAGCATGCGCAGTGCCACCAGAATCCACGGAGCGGCTGCACCGACCTGTGCATAGGTGGGCAATAAGCCAACACCGAAGGTCGCTGCACCCATCAGCAGCAATGTGGCTGTGAAAGTGTTCTTGCGTCCCCACAGATCGCCCAGGTGCCCGAATACGATGGCGCCGAATGGGCGTACGGCGAAGCCTGCGGCGAAGGTGAGTAAGGCCAGAGTGAATGCGGTGGTTTCACTGACAGCGGCGAAGAAGTGCCGGCTGATCACCACTGCGAGTGAGCCGTAAAGGAAGAAATCGAACCATTCGAACACACCTCCAATGGAGGAGGCGGCGATCACCTTGAACTCCTCGCGGGTGACGGCTGCGCCGGTCACCGGCCGGGAGGAATCCGAAACGGTCGTTGGTTCGTTCATCGCCAGAGCCCCCACCAGAGTCGCGTGCCGGTCGAAGTTGCCGGCTGTGTCTGGGGGTGGATTGTACAAAGTACGCGTCAATGCAGCACGGGGCTCAGCCGTGGACGTGGCCCGGCAAGGGCCATGCTGGTCGAGTTTGCCGGCGGACTGTTACAGTGGCTCCACGGTTTTCAACATCCAACACGGGGGCTGCAATGAACACGACATGGACACGGCGCCGGGTCCTGGGGACTACGGCTGCAGGATTGGCAATTTCCCGCGCTATTGCCGCGGCGGATGCGCCGCCCGCTGCGCCCAATCCAGCCCGTGATGCGGCCAATGTGGAGCGTGACATCGTCTTCGGAAAGGGCGGTGCCGAGGATTTGCGCTGCGATGTTTATCGGCCCACCGGCAGTGCAACGCCTAAGCGCACCGCAATCATCCATTTCCACGGCGGTGGTTTTGCCCGCGGCGATCGTTCGGTTCTGGCGGCACAACTGCAGCCGATCTCTGCGCTGGGCTACGTCAATATCGCTGCGCAATACCGCCTGTCCGCCGTGGCCCGCTGGCCGGCGCAGATCGAGGATGCCAAAGCGGTGATCCGCTGGACGCGTGCCAATGCATCGCGATTGGGCATCGAACCTTCGCGCATTGCCGTGGCCGGCTATTCCGCTGGCGGCTATCTGGCGCTGTTTGCCTCAGGGACGCAGAACGAGGCACGTTACGAAGGCACGGGTGGCAATGCCGGCGTTCCGACATCGGTTGCTGCGTGTCTATCGTATTTCGCGCCGGCATCATCGGCAGGCATTCACCGCTCGCTGCCGATGCCTGAAGGCAGCAGTGATGCAGCTTGGGAAGAAGTTTTGATCGACAAGCACATCAAGGGTATGGCGCCGACGGCCATCTTCCAGGGTTTGGCTGACACGCTGGTCACGCCGGATGTCAGCGAGAATCTTTGCAAGCAGCTACGCACTGCGGGCGTGCCGACCGAGATTCATGAGTTCGCCGGCGTCTCGCATGAGTTCGTGCAGATTCCGGAGTTCGCTGCAATCTGCGCGCAGCTGAACGATTCGTTCCTCGATCGCCATGTGGTCAACCCGCGAACTTTCCCGGGTTTCCCGGCACCGCGTGCGCCGGGCGGTTAGTCCGCGGCGCTTCGCCGAAGAATGATCGGGCTGCGTCGGCTACGGCTCGAGCGAGCCGGCGTAGGCGGCAAGGTCGATCATGTCGCGCTGCGACAGATCGGCCACCACGGGATGCATTAGCAGCGCACCGGCGCCGTTGCGCGTGCCTATCTTGAAGGCGTAGAGCTGACGAAATTGCGGAGTGACTGGCCGGCCTGCGATTGGCGGTGCGAGTGCGCCGCCTTTCAGACCCTCGCCATGGCATGACTCGCAGGATAGACGCGTGCTGCCATTGCCCTTGGCCAGCGCCGCACCGCGTGCAATCGACCCAACAGGCACATAGGCGGTGAAAGTGGTGTGCGGATCGCGCCGTTCAAAGCGCTCGAAATCATCGGGACCTTCGATGATGCGCTCGCCCAGTGGCTCGCGCTTGCCGGTTTCATCGAACACATAAACGAAGGCATTGGTCGTGACCGCCGGGATCTCAGCGGCTTCGATCACCCGTGTGTGCTTGATGAATTTCAGGCTGGAGTAATAGCGGGCTGCATCATCAATGTCCTGCTGGGTCAGCTGCGGATGCTTGATGGTCAGCAGCATGTTGATACCGGCAAAGTAGCTCGGATCCGGGAGTACACGGGCACCTGAGCGCATGTCGGCGGCCTGTTGCAGCAGATATTCATACGGCAGGCCAGCCAGCGGGGCGCTCTCGGGGCGACCTGCGCCTTCAGGGAGGTGGCAGTAGCCACAGGCATACAGTGGCATGCGACCCTTCACAGACGGTGGCATCGCCGGGTGCTCTTCGGGGAACCATTCCACCGCAATGGCCCGGTCGAACATCTGCACATCGCTCCAGGCCAGCTTGCTGCCCGGCACGCTCTTGTTCAGCGGCCCGGGGAAAGCCCACGCCGGTACTGGCTCGGCGGGTGTCTGGCCAGCCACCGGCGTTGCAGAGGGCGTTGCAGCAAGAGCCGCTGAGCCGGCATTTCCAGAAAAAATGGGAGCCGTGATGCCGACCGTCGCGATGGCGATGGCCATTAAGGCCTGCCTGATTGCCTGTCCGATCATGAAACCTCTTGCCAAAATGAGTCGCAGGAGATGATAGAGCGCGAGTGTAGCCTTTATACTCGGCCGGAAGAACAAACGGGGGGTCAAATGCCAACAGAACGACGTACGGTTCCGCCCGGAGCCATCGAACTTTACAACCAGTACATTCATGGCGAGATTAGCCGCCGTGATTTCATGGATGGCGCGCAGAAGTTTGCGGTCGCCGGCCTTTCGGCCACGGCCATCATCAGTGCGTTGACACCGGATTACGCCTCGGCCCAGCAGGTATCGCGGACCGACGAGCGCATTCGCGCCAGCTACGTAACGCTGCCCTCACCGCAGGGTAATGGTTATGTGCGCGGCTATCTGGTGCGCCCCTTCAGTGCCGACAGCCGCGATGCAACGCCCACTAAGTTGCCCGGCGTAATCGTCATTCACGAAAATCGTGGGCTCAATCCGCACACGGAGGATGTCGCACGGCGTTTCGCATTGGCAAATTTCATGGCTTTTGCTCCGGACCTGCTGGCGTCAGTGGGGGGTTATCCCGGAGACGACTATCAGGGCGGGCAGCTGTTCGGCAAGATCGACAACACCAAGAAGTTTGAGGATGTCGTTGCCGCTGCGCTCTGGCTCAAGGGGCGTGCGGACTGCACTGGCAAGATTGGCGTCACCGGCTTTTGCTATGGCGGCACGGTCTCGAATCAGCTGGCTGTGCGGATGGGCGCAGATCTGTCCGCCGCGGTCCCGTTCTATGGTCAGGCGCCAGCAGTCGCTGATGTGCCAAAGATCAAGGCGGCGATCCTGGCCCAGCATGGTGCACTGGATACGAGAGTGGCGGGCATGTGGCCGGACTATGACAAGGCGCTGAAGGCCGCGAACCTGCCGCATGACGGTCGCATCTATCCGGACTCTGTGCACGGCTTCTTCAACGATGCGACGCCGGAGCGTTACAACCAAGCCGCAGCCACCGAGGCGTGGACACGCACGATCGACTGGTTCAACAAATACCTCCGCGGCTGAGCGGCGACGAGCTGAAGGGTTGCCATGAGGCCACTGCAATTCCGTGCCGGTTCGGCACTGCTGCTGATTCTGCTCACGATGGCCGTGGGCAGCGTCGAGCCGAGTCGGCCTCAGGAGGCGTTGCCGCAGCTTTATCGCACGGTGCGCAACTGGGGGCAGTTCACGGACGTGCAGGGCATCATCTGGCCCGGTGCCGTGACCGCGATCGAGCCGGATGGTCGCGGTCACATCTATGTCGTTTATCGCTGCCATGAGAACAGCTGCGCGGATCGGAACGAGAATCCGATCCTGAAGTTCGACACGAACGGCAAGTTGCTGACGCAGTGGGGCAGCGGCTTGTTCGTCTTCCCGCACGGTGCAACGGTCGATCGCGAGGGCAATCTGTGGGTCACCGATGCCGGTGGCGTCAGCGGCAAGGGACATCAGGTTATCAAGTTCAGCCCGGATGGCCGGGTGCTGATGACGCTGGGACAGCCGGGTGTCGCAGGTAACGGGCCCGCCCACTTCAACCAGCCCACCGACGTAGCGATCGCGCCCAATGGCGATATCTTCGTGGCTGACGGACATCGCGATCCAAGCAGCGGCAGTCTTGGCAACAACCGCATCGTGCATTTTTCAGCCGATGGTCGGTTCCTCAAGGAATTCGGTCATACCGGTTCCGGCCCGGGCGAATTGCGCGAACCGCATGCACTGGCGTTCGACTCACTCGGACGACTATTCGTAGCCGATCGCGTCAACAACAGAATCGAGCTCTTCGATCAGAGTGGTCGTTTTCTCGAACAGTGGACGCAGTTCGGGCGTCCTTCAGGACTGGCCATCGATGCGCGCGACACGCTTTATGTGTCGGATTCCGAGTCCGGGCCCGATACCGGTGCCAATGAGACCACGCGCTGGCGCAAGGGTATTCGCATCGGCAGTGCGCGCACCGGAAAGCTGACGGGCTTCATCGAAGACATGCAATCCGTGACTGCTGCGCACAGCGGCGCCGAGGGTATCGGTGTCGATGCTGCGGGTAATGTGTACGGCGCAGTGGTCGCGCGCAAAATGCTCGAGAAGCATGTTCTGGCATCGAAATCCGTGGCCCCCCGTTTCGAGGTTGACCCACTGTGGCCCAAGCCGCTGCCCAATCATTGGGTGATGGGATGGACTGTTGGCGTGGCTGTGGATGCGCAGGATCACATCTGGGTGATCCACCGTCAGGGATCTCTGGAACCGAACGAAGTGCATGCCACCACCAATCCACCGATTGCCGCGTGCTGCGTGCCCGCGCCACCGGTGCTGGAGTTCGATCAGGCCGGAAATCTTCTCAATGCCTGGGGCGGACCCGGTGAGGGCTATGACTGGCCTCTCGGCAATCATGGAATCACCGTCGACTACAAGGGCAATGTCTGGATTGGTGGCAACGGAACCGCGCCGGCCACGGCGGCATTCAGTCGTGACGACATGCTAGTGAAATTCACGCGCACCGGTAAATTCCTGCTGCAGATCGGCAAGCCAGGTCAGAGCCAAGGTAACAGCGATACGCGCAACCTGCGACTACCGGCGAAGATCTTTGTCGACCCCAAGCGCAATGAAGCCTTCGTAGCCGATGGCTATGGCAACCGCCGTGTCATCGTGTTTGATGCCGACACCGGCGCATTCAAGCGCCAGTGGGGTGCGTACGGCAATGTCCCCAGCGACGCTGATCCGGGGCCGTATGTGGCTAACCAGACGCCCGCGCAGCAGTTCCGCACACCCGTGCATTGCGCGATGCTGTCGCACGATGACCTGCTGTATGTCTGCGATCGGCTGAACGACCGCATCCAGGTGTTCCGCCCTGATGGTACCTTCGTCAAGGAGGCGTTCTTCGAGACGCAGACGCTGGGGCAGGGTTCAGCCTGGGATCTGGCTTTCTCCGCCGATCCGGCGCAGCGCTTCATCTATCTCTCGGATGGCGAGAACCGCAAGGTGCGCATCATCGATCGCCAGTCACTGGAAGTACTGACCAGCTTCGGTGATGGCGGCCGACAGCCCGGACAGTTCTACGGCGTGCACAGCATTGCCACCGATTCGAAAGGCAACATCTACACCACTGAGACCTACACCGGACAACGTGTGCAGAAGTTCCTTTTCAAGGGACTGGCGCCGGTGAGTCAGCCGGATCAGGGCGTGGTCTGGCCTTCCGCGGCTTCATCTCGGGGCCGCTAGGCATCCAGCCTGCGGCCCCGCTGAAAATCAGCGCGCAAACACGCTTTCCACCGGAGTGATCGTCACCGCCTCTGGGCGAATGCCGAGCTTCATCGCTCCGATCCGCTTGTCTTCAGCCAGCAGCGCGGCCGGCTTGGTGCCGTCGTACTTGAGCGCCGAGAAGCTGTCTTGCACCAATCGCTGCTTCATGTCCTCGGCCTTGTCAGTGATGACAACGATTTGCAGATCGCGCGTCTGCAGATATTGCCGCAGCACGCGGTTCACATCGGCCAGCGTGAGTGTTCGCAGCCGCTCGCGCATGTACTGTGTGAACTCCGGCGTTCCGTACCACTGCGAGTCCAGCGCGTATCCCAGCTGCTGGTCCTGCGTGGCGGTGAGCAGGTACACATTCTTCATGAGGTAATTGCGTGTGTTCTCAAAGTCCGCGCGTGAAAGTCCGTTCTTGACCAGCGCATCGATCTCGCTGATTGCGATACGCAACGCCATATGGGCGTCCTCGTTGGTGCGTAAAGGCCGCAGCCAGACTTCAAAGATCTGCGCGCGCCGCGCGATGTTGGGGTCCGGGAAAAATTGGTACATGCCGCGCGGGAACGCTTCGATATAGGCGTAGTTGCCGTAGTTCATGCCGCGTACTTCGCGGATGCGCTGGAATAAACGCGCCTGTGATGAACGATGCTCGCCCAGCCAAGTTCGCACCAGTGACAGCGCAGCGAAGTCGGCACTTGCGCGAGTCACCGGTATCGGGAATCCAAAGGAGATGGCGGTGGCCCGTGTGTCTTTGGCTACGATATCCACGACGCGCCCAGACGGCCGACGACCCACGACAGATGTGACGGGGTTCGCTGTGCCGGCGGGCAACTGTGCCAGCGATCGGCGCAGGCGCGCCTCAAGATCGGCGGGTACATCACCCGATACGCCAAGTGTCAGATTCGCGCGTGTGTAATGACGACGAACGAAATCCTTTACATCCTCGAGAGTCAGGCTCTCTAGCCCCGCCACACTGCCAAGCGCTGGGTGCCCATACCCGGTGTCGGCGAAGATGTCCGTCTGCAGCCGTTCCTTACCCAACTCCTCGTCGTTGGCGGACTTCAGATCATCCTTCAGCGCAGTGAGCTGTGCGTCTTTCAGTCGCTTGAAGTCCTCTTCGCGGAATCCCGGCTCCAACAGCTGCGGCAATACGATGTCGAGGAAGCGCTCAGCGTTGTCCTTATGGATGATGCCGGTGAAGGTGGTCATCTCCTTGTCCGTCTGCGCCCCGAAGCTGCCGGCCATCGGGAACAACGACTTCTTGATCTCGTCATACCTGAGTGACTGTGAGCCTGCAGAGGCGATCATCGCCGCACTCAGCATCGCCAGGCCTTCCTTGCCCTTCGGATCATGAGTCGAACCGACTGTGAACAGCAGCTTTAAATCGATGCGCGGCAATGGCGAGCGCAGCACCGTCGCCCGTAGTTCCGCGCCGCTCGCGGGCGCAGGCAACAGGCTGGCCAGCGCGGGTAGCTTGCCGATTTCCGTCGGCAGCCCGTCCTTGGCCAGTGTCGCAACGACGAGATTGTCATCGGTAAAGTACTTGCGCGCTGCGGCCTGAAGGTCCGCCGGTGTTATCTGCATGGCGGTGCGATAGAGCGTATTGACCGTGTCGAAGCTCCGGTTGAAGCGCACATAGCGGGCCAGTACACCGGCAATCTGTTCGGTGTTGTCGAGTCGGCGCGCAAACTCATAACGCCCATTGGTCTTGGCATCCGCCAGCCGCTGTTCGTCTACAGCCCTTGTGGTCGCTGCCGCAAATGCCTTCATGATCTCGTTGCGTACGTAGACTGCATCCGCCGGCTTTTTAACGCGTGCCACGACGGTGGCCAGGGACGGGTCTGCGTGACTCGGCAGATAGGGGAACAGCTGATCCACCTTCTGCTCGTCCTCGACTAACCGCTTGTACAGCTCAGAGGTGGGTCCGAAGGTCAGGTCCAGCAGCGTGTCGATGGCAACCCATTCTCGGCCAGTGTCGGAGAAAGCAGGGGCATGAAAAGCCACGCTCACCCACGGCAGACCCGGCTGCGTCCAGTTCACATGGGTATAGACCGGCCCCTTGGATGCGGGCTCCTGAGGAATCTCTGCGTTGAAGCTGCCGCGTTTCCATCTCGACCAGTATTTTCCCACCAGCGGCATCACCTGCTCGGCGCTGACATCGCCGGCAATGATGATGGTGGTGTGTTCGGGTCGATACCAGCGATCGAAAAAGGTCTTGGAATACTCGAATTGATTGGGCATGTCCTCGATGTCTTTGAGGAAGCCCATCGTGGTGTGTTTGTAGGTGTGAGTACTGAAGGCATGATCACGCTGCACTTCAAGCAGTTTGTTGAGCGGATCACTGCTGTTCTTGTTGTACTCCCCGAGCACCGCGCGTGATTCGGTCTTGAACTCCGTCTCGGAGTATTCCAAGTTCTGGAAGCGGTCGGCCTCGGCCGCCAGCACTTCCTCGAGATCTTCCTTGGCAAAGGTGGTGTGGTAATTAGTGTAGTCGTCCGTGGTGTAGGCGTTTGAGCGAGCGCCGGCGCGCGTCATCAGCGCCTGATACTTTTCTGGTGAATACGTCTTCGTGCCGCGGAACATCATGTGTTCGAAGAAGTGTGCGAAGCCCGACTTGCCGGGCTCGACTTCGTTGCGCGAGCCGGTCTGCACGGGAATCTGGATCGATACGATATTGGGGAAGCCTGTGGGCACGACGATGACGCGCAGACCGTTGGGCAGCGTTGTCTCGGTGTGGGCAAAGGGCAGGATATCGGCCGTTTCGGCCGCAGTACCGTGGCCGCTGAGGAACAGCAGGGCAACGGCTACCGGCAAAAAGTGACGCATTATGGCTCTCCGGCGCAATTCAGTGTGGCCGGACGATAGCACGGACCGCCTTGGTGCAGACCGTCGTGCACGGTGCGGGGCGCACCGTACCGGACGTCAAGGCGTCGGCTCAGCCGTCTTCAGCAGCATGCTCATCAGCCGCAGGTACTTGTCGACATAGCCGACGTTCTCGCGATTGTAGGCGGGCAGACTGATGCTGGTGGTTTGTCCGTTGCGATCGGCCCAGAGGCACGGGCAGCGTGATTGCAGTTTATCGAAGGCGGCGAGTTCCGGGATCCGCAAATCCGCCAAGTCCGTTTTCAGAAGCCGCACTGCTTTCAGCAGCTTGGAAGCATTGCCGCCACCGCCGTTATAGGCCGCGACTCCAAAAATCGAAACCGGCGCCGGACTCTGTGAATACTCATCCTGCACATCATCCGGCATGTTGGAGATATCCATGTCCAGCAGGCAGGCGGCGGCTTTCATCGCATTCAGAAGATCGCGTGCGCCAGAATCGAAGTCCCGCAAGAGATTCGCGCCCGTGCAGCGTCGTACCACCATGCTGTAGGTGCCGTTGCCACGCTTGTCCGTGAACTGCATCGGACCGGCGGCATTGGCGATGGACACGCTGTAGGTGAAAGCCTGATTTCGCATGAGACCGTAGTGACCCAGAGTCTTGTTGAGTGCCTGAGCGGGTGCGCTCTTGAACTCAGCATCATCGGTCTGTTCGATGACGGCCAGCGAGATCAGAGTTTCAGGCAGGACCGTATCCCCCAGCAGCTTGCCGGGATAGGCAAAAGACTTCACCTTGCTCGCGCGCAGCTCGCTCAGAGCGGCTTCCGCGGTGGAGCGCAGCAGCTGCTGACCCTGTGCGGCGAATAGCGGTGTTGAATCGTCCGTCATGGGCAGATAAGTGATCGTCTCGGCATTGGAGACGGCCGCGCGTATGCCCTGTTTCTTCACCACCGTTGTGTCGATGATCGGGTATTTACGTCCGTATACGCTCAGCTTCTCCCCGTTATGGAAGATATCGAACATCAGACGCTCAGCGCCGGTGCCGCGTACATGAACGGCTTCATAGCCCGGGGTTAGCACTCGGAAGCTCGGTGGCTTGCCTGGCTTAAGGCGAGGGACGGGAAACGGCATCTCGATCTCGACTGTGTGCCATTTCGCACTGCGTTCGGACCATGCGGCAAAGATCACAGGTCGGCCGCGCAGGGACTCCCGCGTCAGGCGTTTCAGGAAGGTGTAGTGCAGAGGCACGTCGATGAGCATGCGCGAGGCTTCGGCAACACGCTGTGCGATTAATTGTTGGGTCTTGTTCAGGTAACCGACGATGGTGATGGGATCCAGTTCGTCGTGATGCGTGCGCGGTGCGACAGAGGCCACGGAGTCGTCTGCCCACGCACTGGGCGCGTTGGCCAGCAACAGGCCTATCCAGGTACAAGCCAGCACTTTTCTTAACATGACAGCCCGCACTCCAAACTCGATCCACGCCATTGGCGCGGATTCTATTACCTTTGGCCCGACGGTCCTACCTGTTCTGTTACCCACGACGCTTTACGAGCCGGCTGCACTCTCGTATTTTCAGCGGCTGTACGCGCTGCCGAGCAGCGCGGCCGCTGCGCCTCTGGAAGTCGGGAGAAATCTGAGTGAGCCGAATGTCAGTCATTCGCGGCCATGGCCGTCCGGAACCGGGCGTCACCGCGACCCCTCGTAGGCGAAGCGGTTTGCGCCGCTGGCTGCTGGCGCTGCTGTTGTGGCCGGTGCTGGCCGGTGCTCATTCGGCCCCTTACAGTTATCTGATCCTGCTGCTGGATGAGCAGTCCACCCACGGCTCGCTGGTCATTCACGTCTATGACGTGGCGCACGAGGTTGGCGTCACCGATCCGGCCATGCTGCTCAACCGCGAGGAGGCCCAGCGTCATGAGACGCAATTGCGCCAGCTGGTGGAATTGCGCATGCGCATTGGATTCGACGGCCAGGCGGTCCAACCGGTATGGCAACCCATCGAGGTGCTGCCGGACCGACAGTCTCTGCGGCTGCAATTCGACCTGACCCAGCTGCGCCCGGCCGCTGTCGATTTCGACATGCAGCTGTTCCCGTACGATCCCATGCACCAAACGTTCATCGAGGTGTACGAGGGCGGAAGCCTGCGACTGCAGGCCATTCTTGATGCGGCCCATGCTTCGGCGCGCTACTACAGCGGCAGCCTGCAGGGACGCTGGGCGGTGATCAAGACCTTCGTCCAATCTGGCGTGCACCACATTCTCATCGGGCCGGATCACATCCTGTTCCTGATAGGCCTGCTGCTGCTGGGCGGCACGATCTGGCGGCTGGCCAGCATCGTCACGGCGTTCACGCTCGGTCACAGCGTCACGCTGTCGCTGGCTGCTCTGGGACTGGTCCGTCTATCGCCGGCCGTAGTCGAGCCGGCGATTGCACTGAGCATCGTGGTAGTGGGTGCTGACAATCTGTTGGTCCAGCTCAAGCGCGGCACGGGTGCGGCTGCCTCATTGGGTGCTGCGGACGCTGCACGCGATCTGCGACCCTGGTTCGCCGGTCTCTTCGGTCTGATCCATGGCTTTGGTTTTGCGTCGGTACTGATGGAGTTCGGCCTGCCGCGCGATGCACTGGGTTGGTCGCTGGCAGCGTTCAACATCGGCGTGGAGCTGGGTCAGCTCATCATCGTGCTGCCCACGGCCACGCTGCTGTGGTGGCTGTGGCGGCGCAGTCCATCCGCCGCTGCTCGCACCGTGCTGCTGGGTTCAGTGGCCGTTGTGCTGGCAGGCGCGTTCTGGTTCGTCCAGCGGGTATGGTTCACGCCGGCCTGATGCAGACCGGCGCACCGTCTTTCGACCGCTATCTGGGTATCGACTACTCCGGAGCCTCAGCACCCACATCCGCTCTCAAGGGACTGCGCGCCTACCGCGCCGGCCGTAATGACCCTCCTGAGGAAGTGCTGCCGGCATCGGGTGCTCGCCGCTACTGGACCCGTCGCGGTCTGGCAGAGTGGTTGCTCAGCTGTCTGCAGGAGCCGGTACGCACGCTCGTCGGTATCGACCACGGCTTTTCATTTCCGCTGCAGTATTTCCGGAAGTACGAGCTGGCGCAGGACTGGTCGGTTTTTCTCGACGATTTTCAGTGTCACTGGCCCACGGACGGCGACGATGTCTGCGTTGAATTCATTCGCGACGGTTTGCTGGGGCGGGGTGCAGAACGCACGGGCAGCGCGCGCTGGCGACGAGTGACCGAGGAGCGCGCCGGCGGCGCCAAGTCGGTGTTCCACTTCGATGTGCCAGGTTCGGTGGCCAAGTCCACCCATGCGGGCCTGCCGTGGCTGCGATTCCTGCGCCGTCAACTGGGAGAAAGTGTGCATTTCTGGCCATTTGACGGCTGGACTGTTCCGCCGGGACGCTCGGCAATTGCCGAGGTCTATCCGTCTCTCTGGAAACAGGCCTGGCCGGCCGAGGAGCGCACTGCCGATCAGCACGATGCGTACTGTGTCGCCGCGTGGCTGCGGCAAGCGGATGCCACAGGTCGTCTGGATGGATTCCTCAACCCGGAGCTGAAGGCACCGGAGCGCGCCACGGCGGGCGTCGAAGGCTGGATTCTGGGTGTGAGTTGAAGGGGACTTCAACCGCCCGCTGATCGGGCTGAAAGGGCGGGGCTCAGGCGAGCCCCGCCACGGATCGTCTTCAGGTCAGCGCCCGGCTCAGGCCGAGGCGCCACCGCTGCGGCGCTTGGCCACTTCGGCGATGACTTCGTCTGCCACGTTCTTCGGCACCGGATCGTAGTGCGAATATTCCATGGTGAACGAAGCACGACCCGAGGTCATGCTGCGCAGCTGACCGATGTAGCCGAACATTTCCGACAGCGGCACATTGGCCACGACGGCGATGTTGGTGCCACGCTCGATCTGGTCGAGGATGGTGCCGCGCCGACGGTTCATGTCGCCGATCACGTCGCCCAGGTAGTCGCCCGGGGTCACGGTCTCGACCTTCATCACCGGCTCGAGCAGCAGCGGGGCGGCCTTGCGGATCGCCTCACGGAAGCAGGCCTTGGCGGCGATTTCGAACGTCAGCGCGTTCGAGTCGACGTCGTGGTAGCTGCCGTCATGGAGTGTCGCGCGGAAGTCCACCGTCGGGAAGTGCGCCAGAACGCCGTCTTCCTTCTGCATCTTGAGGCCCTTCTCGACCGCCGGGATGAACTCCCTCGGCACCGAGCCGCCAACCGTTTCATCTACGAACTCGAAGCCCTTACCGCGCTCCAGCGGCTCGAACTTGATCCACACCTCGGCGAACTGGCCTGAACCGCCGGTCTGCTTCTTGTGGGTGTAGTGCTCGTCGATGCTCTTGGTGAAGCTTTCGCGATAGGCCACCTGCGGCTGGCCCATGACACCCTCGACACCGAATTCCGTGCGGATACGGTCGAGCGTCACTTCCAGGTGCAGTTCGCCCATGCCGCGCAGGATGGTTTCGTTGGTCTCGCGATCGGTCTCGAGGTGCAGCGAGGGATCGGCACGCACCATCTTGCCCAGAGCCGCGCCGAACTTCTCCGATTCGGGCTTGTTCTTGGACTTCACCGAAACGCTGATCACGGGGTCCGGGAAGCGCATGCGCTCGAGCACGACCTGATTGTCGGTGTCGCACAGCGTGTCGCCGGTGTCGGTCTCGGCCAGCGAAACCAGCGCGATGATGTCGCCGGCGCGTGCCTCTTCGATCGCGTTCTGCTTGTCGGCGAACATTTCCACCATGCGGCCGATCTTTTCGCGCTTGCCGCGCGTGGTGTTGGTCACCGACATGCCCTTGGTCAGCACGCCGGAGTACACACGCACGAAGGTCAGCGCGCCATAGGCGTCGTTGATGACCTTGAAGGCCAGCGCTGAGAACGGCTCGTCGTCGGAGCACTTGCGCTCACCGATCGGATTACCGTCCTGATCCACAGTCTTGATGGCCTCGACGTCAGTCGGAGCCGGCAGATAGTCGATGACCGCATCCAGAACCTGTTGCACGCCCTTGTTCTTGTACGAGGAGCCGCACAGCACGGGATTGAAGGCACCGGAAATGGTGCCCTTGCGCAGGCAGCTGCGCAGCACTTCGACCGAAGGCGCCTCGCCGTCGGTGAGGTACTTTTCCATCGCCGCGTCGTCCATTTCGAGGCAGGTGTCGATCAGTTCCGAGCGATACCGGTTAACCTCTTCCAGAATCTTGCGATCGCTGGGCACGACGATGCCGAACTTGTCGGCCAGGCCTTCGCCGTCACCAACCGGGATGACTTCCCACTTGGCGTCCTTGTCGTCCGAGTCCCACAACAGGGCATTCATTTCGACCAGGTCGATCATGCCCTTGAAGTTGTCTTCCGAGCCGATCGGCAGCTGCACCGGCAGCGGGCGCGCGCCGAGGCGCTTGGTGATCATGTCCACGCAGCGCAGGAAATTTGCGCCCGAGCGGTCCATCTTGTTGACGTAGCAGAGGCGCGGCACGTTGTAGTTGTTGGCCAGACGCCAGTTCGTCTCTGACTGCGGCTCCACTCCGGCCACGCCGTCGAACACCACCACTGCACCGTCGAGTACGCGCAGCGAACGGTTCACCTCGATGGTGAAGTCCACGTGCCCCGGGGTGTCGATGAGGTTGATCTTCTTCTTGCGCCAGAAGGTCGAGACAGCGGCGGACTGAATCGTGATGCCGCGCTTCTGTTCCTGCTCCAGATAGTCCGTCGTGGTCGACGACTTCAGGTCCTTGGTGTCGTGGATGTCGACGATCGTGTGCTTGCGTCCCGTGTAATAAAGGATGCGCTCGGTGGTCGTCGTCTTGCCGGCATCGACGTGAGCGATGATGCCGATGTTGCGGATGTCGCTGAGAGGCGTAGTACGGGCCATGGCAGGTTCCAGTCGTCCTCAAGGGGTATAAAACAGCGCCCCCGGGAGGGTCCCGGGGGCGATCCAAACCCGGCAGGATACATGAAAAGCCGGCCGCAGCCGCGTCTTTTTTCGGTCAAAAAGTGCAGGGAAATCTTCCCGTTACAGCGCCCGCGGCCCCTCGCTGGGCCGCGGAACGGTCAGTCCCGCCGCGGGGCGAGCACTTCGGCGCAGGCGCGGAAGCGCTCGACCAGTTCGGCGTAGCGGTCTTCCGGAACCGGCTCGGCGGCCAGCCATTCCAGTAACAGTGCCTGGCCGGCTGTGCCGGGCTGCTGACGGGACTGCCCCAGCCCCTTGAGCAGCTGCTGCATCTGCCATTCGCGTCGCAGCGACACATCAGAGTCGGGTGTCGGCCGGTCGGCCAGCAACTCGGCGCGGATACAGAGTTGGCGAAGGGCCGCGGCGTTGGCCGCCAGATCCGTCGATGGTGGTGACTCCAGGGCCGCGCGCAACGCCTGCTCGGTGCCGCGAGGCCAGCCTGTGGTCGAATCCAGCAGGGCCGCCGCCGCCACTCGCCGTGATCCGATCTCATCGTCTGGCGCACCGGTGGCGACCGCCAGTCGGAAGCGTTGCACCGCCTCGGCCGCCACGAACAACTGCTCGCGGCCGCGCTGTAGCTCAGCCGCCTTCTGCTGCGCGAGCCGTGCGCGCACCCCATCAAAAGCCCGCTCCAGGCGATTGCGCAGCCCGCGGATTTCGCCGCGCGGCAGATCCTGAAGAGCGGCGAATCGCTCCTGTAGCGCAGTGATGCGAGTCAGTGCATCGCCCGGCTCGAGGGCCGGTTGTTCGAGCAATGATTCGGCTTCGGTGCACAGAGCCTGTGCCTGCTCGCGGTCAGCATTGGCGCGCGTGAGCAGTTCTGTTTGTTGCTCGTTGCGTTTGGCAAAGACCAGATCGCACTGTTCGCGGAAGGCCTGCCAGAGCGTCTGGTCCGTGCCGCGGTCGGCCGGTCCGGTCTGCTGCCAATCAGCCTGCAGACGCTTGATCTCCTCAGCTGCCGCACGGGCGTCGGGCTGCTGCGCCAGCGAAGTGGCGCGTGTGATCAGAGCCTGCTTGGCTTCGGCATGGCGGGCATACACCGATTCCAAGCGCGACTGCAGTGTGCGCATGGCGTCGTCGAAGGCCGTTTGCAGCGGCTTGTTCGCCGCGCGGTCCACGGGATGCAGCAACTGCCAAGCTTGGCGCGTGTTACGCAAACGTTGCGCCCAGCCGCGACAGTCCGGCTGCTCGGGATCCATCGCGCCGATGAACTGCTGCAGATCGGCCAGTACCGTTTGGCGTTGCTCCAGATTGGCTGCGCGCTGTGCTGCCAGCGCGGCAAAGTGTTCACGACAGGGCTCGTAAGCTTTCTGCGACGCCTCATGAAAGCGCTGCCACTCTGCCTGCGTGTCTTCGGTGCTGCCCTGGCTGACCAGTCGCCACTCGTCCTGCAAGCGATGGATTTCTTCAGCGAGATCCCCGGGAGGCATGTCGGCGCCCACCAACGCTTCCATCTGCGCGATCAGTTCGCCGCGCTTCGGTACGGCCACGAAGCGCCGCCAGTCCTGCAACTCGGCGAGTCGCGCGTCAAAGGCTTCCAGAGGACCGGCGAGACTGGCCGGCGTGGATCCGAGCTTTTGCAGGCGTTCGTCCAGCGAGCGGCGTATTCCTGCGGCTTCACGCGAGCGGCCGTCGGCAAGGGCGCGCTGCGCTTTGCGCAACAATCCGCCCATCTGACGAAGCGCATTGGCTTGTGCTTCCCGCGCAGTGGCTTGTGTCTCGTCCCATGCCTGCAGTGCCGCAGCCGCTTCCTGCAGTGCCGGCGGATCGTTCCCTTCCAGCAAGGAGCGGTGTGTGAGGGCCGCGCGCAGTGCTGCGGCGCCGGCTTCATCGATGGTGGCCGAGTGCGTCGTGACATTGCCGTGCAGAGTGTTCCATTCGATCAGTGCTGCGACAGCCTTGCGCAATTGGCCAAAACGGCGGGCATCGTCGGTTGAAGGCAAGCGGATCTGCTGCAATGTCTCCCAGCGCGCGGTGCTCGAGGCCAGAGTCGCGGCGGCATCAATGGCGGTGCCGGCATAAAGAGAACTGAGCAGTGTTTGCAGATCTGCGAGCAGGGCGCGCTGATTTGCAGTGGCCTGCTCCAGTGCCGCAAGACGCGCGGCTTCCGCGGCGATCTGCTGCTGGTGTTGCGCCACGATGGTGACGCAGCGCTCGATTGCTGTATCGGCTCGCGCGCGAAGATTCTCCGGTGCACTGACCGAGATCACGCGCCATTGGCCGCTGAGGTGTTCGACGGCCGCCGCATAACCCTCGCTCCAAGGCTGGTGCACCTGACGTTCGAGTGTTGCGCACAGCGACTGCATGGCGGCCAGTGCTTCAGCTGCCTGCTTCTCGCGCGCATGCAGTGCGTCGCGACGTTCCTTGGCGATTCGGTAGACGGTATTGTCATGGCCGCGCGCGCCCTTGAGGAGCTGTGCCAGTAGGTCAGGTTCGTGAACTTGCGCGGCCGCCAGTCGACGGATGGTGGGCGAGGCTGATTCAACGGCCAGTGCCGCGCAAGCAGACTGTGATCCGGCACGCTCAAGCGTTGCGGCAACCAGACCGGGATCGGCTTCGAGCAGACGACCGAGTTGAAGCTGCGCAGCGCGACGTACCGAAGCCGGGGCCGTGGAAGGCGCACCGAGCCCGGCGAGCTGTAGCAGCTGCTCACCATATTCGAGCTGAGCGGCAAGTTCTTCCGCTGTCGGTTCGACGGCGGCAACGGCGGACGCATCGGTAGACGAATTGCGGCCAGGCGCCGAACCAAATATCCGCGACAGAAACGACATGGGAGCCTCAGAGTGCCTTTGAATCTTCTGAAGCTAGTCTAGCCGACGCACGCCCTCCCAGTCCTGCCGGCACGACGAGTGCGTCGCCGTGCCGACTCTGCGTCGATTCGCGGGAGTTATGCCGCAGCGCTGGCCTGCGCTGATGAAGCAGGGGTGCGGATCAGATGATCGAAGGCGCTCAGTGCGGCTTTGGAGCCCTCACCCATCGCTATGATGATCTGCTTGTACGGTGCCGTGGTGGCGTCTCCTGCGGCGAACACGCCCGGGAGTGAGGTGCTGCCGCGTGCATCGACCTCGATTTCGCCGCGCGAATTCAGTGCCACCGTATCTTTCAGCCAGTCGGTGTTAGGCAGCAGGCCAATCTGCACGAAGATGCCCTCCAGCGCCAAGCGATGCTCGTCGCCGCTGCCACGATCCCGGTACAGCAATGCGCTGACCTTGCCGTCCGTGCCTTCGACGCGAGTCGTCTGGGCCGAGAGGATCACGCGCACATTAGGCAGGCTGTGCAGGCGCTGCTGCAGAACCTGATCCGCACGCAGGCGGCCATCAAACTCCAGCAGCGTTACTTCGCTGGCGATGCCGGCGAGATCGATAGCAGCCTCGACACCGGAATTACCGCCGCCGATCACTGCGACGCGCCGACCTTTGAACAGTGGGCCATCGCAATGCGGGCAGTAAGCCACGCCCCGGCCGCGATACTCGCGTTCGCCCGGCACGTTCATCTCGCGCCAGCGCGCACCGGTGGCCAGTACGACGCTGCGGCTTTTCACGCTGCCGCCACCGGCCAATTGCACTGTGAGTAATCCGTCATCACCGGCAGGCAGTAGCGCCTCGGCGCGCTGCGCATTCATGATGTCGACTTCGTAAGTGCGGACATGCGACTCCAGCGCCGCCGCCAGCTTCGGGCCTTCGGTTTCCTTCACGGAGATGAAGTTCTCGATGCCCATGGTGTCCAGTACCTGGCCACCAAAACGTTCAGCGACAACACCGGTCCTCACGCCCTTGCGTGCGGCATAAATGGCCGCCGCTGCGCCGGCCGGACCACCACCTACCACCAATACGTCGAAAGGATCCTTGGCGCTGATGGTCGCGGCAGCACGCGTTGCACTGCCGGTATCGAGTTTGGCGAGGATCTCCTCCACCGCCATGCGACCCTGACCGAAGGGCGCGCCGTTCAGATACACCGACGGCACCGCCATGATTTGGCGCGCCTCGACCTCGCTCTGGAACAAGGCGCCGTCGATCGTGGTCACGCGTATGGCCGGGTTGAGCACAGCCATTACGTTGAGCGCCTGCACAACTTCCGGGCAGTTCTGGCAGGTGAGGGAAATATAGGCTTCGAAGCGGAAATCGCCATGTAGTGCGCGGATTTGCGCGGCAGTGGCTTCATCCACCTTCGGGGGCATTCCACCAACCTGCAGCAGCGCGAGGACGAGTGAACTGAATTCGTGACCCATCGGCACGCCGGCAAAACGGATGCCAGGTTCGCTGCCGGTGCGACCGATGGTGAATGAGGGGCGACGCTCGTCGCCCGTGTTGCCGGCACGCACCGTGATCAGCGGCGTCAGGCTCGACAGTTCCTGCAGCAGCGCATCCAGTTCGCGCGCGGCTTCGCTGTCATCGAGATCGGCAACGATGTCGATCGTCTCCGTCAATGACTGAAAGTACGACTGCAGTTGCTGTGTGATTGCGCTGTCGAGCATGGGGATGTGGTCCTTAGTCCATCCGGCATCAGGAAACGCCGGGGCGTGTTGTTCTCCGCCCCGGCGTTGGATCGTCGAAGTCGGCCTCAGATCTTGCCGACCAGGTCCAGCGAAGGCGCCAGAGTCTTGGCACCTGGCGTCCACTTGGCCGGGCACACTTCACCCGGGTGTGAAGCCACGTACTGTGCAGCCTGCACCTTGCGCAGCAGTTCGCGGGCGTCGCGGCCGATGCCGTTGTCATTGACTTCGGCGATCTTGATCATGCCTTCCGGGTTCACCACGAAGGTGCCCCGCAGCGCCAGGCCGGCGGCCTCGATCAGTACATCGAAGTTGCGGCTGAGCGTGTGGTTCGCATCACCGAGCATCACGTACTTGATCTTCTTGATGGTGTCAGAGGCATCGTGCCACGCCTTGTGCGTGAAATGGGTGTCGGTCGACACGCTGTAGACTTCCACGCCCAGCTTCTGGAACTCCGGGTACAGATCGGCGACGTCGCCCAGTTCGGTGGGGCAGACGAAGGTGAAGTCGGCGGGGTAGAAAAAGAAAACGGCCCACTTGCCGCGCACGTCGGCATCACTCACTTCGACAAACTTGCCGTTGTGGTACGCGGTTGTCTTGAAGGGCTTAATAGGCGTGTTAACCAAACTCATTACGATGTACTCCTTGCGATGAGACGAGTCTTGCTCGTTCCAGACAGGATATGTCGCCCGGGCCTAATCTGGAAATTGATTGAGTGATTGCGACCGATTGATGAAATCTATCAATCTCGCGCCCGCTGACAGGTCTGTACGGCGGTGCCCCGGTCGGGCCGCCGCAGGCAAAAAAAAGCCCCGGAGACACAGGTCTCCGGGGCTGCGATGGTTGAATGTGCGGTGGCTTAGCTGGCCAGTGCGGCCAGAACCTTGTTGAGCGTGGCGCTGGGCCGCATGCCCGCCGAGCACTTCTCGGGCGAGGGGTGGTAGTAGCCGCCAACGTCCATGCGTCGACCCTGCGCACCAATCAACTCGGCGACGATCTGCTTCTCGCCTGAAGTCAGGGCTTCGGCCACGGGCTTGAAGCGCTGCTGCAGCTCGGCATTCTTGCTCTGCGAGGCCAGTGCCTGGGCCCAGTACAGCGCGAGGTAGAAGTGACTGCCGCGATTGTCGATCTCGCCGACTTTGCGCGCGGGTGACTTGTCGGTTTCTAGGAAGCGGGCGTTGGCCGCATCCAGTGTTTCCGCAAGCACTGCTGCCTTGGCATTGCCCGTCTTGGCTGCGGTGTCTTCGATCGACACCTGCAGGGCCAGGAACTCGCCGAGCGAGTCCCAGCGCAGGTAGTTCTCCTCGAGGAACTGCTGCACATGCTTGGGCGCGGAGCCGCCGGCACCCGTTTCGTACATGCCGCCGCCAGCCAGCAACGGCACGATCGAGAGCATCTTCGCGCTGGTGCCCAGCTCGAGGATCGGGAAGAGGTCGGTGAGATAGTCACGCAGCACGTTGCCGGTGACCGAGATGCTGTCCTTGCCCTGGCGGATCCGCTCGAGCGAGAGCCGCACTGCTTCGACAGGCGAGAGCACGCGGATGTCCAGACCTGCTACGTCGTGGTCACGCAGGTAACTATTCACGAGCGTGATGACGTTGCGATCATAGGCGCGCTGCGGATCGAGCCAGAAGATGGCTGTGGCGCCGGTGGCGCGTGCGCGGCCCACCGCCAGCTTCACCCAGTCGCGGATCGCAATGTCCTTGGTCTGGCACATGCGCCAGATGTCGCCCTGACTGACTGCGTGCTGTGTCAGCACGTTGCCGTCGGCGCCAACTACTTTCACCACGCCGTCGGCGGCGATCTCGAAAGTCTTGTCGTGCGAGCCGTATTCCTCGGCGGCCTGCGCCATCAGGCCGACATTGCTGACGCTGCCCATGGTGCGCGGATCCAGCGCCCCATGCGCTTTGCAGTCCTCGATGGTCGCCTGATAGACGCCCGCATAGCAGCGATCCGGGATCATCGCCTTCATGTCGTGCTGCTTGCCGTCCGGGCCCCACATGCGGCCGGAAGTGCGTATGGCGGCAGGCATGGATGCGTCGATGATCACATCGCTGGGCACATGCAGATTGGTGATGCCCTTGTCGGAGTCGACCATCGCCAGCGTCGGGCGTGTGGCATATACAGCCTTGAGATCGGCTTCGATCTGCGCCTTCTGCTCGGCCGGCAGCGCGGCGATCTTGGCGTAGGCGTCGCCGATGCCGTTGCGCGGGTTTACGCCCAACTGCTTGAAGGTGTCGGCGTGCTTGGCGAACACATCTTTGTAGAACACGCTGACCGCGTGACCGAAGAGGATGGGGTCGGAGACCTTCATCATCGTGGCCTTCAGATGCAGCGAGAGCAGCAGCCCCTGCGAGCGCGCCTCGTCGATCTGGGCTTCATAGAACGCGCGCAGCTTGGCGACGTTCATGAAGGTGGCGCTGATGACTTCGCCGTCGAGCGCCTTGACGGCTTCCTTGAGTACGGTGGTCTTGCCGGCGGCATCGGTATGCTCGATGCGCAGCGTCATGGCCTTGGGGATCACGGCCGACTGTTCGTTGGCGTAGAAGTCGCCGTCACTCATGCTGGCGACATGAGTGCGCGAATCGCTGCTCCAGACGCCCATGGAATGCGGGTGGCTGCGCGCATACTGTTTCACCGCGTTAGCGACGCGACGATCCGAGTTGCCTTCGCGCAGCACCGGATTTACGGCGCTTCCCGAGACCTTGGCGTAACGCGCGCGGATCTGTTTCTCAGCGTCGTTCTGCGGGTTCTCCGGATAGTCGGGCACGGCATAGCCCTGTGACTGCAATTCCTTGATCGCTGCCTTCAGCTGCGGAACCGATGCGCTGATGTTCGGCAGCTTGATGATGTTCGCAGCCGGCGTCTTGGCCAGCTCGCCCAGTTCCGCGAGGTCATCGGCCTGCTTCTGCGCGGGCTGCAGGTTTTCCGGGAATGCCGCGAGAATGCGAGCGGCAAGTGAAATGTCGCGAGTCTCGACCTGGATGTCCGCGGCGCGCGTGAAAGCCTGCACGATGGGGAGCAGAGAGTAGGTGGCGAGGGCCGGGGCTTCATCGGTCAGCGTATAGATGATCTTCGCGCTCATGGCATTCCTTCGGTGCAATCTGGATTGGCGATAGGGCGGCGGCGCACAGCTGGGCGTCGCGAAGCGGCAATTATATCAATGCATTAGGCCCGGCGTGATGCCGCGTCGGCCCGAGGCCCTGTATTTGCCCTATGATGCGGCCCCCCATGGATGTCTTTCGTATATTCACAGTCGAGGCCGCACACCGCTTGCCGCAGGTGCCGCCGGGGCATAAGTGCGCGCGGCTGCACGGGCATTCGTTCCGCATTGAGCTGCATGTGCGCGGACCCGTTGAGGAGCAAAGCGGCTGGGTCATGGACTTTGCCGACATCAAAAGCGCCTTCCAGCCCACCTATGACCGGCTCGATCACCATTACCTGAACGACATTCCCGGCCTCGAGAATCCGACCAGCGAGAATCTGGCGCGGTGGATCTGGCGCGAGCTGCAGCCGCTGCTGCCCGGGCTGGCCAAAGTGGTGGTGCATGAAACCTGCACCAGCGGCTGCGCCTACGCCGGGGACTGAGGCCTGAGGGCGTCAGTCCATCCGTCGCGCGGTCAGGATCTTCACCGGCTTCGCCAGCATTTGTCCGCGTAACCCTTCTGGACCCAGCGCTGCGTCAATGGGCTGCTCCAGCAGCGCATGCACCACATCCATGCCTTCGGTGATGCGGCCAAAAACGGCGTAGCCGGCATCTTCCGCCTGGCCGGTGGCCGCGTCGGCTGGTTTTGCGTCGAGCGACGAGAGATCGCCGATGACGATGAAGAAATCGCCGGTGGCCGTGCCCACGCCCGCGCGCGCCATGGAGATGGCACCGTCGGTGTGGCTCAGTCCGGTAGTCAGAGTGGATTCATGAGCGATTGGCTTCAGCACGCGTTTCGGATCGCCGCGGGTGCCGGCCTGCACCAGACCGAGATCGCTCCGTCCTTCCAGCTTTAACGCCCGATAGAACGTCGTGCCGTCGAGACGCTTCTGGTCGACGTAGCGCAGGAAGTTGGCCGCCGTGAGGGGCGCGTGTTCCCTGTCGATGGTCAGGATGATCGGGCCCAGTTCAGTCTGCAGCCGCACGGCGACCGTGGCGGAGGCTGTAGCAGCCTTTGTCGCCGCTACGGGTGCAGGAGTGGGTTCGGAGGGGCTCTGCATGGCCGACACAGTGCCCGAGCAGAGGAACATGGTGAGACATATACAGCGTCGCAGCATGGCGACATTCTATGCCCAATCCTCGATCAGCCGTTGAGTGGCTGTGCTCGGTGCCGGTGTGGCGTTTGTCGGCCGCGCACCCGACAATCACATGATGTATCCGCCCATGACATCCGTGAAGGCATTGGTCGCGCAGATTGGCGCAGTAGTGCTGCTGCTGGGGATGATTCGTTTCACCGGGCTGGACCCCGCGCCGCTGGCGCTCGCGGCCATGCAGGCCGTGCTGGCAGCGACGCTGGCCTTGCTGATGCGCAGCGATCGCTGGTGGTTGCTGCTGCACCTGTGTTTTGTACCCGCTATCGTCCTGACGCTGCGCATCGGCGCGCCGGCCTGGGCGTATGTGTTGCTGCTCGGCCTATTGCTGCTCACCTATGGCGCAATCTTTCGTACTCAGGTGCCGCTGTTTCTCTCCAACTCAGCGACGGTCGAGCGTCTGGCGCTTTGGCTCGAAGATCACGCCGCGAAACACATTCTTGATGTAGGCAGTGGGACGGGCCGGTTTGCGTTGCTCTTGGCACGTCGACTGCAGAGCAGTCATGTCACCGGTTACGAGCAGGCCTTTCTGCCAGCGCTGCTCGGGCGCATCGCGGCGCGGCGCCGGGACACTGCGCTGCTGCGGCACGGAGATTTCTGGTCTCAGCACTTTGGTCCTTACGATGTGGTCTACGCCTTTCTCTCGCCGGTACCGATGCTGCGGCTGTGGCACAAGGCCAGCGCTGAGATGCGGCCGCAGAGCTGGCTGGTCAGCAACAGTTTCCCGGTGCCGGGACGCATGGCTGACGAGGTCATCGAGGTGGATGATGCGCGTCGCACGCGGCTTTATTGCTATCGCATCACCGGTCAGTCGGAGGAGCGCTGATGTGCCTGCTGGCGATGGCTTGGCGTGCGCACGCGGATTTTCCGCTGCTGGTCGTAGCCAATCGTGATGAGGCCTATGACCGGCCAACGGCAATCATGCGCGAATGGGACGATGCGCCCGGCATCTACGGTGGTCGTGATCTGCGCGAGGGTGGCAGTTGGCTGGCCTTGTCTCGCACCGGACGCTTTGCAGCCGTCACCAATGTGCGCGAGCCGTCGCCGCCCACACAGCCGCGCTCGCGCGGAGAGCTGGTGCGAGAATTTTTGCTCACTGAAGGCAGTGCCACGGCGGAGGCGCTGCGCGCGGCCGATCAGGGCGCCGAGTTCCGGCCTTTCAATCTGATTCTGTGGGATGGTCACGAGCTGGTACACGCCACCAATCGACCGCACCCTGGGCGCCTGATATTCAATAGTGGCGTGCATGGAGTGTCCAACGGACATGTGAGCGAGCGCTGGCCGAAGGTGCGTTGGGCCGTGGACAGTCTGCACCGCTGGATGGCCGCGCTGCCCGCCGGTGAACTGGAGCCGGATGTAGCGCCATTGTTCGCGGCCATGGCCAGTGAACAGCGGGCTCATCCGGCGCAGTTGCCGCAGACGGGCGTAGGTCCGGAGTTGGAGCTGCGGTTGTCTGCGCCCTTTATTCGCGGCGATGTCTACGGTACGCGAGCCACCACTGTGGTGATGGTGCGGCGGGATGGCGTAGCTACTTTGATTGAACGCAGCTTCAATCCAGGCGGCACCTTGCGCGAGGAGAGTCGCCTGACTGTGCAGCTGGAGCGGAGCGCGGTGCGCGGCAACTAGCTGGTGCTCTCCGCGCTGTAGCGCGCCAGCAGACCGGTTCGCACCGCATGACGATAGATGCGCCGGAATCCCCAGCTGGCCAGCAGTACCTGCAGGATCGCAATCGCGCCGCCGTAGAGCAGCGGACGTGCATCATGCGGACCGCCGGCGAGCAGCGCGCGCATGCCCTCGAAAACATAGGAGGGCGGCAGTGCGGCAGAGACGGCTTGCATCCACGTCGGTAGCGTGGACAGTGGATAGAACACACCGGCGAAGGGTGCGAGCAGCGCGGGGATCGGCCATACCAGCCATTCGGAAGCGGGTCCGAGTCGCAGCACCGTGCCGGTGGCGATGATTCCCAGTGCGATACCGAAGAGGAACAGCACCAGCAGATAGGGGATCAGCCAGACACCGAGCGCGACGAACTGCAGGTCGAAGATCGTGGTGGCCAGCAGCAGCATCGCTGTCAGGCCCAGCAGGCTGGTGCAGACGCTGGTCAGTACCAGCCCGCTGACATACTCAGCGGTACTGAGTGGTGTCGCGAACAGGTTGAGGAAGTTGCGCGACCACACATCTTCGAAGAAGGCCATCGTCACGCCTTGCATGACGCGCGTGAAGAAATCCCAGAACAGCACGGCGCCCAGCAGGCGCGGAACGAAGTCCATGCCGCCCGTGCCCACGCTGTTCAGATAGCGAGTGATGAAACCCCACAGCACGATGTCGATCGCGACCCAGGCAAACATCGGCAGGATGCGCGCCGGGCTGCCGCGCATCAGATAGAACTGCCGCAGCGCGATGGCCAGAATGGGACGTAGCTTCATGGCGTCACCTCCGTCAAACCCAGCGGCTCGCGGGCGATGCGGATGAACAGGTCCTCAAGATTGGCGGCGCCATGTTGCGCGGGCAGCTGGCGCGGATCACCCTCCAGCAGGATGCGTCCGCGCGAGAGGAACAACACGCGGTCGCAGACCGCTTCCACTTCATACATGTTGTGCGAGGTCCAGAGGATGCCGCACCGTTCGCGTCGTGCAATGTCGCGGATGGTGGCGCGCACGGCTTGTGCTGCAGAGGGGTCCAGTGACGCGGTGGGTTCATCCAGCAGCAGCAGACTGGGGTGATTCAGCAAAGCCTTGGCGATGCTGACGCGCGACTGTTCCCCGGATGACAGTACGCCACAGCGCGTATCACGGAAACGAATCAGGTCGAATTGCTCCAGCAGTTCTTCGATCCGATGACGCAGTCGGCGCACGCCGTAGACCAGCCCGAAGACGCGCAGGTTTTCTTGCACGGTTAGATTGCCGGGCAACGTGGCGTAGACGGCTGCGAAATTCGTGCGTGCCAGTGCTGCGCGGCGCTGCGTGTCGATGTCCAATCCCTCAATGGCGACGCTGCCGCTGTCCGGTGCCAGCAGCCCGAGGATCATGTTCAGGGTGGTGGTCTTGCCGGCCCCATTGGGCCCCAGCAGCCCGACGATCTCGCCATGCGCCACATGAAAGCTGACGTCAGCGACGGCGCGTACGCCGGCGTATTGCTTGCAAAGAGCGTCGACTTGCAGTGCGGCGGACATGGATCTTTGGCCTTATCAGTCAGGGTAACTACGCATGTGGAAGGATTCGTCTGGCGCGGAGAATAGAGCAGTATCAATGCAAATGGGGCATTCCATGATCAAGCAGGTAGGCGGCGACATTCTTTTGAGCAAGGCGCGTGTGATCGCGCACGGCGTTGCGCCCAACGATGATCATGCGCAGGGACTGGCACATTCGCTGCGTGAGTACGCACCGGCGATGTACAAGGACTTCAGGCACTACTGCAAGACGCAGCATCCGCAGGCGGGCTCGATCTGGACTTGGGCCGGGGCGGGCGGGCAGCAGCTGGTGGCATTGTTCACGCAGGAGTCGGCCTACCACCCTGGCGAGCGTCCGGGACGGGCCTCGCTGAGCCACGTCAGTCATGCCCTGCATGCTCTGCGTCAGTTCATCGAACGGGAGAAACCCTCCAGCGTGGCGCTGCCGCGACTGGCCACCGGCGTCGGCGGGTTGACCTGGGAGGAGGTTCTGCCTGTGATCCACAGGCAGCTTGGCGATGCCGGTATCCCGGTCATCGTCTACTCGACCTTTCATGCCGGCGTGGCAGCGGCCGAGGGGCTGTAATGTCGCCGCAGCGCCTTAGAACCAGGCGCTGATCCAAAGGCCGATGCCGGCCAGCGGCGTGGTGTGCAATGCAGGGTCGCGCTGCATTGAAGCCGCCGTTTGGAGGCGTCGCCATCGGCGCTATTCCGGCCTACAATCCGGCTACCAACCATCCACATCAACAACTGGGGGCAATGCCATGTGCGACAACCATGACCTCGACACCATGACCGAGAACCTCGTCAATTCCGAGCTCACCCGCCGGCGTTTTGCGGCTTGGTCCATGGGTGCCGGTCTGGCCTTTGCGCTACCCCGCGCCGCCAATGCCATGGACGTGGTCGAGTCGGAAATCGAGATCAAGACGCCCGATGGTGTTGCCGACAGCTATTTCGTGCATCCGGCCAAGGGCAAGTACCCTGCGGTGCTTGTCTGGACTGATATTTTCGGTCTGCGGCCTTCGTTCCGGCAGATGGCCAAGCGCCTCGCGGAGCAGGGCTATGCGGTGCTGGTGCCCAATCCGTTTTACCGCACCAAGCGTGCACCGACTTCGCCTCCGGGTGCATCGATGGACAAGCCGGAGAGTCGCGAGCTGTTGATGGCGAACGCACGCACGCTGAGCGCCACGACTAACGTGACGGATGCACAGGCATTCATTGCTTGGCTGGATGGCCAGGCCTCAGTCGACAGCAAGCGCAAGGTGGGCACCACCGGATACTGCATGGGTGGTTCGATGGTGCTGCGCACAGCGGCTGCACTCCCCGAGCGCGTGGGTGCCGGCGCCACCTTCCACGGCGGCAATGGCATGGCCTCCGACAAGGCCGATAGCCCGCACCTGCTGATTCCGAAGATGAAGGCCAGCTTCCTGATGGCGCTGGCCGAGAGCGATGATGCTCAGGCCCCGAACGTGAAGACGATGCTGGCCGATGCGTTCAAGAGCGCTAATGTGAAGGCAGAGGTCGAGGTCTACAAGGCCAAGCACGGCTGGTGTCCGCCTGACAGTGCCGTGTATGACGAGAAGGAAGCCGAGCGAGCCTGGGCGCGCATGCTGGCGCTGTTCAAGGCCTCGCTGGCCTGAGACCCCGAGCGTGCGCGCCGGTAGATCGGCGTGCACGCTTGCGCCACTTGTGGCATTTTCGGGCCATGGCGCTTCCTGAAGACGATCTCACGGCCGCCGGCGCGGGCCGCCGCCGGGTGCTACTCAGTGGCCTGAGTATCGCGCTGGCAGCGACGCTGCCGGCGCGGCGGCTATTGGCAGCCACGACCGAAGCGCCGCGCAGTCTCTCCTTTGTGCATACGCACACTGGGGAGCATCTGTCCGCCACGTACTTCCAGTCCGGAGCCTACGACGACGCTGCGCTGACACGCATCAACGTGCTGTTGCGTGACTTCCGCAATGAAGCCGTGCATCCCATCGATCCGCAGCTGCTGGACGCACTGCATGTGCTGCGCTGCCAATGCGGCAGCAGCGAGCCTTTCCAGATCATCTCCGGCTATCGCTCGCCGGCCACCAACGCCACGCTCCGCGGCAAGTCCGTGGCCAGTGGTGTGGCCGAGCACAGCCTGCACATGGAAGGCCGTGCCATCGACATCCGCCTGCCGGGTCTGGCCACGCGCCAGCTGGCTGTGCAGGCCCGCGCCCTGCAGGTGGGGGGTGTTGGTTACTACCGTGTTTCGGATTTCGTCCACGTGGATACCGGGCGAGTTCGCCTTTGGGGTGATCCAGTAGGGACATAGGGACAAGTGCGCATTGGCTGGCAGGCGCGTCGCCTGCAGTGTTGTGCGCTGGAAGAAGCGTCAACAGGAGGCGCCCCATGAATGCCAACACCGAGCAGCTGATGGGTCAGCTGCACAAACTGGTCAGTGAACTCGAGGGTCTGGCCAAGAGCACGGCCACTGTCGCAGAGCAGGGCGGTACCGACATCGCCGAGCATTTCCGCGGCGCTCTGGCTGGAGCGCGTGAGCGTCTCCAAGATGTGGAGCAGTCACTCGAGCGCGACCTGAAGAAGCACGGCAAGACCGTCGATCGTTACGTGCATGAAAATGCCTGGGTGTCGATAGGTGTGGCGGCGGCGGTGGCATTCCTTCTCGGCGCGCTGACGCGCCGGCGCGATTGAGGGGCGCAACATGAACGGAATAGCCGGAACCCTGCTTGGACTGCTGCAGTCCGTCAGCCATATCGGAGAGATGCTCGCCGCCAGTGTCGATGTGCGAGTGCGTGAGCTGCGTGATGGTGTGCGCGCTGAGGTGCGGCGCATTGCCGCGTCGCTCGCGCTATCCATTCTGGCCGCGACCTGTGGTTTTGCGGCGCTGGTCTTTGCAGCCGTTGCCATCCTGATCGCTGCTTGGTCCACGCATCCGGTCCTGGCTGCTGCGCTGATTGCCGTCGGGTTTGCACTGGTAGCCACGCTAGCCATCCTATTGATACGTGACAACACGCGTTAGCCGCACACTGTCCTGCTGCGCGCTGCTGTTATGTGTTGCAGGCTTGGTGCAGGCCGGCCAAAGCGGCTCCTATCGATGGTTTGATGGTGGACGACCCACTGCGCAGGCGCTTGCGGTACTGGCGCAGCTGCGAGCCGCCGGTGAAGAGGGTCTGCAGCCGGAGTATTACGGTGCGGCTGCGCTGACGCAGCGCTTCCAGACCGTATCCAGCGGGTCGGTCCCTGGGGCGGCCGTGATCAGTGAGCTGGACGCCGCGCTGAGCAAAGCAGCGGTGCAACTGGCCAATGATCTACATCGCGGGCATGTCGATCCGCGTAGCACAGGTCTTGCACTGCGCCGCGGCCGCGCAGAAGTGGATGCAGGCGCGTGGCTGTCCCGGCTCGCTGCCAGTCACAACGTAGCGGCGGAATTCCGCGCACTCGAACCGCAGTTCCTGCACTACCGCCTGCTTGAGCAGTGGCTGGTGAAGTATCGCCAACTGGCTCAGCAGGAGCCAACGTTGACGGCCTTGCCGCCGCTGCCGGCGCGTAGTGTCAAACCGGACGGAAAGTATGCGGGTGCCGATGCGCTGCGCCATCTACTGGCGGCGCTGGGGGATCTGCCTTCAGAGGAGGCGGCTGCACGCAACGACGGGCTGTTCGACGCCACGCTCTCCGCGGCTCTGATGCGCTTCCAGCAGCGCCATGGTTTGACTGTGGATGGCACGCTGGGGAACAAGACCTTCGCAGCTCTGGTGACTCCATTGCAGCAGCGCATACGGCAGATCGAGCTGAGCCTGGAGCGTTGGCGCTGGCTGCCGGAGTTCACCTCTCCGCCGATCATCATCAATATCCCGCAGTTCCGGCTGTTCGCCTTCCGCGGATTGCAGGACCGTGTCGCCGACATCCTGCAGATGGATGTGATTGTCGGTGAGTCTTATCGCCGAAAGCGCACTACTGTGTTCGTGGCCGAACTGCAGCAGGTGGTGTTCCGTCCGTACTGGGATGTGCCGCCGTCCATTTTGAAGAACGAGCTGTTGCCGCTGATTCGTCGCGATGCCAGTTATCTGGCGCGCAATGAGATGGAGATGGTGCGCGGTCCTGGCGATGATGCCCGCGTTGTCGATGTCACGCCGGAAAACATCGAAGCTCTTGCAGCCGGGCAGCTTCGCCTGCGGCAGCGCGCCGGAGAAAAGAACGCGCTGGGTGCGGTCAAGTTTGTTTTTCCGAATGACTTTGGTGTCTATTTGCACAGTACGCCGGCGCAGCAGCTGTTTGCGCACTCGCGTCGTGATTTCAGTCACGGGTGCATTCGTGTCAGCGAGCCGGCGGCACTCGCTGTGCATGTGCTGAGTCATGTCGATGGCGGCTGGTCGATGGAGCAGGTGCTCGCGGCCATGCAGGGCGAGCCCAACCGACGCATCCGCCTCCCGCAGCCGATTCCAGTGATGGTGCTGTATGCCACGGCACTGGCTACTGAGGACGGTCGTATCCTGTTCTTCGACGATATCTATGGCCATGACCGCCGGCTGGCCCAGTGGCTGCCGGGCGTGGCGCGTCAGGCGTACTGATCCGGCTTTAGCTCAGGACTTCTTCCAGAAACTGCATGAGGCTGCCCCATGAGCGGCGATCAGCCTTGGCGTCGTAGAGCAGGCCGCCCGAGGCGTCGCTGGCTTCAGGGTTGGTGAATGCATGGACCGTGTTGCCATAGGCGTGCAACTGCCAATCCGCTCGCGCCGCGGTGAACTCGCGAGCGAAGGCCAGCACTTCTTCCGGCGGTGCCATCGGATCATCGTAGCCGTGCAGGGCGAGGATCTTCGCTTTGACCGTGTGCGGTGCCAAGCCATTGGGCTTGAGCAGACCATGGAAGCTGATCACGCCGCGGACATCCGCGCCGCTACGCGCCAAATCCAGCACGCACAGCCCGCCAAAGCAGAAGCCCATGGCTGCGATCCGTCCGACGTCGATGCCAGGCTGCGCGCGCACCGTAGCCAGTGCCGTCTGCATGCGTTGCGCCAGCATGGCGCGGTTCTCCATGAAGGGCGTCATCAGTGCGCCATTCTCGGCTGCGTTGCGACCACGTACGCCCTTGCCATACATGTCGATGCAAAACGCTGCGTAGCCATGCGAGGCCAAGCGACGCGCCTTGTTGGCGACGAACTCGTCGCGTCCACCCCAGGCATGAGCAATCATCACCGCTGGTTGTGGCGGAGTGCGCGCATCGTCGTGCACCAGCAGTCCCTCCAGCACAGTTCCTCCATCGCGATATTCGATGGCCTGTTCGACAATTGACATGGCTCCTCCGTGGATGCGAATGGCTGTGAGTGGCGTTGCCCGGGATGATAGCGCCATACTCAGGATGGGTGACAAATGCCAATGGTGTATGGCTCCGTCACCGGGCTTGTGCCTGTTTTGACGCTATAATTCCGCACCATCAGACCAATTGGAAAGACGGATGAATTCAGGCACGAATGCGCTCTTGGGCGGCGCCAATCTGACCACACTGCAGGCGCATATTCTGGAGCAGCAGCAGCGGAACCCAGAGGCCAGCGGTACGCTGTCCTGGATTCTCTCTGCACTGTCGATATCGGCCAAGGTCATCACCTCCAAGGTGCGCCGCGCACGTCTTGATGACGTGCTGGGCAGCGTTGGCCATGAGAACGTGCAGGGCGAGCAGCAGCAGAAGCTCGACGTCATTTCCAACGAGGTGTTGTTGCGCTTGCTCGGTGGTCGGGAAGGTGTGGCCATTGTGGCCTCCGAGGAGAACGAAGAGTCCGTGATCCTGCGCTCCGCCGGTGCTGGCGACCGTAAGTACTGCGTGCTGTTCGATCCGCTGGATGGTTCCTCGAATCTCGACGTCTGTGGTGGCGTGGGCACCATCTTCAGCATTCTGCGTTTCGACCAGAGTGCGTCGAAGCCCGAGGACTCCCTGTTGCAGCCCGGTGCGCAGCAGGTGGCGGCCGGCTATGTGCTGTACGGCTCCTCCACAGTCTTCGTGCTGTCACTGGGTCAGGGCGTCGATATGTTCGTGCTCGATCCGTCGATCGGTGCTTTTGTGCGCGTCGCCCAGAATCTGCGTATACCTGCCGCGAGCAAGAGCTATTCGGTCAATGAAGGCAACCGCCGCAGCTTTCCCGTCGGCTACCAGCGCTACCTCGATTGGGCTCAGGAGCACGGCTATTCCAGTCGCTATGTCGGTGCGATGGTCGCTGACCTGCATCGCATTCTGCTCAAGGGCGGCGTATTCATGTATCCGCCCACTGCCAAGGCGCCGGCCGGCAAGCTGCGCCTGATGTATGAGGCCAACCCGATGGCTATGCTGATCGAGCAGGCCGGCGGCAAGGCTCTGGTCGCGCCCGGTGAGCGGGTACTGGATGTGGTGCCTAGCAGCATCCACCAACGCACGCCGCTGGTCATCGGCAGTCCATCCGAAGTCGATCATGTGATGGCGCATCTGGTCTGACCCAACGCGTCGCGGGAGGTTCTGGCGGCGCTAGGCCGGGGTGACCCGCCGGTTTTCCGGCGCGAATGTGTGAACTACGTCACAAAAAATGTGGCATGCGACTTGCTGATGCTTCTGGGCGGACGATAACTGTCCGTCACGCTGGATTTTCCCCGGAGCGCCCTGCAGTCGATGAGTACCCCGACCGATATCCTCAGTCAGGATGAGATCAATGCCCTGCTGGTCGGTGTAGACAGTGGCGCCGTCCCGATTGGCGACGCGCCGGTCTCCGTCAGTGCCCAGCCCTTTGATATGAGCGCCTACGTACGCAGCGTGCGTGGCCGCATGCCGACACTGCATGTGATCAACGATCGCATGGTCCGTCAGCTCCGTGCGGGCATCCACAGCCTGCTGGGCCGCACGCCGGCAATCACTGTCTCTCCGACGCGCGCACTCAAGTGCAGCGAGTACCTGCAGACATTGCGGCAGCCTTCCAGTCTCAATCTCATCAAGCTCGCTCCACTGCGCGGCACCTGTCTGGTGATGTTCGACTCGCGGCTGGTATTCGCTGTGGTGGACTCCTTCTTTGGTGGCACCGGTCATCACACGCAGGTTGAAGGGCGTGATTTCACTCCGACCGAGTCGCGCATGATCCAGCGGCTGCTACAGCAGGTGCTCGCCGATATTCATGCGTCGTGGTCGCCCGTCATAACGCTGCAGCCGGAATTCATCGGCTCCGAGTCCAATCCGAACTTCATCAATCTTGCGGCGCCCACCGAGGTGCTGCTGGTCACGGCCTTTCGCGTCGAGCTGGACGGGCTCGGCGGTGAGCTGCATCTGACGCTGCCCTATGCGCTGCTCGAACCGATCCGTGAACAGCTGGACTCAGACTTCACTGGCGATCCGGCCGCACGCGACGATCGCTGGGCTGGACACCTGCGTGGTCATGCTGAGGATCTCGAGATCGAGATGGTCCCGGTGCTCGGACGCTCGACGGTGACTCTCGAAAGACTGCTCAGTCTCAAGGCCGGCGACATGATTCCCTGCGACTTCGAGGGCGAAGCGATGCTGCTGGCTCAGGGAATACCGGCTGCACGCGGTAAATACTGCAGCTCCCGTGGTAAGCAGGCCATCCAGGTCAGGGAGTTGCTGCTCGGCCGGCAAGACTGACGCGCAGCCTCCAGCTTCGCGGCACGGGACTCTGGTGCGCTGCTGTGGCACGATTTGCCGCGGAGGCGTGACTCTCGGCAAACCCATCGCCTCCCGCAGATCGACTGCATGGGGGCTTTCTGGAATTCACGGCATCGGGACTGATCGCGCTGGCGCAGGTGGTTTGGATCAACATCCTGCTTTCCGGCGACAACGCCATTGCCATCGGCATGGCCTGCCGGGATCTGCCGCCGCGTTATCGTCGGCTCGGCATCGTCTACGGAACTGCTGCAGCCATTGTTATGCGCTGTGGATTCGCCCTAGTCGTGTCGTGGTTGATGGAACTGGCGTGGCTGAAGGCAGCCGGCGGCTTGCTGCTGCTCTGGATTGCCATCAGCCTTGCACGCGGCGGTGATGAGAACCACTCGGTCAAGGCCTCCACGCGTCTTTGGCATGCAGTACTGATCATCGTGGCTGCCGATGCCACCATGAGCCTCGACAATGTGCTGGGCATCGCTGCGATTGCCCGCAACAACGCAGCACTGTTTATCGCCGGCCTTGTGCTCTCCATGCCGCTGGTGATGGTGGGGGCCTCGTTGTTTACGCGTGTGCTTGAACGTTTCCCCCTTATTGTCTGGGCCGGTGCAGCACTGCTCGGCTGGGTGGCCGGCGGCCTGATCGTCGACGATCGGGCGCTGCGTCCCTGGCTGCATGGGAGCGATCCGACGACATTGCATTTGGCAATGAGCCTTGTTGCGAGCATCTTAGTGCTCGCAGTCGCCGGATTACTGCGAGCGTGGCAGCGGCGGGAGTCCGCGCGCCGCTAGTACACGTCGCGCCGATAACGGCCGTTGGCGAGCAACTCCGCCAACGTGTGGGTGCCGAGCACTTCCTCAAGCACCGCCGCGACGCCGCTGCCCATGCCGTCCAGGCTGCCGCAGACATAGATGGCGGCACCTTCATCGACCCACTGACGCAATTCCACCGCGCACTCGCGCAGGCGATCCTGCACATAGACGCGACGCGGCGGATCGCGTGAATAGACGCGGTCCAGACTTGTGAGTACGCCGTTTTGTTCCCAGACCTGCAGTTCGGCATCCAGCACTGCGTCGTACGCGGCATTGCGCTCGCCGAACAGCAACCAGTTGCGAGTGTCACTCTGCTGCGCGCGCGCCTGCAGATGCGCGCGCAGTCCGGCAATGCCAGTGCCGTTGCCAATCAATATCCAAGGGCGAGGGGCGTTGTCACCTTGCCTGAAACTACGATTTGAGCGCACTCGCAACGGCACCGCATCGCCGAGCGCGAGCTGGGTGCACAGCCACCCCGAACACAGTCCCTGGCTGCCATCATCGCGTTGCGCCACCCGCACCAGCAGACGTAGATGGCCCTCGCTCGGGAGTGAGGCGATGGAGAAGTCGCGCGGACGTGACTCGTCACCCGGCGGCGTGATCTGTGCCAGATCACCAGCCTGCCAATCGGGTCGCGCGCTGTGATCCGCGGGCGCCAGCCGCAGGTCATACATCGGAGCGCCCGCGCTGCCTGGGTTCAATAGTTCGCGCTGCACCAACTGCCACTCGTCGAAGCGAGGCGGGAGCCATTCGGGCAACTCGTCGGTGCCCGTGATATCCATCAGATGGGTGCGCCACTGTGACAGCGCAGCGGGATCGGTGTTACTGGCTTCGACCCGCGTGAATAGTCGCGTGGCACCCTGCGTGTGCAACCACTCATCCAGCGTTCGACCGAAGGCGCAGAAGTTGCGGTAGTCGCGATCGCCTAGCGCCAGCACGCCATATTGCAGGCCGCCCAGTGCGTGTGGCGCATCCATCACGCGCCGCATGAACAGGGCGCCGCCGTCGGGTGGATCTCCTTCACCGGTGGTGCTGGCCACGAACAGTGCGCGAGTGGTGTGCCTAAGCGTGGCCGCGTCCAACTGTTCGATGCTGATGAGCTGCGCGGACAGTCCAACGGTGTGCAGCGCGTTGGCCGTGCGTCGGGCCAGTTCCTCAGCGGTGCCAGTCTGACTGGCATACACAACCAGCCAGCTTGCGGAGTCGCCCACGGACATGGCCAACTCAGCGGCCTCGTGCTCACGTCGGCGCGCTTCGCGTCGTACGCGCCAGACAGTGGTTACCAGCAGCAGCAGGTACAGTGCTGTTGCCAATGCCGCACCGATCAGTCGCAGATTCGAGATGCCGGACATCATTTGCAAAGAGCCTCGAATGCAGGGCTGAATGTTTCCATGTGAGTTGTGCCGCTACGCTGCACGAAGCGCGCTGCGATTCCGTGCTCGGCGGCAAAGCGTTGCCCGTCGGCGGCACCGAGCACGTTCAGTGCGGTTGAGATCGCATCGGCCGCCATGCAGACGGGATGCACGACGGTGACTCCGGCCAGACCGTGATGAATGGGTTCACCGCTACGCGGATCGATGGTGTGGCTTTGACGAACGCGCGTGCCGTCATGGCCCGAAGTGAAAAAGAAACGACGGTAGTCGCCCGAAGTGGCGACTGACAGACCGTGCAGCGCCAGAACAGTTTCCGATAGCTGCGCGCTGTCGTTTTCCGCTGCTGGCGGATTCTCGAGTCCAACCCACCACGGCTGGCCATCGGGCTTCATGCCCTGACCGCGCAGTTCGCCGCCGACTTCGACCAGTGCATGCACGACGCCCTGTGCGTTCAACGCCTCCATGACAGCGTCGACTCCATAGCCCTTGGCGATGGCGGAGAAATCGAGATAGATCCCGCCGGGCTGGTACACGCGTCGCGTTGCAGCTTCGACTTCGACACGCTGCCAGCCCACGCGGCGTCTTGCGGCGGTCAGCGTCGCCTCGTCAGGGCGTTCGCCGGGAATACCGTTGGGTCCGAAGCCCCAGGCGTTGACCAGCGGACCGGAAGTGGGGTCATAGGCGCCGTGACTGGCTTCGGCCACTGCCAGCGCATGGCGCAACACATCGAAGCATTCATGAGGGAAGGTGTGCCAGGTGCCCGCTGCGGCGCTGTTATAGCGGCTCAAGTCCGAGTCCGTTTCCCAAGTGCTCATCTGGCTCACGATCCGATCGAGCTGCGACTGGATGAGTGCAGGCAGAGCGCTGATGTCATTGTCCGCAGGCAACGCGCACCGGACCATCCAGGTCGTGCCCATCGTCAGACCCCGGAACTCATGCACCACCGATCCGGCCGCAGGGACGGCAGGATCGATGTCATGGGGCGCCAGAACCCGGCGCGCCTGCGCGCTCAAGACGGACCTGTCAGGGCTTGAGTGTCAGGCTGACCGCGCCCAGCTCGGTCTTGCCGTTGGTGCTCACGGTGGTGGCCTTGGTCACAGGCCAGTCAAAATCGACACGCACGGCTTCCACCGCATGCTTGTTGGCGGCGCGCCCCCCTTCGCTGCGCTGCTGACCCGCCTGCTCGGAACCCATGCCGGCACCGCGCGGGCCCTTGACCTCGCGGGCTACCTCAACGATCAGCTGGTACTTGCCAGCTGGAAGATTACCCAGTGGTGCTTTGCCGCTACTGAACACCAGTTCGTGCGTGCCCGGGCCGCGTGTGGCGGCGGTGATGGCGTCGAGGGATTCCTGCGCGCCGCCACCGCTGGCCCGCCACCACTCGCGCAGTTCGTTGAGATAGCGGTCGCTCGGTGCGCCACCATCCTGTGCCGCGCCGCGCTTGGTCTTGTTCTTGTGCCACAGCAATAGCGAGCGAACATAGGTGTCATCGCTCTTTTCCAGGAAGACGGCCACATACGGCTTCTCGTAGTTGCCGCTGGCGACAGCCGGCAACTCCAGCTTGACGACCAAGTCAGTCGCCTGTGCGGGCATTGCCATAGCGGCACCGAGTGCCGTGCCCAGAACTGCCGTATGACTTTTGCGCATGGCGCGAATCCCCTTACAGAAAGCTCAATGAATGAAAAGCAGTGCGATCAGCACCGGCACGAGAATGCCCAAGCCCACCAGCGGCCACGTGGCTGGCCGGTTGGACGCATGCATCTTCAGGATCAGCAGTCCGGTGATGGCAAACATCAGGCAGCCGACGGCGATCAGGTCAATGAACCACATCCAGGCCTGCCCGGCATGGCGCCCCTTGTGCAGATCGTTGAACAGCGCGACCCAGCCGCGGTCGGTGACCTGATAGCGCGCACCGCCATCGTGCAGATTGATGCTGATCCAGCTGTTCATGCCGGGTCGCTCCATCGACAGGTAGAGCTCGCGCTCCGACCATTCCGCACTGGCTTGGCTGATGTCGGCACCGAAAGTCTTTTGCACCCAGTCCCTGAGTTCAACGGGGGTGTCCGGCGTGGAATCTTCATCGACCGCTTTCGCTGACAGGTCCACCAGTTGCTGCAGCAACGGGGCGGAGGCCGTGGCCTTGGCATCGCGGATCGTGGGCTTCGACTCAAGCTGGTCGGAGTGATTCAGTGTGAGGCCCGTGGCCCCGAACAGCAGCATGCCCAGCAGGCAGATCGCCGAGCTGATCCAGTGCCATTGATGCAGGGTTTTGAGCCAATAGGCGCGACGCGCGCTGGCAGTGGTGACGTTCATGGAGGAGTCGAATTTTACCCGCGTGGCGGCACAAGATTTGTCGAGATTCATCGACCGGTTGGACGAGGGGTCAGTGAATGAGCTGCAGCGCACGTCGCGCCGCATCCGGATCGGTCAGCACCACGAAAAGGATGCCGACTATGGCCCCACCTAGGTGGGCATCGTGATTGATGTGGTCGCGTACGAAGCGGCTGGCGTACAGGCTGTAGGCGAGGTATCCGAGGGCGAACAACCACGCCGGCACGGGAATGGGCACGAACATCACGAATAGCGACTGCAAGGGGAAATACAGGATTGAGGCAAACAGCACTGCGAGTATCGCGCCGGAGGCGCCGAGCGAGGCATAGCCCGGATTGTTGCGTTGGCGATAGACCGTACCCAGATCGCTGACCAGCAGGCCGGCCAGATAGAGCAGCGCGAAGCGCCCCGAGCCGATGCGTTGTTCGAGCTGCGGCCCGAAGGACCAGAGCGTCAGCGCGTTGAACAGCAGGTGGCTATAGGTGGCGTGCACGAAACCGCTGGTCAGCAGGGCATGGCGCTGGCGGCCGCGGGCTACCTGCCAGGGACGCAGCAGTCCGGCGTCGATCAGGCGTGGTGCAAAGCTGAGCCCCACAACCCCCACCACCACGATGACCAACAGCAGCACATCCACGACCGGGGTGCCGCCAGCCAGGGTTCTTGCAAGGCCCTCCATTCAGGCTCCGCTCACGGCACGCGAGCGCGCCGGCCCTGCAGTCGTTAACATGACGCGCATTTTTCGCTCCGCTTCCCACTCGCCGCCAGAGGCAGTCTGTACATGAGAACACCCCTCGAACGCAATGTTTCCATCCCGACGTCGACCCGTTGGGCCGTTGCCGCGCTTTTGACCCTCACACTGGGTGCCTGTGGTGGTGGCAGTAGCGGCGGTATGCCGCCGGGAGCGCGCGGTGCGCCTGAGGTCATGGTCGTGACCTTGCAGACGCGGCCCGTACTGCTGCAGCGTGAACTGCCCGGGCGGGTTTCAGCGCGGCTGGTGGCCGAGGTACGCCCGCAGGTGGGTGGACTGGTGCGCAAGGTGCACTTCACCGAAGGCAGCGAGGTGCAGGCCGGACAGCTGCTCTATCAGCTGGACGATGCGCCGGCCCGCGCTGCGCTGGCTACGGCGACAGCCAACATGCAGCGTGCGGAAGCGGCGGCTGAAGGCGCGCGCAACAATGCACGTCGTGCGGGTGAACTGGTCAAGGCACACATGATCAGCATCCAAGACAACGACAATCTGCAGACGGCGTTGAAGCAGGCCGAGGCTGAGCTGGCCGCGGCGCAGGCGGCGCTGCAGAGCAGTCGTGTGAATCTCGATTTCACGCAGATCAAGGCACCGATCACCGGCCGCATCGGCAAGAGTGCGGTGACGGAAGGTGCGCTGGTGGTCGCCAATCAGGCAGCGCCGCTGGCAACGGTCCAGCAGTTGAGTTCAGTCTATGTCGATGTGACGCAGTCGAGCCGCGAGTGGCTGCAGTTGCGACGTGAGCTCGGCACAGGCGGGAAGGGTTCGAACGCAACGCGCCGTGTACTGCTGACATTGGAAGACGGCCAGCACTATGAACCGGCCGGAGAATTGCAGTTCGCGGATGTCACCGTCGATGCGGCCACCGGCAGTTTCCTGCTGCGCGCGCTGGTACCCAATCCTCGCGGATTGCTTTTGCCGGGCATGTTTGTGACGGCCACCATCGGCCAAGGACAGCTCAGTGACGGTCTGCTCGCTCCACAGCAGGGGATCACCCGCGATGTGAAGGGCGGCGCCACGGCTCTGGTGGTGGGCGCCGATGGCAAGGTGGAACTGCGTGCGGTGACCGTGCTGCGTACCGTGGGTGACCAGTGGCTGGTTGGCAGCGGTTTGGCGGCCGGTGATCGCGTGATCGTCGAAGGCTTGCAGAAAGTGAAGCCTGGCATGAGCGTCCAGATTCGTGAAGCCGGTGCGCCCGCAGCGGGCGCCGCTGTCAGCGCACAGAAGCCGCAGGGCTGAGGCTTCGCTATGTCACGCTTCTTCATCGACCGACCGATCTTTGCCTGGGTCGTCGCGCTCATAACGATGCTGGTGGGTGCGCTGTCCATCACGCGTCTGCCAATCACGCCTTATCCGACTATCGCACCGCCGTCGATTGCGGTGGCAGCGACTTTCCCCGGTGCCTCGGCGCAAGCCGTTGAGGAATCGGTGACGCAGATCATCGAGCAGAACATGACCGCGCTCGACGGCCTGATCTATATGCAGGCCAACAGCCGCTCCAACGGTTCGATGACTCTGACGCTGACCTTCGCCAGCGGCACCAATCCCGATATCGCACAGATTCAGGTGCAGAACCGTCTGCAGGCGGTCATGCCGCTGTTGCCGCAGCTGGTGCAGCAGCAGGGTGTCAACGTCAGCAAGATCAACAACACGCAGATCATGGCCGTGGGCTTTTATTCGCCCGATGGCTCGATGAGTGCTGCGGACATCAGCGACTACATCGCCAACAATATTTACGACCAGGTGACGCGGGTCGAGGGTGTGGGCAGTGTGCGGCTCTACGGCGCCAGTTATGCCATGCGCATCTGGCTCGATCCCGACCGGCTGCGCGCTTACGGGCTGACGCCCAGTGATGTGATCACGGCGATCAACGCACAGAACGCACAGTTCTCGGTGGGCCAGCTCGGCGGCACGCCCGCCGTTCCGGGCCAGCAGATCAACGCCACGATCACAGCGCGCGGTCGCCTGCAGACCCCTGAGCAATTCGGCAATGTGGTCATTCGTGGCGGTGCCAGCGGTGCTGCGCTTCGCGTTCGCGACGTGGCCCGTGTCGAGCTCGGTGCCGCCGATTACAGCGTGACGGTTCACTACAACGGCGATCATGCAGCCAGCGGCGTTGGCATCTCGCTGGCAGTGGGTGCCAATGCGCTCGCCACCAGCGAGCGCGTGCGCGCACTGATCGCCAAGCTGGAGCCCACTTTCCCGCCCGGTATCAAGGCCTTTATCCCGTTCGATACGACGCCCTATATCCGTCTGTCGATCGAGGAAGTCATCAAGACGTTGTTCGAGGCCATCGTGCTGGTGTTCGTCGTGATGTATCTCTTCCTGCAGAATCTGCGGGCAACACTCATTCCGACAATCGCGGTGCCAGTGGTGCTGCTGGGTACTTTCCCGGTGCTGTTGTGGCTGGGCTTCTCGATCAACCTGCTGACCATGTTCGGTGTGGTGCTGGCCATCGGCCTGTTGGTCGACGATGCCATCGTCGTCGTCGAGAACGTGCAGCGATTGATGGATGAAGAGCATCTGACGCCGCTGGAAGCCACGCGGCGCTCGATGCAGCAGATCACCGGCGCCCTGATCGGCATCGGCACGGTGCTCTCGGCGGTGCTGCTGCCCATGGCGTTCCTGCAAGGCTCCACGGGCGTGATCTACCGCCAGTTCTCGGTGACCATCGTGACGGCGATGATTCTCTCCGTGCTGGTGGCCCTCACGTTGACGCCTGCGCTGTGTGCAACCCTGCTGCGTCCGGGCACACACGCTGCCGGCACGGATCGCGGCGGATTCCGCTGGTTCAACGATTTCTTCGACCGCCGTCGTCGTGCCTATGAGAGCACCGTGCAGCATCTGCTGCGGCGCGCGGGCCGTTACATGGTGCTGTACGGCGCGCTGGCGGCGATGATGGGTCTGCTTTTTGTGCGTCTGCCGACGGCGTTCCTGCCCGCTGAAGACCAAGGCTTCCTGTTCGTGCTCGTGCAGGCGCCGGTGGGCGCGACGCAGGAGCGCACCAACCGCGCGCTGGACCAGGTGCAGGCTTACTTCAAGACCGAGCCAGCGGTAGCCACTGTGTTCACCGTGCAGGGCTTTAGTTTCAGTGGTTCGGGACAGAATGCCGGCATTGGTTTCGTGCGACTGAAGGACTGGTCCGAACGGCACGGTGCTGATCAAAGCGTGACCGCCATCGTTGGTCGCGCCTTCGGCGCACTCAGTCGCGTCAAAGATGCACTGGTCTATGCGGTGGCGCCGCCGCCTCTCACAGAGCTGAGTTCCTACGGCGGCTTCGACTTCTTCCTCAAAGACATGAGTGGTGCCGGTCATGCCGCGCTGGTGGCGGCCCGCGGTCAGTTGCTTGGCATGATGATGCAGAGCAAGCAGCTGGCCAATGTGCGGCCCAGCGGCTCTGAGGATGCGCCGCAGTTCCGTCTCGACATTGATGAAGCGCGCGCCGCATCGCTGGGCGTGTCCATGGCCGAGGTGAACAGCACACTGGGCATTGCCTGGGGCGGACGCTACGCGGACGACTTCATCGACCGCGGCCGTGTGAAGCGCGTGTACGTGCAGGCCGATGCGTCGTTCCGCATGAACCCCGAGGACCTGAATCGCTGGTACGTGCGCAGCACCACCGGCGGCATGGTGCCGCTGGCCAGCTTCGTCAGTGCTCACTGGGAATACGGAGCTCCGGAGCTGGTGCGCTTCAACGGTGTGTCGGCCACTGAGATCGGTGGCGAGGCTGCTCATGGCGTCAGTTCGGGCGAGGCCATGCAGGAGGTGGAGCGGCTGGTGTCGCAGCTCCCGGGCGGCTTCCGTCTCGAGTGGGCCGGCCAGTCCTACCAAGAGCGCGCCGCCGGTTCACAGACCCCGCTGCTATACACGCTGTCCTTGGTCGTGGTGTTCCTCAGTCTCGCTGCGCTGTACGAGAGTTGGAGCATCCCGGTGCCGATCCTGCTGTCAGTGCCGCTGGGCGTGATCGGCGCCGTGCTCGCCACGGCGTTGCGCGGCTACGAGCGTGACGTGTACTTCCAGGTCGCGATGCTGACCACCATCGGACTGGCGTGCAAGAACGCCATCCTGATCGTCGAGTTCGCCAAGCTGAACCGCGATGCGGGCATGGGGCTGGTCGAGGCGACGGTGCATGCGGCCCGCGACCGCCTGCGGCCGATCCTGATGACCTCGTTTGCCTTCGGTTTCGGGGTGTTGCCGCTGGCCGTGGCCAGTGGGGCGGGCGCCGGTGCCCAAAGGGCCATCGGTACCGGGATCTTCGGGGGCGTCGTGGCCGGGACGCTGCTGGGCATCTTTTTCGTGCCGGTGCTGTTCGTCTTCCTGCAGCGCCTGATGGAGCGGCGCGGCCGACCCGGGCCGCCGCCGGGAGTTCCATGACTGAATTGTAATGCGCTGTACGAACAGTTCACTTTACAAACGATTTGGTAGGTGTATTATGTGACCCATGGGCAGCGGCTGAGTTTCACTCGCCACTGCCCGTAAGTCGCGGAACAAGACCCCCCCGTTTCCGCGCAATACCTCAAGCCCCGCTCTGCGGGGCTTTTTTTTGCCCCGGATCAGTCTTACGAGGGGCATTTACCTATAATTGGCTCTGGAAACGGAGCTGACATGCAAACCCCGAACGCCGCCAACCACTACACCGTGACAGCGCAGGATCTGCCGCTGAGCTGCCCGATGCCGGGCATGAGCCTGTGGAATTCGCACCCCCGGGTGTACCTCCCGGTCGAAAAGACGGGCTGGGCCAAGTGTGGCTATTGCGGTGCCGAATACACACTGGCCGGCGGCGCCGCCGACCAGGGCGCCGCGCCCGCCGCTCACCGGTAGGGGCGGTAGGACTTTTCCTCGACGATCTTCGAGCCCAGCAGCTGGTTGATGCGCTTCTTGATGCGGGCGCGTTCGTCGTTCTCGATGTAGACCGCGCGCGCCAGATCGATGAAGCGCTGGTCAAAGGACTGTGCCGCTTCCTGATCGCGGATACGGTCTTCAATGTCCCACAGGCGCGCATTCACCGCCTCCAGCGCCTTCTCTTCAGCGGCCAGTTCTGCGCTGGCTGTGATCGCCTCATCCCAGGTCCGCTGCAGGAGAGTCAGCTCGTGCCGCACATTGGCCAGCTTGGTCGCATCCTCGATGCGCGCGGACTTGATGCGCAGGATGGTGATCTTATCCAGCAGTTCGCCGGGCGAAACAGGCGTCAGCAATTCTTTCATGACAGGTGTTGCTCCAGTATGGCGCTCAGACGCCCCAGTACATCATCCACTTCGATCAAGTCCATGGCCCCCGGCGCCTCAATGTCTGCGGTCCATTTGAGTTGTTCAGGCTCGCAGTGCCGAAAGCGCCGTGCCGCTTCAGCATAACGGTCTACACAGTATTCGCGCGAGCGGTACGGGCCGGTGCGCGCCGAGCGTGTGCAGGCATACAGGCCAATCACCGGAACGCCGGCCAGTGTGCCGATGTGTGCCGGGCCCGAGTCGGGGGTCAGCAGGGCGGCGGCGCGCTGCAGGAGTGCCAGCAGCTCCGGCAGGGTGTCGCGACCAGCAAGATTCATCACCGGTACGCCGCAGCGCCGTTCGATCTCGGCGGCGACGGCCATTTCCGATGCGCTGGGCGCGGTGCACAGAATGACCCGCATGCCGCGCTCGCGCACTGCATGGGCAATCACTGCCGCATAGCGTTCGATGCTCCAGTTGCGTACCGAATGGCTGGAGCAGGGGCTCACGACCAGTGCGCGCACGCCGTTGGGGATCAGTTCCCGCGCCCGAGTCACGGCCGCCTCGGGCAGCGGCAGATGCCAGTCCGGTGGCTCCGGCTGCAGGCCCAGCGCGGAGGCAAACTCCAGCGCCACATCCTGCATGTGCTGGCCGCTGCGCGCAGCGATCTGGCGGTTGGTGAACAGCCATTGCATTTCCCGGGCTCTGGAGCGGTCCAGACCCAGTCGGAGCGGCGCGCTCACCAGCATCGACAGCAGGCTGGAGCGCAGCGATGTCTGCAGGTGCAGCAGCATGTCGAAACGCCGGCCGCGCAGGGCTGCATGCAGCGCGCGGCCGCTGCGCCACAGGGAGCGCTTGTCGATGGTGATAAACTCGACCCCGTCCAGCAGATGCATCAGCTTCGCTTCGGTTCGTCCGATGATCCAGGTGATGCGGGTCTCCGGCCATGCGCGTTGCAAAGCGCGCACCAGCGGCACGACATGACAGGTGTCACCGATGGCCGAGAGCCTCAATAGGCAAATGCTGTGTGGAGCCGGCGGGATCTTCATGGCGACGGAGTCGGGTGCTTGATCACAACAGGCGTTGGAACGGATTCCGGAGTGCAGCTGCAGCCCGTGTCGGGTGGCGCGATGCTATACGACAGCTCCACCCTCAGCAACGCGCAAGAGGGCTGGCTTCGTCCCGACTGGTGGGCGCGTCGCGGGCAGGTGAGCTCCGCCGGTGCCGGACGTGGCGCCGCATGGCTGATTCAGGCCGGGCCGCGTCGGATGGTGCTGCGCCATTATCGCCGCGGTGGTCTGATCGCGCGGCTGTCTGAGGATCACTACTGGTGGCGTGGTGCTGAGCAGACGCGCTCGTTCCGTGAGTGGCGCCTGCTACGACAGCTGTGGCATGAAGGTTTCCCGGTGCCCCAGCCAATCGCCGCGGGATACCGTCGCCAGGGCAGCACCTATAGCGCCGACATATTGATGGATTACCTGCCCGGGACGCAGTCGCTGGCGCGGCGACTGGAGCAGTCGTCGTTACCGCTGGTGTCGTGGATCGACATCGGGCGCTGTATCCGCCGTTTCGTCGATGCCGGTGTGCATCACGCGGATCTCAATGCGCACAATGTGCTGCTGGATGCTGAGGATCGTATCTGGCTGGTGGACTTCGATCGCGCGCGAGTGCGTGCTGCGGGTCTCTGGTCCGATGCCATGCTGGCCCGTCTCCATAGCTCGTTGCGCAAGCTGACCGACGCGCTGCCATCCGAGCGCTTCACCACAGCCGACTGGCATGCGCTGCTCGATGCGTATCTCTCCGGCGCGCCGCGGCAGCGGGCCTGATCATGCGCCGCCTCTATTCAGCGCTTCTGTGGCTGATATTGCCGCTGCACCTGCTGGGCTTGGTGTGGCGCGGTCTGCGCGAGCCTGAATACTGGCGCGGTGGCGCGCAGCGTTTCGGTTTCGGCTTCCAGTCCGACGATGCGTCGGCCGGATGTGTCTGGATCCACGCCGTATCAATGGGCGAGGTACAAGCGGCGGCGCCGCTGGTCGCTGCCTTGCACGAGCGGGGGCAGCGTGTCCTGCTCACCGCCGCCACGCCAACTGGCCGGCGCCGTGCGCAACAGTTGTGCGGCACCATCGCGATGGTGCGCTATGCGCCGCTCGACTTCTCTGCCGGAGTGATGCGAGTGCTGCGTGCGGCGCGACCCCGTCTGTTGATCGTGATGGAGACGGAGCTGTGGCCGAACCTGCTGCATGCCTGCGCCCGTGCGCAGATCCCCGTGCTGGTGGCCAGTGCCCGACTGTCGGCACGAACCGCAGCGCGACTCGCGCGCTGGCCCGGTCTGCTCAGTGCGCCTGCACTCGCCAATCTTCATATCGCTGCTCAGACGCCTGCGGATGCCGACCGCTATCGCAGCATCGGCGCCCCAGATTTGGCTGTGCGCGTACTCGGCAATCTCAAATTCGACCGTGAAATCCCTGCTGGCACGATTGCAGGTGCCAGCGGTTTGCGCCAGGCACTGGGGAGCGAACGGCCTTTGTGGGTGGCGGGCAGCACGCATCCAGTAGAAGAAGATGCCGTGCTCGAAGCGCATCGCCAACTGTGTCGTCAACGCCCGGCATTATTGGTGCTGGCACCGAGGCATCCGCAGCGCTTCGATGAGTTGGCGTCGCGGCTGCGCACCGACGGCTGGCAATTTGTACGTCGGAGCGCGGGTGTGTCACCTGATTCGACCTGCCAGGTGCTGTTGCTCGACACCATGGGTGAGTTGGCCGACTTCTACGCTGCTGCGGATCTGGCCTATGTCGGCGGTAGTTTGGTGCCGGTTGGCGGACACAACCTGCTCGAGCCGGTGATGTTGGGCGTGGCCACAATCACCGGACCGTTGCACACCACTGCGCCTGAAGTATTCGCGGCACTGCGCGATGCTGGCGCGCTGGCCGTGGTGGGGGATGCAGCGGAGCTGGCGGGGCAGGTTGCGAACTTGCTGGCCAGTCAGGCCGATCGCGCCCGACTGATTGCTGCCGGAGGCAACGTATTGCGTGCCAATCGCGGCAGTTTGAAACTGATCACCGACTGGGCGATGGCGCTCAGTCGGTGATCCCTATGAACGCCGTTAGGGCGTCGCCGCGCCGGCTGTCGGTGTTGTCAGCCAGCCGTTGATCAACTTGATGGTTTCCGCATCCAGAGAACCGGAAGCCAGCCGCAAAGCGACAATGTTGTTCAGGTAGCCGTACTTGGCCAACGCAAAGCTGGTCAGTGCCTGCACGTACTGCTGGCGCGAGGTCAGCACGTCCAGTGCCGTCTTGGTGCCCACTTCATAGCCGGCCTCGGTAGCCGACAGCGAAATGCGGTTGGAGGCCACGGCCTGCTGCAGCGCGCGGACCTGAGCGATCTGGCTGATGACGCCCTGATACGCATCACGGGTCTGCTGCTCGATCTGGCGCGACACATTGTCGTACGCCGACTTGGCTGCATCCCAGCTGTAGCGGGCGGCACGCACCTTGGACTGCGTCAGGCCAGCGGAGAACAGCGGCATGGAGACGCCGGCCGACCAAGTGATGTCCTTGGTGTTCTGGTTGGGCTGGCTGCTGCTGGTGCTCGTACCGTTCAATGCCCAGTTGCGGTTCGCATTGACTGTGACATTGGGCAGGTGTCCGCCGAATGCAGCCAGGTACTGGTCCTCGGCAATGTCGGCCGCAAGCCGTGCCGCCACCAGAGTCGAGTTCTGGGACAGCGCCGTGGCCACCCAGGCGTCTTCGCTGGCCGGTTCCGGCGAGAGCAGCGGCATGTCCGCGCGGGGCATAGCAAGGCTCGCGTACTTCATGCCGGTGATGATGCGCAGCTGTTCCTGCGCGGCTTCTACGCTGCGCTGACTGGCGATCACCGCTGCCGAGGCGCTGTCACGGGCCGCGCGGGCGATTTCTACATCCGTGTTGGCGATCAGACCCACTTCAAAGCGACGCTCGGACTGCTCCAGCTGTCGTGAGGCGGATTCCAGTGCGACCTTCAATGCGGCCAGCTGGTCCTGCGCACTCAGCACTGCGAAGTAGCGTGTCGTCACGCGCGACACCAGCGACTGACGCGCAACCTGATAGTTGGCTTCCGCCTGTGCCGTGGAGGCATCGGCAGACTTGAGGCTGATCCAGCTGTTCCAGGAGAACAGGTTCACCGTCAGACCGAGGGTGGCCGTGGTCGGATTGGTGTTGGTCGTGCTGTTGCTGCTACCGAGGCCGACGCCGGTCCAACTCTTGTTGGCGGTGGCGTTGAGCGGAAGCATGTTCAATATGGCCTGCGTCTTGGTTTCGCGCGAGGCCATATGCACCGCCTCGGCCTGACGCAAAATGGCATCGCTGGTCAGCGACGTGTTGTAGACGGCTGCCAGATCCTCTGCCGAGGCCAATGCGGCGACTGAAGTCCCAGCCGCGATGGCGAGCGCCAGAATCAATTTCTGTTTCATGCTGTGCCCTGTTCCGTTCAATAGGTAGTCATTTGCGGATCGACTTCGCGTGCCCAGGCATCTATTCCGCCTGAAAGGTTGCCCATGCGCTGGCAGCCATGCGCATGCAGGTATTCCGCTGCCATCTGGCTGCGGCCACCGGCCTTGCACATCGCGATGATGGTCTTTGATACGTCAAGTTCCTTCAAGCGTAGCGGAATTTGCTGCAGCGGAATATGGATGCTGCCAGGGATGCTCGCCAGAGCCCGTTCCCAGTCTTCGCGTACGTCGAGCACACAGGGCGGCTCTGGTCCGGACATCATCTCGGCCAGTTCGCGGGCGGATACCTGAGTGATCTGCGTCATGGTGAGCCTCGGGGATCAGAATCGGAAGGTGGCGGGCACGGCGGTGTGTTCCAGCAGTTCCAGTGAAGTCTGGAACAGGAGCTGTGTGTCGAAACCCGAATCCGTGCGACATATGCGCAATGCGTCCATGGGGGCGCTCGCGCCGGCTGCAGCGTGGATCACGAACAGACGGCCGCCGCTCTTTAGTGCACGCATATAACGCTGATCGATTGCAGGCACTGCAGCCGTCAGCACCACGCAGTCGTAGCGGTCAGTCTCGTCCAGCCGTGTGCCGTCGGCGGTCTCCACGCTGACTCCATCCACTCCGGCGGCGGCCAGGTTCAGGCGCGCCAGCGCAGCGATATCTTCGTGCAGCTCCAGCGATCTCACGCTGCCCCCCAGACGGGCCAGGCAGGCGGAGACATAGCCGCTGCCGGTGCCGATCTCCAGCACCTGTGCACCTTCCTGCACGGCCACGGCCTGCAGAAGGCGTCCGACCAGCATCGGCGTGAGCATGCGCTTGCCATGGGCCAGAGGTATGGCGAATTCGGCGTGACTGAAGTGCCGCCACGGACCGGGTACGAAGCGCTCGCGCGGGAGGCTGCGCAGGGTGGCGAGTGTGGCTGGATCCAGCACCTCGCAGGTACGGATCTGCTGGCCGACCATCTGTTCCAAAGCGGATGACATGACGAGTTAACCTAATCCGGGAGACGCGCGGGAGGCGCAAGTTAAGGGTTTTTGCCCGGGCTGCCAAGCGCGAAATTCAACCGAGCGAGTTCACATATCCGGAAATTGCCGGCATGGGGGGCTGGAGCGCTGGGCTATTCTCGACCCACTCAGATGACTGCCGTGGGCCTCCTTTCTCTTTCTCTTGGTCTGGTCAGTGTCTTGCTGATCGCGGCCCTCTGGCTATTTGGCCGGCAGCGAAGCGTTCTGCGTCAGTTTTCCCAGCAGGTGCAGCGTATTGCCGTCGGCGGCTCACTGGTCAGCCGCATCGAGCCGAACGGCGACCATCCGGAGATGGCCGCACTGACCACGGCGGTGAATCACCTGTTGTCGAGAGCCTCGACTGCGATGCCAGTCGCAACCTCTGCTGCGGGGCTGTCCCGGCCATCGACGGCCGTCTCGCTGGTGGGCTCATTGTCTGACGGCGACAAGTCGACACCCATTGAGATGCTGGCTGATCGGGTCCATGAGGCTGTCCTGATCCATGGCAGCGACGGCATCCTCTTCGCCAATCGCCAGTTCTGCGCGCTGCTGGGATCATCAGCCGCAGAGCTGTTCGGCACACCGTTCAGTTCCCTGCTGCCTTCCGAGTACGCCGAGCTGGTTTCAGGGCACATCGGCCGTGCGCTGGCGGGCGAGGCGGGTGCCGATCGCTATGAGGTGGATCTGATCGGGCAGCACGGGCAGCCCGCGCGCCTGGAAGTCAGCTCTTGGCGTGTGCAGTTCAACGGACAGGACGCGCTGTTGATGATCGGTGTGGAAGTGCTGCCGACGCAGAGGGCCGAAGTGCAAGAGGCCACAGAGGGCCGGGTGCGTTCGCGCGCATTGCTGGCGCTGGAATCGCTGGGCGAGGCCATCGTCACCACGGACGCTCGCGGCCGAATTGACTACCTGAACCCTGCAGCCAGCGATTTATTCGGCGTCAGCAGTACCGCCGCGCGTGGCATGGAGATTGAGGCGCTGGCACGGCTGGTCGATGAATCTGACCGCAAGGTGTTGGTCGATCCGATACGGCAGGCGCTGGAGAGCGGTGCCCCGATCAATCTCGGCCGGCGCGCTATGGTCTTCGCGCGCCACGGTGCCGGCGGCGATCGCGCTGTCGAGCTGCTGGCTGCGCCTATGCGCGCTGAAACCGGCGATACGGTTGGCGCAGTGTTGCTCCTTCATGATGTCACCGAGGTGCATGGCATCGCCCGGCAGATGTCCTACCAGGCTACCCATGACGCACTCACGGGGCTGGTGAACCGCAGCGAATTCGAGCGCCGTGTGCAGCAGAGCATCGAATATGCCAGCCGCGCCGAGAGTACGTCAGTGTTGTGCTATCTCGATCTCGACCGATTCAAGGTCGTCAACGATACGGTCGGTCATCTGGCCGGCGATGGCCTGTTACGCGAAGTCGCCAAGCTGCTGCGCGGGTCCGTGCGCGATTCCGACACCGTGGCACGCTTGGGCGGCGATGAGTTCGGACTGCTGCTGCCGCTGTGCCCGCTGGACAAGGCTCGCCAGATTGCCGATGCCGTGTGCCGCAAGGTTCAGGACTATCGCTATTCTTCGAAGGGGCAGGTTTTCGAGCTGGGTGTCAGCATCGGTCTGGTCGAGATCGCTGGCAGCTCAGCCAGCGTCGAACAGTTGATGGCCTCGGCCGACTCCGCCTGCTATGTCGCCAAGCGCCAGGGCGGGCATGTGGCGGTGTATTCCGCCGAGGATGAGACGGCGGCGCGCGAGAGTGGTGAAATCCACTGGCTGAAAACGCTGCAGACGGCGCTGAAAGAACGACGCCTTGAGCTCTACAGCCAGCCGATTACTGCTGCCTTCAGTGGCGGCGAAGATCATGGCCCGGCCATGGAAGTGCTGGTCAGACTCAAGGGCGAGGATGGTGTTTCGATCGCGCCCCGCGACTTCATGAGCGCCGCCGAGCAATACCGGATGATGTCGTTGATCGATCGACGCGTGATCCAGATGACGCTGACGGCGCTCGGCAATGGCAGCCTTGTGCTGCCCGCCAAGCGTAGTGTCGCCATCAATCTATCGGGCCAGACGCTCTCGGATCCCCAGTTCCTTGAATTCGTGGTCGAGTGCTTCGACTCCACCGGCGCCAATCCCGCGCAGGTCTGCTTCGAGATCTCTGAAAGTGCCGTGATGGCCCATCTGGATTTCACGCGCCGCTTCATTGGTGTGCTTCATGGGATGGGCTGCCGATTCGCGATGGACGACTTCGGCAGTGGTCTGGGTTCGCTGGCTAATCTCAAGAGCTTGGCCATCGACTTCCTCAAGCTCGACGGCGCCTTCATGCGCAACCTCGGGCGCGACACCGTGAATCAGGAGATGGTCACGGCGATGATGCGCATGGCGCGCGCTCTGAACATCCGGGTCATCGCCGAGCAGCTGGAAGACAATGCTGCGGTCGATGCGGCGCGGCGCATCGGCGTTGACTATCTGCAGGGCTTTGCGGTCGCGCGACCAGCGCCGCTGGCCATCGCCGCATAAGCGGAACAAAACCGCTCCATCAATCAGAACGAACGTACCCGCGGCGAGGCGGGTTGACACTTCTTGTGGCGCGGCCTCCGGCTACGGACAACTACGGGCCGACGAGCGGCTCTGTATTCGGTTAACGTGCGCGCATGTTCAATGATGCCCCTCCATCCGATCGGCCCCGCATGCGCCGCGAGCGCACCGCGGCGATGCCGTTCATCATGCTGACCGCACTGATCGACATGATTGCCATCGGGCTGATCATTCCGGTGTTGCCTGGGTTGGTCGGCGAACTGACCCATTCGAAGACCGATCAGGCGTTCTGGTTCGGCGTCACCACGTTTGCATTTAGCATCGCGAATTTCGTCAGCGCGCCCATGCTCGGTGCGCTCTCTGATGCGTATGGGCGCCGCCCGGTGCTGCTGATCGGTTTTTCCGGGCTGGCGATTTCCTTTCTGAGTACCGCCTTAGTCACCTCAATGCCCGTGCTCATTGTCATTCGCCTCATCGGCGGTGCGATGCAGGCCAATCTGACAGTGGCCAATGCCTATGTGGCCGACATCACGCCACCGGAGCAGCGAGCACGACGTTTCGGCGCGTTGGGCGCGATGTTTGGAATCGGCTTCATCCTCGGACCCGTTGTGGGCGGATTGCTCGGTGCCATCAATCTGCGCCTGCCATTCCTGGTCGCCGGCAGTTTGGCCCTGCTGAATCTTGCTTACGGCTTCTTCGTTCTGCCCGAGTCATTGCCGGTGGAACGTCGTCATGCCTTCAGTTGGCGCTCGGCCAACACGTTCAGCGCGCTGCGGCGACTGTCAGAGCTCAAGGGTGTTGGGCGGTTGGCAACCGTGCTGGCATTGTGCGCTCTGGCGCAGTTCGTGATGTACACCTCCTGGGTGCTCTACACCACCTTCAAGTTCGGCTGGGGACCGCTGCAAAACGGTTACTCGATGGCGGCAGTGGGCGTGACCAGTGCGCTGGTGCAGGGTGTGCTGCTCAGCCGGCTGCTGGCGCGATTTAGCGCGTGGCGGCTTGCAGTGATCGGCCTGGCTTCCTCGACGTTGGCCTACACCCTGTTCGGTCTGGCCACCCAAGGCTGGATGATGTTCGCGGTGATCCTCGCGAATATGCTGGGCTCCACGGTTGCCCCGGTCTTTCAGAGCATCATCTCTCGCTCCGCAGACGAGAAGAGCCAGGGCAAGACCATGGGAGCGGTCAGTGGTATCAACAGCCTCATGGCTGTCGTCGCACCGCTGTTCGGTGCACCGCTGATGACGGCGGTGTCGCATCTGCCGCGGGGTGATTGGCGCATCGGGGCGGCGTTTTACTTTTGCGCGCTGCTGCAGGCCTGCGGTCTGCTACTGACTTTCATGCACGCCCGCGCCGCACGGCGTAAGTCATCGGCTCATGCCTGAAAAAGAAAGCCTGGCACTGGGCCGGGCTTTCGTGTGGACTGCTGTCCAGGATGCCATTGCCTCAGAGCAGAGGCACCAGCAACAGGGCCACGATGTTGATGATCTTGATCAGCGGATTGATCGCCGGTCCCGCAGTGTCCTTGTAAGGATCGCCAACGGTGTCGCCGGTGACCGAGGCCTTGTGCGTGTCCGAGCCCTTGCCGCCGAAGTGACCTTCTTCGATGTACTTCTTGGCGTTGTCCCAGGCACCGCCACCGGTGCACATGGAGATGGCAACGAACAGGCCGGTGACGATGGTGCCGATCAGCAGTCCGCCGAGTGCACGGATGCCGGCGCCCGGGCCCATCAGCGCATTCATGCCGAAGGCGATCACCACTGGCACTAGGATGGGCAGGAGCGAGGGCACAACCATTTCCTTGATGGCGGCCTTGGTCAGCAGGTCCACGGCCTTGGAGTAATCCGGCTTCGCAGTGCCTTCCATGATGCCGGCGATCTCGCGGAACTGGCGACGTACTTCGGTGACCACTGAGCCGGCGGCGCGACCCACGGCCTCCATCGCCATTGCACCGAACAGATACGGCACCAGGCCGCCGATGAACAGACCGATGATGACGGCCGGATCGGACAGCGAGAAGTCCACGGCCTTGCCGGCCGCTTCGAGGTTGTGCGTGTAGTCAGCGAACAGCACCAGCGCCGCCAGACCGGCTGAACCGATGGCATAGCCCTTGGTGACGGCCTTGGTGGTGTTGCCCACCGCATCCAGCGGATCGGTGATGTCGCGCACCTTCTTGTCGAGGCCGGCCATCTCGGCGATGCCGCCGGCGTTGTCGGTGATCGGGCCGTAGGCATCGAGTGCCACGATCATGCCGGTCAGCGACAGCATGGCGGTCGCGGCAATCGCGATGCCGTAAAGACCGCCGAGCTGGAACGCGCCGAAGATCGCGAAGCAGACGGCGATCACTGGCAGTGCGGTGGACTTCATCGACACACCGAGGCCGGCGATGATGTTGGTCGCATGACCTGTCTGGGACGCTGCGGCCACGCCGCGCACCGGAGCGTATTCCGTTGCGGTGTAGTACTCGGTGATGACGATCAGCGCAGCTGTCAGCGCCAAGCCGATCAGGGTGCAGCCGAACATCGCCGAGAAGTTGCCCGGCATCATCGCCTGAGTGATGAACCAGAAGCCGATCGCCGAGATCACGCCCGAGACGATCACGCCCTTGTACAGCGCGTTCATGATCTTGCCGCCATCAGCGGCCTTGACGAAGAACGTGCCGACGATTGAGGCGACGATCGACACGGCGCCAATGATCAGCGGGTAGAGGATGGCGTTGGCACCAGCACCCTTCATCATCAGACCGCCGAGCAGCATGGTGGCAACCAGCGTTACGGCATAAGTCTCGAACAGGTCGGCAGCCATGCCCGCGCAGTCACCCACATTGTCACCGACGTTGTCGGCGATCACTGCCGGGTTGCGCGGATCATCTTCCGGAATACCGGCTTCGACCTTGCCCACCAGGTCAGCGCCGACGTCGGCGCCCTTGGTAAAGATGCCGCCGCCGAGACGCGCGAAGATCGAGATCAGGGAGCCGCCGAAGGCCAGACCCACCAGCGCGTGCAGCGCGCTGTCACCGGCGGCCGTGCCACCCAGTGCCGTGTAGTAGCCGGCCACGCCCAGCAGGCCGAGTCCCACCACCAGCATGCCGGTGATGGCACCACCCTGAAAGGCTACCTGCAGCGCCGCGTTCAAGCCCTGATTGGCCGCCTGCGCCGTGCGCACATTGGCGCGCACGGAGATGTTCATGCCGATGAAACCGGTCAGGCCCGAGAGGATCGCGCCGACGGCGAAGCCACCTGCGGTCTGCCAGCCCAGCGCCACCCACAGCAGCACGAACAGGATCGCGCCCACGATGGCGATGGTGGTGTACTGACGATTCAGGTAGGCCTTGGCACCGGCCTGAATCGCCGCGGCGATTTCCTGCATTCGCTCATTGCCCGCTGGCAGCCCAAGAATCCGGGCGCGTGCGACCACGCCGTAGAGAACCGCCAACACGCCGGCGCCAATCGCCAGCCACAGCCAATTCGTGGCATCCATGAACGAACCCCCTGTCTGAATGTTTTATTCGGTTAAACGGACTCTCTGGCGCATCGGAGACGCACCAGAAACCGCCCGAATATAGCACAGCCGGCGCAGGTGGCCGGGCAGGGGGTCAGTAGTGAGGGGGCTTCTCGTAGCCGCCCGCTGCGGCGCCGCCGGCTTCGAGTTCTTCTATGCGGCTACTCAGCCGCTGAGCGCGCGCCAGTGTCTGATCGAGCAGCTTCTGCTGTCGCGCCACTTCGTCGCTGATCTGCTGCACGGCCTGCTCGAGATGGGCCAGCTTGGTTTCGATGTGTTCCATTCGCTCGTCGCCGGCCATTGCAGTTCTCCATGCCGGCTGAGGCAGCCGGCCCGCACTCAGATCTTGAATTCGGTCTTCAGTTTCTTGCGCACCGTCTTGCCACGGATGCGCACGTATTTCGGAATGCCTTTCTCATACGGCGGGTAGTCCTCACCCGCGATCAGCGGTTCGAGGTAACGCCGACAGGCTGCAGTGATGCCAAAGCCGTCAGCGGTGATGAAATTGCGCGGCACCTTCTTTTCCACATTGGCGACTTCGGCCAAAGGCACGGGCACGATCTTCCAGCGATACGGACTGCTCGAGGTGCGACGGATCGCCGGCATGACCGCATGCATGCCGCGCACGGCAAATTCCACTGCGGCTTTGCCCACCGCATAAGCCTGTTCGACATCGGTCTTCGAGGCGATATGGCGTGCGGCGCGCTGCAGATAATCGGCCACGGCCCAGTGATATTTGTAGCCCAGACCCTCGCGCACCATGTTCGCAACCACCGGCCCGACACCGCCTAACTGCGCATGTCCGAACGCATCGAGTGTGCCCGCTTCGGCCAGGAATTTGCCGTCCGGATACTTGGCACCTTCCGACACCACGATGACGCAGTAGCCATAGCTTTTGACGCATTCCTGAACGCGGGCGAGGAAACGCGCTTTGTCGAAGGCGATCTCGGGGAACAGAATGATGTGCGGCGGCTCACCGGCTTTACGGCCCGCGAGGCCACCCGCAGCCGCAATCCAACCCGCATGTCGGCCCATGACTTCAAGTACGAACACCTTGGTTGAGGTGCGCGCCATCGATGCCACGTCCATCGCGCCTTCCAGCGTGGAGATGGCGATGTATTTGGCCACCGAGCCAAAGCCCGGGCAGCAATCGGTGAGCGGCAGATCGTTGTCCACGGTTTTCGGCACGCCGATACAAGTGATCGGATAGCCGAGCTGTTCACCGAGCTGCGAGACCTTCAGTGCGGTGTCCATCGAGTCGTTGCCACCGTTGTAGAAAAAGTAGCCGATGTCGTGGGCGCGAAACACTTCGATCAGGCGCTCATATTCGGCGCGGTTCTTGTCCAGGCCTTTCAGCTTGAAGCGCGCGGAGCCGAAGGCGCCTGCCGGCGTGTGCCGCAGTGCTCGGATGGTGGCCGGGCTCTCGGCGCTGATGTCGATCAGATCCTCGGTCAGCGCACCGACGATGCCGTCGCGTCCGGCATAGATGTGGCCGATGTGCCGGCGTGCCTTGCGGGCCGCCTCGATCACGCCGCAGGCGGAGGCATTGATCACGGCGGTGACGCCGCCGGACTGGGCATAGAAAGCGTTGCGCGGAGCGGTTTTCATGGGCGTCAATCCTTGCTGCAGGCGGGCTTGGAAACATGAAAATGATAGCCGAATGGGCGTGTTTGCGTTTGACCCGGGCGATGCAGGCCGGTACCTTTCCGCCATGCGAATCGTGCTGTTGGGCGCTCCAGGGAGCGGCAAGGGAACTCAGGCTCAACGACTGGTCGAGAGATTCGGCCTGCCGCAGATATCCACGGGCGACCTGCTGCGCTCGGCGGTTGCGCGTGGCACGCCCTATGGTCTGCAGGCCAAGGCGGCCATGGATGCCGGGCAGCTGGTCTCCGACGCTGTTGTACTGGGCATCATCCGTGACCGTTTGGCTGAATCGGACACGTTGCGCGGCTACGTCCTCGATGGCTTCCCGCGCAATCAGGCGCAGGCTCGTGCGCTGGCGGCCATGCTGCGCGAAATCGGCAAGCCGCTCGATGCGGTGGTGCTGATCGAAGTGCCGTACAAGGAAATCGTCAAGCGCATCGCCGGTCGCCGCAGTTGCCCCAAGTGTGCCGCGGTGTACAACATTCATGATGTGGGCCCGGGCGAGGCACTCCGCTGCCGCAACGGCAACGACCATCCTCCGCTGGTTCAGCGACCGGACGACAACGAGGCCACGGTGACCAAGCGCCTCGAGGTCTACGAGAAGTCCACCCGTCCGCTGGTGGATCTCTACGCCAAGCAGGGATTGTTGCGACGTATCGATGGCGATGCGCCCACTGATACAGTCACTCAACGGCTGATGGGTGCGCTGCTTCAGCCCGCGCCGGCTTCCAAAGCCGCATCCCGTAGTGGGCGCAAGACGGGCCGCAAGAGCGCCGCAAAGCGCAAAACAGCTTCGAAGCGTAAGTCCGCCGCAAAGCCCAAGAGCGCGGCCAAGCGCAAGGGCGCGGCCAAGCGTAAGCCAGCCGCTAAGCGCAAAACGGCTGCGAAGCGTAAACCGGTTGCGAAGCGCAAGCCGGTGACCCGGGGCAAGCCTGTCGCCAAGCGCAAGAAGGCAGTGGCCAAGCGCAAGACGCGCCGCCGCTAGGCCCTGAAGCCGCTGTCAGTCGCCGCAACTAGAGCGCGGCAGTCAGCGCCGCGCCGATCACTTCTCCGCGCCAGCCACTGAAGGCTCCGCCACTGCGGGCGCCGCCGGCAATGCGTTCCAGTTCGCGACGTGGGGCCAGCAGTTCCGGCGCAATCTGCAATCGTTCCGCACAGGCTCGTGTCGCCTCGCCCAGTCGGCGGACGCACTCCATGAACTCCGGTCCCGGGCGTTCGCGACGCGGTAGCGGGGCAGGCGGATCGGGAATCCCGGCGTCGCTGACCAGCTGGAGCAAGGTGGGGCCGCTGTTTCTCAGCATCCCTTCGGTCAGTTCCGGAATGACGCTCAATTCGCTGGCGTTGCGGGGCACGCGGAGCACGATCTCGCGCAGCGAGATATCCGGCAGTACCCAGCCGCGCGGACGATCGCTGGACATGGCGCGTCTTTCGCGCCATTCGCCCAGCGACTGAGCCAGACGTAAACGCGGCTCATCCAGATCGCTCAGGCCTTTGAGCCGGTGCCAGGCCTCGGCCGGATCGACAGTCAGCGGCTCGGCTGCGGCCGAGAGCGAGTCTTCCTCGAACCAGGCCAGGCGACCAAGTGCCTGCAGCCGCTGCAGCAGCAGCTCACACAGCGGCAGCAGGTGGCGCACATCGTCCAATGCATAGTCGATCTGCGCGGCGCTCAGCGGTCGGCGTGACCAGTCGGTGCGGGCCTGAGTCTTTTGGAGCTTGACCTGTAACAGTGCTTCCACCAGCGCGGCATAGCCGACCTGCGGCGGGAAACCGACCAGGGCGGCAGCCAGCTGGGTGTCAAACACATTGGCGATGACGCCGCAGCTGGGGGCCAGTACTTCCAGATCCTGCCGCGCCGCATGCAGCACCTTGCACACCGACGCGTCGTTCATCAGCTGCCGGAGCGGGGCCAGAGCGCTCGCATCCAACGTCTGCGCGCTGGCGAGGGCGATGGTGTCCACACAGAATGCGTCGTCCCTGCCCGAGAGCTGCAGCAGGCACAACTGGGCATAGTAGGTGCGTTCGCGCAGGAACTCGGTATCAAGGCCGATGGCCGGCTGCGTCGCTAGGGGTTGCAGCCGCGCATGGAGTGCGGCCGCTTCGGTGATGGGCATGCTCATGCCCGAAAATATCTGCTCACGGAACGAAGGCTACCGGCGTTGTGTGTACAATCAAGCGGAATCTGCATGCACGTACATATTCTCGGCATCTGTGGCACTTTCATGGGCGGCATCGCGGCCATCGCGAGGCAGGCCGGCCATCGCGTGACCGGATCAGACCGCAACGTCTATCCGCCCATGAGCACGCAGCTCGAGGCGCTGGGCATTGAACTGATCGAGGGTTACGACCCATCCCAGCTCTCGCCGCGACCCGACGAGGTGGTGGTCGGCAATGTCATGAGTCGCGGCATGCCGGTCATCGAGGCCTTGCTGGAGTCCGGCATTCCTTACACCTCCGGCCCCGAGTGGCTGGCGCGCAATGTGCTTCGCGAGCGCTGGGTGCTGGCTGTGGCCGGCACTCACGGCAAGACCACCACCACCAGCATGCTGGCCTGGATTCTGGAGGATGCAGGGCTCTCGCCCGGCTTCTTGATCGGCGGCGTGCCCGTCGATTTTCCGGTCAGTGCCCGGCTCGGTGAGCAGCCGTTCTTCGTGATCGAGGCCGACGAGTACGACACCTCCTTCTTCGACAAGCGGGCGAAGTTCGTGCATTACCGACCGCGCACCGCGATCCTCAATAATCTCGAATTCGACCACGCCGACATCTATCCGGACCTTCCGGCCATTGAGCGCCAGTTTCATCATCTGGTGCGCACGGTTCCAGCTGGCGGCCGACTCATCGTGAACGCAAGCGATGAAAATCTGCAGCGCGTACTGCAATTGGGCTGCTGGAGCGGACGCGAAGGGTTCGCTGCAAGCGGCGCCGGCGGTGCACTGTGGAGCGCGCAGCTACCGGCGGGCGGCGATGGTTCTACATTCACCGTGCTCGAGGCGGGTGTGGCGCGTGGCGAAGTGCGCTGGGCGATGCTTGGCGCGCACAACGTCGACAATGCGCTCGCGGCTATTGCCGCTGCCCGTCATGCCGGTGTGCCCGTCGAGCGCTCAATCGAAGCACTCAGCCGTTTCGGTGGTGTCCGACGCCGCATGGAACTGCGCGGTACCGTCCGCGGCATCAGTGTTTATGACGATTTCGCTCATCATCCAACGGCCATCGCCACCACACTCGATGGGCTGCGCCGACGTGTTGGCGCGCAGCGCATCATCGCGGTGCTGGAGCCACGTTCGAACACCATGCGCATGGGCGTGCATGCCGATGCGCTCGGCCAGTCTTTGACCGGCGCGGATGAGGCGTGGATTTACGCGCCGGCGGATCTCGGTTGGGATGCGCCGGCCGCCGTGAAGCAACTAGGCGCGCGTGCCCATGTGGCCACGTCGCTGGATGCGCTGCTGCAGGGCCTACTCAGCACGCTGCGCGGCGGCGAGCATGTGCTGATCATGAGCAATGGCGGTTTCGGTGGCCTGCATGCGCGGCTACTGGAGTCGCTGCGGGCTGCAACCTCCTGAGCCCGTCGTGACCGCCGCAACCGCATCGGACGGCGAGACACAGGCACACTCACTGCCACTCTTTCCGCTGCGTACCGTGTTGTTCCCGGGCGGCTTACTGCCGCTGCGAATTTTTGAGGCTCGTTACGTCGACATGATTGGGCGCTGTATGCGCGAGGGCATACCGTTCGGTGTGCTCTGGCTGTGCGAAGGCGCTGAGGCGGGCGAGGTACGCGAGGCACGCGAGTCCGGTGCGGCAGCGCAGCTGGCCGATGTTGGCAGCAGCGCACGTATTGTTGATTTCGAGCGTCTGGAGGATGGGTTGCTCGGCATTCTCTGCCGCGGCGAGCAGCGCTTCCGTCTGCTGCGGCGCTGGGTGCAGTCCGACGGACTGCATATGGGCGAGGTGCAGTGGCTGGTCGATCCGCCACAGTCGCCGTTGCCGGAATCGCGCCGCGCACTGGGTGCCGTATTACGCAGCGTCATGGATGAGTACGGAGATCTTGCCCGGCATCTGCAGCCGGATTTCGAAGAGGCGGGTTGGGTGGCCAATCGCTTTGCGGAACTCCTGCCACTCAGTCGCGCCGCCCAGCAGCAGTTGCTGGAGATCGATGATCCACTGGCGCGCCTCGAAGCCATCGCACCGCTGATCGAGGTGCGTTGAGCAGTCGTTCAGCCCAGCGTCCGGGTTCCCCGGCCCATGCCATCCACACGCACCACTTCGCTGTCGATACTGCCGTCGGCATGCAGCGTCAGTGAGCGGTAACCCGGCGCGGCCGAATCCACGGTGAAGGTTTCCGATGCGGGCTTGAACTGCACGCAGGTGGAAGGCACACCCATGAGCCGCACGCCCTTGCGTCGCACGTCGAACTGCTGATGCACGTGACCCCAGCAGATGGCGCGCACGGCCGGATAACGATCGGTGATGGCCAGCAGTTCCGTGCCATTGAGCAACCGCACTTCCTCCAGCCAGCCGGTGGCCAGCGTGACCGGATGATGGTGAAGCGCGACCAGAACATGACGTGCGCCGGCATCCATCACAGCTCGTTCGAGCCGCTGCAGTTCAGCGTCCGCCAGACGGCCGTACACCTCGCCGGGCACCACGCTGTCGAGCATCACGATGCGCCAGTTGGCGAAGTCCACCTGTCCGCCCAGCTGGAAGGGCGCGCCGGCCAGCGCTGTGGCACAGGCGGTCAGATCGTCATGATTGCCGGGCAGGCAGTACACCGGCTTGCCCAGCGCACCAAATAACGTGCGCACATGCGCATAGCCGCCGGCATCGTCATGCACCAGATCGCCGGTCAGCAGCAGCGCATCGAAATCACCGTGATGCAACTGCGCATGGGCGAGCACCGCGCGCAGCGACTCGTAGTTGCAGATGCCCTTGAGCGTGGCACCGGCGTCGGTGACGAGGTGGGTGTCGGAAAACTGGAGTAGACGCAGCGGAGGTGTCATGGGGACCATGCGATCAATCCGATGCCACCGGAGTTGCCGCGCGGCACACCATGCAGTGCGCCGCGCGGCAGATGCCGGACGTGGTTGACTGAGTGGAACTCAGTAACGGTAAGAGTCCGTCTTGTACGGACCTTCGCGATGCACGCCGATGTAGGTGGCCTGTGCATCGGTGAGTTCGGTGAGTTGCGCATTGAGCTTCTTCAGCTGCAGGCGCGCCACCTTCTCATCCAGATGCTTGGGCAGCACATGTACGCCCACCGGGTACTTCTCGCTGTTGGCGAACAGTTCGATCTGCGCCATCGTCTGGTTGGCGAATGAGGAGCTCATCACATAGCTCGGATGGCCCGTGCCGCAGCCGAGGTTCACCAGCCGGCCTTCGGCCAGCAGGATGATGCGCTTGCCGTCCGGGAAGATCACATGATCAACCTGCGGCTTGATGTTCTCCCACTTGTACTGCTTCAGCGACGCGCAATCGATTTCGTTGTCGAAGTGGCCGATGTTGCAGACGATCGCCTGGTCCTTCATCTTCTTCATGTGCTCGTGTGTGAGCACATGGAAGTTGCCGGTGGCGGTGACGAAGATGTCGGCCTTGTCGCTGGCGTAGTCCATCGTCACGACGCGATAGCCTTCCATCGCAGCCTGCAGTGCGCAGATCGGATCGATCTCGGTCACCCAGACCTGGGCCGACAGTGCACGCAGCGCCTGTGCCGAGCCCTTGCCCACGTCGCCATAGCCGGCAACCACGGCGATCTTGCCGGCGATCATGACGTCGGTGGCGCGCTTGATGCCGTCCACCAATGATTCGCGGCAGCCATAGAGGTTGTCGAACTTGCTCTTGGTCACCGAGTCGTTGACGTTGATGGCAGGGAAGGCCAGCAGGCCGTCCTTCGCCATCTGATACAGGCGCTTCACGCCGGTGGTGGTCTCTTCCGACACACCCTTCACGGCCTTCAGGCGCGCGGAGTACCAGTGCGGATCTTTCTTCAACTGAGCCTGGATGCTGGCGAAGAGCACTTCCTCTTCCTCGCTGCCCGGATTGTTGAGCACGCTCAGGTCGGTTTCAGCACGCGTGCCCAGATGCAGCAGAAGCGTGGCGTCGCCGCCGTCATCGAGAATCATGTTGGCATGCTGGCCGTTGGGCCATTCGAAGATACGGTGCGTGTAGTCCCAGTATTCCTTGAGTGACTCGCCCTTGTAGGCGAAGACCGGTGTGCCGCGTGCGGCAATGGCTGCGGCGGCGTGGTCCTGTGTGGAGAAGATGTTGCAGGAGGCCCAGCGCACCTGCGCGCCGAGTGCCTGCAGCGTTTCGATCAGCACCGCAGTCTGGATGGTCATGTGCAACGAGCCCGTGATGCGCGCGCCCCGTAGCGGCTGCAGCGGCGAGAATTCCTCGCGGATGGCCATCAGGCCGGGCATCTCGGTCTCGGCAATGGCGATTTCCTTGCGGCCCCAATCGGCGAGCGACAGGTCGGCGACGTGGAAATCGTTCTTTGGAGCAACGGTCTTGGCAACAGCAGTCATGGTTCCAACTCCAGTTGGTAATGAGCGCGGTTGGCTTTTCGCCGGCGGTCCCGAGCCTGGCAGGGCGGGCGGTGATTCCGCCCCCCTGTCGCAGCGCCCCTCGGGTGCCGGCCTGCCGCGAATGCGGCTTAAAAAATCTCGCGAAGCCGATTTTAGCCGCGAGCGACCCGCTTGCGCGACTTGCGGGCGGCATCGGCCGCCAGCGCCTGCGCCTTATCGGTGCGCTCCCAGCTGAAGGCCTCTTCCTTGCGGCCGAAGTGGCCGTAGGCAGCCGTCTGCTGATAGATCGGACGGGCCAGATCGAGCATCTCGCGCAGGCCGTACGGCGTCAGGTCAAAGTGACGGCGCACCAGCGCGGTCATGTCCTCGCGGCTCAGCGAGCTGGTGCCGAAGGTTTCGACCATGATGGAGGTCGGCTCGGCTACGCCGATGGCGTAGGACACCTGCACCTCGCAGCGCTCGGCCAGACCGGCGGCCACAATGTTCTTGGCCACGTAGCGCGCGGCATAGGCAGCCGAGCGATCCACCTTGGACGGATCCTTGCCAGAGAAGGCGCCGCCGCCGTGACGGGCATAGCCACCGTAAGTATCGACGATGATCTTGCGACCGGTCAGGCCGCAGTCGCCCACGGGTCCGCCAACCACGAAGCGACCAGTCGGGTTGATATGGAACTGTGTCTGCTTGGTGATCCAGCGCTTCGGCAGCACCGGCAGGATGATCTCGTCCATGACCGCGTCGCGCAGCTTGTTGGTGGAGATGTCGTCGCTGTGCTGGGTCGAGAGCACCACGGCCTCGATGCCCACCGGCTTGTCGTTCTCGTAACGCAGCGTGACCTGGCTCTTGGCGTCGGGGCGCAGCCACTTCAGCTTGCCCTTCTTGCGCACGTCGGCCTGACGCTTCACGAGGCGATGCGCCAGCGTGATCGGCGCGGGCATCAGCACGTCCGTCTCGTTGGTGGCATAGCCGAACATCAGACCCTGATCGCCGGCGCCCTGCTTGCGCTTGGACTTGCGATCCACGCCCATGGCGATATCGGGCGACTGCGCACCGATGATATTGATGACCGCGCAGCTGGCGCCGTCAAAACCCATGTCCGAGCTGTTGTAGCCGATGTCGAGGATGGTCTTGCGCACCAGCTTCTCAAGGTCGATCCACGCCGTGGTGGTGATTTCGCCGGCGACGATGGCGCAACCTGTTTTCACCAGCGTCTCGCAAGCTACGCGACCGGACGGGTCTTCTTTCAGGATGGCATCCAGGACCGCGTCGGAAATCTGGTCGGCAACCTTGTCCGGATGGCCTTCGGACACCGACTCGGAGGTGAACAGGTAGCTGTTAGACATGTGTGATCTGGCGCCTTTTTCGAGGGTCAAAATGAGGGCGCAGTATAGCCGCTGGCCGGGTTCCTACATAAGTCTTCGTTTCTCAGATTGCCCGCTCCGCGGCCGTAGGGGACAATGCGCGCCCCTCCGAGCCCCGAGCCCTCCGATGACGACCCCGACGCCCGACCGCCGCGAACTGGCCAACGTAATCCGCGTTCTGTCCATGGATGCCGTCCAGAAGGCCAACTCCGGGCATCCCGGCGCGCCCATGGGCATGGCCGAAATGGGGACGGTGCTGTGGCGCCAGTTCCTCAAGCACAACCCGGCTAACCCGCACTGGTGGGATCGTGACCGCTTCGTCCTGTCCAATGGTCATGCCTCGATGCTGCTGTATTCGCTGCTGCATCTGACGGGTTATCCAGTGGCCATGGACGAGCTGCGCAACTTCCGTCAGCTCGGCAGCCGCACAGCCGGCCATCCCGAGCATGACGTGGCCATGGGCATCGAAACCACCACCGGTCCGTTGGGACAGGGCCTCGCCAATGCCGTGGGCATGGCGCTGACCGAGAAGATTCTCGCCGCGCAGTTCAATCGCCCGGGACTGCCCATTGTCGATCATCGCACCTGGGTGTTCCTCGGCGACGGCTGCCTCATGGAAGGCATTTCGCATGAGGCCGCTTCGCTGGCCGGCACTTGGCAGCTCGGCAAGCTGGTCGCGCTCTATGACGACAACGGCATCAGCATCGATGGCAAGGTGACCGGCTGGTTCACCGACGACACGGTGAAGCGTTTCGAGAGCTACGGCTGGCACGTGATCCGCAACGTGGACGGTCATGATCCCGCAGCACTCGAAGCAGCGATTCGCGCTGCTACAGCCGACGATTCACGTCCGACGCTCATCTGCTGTCGCACGGTGATCGGCTATCCGGCGCCGACGCGCGGCGGTACCGCCAAGGCGCACGGCGAACCGCTGGGCGCCGAGGAAATCGCTGCCGTGCGCGCGAACATCGGTTGGTCGGCGCCGCCCTTCGAAGTGCCGCAGCCGTTGCGCGATGCCTGGAACTGCGAACGCAGTGGCCGTGCCGCCGAGGCGGCCTGGCAGGCGCTGTTCGCCCGTTATCGCGCCGAGCATCCGGCGCTGGCTGACGAGTTTGAGCGTCGCATGCAGGGGCGCCTGCCATCGAACTGGGAAGAGGTTCGCGCCACGACGCTGGCTGCTGCGGCTGCTGTCACGGCAGCGCAGGCCACGCGCGTATCGTCACAGAATGCGCTGAACGCACTTGGGCCGATGGTGCCGGAAATGCTGGGCGGCTCGGCTGACCTGACCGGCTCGAACAACACGCTGCGCAAGGATTCACGCGCGGTCACCGTGGCCGATTTCAGTGGCAACTATCTCTACTACGGCGTGCGCGAATTCGGCATGAGCGCCATCATGAATGGTCAGGCACTGCACGGCGGCGTGCTGCCCTACGCGGGCACCTTCCTGACCTTCTCCGATTACGCTCGCAACGCGGTGCGCATGGCCGCGCTCATGCGCCAGCGTGTGGTGCATGTCTACACCCATGATTCCATCGGACTGGGCGAGGACGGACCGACTCACCAGCCGGTCGAGCACACGGCCAGCCTGCGACTGATGCCCAACCTCAGCGTGTGGCGTCCCGCCGACGGACTCGAGAGCGCAGTTGCGTGGCTCGCGGCAGTGGAGCGCGAAGACGGTCCCACCTGCCTGGTGCTCACCCGCCAAGCGCTGCCGCAACTTGTCACTGCCGCTCAGGCGCCGCAGGTGGCGCGTGGTGGCTATACGCTGCTCGACTGCAGCGGTACACCTGAATGTCTGGTCATTGCCACGGGTTCAGAAGTCTCGCTCGCCATTGAGGCCGTGCGTGCGGCGCAGGCCCAGGGCCGCCGTGTACGCCTGGTCTCGATGCCCAGCTGTGATGTCTTCGATGCGCAGGATCCCGCCTGGCGCGAATCTGTGCTGCCCGCAGCGGTGCGGCGTCGTCTGGCCGTCGAGGCCGGTGCGACCGGGCTGTGGTGGCGCTATGTCGGCAGCGAAGGTCGCGTGATGGGCATCGATGAATTCGGTGCCTCGGGCAAGGCAGCGGACCTGTTCAGCAAGTTTGGCCTGACCGCCGACAAAGTGCTGGCCCAAGTATTAGAATTGTGCGCTTAAATCTGGAATTTCGCAGTCGGAGGAACTGTCCATGGCATTGAAAGTCGGCATCAACGGCTACGGTCGCATCGGTCGCAACATTCTGCGTGCGCTGTATGAATCCAATCGCAGGAATGAAATCCAGATCGTTGCCATCAACGACCTGGCCGATCCGCAGACCAATGCTCACCTGACGCAGTACGACACGGCCCACGGCAAGTTCCCCGGCAAGGTGCATGTCGATGGCGACTCGATCGTCGTCAACGGCGATCGCATCAAGGTTTTTGCCGAGCGCGATCCGGCCAAGATTGGCTGGGCCTCGGTCGGTGCCGACATCGTCTTCGAGTGCACCGGCTTCTTCACCACCAAGGCCGATGCGGGCAAGCATCTGGCGGGCGGTGCCAAGAAGGTCGTGATCTCCGCGCCCGGTGGCAAGGATGTCGATGCAACCGTCGTCTACGGCGTGAACCACAACGTGCTGAAGTCCAGCATGTCCGTGATCTCCAATGCCTCGTGCACCACCAACTGCCTCGCGCCGCTGGCCAAAGTGCTCAATGACGGCATCGGCATCGAGCGCGGTCTGATGACCACTATCCACGCCTACACCAACGATCAGCGTCTGACGGACGTCTATCACGAGGACATCCGCCGTGCGCGTTCGGCCACCATGTCGATGATCCCAACGAAGACTGGCGCGGCTGCTGCCGTGGGTCTGGTGCTGCCCGAGCTCAAGGGCAAGTTCGACGGCTTCGCGGTGCGTATCCCGACCATCAACGTGTCGCTGGTGGACCTCACGTTCACACCGAAGCGCGCGACCACCATCGAAGAGATCAACAAGCTGGTCAAGACTGCAGCCGAAGGCCCGCTCAAGGGTGTGCTCGCTTACACCGAAGCGCCGCTGGTCTCGATCGACTACAACCACGACGCGCATTCCTCGACCTACGACGCGACCATGAGCCGCATCATCGACGGCAACCTCGTCAAGGTCTGCGCTTGGTACGACAACGAGTGGGGCTTCAGCAACCGTATGCTGGACACCACGCTCGCTTGGTCGCGCGCAGTCTGATCGCATGGCCGCTTCGGGATCGGCGGTGAAGCCGCTGCGCATGGCGGATCTGGACCTCGCTGGCAAGCGGGTTCTGATCCGCGAAGACCTCAATGTGCCGGTCGCCGATGGCGTGGTCACCAGCGATGCGCGTATCCGCGCGGCGTTGCCGACCGTACGCATGGCGCTCGACAAGGGGGCGCGCGTGCTGCTGATGTCGCATCTGGGGCGGCCCGAAGAAGGCAAGTTCGAATCGGAGCACTCGCTGGCGCCCGTCGCCCAGCGACTCTCCGAACTGCTCGGCAAGCCGGTGCCGCTGGTGAAGGACTGGCTCGACGGCGTTGATTGCGCGCCGGGCACAGCGGTGCTGTGTGAAAACGTACGCTTCAACAAGGGCGAGAAAAAAGACAACGACGATCTGGCGCGCCGCATGGCTGCGCTGTGCGACGTGTTTGTCATGGACGCCTTCGGCACGGCGCATCGCGCCGAGGCCAGCACCCACGGCGTGGCCAAGTATGCGCCGGTGGCCTGTGCCGGGCCGCTTCTGGTGGCTGAGCTTGAGGCTCTGGAGCGGGCGCTGGCTACGCCGGCGCGGCCGATGGTGGCCATCGTTGCCGGCTCCAAGGTTTCCACCAAGCTCACCGTGCTCGAGTCGCTGCTGGGCAAGGTGGATCAGTTGATCGTCGGCGGGGGCATTGCCAATACGTTCTTGGCGGCCACCGGCGTCAAGGTCGGCAAGTCGCTGTGCGAGTCCGAAATGCTCGACATCGCGCGCCAGCTCCTTGCGCAGGCCAAGCAGCGCGGTGCCGATATCCCGTTGCCGACGGACGTGGTCGTGGCGCGCGAATTCGCCGCTACGGCGCACGCCGATGTGCGTGCGGCCAACGATGTGCGTGACGATGAGATGATTCTGGACATTGGCCCTGACACCGCCGAGCGGCTCGCCAAGCTGCTGCAGTCGGCTGGCACCATCATCTGGAACGGTCCGGTCGGCGTGTTCGAGTTCGACCAGTTCGGCGAGGGCACCCGTGCAATCGCCAACGCAGTGGCAAGCAGCAAGGCTTACTCGCTGGCCGGTGGCGGCGACACTCTGGCGGCCATCGAGAAGTACGAAGTCGAAGAGGGGATTTCCTATATCTCCACCGGCGGCGGCGCCTTCCTGGAGTTCGTTGAAGGCAAGGTTTTGCCCGCGGTTGCCATCCTGCAGGAGCGCGCGGCCCGCTAAGCCCTAAACCCCTACTGGGGCCCCAAGCACTCGGCGTAATGGTGACGCCGCTATGGGGTAGACTGGGGCGCATGGATACTTCCCGGCGCACCAAGATCGTAGCGACTCTCGGACCTGCCACCGATGACCCGGCCGTGCTTGCCGCCATGGTCGGTGCGGGTCTTGATGTTGCCCGTGTCAACTTCTCCCACGGAACGCGCGACGCGCATCGGCGCCGTGTCGAGATGCTGAGAAACGCCGCCCGCGAGGCGAATCGCTACGTGGGTGTGCTGGCCGATCTCGCTGGCCCCAAGATCCGCATCGAGAGTTTTCAGGGCGGTGCGGTGCAGCTGGAGGAGGGCGCGCCATTCGCGCTCGATACAGCGCTCGATCCGACGGCCGGCAACTCCGCCGAGGTGGGCTGCGCCTATCTCAACCTGCCAAACGATGTGCATAACGGCGACGTGCTGCTGCTCAATGACGGGCAGATCGTGCTCGACGTCGAGCGTGTCAGCGGCACGCGCATTCATTGCGTGGTGCGTGTCGGCGGCACGCTCTCCGATCGCAAGGGCGTGAACCGGCAGGGTGGCGGAATTTCCGCACCGGCACTCACTGAAAAGGATCTCGAGGACATCAAGCTGGCTGCCGAGCTGGGTATTGATTACCTCGCCGTCTCCTTCTGTCGTGACGCCGAAGATATCCGCCGTGCGCAAAGCACGCTGCGCAAGTGGCGCGGCGAGGCGCGGGTGGTGGCCAAGATTGAGCGTCATGAGGCGCTCGATAATCTCTCAGCCATCCTTGGTGTCACCGACGCCGTAATGGTGGCGCGCGGCGATCTGGGCGTTGAGATGGGCTATGCGGAGCTGACGGGCCTGCAAAAAACCATCATCCGCCAGACACTGGCGCGCAATCGCGTGGTCATCACTGCTACGCAGATGATGGAGTCCATGATCCACAGTCCCATCCCGACCCGCGCAGAAGTCAGCGACGTGGCCAATGCCGTGCTCGACGGTACTGACGCGGTGATGCTGTCGGCCGAGACGGCTGCCGGTAAATATCCGGTCAAGGCCGTGCAGGCCATGGCCGAAGTCATTCAGGGTGCGGAGAAATATCAGGTGGGTGCCGAGCGCCGCATCTGGCGCAGCGAGGATGGCTTCACCAACAATGAAGAAGTCATCTCGATGGCGGTGAACTACACCGCCAGCCACATGCGTGTACGCGCCATCGTGGCGCTGACCGAGTCCGGTCTGACGCCGCTGTTGATGAGTCGCAACCGCAACGACATACCGATCTATGCCTTCACGCGTCACGAGGCCACTCGCCGGCGCGCGACCCTCTATCGCGGCGTCTACGCCGTGCCCTTCGACATCACCACGTCTGATCCCAAGCAACTGTATCCGGCGATCTTCGAGCAGCTGCTGCAACGGGGTCTGGTGGAGACCGGTGACCAGGTGATCCTGACCAAGGGCGAACTCAGCGGCGTGTCCGGCGGCACGAATTCCCTGGTCATTCTCAGCGTGGCGCGCAGCTAACAGCCGTCGCGTTGCGGCGTTGATCAGTCCTTCGTGCGCGCTTCGGGGCGCCAGCCGATGCGCCGGACTACGGTCCGCAGCGTCCGGTGGAAGTGGCGCGCGATGAACACCAGCAGCTTGCCGTGGAAGGTGACGATCACCTCGTCCTGACCCCTCGCAATGGCTCGGGCGATGACGCGTGCCGCTTGCGGCGTACGCATCCGGAGCCACGCCGGGATCGGGTCTGATGCCCCAGCATGAAACAGCCCACGGTTGTCGGTGCGACGGATATCCGAGTCGATGTAGGCCGGCGACACCAGTGTGACGCCGATGCCCTCGCGACCAAGTTCGCCACGCAATGACTCCGCCAGAGCACGCACTGCGAACTTGCTCATGGCATAGGCTGAGGCGCCCGGTGCTGCGACGTAACCGGCAACGCTGCCGATGATCACCAGCCGACCACGCGCAGCGCGCAGCGCCGGCAGGGACTCCTGCACCGTGCGCAGCACACCGAAGACATTGGTTTCGAACTGGCGACGATAGTCGGCCAACGTCAGCCGTGTCAGTGGGCCGGTCACGCTGTAGCCGGCGTTCGCGATCACGATGTCGATGCCCGATTCACCCGCCCAGTCGGCGATGGCGCGCGCCACAGCACCATCGTGAGTCACATCGGCAGTTTGGATGCTGACCTCTGCGCCCGTGGCGCGCAGACGTTCCGCGAGCTCCGCGAGTCGTTCGCTACGACGCGCCAGCAGCAGCAGGCGTGCGCCGCGGCGCGCATAGTTCTCAGCCAGCGCCGCACCGATCCCGGAGGAGGCGCCGGTGATCAGTACGCGTGGGTTTTCAGTGCGGCTCATGATCAGTCCCGGCGACTCAACGCTCAGAGCAGGAACAGCGTGCCGAGGCCAAGCAGCGTGGCGAATCCGATGCAGTCCGTGAAAGTGGTCAGGATGACGCCCGCGGCCAGCGCTGGATCGATGCGCAGTCGGCGCAGGGTCAGTGGCACGGTGACACCGACGATGGCTGCAGCCAGCAGGTTCACCATCATCGCCGCGGCAATGATGACAGCGATTTTCCAAGTGCCGAACCAGCTGACGGTGGCCGCGCCCACCACCAGCGCCCAGATCAGCCCGTTGGTGGCACCCACGGCGATTTCCTTAAACAGTAGCCAGCGCGCGTTGGCCCACTGCACCTGACCCAGTGCCAGCCCGCGCACGATCAGTGTCACGGTCTGGGTGCCGGCGATGCCGCCCATGCTGGCAACAATCGGCATCAGCGTGGCCAATGCGGTGACACGCTGGATGGTGCCTTCGAAGGGGCGCACCACCGACGAGGCCAGGAAAGCTGTCAGCAAGTTGATGCCCAGCCAGACCAGACGGCGCTGGGTCGAGGCGGCAACACCGGCGAAGATATCTTCCTCGTCGTGAAGGCCGGCCATGCTGAGCACGGAATGCGCCGCTTCCTCGCTGATCACGTCGACCACGTCATCGACTGTGATACGACCCAGCAGCTGGCCTTCATCATCCACCACCGCGGCGGAGACCAGGTCGCGATCGCGGAACAACTGCGTGACTTCGCTGGCGGGGATGGCCGGCGCGATGCGCGGCGCTTCCGCATCCATGGCTGCGCCGACATCGCTCTCCGGATCAGCCGTCAGCAGGTGGGTGAGCGGTACGGCACCGAGGTAACGATTGCGCGAGTCGACGATGAACAGGCTGTCGGTGCGCTTGGGCAGCTCGCCGCGCATGCGCAGGTAGCGCAGCACCACTTCGACGCTGACGTCAGCGCGCAGGCTGATGGTGTCGGTGTTCATCAGGCCGCCCGCGCTGTCCTCGGGCCAGGCCAGCACGCGGTTCAGGCGCTCACGATCCGCATGGTCCATCGACTTCAGCAGCTGCTGCGTGACCGTCTCCGGCAACTCCGCGACGAGGTCGGCGAGGTCGTCGACCTGCATGCCCTCGGTGGCAGCCACCAGTTCGTCCGGTTCCATCTCGCTGATGAGATCGTTGCGTACCGGATCGCTGAGCTCGACCAGCACCTCACCTTCGGCTTCTGGCTCAACGAATTCCCAGACGACGTCGCGTTGTGCTGGCGGCAGCGACTCGAGCAACTGCGCAACCTCGGCCGGGTGCATGGCTGTGACCATGCGTTGCGCCGAGCGCAACGCACCCTGGCCCAGCGCACGGCGCAGCAGTGCCAGGCGCGTCTGCTTGGGAGACAGGATGTCGGTCGTGGTGTCCATGCGGGCGCTAGTGTACCCTCGCAACGCAAAATGTCCTTTGCCGATTGGCGTCTCCGACAAGTCCGGGCGCTGACGGCCAGTCCGAAGGCGTGTCGCGTCAATGCCGGCGGACTAGGCAGGGCCCAACGACGCTGCGAGAATGCTTTGATGGAAGAAGAACTGAAGAAAGCCGCTCTGGATTACCACCGTTTCCCGACCCCGGGAAAGATTGCGCTGGCACCGACCAAGGTGCTCACTAACCAGCGTGACCTCAGCCTGGCGTATTCGCCCGGCGTGGCTTACGCCAGCCTGGCCATCAAGGAGAACCCGCTGGAAGCGGCCAGCGTGACCTCGCGCGCCAACCTGGTCGCCGTGGTGACCAACGGCACGGCGGTGCTCGGCTTGGGCAATATTGGCCCGCTCGCCGGCAAGCCGGTGATGGAGGGCAAAGGCTGCCTCTTCAAGAAATTCGCCGGCATCGATGTGTTCGACATCGAGATCGACGAAACCGATCCCGACAAATTCGTCGATATCGTCGCTGCCCTTGAGCCGACGTTTGGCGGCATCAACCTCGAGGACATCAAGGCACCGGAGTGCTTCTACATCGAGCGCAAGCTCCGCGAGCGCATGAAGATCCCGGTTTTCCACGACGACCAGCATGGCACCGCCATCATCGTCTCGGCCGCAGTGCTCAATGCACTCAAAGTCGTTGGCAAGGACATCGGCAAGGTCAAGCTGGCCTGCTCGGGTGCGGGCGCCGCGGCCATTGCCTGCCTAGACCTGCTTTGCGCGCTGGGTTTGAAGCGCGAGAACGTCTCTGTCGCGGACAGCAAGGGCGTGGTCTATCAGGGTCGCCCCAACACGGATGCCGACAAGCTGCGCTATGCGCAGAACACCGCGGCGCGGACGCTGGCCGATATCATGGTCGATGCGGACATCTTCCTTGGTCTCTCCGGGCCTGGCCTGGTGAAGCCGGAAATGGTGGTGCGGATGGCGCCCAAGCCGCTGATCCTTGCGCTGGCCAATCCCGAGCCTGAGATCCGCCCGGAACTGGCCAAGCAGGCGCGACCGGATTGCATCGTTGGTACAGGCCGTTCGGACTATCCGAACCAGGTCAACAACTCGCTCTGCTTCCCGTTCATCTTCCGCGGCGCGCTGGATGTTGGTGCGACCACCATCAACGACCCGATGAAAATGGCGTGCGTGCATGCAATTGCCGAACTGGCGCAGGCCGAGCAGTCGGACGTGGCCACCACGGCCTACGGCGAGGGCACGGCCAGCTTTGGTCCGGATTCCATCATCCCGCGTGCCTTTGATCCGCGCCTGATCATGCAGATCGCCCCGGCTGTGGCCAAGGCGGCCATGGACAGCGGCGTAGCCACGCTGCCGATCACGGACTTCAATGCCTATCGTGCGCGACTGACGCAGTTCGTCTACGAATCCGCTTCAGCGATGCAGCCGGTGTTTGCCGCCGCCAAGCGCAACCCGAAGCGCGTGCTGTTTGCCGAGGGCGAAGAAGCCCGCGTGTTGCAGGCCGCGCAGGTGGCCATCGACGAAAAGCTGGCGCGTCCGGTGCTCGTCGGTCGTATCGACGTGATCAATGACCGCATCGAAAAGCTCGGGCTGCGGCTGCGTCTCGGCGAGAACTGCGACGGCGTCAATGTGCTCAATGACGCGCGCTTCCGCGAGGCGTGGAACGAGTACTACCAGCTGGCCAAGCGTGACGGCGTCACGCGTGCGCAGGCCATGGAAGACATGCGCAGCCGCGCCACGCTGATTGCCGCGATCCTGCTTCGCCGCGGCGACGCCGATGCGATGCTCTGCGGCACTACGGGCAACTACCTCGAACATCTGAAGTTCATCCGCCTTGCGATCGGTAAGCGTGCCGGCGTACATAATTTCGCCGCCATGCAGATGCTGATCCTGCCGGATCGTCAGCTGTTCATCTGTGATACCCATGTCAACGTTGATCCGGATGCCGAACAGATTGCGGCGATGACGCTGATGGCGGCCGAGCAGGTGCGGCGCTTCGGTGTCACGCCCAGTGTGGCGCTGGTCAGTCATTCCAGTTTCGGCAGTTCCCGTGCGCCTTCCGCGGTGAAGATGCGCGAAGCGCTTGAGCTGATCACAGCGCGTGCGCCGGGCCTCTCGGTCGAGGGTGAGATGCGCGCCGACTCGGCGCTGTCGGCCATGATCCGCGACAATGAGTTCCCGGATTCGCGTCTGACCAGCAATGCCAACCTGCTGATCATGCCGAACGTTGATGCAGCCAACATCTGCTACAACGCGCTGCGCATCGCAGCCGGCAATGGTGCGACGGTTGGTGGGATCCTGCTCGGTGCCGCACAGCCCGCGCACATCCTCACCGGATCGGCCACGGTGCGGCGCATCGTCGACATGACCGCGTTCGCAGTCGCTGACGCCGGCGCCAGCCGCGACCGCTCGGCGCTGTAGAGCCCGCACGATCGACCTGCGGCGCACGCGCTGAGGGAGCAACCGTGGGAATCGTCTACAGCACGGGTCTGGGCACTATCTGTCCTGGTTGCCGGCGGCCAGCCGCGGGCTGCGTTTGCCGGACGGCCAGTGGCAACAAGGTGCAGCCCGCAGGTGGCGCAGTGCGCGTGCTGCGCGAGAAGCAGGGGCGGGGTGGCAAGGTGGTGTCGGTCATCACCGGCCTGCCGCTGAATGCCGAACAACTGGCGACGCTCGCTGGCGAGCTCAAGCGCCGCTGCGGCGCGGGTGGCGGAGTCGCCGGCACCAATATCGAGATCCAGGGAGACCACCGCGACACGCTGGTGGCCGAACTCTTGAAACGAGGGTTCAGCGCCAAGCGCGCCGGCGGCTGAACAGCCGCTACTGCTGTCAGGTCTTGGGCAGGGCGGAATGCCGCGTGCGAATGTCGAGTTGCGTGTTGCCCATAAGCCTCGCCAGCTTCTCGGCGATGTACACGGAACGATGTCGGCCGCCGGTGCAGCCAATAGCGATGGTGAAATAGGTACGGTTGGAGGCGCGAAACTCTGCGAACCGCGGCTCGATGAAACGCTGGATGTCCTGGATGTAGCGTTCCACGCCGGACTGGTTTTCCAGGAAGTGGGCCACAGCCGGATCCCGCCCGGTCAGATCACGCAGCCCCGGCTCCCAGTAGGGGTTGGGCAATGAGCGTGCATCGAACACAAAATCTGCATCCCCGGGTATGCCGTACTTGAAGCCGAAGGATTCGATCAGCACCGCGAGCTTGTTCTTGCGGCGCTGCTCCACGCGCAGATGCATCTGCTCGCGCAGCTCGTGCACACCCATGCTTGAGGTGTCGATCACCAAATCGGCCGCATTGAGCAGCGGCTCTAGGAGTCGTCTTTCAGTGGCGATCGCCTCACGCAGGCTCTCGCCGCCGCGACTCAATGGGTGCATGCGGCGTGTTTCCGCAAAGCGCCGCAGCAGTTCGTCCTCATTCGTGACCAGAAAGATCAGTTCGCACTCGATGCCACTGCGACGCAGCTCCGTGATCAGTCCCGGCACCGAGCTGATTTCCGCGTCGGTGTTGCGTGCATCGATGCCGACCGCAGTGCGCTGGTACACCGTATCTGGGCTGCGCACGCTGTGTGATATGAACGGCTTGAGCAGTGCCGCCGGCATGTTGTCGATACAGTAAAAGCCCAGATCCTCAAGCAGGTGCAGCGCCACGCTCTTGCCTGACCCGGACAGGCCGCTGAGGATCAGCAATCGCGTGGTGCCGCTCATGGTCGCTTCCTGCCTCTGAGCTTAGCTCTGCGCGCCGTGGCGCGCTTCGGCGGCGTGGTGGTCGTTCACCTTTTCCTTGTGCTTGACCACCAACCGGTCAAGTTTGTCGGTCAGCGCGTCGATGGCTGCGTACATATGCTCGTCCGAAGCCATGGCGTGCAGGGTCTCCCCGCGCATGTGCAGCGTTGCCTCAGCCTTGTGCACCAGCTTTTCGACGGTCAGAACACAATGCATGTCGATCAGCTGGTCGAAATGACGCAGCACCCTCTCCAGCTTCTTCTCGACATAGCTGCGCAGCGCCGGAGTGATTTCCAGGTGATGACCGGTGAGTTTCAGATGCATGGTGATCTCCTCATTGATTGACGGCCTGTTCTCTTGAATGGGTGCGCTTGCGCTCGCTCGAGGGAGCGATGCCAAGCATTTCACGGTATTTAGCCACCGTGCGGCGCGCCACGGGGATCCCTTCAGATGACAGCACTTCGGCGATGCGGCTGTCGCTGAGCGGATTCCCCGGGGTTTCATCCTTGATCAGTTTGCGGATCTTCGCGCGGATCGCCGTTGATGACGTTCCCAATCCGTCGTTCCCCTCCACTTGGCTGGAGAAGAAGTAACGCAGTTCGAACACGCCACGCGGTGTGTGCATGTACTTTCCGGAGGTCACGCGCGACACCGTTGACTCGTGCATGCCGATGGCCTCGGCAATGTCGCGCAGGATCATGGGCTTCATGTGTTCCTCGCCCTGCTCGAGAAAGGCGTGCTGGCGCTCGACGATCGAACGAGCCACTCGTGTCAGCGTGTCCTGGCGGATTTCCAGGCTCTTGAGCAGCCAGCGCGCTTCCTGCAGCTGCGTGCGCAAGGCAGCGTGGCTGGCCTCGCGACTGATCAGGCGTGCGTACTCGTCATTGATGCGGATGCGCGGCAGGGTGGAGTGGCTGACCTCCACGCTCCAGCCGCGCGCCGTGCGCCGCACCAGTACATCGGGTATCACATATTCCGCAGCCGATGCGCTGATGATCGAACCTGGTCGCGGATTCAGGCTGCGCACCAGTGCCAGCGACTGTTCCAGTTCTTCGTCCGAGGCCGACAGTGCGCGGCGCAGCGCCGCGAGCTCGCGACCGGCCACGTGCTCGAGGTGATCGCGTGCGATCAGCCGCGCGGTGAGCAGACCGGGGGTCTGAGGCGACAGTTGGTCTAGCTGCAGCAGCAGGCATTCGCCGACCGTGCGTGCGCCCACGCCGGCGGGGTCGAAGGTCTGCACGATCGCCAGCACATTCTCCATTTCCTCGAGTGTGCATTCGGTTTCGGGACGCAGCGTCTCGATGATCTCCTCGAGCGTATCGGTCAGATAGCCGTCGTCATTGATCGCGTCGATGATGGCGCGTGCGATGAGCAGTTCACGCGCTGACGGGTGGGCCAATTCCAGCTGCCAGAGAAGATGGTCACGCAGGCTCTTGCCGGCCTCGTCGGCGAACTCTTGCTCGCGGTCGTCGTCGCCGCCGCTCCACGGGTTCTCGGCCGGCCCCGTACTCTGGTCGTCCCAGCCTTCGTCTACGACCTCAACCTGGGGTTCGGTGGGTGCGACCGCGGTTTCGCCGCCGGTTTCAGGGCCGCCGGCCAACGCTTCCAGTCGCTCGGTTTCCCCTTCCTCGTCCTGCTCGAGCATGACGTTGCTCTCAAGCAGTTCGCGAATGTGTGCCTGCAGCTCGATGGTGGGCAGTTGCAGGAGACGAATGGCCTGCTGCAGCTGCGGTGTCATCGTCAGCTGCTGCCCCATGCGCAGCTGCAGTGAGGCTTTAAGCATGGGAGCGCCTGCCGGAATTCGCGGAAACGGGTCTCAGAATCGTGCCTCGGAGACTGACCGGAAAAGAGTCTTCAAAGTACAAAAGACTCGCCCAAGTACACCTCACGGACGCGCTGGTTGGCAAGGACTTGTGCTGCGGTCCCGGAAGCGATCACAGTACCCTGATCGACAATGTAGGCCCGCCCGCAGACGCTGAGTGTCTCGCGCACGTTGTGGTCGGTGATCAGCACCCCAATGCCGCGCTCGGCCAGTTCGCTCATGATGCGCTGGATGTCGGCCACAGACAGCGGGTCTACGCCGGCAAAGGGCTCATCCAGCAGGATGAAGCGCGGTTCGGCGGCCAGCGCACGGGCAATTTCCACCCGGCGTCTTTCCCCGCCCGAGAGCGCCATGCCCAGCGTGTCCCTGACGTGGCCGATGCGCAATTCCTCAAGCAGGCGCTCCAGACGGGCCAGACGGGCAACCCGGTCCATGCCGCGCCGCAATTCGAGCACCGCGAGGATGTTTTCGGCGACGGTGAGCTTGCGGAAAACCGACGCCTCCTGCGGCAGATAACCCACGCCCAGTCGCGCCCGCTGGTCGAGCGTGCAGCGGGTGATGTCCTCATTGTCGAGCATCACCTGCCCGCCGTCGGCCTGGACCAGCCCGACGATCATGTAAAACGAGGTGGTCTTGCCCGCGCCGTTGGGACCCAGCAAGCCGACCACTTCGCCCGTGGCGATCTCCAGCGACAAGTCCTGTACCACCTGTCGCGAGCGGTAGCGCTTGCTCAGATTGCGTGCCGTCAGCAGGCTCATGGGTTTTTGTCCTGTTCGCCGCTGCTGCGCGGCTTGAGACGGATGGTGCCGTGCACGCGCTCGTTATCGCCTTTATCGAAGCTCGAGGTGCGCAGCGGAATATTGTAAGTGGCGCGGCTGCTATTGATTTCGCCTGTGGACTCGCTGCTGAACCAGACACTGCCGTTGAATACCAGATTGCCGCTGTCGGCGTTGTAGCTGATGTCGTTGGCATGGCCGCGCGCACTGGGTGCGCCGCTTCGGCTGGTGCGTTGTTCAAATGCGGCCGGCGTACCACTGACATTGGCCGTGCTGATGCGTCCGCGCACGATCAGTACCCGTGCCTGATCGGCATGCAGTTCGCCTTCCTGAATGGTCACAGTGACATGGCCGCTGAATGCCCAGACGCTGTTGGCAACGTCTAGGCCATTGGACTCGGCACGGTCGGCGCGGATGGTCTTCAGGATCGTGCCGCGCGCATCTTCTTCCATGATCACGGCCTGTTCGAGCAGCACCTTGCCGGGCTGCTCCGTCAGCTGACCGAATTCGATGCGGATGCCGGCGCCACCCATTGTCTCGGCTGACTGTGCAACCGCAGCAGTCATGAGCCATGCAGCACCGGCCAACAGTGCCGTGCAACGCCGGAGCGGATACCGACTGCTGTTAGTAGCGCAATTGCCCATGACCGGTCCCATTGAGTACGAAGAGCCCGCTGACCATGTCGGCATGCAAGCCACCGGCGTGCAGTTGGGCACGTCCCCATTCGATGTCCACCGGCGCGGCGGTGTCAGCGACTCGGCTCTGCAGATCCACCTGCAGTGTTGCAGTACGCAGCACCAGCGGCTGCGAGCGCGGCATCGTGCGACGCGCCTGCACTTCGCCGTCAAAGGCCACGGAGTGCCGGTCGGCACTCAAGGTGCCTCGCGTCGCACGCAGTGTCCACTGGCCACGCGCGCGATCATCGTAGCTGAGTTGGGGCGAGTCGAGTTCAACGGCTGCATCAGGGCGTTGCTGCGCGATCCGTTGGGCGCGCAATCGGTAGAGCGGGGCTCCGTCAGCGCCAGTCTCGATCAGTTCTGCATCCAGGGCCGCGAAGCCAAGTTTGTCAGCGGTCTGTGCGCTCGCTTCGCTGGCCGCAGCATCGGGGTGGAGCTGGCGCGGGGCCAGCCACGTCCAGAGTCCCGCGATTATTAGTACCGGCAGCAGCCACCAGAGTTGCCGCATCAGGGCTTCCGCACGCGCCGCGCGTTCAGCAGCCAGTCGCAGACTTCGCGCACTGCGCCCTGACCGCCACCCAGCGTCGTAGTCCGATGCGCCGCACGGCGCACATCGGGGTGCGCATCGGCAACAGCGACTGCGAAGCCGGCCTGACGCAGCAGCGGCAGATCAGGCGAGTCATCGCCGATGCACGCGCACTCACGCGGCGTGACACCAAGACGCGTGCATAGCGCACTGAAGGCTTTCTCCTTGTCCTCGACGCCGAGGAATACCTCGCCAATGCCCAGTTCACGGCAGCGCTGGATGGTTGGCGGCGAGCGCCGTCCGGATACCACGGCAACGGTGACGCCCAGTTGTTGCACCTGCTTGATGCCCAACCCGTCGCGCACATGGAATACCTTGAGTTCTTCGCCATCGGCGCCGAAGTAGAGTCGGCCGTCAGTCAGCACGCCGTCGACGTCCAGCACCAGCAGGCGGATGCTGCCCAGCGCGACCGGCTTGCGCGTCATACGACCCCTGCGCGCATCAAATCGTGGACATTCAGCGCGCCGACCAGTTTTTGCTGCTCATCCACGACCAGCAGGCCGGTGATCTGATGCTTCTCCATCAATCGCGCAGCGCTGGCCGCCAGCTCCTGCGGTCCGATGCGGTGTCCGCCGCTGGTCATCACCTCGCGCATCGAGGCCGCATGCAGATCGATGCGTGCATCCAGTGCCCGACGCAGATCGCCGTCGGTGAAAATACCGAGTACCCGGCCATCGGCATCGGTCACGGCGGTCATGCCCAGACCCTTGCGTGACATCTCCAGCAGTCCCTTGGCCAGCGGTGTGTCCGGAGTCACTCGCGGCAGCGCCTCGCCGCTGCGCATGACATCGGCCACATGCAACAGCAGAGCGCGTCCCAGCGCGCCGCCAGGATGTGAGCGGGCGAAGTCGTCGGCGGTGAAGCCGCGTGCCTCAAGCAGTGCCACCGCGAGCGCATCACCCAGAGCGAGTGCCGCAGTGGTGCTCGCCGTCGGAGCAAGGTTGTGCGGACAGGCTTCCTGATCCACCGCCCCATCCAGCGCAGCATCGGCCGCATTCGCCAGTGTCGAATCGCGCCGTCCGCTCAGTGCAATCAGCGGTACGCCGAGTCGCTTGATCTGCGGCAGCAGTGGCAGCAGCTCCGCGGTTTCGCCCGAGTTGGACAAGGCCAGTACCACGTCGGCGCGGGTGATCATGCCGATGTCGCCGTGACTGGCTTCCGCCGGGTGCAGGAAGAAAGCCGGGGTGCCGGTGCTGGCCAGCGTAGCGGCGATCTTGCGCGCGATATGACCGGATTTGCCCATTCCGGTCACGACCACGCGGCCTTGGCAGGCGAGGATGAGCTGACAGGCCCGCACGAACGCGCCATCCAGTGCGGATTGGACGCGGTGCAGGGCTACGGTCTCGATCTCCAGCGTACGGCGCGCGGTGGCCAGCAGCTGGTCGTCGGAGGCACGGGGGGGCGAGTGGGCAGGCATTTGGGCATGATACCGCCTAGAATCCCGGGGATGAACCCGACTGAGGTCGCGGCCCTGATCCGCGCAGCACTGCCCGATGCCGTCGTCGACGTGCAATCGGGGGACAACACCCACTTCGCCGCCCGTGTCGTCAGCGCGACATTTGTCGGCCAGCGCAGTCTGGCGCGCCATCAGGCGGTCTATCGCGCGCTCGGCGGCCGTGTAGGTGGCGAGATCCACGCCCTGTCCATCGAGGCCCTGACGCCGGACGAGTGGGCTGCTGCGCAGGGCGGCGGAGCCGGCCATGGATAAGCTGCAGATCACCGGCGGGCGTCCGCTCGAGGGCGAGGTGCGCATTTCCGGCGCCAAGAATGCCACTCTGCCGATTCTGGCTGCTGCACTGCTGGCGGAAGGCCCGGTCGCCATCGGCAATGTGCCGCATCTGCAGGACGTCACCACCATGATCGAGCTGCTGGCGCGCATGGGCGTCACGGTGACGGTCGATGAGCGCATGTGCATCGAAGTCGACGCCAGCACGCTCAAGGAGTGCGTGGCGCCGTATGAACTCGTAAAGACCATGCGCGCCTCCATTCTGGTGCTCGGCCCGCTGGTGGCACGCTTTGGTCAGGCCGACGTGTCTCTGCCCGGCGGCTGCGCCATCGGTGCGCGCCCGGTGAACATCCATGTGGCCGGCCTGAAGGCCATGGGTGCCGACATTCATATCGAGAATGGTTATGTGCGCGCCCGCTCCGGGCGTCTGAAGGGTGCGCGTCTGGTGCTGGACACGGTGACGGTAACCGGCACCGAGAATCTGCTGATGGCAGCGGTGCTGGCGGATGGCGAGACCGTCATCGAGAACGCCGCACGCGAGCCTGAGGTCGTGGACCTGGCCAATTTCCTGATCGCGATGGGTGCAAAGATCCAGGGCGCGGGCACCGACCGTATTGTGGTGCAGGGCGTGGAGAAGCTCTCCGGCACGCGCTATGACGTTCTGCCTGATCGCATCGAAGCCGGCACCTATCTGGTGGCCGGTGCGATCACCAGCGGCCATGTGCGGCTCAAGTCGGTGCGGCCCGAGCATCTGGATGCAGTGACTGCCAAACTGATTGAATGTGGCGCGACGGTCGCGACCGGCAGCAACTGGATCGAACTGGACATGCGCGGCCGTCGTCCGCGTTCAGTGGATTTGCGCACCGCGCCGTATCCCGCGTTCCCGACCGATATGCAGGCGCAGTTTGCGGCGCTTGATACGGTGGCCAGCGGAGTGGGCACCATCGTTGAGACCATCTTCGAAAATCGCTTCATGCACATGCTGGAGATGCGGCGCATGGGCGCCGAGATCCGGCTCGAGGGTAATACCGCCATCATCCAAGGCGTCGAGCGGCTGACCGCTGCGCCGGTGATGGCCACGGATCTGCGTGCCTCCGCGAGTCTGGTGCTGGCGGCGCTAGTGGCCGAGGGACGCACCGACATCGAGCGCATCTATCACATCGATCGCGGCTACGAGGCCATTGAGGAAAAGCTGGCCCAGCTGGGAGCGCAGATCCGCCGCGTACCGAACTAGCGGCGGCGGTGCAGTCGCCGGGTCAGTTGCCTGTCGGACGCTCGATGACCTGACACTTGAGTTCGAGTTTCTTCTGCCCACGCTGCAGTTGCAGCGGCATGCTGGAGCCGGGCTTGTACTCGGACATGCGGGCCTGGGCATCCTGTGCATTGCGCACATCCTGCCCGCCCACTTTCAGGAAAACATCACCGGGCTGAATGCCGCAGCTCACGGCCGGACTGTTGCGATACAGCCCCGTGACCACGACACCACCGCGCGGCAGGCCCAGTTGCTGGGCCTGCGTGTCATCAATGTCCTCGGGCACCACACCGACCCAGCCGCGAATCACGCGCCCGTGATCCAGAATCTCGGCCATGACCCCGCGCACCAGATTCACCGGGATGGCGAAGCCGATGCCCTCGACGCCCGTGGTGTCTAGGTTCTTGGCGATCACGGCCGTGTTGATGCCGATCAGCTCGCCCTCTAGGTTGACCAGCGCACCGCCTGAGTTGCCCTCATTGATGGCGGCATCGGTCTGGATGAAGTTTTCGAAGGTGGCCACGCCCAGCTGACTGCGGCCCGTGGCGCTGATGATGCCGTGGGTGACCGTTTGCTGCAGTCCCAGCGGATTACCCATGGCCAGCACTTCATCGCCGACCTGACTGTGATCCGAGCGTCCCAGCGGCATCACCGGCAGGTTGGGCAGTTTGATCGAAAGGACCGCCAAATCCGTGTCCGGATCGCGACCGACGATGGTGGCGCTGGTCACACGTCCATCGGCGAGCTGTACATTGATCTGTGTGGCGTCCTTGATCACGTGGTGATTGGTGATCACATGGCCAGCGGCGTCGACGATCACGCCGGAGCCGAGCGCACTCTGCACGCGCTGCTGTGTGCGCGGCCAGCTATCCCCGAAGAATTGCTCAAGCGGCGAGGGCAGCACGCGCTCGCTGATGACGCGGCGAGTGTAAATGTTGACCACCGCCGGCGCGGCGCGCCGCACGGCGCTGACAAACCCCCGGACTGGACGCTCGATGACAGGTTGCGCCGCCGGTGCGCTGGAGCTGGAGGAGACTGCGGCGCCCGACATAGCCACTGGTGCCAGCGTTGCCGCGGGGCTGCCCGGTGCCGCCTTGGCTGTGATCGGGGCGCTGCTCCTTAGAACGGGCAGCAAATCCGGTCGAATCAACACGGCCACGAAGGCGAGCGCGAGCCCGCCGGCGATGACCCCGGCCAGGAATACGAGACTGCGACCCAGTTGCGGCAATTGGCCTCTCCATGCCCGGCCGACTCTGGCCAAGCCCACGAATGGGTTGTGTATAATGCGCCCCTTCCAAAAAGCAAGCGCAGCCCCCGTGTGGCGGATGTTTCTTCATTCGCAGGGGGTGGTGGAGTGGTGACAGATGACAAATGCCGGTGCAACGACCGAAGACGCGGATAACGACCTGAGCCGTCGCAAGTTCCTGACCGTGGCGCTGGGCGCCGTGGCGGGCACCGGGGCGGCCTTCACCGCCGTGCCTTTTCTCTCGACTTGGGCGCCTTCGGAGCGGGTACGTGCGGCCGGTGCTCCGGCCAAGTTCGACCTGAGCAAGCTGCAACCCGGTCAGATGGCCACCATCGTCTGGCGCAAGCAGCCCGTTTACATCGTGAACCGTCCCAAGGACGTCACCGCTAAGCTCGCCGAGCACGATTCCCGGCTCAAGGATCCGCAATCGGCCGAGTCGCAGCAGCCGGATTACGCCAAGAATGGCTCGCGCTCTGTGCGTGACGATCTGCTTGTTCTGATTGGCACCTGCACTCACCTGGGCTGCCTGCCGAAGCAGCGCTTCGAGCCAGGTGATGCCACGCTGGGCGCCGACTGGCCGGGTGGCTTCTACTGCCCGTGCCATGGCTCCCGCTTCGATCTCGCCGGCCGCGTGTTCAACGGCTCGCCGGCCTCGCTGAACCTGCGCATTCCTCCTTACCACGTGGACGGCAATCTGCTGACCGTGGGCGAGGACGGTGCTGCAACGACTGGAGCTGCGTAATGGCCACGACGGGACAGGAAAGCAAGCCCGGCCTCATGGGCTGGATCAACAAGCGTCTGCCGGTCGATCAGTTCGTCCGTTCACAGCTGCTCGATTACTACGCCCCGAAGAATTTCAACATTTGGTATTTCTTCGGCGCTCTCTCGCTGCTGGTGCTGGTCATCCAGCTGCTATCCGGCATCTTCCTGACCATGTTCTACAAGGTTGGCGAAGCCACGGCCTTCGACTCCGTCGAATACATCATGCGCGAAGTCGACTACGGCTGGCTGGTGCGCTACATCCACTCCACCGGCGCGTCGGCCTTCTTCGTGGTCGTCTACCTGCACATGTACCGCGGCCTGATGTACGGCTCTTACAAGGCGCCGCGCGAACTGCTGTGGCTGTTCGGCATGCTCGTGTATCTGGCGCTGATGGCTGAAGCCTTCATGGGCTACGTGCTGCCATGGGGCAACATGTCCTACTGGGGCGCGCAGGTGATCATCAACCTCTTCAGCACCATCCCGGTGGTGGGTGGCGGACTGGTGGAATGGATCCGTGGCGACTACGCCATTGCCGACTCAACGCTGAACCGCTTCTTTGCGCTGCACGTTGCCGCGGTGCCGCTGGCCATCATCCTGCTGGTCGCGCTGCACTTGGTGGCGCTGCGTCAAGTCGGGTCCAACAATCCGGACGGTATCGAAATCAAGGCCAACAAGGGCCCGGACGGCAAGCCGATCGATGGCATTCCGTTCCACCCGTACTACACGGTCAAGGATCTGGTGGGCGTGGGTACCTTCCTGCTGGCCTTCTGCACGGTGGTGTTCTTCGTCCCAACGTTCAACGGGCTGTTCCTCGAGGCGGCCAACTTCGAACCGGCCAACCCGGTCTCTACGCCTGAAGACATCACGCCGTCGTGGTACTTCACGCCGTACTACGCGATCCTGCGCTCGATCCCCAATCAGCGCCTCGGCGCACTGGCAATGTTGCTCGCAATTCTGGCGTTCTTCTTCCTGCCGTGGCTGGATCGCTCGCCGGTCAAGTCGATCCGCTACCGCAGCGGGTTGTACAAGTTCTTCTTCTCGATCTTCACCGTTTCTTTCTGCGGCCTGATGTACCTCGGTCTGCAGAAGGCCGAAGAGCCCTATGTGACGCTGGCGCGCATCTGCATGGCCGGGTACTTCCTGTTCTTCGTGACGCTGCCGTTCTACAGCGGCAAAGAAAAGACCACGCGCGTGCCGCAGAGAGTGACGTTCCATGAATAAGGTTGCTGCGTTCCTGTCCGTTTCTTGGCTGGCACTGGCCGGCGCCGCCAGTGTTGCGGCTGCGGCCGAGGGTGCTGAAGCGCCCGCTAAGGAGACCGAGACTGAGTCGCTGGACTGGAAGAGCTGGCGGGCCAACAACAAGGTCGACAGCATCAACTCGTTGCAGCGTGGTGCGCGCAACTTCATGAACTACTGCGTCAGCTGTCATTCGCTCAAGTACCTGCGGTACTCGCGCATGGCCCATGACCTGCAGATTCCCGAAGACATGTTGCAGAAGAATCTGATGCCCATCGAAGCATCGGTGAACGACTACATCACCACTTCACTCCGTGGCTCCGATGGTGAGACTTGGTTCGGCAAGGAACCGCCGGATCTGTCGCTGATGGCGCGCGCCCGTGGCGTGGACTACATCTACCGCTTCCTCAAGACCTTCTACACCGACCCGTCGCGGCCGACGCAGACCAACAATCTGCAGCTGGAAAATGTGGCCATGCCGGCAGTGCTGTCCGATCTCGGCGGCGTGCAGGCGGCGGTGTACCGCAATGTCGAGCGCGTGGTCGACGGCAAGACCGTCACCGAGAAGGAGTTCTCGCACTTCGAGCTGACGACCCCTGGCCGGCTGACGCCGCAGGAGTTCGATGAGTTCGTGCGTGACACCGTCAATTTCCTCGACTATGCGGGTGATCCATCGCAGGTTGAGCGCCGCAGCACCGGTGTTTGGGTGGTGCTGTTCCTGCTGGTGCTCACCTGGCTGGCCTGGCTCCTGAAGAAGGAGTACTGGAAGGATATTCACTGACGCGCCATGATGACCCTGTTCTCAGCTCCCACCGGTTTGCAGAGCCACCGTACGCGGATCGTCGCGGCCGAGAAGGGTGTAGAGATCAACGTTATCAATGTTGAGCCGGGCGCGTCTCCGCCAGCACTGCGCGAGGCCAATCCTGAGAACACGCTGCCCACGCTGGTGGACCGCGATCTGGTGCTGACGGACGCGCGCATCATCATCGATTACCTCGATGAGCGCTTCCCGCATCCGCCTCTGATGCCTGTCGATCCAACCACTCGCGCTCAGTTTCGCGTCGCCATGCATCGCATGGAGCGGGAGTGGTACGAGCTGGGTGATGCCATCGAAGCGACAGCTGACGCCAAGAAGCGCTCTGCGCTCGCGGCCCAGTTGCTTGAGCGCATCACCGATTCGACCGATCTGTTCAAGATCAAGCCGTTCTTCCTGAGTGACGAATTCTCGCTGGTCGATGCCACCATCATGCCGGTGTTGTGGCGACTGAAGCGTTACGGCATTCAGCTGCCGTCAACGGCACAGCCCATCTCGCGCTATGCGGCCAACATGCAGTTGCGCCCCTCGTTCCGCGCCAGTCTATCGGCGGCCGAAGTGGCCATGGCTAAGGGTTGAGCGACTCCGCCTCCACGTCGGCTGGTCAGGTGTCCAGGAGGCCTTACCTGCTGCGTGCGATGCATGAGTGGATGCTCGACTGCGGCTATACCCCGCACCTGATCGTCGACACGGAGTGCAAAGGCGTGCAGGTGCCCGTGGCCTACGTCAAAGATAATCGCATCGTGCTCAATGTCTCCATGACTGCAACGCAGCAACTGGCGCTGACCAATCAGGAGATCTCATTCGACGCACGCTTCGGCGGCGTGGTGCACCATGTGGCCGTGCCGGTGAACGCCGTGTTGGGCATCTATGCGCGGGAGACGGGTGAGGGCATGGTCTTCGACGAAGTCGAGCCCGAGGGTTCACCCCCCACGACCGAGCCGCCGGCCACCGATCCTGCCGCACCGGCCGAAAAGCCCGATGCCAGTCCCAAGACACGCCGACCGCGACTGACGGTGGTAAAGTAAAAACATGATGAATGCCTACCGCGAGCACCCGGGAATGATCACGGCAGTGCGCGCGGCAGCGCTGCTCGTCGTGCTGGTCGGAATGGCCACTGTGCAGGCCGCCTCGGCACCGCAGGGTCCGCGATTAGAATCGATTCCACCGCCACGCGACGTGCCCTATGCGGGTGTCATCACGCTGGCCGTGGATGCCACGGATGTCGAACACGCCATCCTCAATGCCCACGAGGTCCTGCCGGTAGCGTCATCCGGACCGCTCACGCTGCTTTATCCGCAGTGGCTGCCGGGTACGCATTCGCCCACCGGTCCCATCGACAAGCTGGCGGGGCTGCGCATCAGCGCGGCTGGCCAGCCGCTGGCTTGGCAGCGCGATCCGGTGGATGTCTATGCCTTTCATGTGCAGGTACCGCCTGGCGTCCGTGCGCTGGACATTGATCTGCAGTTCCTCTCACCGGCCTCGGTGCGTGAAGGGCGGGTATTGATGGTCCCCGGTCTACTGCGAGTCCAGTGGAACACGGCATTGCTGTATCCGGCCGGTCATCATGCACGGCAGATCCGCGTTGAGCCGAGCATCAAGCTGCCGGCTGGTTATTCGCTGGCCACCGCCCTCGATGTGGCCTCGACCCGCGAGGGCTCCACGACTTTCCGCGCCGTCGATCTGGATACGCTGGTCGATGCACCGCTCCTAGCCGGTCCGTATTTCCGTCGCTTCGAACTCGAGACCGGCAATGCACCACGCGTCAGTCTTGATGTATTCGCCGATCGGCCTGAGCAGTTGGAGTTGAGCAGCAAGGCGCTGACGGCACAGCAGTCTCTGGTGCAGCAGGCGGTGAGTCTGTTCGGTGCGCGGCACTACAGCCACTATGATTTCCTGCTCTCGCTTTCCGCGCGCCTCGGCGGTATTGGTCTGGAGCATCACCAGTCCACGGAAATTAGCACCGATCCGCGCCTGTTCCTCGACTGGGACAAGCTTCTGGCCAGCAAGGAAGTGCTGGCCCACGAATTCGTGCACAGCTGGAATGGCAAATTCCGTCGGCCGGCAGACCTGTGGACACCGACATTCAACGTGCCGATGCGCAACAGTCTGCTCTGGGTCTATGAAGGTCAGACTCAGTATTGGGGGTATGTGCTGAGCGCCCGCTCCGGGATGCTGAGTGCGCCGCAAGCGCTCGAAGCGCTGGCACAGCTGGCCGCCATCTATGACCTGCGCGTGGGGCGCAGCTGGCGTCCGCTCGAGGACACCACCAACGACCCCATCATCGCGCAGCGGCGACCGCTGTCGTGGCTCAGCTGGCAGCGCAGCGAGGACTACTATCGCGAAGGTCAGTTGGTATGGCTGGACATCGATACACGCATCCGTGAGATGTCCGGTGGCCTACGCTCACTGGATGATTTCGCCCAGCGTTTCTTCGGAATCGGCGATGGCAGCTTCGTTCCGGTCACCTATAACTTCGACGACGTTGTGAAGACGCTCAATGCCGTGCAGCCCTTCGATTGGGCTAGCTTCCTGCGTGAGCGTCTAACGGGCCGCGCCTCCGGCGCGCCGCTCGATGGACTGGCGCGGGGTGGCTACCGGCTGGTCTACACGGATACCGCTGGCGAGTACTTCCGGGCGCTGGAAACGCGCAGCAAGGCCACCGACCTGAGCTTCTCGCTCGGCATCATCATCAGTCGCGAGGGAACACTCAGCGAGGTGTTGTGGGACAGCCCGGCATTCCGCGCTGGACTCGCTGAGGGCACTCAGCTCATCGCAGTCGACGGGGAAAGCTACAGTTCCGATGGTCTGAAAGAAGTCATCCGTCTGGCCCAGAGCAAGACGACGCCGATCGAGCTGCTGGTAAAAGACAAGGACCAGTTCCGCACGGTGCGCATCGATTATCACCAGGGTCTGCGTTACCCGAAACTGGAGCGCATCCCCGAAACGCCGGCCTTGCTCGACGCCATTCTGGCGCCGCGCAAGTAACGACAGTCATCCCCCTCAAGCAGCGTCGAACGCGTTGCGAATCCATTCCAGTGGTGCATGAGTGTCACTGGCCACCAGCGCGTCGAAGCGCACCGGCAGTCGGGCCAGATTCGGGTGGGACGCCAGCAGATGCCGCGTGGCACGCACGATGCGCTGACGCTTGCGCCAAGTGATGCTCGCCGCCGCACCACCGTAACGCTGGCTTGAGCGCAGTCGCACCTCAACCACGATCAGAACCTGCCCATCACTGGCGACGATGTCCAGTTCCCCGCCGCGGCAGCGATAGTTGCGCTTGAGTATCTGCAGGCCGGCAGCCTCCAGCAGTGTCGCGCTTCGTGATTCCGTGTCGCGACCCAGCTGCTGACGATCCATGGGCAGCGCGGCAGGCGCGCTTTAGTTGCGCGCGGAGTTCGTCAGCAACTGCGCCTCACCGTCGCGCATACGTGCCCAAGTCTGCTCGCGGCGTACTCGCCCTGCAGTATCCAGCGACAGTTTTCCGGTGAGACCGGTCACGCGCACGCGCGCAGTGTCGCGGCCAGCCACTGCGATGGTCAGCGCCAGCTGCGCTGCATCGAAGCCGAAAGCAAAGTATTGCGACTGCCACGAGGTGTTGGCGGAATCCTGCTGGGCTGTACCGCGCAGTGCATCGAGACTGGCATCAGGCAGCAGCCAGGGCATGCCGGGCAGCAGCACGCCATTGAGGTCATCGTTGGCCTCTTTGCCACCGGGTGTGAAGGATGGCGAGGTCATGTAAGTCGGAATATCGCCGGCGTACTGGAAGCTGATCTGCGGGCGCAGCAGTCGTGCGTGGGTCGGCTGGCTGGCGGCGGCGAAAATGAACTGAATGTCGCTGCGCCGTCGCGGCTCGAAGTCGAAGCGCGCACCCGTGATCGATTGCAGGCGGCGGAGCCGCGCATCGCTCTCGTTCAACCCAAGGACCTGCTTGATGCCAGCGCTGTAGTCCGCAGCCGCAGTATCGTAGTTGGCCTGAGCCAGCAGCGTTCCGCCGCCGGCGCGAAATTCCTGACTGAATGCGATGGCTACGCGGCTGCCCCATTCACCGCTGGGTGTCAGCGCCACACCGCGCTTGAATCCATCTGCCAGAATGCGCTGCGCGATGGCCCGCGCCTCGTCTTCGGGTGACAACGCGAACTGATAGAGGTTTGCAGGTGCGCGTGCATCACCCGCCAGTGCGTTCAGTGCCAGAGTAGGTAACGGTACTGCACCACTGGCTGCAATGGCTGCGACCTCATTGCGCAGCAGAGGTCCCACTGCGAAGCTGTTGCCGTCCGTTCGTGCTGCGGCCAGTTGTTCGACGGCTGTGCTTTTCGATGTGTCATACACCTGCAGTCGCGGTCGGGCGCCTTCCGGCATCTGCTCCAGCGCGAACTGAAAGCCGTCGCGAATGGTGCGCGCCTCTGCACTGCTGGTGATGGGCAGCAACAGGGCCAGACGGGCGGGTGCTCGGCCCGACGAGATCGCCAAGGGCTGTCCGCCGACGGCCGTTTCCGTGGTCGAGCGGCTCGGCTGGCCTGAAGACTGCGTCTGGGTGCCGCGCGATGTGCCGCCCTCGGTCGGCGGAGGCGAGTTGGCCGGGTTCGCCGCCGGGAAGCTGGCGGGCGGTAGTCCGACGCAGCCGGCCAGCAGGAGTCCGAGCGCGAATCTGCAGAAGGACGGAAATTGCACTGTGAAACGCATATTCTGCTGGCTCTCTCGCACGGTGAATCCAGAACACGGGAATTATAGTGACTGAAACGGCAGGAAGGCTCGAAGTCATTGCCACGCCAATTGGCAATTTGGGCGACTTGGCGCCGCGCGCGGTAGCCGCTTTACAAAATGCCTCGCTGATCGTGGCTGAGGATACGCGGCGCACCGGTCAGCTGCTGGCCCACTGCGGCATTGCGCGGCCGATGCAGTCCTTGCATGAACACAATGAAGCCGAGCGTTCGGCTGCGATCGTGGCGCGGCTGCGCGCCGGTGAAACGGTAGCGCTGGTCAGTGATGCCGGCACCCCGCTGTTGTCCGACCCCGGTTTGCTACTGGTACGCGCCGCTGTGGCCGCGGGTATTCCCGTGGTTGCCGTGCCGGGTCCCAGCGCGCTGACCGCGGCGCTGTCCATCGCGGGGCTCAGTGCACGACGTTTCGCTTTCGAAGGATTCCTGCCCGCGCGCGCGGGCGAGCGGCGCAGGGCGCTGGAGCGTCTCGCCGCCGAGACTCGCACGCTGGTGTTCTTTGAAGCCCCGCATCGTCTGGCCGAGACCCTGGACGACATGATGATGGCATTCGGTTCCGAACGTCCGGGCGTCATCGCGCGTGAACTGACCAAGCTGCACGAGACGGTCTATCGCGGCTCGCTGACGGAGCTGGTGTCCCAGTTGCGTGCTGATCCCAACGTGGCGCGCGGCGAGCTGGTGCTGCTGATAGGTGGGGCTGAGGCGCAGGATGATGAAGGGGACATGGAGCTGATGCGCCGCGCATTGCCGCTGCTGCTGAAGGAATTGCCACCCGCCCGCGCAGCCGGCGTCGCCGCGAAACTGAGTGGTGTGCCACGCGAGACGGCCTACAGCGAGGCGCTCAGGTTGTCCGGGCATGCCGCAGACGAAGGCTGACGATCGCTATTGAGTTGCCTGTCGATGCCCCGTATGGTGCCCGCGTGGAGAGTCAGCCAGGCAGTCGCTGCCGTGTGCATCGTAAGGTGTCGCGGTGGAGGAAAGTCCGGGCTCACCGGACAGGGTGCCAGCTAACGGCTGGGCGGCGCGAGCCGACGGAAAGTGCAACAGAAAGATACCGCCAAGCGTCAGCAATGACGCCGGTAAGGGTGAAATGGTGCGGTAAGAGCGCACCGCGGACATGGCAACATGGACGGCACGGCAAACCCCACCTGGAGCAAGGCCAAATAGGGAAGTCGCAGTGGCAACACTGCAGCGCATGTCCGAGCGTGCTTCCGGGTAGGCTGCTTGAGGGCTGTGGCGACACAGTTCCCAGAGGAATGACTGCTCACGACAGAACCCGGCTTATCGGCTGGCTCTCCACCTTCTGCTGCGTGTGCCGCTGAATACCCGCGCGAGTTGCGCCGAGAGGGTTTGCCTTTCTAGCGCCCGACCTCCTATGCTTGTTCTCTTCGCGGCGCCAATGAATACCAAACTACAGCGCTGCTCTGTGCCCTAAGGGAGATCGCCGATATGGCCGAGTCGCATCACGATTCAAGTCCCGCGCATCAGCCTTTCATCCCCTCCAGTCAGCAGCCGCCCGAGATGTCGCTGCTGCCGATACTGATCGGCGCGCTGCTGGGAATTCTCTTCGGGGCCAGTTCCATGTACCTCGTGCTCAAGGTGGGCATGACGGTCAGCGCATCAATCCCTGTAGCAGTCCTCTCAATCACCTTGTTCCGCGCCTTTTCGCGGGCCTTCGGTGTGCGCAAGGCGACAATCCTTGAGAACAATATCGTGCAGACCACCGGTAGCGCCGGCGAGGGCATCGCCTTCGGTGCAGGTGTCACGATGCCGGCGATGCTGATTCTCGGCTACGACCTCAACTATCTGCACATCGCTCTGGTGGCGGTGCTGGGCGGTTTGCTCGGAACTTTCCTGATGATCCCGATTCGTCGCGCCCATGTCGTCAAGGGTGTGAAGAATCTGGTCTACCCCGAAGGCACGGCTTGCGCCGAAGTGCTGATCTCGGGCGAGAAGGGCGGGACTACTGCCCGCACGGTTTTTGCCGGTCTCGGATTCGGTTCGCTGTTTGCGCTGGCTTATCAGGGTCTGGGCCTGTTCAAGGACACTGCCTCGAGAGTCTTTGGCAAATGGTATGACGGTGGCAATGTGGCCGCAGAGGTCAATCCCGCGCTGCTCGGTGTTGGATACGTCATCGGCACGCGAACCGCATTGGTGATGGGTGCCGGCGGCATTCTCGCCTCACTGGTGCTCATGCCGGCCATCAAGCTCTTCGGTGCGAACGCCACCGCGCCGATCTATCCGGCCACCGCGCTCATCAATGACATGAGCACGGATCAGATCTGGCACGACTATGTGCTCTACATCGGTGCCGGTGCGGTTGCTGCCGGCGGCATTATTTCGCTGCTCCGCGCGTTGCCGACCATCTTCGGTGGTGCGGTGCGCGGTCTGGCCGGTCTGCGCGGTGCCGGTGGTGTCGGTACCACCGAGCGCACCGATCATGACCTGCCGCTGTGGGTGTGGGGTGGTGGCGCGCTGCTGGTGGTCATCGCACTCACGCTCGCCCCGTCGCTCAAGCTCAATCTGCTCGGTGCGCTGCTGGTGCTGGTTTTTGGCTTTCTTTTCGTGACCGTCAGTTCGCGCCTCACAGGCGAGATCGGTAGTTCCTCGAACCCCATTTCCGGCATGACGGTGGCCACGCTGCTGCTAACCAGCCTGATTTTTCTGGCGCTCGGATGGGTCACTACGCCTTACAAGATCGCTGCATTGTCCATCGCTGGCGTTGTCTGCATTGCCTCATCGAATGGTGGCACGACCTCGCAGGATTTGAAGACGGGCTATCTGATTGGCGCAACGCCCTGGCGGCAACAGATCGCCATTCTCGTCGGCACAGTCTCTTCGGCGCTGGTCATCGGCCTGATACTGCTGAGCCTCAACAGTGCCTCCACGGTCTACGCCAAGCGCGACTACCCGGGCTATCAGGCAAACGTTGCAGCACTGACCGAACGTGAGTCACTGCGCGGTCCCGACGCTGCGCATGACACAGCCGAGTATCGTGTGCTGCGTCTCGCCGAACCTCGTGATGGTGTGCCGGCCGGCAAGTATCTGGTCGACGATGCAGGTCAGATTCGCTATGTGGTTGATCCGGGCATCAACGGCCGTGTGACGACGCGCGACACGGGTGAGAAGGTCACGAAGTACAACGCGCCTAAAGCCATGCTGATGTCATTCATTGTCGACGGCATCATGACGCAGAAGCTGCCATGGAGTCTGGTGCTGATCGGTGTGTTCATTGCCGTGCTGCTGGAGTTGCTCGGTCTCTCATCGCTGGCTTTCGCGGTGGGCGTGTATCTGCCAATCGCCACCTCAATGCCCATCATGATCGGTGGAGTGGTGCGCTGGATTGCGGATCGCACTGCGCGTCGCAAGCTCACCGAGGCGGAGGCCACTAGCGGTCCGGGCGTTCTCTTCAGTTCGGGTCTGATCGCCGGCGGATCGGTCACCGGTATGATTTTGGCTCTGATACAGCTCCGTCCGGCAGGCGAGCGCTTTGTAAAAGCCATCAACCTCTCGGAGGCCATTCCCACGCTGAGTGGGAGCGATCTGTTCTCCATCCTCCTGTTTTTGGCCCTGGCCGCCGTCCTTTATTTGGTGGCCACCGAGCGTTTTCTGGCTGAAAAAGGCCGTTGACGCCCCGTTCTGGGGCAGTCAAATCAAGCGATCCCCCGGCCGCCCGCCGATGCGCGGCGGGGGCGCTTTTTCAAATTCCCACTCGATTGCAAGATGTAATGATTCATTCACATTGATTATCAGCTTTGGTCGCCAACCTGCTGAATAGATTGACCGAATGCAGCGCCGTAGTCAGGTTCAGGAAGCGGCGTAAGTCCCTACTACCTAAAGAAAAAATTGCGTCCGGGGCGTTGACTTGGGCGTTGCCGGGTTTATAGTGGCGGCAAGTGGGAAATTGTGGGAGCAAATGGGTCGTTCGACCCTGAAAAGGCATGTTTCGCGGTGCAACAAAGCTCAACCTGGATGACAAGGGGCGCATGGTCATGCCCACCCGTCACCGGGAATGGCTGCGCGAGCATTCCGCGGGGCGCGTCGTGGTCACCGTCGACCGCGACCAGTGTCTGCTCGTCTACCCGATTTCCGAGTGGGAACGGATCGAGAAGCAGTTGATGGCGCTGCCCACCCTTCACCCGCAGGCCCGTCGCCTGCAGCGGTTGATGGTGGGTCATGCCACGGATCTGCAACTCGACGGTCATGGCCGTTTGTTGCTGCCGCCTGAGCTGCGCGAGTTTGCCGGGCTGACACGCCAGGCAATGCTGATCGGCCAAGGCAGCCGTTTCGAACTGTGGGATGAAGCGCGCTGGCTGGAGCGACGTGATTTCTGGCTGAAGAGCGAGGAATTAACGGGCGAACTGCCGGCGGAACTGGAATCGCTGTCGCTGTAGTGGCGCGATTGAGTCGGGTCAGAGAGGGCTCGGGGGTTGGATGAGCACAAACCGGTGCTTGTCGATGAGGTGCTTGCCGCACTTGCCGTGCAACAGGACGGCCTTTACGTCGACGCCACATTTGGACGCGGAGGCCACAGCGCGCGAATTCTCGCGTCCCTTGGCGCCGGCGGCCGACTCATCGCCATCGACCGCGATCCGGAAGCCATCGCAGCGGGTCGCCAGCGCTTCGCATCGGAGCCGCGTGTTGCGTTGGTGCCGGGTGCGTTTGGAGATCTCGCCGCGCTGGTGCATGCAGCGGCGGGGGCGCGTCGCTGCAACGGAATCCTGCTCGACTGCGGCGTCTCGTCACCGCAACTCGATACGCCAGGGCGGGGCTTCAGCTTCCAGACCGACGGCCCGCTCGACATGCGCATGGATCCACAGCACAGCGAACCGGCAGCCCTGTGGCTGGCTCGCGCTGCTCACCATGAGATACGTGACGTGATCGCACGGCTCGGCGAAGAAAAGTTCGCGCGCCGCATCGCCGATGCCATTGTTCGCGCGCGTAGCGTTGCTCCCTTGACCCGGACTCTGCAGCTGGCGGATGTTGTTGCCCGTGCAGTGCCGACGCGTGAGCCCGGAAAACATCCGGCCACGCGCACGTTTCAGGCGCTGCGCATGTTCATCAATGACGAGCTCGGTCAGCTGCGTGCCGCGCTGGCGCAGGCGCTGGGTTTGCTCGCGCCGCAGGGGCGGCTCGCCGTGATCAGTTTTCATTCGCTCGAGGATGCGGTGGTGCGTGATTTCATGCGCGACCACTCGAGTGTGCCACCGGAGCTGGCGCGACTGCCGTCGCTGCCGCCGGATGCCGAGCCGCCGCTGCGGCTGGTTGGTCGCAAGCAGCGCGCCAGTGAGGCCGAAGTCGCTGCCAATCCGCGTGCCCGCAGTGCGCTGCTGCGTGTGGCGGAGCGTCGATGATGCTCAAGGGTTTGCCGCGCATCGCGTTGTGGTTGCTGGTGCCGTTGCTCTGGATTGCCGTGCTGGGTTCCGCGGCCGGCGTTATCTGGTGCAAATACCGCTCGCGCGAGCTGTTCGTCGAGCTTGAGCGACTTCACCTTGGTCGTGACGAATTCGAGGCCGAGTGGGGCAGGCTGCAGCTCGAACAGAGCTCGTGGTCCACTTACGCCTACGTCGAGAGCGTCGCCAGCTCGCGCCTGCGCATGAAGATTCCTGCCTCCAACAGCATAGAGATCGGTCTACGGTGAGGGGTCGGGCATACACGCCGCGCCCGTCGACTGAGGTCCGTCCGTGGCGTCTGCTGCTGCTGCTCGGGCTGCTGTCTGCCGCGGCGCTGACGCTGGCCGGCGTCGCAGTACGACTGCAACTCGTCGATCATCGCTTTCTGGCGAAGCAGGGCGATCAGCGCTCGGTTCGTCAGGTGGCGACGGCGGCCGTGCGCGGTTCGATGCTCGATCGCTACAACGAGCCGCTCGCGGTCAGCACGCCTGTGGATGCCGTGTGGATCAATCCTCCCGAGCTGGCTGCGCAGAGCGAGCGGCTGCCAGAGCTCGAGCAGGTACTGAGTCTGCCGCACGGCGATTTGGCGCGCAAAGTCAGCGCCAATCTCGATCGCGAATTCCTTTACGTGGCGCGTGGCCTGCAGCCGGCGGATTCACGTCGTGTCCGGGCGCTGAATATCAGTGGTGTCAATTTCACGCGCGAGTACCGCCGCTACTATCCGGCGGGTGAGGTCACGGGGCATCTGCTCGGTTTCACGGGTATCGATGACAACGGTCAGGGCGGAATGGAGACGGTTCTCGATGCCAAGCTCGCCGGTGAGGGTGGCATCAAGCGTGTGATTCAGGACAGCAAGGGTCGCAAGGTCGAGGACGTGGAGAGCATTCGCCCCGTCCGCCCGGGCGAGAATCAGGTGCTGAGTATTGACCTGCGCCTGCAATACTTGGCCTACCGCGCGTTGAAATCTGCTGTGATCGAGAATCGTGCCCGCGGGGGTTCGCTCATCGTCGTGGATGTGCAGACCGGCGAGATCCTCGCTTTGGTCAATCAGCCGGCATTCAACCCCAACGACCGTAAGCAGCTGACGCCCGACGCGGTTCGCAACCGTGCCGTGACCGACCCGATGGAGCCCGGCTCGATCTTCAAGCCGTTCATCATGGCTGCGGGCTTTGCCTCCGGGCGTTTTGGTCCCGACAGCATCATCGATACGGGCAACGGATCTCTGCAAATTGGTTCAACCGTGATCACCGATGAGCATCCGCTGGGAGCGGCGCCGCTATCGACGATCATGGCCAAGTCATCCAATGTCGGCATGGCAAAGATTGCGCTCTCGCTCGAGCCGGCGCAGCTCTGGAAGTCGCTCACAGCCTTCGGCTTCGGTCAGGTCACGGCGGCCAAGCTGCCCGGAGAGTCCGCCGGTCTGCTGTCGAAATACGCCAATTGGCGCAGTGTAGGGATCGCCACGATGTCGCACGGCTACGGTGTCAGCGTGACGCCGTTGCAGCTGGCGCAGGGCTACGCGACGATCGGTGCGCTCGGTGTGCGCCATCAGTTGACGTTGCAGAAGGTTGAAAAGCCTGAGGCGGGTGAGCAGGTATTTGATGCGGCGGCCTGTCGCACCTTGCTCAAGATGATGGAGGCCGTCACCACCGAAGAGGGTGGGACAGGTCTGCGTGCTCGTATCCCTGGCTATCGCGTGGCGGGCAAAACCGGCACGGCTTGGAAGTCCGTCGGTGGCGTTTACTTGAAAAGCCGCTACGTGGCCAGCTTTGGCGGCCTCGTGCCGGCCAGTGCACCGCGTCTGGCCGCCATTGTTGTGATCGACGATCCATCGGCTGGCAAGTACTACGCTTCGGAAGTTTCGGCACCTGTGTTTGCCGAGGTCATGGGCGGCGCGTTGCGGCTTCTCGGCATTCCTCCGGATCAGCCTGAGAGCGGGACAGCGCCACAGCGGCTGCCACCGCAGCGCGTGGCGCAGCGATGACGGCCGGAGTGCAATGGCGACCACTGAGGGCACTGCTGGGCGGTGCCTTCGATATTCCGGATGACATCGACGTGGCGGATATCACGCTGGACAGTCGTGCCGTCGGTCCAGGTTCTGTTTTTCTCGCCTGCCGCGGGCGTTCACAGCATGGACTGGCTCATGCGACGCAGGCTGTTGCTGCCGGTGCGCGCGCCATCCTGTGGGAGCCGGCGCCCGGGGTGACGCCGCCGGCGCTTGGCCGTCAGGTGTTGATGGTTGCTGTTCCCGAGTTGCATGCGCAGGCCGGCTATATCGCCGACCGTTTCTTTGCGGCGCCTTCAGCAAAGCTCGCGGTGGTGGGTATCACGGGTACCAATGGCAAGACCACGTGTGCTTGGCTCCTCGCTGATGCGTTGAGCCGCTGCGGTCGTCCAGCAGCTTATTTTGGCACGCTGGGTCATGGTCGCCTCGGCGCTCTGCGGGGCACGACGATGACCACGCCTGATGCGGTGACGCTGCAGCGCTGGCTGGCCGAGGAAGTTGCGGCAGGTACGCGCGCAGTCGCGATGGAAGTCAGTTCGCACGCGCTCGATCAGGAGCGCTGCACCGGCGTGCGCTTCCGGGCGGCCGCATTTACCAACCTGACGCATGACCACCTCGATTACCACGGCGACATGGACACTTATGCCGCCGCTAAAGCGCGTCTTTTTGAATGGCCGCGGTTGCAGGCACGCGTCTTCAATATCGATGACCCCTGTGGCCGCGAGCTGGCGCAGCGCATGCGCGGCGAAGAGGGTGTGTGGGTCACTTCGCGCGCGCCGGGCGCAACAGCACCAACGAATAGTCGGTTCGTGCACGCGCGTCAGCTGCACAGCGCCGCCGATGGGCTGCAGCTTGAGATCGTCAGCAGCGTCGGTAGCGCGCAGCTGCGCAGTCCGCTGCTGGGTGAGTTCAATGCGGACAACCTTCTGACCGTGCTCGCACTGCTGCTCGAGCTGGATGTTGGTTTGGAGCAGGCCTGCGAAGCGCTGTCTCAGTGTCATGCGCCGGCCGGCCGGATGGAAACGCTGGGCGGCGGCCAGCTGCCGCTGGTGGTGGTGGACTATGCGCATACGCCAGATGCCTTGAAGAAGGCTCTCACGGCGCTGCGTGTGCATACCACCGGCCAGCTGTGGTGTGTCTTCGGTTGCGGCGGCGAACGTGATGCCGGTAAGCGGCCCGTGATGGGCACCATCGCGGCGCAGTTCGCCGATCAAGTGATTGTCACCGATGACAATCCGCGTGGTGAGGATCCCGCTCGCATCAGCGACGCGATTCTGGCGGGAATGCCAGCTGGCCACGCTGTCGAGGTTATTCACGACCGTGCCGCGGCTATCGCCGCTGCGCTGGCACGCGCTCAGGCCGGTGACACCATCCTGATCGCTGGCAAGGGGCACGAAGAGATTCAGATCACCGGCTCGACGTCGCGCCCATTCAGTGATCTGCGCGCTGCGCAGTCCGCCTTACAGGCGAGGTCTCCGCAATGAAGCGCACGTTAAGCGGTTTTGCGCAGGCAGTCGGCGGAACGCTGCACGGGGATGACAGACCCTTTGCGCAGGTTGTTATCGATACGCGCAAGCTGGCAGCGGGTGATCTGTTCTTGGCCCTGCCGGGCGAGCGCGTCGATGGTCATGATTTCGTGTCGGCGTCGGGCGCCGCGGGAGCGGTCGGTGCGGTGGTCACGCGACTGCAGCCACTCGATCTGCCGCAGATCGTCGTGGCGGATGTGGCGCAGGCACTGACGGCAGCCGCAGCAGCGTGGCGGGCTCAGTTCACTCTGCCGCTGATCGGTGTCGCCGGCAGCAATGGCAAGACGACCGTGAAAGAAATGCTGGCCGCGATACTGTCGCGCACTGGTGACTGTCTCGCCACTGCGGGCAATCTCAATAATCAACTTGGTGTGCCACTGACCTTGCTGCGTCTGGAAAAGAAGCATCGCAGCGCGGTGATCGAGATTGGCGCCAATCGGCCCGGCGAGGTGGCCGAGCTGGCTGCGCTCGCGCAGCCGAGTATTGCATTGATCACCAATGCGGGCGCCGAACACCTGGAAGGTTTCGGCGATATCGAGGGTGCAGCGCGCGCGGAAGGCGAAATCGTTGCTGCGCTGAGCCCACAAGGCGTTGCCGTCATCAATGCCGATGACCCCTATGCGGCCATGTGGCGCGGGATGACGCGCGGTCGAGTGGTCACGTTCGGCTTGTCTCAATCCGTCAGCGTGCGGGCCAGTCATGTCACGCAGTCCGTGGGTGATGACGGTTTCACCGTGCGTTTCCAGTTGCACACCGCGAATGGCACGCAGGACGTCGAGATGGCTCTGGCGGGTGAGCACAATGTACGCAACGCCGCGTGTGCGGCGGCGGCTGCACTGGCGGCCGGTGCATCGCTTGCGGATGTCGCCCAAGGGTTGTCTTCGGTGCGTGCCGTCGCCGGTCGACTGCAGTTCCGCCGCACTACTGCTGGCGGATGGCTGATCGACGACTCCTACAACGCCAACCCAAGTTCAGCGATCGCAGCAATGGATGTGCTGGCCGGTCTGTCGGGTCGCAAGTGGATGGTGCTCGGGAATATGGCCGAACTGGGTGCGCAGGCCGAGACCGCGCACCGCGAGATTGGTGTGGCGGCGCGCGAGCGCGGGATCGAGCGGCTGTATGCCTTTGGCAATTTGGCGGCGCTCGCTGCGGATGCTTTCAGTGTCGGTGCGGCACCGACTCAGCGCTCGCTGTGCTTCAGCGACAGCGTGGCGCTGACCCGCGATTTAAACGATGCGCTCACCAGTGATGTGCGCTTGCTCGTAAAAGGCTCGCGCGTCAATCGACTCGAGCGTGTGGTGGCTGCGGTCAGTGCAGCTGCGGCGGACAGGGGGGTCTGATCGAAATGCTTTATTGGCTGGCACATGCACTGGAACCGAAGCTCAGACTCCTTAACGTCTTCTCCTACATCACGCTGCGTGCGCTGCTGGCGACGATGACGGCTTTGGTGGTGGCGCTGGCGATTGGTCCGGCGATGATCCGGCGTCTGTCACTGCGGCAGATCGGCCAGGTGGTGCGGGATGACGGACCGCAGTCGCATCTGAAGAAGGCCGGCACGCCGACGATGGGAGGCGCGCTCATCCTGGTGGCTATCCTGCTGGCGACCTTGCTGTGGGCCGATCTCTCCAATCGTTTCGTGTGGCTGGCACTGGCCGTGATGAGTGGCGGTGGTGCTGTGGGCTTTTACGACGACTACCTGAAGCTCGTGGTCGGTAACTCCCGCGGTCTGGCACCACGCTGGAAATACTTCTGGCAGTCGGTCATCGGACTGACGGCAGCCGTCGTGCTCTACCACCTCGCACGCGGTCCGAGCGAAACCAGTTTCTACGTGCCGTTCTTCAAGAACATCGTGCTGCCGCTTGGCGAGGGCGGTTTCGTGCTGATCGCCTATCTGATGATCGTCGGCATGAGCAACGCAGTAAACCTCACCGACGGACTGGATGGTCTGGCCATCATGCCGGCCGTGATGGTCGCAGCAGGCTTGGCGGTCTTTGCCTATGTGAGTGGCAATGCCTTGTTCGCCGAATACCTGCAGGTGCCGGCAGTCCGCGGCGCCGGTGAACTGATGATCTACTGCGGAGCGATGGCTGGAGCCGGTCTGGGTTTCCTGTGGTTCAACTCTTATCCGGCGCAGGTCTTCATGGGCGACATCGGCGCGCTGGCGCTGGGCGCCGGGCTGGGCTTTGTCGCGGTCGTGGTGCGACAGGAAGTCGTAGCGCTGGTCATGGGCGGAATCTTCGTGCTCGAGACCGCTTCGGTCATGTTGCAGGTGGCTTCGTTCAAGCTCACCGGCCGACGCATTTTCCGCATGGCTCCCATCCATCATCACTTTGAACTCAAGGGTTGGGCAGAGCCGAAGGTCATCGTACGTTTTTGGATCATCAGCCTCCTGCTGGTGCTCGCTGGCCTGACAACGTTGAAGCTGCGATGACGATGCAAGTGACAGCAGGTACGGCGGCAGTGGTTGTAGGGCTCGGTAAGACCGGGCTCTCGGCGGTTCGCTACCTGCGCGCCCGCGGTGCACGGGTCGCTGTGACCGACAGCCGCAGTTCACCGCCCGAGCTGGCTGCCCTGCGCGCCTTTGATGCTTCGGTTCCGGTGAGTCTCGGGGGTTTCGATGAGACGCTGCTGGCGGGCAGTAATCTGGTGGTGGCATCACCGGGTGTGGCCACCAGTGGTCCGTTCTTCAGCGCCGCGCAGCGCCAGGGCCTGCCGGTGGTGGGTGACATCGAATTGTTCGCGTCAGAGGCTCGCGCTCCGATCGTCGGTATCACCGGTACCAATGGCAAGAGCACCGTCACCACACTGCTTGGCCGGATTGCCGCACGTGCCGGCAGTCGCGTACGCGTGGGTGGCAACCTCGGCGAGCCTGCGCTGGATCTTCTTGATCCCGGTGCCGAGCTTTATGTGCTCGAGTTGTCCAGCTATCAACTGGAGACCCCCGGCGCGCTACCGCTGGTTGCGGGTGCGATACTCAACATCAGTCCCGATCATCTGGATCGCTACGGCACGATCGAGGCCTACGCTGCTGCCAAGGCGCGACTGTTCATGAACTGCGCAGTGCAGGTCGTCAACGCGGATGATCCGCTGGTGCATGCGTTGCCAGCGTTCAACGGCCGCCGCGAATACTTCTCGCTGCGGGCTGATTCAACCGCTCGCTATCGGCTGCAGCAGCATGAAGGCTCTTTATGGCTGACGGCCGGCGATGAGTCGCTGTTGCCGCTTGCGGCCATGAAGATCAGTGGACTGCACAATGCAGCCAATGCGCTGGCATGCATCGCACTGGCGGACGCCTTGCATTTGCCGCGTGCGGCGACGATCGCTGAATTGCAAGAATTCACAGGTCTCCCGCATCGCACGCAGTGGGTAGCGGAGCGTCGCGGGGTGCGTTACATCGACGACTCGAAGGGCACCAATGTCGGCGCCACGGTGGCTGCAGTCTCAGGACTGCCCGGACCTCTGGTGCTCATCGCTGGCGGCGATGGTAAGGGCCAGGACTTCGCGCCACTCGCTCCAGTGCTCCATGACAAGGTCCGCCATGTTGTCTTGATCGGCCGCGACGCTCGCATCGTGGGGCGCGCATTGGCCGGTGTTTGTCCGCAAAGCTATGCCGAGTCATTGCCGGAAGCGGTTGAGGCCGCCGCGGCAGTTGCGGTCGCCGGTGACACCGTCTTGTTATCGCCGGCCTGCGCCAGTCTCGACATGTTCCGCGACTATACGCATCGCGGCGCGGTGTTCGCCGCCGCCGCAAGGGGGCTGCCGCAATGAGCAGTCTGGAGTGGTCACCGACCGGTGCAACGCGCGGTGGTCTGCGAATTGATGGCGTGTTCCTGATGCTGGTGGCCGCCATCGTGCTGCTGGGTCTGGTGATGGTGGGTTCGGCCTCGATCAACATGTCGAGTAAGGAGACCGGGCAGCCGTTCGGCTACCTCGAAAAGCAGTTGTTTCTGGTGCTGGTTGGGAGTGTAGGCGCTGTGTTGATCGCCATGATCCCGATCGCGTGGCTCGAGAAGCATGCCTTCAAGTTGCTGGTGAGCGCCGGTGCGTTGCTGCTATTGGTGCTGATCCCGGGACTGGGTATGCGTATCAACGGCGCCAGTCGCTGGCTCCGTCTCCCCGGTTTTGGCTTTCAGGTATCCGAAGCTGCGCGTGTGCTGACTCTGATCTATCTGGCTTCGTATTGTGTGCGTTTCGAGGAGGATCTGCGCAACGGTCCGGGCGCTTTTGCGCGTGCGCTTGGCATGCTCTCGCTGCTCAGTGCGCTGCTGCTACTGGAGCCGGATTTCGGTGCCGCCACTGTGCTTTTGGTCACGGGCTTTGGTTTGCTGTTCCTGGCCGGTTCGCAACTGCGCTGGGTGCTAGCCGCACTGGCGCTCGGTGTGCTCGGTTTGGTGGGTCTGGTAATCGTTTCGGACTACCGCATGCGACGCCTAAAGACGTTTCTCGATCCCTGGGCCGATCCCCTCAAGGATGGCTTCCAGCTCACACAGTCACTGATCGCTATTGGTCGCGGCGAGTGGTTCGGAGTCGGACTCGGAGCCAGTGTGCAGAAGCTTTTTTACCTGCCTGAAGCGCACAACGACTTCCTGTTCGCGGTACTGGCCGAGGAATTGGGTCTGTTGGGCGTGCTGGTCACGATCGGCCTGTTCCTTGCTTTGGCGTTGCGTGTGCTGCTGCTGGCACGGCGTGCACAGCAAGTTGGTCTGAAGTTCCACAGCTATCTGGCTGCGGGTTTTGGCCTGTGGCTCGGCGTGCAGGCATTCGTGAACATGGGCGTCAACATGGGCGTGTTGCCGACCAAGGGCCTGACATTGCCGTTGATGAGCTATGGCCGCAGCAGCCTGATCGTCACGCTGTGCTGGATCGGTCTGATCCTGCGTGTTCACCACGAAGTTGCGGTTGGCGGTCGCAGCCCGAAGCGGGGTGCGCACGCATGAGTGCTCCGGTGGTCTTGATCATGGCAGGTGGCACCGGCGGGCATGTATTCCCGGCGCTCGCGTTGGCGCGAATACTGCGTGCCCGTTCATGGCAGGTTGTATGGCTGGGCTCGCGCCGCGGTATCGAGGCGCGTCTGGTGCCGGCGGAAGGCATTCCAATCGAGTGGCTAACCATTGGTGGGCTGCGCGGCAAAGGCGTACTCACCCTGCTGTGGGCGCCATTCCGTCTGGCCCGCGCGCTGTTCGAGGCCATCGCCATCGTGCGCCGCCATCGGCCCGACGTTGTCGTCGGTCTGGGTGGATTCGTCTCCGGTCCGGGTGGCGTGGCGGCTTGGTTGTTGGGCCGGCCGCTGGTGATTCACGAACAGAATGCCGTGGCGGGCTTCACCAACCGCTGTCTGGCTGTGATGGCCAGGCGCGTGCTGGCTGCCTTCCCCCAGGCTTTCGCCTCGCATGTTGGTGCGGAAGTAACCGGTAATCCGGTGCGCGCCGAGATCGCCGCATTGCCGCCGCCGCCGGCGCGTTTCGCCACGCGGCGTGGAGCGATCCGCGTACTGGTAATTGGCGGTAGTCAGGGTGCGCTCAAGCTCAATAATGTGGTGCCCCGCGCTTTAGCGTTGGTGAGCCGCGAGGCGTCGCTCGAAGTGCGTCATCAGTCCGGCGAGCGTTGGTTTGCTCAGGCCGAGCACTGCTATCGCGAGCTCGCCGTCCCCGCTAGCGTTACGCCGTTCATCGACGACATGGCTGAAGCGTATGCGTGGGCGGACCTCGTGGTCTGTCGCGCTGGCGCATTGACGGTTTCCGAATTGGCGGCGGCCGGTGTTGCTGCGGTGTTTATCCCGTTCGCCGCTGCGGTCGACGATCACCAGACGCACAACGCGCAGTGGCTCGTGAACGAAGGCGCGGCCTGCATGATCAGTGAGGCGGAGCTGACGGCCGAGCGACTGGCCAGTGAACTCATGCCGCTCTGTCAGGGTCGCGGACGCCTGCTGGCGATGGCCGAGCGTGCGCGCCTGATGGCGCGGCCGCAGGCTACCGAGGCATTGGCGGACGCCTGTGAATCGTGCGTGAGGGAAGCGGCATGAACCAGCGCATGCGCCGCATCAACACCATCCACTTCGTCGGTATCGGCGGCAGCGGCATGGGCGGCATTGCTGAAGTGTTGCTCAATCTCGGCTATCAGGTGCAGGGCTCGGATCTGAAGCCCAACGCCGTCACTGACCATTTGCAGCGCATGGGTGCGCGTATCGCGTTGGGTCATCGCGCCGAAAATGCAGCCGGTGCCGATGTCGTCGTGGTCTCCACAGCCGTGGCATCGGACAACCCTGAGGTTGTAGCCGCGCATGAGCACCGTGTACCGGTGGTGCCGCGCGCCGAGATGCTGGGAGAGCTGATGCGCTTCCGCCAGTCCATTGCGGTAGCGGGTACGCACGGCAAAACCACTACTACCAGCCTAGTAGCCAGCGTGCTAGCCGAAGGCGGCGAAGATCCGACCTTCGTGATCGGGGGACGATTGAAGAGCGCCGGCACCAATGCCCGACTGGGTGCTGGTCGTTATCTGGTCGCCGAGGCGGATGAGAGCGATGCCTCATTCCTGCGTCTGCAGCCGATGATTGCCATCGTTACCAATATCGACAACGATCATCTCGGCACGCATGGCGGCGACTTCGACAAGCTGTGCCAGAGTTTCGTCAGCTTTCTCCATAACCTTCCGTTCTACGGTCTGGCCGTGCTGTGTCGGGACGACGAGCATGTGCGCCGCATCGAGCCGCAGGTGGGTCGTCCGATCCTGACTTACGGACTGTCCTCGGATGCCGATGTGCGCGCCATCGATATCGTGCGTGACGGCCAGCACACACACTTCAAGGTTGTGCGTCCGGGTCAGCCCAAGCCGCTGGAAATCACTCTCAATCTGCCGGGGCTGCATAACGTGCGCAATGCGCTCGCAGCCATCAGCGTGGCCACGGAGTTGCAGATCGACGACGCGGCCATCGCGCGCGCTCTGGCTGGCTTTCAGGGCATAGACCGTCGCATGCAGTTCGTTGCCGATGTGCAGACGCCGACTGGTCGCATCAGCATTGTCGATGATTACGGTCACCATCCCACCGAATTGGCTGCGACGATGGATGGCTTGCGCCAGGCTTATCCCGGCCGTCGTCTGGTACTCGCTTTTCAGCCGCACCGCTATACGCGCACCCGTGACCTGCTCGATGACTTTGCCATCGTGCTGTCCAGTGCTGACGTGTTGTTGGTCACTGAGGTGTACGCCGCTGGCGAGACGCCCATCAAGGGTGCCGACGGGCGTGCCATCTGCCGTGCTGTGCGCAGCCGCGGCAAGATCGAGCCGGTGTTCGTCGGCCCAGTGGAAGAGCTCGACAAGGTGCTGAAAGACCTGGTGCGCGATGGTGACTTGGTAGTCACGATGGGCGCGGGTCACATCGGTGCGATCGCGCACGAACTGCCGGCCCGTCTGACGGGTGCGGTCAATCCCGAGCGGAGGCACCGGTGAACCCGCTGCAGTCGCATGAATTCAGTGCGCGCATTCAGCGCAACGAGCCGATGTCGCGTCACACCTCATGGCGCGTCGGTGGCCCAGCAGACTACTTTTATGAGCCGCGCGATCGCGCTGAGCTCGGTGCCTTCTTGCGTGAGTTGCCGCAGGAAACGTCGGTGTACTGGGTCGGCTTGGGGAGCAACCTACTCGTGCGCGACGGTGGGCTCCGTGGCGTCGTGATCTCGATGCAGGGCGTCTTCACGCGGCTCGAGCAGCGCGGCCCGACGAGCGTGTATTGCGAATGCAGCGTGCCCTGCACGCGTCTGGCGCGTCAGGCGACGCAATGGAACATGGCTGAGGGCGAGTTCTTCGCCGGTATTCCCGGCACGCTGGGTGGTGCGCTGGCGATGAATGCCGGTGCCTACGGTGGCGAGACCTGGAAGCATGTGGTCAGCGTCGAAGTGATCGATCGCAGCGGCGTGTGCCGGGTGCGGTCTGCGGCCGAGTACCAGCCGGGCTATCGTCATGTGCAGCGTCCGGCGAACGATGAATGGTTTCTTGCAGCGGAGCTTCAGTTTGGCGTCCAGTCTGATGGTGACCGCGAGCGCGTCCGCCAGCTCAGTGCGCGGCGCAAGGCCACGCAGCCCCTCGGCGAGTGGAGTTGCGGCTCGGTGTTTACCAATCCACCGGGTGATCATGCCGCGCGACTCATTGAGGCCGCGGGCCTGAAGGGTTACCGCATCGGCGACGCGGTGGTGTCCACCAAGCACGCGAATTTCATCATCAACGAGCGATCAGCCAGTGCTGCTCAGCTTGAGCAGTTGATCCTGCATGTGCAGGCCACTGTCGAGCAGGTGCACGGTGTGAAGCTCATTCCGGAGGTCAGGATTGTGGGAGAGGCGTTGCAATGAGACTGCGCTATGACAGCCGCACGGCGCGCCGTGTGACACAGCCCGAGGACTTCGGTCGCGTAGTGGTGCTGCTGGGCGGCACCTCGAGCGAGCGCGAGATTTCGCTGCTGACGGGTCATGCAGTGCTGGCTGCCTTGCAGCGTCGCGGCGTGCAGGCCGAGGCTTTTGATCCGGCATCGCGACCGCTCTCCGATCTGCAATCCATGGGCTGCGAGCGTGTCTGGATCGCGCTGCATGGCCCGGGTGGAGAAGATGGCACATTGCAGGGTGCGCTGGAGTTCATGGGTATTCCGTACACCGGCAGCGGTGTCATGGGATCCGCCATCGGCATGGATAAATTGCGTACCAAGCGCTTGGCCCAATCGGTAGGTGTGCCCACGGCGGACTTCGTCGTTCTGCGCGGGCCGGATGATCTGCAGGTGGCCGTCGAGCGACTGGGCCTGCCGCTGATCGTCAAGCCCGCCAGCCAGGGTTCCAGCGTGGGCATGACGCGTGTGACAGAAGCGGGGCAGATGCACGCTGCTTGGGAAGCGGCCACTCGTCATGAGCGTTTGGCCTTTGCCGAGCCATGGATCACGGGCGGTGAATACACGGTCGCCATCCTGCAGGGTCGTGCATTGCCGGCGATCCGCATCCAGCCCGCACATGATTTTTACGACTACGAAGCCAAGTATCTGCGCGACGATACGAAGTACCTCTGTCCGTCCGGCTTGCCGCAGGCTGCCGAGGCGCATCTGGCCACGCTCGCACTCGCAGCGTTCGAAGCCTGTGGCGCGGAGGGCTGGGGACGGGCTGACTTCATGATGGATCGCGCCGGTCGCCCGCAACTGCTCGAGATCAACACGGTCCCGGGAATGACCGACCACAGTCTGGTGCCCATGGCGGCGCGCGCTGCCGGCATCGGTTTTGATGAGCTCGTCTGGCAGGTGCTTGAAACAAGCCTTGTGAGGACGCCATGCTGATTGGCCGGCGCAGCAATCGTCGTCGTGATGAGAAGAGCCGTTGGCAGATGCCGGCTCTGCCATGGCGTCGCATTGGTGTTGCCTTCGCAAGCCTGCTGGTGCTGGGCGTCGCGCTCGGCACGTTGGTGTGGCTGCTCAATCGCCCGATCGAAAAGGTCACCGTGGCGGGCAGTTTTCAGCGCGTCTCGCCGCTCGACATCGAAAAGCTGGCGCGAGGGCGCGTGGTGGGCGCGGGGCTGGTCAGCGTGAATCTGTCCGCGGTGCGCAGTGAACTGCGGCAGCTGCCGTGGGTAGACGATGTCAGCGTCGCGCGCCAATGGCCGAGCGGTCTGCTGGTGCAGGTCCGTGAGCAGACACCGATTGCCCGCTGGAACGAAACCCAGTTGGTCAATGTGCGTGGACTGCTCTTCACCAGCGAGTCGCGCTTCATTCCCAACGAGTTGCCGCAGCTGCGCGGGCCGCCGGGAACCGACGGCGAGGTGATCAATCGCTATCAGGCGATGCAGGGGCACATGGCCGAGGTTGGCATGCGCCTGGTATCGCTGGAGCTGGACGCGCGCGGTGCGTGGCAGTTCGCGCTCGACAACGGCGTCAGCGTGCGCCTCGGTCGTCGCCAGATCGATGAGCGCGCCCAGCGTTTCATCACATTAGTTCTGCCTTGGCTGACGGCGCGGGTTGCGAAAGTCGGCTACATCGACATGCGTTACACCAATGGCTTTGCAGTCGGCTGGCGCAGCGGCGCGCAGTTGGCGGACAACGCCCCTCGCAAGGACACCACACCGGATGGCTAAGCGTACAGATCGGAAAATTATTGTTGGGCTCGACATCGGCACCTCGAAGGTCGTGGCGCTGGTCGGCGAGCAAAGTATCGACGGTAGCATCGAGACCATCGGTTTCGGTTCGCAGCCATCGCGGGGACTCAAAAAGGGCGTGGTGGTCAACATTGAGTCCACCGTGCAGTCCATTCAGCGTGCTGTCGAAGAAGCGGAGCTGATGGCCGGTGTGGAAATCAACTCGGTTTACGCCGGAATCGCTGGCAGCCACATTCGCAGCCTGAATTCACACGGCGTGGTCGCAATCCGTGATCGCGAGGTGTCCCAGCACGATGTTGATCATGTGATCGAAGCGGCCAAGGCCGTCGCCATTCCGGCTGACCAGCGCATTCTGCATGTGCTGCCGCAGGAATTCGTCATCGACGGGCAGGAAGGTATTCGCGACCCGATCGGCATGTCGGGTGTGCGTCTGGAAGCGAAAGTGCACATCGTCACCTGCGCCGACAGTGCCGCGCAGAATATCGTCAAGTGTGTTCAACGCTGCGGGCTGGAAGTCGAGGACATCGTGCTCGAGCAGTTGGCCTCGAGCTTTGCCTGCCTCACCGATGACGAGCGCGAGCTGGGCGTCTGCATTGTCGATGTCGGCGGCGGCACCACCGACCTTGCCGTTTTCTCGGGCGGCGCCATCCGGCACACCGCTGTGTTGCCCATCGCAGGTGATCAGGTCACCAACGACATCGCAGTCTCGATGCGCACACCGACTCAGTACGCTGAAGACATCAAGCTGCGTCATGCCTGTGCGCTGTCACAGCTGACAAACCCAGACGAAACCATCGAAGTGCCCGGCGTCGGCGATCGGCCGGCGCGCCGGCTGGCGCGCCAGACGTTGGCCGAAGTCGTCGAGCCGCGTTACGAGGAACTCTTCAACCTGGTGCGCGATGAATTGCGTCGCAGCGGCTTCGAAGAAGTGGTTGCGTCGGGACTGGTGTTGACCGGTGGTAGTTCGCGCATGGAAGGCGCGATCGAACTGGCCGAAGAGATTTTCCACATGCCGGTGCGGCTGGGACTGCCGCAGGGTGTGAAGGGGCTGGCCGAAGTGGTGCGCAGCCCGGTGTATTCGACGGCCGTCGGTCTGTTGCTGTACGCCCGCGAGAATTCTGCGCCGCCAACTCGTGCAGCAGTGCTCGGGTCAGGAGTCAACGGTGCTATTGCCCGCATCAAGGGCTGGTTTCAAGGTGGTTTTTGAGTTTCGGAAATCGGGTCGACCAATCTAACGGGAGCTGACAACTATGTTTGAATTAGTGGATGCATACAGCCAAAGTGCCGTGATCAAGGTGCTCGGCGTTGGCGGCGGCGGCGGCAATGCCGTTGCGCATATGATGGCCGCAGGCATCGATGGTGTGGATTTCCTCTGCATCAACACCGATGCTCAGGCGCTCAAGTCATCGAAGGTGAAGACCTCGATGCAGATCGGCAGCGGCATCACCAAGGGTCTTGGTGCGGGCGCCAATCCTGAGGTCGGTCGTCAGGCTGCGATCGAGGATCGCGAACGCATTGTCGAAATGATCAGCGGGTGCGATCTGCTGTTCATCACTGCCGGCATGGGCGGTGGTACGGGCACTGGCGCGGCGCCGGTCGTGGCGCAGGTGGCGCGTGAGCTCGGCATCCTCACCGTTGCCGTGGTGACCAAGCCCTTCAACATGGAAGGCAACAAGCGTTCGCTGGTGGCTGAGCAGGGTCTCGCCGAGCTGTCGAAGCATGTCGATTCGCTGCTCACCATCCCCAATCAGAAGTTGCTGACGGTGCTGGGCGCGACCACCTCGCTGCTGGATGCGTTCAAGTCCGCCAATCAGGTGTTGCAGGGTGCGGTGCAGGGCATCGCCGAACTGATCACACGTCCCGGCCTGATCAACGTCGACTTCGCTGACGTGCGCACGGTCATGAGCGAGACCGGTCTGGCGATGATGGGTAGCGGCTCGGCGAGCGGTGAGAACCGTGCCCGCTTGGCGGCTGAAGCCGCCGTGGCCTCGCCACTGCTGGAAGACATCAATCTGCAGGGCGCGCGCGGCATCCTCGTGAATGTCACCGCCGGCCTGGATCTCGCCATTGGCGAGTTCGAGGAAGTCGGCCGCATCGTCAAGGGATTCGCCTCCGATGACGCCACGGTGGTGGTGGGTACCGTGATCGATCCTGAAATGAGCAACGAAGTCCGCGTGACCGTCGTGGCCACCGGCCTGAAGGCGAATGCTGAGCAGACCCGCAGTGTTCGCAATGACGCTGCAGCAACCGCCGCCGCTGCACCGCGCATTAGCGTGGTCAGGCGTCCGGCCCCGGCTGCGCCGGATTACCAGGACCTGGAGCGGCCTGCCGTGATTCGTCGCCAGGCTGTGGGCGACGGGCTCCGTGTGCCGGATATGCCTTCAGAGGAGATGCTCGATATCCCGGCGTTCCTGCGCCGGCAGGCGGATTGAGCCTGACAGGATCAATGCTCCCGATCTGACCCGAAACTCCGGCTGTGACCACCGCGGCGCCTTGGCGCCGCGGTGGCGCGGCTGTTAAGGTAACGGGATGGTTGGACAACGTACGCTACGCAATTCCCTTCGCGCCTCCGGCGTAGGGCTGCACTCCGGTCGCAAGGTACTGATGACAGTCAGGCCTGCAGCGGCTGATACCGGAATCGTTTTCGTCCGCACGGACCTCAATCCGCCAATGCAAATCGCGGCGCGTGCCGAACTGGTGGGCGAGACCACGCTCGGAACCACACTGGTCGAGGGCGGCGTGCGAGTTGCCACCATCGAGCATCTGCTCTCAGCGTTTGCGGGTCTGGGCATCGACAACGCCATCGTGGAGCTTGATGCTCCCGAAGTACCAATCATGGACGGCAGCGCGGGACCTTTTGTGTTCCTGCTGCAGTCGGCCGGCATTGAAGAGCTGGCCAAACCAAAGAAATTCATTCGCGTTAAAAAGCCCGTACGTGTCACGGACGGTGACAAGTGGGCGCAGTTCGACGTCTTCGAGGGCTTCAAGGTCAACTTCGAGATCGAATTCGACCACCCGCTATTCCGGCGTCACCTGCAGCGCGCCTCGATGGATTTTTCGACCACAACCTTCCTCCGGGAGATCAGCCGGGCAAGGACTTTCGGTTTCATGCGCGACATCGAAACGCTTCGCGCCCACAATCTGGCCTTGGGCGGAACGCTTGATAACGCCATCGTTCTGGACGACAAGGGCGTCATGAATGAGGACGGTCTGCGCTACGAAGACGAGTTCGTGAAGCACAAGATCCTTGATGCCATCGGCGATCTCTACCTGCTCGGGCACAGCCTGATTGGCGAGTTCTCGGGCCACAAGTCAGGTCACGGTCTCAACAACCGGCTGCTCCGCACGCTGCTGGCTGATCCCACCGCCTGGGAAGAAGTGGTCTTCGAACGCCCGGAACACGCCCCGATCGCCTATGTGCACGTACCGCCCCTAGCGGTTGCCAACGGCTGATCCGCGCGTCGGCCGCTCAATCGGGCGGCGAACTCAGCCCTTGCCCACTCGCAGGGTGATCCGGCCAATATCCGGCCATTGCTTCTGTAATTCCGGCAGCACCGCGGCCAGCGCATAGCGGAGCCGGCCGCTCCAGACCGCCCCGTCGGCCGTGATCAGCAGCTCGGTCCGCTGCAGGCTGGCCGATCGGACATGGGGGGCCAGTTCGGGGGGTAAAGCGGCCCGAACATTTTCCATAAGTCTTTGTTTTTCATGATCTTGTCCCGCGCGATCCGCCAGCGCCGGCTGGCGCTGCAACAGCAGATCAAGCGCCTGTGACACGGGCTTGGCGCCGGCACGGGAGCGGGTGGTGCGCCCCGGCGGGGTTCTGGCCGTTGGCTTGTCACGGCTGGGCTTGTTCGGCATAGTGGAAGGCTACCATGAACCTGATCTTCGTCACACGTCGCGACGGCAAGGCGCGGCACCTGCATCTTACGCATCCGCTGACCTTGGCGGTGTGCGTCAGTGTCGTGCTGGTGCTGCTCGGCGGCGTATTCTGGATCGGTTCGTGCGTTGGCGCCGTGCGTGCCGACCGGGCGTGGATTGCTCGTCTGGCCCCGGACTTCAATGCACAGCAGGCCGGCGCGGAAATGTCCAAGGCCTCGCTGCAGGATCGTGTCGATGCCCTGGCGCTGCGTCTGGGGACGTTGAGCGCCAACTTGGTGCGTCTCAATGCATTGGGCAAGCGTCTGGCCCAGCTGGCCAATATTAAAAGCAACGAATTCAACTTCGATGCCGACCCGCCGCGAGGCGGTCCGGAAGAGGCGGGTGCGGGTCGCAGCGCTGATCTGTCGGAAATCGACGGACACCTGTCCGGGCTGCAGCGTCTGGTCGACTTCCGCGGCGCCCAACTGGCCGCCCTCGAGACCGTCCTGCTTGGCAAGCAGTTGAGCGCCAACATCATGCCGGCCGGTCGCCCTGTCAGCGAGGGCTATGTTTCGTCAGCTTTCGGCGAGCGAATGGATCCTTTCAACGGTGAAGAAGCCTTTCATAAAGGTGTCGACTTCGCTGCTTCCGCCGGCGCATCGGTGATGGCTGTTGCCACGGGCGTGGTGACTTGGTCCGGCGTGCGGGACGGCTTCGGTATTCTGGTGGAAGTGGCGCACGGCGATGGTCTGGTGACCCGCTATGCACACAATTCGCGTGCACTGGTTAACGCCGGGGATATCGTGCAGCGTGGCCAGCCCATCGCGGTGGTCGGGTCCACGGGGCGTTCCACCGGCACGCACGTCCACTTCGAAGTTCTCAGGAACTCCGTCGCCGTCAACCCGATGAATTACATTGGGCGTTGAGCTTTGCTCACCGCCGCGTGCGGCGAGCCGCTGAATCATTGGCGCGATCCGGCTCGCCATCCCTACAATAAACAGTTTGGGAACCCGCCAGACTGGCTCTAGGTGCCAGATACCGCAGGTTTCCGTATTCATGAGGAGCGGCTGTGTTCAAGGCGTTGACCCGGGTGTTCGGCAGTCGCAACGAGCGGCTGGTGCGCGGTTACAACCGCTATGTGCGCGCCGCAGCCGCGCTCGAGGAATCATTCAAGGCGCTGTCGGATGATGCGCTGCGCGCCAAGACTGAAGAGTTTCGCGCTCAGCTGAAGTCCGGCACCACGCTGGAGCAGTTGTTGCCTGCAGCGTTCGCCGCAGTGCGCGAAGCAGCGCGGCGCACCCTCGGCATGCGTCACTTCGACGTGCAGCTGATCGGCGGCGCGGTACTGAATGACGGGCGCATCGCCGAGATGCGCACCGGTGAGGGTAAGACGCTGGTGGCAACGCTGGCCGCCTACCTCAACGCACTGCCCGGCGAGGGCGTGCACGTGGTGACGGTCAACGAATATCTGGCGCAGCGCGACGCGGACTGGATGGCGCCGGTGTATCGCTTCCTCGGTCTCACCGTGGGTGTGATCCGCAGCCAGCAAGAGACGCGCGAGAAGCAGGCCGCCTATCAGTGCGACATCACCTACGGCACGAATAACGAATTCGGCTTCGACTATCTGCGTGACAACCTGGCCTTCCGTCTGGAGGACCGGGTGCAGCGGCCGCTGGCCTACGCCATCGTCGACGAAGTCGATTCAATCCTGATTGATGAAGCGCGCACACCGCTGATCATCTCGGGTCCGGCTGAAGGCGGCACCGAGATCTACGAGCGTATCGATGCGCTGGTACCGCAGCTGTCCCGCCAGAAGGAAGAGGATGGTCCGGGCGACTACTCGGTCGACGAGAAGGGCAAGCAGGTGCATATCACTGAGGCGGGCCACGAGCGCGTCGAGCAGTTGATGGCCGAAGCCGGGTTGCTGCGCGAGGGCGAGAGCCTGTACGACGCCGCCAACATCCGCCTGATGCATCACCTCAACGCGGCCCTGCGTGCGCATGCGCTGTACAAGCGTGATGTCGAGTACATCGTGCGCAACGGCGAAGTGATCATTGTCGACGAATTCACCGGACGCACGATGATCGGCCGGCGCTGGTCTGAGGGCCTGCATCAGGCTGTCGAGGCCAAGGAGCGCGTGCGCGTTCGCGAGGAAAACCAGACGGTCGCCTCGATCACCTTCCAGAATTATTTTCGCATCTACCGCAAGCTCTCGGGCATGACCGGTACGGCGGACACCGAGGCGCCGGAATTCCTGCAGATCTACGGGCTGGAAGTGGTCGTGATTCCGACGCATCGGCCCATGGTCCGCAAGGACAGCGCGGATTTCGTCTACCTCACGCAGAAAGACAAGTTTGACGCCATTCTGGCCGACATCCGCGACTGCGTGGAGCGCTCGCAGCCGGTGCTGGTGGGTACCACGTCCATTGAGACCTCCGAGCTGCTGGCCGGCATGTTGCGTTCAGCGAACATTCCTCATGAAGTGCTGAATGCCAAGCAGCATGAGCGCGAGGCCCACATCGTTGCGCAGGCGGGCCGACCGGGTGCGGTCACCATCGCTACCAACATGGCCGGTCGCGGCACCGACATCGTCCTAGGCGGTAATCTCGAAGTCGAATTGCATGGTCTCGGTGAAGCCGCCGACGATGCCGCGCGCGCAGCGGCGCGCACTGCATGGCAGCAGCGCCATGATCAGGTGCTGGCCGCTGGCGGCTTACACATCATCGGCACTGAGCGTCACGAGTCGCGGCGTATCGACAACCAGTTGCGTGGCCGCTCGGGACGCCAGGGTGATCCGGGCTCAAGCCGCTTCTATCTGTCGATGGAAGACACCCTGATGCGCATCTTCGGCGATCCGGCGCGTACCAAGCGCCTGCTGCAGATGGCTGGCATGAAGGAAGGCGAGGTCATCGAGAGCGGCATGCTGTCGCGTCAAATCGAGAAGGCACAGCGCAAGGTCGAATCGCACAACTTCGACATTCGCAAGCAGCTGCTCACCTTCGACGACGTGGCCAATGACCAGCGCAAGGTCATCTACAGCCAGCGCACCGAGATCCTCGGCACGGAAGATCTCAGTGGTCCCATCCGCGGGATGTTCGGCGACGCCATCAAGAGTCTGCTCGACAATCACATCGTCGCCCATGCGCTGCCGGCCGACTGGGATCTGCAGGGCCTGCGCAGCGCGCTGCAGCGCGATTTCGCGCTCGACCTGCCGTTGCAGGAGTGGATGACAGCAGAGCCGGAGCTTGAGGAGCAGGCGTTCCGCGAACGCGTACTCGAAGCTGTGCTGGCGAACTACGACGAGCGGGTGCAGCGCTACGGTGTTCCCGTCATGCGTCAGGTGGAGCGACAGCTCCTGCTCTCCACCCTCGATCATCAATGGCGCGACCATCTGGCGGCCATGGACTACCTGCGTCAGGGCATTCATCTGCGCGGCTATGCGCAGAAGGACTACCGCTACGAGTACAAGCGCGAGGCCTTTGAGATGTTCTCCGCGCTGCTTGAGCGTGTGAAGTTCGAAGTGGTGTCTGCGCTGGCGCGCGTCGAATTGCGGACCCAGGAGCAGGTCGAACGCGAAGAGGCCGAGCGGCGCGAGCGTTTGATGCATCAGTTGCAGGCGCAACACGCCGAGGCACTGTCAGCCCTTGAGTCGCAGGGTGACAGCGGCCAGAGTGATGTGGAGCGCCCGGTTACCGAGCGTGCTCCGCAGCGCGCGCCTGGCGCCGCGGCGCAGTCGGCAGGTGTGCCGTTGCGGCGAAATCCTCTGGCGGAAATTGCCGCGGAGTCGACCTTCGTGCGGGGTGACCGCAAGGTCGGTCGCAATGAGCCTTGCCCCTGTGGCTCGGGCCGCAAATTCAAGCACTGCCACGGCACGCTTGCTGAGGACTGATACGCCGGCGCTGGAAGTGGTTGCGGCCGTGCTCCATGACGGCGCTGGCCGCGTACTTGTCACACAGCGACCAATCGGTAAGCCTCTGGCCGGTTTCTGGGAATTCCCCGGCGGCAAACTCGAGCCCGGCGAGAGCCAGGTGCAGTGTCTGGTGCGTGAACTGCACGAAGAGTTGGGGATCGAGGTGCTGCCTCGCGACTGCACGCCGCTGATGCAACTGGAACACCGCTATCCGGAACGCCTCGTTCGGCTGCATGTCTGGAACATCTCGCAGCATGCCGGCAACCCCACGGGTCGCGAGGGGCAGGCGCTGCGCTGGCTGGCCCCGACAGAACTCGGTTCGGTGCCGTTGCTCCCCGCCGATGATCCCATCGTCAAATGCCTGCTGGATGGAGCGGGCACCGGTACAATGAAAGCCTGAAATTCAACAGGGTGATGGCATCATGGCGCAGGAAATGGGTCTCCCGGACGCTCAGCTCGACCGCAACGCACTGTATCGCGAAGAGGTCTTCACAGACCGCAAGGCGGGCTCCCTTCGGCGTCTGCTGCCGGTCACTGCAGACGGCGCCCACGACACCAGCCGTGCAACGATCTTCTCCGGTCAGACGCAGTTGCTGACCCCGGGTGGTGTTTTGCCGCTGGCGTTCGACATCGACGCACAGACTCTCGATGAGGCCATCACGAAGTTCCCGGCAGCGATGCACGCTGCGCTGGAGCAGGCGATTGAGGAAGCGCGTGAATACCGCCGCGAAGCGGCCTCAAGAATCGTTGTGCCGGATGTTGCCGGTGGCGGCATTCCCGGCGGCGGGAAGATCAAGCTGCGCTGAGAGCGGATCCACGGGTTCAGCGGGCAGCGCGCGCTCTTCGCTGAACCAAGCGCCAAGGTCGATCAGCCGGCAGCGGTCGCTGCAGAACGGACGATGCACTTCGGCCTCGCTCCACTCGATCCTGCGGCTGCAGGTCGGGCAGGCAACACTGGGAAGATTCATCGGGTTAATGCGCTGCAGATCAGCTGCAGCAGATCAGCGTAAAGGGCACGTCGGTTTCAGTCTGCTTGGGTCGCTGGCCAACATTGCTCCATTCCATGAAGCGCATGCTGCAGCGGTAGTGTGTGCCGCTGACTTCCGGATACAGTCCGCAGCCCATCGGCAGTTTGATGCGCAACAGCTGCAGCGGCGTTTCGCGATCGAAGTTCACGTTGAACACGCCGCCGTGCGCCACCTCGGACCGCGCGCGACCATTCTGTCGCAATAGCCACAGCAACTCTGCAATGGCATCACACAGCGGTCGTACCATGCCGAGCCAGTTGGCGAAGGTTGCCATCCGTGATTCATCCGGCTCACTCAGCCAGAAGCTGTAATCGTGCAGGTCGAATTCGCAAGTGCCACCGGGAATCGCAGAGCGATGTTTGATCGCAGCGAGGAATTCAGACTCGCGCAGTGGTTGCAGCCAATTGCTGCTGAGGTTTGCCAGTTCGTCGCGCAGCCGCACGAGATTGGAGATCACACCGCGCAGTTTCGTCAGGTCGATGCCGGGGCGGTTCTGATATTCGTTGAGGACGCCCAGATTCCGTTCCAGTTCTTTCAGGACGTCTGCGCGGACGTCACCGCGCTGCGTGACGGCAATGATGTCGAGCAGGCTGGCAACGGCGGCACGGGCGCCCATCGCGCTGCCGGTCTGATTGTGATGGACCGCCTGGGAGTACAGGAAGTCGAGTCGCAGGAAGATCCGCAGCCGCTCGGACAAAGGCTGCTCGAACACGCTCTCCCCGTATGTCCTGCTCTTGTCGGCCGCTCCGGTCATCCCGCTATTGTGCTTGAGCTTTGCGCCAGACCCAAGTACATGGCGTGAAGTTTCCCGACCCGGGCCTCCAGCGCGGCCAGATCGGCATCGTTGACCAGCACATCGTCGGCCACGGTCAGCCGCTCGGCCCGCGAGGCTTGAGCGGCGAGAATTGCGTCAATCTGTGAGTCATTGGCGGCGTCCCGGGCCGCAAGCCGCGCCCGTTGCTGCGCCGGATCGCAGTCCACGACCAGTATCCGGTCATACCGGTCGCCGGCGTTTTTCTCGACCAGCAGCGGGTTGACGACGATCTGGTAGGGGCCGGGCGCGGCGGCCAGCCACTGCTCGGTGTGCGCCCGGACCGCGGGATGCAGCAATTCTTCGAGTTGGCGTCGCAGTCCGGCATCGTGGAACATCCGCGCGCGCAGGGCGCGGCGATCGAGCTGGCCATCGGCCAGCCGCAGATCCGACCCGAAGCGCTGGAATATCTCCTGCAGCAGCGGTGCGCCGGGCGCCACGACTTCCCGCGCCACTTGATCGAGGTCGATGACTGGTATGCCCAGCCGCGCAAAAAGCGCGGCCACCGTACTCTTGCCGGAGGCGATTCCACCGGTGAGTCCCAGCACCCAGCGCCGTTGCAGCGCCGGTCCTTTAGCTGGAGTCGTCATGCGATGCTGAACAGGCCCAGATAGACCGTGACCGCCTCCGGCCCCCAGACCATGACCATGAATCCGGCGGCTGCCAGAAACGGACCGAAGGGGATCGGATGGGTCAGGCTACGGCGTTTGAGCACAATCATTGCGATGCCGACCAGTGCCCCGGCCAGCGCTGAGAGCAGCACGATGGGCAGCAGCATCTTCCAGCCCATCCAGGCGCCCAGTGCCGCCAGCAGCTTGAAATCGCCGTAGCCCATGCCTTCCTTGCCGGTGGTGAGTCTGAACAGCTGGTACACCGTCCACAACAAAAGGTAGCCGGTGATCGCGCCGAGCAGTGCTGCCCTCGGCTCGACCGGCAGGTACTGGCCCGTTGCAGGCACTGCCCACAGACTGGCCAGAAGGCCGCCCCACATCAATGGCAGCGTGAGGATATCCGGCAGCAGCAGATGTTGGAGATCAATCGTCGCCATCGCCACCAGATACCAGGTGATCACCAGCGCGTAGAGCAGGGTGATGCTGTAGCCAAACCGCCAGGCGACCAGCGCTGAGAGCAGACCCGTCAACAGTTCCACCAGCGGATAGCGCAGGCTGATGCGGCCATGGCAATGGGCGCAGCGGCCGCGCAGCCATAGCCATGCAAGCAAGGGGATGTTGTGACGTGCGGCAATCGGCGCATGACAGAGCGGGCACGCAGAGCGCGGCCTGACAAGATTGAACGGCGCTTCCGGAGCGGCTGATGCGCTATCGGCAAGTTCGGTGACGGTCAATTCCTCACACTGCTCACGCCATTGACGCTCCAGCATCTTGGGCAGCCGATGGATCACCACATTGAGGAAGCTGCCCACCACCAGCCCGATTACGAATACGACAGCCGTCAGAAGAGTCGGCGAGTGTTCGAGCAGTGTGAGTGTTGGCATCGTCAGTCCTCAGACCAGGGCGCCCAGCTTGAATATGGGCAGGTACATGGCAATCACCAAGCCGCCCACCAGCAGGCTGAGTATGACCATGATCAGTGGCTCGAGCAGGCTGGCGAGATTGTCGACTGCATTGTCCACATCCTCCTCGTAGAACCGCGCGACCTTGCCGGACAGAGTATCCAGCGAACCGGACTCCTCGCCCACGGAAATCATCTGCACGATCATGTCCGGGAACAAGCGGGCGTTCTCCAGCGCATTTTGCAGCCTCTGGCCGGTTGCGACCTCATCACGCATTTTAAGCACAGCGGCTTGATAAACCATGTTTCCGGTGGCACCGGCCACCGACGCCAGCGCTTCGACCAGCGGTACCCCGGCTGAAAACAGCGTTGAGAGTGTGCCTGCAAACCGCGCGATGGCCGCCTTCGCCAATATCGGCCCGATCACCGGTACCCTGAGCGCCATTCGGTCCAAAACCTGACGCATGCGCCTCGAGCGATTCTTGCAGTGCACGAGTGCATAGCTGCCGCTGAGGGTGATCAGTGCCAGCATCCAGCCTTGCCTCTGCACGAAGCGAGAGAGGTCGATGATCTGACGGGTGAAAACCGGCAAATCGGCACCCAGACCGCTGAATAGTTCTTCGAACTGCGGGATCACGAAGATCAGCAGGATGGTGGACACGATGAGTGCCACCACCAACACCGCGGCCGGGTAGAACAGCGCCTTCCGGACCTTCTTCCGGATGGCCTCGATCCTTTCTTTGTGGGTGGCGAGTTTGTCGAGCAGCGTGTCGAGTGCTCCGGCCTGTTCGCCGGCCTTGATGAGGCTGACGGCCAGCTCGTCGAAATGCTGCGGGTGCCGGGCAAGCGCCTCATGCAGCGTACTGCCGGACTCGACGTCTGCTTTGAGCTCACCGATCAGCATCTGAAGTGTGGGCTTTCCTCGGCCCGCGCCGATGATCTCTAGGCCCTGTACCAGCGGGATGCCGGCGGCCAGTAGGGTGGCCAGCTGTCGGCAGAAGAGGGCGATGTCGCCGGATCTGATTCCGCCGCGCGTGTTGTGGCCGCTGTGCCTCCGGATGCGGGTGGTCGCAACGCCGCGGCGGCGCAGTTCAATGCGGAGTGCCGATTCGCTGCGAGCGCGGGAGCGGCCAGTGACCGGATGCCCCTTTCTATTAACACCTTCCCAGCGAAAGAGCGTGTCGCGCGTGGCCGGAAGTTTTGCGGCACTAGTCTGGGCCATGCGCTTAGTCGACGGTCACGCTGTTGATTTCACTGAGGCTGGTGAGTCCCGCTTTCACCTTCTCGAGGCCCGCACGGCGCAGATCCCAGACACCTTCGTGACGTGTCTGCGCCGCGATGTCCAGCGCATGGCCGCCTGACATGATGATCCGGCCGATCGCTTCCGTGACCGGCATCACTTGGTAGATGCCTACGCGGCCTTTGTAGCCTTCGACGCAGTGCGCGCAGCCCCGCGGGCCATAGATGTGCAGGGTTGACAGATCAGTCGCTTGGAAACCTTCCCGGAGCAGCGCATCGTTGGGCACCTCCAGCGGCTGTTTGCATGCCGCGCACAGGCGTCGGGCCAAGCGTTGCGCGATAATCAGGCTGACCGAGGTGGCGATCGAAAATGGCTTGACCCCCATGTCGATGAGTCGTGTCAGGGTCTGCGGGGCGTCGTTGGTGTGCAGTGTTGAGAGCACCAGATGTCCGGTCTCGGCCGCCTTCATAGCGATCTCGGCAGTCTCCAGATCACGGATCTCGCCCACCATCACCACATCGGGATCCTGACGCAGGAAGGCACGCAGTGCGGCGGCGAAAGTGAGGCCGACGCGGTTGTTAACGTTGACCTGATTGACGCCCGGCAGATTGATCTCGACTGGATCCTCGACCGTCGAGATGTTGCTGTCGACGGTATTGAGGATACTCAGGCCGGTGTACAGCGACACCGTCTTGCCGCTGCCCGTTGGACCGGTCACCAGGATCATGCCCTGCGGACGAGCCAGATTCCTAAGGTAGATCGCTTTCTGGTGTGGCTCATAACCCAGCGCGTCAATGCCGAGCTGAGCCACGGAAGGATCCAGGATGCGCAGTACAATTTTTTCGCCGAACAACGTCGGACAACTGCTGACGCGAAGATCGATGGCACGCGTGCCGGAGAGACGCATCTTCATTCGACCATCCTGCGGCACCCGGCGCTCGGCAATGTCCAGACGCGCGAGCACCTTCAGACGTGCGGAAATCCTGCTGGCCAGCGCCACCGGCGGCCGTGCGAGTTCGCGCAGCACGCCATCAACGCGTAGCCGCACGCGATACCGTTGCTCGAAGGGTTCGAAGTGAATGTCAGACGCACCGCGGCGGATCGCATCCTGCAGAACTTTGCTAACGAAGCGGACGACTGGCGCGTCCTCCGTATCATCGCGCCGCACTTGATCGGCGGCGCTCGCCTCCGCACGGGCTGACTCCTTGGCCTCTGAGGCCATGCGGCTGTCCTCGCCGATGAGTTCAGCCAGCGTGTTGTCAGTGGCTTCAAGGATCCTGTCGAGCCTTGCCTGCAGCTTGTCGTCTTCGACGATGATCGGCTCGACGAAAAGGCCGGTTTGGAACTTGATCTCGTCGATGCCGTGTTGAGCCGTTGGGTCGTTGATTCCGATGAACAGATGTTTGCCGCGCTTGAACAGGGGTAGCACACGGTGCTTGGCAAGCAGCTTGGTGGGCACCAAGCGAATGATCTCGGGATCGACCGCCAGCGCATCGAGATCCATGAAAGGGAGCCCAAATTCACTAGCCGCCGCACTGGCAGCATGTCTGGCGCTGGCGCTGGGGTGCCCATCCGCCACACCCGCTTCAGCCGCGGCACTCGGACGGACGATACTTTTGCGCGACCGTGCCGCCGCCGTCACTGGCCGAAAATGCAGTGGCACCACCGGTGCTGATGGCGATGGGCATGCTCTTGCTGCCGCATTGCCAGGAGACATCGCCATTGCTGCTGGTGCCCGCCGTCAGCAGCAGTGTTTTGCCTTGGATGCCTGCTGCGGCAGGCGCGGCGGCGCGAAAGGTGACCGTAATCTGATTGCTCGCTACCGCAACTGAGTCCACGTACTTGCCCTTGATGTCGCTCGAGCTGCCGAGCCCCGCAGCGACGTTATCGGTGGGCCACGTGCCGCTGCTGGTGTAGCTCTCGACGATTGCGGTTTTTGCCACGCCCGCCAGATTCAGCGCTTCGCTGACCTGCGCCCGCGTCGTGAAATCGGAGTAGGCCGGTATGGCCAGCAGTGCCAGCGTGCCGACGATGGCCACAACGATCATCAGTTCGATCAGCGTAAAGCCCGTTTGTGCGGATTTCATGTGCCCGGCTCCCTCGGTGTGTGGTGGTTGCGCTGTGATGGCAGCGGCGCGGATACCGTAGTGCGCACCAACGGGGTGGGCCAATCGCTGTTCCTGCTCCGTTTTTGTCAAAAATCCACGACCTCGCCCGGCTCGCGACGTCCGGTTGGGGTATTTCCTTAGGCCGGACCGCCCCGGTTCGGTGCTCCATGGGCGAGAGGGGTGTCAAAAATGTAGCGCCGGGCGCCTGATTCCGCGACAATTGCCGGCTCGGACAATAGCCAAGTGAGTACTGGATGAATCTTCACGAATATCAAGCCAAGCAGGTGCTGGCCAGCTACGGTGTTCCGGTTCCGAAAGGAATTGTTGCCAACAGCGGTGCGGAGGCTGAAGCCGCCGCGCAGTCGCTGGGCGGCAGCGTCTGGGTAGTTAAGGCACAGGTGCACGCGGGCGGTCGCGGCAAGGCCGGCGGCGTCAAGCTGGCGCGCGATGGCGCAGCAGTGCGCGCAGCAGCTGAAGGCATGCTGGGCCAGCGTCTGGTCACCAAGCAGACGGGTGCCGGCGGTCTGCCCATCGAGAAGGTTTACGTCGAGACCGGTTCGGCCATCGCACGTGAGATCTATCTCAGCCTCACCCTGAACCGCGAGCGTGGTCGCATTGCGGTGGTGGCCTCCACTGAAGGTGGCATGGACATCGAGACCGTGGCCGAAGAGACCCCCGAGAAGATTCTCTCGGTGCTCGTTCATCCGGCCACCGGCCTGCAGTCTTACCAGTGCCGTCAGCTCGGCTTCGCGCTGGGACTGAATGACGCGCAGCGCAAGCAGTTTGAATCCATCGTGCGCGCCCTGTACCAGCTGTACATGGACAAGGACGCGAGCCTAATCGAGATCAACCCGCTGATCGTCACCGGTGAGGGCAACCTCGTCGCACTGGACTGCAAGCTGGATATCGAGGCCAACGCGATGTTCCGTCAGAAGGACATGGCGGCCTATCGCGATCGCGGCCAGGAAGATCCGGCCGAGCTGCGTGCCAGCGACAACGATCTCAACTACGTTTCGCTCGATGGCAACATCGCCTGCATGGTGAACGGCGCAGGCCTCGCCATGGCGACGATGGACGTCATCAAGCTGCACGGCGGACAGCCGGCAAACTTCCTCGACGTCGGTGGCGGTGTCACCGTCGAGCGCGGTATCGCCGCGTTTGACCTGATTCTCTCCAACCCGAGCGTCAAGGCCATCCTCGTCAATGTGTTCGGCGGCATCGTCCGTTGCGACACCGTGGCACAGGCAGTCATCACGGCCTTCCAGAAGGTGGGCGTCAAGGTGCCGGTGGTGGTGCGTCTCGAAGGCACGAACGCTGAGCAGGCCCGGAAGATGCTCAAGGACAGTGGCCTGGCCCTGATTCCTGCCGAAGGCCTGACCGACGCCGCGAAGAAAGTCGTGGCCGCCGCCTCTGCCAAGTAAGAGCTAAACGGACAACACAATCATGAGCATTCTGGTCAACAAACGAACCAAGCTGATCTGCCAGGGTTTCACTGGCAAGCAGGGTACTTTCCACTCCGAGCAGTGCATCGCCTACGGTACGCAGCTCGTGGCCGGCGTTACGCCGGGCCATGGCGGCAAGCAGCACCTGGGCCGTCCGGTGTTCAACACCGTGCGCGAAGCGGTCAAGGAAACTGGCGCCACCGCCAGCATGATCTACGTGCCGGCGCCCTTCGCAGCCGACGCCATCCTCGAAGCGGCTGACGCCGGTCTCGAGCTGGTGGTCTGCATCACCGAAGGCGTGCCCGTCAATGACATGGTGCGCGTCAAGGCAGCGCTGGCCGGCAGCGGCACGCGCCTCATCGGCCCGAACTGCCCTGGCATCATCACGCCGGGCGAATGCAAGATCGGCATCATGCCGGGCTTCATCCACAAGAAGGGTTGCATCGGCGTTGTGTCGCGTTCCGGCACGCTGACCTATGAAACCGTGTTCCAGACCACCAACAACGGCCTGGGGCAGAGCACCTGCGTCGGCATCGGCGGTGATCCGGTGCGTGGCATGAACTTCATCGACGTGATCGAGCTCTTCGAGCGCGATCCTCAGACTGAAGGCATCATCATGGTCGGCGAAATCGGTGGCAGCGACGAAGAAGCTGCTGCCGAGCACATCCGCAAGTTCGTCACCAAGCCTGTCGTCGCCTACATCGCCGGCGTCACGGCGCCTCCGGGCAAGCGCATGGGCCATGCCGGCGCGGTCATCGCCGGCGGCAAGGGCACGGCAGCTGACAAGTACCGCGCGCTGGAAGCGGCGGGCGTGCGCACTGTGCGTTCGCCGGCTGAACTCGGTGGCGCGATGCTGGATCTGCTGACCAAGCGTCGTGGCTCGTCCAAGGGCAAGGCGGCGGCCGCCAAGTCCGCTGCGAAGCCGGCGGCCAAGGCTGCACCGAAGTCGAAGAAGTCTTCGGGCGCTAAGAGCAAGGCTAAGGCCAAGGTCAAGGCCAAGGTCAAGGTGCAGGCCAAGAGCAAGAGCAAGAGCTCGGCCAAGCGTCCGGCGCCGGTGAAGAAGTCCGCTTCCAAGTCGCGCAAGGTGACCCGGAAGCCGACGCGCACCGCGAAGAAGTCGCGCCGCTGAGCGGCGGCGCGGCGTTCGCGGCGACGCGGGGCAGTCTCCATTGAGCCAGTCCGCGCAACTGCACGTCGCGCTCGCACAGCTGGACCTGCTGGTCGGTGACGTGGGCGGCAATGCCGCCCGCGTCGTTTCTGAAGCCCGTCGTGCGCGCGATGAGTTGCACGCCGACCTCGCGGTTTTTCCTGAACTCACGCTGTCGGGCTATCCGCCCGAAGATCTGCTGTTCCATCGCGGTCTGCGCACGCAGATCGAACAGGCGCTGGCCGAGGTCGCAGCCGCCAGCCACGGCATCGCGCTGTACGTCGGTTATCCCGAATACGACGGCGACCAAATCTACAACACGGCGGCGTTCTTCCATGACGGCCGCCTGCTGGCCAAGCATCGCAAGCAGTGTCTGCCGAACTATCGTGTCTTTGACGAAAAGCGCTACTTCCGCAGCGGCACTGAAGCCACCGTGGTCGAGTACCGCGGCTTCCGCCTCGGTCTACTGATCTGCGAAGACGCCTGGGAACCCGAGCCGGCGCGTGCAGCCCGTGCGGCGGGTGCGGAACTGCTGCTGGTCTGTAATGCCTCACCCTACGAACTGCACAAGCAGCGCGAACGTGAGCGTGTCATGGCGGCGCGCGTGCTCGATGCGGGTCTGCCCGCAGCCTACGTGAATCTCGTGGGTGGCCAGGATGAGCTGGTCTTCGACGGGAACTCTTTCGTCATGGACGCGCGTGGCGAGGTGGTGATGCGTGCCCCTTCGCACCATGAGGGCACGTGGATGGCGCACTTCATGCGCGAGTCCGGCCGCGTCGAACCGCTGCGCGGCGATTTGGCCGCCGAGCTGGCCGATGTAGCCAGCGTGTATCAGACGCTGGTGCTGGGTGTCCGTGACTATGTCAGCAAGCATCGCTTTCCCGGTGTGGTCATCGGTCTGTCCGGCGGCGTCGATTCGGCGCTCACGCTGGCTATTGCGGTGGATGCGCTGGGTGCCGAGCGTGTGCAGGCGGTGATGATGCCGTCGCGTTACACCTCGGACATGAGCCGCGAAGATGCCGCGGAGCAGGCGCGCTTGCTGGGCGTGAGTTTTAGCTCCATTTCCATCGAAGGCATGTTCGAGGCTACGCTGGCGGCGCTGAAGGACGAGTTCGCCGGCCGCGCCGCGGATGCCACCGAAGAAAACATGCAGGCGCGTTGCCGCGGTCTGCTGCTCATGGCGATTTCCAACAAGACCGGGCGTATGTTGCTCACCACCGGCAACAAGAGCGAGATGGCTGTGGGTTACGCGACGTTGTACGGCGACATGGCCGGCGGCTTCGCGCCCATCAAGGACTGCAACAAGCAGCTGGTCTATCGACTCGCAAATTATCGCAACAGCCTCGCGCTAGTGATTCCGGCGCGTGTCATTGAACGCGCGCCGTCGGCGGAGTTGCGTCCGGACCAGAAGGACACGGACTCGCTGCCCCCCTATGAGGTGCTGGATCCCATCCTCGAGGCATTCATCGAGGAAGATCTTTCAGTGGATGAAATCGTCGCGCGGGGCTTTGATCGCACGACCGTGACGCGCGTGCTGAACATGGTGCAGCGGAACGAGTACAAGCGCCGACAGGCGCCGCCGGGCGTGCGTGTCAGCCGGCGCGCCTTTGGTCGCGACTGGCGCTACCCGATTACCAGCGGATACCGACGCTGAAACCCGCGGGTGCCCGTGCGGCGACCCGGATGAACTCCCTGAGTCTTACTGGCGCGCGGAAGATGCGCCCCAGAAGTGCCACCACTCGCGCTTTGAGACGATGGCTTTGGCCTCGGGGTAGTTGGTCACATAGACCTTTTCGACACGGGCCTTGAGATCCGTCAGGCCCAGATGATCATAGGCGTCGATCAACACTTCCAGCGCCTCGCGTACAGCGGGGGCTCCGTCGTACTGCTCGATGGTTCGCTGCGACCGTTGCGCAGCGGCGAGGTAGGCGCCGCGCCGCATGTAGTAGCGCGCGACATTGATCTCGAATTCCGCCAGCCGATTGCGCAGGTAGATCATGCGTCGCTGCGCGTCGTGGGCGTATTCGCTCTTCGGGTAGCGCGACACCACCGTGCTGAATGCGGTGACCGCCGCCATGATGTCGTTGGGCGGGCGGCGTGACATGTCCACGCCCAGCCAGGTCTCGAGCTTGTAGGGCACACGCTCGAAATTGATCATGCCCTTCATGTACCAGGCGTAGTCACAACGCGGATGGGTCGGATTCTCACGCAGGAACTGCTCGGCGGCGTCCAGCGCGGTTTCCTTCTCGTCGCGGCGGTAGTAGAGGTAGATCAGATCCAGCCGTGCCTGCCGCGCCTGCGGCGAGAACGGGTAGCGTGCGGTCAATCCTTCGTACAGCCGGGTCGATAATTCATAGTCATTGTTGTCCAGCGCCTTGCGGGCGTTGGTGTACATCTTCTCGGCGGGCTGACTGGCCACTTCGCTTCCGCTGCGCGTCTTGCAGCCGGACAGGCCGGCCAGTGCGACGATCAGCACCGCGCCGGCTAGGCGCAGGTATGTGGAGCCGGACTTGAACTGCACGGTGTAACCTTGTGGCAAAGTGCCATTATAGCGAATCCCCGCCGCCTTCCTCCGACCGACTGCATGGCTGACAAGTTCCAGACCGTAGAGGGGGCCTTGCCCGCCGAGGCCGCCGGCCTGCGCCTCGATCAGGCGCTGGCCCTGGCTTTCCCGCAGTATTCCCGCTCGCAGTTGCAGCGCTGGCTCCGTGCCGGGCGCATCACCGTGGCCGGCGGCGCGGCGCTGGCCAGCGCACGTATCGCCGGGGGCGAGCCGGTGCGGGTCGAAGCCGAATTCGCGCACGATGACCGACTGGTCCCGGAGGACATTCCGCTCACCATCGTCTACAGCGATGCCTCGCTGCTGGTGCTGAACAAGCCCGCCGGTCTGGTGGTACACCCCGGTGCCGGCAATCGCCTGCATACGCTGCAGCATGCCCTGCTGGCTTGGGATCCGGCGCTGGCCCGGGTGCCTCGTGCCGGCCTGGTACACCGGCTCGACAAGGACACCAGCGGACTGATGGTGGTGGCCCGCACCCCGGAGGTGCACACACGACTGGTGGCCGCTATGCAGTCACGCGAAATCGGCCGTGAGTATTTGGCATTGTGCGTCGGCCGCCTGACGGCGGGCGGCACCATTGATGAGCCGATCGGGAGGCATCGTACTCAGCGCACGCGTATGACGGTGCGGCGCGACGGCCGCGCAGCGCGTACCCACTATCGGATCGCGGAACGTTTTCCTGCGCACACGTTGTTGCGCGTGCAGCTCGAGACCGGTCGCACTCATCAGATCCGCGTACACCTCACGCATCTGGGGCATCCGCTGGTTGGCGACCCGGAGTACGGAAAGCGACGTGCGCCAATCACCCGTGACATGGAACCGGAGTTGGCCGCAGCATTGAAGGCCTTCCACCGCCAGGCATTGCATGCTGCGCGTCTGGAACTCACGCATCCGGTGAGCGGTAAGGAGCTGTCCTTTGAGGCGCCCATACCGGAGGACTTCGAACACCTGCTGGAGGCGCTGCGCCGATGAATGCCGAGATCCTGAGGCCGGCATGGTCAGTGCCGTCGCGCGTGCGCTCTGCAATGACTCTGCGCGGCGGGGGCTACAGCGTGGCACCGTTCGACAGTCTCAATCTCGGTACGCATGTCGGTGACGATGCGGATACGGTGGCGCGCAATCGCGTGCGGCTGCACACCACACTCGCCTTGCCGGGCAACCCGCTGTGGTTGCAACAGGTGCATGGTGCAGTCGTACATGTTGCGGAAGGGCGTCCGCCGGCGACGCCGCCCGTGGCCGATGCGGCGGTGTGCCGCACCCCCGGGGTGGTACTGACGGTGATGGTTGCCGACTGCCTGCCGGTGCTGCTGGCTGAGCGGAGTGGCACGGTCATTGCGGTGGCGCATGCCGGCTGGCGGGGGCTGGCGGCCGGTGTACTCGAGGCGGCGGTGGGCGCCATGGGTGTGGATCCCGGCACCGTCACGGCGTGGCTGGGACCGGCCATCTCGCAGCCGCACTTCGAGGTCGGCGAGGAGGTGCTGCAGGCGCTGGCCGCAGCCGACGCCGGTGCCTCGGTGGCCTTCGAGCGCAATGCGTCCGGACGCTGGCAGTGTGATCTGCCGCAACTCGCGCGCCGTCGTCTGCAGGCACTGGGCATAGGTTCAATGGTTGACTGCGGGCTGTGCACGTTTGAGCGGCGGGCGGATTTCTACTCCTTCCGGCGCGATGGCCGCACCGGTCGAATGGCTGCGCTGGTCTGGCTGGAGCCGTGACCGGGGGCGTTTCGGTTATTCCGCGCTTGAATTTGGCGCGTTGGCGCCCAACCTAGGGGTAAGAACAAAACGTCGTGAGACCACCGCATGCGCCCTGAAAAACTGACCAGCCGCTTCCAGTCCGACCTGAGTGATGCTCAGTCGCTCGCTCTAGGTCGTGACCATGCTTTCATCGAACCGGCGCATGTGCTGCTGGCCATGATCGATGCTCAGGGTGGCACCGTCAGGCCGCTCCTGCTCAAGGCCGGCGCGGACGTCAGCCCGTTGCGCACAGCGCTGGAGGCTGCGCTCGATCGTCTGCCGAAGGTGGAAGGTACCCCCGGCGAGGTGCATGTCTCCAATGATCTGACGCGGCTGCTCAACGTCTGCGACAAGCTGGCGCAGCAGCGCGGCGATACGCACATCGCCAGCGAACTTTTCCTTCTGGCGTGTTTCGAGGACAAGGGCACGATGGCGGAAATCTTCCGCAAGTGCCGCATCCAGAAGGCGGCCGTCAGCAAGGCCATTGATGAGATGCGCGGTGGCGACAAGGTCAGTCACTCGGGCGCAGAAGAGCAGCGTCAGGCACTGGAAAAATACACCGTTGATCTGACTGCACGTGCGACCGGCGGCAAGCTCGATCCGGTGATTGGTCGCGACGATGAGATCCGCCGCACCATTCAGGTGTTGCAGCGGCGTACCAAGAACAATCCGGTCCTGATCGGTGAGCCCGGTGTGGGCAAGACGGCCATCGTCGAGGGTCTGGCCCAGCGCATCATCAATGGCGAGGTTCCCGAGAGCCTGAAGCGCAAGCGCATCCTGGCGTTGGATATGGGTGCGCTGATCGCCGGAGCGAAGTTCCGTGGCGAATTCGAGGAGCGCCTCAAGGCGGTGCTCAATGATCTGGCCAAGCAAGAAGGGCAGGTCATTCTCTTCATCGATGAGTTGCACACCATGGTCGGTGCCGGTAAGGCCGAGGGCGCCATGGATGCCGGCAACATGCTTAAGCCGGCGCTTGCGCGCGGTGAGCTGCACTGCGTTGGCGCCACGACACTCGATGAATATCGCAAGTACATCGAAAAGGATGCTGCGCTTGAGCGCCGCTTCCAGAAGGTGCTGGTCGACGAGCCCTCGGTCGAGGACACCATCGCCATCCTGCGCGGCCTGAAGGAGCGTTACGAGGTGCACCATGGCGTGGACATCTCCGATCCGGCCATCGTCGCGGCCGCCACGCTCTCGCATCGCTACATCAGTGACCGGCAACTGCCGGACAAGGCCATTGATCTCATCGATGAGGCGGCAGCGCGGATCCGCATGGAGATCGACTCCAAGCCCGAGTCGCTCGACAAGCTCGAGCGCCGCATCATCCAGCTGAAGATCGAACAGGTTGCGCTGAAGAAAGAAGACGATGACGCCTCGCGCAAGCGCTTGGCGGCGTTGGAGGACAGCCTGCACGCACTCGAAAAAGAGTATGCCGATCTCGAGGAAGTGTGGAAGTCCGAGAAGGCTACGCTGCAGGGCGCGGCCACGATCAAGGAAGAGCTGGAGCGCAAGAAGCTCGAGCTGGACAGTGCACGCCGGCGCAGCGATCTGACGCTGATGGCCCAGCTGCAATATGGAACGATTCCGGAGCTGGAGAAGAAGCTCGCGCAGGCTCAGATGGCCGAGCAGAAGGAAACCCAGTTGGTGCGCAACAGTGTCACCGAGGCGGAGATTGCCGAGGTGGTGTCGAAGTGGACCGGTATTCCTGTCGCCAAGATGCTTGAGGGCGAGAAGGACAAGCTGCTGCGCATGGAGCAGGCGCTGGATAAGCGCGTGGTCGGTCAGGACGAAGCCGTGCGCATCGTTTCCAATGCCATCCGTCGCTCGCGTGCCGGTTTGTCGGATCCGCGCCGCCCCAATGGATCATTCCTCTTCCTCGGACCCACTGGCGTGGGCAAGACCGAGCTGTGCAAGGCGCTGGCGGAATTTCTGTTCGACACCGAAGAGTCGATGGTGCGCATCGATATGTCCGAGTTCATGGAGAAACACTCCGTGGCGCGGCTGATCGGCGCGCCGCCGGGCTATGTCGGCTACGAAGAGGGCGGCTATCTCACTGAAGCGGTGCGTCGCCGCCCGTACTCGGTGATCCTGCTCGATGAAGTCGAGAAGGCGCACCCGGATGTGTTCAATGTGCTGCTGCAGGTATTGGACGATGGCCGCCTGACCGACGGGCAGGGCCGTACCGTCGATTTCCGCAACACGGTCATCATCATGACCAGCAACCTCGGCTCCGGCGCGATCCATGAACTGGCCGGCGAGGGCAACTACACCCGCATGAAGGCTGCGGTGATGGAAGTCGTGCAGCAGCAGTTCAAGCCCGAATTCATCAATCGCATCGACGACATCGTGGTGTTCCACCCGCTGGCCACCGCGCAGATCCGCCGCATCGTGGACATCCAGCTCGGGATGCTGCGGCGGCGCCTGCTGGAGCGGGATATGCAGCTGGAGCTGGACGATCGGGCCCGCGACCTGCTGGGCGAGGCCGGCTTCGATCCGGTCTACGGCGCCCGACCGCTGAAGCGGGCGATTCAGCAGCAGATCGAGAATCCGCTCTCGCAGCAGATCCTGGGCGGCCAGTTCGCCCCGGGCGACCGTATTCACGTGACGGCGCGCGACGGTGTGCTGGCATTCGAAAAGTCGCGCTAGAATCGCCACCTGCTTTCGGGTCCAGGATTCCCATGCCTTTCTACGAGTACGAATGCCCTTCCTGCCGCCACCACGCGGAGGTCATGCAGAAGATTTCGGATGCACCGCTGAAGAAGTGCCCCGCCTGCGGCAAGTCGGGCTTAAAGCGGCTGATTTCCGCGCCGGTGTTCCGTCTCAAGGGCTCCGGCTGGTACGAGACCGACTTCAAATCCGACAAGGAAGGCAAGCGTAATCTCGCCAGCGGCGAGGCTGACGAAGCCAAGGCTGCACCGGACGTCAAAACCGATGCGGCAGCGTCGGCCGCCGCGGTGAAGAGTGAAGCGGCAAAGGCGAAAGCCAAAGCGAAAGCGACAGCCAGTGGTCGGTCCGGGTCGGCGGCCAAGCCGCGGCCGGTGAAGACCGCGGCGCGGCGCGGGGCGGCTGGCAGCAAGGCAACGGCGCGCCACAAATGAACGTCGCTTCAGCGCGCGCCGCATTCTGGCGAAAAATCCGACGCTACCTGGTTTCGGGTCTGCTGATCTGGCTGCCCATCATTGCCACGGTGGTGGTGGTGCGCTTCATCCTCGATCTAATGGGGCGCGCCGTACTGCTGGTGCCGCAATACCTCCGGCCAGAGGTGCTCTTCGATGTGCATATCCCGGGAATCGGGGCGGTGGCGGCCGTGCTGATTGTGCTCTTCACCGGCATTCTGGCCACCAACTTCATCGGTCGCACACTGATCGGTTTCGGCGAGGACATGCTGCAACGTGTCCCCTTCGTCCGCACCGTCTACGGGGGTGTGAAAAGCTTCTCCGAGACGCTGCTGTCCGATTCCGGTAGCTCCTTCAACAAGGTGCTGCTGGTGCAGTACCCGCGCGAAGGCATCTGGAGCATTGGTTTCCAGACCACATCGGACCTGCCGGAGATCTCGGCGCGTACCGGGGCCGAGCAGGTCTGTGTTTTCGTGCCCACCACGCCCAATCCCACCTCCGGCTTCATTTTCATGATCCCGCGCAGCCAGGTGATCGAACTCGATATGTCGGTGGATGCGGCGATGAAGATGATCGTCACGCTCGGCGTGGTCACCCCGCCGGTGCCGGCCGGGGCCGTTCCAGCCCGCGCAGCGGCGGCGGGTAGCCCGGCGCCCGGCAGCCCGCTCGCCTGATTTGGCACCCCGGGTGCCGCGGCTGGTTGCGCCTGGTGGAGAGCGTACGTAACATGCCGCGCCCCTTACTTTTGTGTAGCAGATAACTCCATGCGCACGCATTACTGTGGTTCTGTCACTGAGCTGCTGATCGGCCAGACTGTCACTGTCGCCGGCTGGGTCCATCGGCGTCGCGACCACGGCGGCGTGATCTTCGTCGATCTGCGCGATCGCGAAGGTCTGGTGCAGATGGTCTTCAATCCGGAGCAGGCCGAACTGTTCGCCGGTGCCGAGCGCCTGCGCAACGAGTACGTCATCAGCGTCACCGGCACGGTGCGTGCGCGGCCCGCTGGCACGGTCAATGCGCATCTGGGTACCGGGCGCATCGAGATCGTCGCCACCGCACTGGAGTTGCTGAACCGCTGCGACCCGCTGCCGTTCCAGCTCGATGAGCCGGTCAGCGAAGAAGTGCGACTGCGTTATCGCTACATCGACCTGCGCCGTGATGAGATGAACAAGCGGCTGCGCATGCGGCACGCCATCACTCGCGCGATGCGCAACTTCCTCGACAACGAGGGCTTCGTCGACATCGAGACGCCGATGCTGACCAAGGCAACACCCGAGGGTGCGCGCGACTACCTCGTGCCCAGTCGCACGCATTTCGGCAAGTTCTTCGCGCTGCCGCAGTCGCCGCAGATCTTCAAGCAGCTGCTGATGGTGGGCGGCTTCGAGCGCTACTATCAGATCGTGCGCTGCTTCCGCGACGAGGATCTGCGCGCCGACCGTCAGCCCGAATTCACCCAGCTGGATATCGAGACTTCGTTCCTCTCGCAGGAACAGCTCATGGCGATGATGGAAGCGCTGGTGCGCGAGCTCTTTGCGGCGGTGCTGAAGATTGAGCTGCCGAATCCGTTCCCGCGCATGAGCTACGAAGAAGCCATGCGCCGCTATGCCTCCGACAAGCCGGATCTGCGTGTGACGCTGGAACTGGCGGATGTCGCTGATCTGGTGCGCGACTGCGACTTCAAGGTTTTCGCTGGTCCCGCCAAGGATGCCGATGGACGCGTGGCCGCGCTGCGCGTACCGGGCGGCGGCGCCATGCCGCGCTCGCAGATCGACGAGTACACCGCATTCGTGGCGCGCTATGGCGCCAAGGGTCTGGCGTACATCAAGGTCAACGATGTGACCAAGGGTCGCGACGGCCTGCAGTCGCCCATCATCAAGTTCCTCAGCGATGCGGCAGTGGCCGGCATCCTCGAGCGCACCGGCGCGGCCGACAACGATTTGATCTTCTTTGGCGCTGACAAGGCGCGCGTGGTCAACGACGCGATCGGTGCCCTGCGACTGAAGGTCGCGCAGGATCTGAAACTCGTGCAGGAAGGCTGGCGACCGCTGTGGGTCACGGACTTCCCGATGTTCGAGTACGACGCCGACGAGAAGCGCTGGGTGGCCATGCATCATCCCTTCACGTCGCCGAAGAATCTGGATCCAGCCGTGTTGGCGGCCGATCCGCGCAACGCGCTCGCCCAGGCCTATGACATGGTGCTCAACGGCTCGGAGATCGGCGGCGGCTCAATGCGCATCTATCGTCAGGACCTGCAGGCAACAGTGTTTGAGCTGCTCGGTATCGGCGCCGAAGAGGCGCAGCTGAAGTTCGGCTTCCTGCTCGATGCGCTGCGCTATGGCGCTCCGCCGCACGGTGGCATTGCCTTCGGTCTCGATCGTATCGCCATGCTGATGTCGGGCGCGGAAAGCATCCGCGATGTCATTGCCTTCCCCAAGACGCAGACCGCGGCTTGCCCGCTGACCGACGCGCCGACGGAAGTCAGCGAGCAGCAGCTGCGCGAACTGCACATCCGCGTCCGCACGCCGCCTGCGGCCAGCTGAGCGGCGGAGCGCTGCACAGAGTCGCATGAGCGACAGCGCCGAGGACGTAGCCGTCGTATTCGTCCACGGTCTGTGGATGACCGGCCTCGAATCCTTCGCGCTGCGTCACCACGTGGTGCATGGGCGCGGCTGGTCCTGGCGCACCTTTCAATACAGCTCCGTGGGCCAGTCGCACACCGATGTCGCGGCTGCGCTCGATGCCACGGTGCGCTCGCTCAGCGCTTCATCTGTGCATCTGGTTGGACACAGTCTCGGCGGTCTGATCATCCAACGCGCGCTTGAACAGGCCTTGGGCTGGCCGCCCGGCAGGGTAGTGTTTCTCGGTACGCCGTCCCTGGGCAGTCGCGCTGCCGAGCAGCTGCACGCACTTCCGTTCGGTGACTGGCTACTGGGTCATTCGGCTGAGCTGCTGCTCGACTCCGCTCGACGTCAATGGCGCTTTGATCGTGAGCTGGGCATCGTGGCGGGCACTTATCCGGTTAGCGTCGGCAAGCCGCTGGCGCAGTTCGCAGCGGATGAACCCAACGACGGACTGGTCTCCGTGGCCGAGACACGCCTGCCCGGTGCCACGGCGCACCTGACCTTGCCGGTCAGTCACACCGGCATGCTGTTCTCTCCGGATGTGGCGCGACAGGTGTGCGCCTTCCTCGCGACCGGAAGATTTTAGGACTGATTGCCGCCTTCGAGAGCGGCGCGATGCAGTTCGTACAACAACTGGATGGCGTCGCGCGGCGACAGCTCATCCGGATTCAGCTCCGCCAGCCGCCGCTCCAGCGCGCTCGGTACTGGCGCCGTCAGCGGTTCGCTCGCCGGTGCAAACAGAGACAATTCGCCCTGACGCTGCGCGCGGCCTTCTCCGCTGCTCTCGCGTGCGGCCTCCAGTGTTTGCAGGTATTGGCGCGCATGGGCAATCACCGGTCGTGGCACACCCGCCAACTGCGCCACCGCCAGCCCGAAGCTGCGGTTCGCTGGTCCCGGCTTGACCGCGTGCAGGAAGATCAGTGAGTCAGCATGCTCGGTGGCGTCGAGGTGCGCATTCGCGCAGGCTGGAATTTCCTGCGCGAGGCTCGTCAGTTCGAAATAATGCGTGGCGAAGAGCGTGAAGGCGCGCACCTTCAGCGCCAGCTCGCGCGCTACGGCCCAAGCCAGCGACAGACCATCGAAGGTACTGGTGCCGCGTCCGATCTCATCCATCAGCACCAAACTTCGCGGCGTGGCGTTGTGCAGGATGTTGGCCGTCTCGGTCATCTCCACCATGAATGTGGAACGGCCGCCGGCCAGATCGTCACCGGCACCGATGCGCGTGAAGATGCGATCCAGCGGACCGATGACAGCACGCGTTGCCGGCACGAAGCTGCCGATGTGGGCCAGCACGCAGACCAGCGCCACCTGTCGCATGTAGGTCGATTTGCCGCCCATGTTCGGGCCGGTGATGATCAGCATGCGCTGCGCATCATCAAGCATCAGGTCGTTCGGCACGAACGGGGTGTCGATGAACTGCTCCACCACCGGATGCCGACCGCCTTCGATCAGCAGCTGCGGTTCGCGACTCAGCTCCGGTTCCACCCAGTTGCCCCGGCGTGCGCTGCTGGCCAGCGAGCGCAATGCATCCAGCTGCGCCAGTGCCGCGGCGGTGGACTGCAGTGGACCCAGATCCTCGATCAACTGCGTCAGCAGTGCCTCGAACAGTTCCTTTTCGCGCGCCAGTGCCCGCTCGCGCGCGCCGAGCACCTGGTCCTCAAATTTCTTCAGTTCCGGCGTAATGAATCGTTCGGCCGATTTAACCGTCTGCCGCCGCACATAGTCGGTGGGCACGCGCTCGGCCTGTGCGCGCGGGATCTCGATGAAGAATCCCTGCACGCGATTGAAACCCAGCTTCAGGCTGGCGATACCGGAGCGCTCGCGCTCGCGCGCTTCCAGCTCCAGAAGAAAGCCGTCGGTGTTGCTGGCAATGTGTCGCAGTTCATCCAGCGTTGCGTCATGGCCGGCTGCAATGACGCCGCCATCGCGCAGGAAATGATTGGGCTCCGTGGCGATTGCGCGGGTCAGCAGTGCGCATTCGGCAGCGTGGTCGCTGCTGTCGGCATGCAGCTCGTTCAGCAGCGGGGAGGCGAGGCCAGACCACAGCGCGCGCAGCGGCGGCAGTGCGGTCAGCGCCGAGCGCAGCTGCACCAGATCGCGGGGCCGCGCGCTGCGCAGCGCCACACGTGCGAGCACGCGTTCGATGTCGCCCACCGCCTGCAGCGGGTCGCGCAGTGCGTCGGACGTCGTGTCCAGCATCAGCATTCTCACGGCGTGATAACGCCGACGCAGCTGATCCTGATTCACGATCGGACGACCCAGCCAGCGTCGCAGTGCGCGTGCACCCATCGCTGTGACCGTGTCGTCGATGACCGCGAGCAGCGTGGCGCGCTCGTTCGCGTTCAGGCTGGTATCCAGTTCCAGATTGCGGCGTGTGGCGGCATCGAGCAGCAGTGAATCGCCCGTTTCCTCCACCTGCAGCGCGCGAATGTGTGGCAGCGCTGATTTTTGGGTGTCGCGCACGTATTGCAGCAACGCACCGGCTGCGGCGATAGCCAGCGGCAGCTCGTCGGCGCCGAAGCCGCGCAGGTCGAGCGTACCGAGCTGGTCGGTCAGCAGACGCGAGGCAGTGGCCAGTTCGAAGTGCCAGGGTGGTCGGTTGCGGATCACGGCCTGAGCCGCACTGGCGAGAGGAGCGTTCCCGTCACCGGGGAGCGATTGGTGTTCCGGCAGCAGCAGTTCGGCCGGAGCCAGCCGCTGCAGTTCCGCCGCCAGCGCGCCGGGACCCAGTGATTGCATCAGGCAGAAGCGGCCCGAGGAGAGTTCAAGCCAAGCCAGTCCGAAGCGCTCGCCGTCGCGATACAGGGACGCGAGCAGCGTTTCGCGCCGCTGGTCGAGCAGCGCCTCGTCGGTGACCGTGCCCGGTGTCACCACACGCACCACCTGCCGCTCCACCGGGCCTTTGGACTTCGCCGGATCGCCGATCTGTTCGCAGATGGCCACGGACTGCCCACGGCGCACCAGCCGCGCCAGATAGCCGTCCACGCTGTGCGCGGGCACGCCCGCCATGGCGATTGGTACGCCGGCCGACTGTCCGCGCGAAGTCAGCGCGATGTCGAGCAGGCTGGCGGCGCGGCGGGCATCGTCATAAAACAGTTCGTAGAAATCACCCATCCGGTAGAACAGCAGCACGTCGGGATACTGCGCCTTGATGCGCAGGTACTGCTGCATGACCGGAGTGTGCAGCGCGATGACTGAATCGTTGGAGGTGTTCAAGCGATATCGGGTGGTCTTGCGCCGTGCTGCGTGGGTTTCGCCTCGTAGTGGGCCGCAGCTTCGGGTGCGAATGATAGCGCGATGCTGCCGCGCGTGAATTCACTTGTTCGGCGCTGGGCCCGTCGCTAGGCTCCAGCGTATGAGCGCGCTGGTGCCATCCGATAGCGAACTTGATGCATTGGCGGTCGCCGCGCTGGCGGCGCTGGCACGACGCGGCTGGCGTCTGACGCTGGCGGAATCCTGCACCGGCGGCTGGATCGCAAAAGTCCTGACCGATGTGCCGGGCAGCTCGGCGCAATTCGAATCCGGGTTCGTCACCTACGCCAATCGCGCCAAGCAGGGGGCGCTGGGCGTGCGTTCGGCTACGCTGGCGGCCGAGGGCGCGGTCAGTCGCGCCACGGTGCTGGAAATGGCCGCTGGCGCCTGTGAGCGGAGCGGTGCGGAGCTGGCGGTCTCGGTCAGCGGTATTGCCGGACCCGGCGGTGGCAGTGCCGATCGGCCGGTCGGATTGGTATGGTTCGGCTGGCAGGCGGCCAGCGGCCCGCACGATGCGCTGTGCGAGCACTTCGCCGGAGATCGCGAGGCGGTGCGGCGCCAGGCCGTGGCCCGCGCGCTGCGTTTGGTGGTCTCGCTGGCCGATGCCCGGCCGGGGTCTGAATCTCCAGCATCGGTGTGAAAATAGGGGCTGGTGCCCGCCAACAGTTGTGCCATACTACTGGTTATCCATACAGTACAAAGGAATCCCCCATGGATCCAAGAGTCGAAGCCCGCGCCGATGACAACCGCAAGAAGGCGCTGGCGGCCGCGTTGTCGCAGATCGAGAAGCAGTTTGGCAAAGGCTCGGTCATGCGCCTGGGCGACGCCCCAGCCATCTGGGACGTGGAGTCGATTCCCACCGGCTCGCTGGGCTTAGACATCGCGCTGGGTGTCGGCGGTCTGCCGCGCGGCCGCGTCGTCGAAATCTACGGTCCGGAGTCCTCGGGCAAGACCACGCTGACGCTGGAGATCATCGCGCAGGTGCAGAAGGGCGGTGGCACCGCAGCCTTCGTAGACGCCGAGCACGCGCTCGATCCGTCTTACGCTGAAAAGCTCGGCGTCAACATTCAGGAACTGCTGGTCAGCCAGCCGGACACGGGCGAGCAGGCGCTGGAAATCACAGACATGCTGGTGCGCTCCGGCGCGGTCGACGTGGTCGTCGTCGACTCGGTGGCGGCGCTCACTCCCAAGGCTGAAATCGAAGGCGAAATGGGCGAACTGCAGGTCGGCCTGCACGCCCGCCTGATGAGCCAGGCGCTGCGCAAGCTCACCGGCAACATCAAGCGCTCCAACACCATGGTCA
>CANGBB010000006.1 GCA_947452065.1 Gammaproteobacteria bacterium
CCACCACCGCCGCCGCCACCGCCGCCGCCGCCGCCGCCGCCGCCGCCGCCACCGCCGCCGCCGCCGCCGCCGAAGTCACCGCCGCCGCCACCACCGCCACCGCCACCACCACCACCACCGCCGCCTTGGTCGATGGTGCGAGTGACGGTCGGAAGCTTGCGTGCATCCGTGACATCACAGGGGAGTTTGAGGGTTTTAACGAGTGCGGGCGCCTTGTCCATGCCCTGCTTGCGTTCCTTGTCAGTCACGTCCTGAGCTGCCAGCAACGTCAGAGACACCATAACGCCAGTCACAATAGCGGTTGAGTTGAGCCACGAGCCACGCATCTGAAACCCCCGGGGAATAATTGAGCGGTGCGCACCGCCAAGGGTGCGAGTAATAACCCGACTCGGCCAGTCTGACAAGACTACTGCGTCGCACGCCTTTGTTTTCACACACTAATCCGCTACGCTGACGGACTGTCAAGTTTTTCCAAGTCTCAAGTCCATGAAAGTAACCATTTTTGGCTCCGGATACGTTGGTCTGGTCACGGGTGCGTGCCTGGCTGAAGCAGGTAATCACGTCATTTGTGTGGACGTCGATGCGGGCAAGGTCGCGCGCCTGAACCAGGGCGAAATACCCATCCACGAACCGGGGCTCGACGCCATGATCCTGCGCAACCGCGAGGCGGGTCGCATGGAGTTCACCACGGACGCCGCCAAGGGTGTGAAGCATGGCCTGTTCATCCTGATCGCGGTCGGTACGCCACCCGGTGAGGATGGTTCCGCCGACCTGCGCCACGTGTTGGCTGTCGCGCGCACCGTTGGCGAACACCTGGATAAATATTCCATTGTCATGACCAAGTCGACAGTGCCGGTCGGCACCGCTGACAAGGTCAACGCGGAAGTCGCTGGCGCGCTTGAGCGCCGCGGTGTGACAGTCGACTACGACGTCGTCTCCAATCCTGAGTTCCTCAAAGAAGGCGCGGCCATTGCCGACTTCATGAAGCCGGACCGGGTGGTCGTCGGTACCAGCAGTGCGCGCGCCACGGAGTTGCTGCGCCTGCTTTACGAGCCCTTCACCCGTAACCACGATCGACTCATCGTGATGGATGTCCGGTCCTCTGAACTGACCAAGTACGCCGCCAATGCGATGCTGGCCACCAAGATCAGTTTCATGAACGAATTGGCCAACATTGCGGAACGCGTGGGTGCAGACATCGAGAAGGTGCGACTGGGTATCGGTTCCGATCCGCGCATCGGCTACAGCTTCATCTACCCGGGCACTGGTTACGGCGGCTCCTGCTTCCCCAAGGATGTGAAGGCGCTAATCCGATCCGCAGCCGAAGTGGATTACGAGGCGGGCGTGCTCAATGCGGTTGAGGCCGTGAACGAGCGGCAGAAGAGTGTGCTGCTAGGTAAGTTGCGCTTTGTGTATGGCGATGACCTGCGTGGCAAGCGCTTTGCGATCTGGGGTCTGGCATTCAAGCCCGATACCGATGACATGCGCGAGGCGCCGAGCCTAGTGGTCATTCGTGCTCTGCTGGCGGCCGGTGCGTCAGTGCGCGCCTATGATCCGGTGGCGAACCGCGAGGCGCAGCATGCACTGGGCAATGCCGCGGGTGTGACGCTGTGCGATAACGCCTATGAAGCGCTCACCGACGCGGACGCGCTGCTGATCGTGACGGAGTGGAAGGAATTCCGGAGTCCTGACTTCGATCGCATCAAGTCACTGCTCAATCAGCCGCGCATCTTTGATGGTCGCAATCTCTACGATCCGCATCTGGTGGCCCGGCTCGGCTTCGAGTATTACGCCATCGGTCGGGGTAACCCGGCGATTGTCGATTGGTCGGCGGTGGTCGGTCAGGGATGAGCGTTCGGGCGCCGTTGGTTCCCGTCATTCTCTCGGGAGGTGCCGGTACGCGCCTCTGGCCACTTTCACGTGAGCTGTATCCGAAGCAGCTGCTGCCTCTCGTTGGCGGCCACACGATGCTGCAGGAAACTGTACGGCGTCTCGAGGGGCTGGAAGTTGGCGCGCCGCTGGTGGTCTGCAATGAAGCGCATCGCTTCCTGGTCGCCGAGCAGCTGCGTCAGATCGGTTCGGTGCCGCGAGCAATCGTGCTCGAGCCGGCGGGTCGCAACACAGCGCCTGCCATTGCGCTCGCAGCCCATGTCGCTCTGGCCGGTGAGGCCCAAGATGCCTTACTGCTGGTACTGCCCGCTGACCATGTGATTCGCGATACGGCTGCGTTCCATGAGGCGATCGCTGCGGCGATCGAGGGTGCGGCAGCCGGTGAGCTGGTGACTTTCGGCGTGGTACCGGATGCACCCGAGACCGGCTATGGCTACATCCGGCGCGGTCAGCCCCTCGGTGGTGGTTTCCGCATTGGTAGTTTTGTCGAGAAGCCTGATCTAGCGCGTGCCCAGCAATTCCTCGCCAGCGGGGAGTACTACTGGAACAGCGGTATGTTCCTGTTCAGTGCGCGCCGCTATCTCGAGGAGCTGGAAAAATTCGCCCCGGATATCGCTGCGGTGTGTCGTGCGGCTGCGGCCAGTGGTCAGCGCGACCTGGATTTCACGCGTATTGATGCCGTCCAATTCAACGACTGTCGCAGTGAGTCGATCGACTACGCGGTGATGGAGAAGACCTCATCGGCCATGGTGGTGCCGCTGAATGTCGGCTGGAGTGATGTGGGATCCTGGTCGGCCTTGCATGCGGCGATCCCTTCGGATGCCAGCGGCAATGTGCTCAAGGGCGATGTCATCACCGAAGATTCAGAGGGATGCTTCATTCACGCGGAGAGTCGTCTGGTCGCCACGGTGGGTCTGCGGGATCATGTGGTGGTCGAGACCAAGGATGCGGTGCTGGTCGCGCCACGTGACCGCGTACAGGATGTGAAAGCGCTGGTCAGCAAGATCAAGGCTGAAGGGCGCTATGAGCATGCGCTTCACCGCGAAGTCTTCCGGCCCTGGGGCAGTTATGACAGCCTGCACAATGGTACCCGCCATCAGGTCAAGCACCTGATCGTTAAGCCGGGTGGGGTGCTGTCGCTGCAGATGCATCATCATCGCGCGGAGCATTGGGTGGTCGTGTCGGGTACGGCTCGGATTACCCGCGGAGACGAGGTTTTCCTGCTGGAGGAAAATCAGTCCACCTATATCCCGGTCGGGGTGAAGCATCGTGTCGAGAACCCCGGCAAGATCGAGGTGCATATCATCGAAGTGCAGTCGGGCACTTATCTTGGTGAAGATGACATCGTCCGCTTCGAGGACCAGTACGGTCGCCAGGGCACCAACAAATAAATCGCAGAGGGCGTGGTTGTGAGCAAGCTGACCGCATTCAAGGCCTATGACGTCCGTGGTCGGATCCCGACCGAGTTGAACGAGGAACTCGCTTACCAGATTGGTCTGGCCTACGTCGGGCTGATCCAGCCGAAAACAGTCTGCGTGGGACGCGATATTCGGCTCTCGAGTCAGACTCTGTGCACGGCACTGGTCCGCGGACTGACCGATGCCGGCTGTGATGTGGTGGATATTGGCCTGTGCGGTACTGAAGGCGTTTACTTCGCGACCTTCGCCGAGAACTTCGACGGCGGCATCATGGTCACGGCCAGTCACAATCCGCCGGACTACAACGGCATGAAGTTCGTGCGCGAAGGGAGTCGGCCGATCAGCTTTGATACGGGTCTGAAGGACATGCGCGATGCCATCGAGAGTGGCCGACTGCCCGCGAAGGCAGCGCGTCCGGGCTCGATGCGCCAGCTGGATACGACGGCCAAGTACCTCGACCACCTGATGGGCTATGTGCAGGGCGTGCCGCTCAAGCCGCTGAAGGTGGTCGTCAATCCCGGCAACGGCGGGGCCGGCATCTTCGTCGATCAGTTGGAAAAGCGGCTGCCGTTCCAGTTCATCAAGCTCCATAACGAGCCCGACGGCACCTTCCCCAACGGGGTGCCCAACCCGATGATCGAGGAGAACCGCACCAGCACCATCGACCTGATCCGTCGCACCGGTGCGGATGTGGGTTTGGCGTGGGATGGCGACTTCGACCGTTGTTTCTTCTTCGACGAGCACGGCGGTTTCGTCGAGGGTTATTACCTGGTCGGCATGTTGGCCGAGGCGGCGCTGAAGCGCGCACCGGGTTCCTGCATCGTCCACGATCCGCGTCTGACCTGGAACACGATTGATCTGGTCAGCCGCCTAGGCGGCAAGCCGGTGCTGTGCAAGTCCGGTCATGCGTTCATCAAGCAGAAGATGCGCGAGGTGGATGCCGTCTACGGCGGCGAGATGAGTGCGCATCATTATTTCCGCGAGTTTGCGTACTGCGACAGCGGCATGATCACTTGGCTGGTGGCGCTCGGCGTGATGTGCGAGCGCGGCTTGTCGCTCGGTCAACTGGTGGGCGAGCGCCAGAAACTGTTCCCGGTGAGCGGCGAGATCAACCGCGAGATCGCCGACGCCAAGGGCGTGCTGGCGCGGGCGCAGAGGCAGTATGAAAAGGCCGCCATCGCCATTGATTTCACTGACGGTCTGTCGATGGAGTTCGACCAGTGGCGCTTCAACCTGCGTGGCTCGAATACCGAGCCGCTGGTTCGGCTGAACGTCGAAACCCGTGGCAGCGAGGCTTTGATGCGCGACAAGACAGCCGAGGTGCTGCGATTGATTGACGGAGCCTGATCCCGTAGTCTTCCCGGATGCTCGGGATAACACGATATCAATGGACCGTGCTGTTTGCGGCGTGGCTGGGGTGGGGCTTCGATATTTTCGACAGCCTGTTGTTCAATTTTGTCGCGCCCAATTGCATTCCTGACCTGCTGAATCTGCAGCCCGGGTCGGCGGCTGCCAAGGCCGCCACGCTGCAGTGGACCGGTATTCTCACCTCGCTTCTGCTGATCGGTTGGGCCGCTGGTGGCGTGCTGTTTGGCTATATCGGCGACCGGCTCGGCCGAACCCGCACGCTGATGCTGACCATGCTCATGTACGCGCTGGGTACGGCTGCCTGTGCCTTTGCACCCAATCTTGGCGTGTTGATCGTCTTCCGCCTGATCGCCAGTCTTGGTATCGGCGGAGAGTGGGCGGCGGGCGCGGCCATGGTGGCTGAAGTCATGCCCGAGAAGCGTCGCGTCGAGGGTGGCGTATTGCTCTATACCGCGGCTTCCGTCGGTCTGTTTCTGGCCACGGGCCTGAACTTCCTGGTGGCTGGTCACTGGTTCCCCGATGAGCCGCAGAAATCGTGGCGCTTCCTGTTCCTGTTTGGGCTTGTTCCGGCGGCCGTGGCCTTCACAGTGCGCGCTTTCGTACGTGAACCCGAGCGCTGGCAGCAGGTTCAAGACCACTCAAAGGTGGCGCTGCGCGAGATCTTTGCAGGCCCGCTTCGACGCGTCACGCTCTGGGGTACTTTCGTCACGGTGATTGCTTTGATCACCTGGTGGAGCAGCAATGCGTTCATTGCCTCGATTGCCACGGGCTTGGCTCGCACCGAGGCGGGGCTCCAAGGCCTGACAGAGTCCGCCACGCTGGCGCTGGTGGAGAACTGGAAGTTGAAGGCCAATCTGTACTTCAACTTCGGCGGTCTGGTCGGCACGCTGATGGTGATTCCGCTGGCGCGTGTCTTGAGTCGGCGCATGCTGTTTGCCCTATACATGGCGTGTTCGTCGGTGGCCATGCTTGCCTCCTTCGGCATCGACATGGCTCCCGAAACGCGGCTGATGATGTATTTCGTGGTAGGTGTGCCGGTGTTCGGCATCTTCGGTGCCTTCCCGTTCTATCTGCCTGAGCTTTTCCCGACTCGGGTGCGCACCACGGGTTCTGGCTTCTGCTACAACATCGGTCGTCTCGTGGCGGCCATCGGACCGTTCCTTGTCGGTACGGTAGCGGCCAAGGGCGCGGCACTGCAGGCCATCTTCTACGTCGGTTTCGTGCCGCTGCTGGGGCTCCTGTTCGCGCCTTTCTACATCGAAACGCGCCACAAGACTCTGGAAGACTAGGACAGTCATCGCGTGCGGCACCCAGTGTGCCGCGATCCCATGGTCGGATGGGTGCTGCACAGGGCATAATCCGCACATGGATTTCATTGATCTCAAATCACAGTACCGCGCGCTGCGCGATCCAATCAACGCGCGCATCCAGCAGGTTCTCGATCACGGCCAGTACATTCTGGGGCCCGAAGTGGGGCAGCTGGAAAAACGGCTGGCGGAGCGGGTGGGAGCCAAGCATTGCATCACGGTAGCCAGCGGAACCGACGCGCTGCTGGTCGCGCTGATGGCCCAGTGCATCGGCCCCGGCGATGAGGTCATCACGACGCCATTTACTTTCATTGCCACCGCGGAAGTGATCGCGCTGGTGGGTGCAACACCGGTATTCGTCGATGTCGAGCCGGACACCTGCAACATCGATGTAAGCAAGCTGGAAGCGGCGATCACACCGCGTACGCGAGCCATCATGCCGGTCAGCCTCTATGGTCAGGCGGCGGACATGGAGGAGATCAATGCGCTGGCGGCGAAGCACGGCGGGATCTCGGTCATCGAGGATGCGGCCCAGAGCTTTGGTGCCATGTACCACGGCCGGCACAGTGGTCATCTGTCTCATATCGGCTGCACGAGCTTCTTCCCCAGCAAGCCGCTGGGCTGTTACGGCGATGGCGGCGCCATCTTCACCGATGACGATGCGGTGGCGCAGGCCTGCACCGAGATCCGTGTGCACGGCCAGAGCGCGCGGTACTACCACACCCGTATCGGCGTGGGTGCCCGCATGGACACTCTGCAGTGCGCCATCCTGCTGGCCAAGCTGGATCGCTTCGATCATGAAGTGAGTCGGCGAATCCTGCTGGGCGCCCGCTATGCGGAGCTGATCCAGGCTTCCGGCGCGCGAGCCTCGCTGGTGGCGGTACGTCCCGATCGCACCAGTGTCTGGGCACAGTACACCGTGCTCGTCGATGAGCGCGATCAGGTTCAGGAGCGCTTGAAGAAGGCCGGTATTCCAACGGCGGTGCATTACCCCCGTCCGCTCCATCAGCAGCCGGCTTATGCGCGCTACGCGCCCAACAGCGTCTTCCCGGTCAGTGAGATGTTGGCTGCGCGTGTAATGAGTCTGCCCATGAGCGCGGACCTGACAGAAGCGCAGCAGGATCAGATCGTCGACGCGCTCGCCGCTGCGACCCGGGCCTGAGTTTTCGCTGCGAGGGCGGCTGGCGTAGACTGGTCCACACTCGCTGCTGTAACGCAGTCATGGGGGTGTCGCATGAAGATCCGCTCTACTGTCCGCATGTTGGGATTGCTCGTGGCAGTGTCGCTGGCTCTGCCCGCCATCGCAGCCCTCAAGGCGGGTGACATTGCGCCCGATTTCACGGCGCAGGCCTCTTTGGCGGGCAAGCCCATTGCCTATCACCTTAAGGACGCACTGAAGAAGGGTCCGGTGGTGGTGTACTTCTACCCCAGTGCCTTCACAGCCGGCTGCAATGCGCAGGCCCATGCCTTTGCGGTCAACATGGAGAAGTTTCGGGAGGCGGGCGCCAGCGTCATCGGCGTGTCTCTCGACAGCATCGAGCGGCTCAATGATTTCTCCGCTGATCCAAACTACTGTGCGGGCCAGTTACCGGTTGCCTCGGATGCCGACGGCAAGATTGCCCGGTCTTACGAGCTCTCGATTCGTGAAGTGTCTGCCGGAGCGAAGGATTCGCGCGGCATTGAGATTGGTCATGGCATGGCCGAGCGCACCACCTTTATCGTGACACCGGATGGCAAGGTATCCAGCACCATCGGTGGTGTCACACCCACCGCCAACGTGGATGCAGCGCTGGCCGCCGTTCAGGCACTGAAGGCCAGGAAATAGTCGTGATCAGCGAGCCGGGGTCGACCGGCCAGATCGTGTGGCAGACGCTGATCCCGCACCCGCAGACTCCATGCAAGAGCATTTGGGGTGCGCAAGCGGCACTTATCCGGCAGGCTCAGGGCGAATGGCTCGTGCGTTTCCGCTTCGACGGTTCGGTTGCTGGGCTGCTTATTCCGCAGCCATCGCAGCCGCAGCGAACCGATGAACTGTGGCGCCATTTCTGCGGCGAGTTATTCGTGCTGACGCCGGACGGAAGCTATGCGGAATTCAATTTTTCTCCCTCTGGCTGCTGGGCGGCCTACGCCTTCGACGGCTATCGCAGCGGCATGCATCCGCTCGCTCTGCCGCGCGATCCCCGGGTGATCTGCCGCAGCAGTGGGGAGCAGCTGGAGCTGGATGTGATGCTGACTGTGCCGGCCGCACTGCTCGGCGCTCCATCGCTACGTTTCGCCCTGTGTGCCATGGTGGAAGAGGTGGATGGGGTTTTATCCTGTTGGGCCGTGAAGCACGTTGGCGAGCGGCCGGATTTTCATCACTCCGCGGGCTTTGCGCCGCTGGCACAATGATCCGCTGATCGCATCGAAGGAATTTGGGCTGATGCTTTTTGGAATCGATTGCCTGCTGGCTGATGAGGGATCGCGTCGTGCGCTCGCCGGGCGGCGTGTCGCGCTGTTGGCGCACCCGGCCTCCATGACGCGGGACTTCCGGCACTCGCTGGATGCGCTGGCGGCCTGTCGCGATCTGCGGCTGAGTGCGGCCTTTGGGCCGCAGCATGGACTGCGCGGTGACAAGCAGGACAACATGATTGAGTCGCCGGATTTTCTCGATCCGGTGCACGGCATCCCGGTTTTCAGTCTCTATGGCACGGTGCGGCGACCCACCGCCGCGATGATGGACAGCTTCGACGTGCTGCTGGTTGATCTGCAGGATCTGGGCTGTCGCATCTACACCTTTGTCACCACGCTGCGCTACGTGCTGGAAGCGGCGGCACAACATGGCAAGACCGTGTGGGTGCTGGACCGACCAAATCCCGTCGGGCGGCCCGTGGAGGGCATGACGCTGCGCAGCGGGTGGGAGAGTTTCGTGGGCGCTGGTGCGATGCCGATGCGGCACGGGCTAACGCTGGGAGAGATGGCCGCATGGTTCGTGCGCGAGCTACGGCTCGATCTGGACTGGCGTGTGGTCGCGATGCAGGGATGGCAGCCCGATAGCGCTCCCGGTCATGGCTGGCCGCTGGGCGAGCGCAGCTGGGTGAATCCATCGCCCAATGCCGCCAATCTTTGGATGGCGCGCGCCTATGCCGGCACCGTGATGCTGGAAGGTACGACCTTGTCAGAGGGGCGCGGCACGACGCGGCCGCTGGAAGTGATCGGCGCACCCGATCTGCCCGTGGAGGCGCTGCTTCGGACCATGCAGGATTTAGCGCCGCAATGGCTGGATGGCTGCCGCCTGCGCAGCACTTGGTTCGAGCCGACCTTCCATAAATTCACTGGGCAGCTCTGCGCCGGCATCCAGCTGCATGTGGACGACACGGCGTACGATCACCACGCATTCCGGCCATGGCGACTGGTGGCACTGGCATTCAAGGCGCTGCGACAGCTGCGGCCTGATTATCCGCTGTGGCGCGATTTTCCTTACGAATATGAGCATGATCGTCTGGCCATCGACATCATCAACGGCAGCACGCTGCTGCGCGACTGGGTCGATGACAGCGCTGCGGTTCCTTCGGATCTGGATGCGCTGGCGCTGCGCGATGAGCGTGACTGGCAGGAGCGCGTAGCCGATCTGCTGATCTATCGTTAGGACTGGGCCGGTAACGGTTCCAGGCGGTGCTGCTGGCTGCGCAGAATGCGGTAGCAGTCGCGATCGAAGCGTGGCTGTGGGGTTGCCAGCAGCTCGTACAATTCATCCTGTGTCCGCGCCGTGCCAAGGTAGGCCCAGTTGCTGACCAGGTGCACATCCTGGCCTTCTCGCAGACATGCCGCGCCCGGGAATGGCCAGCTCTGCAGCTTAAGTTTGCCCATGGCTTCCAGCAGTCGGATGGCATGACGTGCGGCCGACTCCTCGCCGATGCAGACGCCACGACACCGGCCTAACTGACGTGCGAAGCAGCCGCGCTCGCTGGCCTGCGCCTCGAGCCCAATCGCCTGTCGGCACAAGTGGTGCTCATCGGCGAGTTTAAGCAGCGCGGTACGTGCCTGTCGCTCGCTGTTGAACAGCCCGTAGAGGTTCGTCGCTTTTCGCAGGTCGAGGTCACGCGCGGCGGCGATTTCGATGCGCGGACCCAGCGGCCCATCCAGCAGTATCACTGAGCACAGATCGCCACTGGCGCGAAGCCGGCGGTTGTGTAGCGGCTGGAGTGACTTGACCAGCGTTGCTTCCTTGAGCAGCGCGCCAATCTCACCGCCGGTTTCGATCCACTCCACCTGCCGCACCTGCTGGCTCAGGCGCATCTCCTTCGGAGATGTCACATCGGTACCGAAGTGAGACAAAACGCGCTGCCGGATGTTGCGCGACTTGCCCACATACAGCGCACGCTCGTCCTCACCGCGGAAGATATAAACCCCGCTGGTCTCCGGCAATTCGTCAGGCAGATGTTGTGGCAGGTGCGCGGGCAGACTGGCATGGGTGGTCAGTTGACGCAGTGTGGCTTCAAACTCCGTCTCTGACACGGCGGTGCTGGCCTGCTGCCAGAACTGGTGGATCAGGCGGGCGTCGCCGAGTGCACGATGGCGATCACTGATGGTGAGATCGTGGCGTGCGATCAGGGCATCGAGATTGTGATGTCGGTGCCCCGGGTACAGTGCACGCGAGAGTCGTACGGTACAGAGGGTCTGGACGCGAAAGTCGCTGCCAGCACGGCGGAATGACTGCTTCAGGAAGCCATAATCGAAGCGGGCGTTATGCGCGATGAAAAGCCGCCCTTCGAGCATTTGATGCAACTGCGGCGCGAGGTCTTCGAAGGGCGGGGCGTCAGCCACCATATCGTCGCTGATGCCGGTCAGACTCTGGATGAATGCCGGAATGCGGCAGCCGGGATGAACCAGCGATGTCCACTCCTCAACACCCGTGTCATCGACCAGGATCACGCCGATTTCGGTGATCCGATCCAGTGAGGCGTTGGAGCCGGTGGTCTCCAGATCGACGAAGGCGAGTGGACGCATGGCTCTATTGTCACTCAACGGTCATAGTCCCGTCACGATGTTGCCCAAGTTGATGTCCAGCCTTTCCCCATGGGAACTGCTGAGAGTCTGCGGGCTTGGTGCGAGCAAAATCGCCAGATAGTCCTATTCGCAATTCTGGTGATCGCCCTTTTCTTGCGGCTGCAACAAATCTCCCAGCCCTTCATTGACGAATATTCCTGGCGCGAGGCTGACACGGCCTCAATGGCGGACGGATTCGCTTCCGGTAGCTGGAATATCTTTCAACCACAGGTCCGCTGGGGTGGATCAGGGCCCAACCATATCGGTGCTGAGTTTCAAACCGTCAGCTTCATGGCTGCACTGGGTTACAAGGTCGTGGGGAGCGCGCCGTGGGTGGGTCGGCTGGTCTCAGTCGCCTTCGGTGTCTGGGGGCTCTTCGCCTTCTGCCAATTGCTTCGTCGTGTCTGGTCAACGCCAGCTGCGTTAACGGCTACCGCGGTGTTGGCTGTGATGCCTGGGGCCGTCTTCATCGATCGGTCCTTCCTGTCTGATGGTGCGATGACGGCGTTGATGACGACTAGCCTCTGGTGGTTTGTCGCGTGGTGCCAGTCCCGAAGATTTCCATACCTTGTTGGTGCGGTGATCACCGGCGCCTTGGGCTGTCTGACAAAATTAACCGGCGGGATACTTATTCTCCCCGCGCTCTACGCTGCATACTCACTGCTGGGTCATCGATTGCATGAGCGCTCGACGCGCTTGTATTTGCTCGTCGCAGCCATACTGGTCGCATTGCCGGTGTGCTCTTACTACCTCTGGGCGCGGCATCTGGCTGCCAGTGCTGCGCCATTTCATTTCACGGGCGGCGGTAAGTTCGTTTGGAGCGGCGAATTTGCGGAGTGGTTGAAAAACGACTACTACCTGCCGCAATTCTGGCATCTCATTTGTTCGGATCTTTGGGGACTCCCGCTGATCTGTCTGGCGACGTTGGGATTGTGCGTCCGCCCTGAATCACAGCAACCGAATGGGGCGCGTTGGCTGATGCATGTCTGGCTGATCGCGATGCTGATCCGCTACTTGGTAGAGGCGCGTCATCTGGTCGCGGATCCGTACAATGTCCATCTGTTCAATCCGGTGGTTGCTGCGTTTGCGGGAGCCGGACTGTCGCGTCTGCTGGCGATTGCGGCTGGGATGCGCCTGCCGCGGCCACGGGCGGCATTGGGTTTGCTGCTCTTTTCTGGAGTTGCCCTTGCGGGCACTGCGATCGGAGGTCGCTGGCATGCCGGAGAGCCTTGGTCCGAACCCTACAGCGACCACTATGTTCTGGCGCGACGCTTGGCTGAGCTCTCAAGCCCAAATGATCTGGTTATTTCCTTTGGATTGGAGCCCGTCGTTTTGTATCACAGCGATCGCCATGGCTGGGTATTTCCACCTGAGGAAATAGCCACTATGAAGCCCGGCGCAGCGGCCCATAAGAGTGATTACGGTCCAAGTGACCTTGCCAGTCTGCGTCAGCTCAGGATGCAGGGTGCTCGCTGGTTGGTGATTCCATCATTCAACAGCTATCTGCCGGCGGAAAGATCGGAACGTTTGCTCTCTGACTATCCCGAACTCTTCGTCGGGATATTCAACGATTTCGAACTGGTCAGTGAGCAGCCAGAAGGCCTGATTTTCCGAATAAAGTAGCGCCTCCACAGGAGTTCGCTCTTCTCTGTCTGCTGTTGGGGTGACTCAACGCCTGCTGAGTTCCGCCAGCAGCGCATCGGCGTGATAGACCTTGGTCAACGCTTCGTGCATCAACGCGGGGTGCACCGCAATGGCACGATTTTTTTCGGTATCAAACCAATAGGCGCCGGAGATGGAATGGATGTTGCCATCGAACATCAGGCCCACCACATCGCCCTTGGCATCGATGAGCGGACTGCCCGAGTTGCCGCCGACGATATCGTTGGTGGTCGACAGATTCACCGGCGTGTTCATGTCCAGCTGATCACGGACGCGCATGAAAGACTCGGGTATGCGGAACGGCGGGTTCCCGGTGGCGCGTGCGAAGGCCGTCCCCAGACGAGTGTAGGGCGAGAGCTGTACGCCATTTTCCGTCCAGGCCTGAACCGAACCGAAATTGAGTCGCAGCGTGAAGGTGGCGTCGGGATAGACCTGCGTGCCGTAAAGGGTGAAGCGGGCGCGGGCAATCTGCTCCTCGGCGCGCCGGATAGGTGCCTCGACCTCGTCTTCCATTCGCTTGCGGAGTGCGCGGGCCGCTGCGTCTGACTCCCGCGCCAGTTTGATCATCGGATCTGTGGAGGCTTCGACGGCGGCTTGCCCGCCGTCCCAAAGCGCCAGTCGTACCGCGGGGTCGTCCAGCTTTGAACCGGCGATGAGCGTTGCTGCCAGCCGGTCCGGCGAGGTGTTGGCCAACAGTGCCCGAACCTGCGGATGATCCGGGCCGAGCCATTCGCGCATGCGCTCGAAACCGAAGGTGAGCGTCAGTTGCTCCAACTCGGGGTAGACGGGCACGGGTGCGGCCATCGTCTGGCGCAGTCGCGGCAAAGCGGTATCGGTGTATTCCCGCAGTCGCTCCGCGTTCGGCTTGCCGCGCTCGGCCGCCGCACGGACCAAGGTCCGCGCGTAACGGTACAGGCGGCTGTTGAAGCCGGCCGCTCCTTCGAGAAATGAAGCCTCAGTGGCCAGCGTGCGCTCGATCACCAGAGCCTGCTCGATGGACTGCCAGGGATCGCCCAGCGACTTCAGCGATGCAGATGCCGCAATCCCGGCCCGCAAAGCGCTTTCCTCGCGCTGTTTTGTGGCCCACAGCGATTCGTCATGAAGAGCGTCGAGCTGCTTGCGGCGGACCTTAATCGTGTTTTCAAGGCTATTGAGCGCTTCCTGGACGATGCGGGACGCGCCCTCACTGCTCTTGGCGAACTGGATGTAACGGCCACGCAGCTCGCTACTGCGCAGCAGTGTCTGTGGCAGTTCGACGTCACGCAGGAAGCGCAGCTGGGCCGTCGTCAACAGGCGATTGGTCGAGCCCGGATGACCTGACACAAAAACCGCTGCGCCTTCCGCAGGGCCTTGGAAATCGATGTGTAGAGGGTGCGCGATCGATGCCGGTTTGCCGTCTGCGTAAGCGCGCAGCAGGGCCATGTCGAGGCACCAGCGTGGATACTGGAAGTTGTCCGGATCTCCGCCGAAGGCAGCGACATCGGCTTCGGGCGCGAAGGCCAGCCGGACGTCGGTGTAGCGGCGATACTTGTAGAGGAAATATTGCCCACCGTTATACAGAGTCACTGTCTGGCACTTGAGCTTGGACGATTTCTCGCAGGCTGCTTCCAGTTCCGTCATGCGACGGTTGCGCGCTTCGTTTGCCGTGCGGTCATCGCCGCTGCCCGTAGCCGCAGCGACTTTCTCGGTGACGTTTTCCATCTCGACCAGAACGTCTGCTACTTGTGCTGCACACGGCATTTCCTGTTCTCGGCCGCGCGCCAGGAAGCCGGTCTCAAGCAGGCTGCGATCCTTGGAAGAGTGCTCGGCCAGACAACTCGCCACGCAATGGTGGTTGGTCAGTATCAGCCCGTCTGAGGAGACGAATGAGCCCGTGCAGCCGGCGAGTCGGACGGTCGCGGTGCGTACCCGGTCAAGCCAGGACTGGTCGATGTTGGCACCGAACTGGGCTTTGACTCGTGCGGCGGGAAAATTGTCATAAGTCCACATGCCCTCATCAGCCATGGCGGCGATGGCGAACAGGCAGGATGCACTCAGCAGCAGGACACGGCGAATTCTCATGGTTTCCGACATCCTCATTGGCCTGAAGCGGCCGCCCTAATCATATGAGTTCGGCCACGCGCCCGCCACAAGCGGCGGTGGAGCGCGCGTCCGATGCCAAGCGTCGCTACGCGTTGTACTGATACCCCGGCCTATTCGCTGAATGATGCCGCCAGGCCGGATTCAAGTCTGTGGATTCCAGAAGCGTTTATTCAGCCAAACCAGTATGTCCGCATTGGTCTGCAGTACCGCAAGTGGGACCAGTACCTGGGTATGAAGCGCAATTACGATCCTGAAGGCCTGATCGGGCGCAACGCATCTGACAACAACACCTGGTTGTTGTACTTCTGGCTGGCCCGATAAGACGCTGTGGCGTCGCTCAGGCTCCGGAGCGCGCCAGCCAGCCCTTGATGCCCGCGTGTTCGGCCGCCGCGCGATAGAGTTGCAGCAGTTTGGGGCAATGGTCCAGTACCGTCGTGGGGATATGATCGAGTACGCCTGAGACCAGCCAGCGCACCAGCATGTAGATCTTGATATCGGCCACCATCAGTTGGGTGCCGCCGATGAATGGCCCGCTCTGGAGCTGTCGCTCCATCTGACTGCCCCAGTTCTTCAGTTCCTTTGCGGCCAGTGCTTCACGAGCCTGACGCTTCTGCTCTGGATCGGCGATACGCAGAGTGGGCGAGATGCTGTGTCGCAGATCCTCGACCGCGCACATCAGAGATTCATGATGGGCCGCCTCGAACGCGTCCACAGGGTGCAGTCCGAACTGCCGCCCGATGAACACGAGGATGGCATTGGAGTGCGCCAGCAGCGGTTTGCCAGGCATTTCCAGTACGGGAAGAGCTGCGAAGGGCATGCGCTCTTTCATGGCCGGCCAATCCCTGGACTGGACCCGTACGTCCTCGAAATCGACCCCGGCCAAATGCAGCGCAATCCGGCATTCCTCACCGCGGCTGCCGGCGAAATCAAAATAAATCAGACGGGGTTTCTGCATGGCACGCCTCGTTGTATCAGTGATGGGTCGGCGGCCATTCTCAGCCCGGAGCGCGGCTTTGTCATCCGTTGCGACGCATTCGGTTGAAGCCTGCCGGCCATCGCACGGATAATGCGGGCCTTGGGGGGTCGTTCGCCGGCATTCGCCGCCGCAGCGGCGTTGTTATTCCAATACGAAAACGGGTGCACGAAATGAAGAAGATCGGAATATGGGCGGCAGGATCTCTGGCCGTCATGGCCATGGCCGTAGCGCAGCAGCGCTACCGGGATCCGCAGAGCTTTGAGTTCAAGGAATCAGTCAAGGATTCGAAGTCGGTTACGGTGTCGCAGCCTTCGACTGCTGGCTATGGCAATAACCCGCGCGGTTCCGACGATCCGCTGTTCAATGCACAGGAACTGCTGGGGCGGCCTACGGCCACCTCCATCACGGTGAACGCCTCGGCGCTCAAGAACCTTGAGGCTTACTATGAATACGGCACCAAGGCCGGCGCATACACCGGCAAGACGGCGCAATTCCGGTTTGCCAATCGCGAACCCGTCAGTACGCTGATCGACAATCTGAAGCCGAATACCCGCTATTACTACCGCCTTCGCTATCGCGAGCCCGGTACTACCAACTTCATGACGCGTGCCGAGCATTCGTTTATGACTGCGCGTCCGCCCGGCAGCACCTACACCTTCGTGGTGCAGTTCGATCCGCATCTGCTGGAAGGCAACGATATGGAAGCCTACAAGCTGTCGCTGAAGAAGATGGCGGCGGACAATCCGGACTTCATGATCGATTTGGGTGATACCGCCTTCGTTGATCGTGAGAATCCCGGCAAGCTGGGCCTAGAGGCCTTCCAGGCGCACCTGACCAATCGCAACCTGCTGGCGCGTTCCTATTTCGAGCGGATCAATCACTCGATTCCGCTGTACATGGTGCTCGGCAATCATGAGGGCGAGTGGGCCAACAAGCTCGATGGCACGCCCAACAACATCGCAGTGATGAACACGCTGACTCGCAAAAAGTACTACCCGAATCCGGAGCCGAATGGCTTTTACTCGGGCGTCAGTCGCAGTGAGCCTTTTGTGGGGCAGCGTCAGTCGAGCTATGCATGGGAGTGGGGTGATGCCTTGTTCATCGCACTCGATCCTTACTGGTATTCGCCGCAGGCGCCCGAGCAGGGCGGTGACTGGTGGCTCACCTTGGGCAAGGAGCAGTACGACTTCCTCAAAAAGGCGCTCGAAACCAGCAAAGCCAAGTACAAGTTCGTCTTCTCGCACAATCTCATCGGCGGCCTGGATATGAAGGGCCTGATGCGTGGTGGTATCGAGACGGTCAAGTATCTGGAGATGGGTGGCTACAATCTTGATGGGACGTGGGGTTTCGACAAGGCGCGCCCGGGTTGGGCGATGCCCATCCACCAGCTGCTGGTGGGTAACAACGCCACCATCTACTTCCACGGCCACGATCACCTGTACGTGAAGCAGGATCTGGATGGCATCGTGTATCAGGAAGGCCCGGTGCCGGCGCGCAAGGGGCAGGGTGATTCAACGCAGTCCGCCAAGGACTACAACTACAACCACGGTACGGTGGTCAGCGGCGGTGGGTATCTGCGCGTGCGTGTGTCGCCAGAGGATGTGAAGGTGGACTTTGTGAAGACCTATCTGCCTTCGGAAGAAGATGCCAGCCACAAGGATGGCATGATCGGCGATAGCTACACGATCAAGGCCCGTAAGAACTGACGCTTACACGGACTGAAACAGCGGGCCCGCCATGAGGCGGGTCCGCGCAGCCATACGAGTTACTGGCTCACTTCAGACCCGCTGCGATCGTGCGAATTTCAGCGGGAGAATGCTCGCCGGCCAGCGGCGTGCCGGGCATCAGGTACTTGCCCAGTCCGGCCAGCGTGCCCACCAGCACCGGCTCGTAGCCCACTTCACGAACCAGATCAGAGACGACGCTGATGGCCGCGGCGTCATCGCCAGCCATCGGCATGCCGATGGTCTGGGTGTTGGCCGTGGCATCTCCCATCTTCGCAGCTTGGATTGCATTGAAGGCGCGAACGATGCGTGCGCCCGGAAGTGCTTCGATCGACACGAGGCCCACCCCACGCTCCCTTGCCGCAGTGGCCATCTCGCCATCGCGTGCCACGATCGGGTTGCAGGCATCAATCACGATCTTGCCGCGGATCATCTCGCCCAGGTCCTTACCCACTGCTGCCAGTGCCGTGTAGGGCACGGCAATCAGCAGCACCGTACCGAAGGCGGCCGCCTCGCGCGGCGTTCCGGCGTGCGCATTCTTGCCCAGCTTCGCGGCCAGCTCCTTGTCGTTCTCCAGATGCTGGGAGGAGAACATGACCTCGTGACCGGCTTTCACCCACGTGGTACCAAGGGCGCTGCCGACGCGTCCTGAGCCGATGATGCCGAGCTTGATCTTGCCTGGCGCTGCCGGCTGCGTTGTGGCCGCCAGTGTCAGCGGGCCAGTGGCTACGGCCAGGCCGGCCAGCGCAGCCGCCTGCAGGATGGTGCGACGGGTATGCCTGTGCGGGTCATCCGCAGAAGGATTGAGCTCCTGCTGAGACATCGGTTGTTTTCCTTTATTCATGCTTCGTCCTCTTGGTAGGAGTGATCCGGATGGTCATGCTGCCCCGGTGTGAGGGCTTAAGGCTACCGCTGTGCGCCCGGCTTTGCCAAACATGCGTATGGTCAAGCGGATTTCCGGCATTTCTAATGGGCACAGGCTTTGAAGAGGTGCAGACATGAAACGCATGGCTTGTTGGATGGTGCTGGCGCTGCTGACGGGTTGCGCCACACGCATGGAGACTCATGTCGATCACGACGTGGCCCAGGTATTCACCGCCTATCACACCTATGCTTGGCTGGGAGATGACCCCCAACTGAACGCCGGCCGGTCTGATTACCGCGTCAGTCCGCTCAATCGCCGTCGGGTCATCGATGCAATCGAAGCGCAGCTGGCCTCAAAGGGATTCGTGAAGGCACCGGATCGTGCCAGTGCCGACTTTGTTGTGGCCTACACCATCGGCGCCCGCGACAAGCTGGAGGTCACTACTTTTCCCCCGCCATATAACGGTGGTTGGGGATGGGGCCGTCGCTATTTCGGTCCCGAGGTCGATGCTCAGAGCTACGTGGAAGGGACGCTGGCAATCGACATCTTCGACCGGCGCAGTCACCGGCCGGTCTGGCATGGATGGGCCCGCAAGCGGGTTACGGAAGATGATCGTGAGCACGCGGCCGAACAGATTGATGCAGCCGTGAAGATGATGCTGAGCAGCTTTCCGCCTCGTTAATGCGTATGTATCGAGCCTGCCGGTCTTAAGGCCGGCAGGCGCCATTCGCTGCGCTCCGTCATGAGACGGAGGATTCTTCAATTCAGCGGTGTTTTTCCGGTGTATTGCAGGATGTAGAGGCCGCCGGTGAGTCGATCATTGGCGTAGATCAGGCCATCCTTCCCGACGATCAGATCGTTCATCTGCATGACGCCGCCCTTGTTGCCAGCGATCTTGGGGGCAAAGTAGGCAATTTCCTTCGGCGCGAGCGGGTCCTTGATCGAATAGATGCGCAGTCCGCCACCGAACTGGGCGGTGACCACAGTGTTCTGCAGCATGCGCGAGACGGCCGGCATGTTATTCAGGTTGATGTTGTGGGCGCCGAAGCGACCGCCCTGCTTGCAAAGCGTGTCGAAGTTAGCCGGGCGTGGCAGCGTGGACAGAGGGTAGGGGTGAGTCTCGTCCTTGATGTCGACCACCGTGATCCGTTGCGGCCAGTCAGCGCACTCATCCTTGGTTGATTCCTGCGAAACCACCAGCAGGCCGCGGCTGAGGATCGGCAGGGCGGTATGCAGGAAGCCCTCGTTGAGGGACTGCCACGACACGCGTGAGATCTCGCGGGGCTTCGTCTTGTCAGAGATATCGAACACGATGAAGCCGCCGTCGATCCAGCCCGCATACGCCCGGTCGGGACGCTCGGATGGGACCAGCAGGGTGTGCAGGCGGAAGCCGTTGTCGAAACGTTTGACGCGGGCGGGTGCCGGGCTCTCATCGCCGACGCGCGTGCCGGGCAGCCACCAGCGGGAAACTTCACGCGGTGCCTTCGGATCCTGCAGGTCGACGATCATCATCATCTGGTCATCAAGTGGGTTCTTCGGCACGAAGTCCTTCGCGCCGGTAGCCAGATAGGCATAGCGACCGTCCGAGAAGGTCAGATAGTGGGTGCCGCGGGAGTTCGGTCCGGTCAGATCCATGTACGCCAGCAGCTTGGGGTTAGCCGCATCACTGACGTCATAGGTGGTGATGCCTCCGTGGGGCTGGCCGACGGTGAGAGTCTGCCGCGCTACGACCAGAACATCGCCGCTGAGACCCAGTGAGTTGCAGCGAACAAATTCGGCTTCCACCTGAATCTGCTTGAGCACCACCGGCTTGGAGGGTGTGGTCACGTCAATGACGCTGAAGCACTGCGGGCCGGACTCATGCGCCAGGAATAGCACCTTCCGCTGGCCATATTCCTTGAGTGCCAGGCCTTCACCGCCCTTACCTGCGCCGTTCAGATCCGTGTGACCGACGACGCGGATATTGAGCGTGTCCGGCACAGTGCTGGCGGACTGGGCGGCCTGTGAGCTGAGTGGCAGACCTGACATTGCGATGCCAAGAGTGAGTACGGTGGCGTGAACAGAACGCCGGAAAAGTGCCTTGGGCATCGTTGTGCTCCTTGTGAGGCGGCTGGTTGTGGTGGAGCTAGTGTAAACGCAGAGCGCTCTGAATATATACGTCGAGCGAACTACAGCCCCCAGCGTTGTGCAAACCGACGCTTTGCCATATGCGTGAATACTGCGTAGGCGGAAAGGGTCAGCAGCAACAGGGGCCAGTATGTGGGCGGCAGTGGCGCCAAGCCCAGTGCCGGGCCAAGCCATGAATAGGGCAGCAGGATGCCAACGATGCAGATCAATGCCGTGGTCGTCATCAGTGCAGCGCTGGCGCGGCTCTGGACAAAGGGTACCTTCGCCGTGCGGATGATGTGGATGATCAGCGTCTGGGTCAGGAGCGATTCCACGAACCAGCCGGTCTGGAACAGCGCTGGGTGGTGCCACGCATCGAAAACGAACAGCATCATGGCAAAGGTGGTGTAGTCAAACAGCGAGCTGACAGGCCCGATGACCAGCATAAATCGGGCGATCTGGTCGATATCCCAGCGCCGCGGCGTCGCAAGCAGTTCGGCATCCACGTTATCGGTCGGAATCGCTGTCTGGGAAAAATCATAGAGCAGGTTGTTGGTCAGTATCTGAATCGGTGCCATAGGCAGAAACGGCAGGAACAGGCTGGCGCCCAGCACACTGAGCATGTTGCCGAAATTGGAGCTCGCGCCCATCTTGATGTATTTAACGATGTTGGCGAAAACGCGACGGCCTTCGATCACGCCCTCCTGCAGTACCAGCAGGTTCTTTTCGAGCAGGATGATGTCTGCGGACTCGCGCGCGATGTCCACAGCAGTATCGACGGAAATGCCCACGTCGGCGGCCTTGAGGGCCGGGCTGTCGTTGATGCCATCGCCCAAAAACCCGACAACGTGGCCGCGTCGGTGCAGTGCCTGAACGATGCGTTGTTTTTGCGTCGGCGTGAGTTTGGCAAAGACCGTGGTGCGCTCCGCCGCGGCGGTCAGTGCGTCGTCGTCGAGCTCGGCAATGGCACTGCCGAGCAGTATTTCGCCGGCGTCGAGCTGCACCTCGTTGCAGATCTTGCGAGTGATGATGGCATTGTCACCAGTCAGAATCTTCACCTGCACGCCGCGGGCGGCCAACGCGGCCAGCGCAGCGCGCGCTGTGTCCTTGGGCGGATCTAGGAAGGCAATGTAACCGAGCAGCGTGAGGCCGGATTCGTCACGCACCGAATAGGTGGGTTGCGGTGGGTCGAATTCGCGATAGGCCACCGCGACCACGCGGAAGCCGTCGGCATTGAGCGCAGCAGTCTGCGCAAGAGCGCTCTGAAAATGCGTCTCATCCAGAGCACCGCTTTGGCCGTTAAAGGCGTAGCGGCTGCAAACTGCGAACACCTCTTCAATGGCTCCCTTGCAGATCAGCAGATGTCGGTCATCGGCCCGGGAAACGACCACGGACATGCGGCGGCGGCTGAAATCAAAGGGAACTTCATCGATCTTGCGGTAGTCGCTGCCAGCGCCAAATAACTGATGAAGTTCGACGTGTTCCAAAACCGCGCGATCGAGCAAGTTGTGGAGGCCGGATTGGAAATGGCTGTTGAGGAAGGCGTAGTGCAGGACTTCCTCTGACTCCTCGCCGCGCAGATTCAGGTGGCGTTTCAGAATGATCCGGTCTTGGGTCAGCGTGCCAGTTTTGTCTGTACACAGTACATCCATGGCGCCGAAGTTCTGGATGGCGTTCAGGCGTTTGACGATCACTTTAGCGCGGGACATGGCCACGGCACCCTTGGCGAGATTCACCGTGACGATCATTGGCAGCATCTCGGGCGTGAGGCCTACGGCGACTGCGAGCGCAAACAGCAGGGCTTCCAGCCAGTTGTGCTTGGTCAGCCCGTTGATCAGGAATACCGCCGGCACCATGACGACCATGAATCGGACCATCAGCAACGTGAAGCGATTGATGCCGCGGTCGAAAGCGGTGGGGGGATTTTCTCCTGTCAGTTGATGGGCCAGCTGCCCAAAGAGTGTTTTGGCTCCGGTGCGCAGAATCACTCCGGTGCCGTATCCGGACACGACATTGCTGCCCATGAAGCAGAGGTTGCTGGCGTCGAGAATATCGACCGGATCATCCAAGTCCGGCTGCGAATGGCGCTCCAGCGGCATGGACTCGCCGGTGAGCGCGGACTGGTTGATGAACAGGTCTTTGGCTTCGAGCAGGCGCAGATCAGCCGGAATCATGTCACCGGCCGAGAGTCGGACAATATCTCCCGCTACCAGTTGTTCGGCTGGAAGCTCGGTGAATTCATGGGTTGGTACGCTGCCCCGGCGCTTGACGCTGCAGGTGGTGTGGACCATGGCCCGCAGGCGTTTCGCAGCCTGATTCGACCGATGCTCCTGGACGAAGGCGGTGATGACCGCCACAACCACCATCGTAGCGATGATGCATGCGGCGCGGGCATCACCCAGAAACCAAGACGACAGGGCGAGCACCAGCAGCAGCCCGTTGAGCGGATTTCGTGCTCGTGCCCAGAGTTCATGCAACACCGTTTCCGTCTGCTCGCTGGAGATGCGGTTCGCTCCGTCGCGTACCCGTCTTCGTTCCGCTTCCTGATCCTCCAGTCCCAGCGGCGAGGCTCCAAGGTGTGCAAACAGTGCCGCCTCATTCAGTCGACGCAGTTCGTGGAGCAGGGTGTCGGACTGGGCGCGTTCAGCGCGATGGCTGGTTGCTGTGGTCTCAATGTGCATTCGCGACCGTCTCGGCGCGCACGGCCAGCAGTTCGGTTCGATCGAGGGTTTCTTTTTGCAGCAACAGCTGCGCGAGGCGGTCAAGTGTGGTGCGTTGTGCTGTGAGCGTCACTCGTACACGCTGCTCTGCATCAGTCAGCAGGCGGCGTACTTCCTCGTCAATGATCTGCGCAGTGTGTTCGCTGTATTCAGAGCGTAGTGAATTTACTGCGTCCGGTGTCACGAGGGGCGAGCGCACATTCTGAAGTGTTGCCGGGCCGAGTGTGCGACTCATGCCGTACTCAGTGACCATATGACGTGCCAGATCGGTCGCTCGCTGTAGATCGTTCTGCGCTCCGGTCGATACCTCACCGAAGGCCAGTGACTCCGCGACACGGCCAGCGAGCAGTACGTCCAGCCGGTCCAAAAGTTCGCTCTGTTTCAGTAAATATCGATCTTCGGTGGGCAACTGCTGAGTGAAGCCCAGTGCACCAATGCCCCGCGGAATGATAGAAACTCTGGTGACTTTGTCGGCCGTGGGGCGATCCTCGGCGATCAAGGCATGTCCCGCCTCATGGTGCGCCACGGTGGCTTTTTCCTGCGGCCGCATGATGCGATGTCTCATTTCAAGGCCTGCGACTACGCGATCAATCGCTTCCTCAAAATCATCCATTTGCACGGACTTCTTGTTAAGACGTGCCGCGAGCAACGCGGCTTCGTTGACGATGTTGGCCAGATCGGCACCAGCGAACCCTGGGGTCCGCGCGGCGACCTGGGCCAGATCTACGTCGGGGCTGAGAGTCAGACGCTTGGCATGAACCAGCAGGATCTGCTCGCGCCCCTTGAGGTCCGGCCTGTCGATGGCGACATGGCGGTCGAAGCGACCCGGCCGCAGCAGGGCCGGATCCAGGATTTCTGGGCGGTTGGTGGCGGCCATGATGATGACGCCGCTGCGCGTATCGAAGCCATCCATCTGTACCAGCAACTGGTTCAGTGTCTGTTCGCGCTCTTCATTACCGGCAACGCCGATGACGCCGCGGGCTTTTCCAAGCGCATCCAATTCATCAATGAATATGATGCAGGGTGCCAGCTTCTCTGCCTGCTGGAATAGATCCCTCACGCGAGCCGCGCCGACGCCGACGAACATCTCGACGAATTCCGAGCCGCTCAATGAGAGGAAAGAGACCCGCGCTTCGCCGGCCACCGCCCGGGCCAGCAGTGTTTTGCCGGTGCCTGGTGCACCGACGATCAGGATGCCCTTCGGAATGCGACCGCCGAGGCGCCGGTAGCGCTCCGGATGCTTCAGGAAGTCGACCACCTCCATCAGCTCTAACTTGGCCTCGTCGATGCCGGCCACATCAGCAAAGGTCACGTCGAGGTTCTTCTGCACGTAGATCTTGGCTTTGCTCTTACCAATATCCATCATGGATCCGATCTGTCCGCTACCCATGCGGCGCATCAGCAGAGTCCAGATCACGAAGAAGAGCAGCGCCGGTGCGATCCAAGAAAGTACGGTTGAGAGCAGGCGGTTTTCGATACGACCAGAAAACTTCACCTGTGCGGCGCGCAAGTCCGTGACCAGGCTCTCGTCTGGCACGCGGGCCACCACAAAGGTGTGATTATTGAGTTGCTCGGCAGACTGAGTTCGTCCCAGAAAGTCGGTCATCGGGCGGCCGAGGGCATTGAGATCAGCGGTGCCCGTGAGTCGGTCCTCGCTGATGCTCACTTCGCTGATCTTGCCGCTGTGAAGGAGGGTCTGAAAGTCACTGTACTGGAGCAGTTGAGCGCGCTGCATGCTGAACAATGACTGAATTGCCAGCAGAAGCATTGCGGCGCCAACGAAATACCACATGGAGAATTGTTGCTTGTCATCCATGTGCAGGTCACCTGGGTGTCAATAGGGGCTGTCGGCTGTTGAGTTCCAATATCAGTGCCCCCTGATGGTACGCGAGGCAGATGCCTGAGCATGATGCGGAAAAACCCGTAGTTTCAGCGCACTGATGCGTAGTTCTGCCTATGGGTGGCTACATCGCGTGTTGCTACGCTTCGGCTCAAGACTGCAATGACGATGGAGTCCAGCGCATGAATCCGCTCAGTCCCACGGTTGAACAGTGGTACCGGCATCTCGACAAGGGTGAGATGTTCCGGGTCGTTGCGACCGACTCTGACGAGGGGTGGGTCGAGATCCAGAACTTCAGTGGCGAGATCGAGCAGTTGGAAGAGGATGAGTGGCGCGCGCTCAAAGTCGAGCCCTGCGAAGCCCCGGAGGATTGGAGTGGGCCTTTCGATGATCTGGAGACCGACGATCTGGGTGATACAGAGCGGGACCGTGCAGCCCGCGACTGGCGTGCGCCCCTGAATGGTGCCAATTCAGCGCCTGAGGCCTGGGATGATCTGGTCTCCCAGTCGCGTGGCAACGGCTGGGATGAATGATCGCGTGAGGCTGCATACCCGTCACGTACTGATCGTGCTCCTGCTCGCGGTGATTCTGCTTGTGATCGGGAAAGTATCGGCCGGCTGGTTCTAGGCCGATTGATAACGCGGCGCGAGTTCTCCCTGATCATCCGGTAGACTGACGCTCCTGGATGCCAACAGGAGTCGACTCATGCTTCCGATCGTGATGCAGATGCGAAGTAGCCTGGTGCTTGCGCTCATCAGTGTCTTTGTTGCGGGCGGCGCATCCGCAGCGAACGCTGTCACCGAGCAGGCTCGTAACAAGACCGTCGTGACGCGCTATCTCAACTCCCTTGATGGTTCGGATGGCCCCGCCGTGGCCCGACAGGTGCTGTCACCCGGTTATCGTCTGCTCCGTGCCGAATTTTCCAATCTGGCAATCAATGCCAAGGGTTCTCAGTTCGAGAAGACCTCGCAGCCGCTCGCGCAGGCATTGGCCGATCGCAGTACTTCCATCGTACGGATGATCGCCGAGGGCGATCGGGTGGCTGTGCAATACCGGATTCGTGGCCGGCACAAAGCGAACTTGTACGGCATTGCGGCCACGGGCAAAGAGATCAACATCGATGCAGGCGCAATTTTCAAACTGGCTGATGGGCGAATCACCGAAGGCTGGTTCATGGCCGACGAAGCCGGGCTCTTGCTTCAGCTGGGTGTGACTCTGCCAGCGCGCAGCGATGGTCTGCGGCCCTCAGCTCCAGCCGGCGACGCGCGTCCTGGCGATGAGGTGCTGGGTGGACTGCTGGCTCGTCCGGTGGACTCGCCGGCCTATCGCAATACGCTCCGTGTGGCCGCTTACAAGTCCGGTCATCCACCGGCTGGGATCCTGCCTGCGAGCGGGTCGCCGTTCGCAAAAATCTCGCGGCATGGCTTCACCCATCTGGCTGCTTCCGGTACTCAGCTGGGGCAGGGTGACAAGGCGACGCCACAGGCTTTCCCCGCACGCGTCGACAAGATTGAGAGCCTGATCGCTGAAGGCAATCTCGTTGCCATTCAATTTCAGGTGACCGGCACTAACACCAAAACTCTCTATGGGCTTCCGCCCTCAAATACTCAGGTCGCTGTGTACGAGTTCGCCATCATGACTTTTGAAGGCGATGCCTGGACCGATGCTTGGTTCCTAGGTGACGATCTGGGCATGCTGCAGCAGCTGGGCGGTCCGCCCGACTTCTGGTTTATCAGCAAGACAACGCCGTAGAGCCCCGCTCTGGTCAGCAGCCCGTGCACTGCGGCGGGCTGCGGACAAAAGGCCTCATTGGCGCAATGTGTTCTCGATGCGCTGTTCGTTGCGGATTGCGCCCGCCAGTGCGCTGAGACCGTCCGCCAGCGCATCAACGACGTCGTCGGTGGACAGCACGCCGACGAGTTCGCCCTGCGTGCCGATGACCGGCAGGCGACGTACGCCCACGCTGCGCATGGTGCCCAGAGCCGAATACAGCGATTCAGTGAAAGCCACGACCACAGGCTGAGGGGTCATCACATCGGCAACCGTGAGCGTGCGTGGATCGATCCGCTTGGCCACCACCTTGATGGCGATGTCGCGATCCGTGAGTACGCCGACGGGTCGATTTGTGCCATTCGAGGAGCCGGGCCGGACGACGATGAGGTAGCCCACGTGGCGGTTTCGCATGACTTCGGCGGCGGCCACGAGGTCGTCGTTCTCGTGCACGGTGATGACGTTCCTGCGGCAGAGCGTTGCAATGTCCATGGGTGCTTGCATCCTTCGTCTTAAGGGCTGTACTGCCAGTGAGTAGTGAGGGTAGGGCGGCGCGTGCCTGCTCGCATCCGTAGAGATCCCAAAAAGCCTGCCCATAGCGCTATGTAGATTTCCGCATGGTGTGCCGCCTTGCTTGTACTCCACAGTGGCAGGAGCCAAACGGGCTCAAAGGATATTCAGAGGGGCGATCGTGAAACGCTTCAGCGATCGATCCGCAGCGGGAAAGAAGCTCGGTGCGATGCTGCTGCAGAAGAATCTATCGCGACCTGTGATCGTCCTGGGTCTGCCGCGGGGCGGCGTGCCGGTGGCATCTGAGGTGGCGCGCATGCTGGGCGCACCACTGGATGTGCTGGTGGTGCGCAAGATCGGTCACCCGGGTCAGTCGGAATTTGCAATCGGTGCCATCGCCACGGGTGGCGTACTGGTCAGTGGGCCGCTGATGCGGTCGGGTGGAATGCTGGACGAGCAAACAGTTGCAGCCGCTGTGCAGCGTGAGCGAACCGAGCTCGAGCGGCGCGAGAGTGTTTACCGCGCCGGGCGAGTTCCGCTGAGTCTCACGCATCAGACCGTGGTGCTGATTGACGATGGCCTGGCCACTGGCTCCACCATGCTGGCCGCCGTCAAGGCGGCGCGTCGTTTGGGCGCTGCGCATGTGATCTGCGCGGCACCGGTTGGATCAGCTGAAGCGCAGCAACGGCTTGATCCGCAGTGTGATGAGGTGGTGTTGGCGCATAGGCCCGATGACTTTGCGAGCATCGCCGAATGGTATGACAACTTCCCGCAGCTCGAGGATTTCGAGGTGCAGCGGATACTGGCTGCCTACTCATGAGCTCCGAAGTTAATCCGCACTGCCTGTTGGCCGAGTTCGTAGGGGACTCGCGGATCGCCTATTTCTCGATGGAAATCGCCCTTGAGAACGCCATCCACACCTACAGCGGTGGTCTGGGCTGTCTGGCCGGCGATACGCTCCGTGCGGCGGCTGACATGGGGCTGCCATTGGTGGGCGTGACACTGGTCAGTCGCCTGGGCTATCTACGTCAGGAAATCGATGCCATGGGCCGGCAGGTCGAGCATCCTGATCCATGGGCTCCTGAGGAGCATGCCACTGCGCTCAGTGCGCTTGTCGCAGTACGGCTTGAAGATCGAGAGGTCTGGGTACGCGGCTGGCTGTATGTGGTTCAGGGGCAGGGCGGCGGCCGCGCGCCCGTGGTGCTGCTAGACACCGATTTGCCACAGAACAATCCCGATGATCGCGCCATCACGAATGTTTTGTATGGCTACGGTCAGGCGTACCGTCTCAAGCAGGAGGCGGTGCTGGGCATTGGGGGAGTGCGCCTGTTGCGGGCGCTGGGATTTTCGATCCGCCGGTACCACTTGAATGAGGGTCACTCGGCGCTGCTCACCATTGAGCTGTTGCTGCAATTTGGTCGTGCCGCGGTGCATCTGCGCCCCGATGAGCCACGTTACGACGCGCCAAGGGTGAGAAAGATGTGCAACTTCACCACCCACACGCCGGTCGAGGCGGGTCACGACAAGTTCGACTATTCGTTTGCAGCGCGCATCCTCGATGAGGACATCGATGTGCCGCTGTTGCGTCGCTACGCCGGCGACAAGGACTTGAACATGACGCGACTTGCTCTGGAAATGAGTGACTACGTCAATGGCGTGGCGCGCTCCCATGCGGTGGTCTCCAATGCCATGTTCCCTGGACACGAAGTGCATGCCATTACCAATGGTGTGCATCCGCTGAACTGGACCGCGCCGGAATTTGTCGCGCTCTACAATCAATGGCTCCCTGGCTGGTGTCATGAGCCGGAAATCCTTGGACGGGCTGATCGGATCGACGATCAACGTATTCTGTCGGCCCATCACGCCTGCCGCCTTCGCTTGCTTGAGCTTGTCCGCTCGCGCACGGGCACTGCCCTTGATCCGTCGGTTCCCATCATCGGGTTTGCGCGTCGGATGACGGGCTACAAGCGTCCAGAGCTTTTATTCAGCAGCATTGAACGACTACGTTCCATCGCACGCCAGAGTCCGTTCCAGATCGTGCTGGCTGGTAAGGCGCATCCTCAGGATCTGGGTGGCAAGCAGACCATCGAATCTCTGCATCGCTCGATTGAGGCTTTGCGCGGTGATGTGCCGGTGGTGTTCATTCCCAACTACGACATGGATGTGGCGCGGGAAATGGTGGCGGGTTCAGATGTCTGGCTCAACACGCCGCTGCCGCCTCTTGAGGCTTCGGGTACCAGTGGTATGAAGGCGGCGTTCAACGGCGTGCCGCAACTCAGCGTGCTTGATGGCTGGTGGGTCGAGGGCTGGATCGAAGGCGTAACCGGGTGGGTCATCGAATCAGAGCCTGGCGACAATGGGGATGGCGCTGCCGCATCGCTCTATCGAAAGCTGGAGGAATCCATTCTGCCGCTGTGGCATGTCGGAGCCGGGAAATCTGCGCAATGGGCCAGTGTCATGAAAGGCGCTATCTGTCGCAATGCGGCCTATTTTCAGAGTCAGCGCATGATGCGGCGCTATGCCACGGAAGTGTATCTGCGTTAGACGAAGCCGACGTTCGTGCCCAGTACACTGCCCGCGTAATTATTGATGTTCGGTACTACGGTGCTGAGGTTTGAAGCGGAGACGCCAAACCAGCTGGCCAGCGTTGCGGCGTACTGGTCCACGGACATCGTTGGGATCAGTCGCCCTTGGCCGATGTCATCCGGCCCGTTGTTCGCCAGCGTCGGATTGATACCGTAGAACTGCCGGCCGCGCACTGCGCCACCGAGAACGAAATGCATGCTTCCCCAGCCATGATCGCTACCGTCATTGTTGCCGGTCAGCGCACGACCGAAATCCGAGCCTGTGAAAGTTGTGACCTGATTCTGTACGCCCAGTTCCACGGTGGTGTCGTAGAAGGCGCGCAGTGCGTCGGCCAGATTGGTCATCAGCAGCGGGTGGAGGGTGTCTAGTTCGTCATGGGTATCAAAGCGGCCTGTCGATACGAAGAAGATCTGCCGCTTGGCGCCCAGCTGGCTGCTGACCGAAATCATTTTCGCAACGAGCTGTAGCTGCTTGCCCAGAGTGCTGCCCGTATCGGCGGCGACGGGGAACGCGGTGGCGGTGGTGGGGGCGGCAGCTAGGGCGCTGGTCACCTGCGTATACAGATTCAGGGCCCGTCCGCCGATGCCGCCAAGAGCCTTCTGAAACTGATGCGAGCCGCTGGTGCTGCTAATCATCTGCGTCAGCAGACTGGCCGCAGCGGTAGACCCTTGCAGGGTATTGCGAGCATTCAATGCAATCGGACCGGCAGTGCTCACGGCGTATTGCACCGCGGCCTGTCCGGTCAGGAAGACGGCGTTGCCAGTGACATTGATGCAAGTGAGCGTCGAGGTGCCGTTGCCCGACTGCAGCAGGTCACCAATGCGTCCGCCCCATCCCGATGCAGCGCCCTCCGGTGAAGAGGCCTGCCAGTAGCTCTGCTGATCGTTGTGCGACAGCAGCTTGGGTGGAAGAGGCACGCTCTTTGCGAGGTACTGTGCTTTGGTGGTCGGTTGCACCAGAGTGCCGACATTGAGCATGACCGCCATGTTGCCGCTGTTAAACAATGGCACCAGTTTGGCCAGCTCTGGAACGACCGCATATTGCGCGCCGCCAGGCAGTGCCGTGGTCGGCGTCAGGATGCTCGATGCCAGTGATGCGCGCGTGTAGGCAAGGTTCGGGCGTTGCCCCTGATAAATGTTGTAGCGGGTGGTGTCATACGGAATCAAAGTATTGGCGTAGTCGTTGCCGCCGTAGAGGAAGACACAGACCAGCGCCTTGTAATCGGAGGCCGTGGCCGCCGCTGCCTCACCCATAGCCGCGAGGTTCATCAGGAACGGAGTGGCCGGACCGGCTAGGGACAAGGCTGATGCACGCTTCAGGAAGGCACGGCGGGAGGCATCCATGGTCATGCTCATTCTCCTCAGCGAAGAACCAGATACTCGGGGGAGGCCATCACCAGCAATACGGCTGCGTAGACGCGGTTATTGATTCCGGTAGAGGTCGTGGCAGCAATGGTGTCGAGTGCCGTTTTCATCAGCGCCAGTGTCTGGGGGCTAATTTGATTCGCAGCCAGCACTAAATTCAGTTGCGCCAGCAGTGCCGCGCTGTCTGCGGCGATGGCGATCAGCTTCGTGTAATCCGGCAGGGCGTCGCCGGCGCCGCTGATGATGCGTTGCTGCATGTAATTGACGTAGCCGACCATCGAAGGTTCATTGGTGATCTGAAACTCGGGCGCGACCAGTCCGGACGTTGCAATGGTGGTTCCGGGTGGCGTGTAACCCGGGCGAAACCAGTTAAAGACACTGGGTGCATGGCCGGGGCTTTCCGCGAGGGCGGTCGAACTTGAGGACAAATTTCCAAAAGACCAGGAATTGCTAGGTGAAGTCACACCGAAGGCCCGCGCCCACTGCACCAAGCGAATGACCGGCTCACGCAGCTTGCCAAACGTGGTGCTGGCAACCTGTGAGTCATCCCGAGCCTCTGTATCGGTCAGGATGGCGCGAACGACTGCTTTCATGTCACCGCGCACGCCGCTGCCATTGTTGGCGAAAACGGTGGCTACGCGCCTGACGTAAGCCGGTGAAGGGTTGCTGGTGACCAGGTTCTGGATGAGTTGCTTGCACACGAACGGTGGCAGCGTGGGGTGATTGAAAAGCCCGTCGAGCGTCAGCGTGCGTGCCGTCGTGCCGCTGGCATTCGCCGGAATGCTGATGCCCGGAAAGTATGCCGGGTCGCTGGCCAGGAAGGTGGTTGCACCCGTCTCGTGTGTCGCTGCGGTAATCGACATCGGCAGTTGCATGCGCGACGGAGTGGTGTTGTCGGTGCCGGTGATGCCATAGCCGGTCCAGATGCGCGCGCACAGCGACACATCGTCCTGTGTGTACGTGGGCACGGGGCTGCCGTTGACCAGCACCTGGGTGCCATCCATATTCAAGCGATACAGTCCGATGGTGAACAACTGCATCAGCTCGCGAGCATAGTTCTCATCAGGGATCGCGCCGGTGGTGGGATTGGCCTTCACATTGCCGAGGAAGGTCAGGTAGTAGCCCATCGCAACGCTGGTGGACACGCCCTCCATGAGGTCGCGGTAGTTACCCAGCGCGTTATCCCAAAGGATGTCCAGATAGGCGGCCATGACGAATGCCCGCCAGCTACTGGCAAAGCCGTCGATGCTCACCACCCACTGGTTCAGCACGGCCAGCCCGACGCGTTGGCGAAGGATGTCGGCGCTGCTCATGAGCTGCGACCAGATCATCGCATCGAAGCCATTATTGGTGTTGACGTTCGCTGGCGCGTCGTGACCGTTCGCGATCAGGAAGTCCCAGAATTTCTGCGGTCGCGGCATGGCGAATTGGACGTTCAGCCAGGTGTTGATACCGAGCTGGGTGACCGAGTTGATGTCGGCTTCGCTGTAACCAATCGCTGATTGAGCCAAAAAGCGCGCCGATTGCGGCTTGCTTAAGCCGGCGCTTGATGAGGAGCTGGAAGCGGCGCTTGATGAAGAGCTCGACGAAGAGCTGGAGGTCGGAGGGACGAGGCCACTGCCGTCGCTGCCACCGCCGCAGGCTTCGAGGACGAGCGCAGCACCCAATCCAAGCGCGACCGTAGCCGGCTGCGGTAAGGCATGGTCATCGGTTGCGATGCTCGACCGGTCCGTCACCGGAGTCGAAGTTGCATCCATGCAGCACCCCCGCCACAGGAAAATTTCTAGATGTTCTTAACTCGACATGTGGCACTCGAAGGCTACCCCACGGTGGGGTACCAATCAAGGCGAGGGTACCGCGTCGCAGCGCCGCTGTCGCTGCACTCACGCAGCGACAGCGGCTGGTCTGCAGTCGGGATCAACTATTTGTAAAACTCGAGCTTGGCCTCGCGGAACCAGACGGCGTTGTTGGGCGCCACCGAGATGGGACCGTTGATGCCAAAGATCGCGATCTGGAATCGCTCCCCCGGCTTCGCGGATTCAGTCAGCATGACGCGGTTCGGCAGGTTGAATCCCTGGATCGTGGCCGGGCTCGGATAGCCCGCGCGCCGCGGCATCTGGCCATTCACCCAGACCTCGGCGTAATCGTCGACCAGCACGTGAAGAACCACTTTCAGTCCGGTGGTGTTCAGATCGCCGATCATCGCCGGCAGGGTGATGCCGGTGCGGTACCAGACAAACCCGACGTGGCCGCCGCTGCGACGCGTAGCCAGCTCCTCAGCCTTGATGAGCGGCCAGGATGAATCATCGAAGCCCGCCTCGCCGGCATGCGGCGCAATGTCGTAGGTGGTTTTGTAATCCGGCTGTGCGGTGGTGATGGCGGGGACCTCGACGATCTTGGCATCCAGCGCCTTCCATTGGATGCCGAATGCGGCCGCATCTTTTGAGGTCATGATGTCCGCGACATGATTGGCCGGCAGTGATGGCGGCATCACCGGTGCGGGGATCGGCGTTGCGGCCGGTGCAGGCGGGGTCTGGGCTGCTGCGTAGCCGCCAAGCAGAGTCAGCGACGCGGCCGCAACCGTCGCGAGCCCGAAAATTCTTAGGGTGTTCAAGAGCAGTCCTCCGGAATCCGGCTGGAAGAAGGTGTCCGACGTCAATTCAATGCCGCTGCAAGGATCGACTGGATTGGGTCACAAAATCAACCACCCTCCGAGGCGCTGGCAAAGGGCGGTCGGACCGCTGGAGTCGGGCTATAATGGGCCCCATTTCCCGGCCAATTCTGGCTGCAGGCTTGGGCTCATGGCATCCAGTCACATCTACAAAATTCTGTTCGTGAATCAGGGCAAGGTTTACGAGGTCTATGCGCGCAATGTCAGCCATGGCTCGCTGTTCGGCTTCGTCGAAATCGATGAGCTGGTGTTCGGTGAGCGTTCCACAGTGGTGCTCGACCCGTCCGAGGAGCGGATCAAGGCCGAGTTCGCTGGCGTGAAGCGCAGTTATCTGCCGTTGCAGTCGGTGCTGCGTATCGACGAGGTCCGCAAGCAAGGGGCCAGCAAGATCACGACGCTTGAAGGCAGTAACGTCACTCAATTCCCGGCACCGATCTTCGCTGCTCCCGGCGGCGATCTCGGTCCGAAGAAATAGATCATGCTCATTTACACTGGTGGGTCGGCGCTCTCGGCGTTTCGTCAGGCTCGGCTGATCGAGCGAGTTCAGAAGCAGGTTCCGGAAGTGCGGGGTCTCGAGGCTCGTCATGTCTATTTGGTGCATGAGCGCGCGTCGCTGAACCCGGCGGCACAGGAGAGGCTCGGTCAACTGCTTGAGGCGCAGCTCGGTAATGCGGCGGCAGCAGTCCACAGTTCAGCGCAGGGTGCTCCGCTGTCGTTGTTCGTCTTTCCGCGGCTCGGCACCATCTCGCCTTGGTCCAGCAAGGCCACTGATATCGCCCAGGTCTGTGGGCTGGCCGATCTTCAACGTGTGGAGCGCGGCATCGAATTCGTGCTGAGCACTCAAATTCGTGATGCCAGTCAGCAGCACAAATGCCTCGAACTGATCGCGCCGCTCCTGCATGACCGAATGACCGAATGCGTGCTGCGTTCGCTCGACGACGCTGCGGCACTATTTGCTCAGCCGGCGCCAAGGACCTTGCAGACCGTATCGCTCGCAGGGGGCAAGCAGGCATTGCAGGCAGCCAACCGCGACCTCGGTCTGGCACTGGCCGATGACGAAATAGACTATTTGTTCTCGGCCTTCAGTGCATTGCGCCGCGATCCGACCGATGTGGAACTCATGATGTTCGCGCAGGCGAACTCCGAGCACTGCCGGCACAAGATCTTCAACGCAGAATTCATCATCGACGGCGCGCCGCAGCCGACTTCGCTGTTCGGCATGATCCGTAACACGCATCGCAATGCGCCGGAGGGCACGTTGTCGGCCTACAAGGACAACGGTGCAGTGCTCGCCGGGTCTGTCGGCGACCGCTACTTTCCGGATCCCGACTCACGCATCTACGGTGCGCATCGCGAGTCGATTGATCTGCTCATCAAAGTCGAAACGCATAATCATCCAACGGCCATCGCGCCATTCGCGGGTGCCGCGACCGGCTCCGGCGGAGAGATCCGCGACGAAGGTGCTGTGGGAGTGGGCGCGAAGCCCAAGGCTGGGTTGGTGGGATTCACGGTCTCGAATCTGCAGATCCCGAGCTTTATGCAGCCTTGGGAGCAGTCCATCGGGCGGCCGGGACGTATCGCATCGGCGCTGGAGATCATGCTCGAGGGTCCGATTGGCGCTGCGGCATTCAATAACGAGTTTGGTCGACCCGGGATCAGCGGATATTTCCGCACCTTCGAAACCACCGATGGCGACACGGCGCGCGGCTATCACAAGCCGATCATGATCGCCGGTGGGCTGGGCAATGTGCGCCGCTCGCATGCATTGAAGGGCGAGGTCTCCGTTGGCGCCAAGCTGGTCGTGCTCGGTGGTCCGGCCATGCTCATCGGCCTCGGCGGAGGTGCGGCCTCGTCAGTGGGCAGTGGCACCAGCAATGAAGATCTGGATTTCGCCTCAGTGCAGCGGGGCAACCCCGAAATGCAGCGTCGGGCTCAGGAAGTCATCGATCGCTGCTGGGCGCTGGGCGATGCCAATCCCATCGAATTGATTCACGACGTCGGTGCCGGCGGCCTCTCGAATGCGGTGCCTGAGGCTGTGGCGCACAGTCAGCGCGGTGCACGCATCGAACTGCGCGATGTGCCGAATGCGGAACCCGGCATGTCGCCGCTGGAAATCTGGTGCAACGAAGCGCAGGAGCGCTATGTGCTGGCTCTCAAGCCCGCAGGTCTGGCGCGCTTTGAGGCCATTGCGCAGCGTGAGCGTTGTCCCTATGCAGTCATCGGCACCACCACCGACGACGGCGTGCTGGTGGTACACGATCGCACCTTCGGTAACGACCCGGTGCATCTGCCTATTGATGTCCTGCTCGGCAAGCCGCCGCGCATGGTGCGTACGGTGCAACAGCGCGTCCGCTCGCTCTCCGCGCAGCCGCAGCAGTCGGATGGTGAAGCGCTGACCGGCGTGCCGCTGCGTGAGGCGCTGTATCGGGTGCTGCAGTTGCCGGCGGTCGCCGACAAGACCTTCCTGATCACTATCGGCGATAGGACGGTGGGCGGTCAGATCAGTCGCGATCAGTTCGTCGGCCCCTGGCAGGTGCCGGTCAGCGACGTCGCTGTCACCGTCGCCGATTACACCGGTCACTGTGGCGAAGCCATGGCCATGGGTGAGCGCACCCCGCTGGCGTTGATCGATGCAGCGGCCTCGGCCCGTATGGCTGTGGCTGAGGCGATCACCAACATTGCTGCTGCGGACATTGCTGCTTTGGGCGATGTGAAGCTGTCGGCTAACTGGATGGCCGCCTGCGGTGAGCCGGGCGAGGATGCCGACCTGTATGCCGCCGTACGTGCTGTGGGTGAGGAATTCTGTCCGGCGCTCGGCGTGTCCATTCCCGTGGGCAAGGATTCGTTGTCGATGCGCACCGCTTGGCGCGAAGCGGGTGCGGAACGCAAAGTGGTGGCGCCCGTGTCACTGATCGTATCGGCATTCGCGCCAGTGCGTGATGTGCGGCGCACGCTCACGCCGCAGCTGATTCTGGGCGAGGCGCCCACAACGCTATTGCTGCTTGATCTGGGTACGGGTCGCAATCCACTCGGCGCAAGTGCGCTGGCTCAGGTCTATGGCGCCAGTGGCGGCGGTGCGGCCGACATGCGTGATCCACAACGCCTACGCCGCTTCTTCGCGCTCATCACCGAGCTGCGCAGTAAGGGTCTGGTGCTCGCGTATCACGATCGCTCTGACGGCGGTCTGGCCGTGACGCTGGTGGAGATGGCCTTTGCCGGCCGCACCGGCTTGCAGATCGAACTGGATCCATCACGCGGTAGCGCGCTGGAACAGTTGTTCAGTGAGGAGTGCGGTGCAGTTCTGCAGGTAGAGAATCGTCATCTGCCGGCAGTGACGGAGTTGCTCAAACAGCATCAGCTGTCTGACTGCGCACATGTCATCGGTCATCCTCAGTCTGCACAACGCGTGTCCATTCGCATTGGTGATGTCCAGCTGGATGAATCGCTGCGCGACCTGCGTGCGGCATGGTCAGCGACTTCGCACCAGATGCGTCGCCTGCGCGATGATCCGCAGTGCGCGGATGAGGAATATGCAGCACAGTTGGCCGACGAGGATCGCGGGCTCTTCTGGCAGCTTTCCTTTGATCCGCAGCAGGATGTGGCTGCTCCCTATGTGGCACGTGGTGCGCGACCGCGCGTCGCTGTGCTGCGCGAGCAGGGCGTCAACAGTCAGCTGGAAATGGCAGCGGTTCTGGATCGCGCCGGATTTGAGGCGGTCGACATACACATGTCCGACCTGCTGGGCGGAGCGGGGCTGCAGGAGTTCCGCGGCCTAGTGGCCTGTGGCGGTTTTTCCTACGGCGACGTGTTGGGTGCCGGCGCGGGCTGGGCCAGTTCGATCCTCTTCCATGAGCGCACCCGTATCGAGTTCCAGCGCTTCTTCGAGCGCGGTGACACCTTTGCGCTGGGCGTGTGCAACGGCTGTCAGATGATGGCCCGATTGAAGGATCTGATCCCGGGTGCCGGACACTGGCCCGTCTTCATGCGCAATCGCAGCGAACAGTTCGAGGCGCGGCTCGCGCAGGTGGAAATTCTGCGTTCGCCTTCAGTGTTGTTGCGGGGCATGGAAGGTTCGCGCCTGCCGATTGCTGTGTCTCACGGCGAAGGGCGGCCGCAGTTTGCCAGCGATGCAGCGCTTCGCTCCTGTGCCGAGGGTGGTCTCATCGCCATCCGCTATATCGACAGTCATGGTGCGGTGGCGCAGACCTATCCAGCCAATCCGAACGGTGCGGCGCTGGGGATCGCGGCGCTGACCACGACCGATGGGCGAGTCACGATCACGATGCCACACCCGGAGCGCGTCTATCGCAGTGTGCAGAACTCGTGGCGGCCGCGTGACGCGGGCGAGGACAGCGGCTGGATGCGCATGTTCCGTAACGCCCGCGTCTGGGTGGACTGAACCGGCGTCGTCGCCTCAGCCGGTGAGGCGACGATATTTGAGCCGGTGCGGCTGATCCGCATCCGGACCGCGGCGGCGCTTCAGATCCTCGATGTAGTCCTGGTAGTTGCCTTCGAACCAGACCACCTGCGAGTCGCCCTCGAAGGCGAGGATATGCGTCGCGATGCGATCGAGGAACCAGCGATCGTGCGAGATGACCACCGCGCATCCCGGGAAAGTCAGTAGGGCTTCCTCCAGCGCGCGCAGTGTTTCCACGTCAAGATCGTTGGTGGGCTCGTCCAGCAGCAGGACATTGCCGCCGCTCTTGAGCATCTTGGCCAGGTGCACGCGATTGCGTTCACCGCCAGAGAGTTCGCCCACCAGTTGCTGTTGCTGATTGCCCTTGAAGTTGAAGCGGCCCAGATAGGCGCGCGAAGGCGTCTCGTAACTGTCGACCTTGATGATGTCCAGTCCGCCTGACACTTCCGCCCAGACGCTCTTCTTGTCATCCAACGCCTGACGCGACTGGTCGACATAGGCCAGTTTCACTGTCTCGCCGACGCGGATCTCGCCGGCGTCCGGCTTTTCAGCGCCGGTGAGCATGCGGAACAGCGTGGTTTTACCTGCGCCGTTCGGGCCGATGATGCCGACGATGCCGCCGCGCGGCAGGTTAAAGCTCAGATTATCGAACAGCAGCTTGTCGCCAAAAGCCTTGCGCAGTCCCTTGGCCTCGATGACCAGTTCGCCCAATCGCGGTCCGGGCGGGATGTAGATTTCGTTGGTCTCGTTGCGCTCCTGGAATTCCTTTGACTGCAGCTCCTCGAAACGCGCGAGGCGGGCCTTGCTCTTGGCCTGTCGCGCCTTGGGGTTCTGCCGCACCCATTCCAACTCCTTGGCCAGCGTCTTGCGCAGCGAATCCTGCTCGCGCTGCTCCAGCGCCAGGCGCTTCTCTTTCTGATCGAGCCAGGAGGAATAATTGCCTTCCCACGGTATGCCGTGGCCGCGGTCGAGTTCCAGGATCCAGCTGGCGACATTGTCGAGAAAGTAACGATCGTGGGTCACCGCGATGACGGTGCTGGGATATTCCTCGAGATAGCGCTCCAGCCACGCCACGGATTCCGCGTCCAGATGGTTGGTGGGCTCATCCAGCAGCAACATGTCCGGTTGCGATAGCAGCAGTTTGCAAAGCGCCACGCGGCGCTTTTCACCGCCTGAGAGCTGGTCAATCTTCGCATCCCAAGGCGGCAGACGCAGTGCGTCGGCAGCAATCTCCAGTTTGCGCTCCAGTTCCCAGCCGCCCTTGGCATCGATGGCATCCTGCAGCTTGGCCTGCTCCTCGAGCAGCTTATTCATCTCATCGTCGCTCATCGGCTCGGCGAACTTGTCGCTGATGGCGTTGAAGCGCTGCAGCAGTCCGAAGGTGTCGCCGAGTCCTTCCATGACATTGCCGCGCACGTCCTTGGACGCATCAAGCTCCGGCTCCTGAGTCAGGAAACCGATACGAATGCCGGACTGGGGTCGGGCCTCGCCCTCGATGTTGGTGTCGAGTCCAGCCATGATGCGCAGCAGCGACGACTTGCCCGCGCCGTTGAGGCCGAGCACGCCGATCTTTGCGCCGGGGAAGAACGAAAGGCTGATGTCCTTGAGGATGGTGCGCTTCGGCGGTACCACCTTGGACACCCGGTTCATCGTGTAGATGTATTGCGCCATGCTGCTCCAGCCGCGGGCCGGCCTGTTTTGACGGGGGAGGGGTGCATTATCCATGGAATGGGTGGGGCTGGCGACGGCTGTGATAGTCTCCGCGCGGGCGCTGCACCAGCGTCGCCAGCGGTACGCGCCTTGAACCAGGTCCGGGCTGAAGTCGCATTGGTGGCTGGAGAGCGTTTGGCGCGCTACGGCTTTCCGGACGGCCATCCGTTCGGGCCGGATCGTCACGCAGCCTTCATGCGCGAATTCGAGTTGCGCGGCCTTCGTCAGCGCGTTCGGATGCTCGATCCGGTTCAGGCCACGCGCGATGATCTCGAACTCTTCCATACACCGGCGCATGTGGAGTTGGTGCGCGAGCGCTCAGTCACTGGCGGTGCGCCGCTCGACGGCGGCGATACGCCGTCTTACCGCGGCGTGTACGAGGCGGCAGCCTGTGTTGTAGGCGCCAGCCTCGCGGCAACGGAGTGGATCATGGCTGCCCCCGCGCGGCGGGCATTCGTGCCAATTGCCGGGCTCCACCATGCCGCGCGCGATCGTGCTGCGGGCTTCTGCGTCTTCAACGACTGCGGTGTCGTGATCGAGGCGCTGCGACGCCGTTTCGGTATCCAGCGCGTGGCCTACGTCGACATCGATGCACATCATGGCGATGGCGTGTACTACGCCTTCGAGTCCGACCCGGACCTGATCGTGGCCGACATCCACGAGTGTGGTCACAGCCTGTATCCCGGAACCGGCCACGCCGATGAAACCGGCCGCCATGAGGCGCAGGGCACCAAGCTCAATTTGCCGCTGGATGCCGGCGCCGGTGACGCGGAGTTTGCGCAGGTCTGGGAACAGGCGCTGCATCATGTGGCGCGCTTCGAACCGGAATTTGTGCTGCTGCAATGTGGTGCCGACAGTATTGCCGGCGATCCGCTGACCCACCTGCAGTTGTCCACTGGAGCCCATGCGCGCGCCGCCGCCGATCTGGTCAGGCTGGCGGACCGGCTCGGCCACGGTCGCGTGCTCGCCGTGGGCGGGGGCGGGTATGACCGGCGCAATCTCTCGCAGGCCTGGTGCGACGTGCTTTCGGCCCTGATCGAGCCGGATTCCGCGCCCCCGCTGTAGGCTGCGGCCCGCCGGGCCGAACTCTCCGGGCCGAAGCCCGGATGGCGTCGATGCGCTACAATAAAAGGCCCGTTTCCCCCTCAGGGTCGCCATGTACTCCAGCAAGCCCAGCATCGCGGAATTCGATCCGGAACTGTCACGTGCGCTCGACGGCGAACGCCGCCGTCAGGAAGAGCACATTGAACTGATTGCTTCCGAGAACTATGCCAGCCCCAACGTGTTGGCGGCCCAGGGTTCGGTGCTGACCAACAAGTACGCCGAAGGCTATCCGGGCAAGCGCTACTACGGCGGCTGCGAATTCGTCGATGTCGCCGAGCAGTTGGCCATCGATCGCGCCAAGGAACTCTTCGGTGCCGATTACGCCAATGTGCAGCCGCACTCGGGCTCACAGGCCAATGCCGCAGTGTTTCTCGCGCTGTTGTCGCCCGGTGACACCATCTTGGGCATGAGCCTCGATCATGGTGGCCACCTCACGCACGGCGCTAAGGTTAATTTCTCCGGCAAGATCTTCAATGCCGTGCAGTACGGCGTGAAGCCGGACGGTCTGTTGGACTATGAGCAGATCGAGACGCTGGCGCGCGCGCATCGGCCGAAGATGCTCATCGGCGGTTTTTCCGCTTATTCGCGTGTGGTCGATTGGCAGCGTTTGCGCCGCATCGCCGACGAGGTGGGTGCCTATCTGTTCGTCGACATGGCGCATGTGGCGGGACTGGTCGCTGCCGGCTTGTATCCGAACCCGGTGCCAGTAGCCGACGTCGTCACTACCACCACCCACAAGACACTGCGCGGTCCGCGTGGCGGACTGATCTTGGCGCGCGCCAATGACGCGATCACCAAAAAGCTCAATTCGCTGGTTTTCCCGGGCACGCAGGGCGGACCGCTGATGCATGTCATTGCCGCCAAGGCAGTGGCCTTCCGTGAAGCGCTGCTGCCGGGCTTCAAGGCCTACCAGCAGCAGGTGCTGAACAACTCGCGTGCGATGGCGGCGCGATTAGTGGCCCGCGGCTTCGATATCGTTTCCGGCGGCACTGACAATCACTTGTTCCTAGTGAATCTTGGCGCTCGAACCATGACCGGCAAGGATGCCGACGCAGCATTGGGTCGTGCGTATATCACCGTTAACAAGAACGCCGTACCCAATGATCCCCGACCCCCGATGGTGACCAGCGGCTTGCGTATCGGCACGCCGGCGGCCACCACCCGCGGTTTCCGTGAAGCCGAAGTGGAGCAAATCGCCGACTGGATTGCCGACATCATCGACGCCAACGGCGATGAGTCAGTGGTGCAGCGTGTGAAAGCGCAAGTTCTGGCGCTGTGCGCACGCTTCCCGGTTTACGGAGCCTGAGTTCTGAGGCTTTGCGCCGGAGCGGCCGATGCACTGTCCGTTCTGTGGGCATGACGAGACCAAGGTGACCGACTCGCGTCTGGCGGCCGACGGCCGCCAGATTCGTCGTCGTCGCGAATGTCTGAAGTGCGCTGAGCGCTTCACGACCTTTGAAAGCGCCGAGCTGCTCATGCCGCGCGTGGTCAAGTCCGATGGCAGTCGCGAACCCTATGATGAAGCCAAGGTCGCGGCCGGCATGACCCGCGCGCTGGAAAAGCGCCCTGTCAGCAGCGAGGCGATCGATCAGGCTGTTGCACGAATTTCGCACCGCTTGCGAGTCGAAGGCGAGCGCGAGGTGCCCTCGCGTCAGATCGGCGAGAGCGTCATGGAAGAATTGCGGCACCTAGACGAAGTGGCCTATGTGCGCTTCGCGTCCGTGTATCGCCACTTCCAGGATGTGGAGGCCTTTCAGGAGGCCGTGGACGATCTGCGTGGTCAGCCGCGGCCGCGCGACGCGAGTCGCGAGCAGTTATCGCTTCTGCCAGGCGAAGGCGCAGCAGCCCGCACGACACCCGAGAAAAAGAAGTCATGAACGCCTTCAGCGACGCGGATCGCGAATTCATGGCGCGTGCGCTGCAGCTGGCGGCGCGCGGCATGGACACTACGGACCCGAATCCGCGCGTGGGCTGCGTGGTGGTACGCGACGGGCGTGTGGTTGGTGAGGCCTGGCATGAGCGGGCGGGTGAGCCGCATGCCGAGCCGCGCGCTCTGCAGGCAGCGGGCGATGCCGCGGCGGGAGCCACTGCGTATGTGACACTCGAGCCCTGCGCTGCGCAGGGACGACGCCCGCCGTGTACGGAAGCCTTGCTGGCAGCGCGCGTGGCGCGTGTGGTTTACGCAACCGAGGATCCCAATCCGTCCAAGTGCGGTGGCGCCGAGCAACTTAAAGCGGCCGGTGTCGTGGTGCAGGGCGGCTTGCTGGCGGATGAGGCGCGCGCTCTCAATCCGGGCTTCTTCAAGCGGCATGAGTGTGGCTTGCCGTTCGTGCGTGTGAAAATGGGTGTCAGTCTCGATGGGCGCAGTGCGCTGGCCAATGGCGCCAGCCGCTGGATCACCGGGCCGGCGGCGCGACAGGATGCTCAGCGCTATCGCGCCCGCAGTTCTGTGGTGCTGACGGGCGTCGGCACCGTGCTCGGTGATGATCCGGCGATGAATGTCCGTGTCGAGGGTGCGAGCCGTCAGCCATTGCGCGTGGTGCTCGATAGTCATCTGCGCAGTCCACCCGCTGCGCGCATCTTTGGCCGAGATGGGCCATCACTGGTGTTTGGCATTGAGGATCATTCGCAGCGACGTGCAGCGCTTGAGGCGGCGGGGGCGCGCGTAGAGATTCTGCCTGCAGCGGATGGATCGCGCGTGCCGCTGCGTCCGATGTTGCAGCGGCTCGCTGCACTGCATGCCAACGAGGTCTGGGTCGAGGCCGGCGCCACTCTGGCCGGTGCGCTACTGGCCGAGGATCTGGTGGATGAATTGATCGTGTATCTCGCGCCGTGCCTGCTCGGATCGGATGCGCGCGGGCTGGCGGATGTTCCAGCGCTGCAGTCGCTCGAGCAGCGATTGCGGCTGCGTTTCATCGACGTTCGCCCGATCGAGGATGATTTGCGAATTACGGCAGCGGTGCTGCCCAAGGAAGGCTGAGCCCATGTTCACCGGGATCATTCAGGATGTGGGCCTCATTAGTGCCATCGACTCCGGCAAGGCCGGGGAGCGTCGAGTGGCGATCCGCTGCCCGCGGCTGGATCTCACGCGCTGTGTGCTCGGCGACAGCATCGCCGTTGCTGGCATCTGTCTCACCGTTATCGATCTCCAGTCCGGAGTGTTCGCAGCCGAAGTCTCGCGTGAGACACTGGCTGTCACCACGTCCGGTGCGTGGCAGGTCGGTCAGCGCGTTAATCTCGAGCCGGCGTTGCGCATGGGCGACGCGCTAGGTGGTCACCTGGTCAGCGGTCATGTGGATGGCGTGGCGGAACTCCTCGCCTGTGTCCAGGATGTCGGCTCGCTGCGGATGCAGTGGCGTGTACCAGCTCCGCTTGCCCGCTACATTGCGCGTAAGGGCTCAGTGACCCTCGACGGCGTGAGTCTGACGGTCAATGCAGTCGAAGGCGCACAATTCGATGTGAATCTTATTCCCCACACTCAGGCGGTTACCACGTTGGGCGCATTGGCTCCCGGCGCGCGGGCCAATATCGAGGTGGATCTTATGGCACGCTACGCAGAACGCCTGATGCCGGCGATGGACTGAAAGCAAGTGATGAACACGACCCAGGAAATCCTCGACGAACTGAGCGCCGGCCGCATGGTCATCATCATGGATGATGAAGACCGTGAGAACGAAGGTGATCTGGTGATGGCTGCCGAAAAGGTGCGCCCCGAGGACATCAATTTCATGGCGCGCTACGGTCGCGGTCTGATCTGTCTGACGCTGACGCGTGAGCGTTGTGCGCAGTTGCGTTTGCCACTGATGGTTAGCGATACCGACCGCGAGCAGCGCACCAACTTCACCTTGTCGATCGAGGCCGCTGAGGGCATTACCACCGGCATTTCCGCCTACGACCGTGCCCACACCGTGCAGGCCGCGGTGCGTGCCAATGCGCGTCCGGAAGATCTGCGTCAGCCCGGTCATGTGTTTCCGGTCATGGCGCAGCCCGGTGGCGTGCTGACTCGAGCCGGACACACTGAGGCCGGCTGTGATCTGGCGCGGCTGGCGGGTTTTGAGGCCTCGTCAGTGATCGTTGAGATCATGAACGAGGACGGCACCATGGCGCGCCGTCCACAGCTTGAGGAATTCGCGCGGGCACACAACCTGCGCATCGGCACCATCGCCGATCTGATCCGCTATCGACTGCAGACTGAGCGTTCGGTGGAGCGCGTGGCGTCGCAGACCGTCGAGACCGAGTTCGGCAGCTTCGAGTTGTGCTGCTACGAAGATCACGTCAATCGCGATGTGCATCTGGCGCTGGTGCGCGGCAAGATCAATGCCGCTGAGCCCGTCATGGTGCGCGTGCATCTGACCGACACACTGCGTGATCTGGTCGGTGTTCGCGGTGGTGTTAGCGGGCGTTCTTGGACACTGCGCGAGGCAATGGCTCGCGTGGCGCAGGCGCCGAGCGGTGTGGTGGTTATCCTCCGACATAACGAGACCCCACGCGAGCTGGCCGATGCGATCCGCACGCCGGGCCGCCGCACGACGCAAGATTCCGGCAAAAATCAGTCGGGCGCGGTGCTGCGCACCTTTGGTGTCGGAGCGCAAATCCTGCAGGATCTCGGTGTGCAGCGCATGCGCGTGCTGTCGGCGCCGCGTCAGCTGCACGGTCTCGCGGCCTTTGGCCTGGAGATCGTGGAATACATCGATGGAGCCGACTGAGGCGGCGCCGGTCGGTATACTGCACCCATGGTTCAGAGCGGAAAACATCATCACTCCGAGGAGGCACGCGGGCTGCGGCTTGTTGTGCTCGCGGCCCGTTACAACGAATCCATCGTCGGACAGATGCTGGACGGCGCGCGGGAGCGCTGGGTGGAACTAGGCGGCGATCCCGGTCAGCTGCGCGTCGAGCGGGTGCCGGGAGCCTTCGAACTCCCACTGGCAGCGCGTCAGTTCGCTCATGCCAAAGCGGCCGATGCGATCGTGGCGCTCGGCTGCGTGATCCGCGGCGACACCGCGCATTTTGATTTCGTGGCCGGTGAGTGCGCCCGCGGATTGCAGCAGGTGATGCTCGATACCGGCTTACCCGTAAGCTTCGGGGTGCTGACCACCGAGACTGAGGCCCAGGCGCAGGAGCGCGCCTCGCCAGATCAGATGAACAAAGGCGCTGAGGCCGTGGATACGGCTGTGCAGATGGCGCGCCTGCTGCAGCGAATCTGACCCCGCGATGGCTGGTATTCAACGTAGTTCCGCAGCGCGTGCGCTAGCGCGCAAGCTCGCCCTGCAGGCCCTGTACAGTTGGCAGCTCAACGAGCGGCCGTGGCAGGATCTGATCACCGAGTTCGCTACCGATGCGGACATGCCGCGGGCCGATGGAGAGTATTTCCGCGCCCTGATTGAGGGCGTTTGTGGCACCCATGCGCAATTGGACGAGTCACTGACTCCGTTCCTGAACGTCAAGGCCGCTCAACTGGATGCCATCGAACATGCGGTGCTCTGGATTGCGGCCCATGAATTGCGGCATCAGCCCGAGGTGCCTTTTCGCGTCGTGATCAACGAGGCGGTGGGCCTGACCAAACGTTTCGGTGCCACTGACGCTCACAAATTCGTTAATGCCGTGCTCGATCGCGCGGCCCGCGAGTGGCGCTTGAATGAGCGCTGAGGCGTCGCGGCCCGCCGGTGCCTACGGTGTGGTCGCGGACGCCGACGAGACGCGGCTGATCGAGCGTTACTTCGCCCGTCTGGGTCCGGTGCGTACCGATGTCGCTCTTGGCATTGGGGATGATGCCGCGCTCCTGCGCCCGCAGAATTGCTGCGAGCTGGTCATGACCACAGACACGCTGGTCGAGGGTAGCCACTTCCTGCCCGGAGCCGATGCGCGCTCGCTCGGACACCGCGCGATGGCGGTGAATCTCAGTGATATCGCGGCGATGGGAGCCGAGCCCTGTTGGGCGCTTTTGTCGCTGACAATGCCAACTGTCGACCACGCCTGGCTGGAGGCGTTCTGCGCTGGTTTCGGGGCGCAGCTCCATGCTCATGCAGTGGCGTTGGCCGGCGGCAACCTAGCGCGCGGGCCGCTCAATATCGGCGTGCAGCTATGCGGTCAGGCACCCGCTGGCGAGGCGCTGACACGCACGGGCGCGCGGAGCGGTGATTTGATCTGCGTCAGTGGTACGGTCGGTGACGCCGGTGCTGGCCGCGAGCTTGCGCTCTCGGGCGCACCCAGTGCTGAGACGGCTCTTGGCCGACTGCGCCAGCGATTCGACTATCCTCAGGCTCGCGTGGCGCTCGGTCGCCAGCTGCGTGGTCTGGCCAGCGCCTGTATCGATGTGTCCGATGGACTGTGGCGCGATCTGGGTCGGCTGGTACAGGCCAGCGGTTGCGGCGCCAACGTGGTGGCGGAAGATCTGCCGTTGTCAGCGGCGCTGCGCGAAGCGGCCGGCGCGCGCGCACTCGAGTTCGCACTGCGGGGTGGAGAGGACTACGAACTGCTCTTTACGCTCCCCCCATCCCGTCTGCCTGCGTTGCGGGCCGTGGCGCTGGATGCGAGTACGGCATGCACAGTGATCGGTGTCTGTGACGATTCGGGAGTGCTGCGGCTCCAGCAGGGCGGAGTCACACGCCAGCCGGGGGCCGACGGCTTCGATCACTTTTTAGCGCCCGGCTGATTCCGCCCGCACCGGGGGCGCAAAGCGAGTAGGTAACTCGGGATTCGCATCACAGCCTGTGAGACTCAGGAGCCCTATGCTGACGGCCTGATCCACAGTGGTGTCTCCATGGCTGTCGCGAATTCCCCCGAAAATCAGGCTGCGCTCGCTGTGCCCGAGCGTATTGGCAAGTACATGGTCGTCAACCCGGTGGGGCGAGGCAGCACCGGTACGGTCTACCTCTCGCATGATCCCTATTATGGCCGCGACGTCGCGATCAAGGTCTACAACGCCGGATCCAACGGCGATGCGGCGCAGTCCACAGTGGCTCGCAAGATGTTTCTCTCCGAAGCACACATGGTGGGGCGGTTACAGCATCCGAACATTCTGCCGATCTACGATGCCGGTGAGGAGCAGGGACGCTGCTATGTGGTGACTGAGCATATCCACGGCGCCCGTACTCTCGCGTCCTTCTGTCATCCTGACAATCTCTTGCGACTGGATGATCTGATCGCAATCCTGTTCAAGTGCGCCAAAGCTCTGCATTACGCCCACACGCGCGGCGTGGTTCATCGCGATATCAAACCATCCAACATCATGCTGACTCAGGACAGCGATGTGCGCATCATCGACTTTGGCATCGCGCTGGTGGCCGGTTCCGATAGTGATCGCATCGAGGGTATTGCCGGATCGCCCAGCTACATGTCGCCTGAGCAGGTGCAAAGCTTCGAGCTGACTGGCCGATCGGACATCTACTCGCTGGGAGCGACGCTGTACGAGTTACTCACCGGGATCCGTCCATTCAAAGGCGGCAACCTGGGCAAGCTCATGCATCAGATCGTCTATGGAACCCCGACACCTATCCGCTCGCTCCGCAGCGATGTCCCGGAGGAGTTGGAAGCCGTGGTGGTGCGCGCCATGCAGAAACACCCGGATGCCCGCTATGCCAGCGGCCTTGAGATGGCTGCGGCATTGACCCGTGCGCATCAGCGGGTGAGTCAGGACAACAGCCGCTTGCTCCAACAAGAACAGTTCGGCGTGTTGCGCCGTCTAAAGTTCTTTCACGAATTCTCGCATGCCGAGATTCACGAGTTGCTCCGCGCCAGTCAATGGCACGAGTACGTCGATGGCGAGGAGATCGTGAAAGAGGGCGAGATGGACGAGCGTTTTTATGTGATCGTGGCTGGCCAATGCAGCGTGCTGCGCCATGGCCAGCCCGTTGGCGCTCTGGGGACTGGCGATTGCTTCGGCGAGGCCAGCTATATGCCGGGTGCCCGACGTGCAGCCACGGTGCGCGCGCGCGGTCCGGTCACTGCGCTGAAGGTAAGTTCAACATTGCTCGAACTGGTTTCGGCCGCCTGTCAGCTGCGCTTCAACCGGGTATTTCTCAAGTCGCTTCTAGGCCGGCTGCAGAGCGGCGTGCGGACGAACTGAGCCAGCTGCCGCCCAGTTCAGGCTGGCACCGACTCCTTCAGCTTGTCGCGCTCGATCAGTGCATAGGCCGAGTGGTTGTGGATCGACTCGAAGTTCTCGCTTTCCACAACATAGGCTGAGATGCGCGGCTCGTTGTTCAGGCGCACCGCCACATCACGCACCATGTCCTCAACAAACTTGGGATTGTCGTAGGCGCGCTCGGTCACATACTTCTCGTCGGGCCTCTTGAGTATTCCGAACAGCTCGCAGGAGGCTTCGCTTTCGGCGATGCCGATCAGTTCCTCGATCCACATGTGTTCGCGGAGACGTGCCTTGATAGTGACGTGCGAGCGCTGGTTGTGGGCGCCGTATTCAGAGATTTTCTTGGAGCAGGGGCAGAGGCTGGTGACGGGTACTACTACGCGAACCCACATCACGACTTCACCGTTGCACACCTCGCCAATGAGCGAGGCCTGATAATCCAGCAGACTCTCGACGCCTGAGACCGGAGCTTTCTTGTTGACGAAAAACGGAAAGTTCATTTCGATGTGGCCCGCAGCCGCGTCGAGCCGCTGGGTCATCTCGGTCAGCATGTGTCGGAATGATTCGACAGAGATTTCCCGCTCGCGATGCAGGATCTCGACGAAGCGCGACATGTGCGTGCCCTTGAAGTTATGGGGCAGGTTCACGTACATGTTGAACGTGGCCACGGTGTGCTGCTCGCCGGACGAGCGATCCTTCACCTTGACCGGGTGGCGGATGTCCTTGATGCCAACCCGATCGATGGGGATTTGGCGCGTATCGGCGCGTCCCTGTACATCCTCGACCAACAGGGGTTTGCCTGCACCGGAATTGCTCATCGCCGCGCTCCTCGTGAACGGGAGCGCTGCCGGCCGGATCAGTCCGTGGCGCGTCCCGAGTCAGTCATTGTGGGGGCGGCGGCGCCAGTCTTCAACTATGACGGCTGAGCCTGCCACCACTGGCTGATGCGCTGCAGGATGCTGGTGTTGTCCAGCCCGGCGTCCCGCAGACATTCCTCGCGGCTGCCGTGGCCAAGGTAGAAGTCCGGTATGCCGATGTGCAGCCGCGGCTGCAGCAGGCCCTGCCCATCGAGGAACTCCGCGACGGCGGAGCCGGCGCCGCCGGCAACAGCATTTTCCTCGAGTGTGACCAGGGCGCGGTGTTGCGGCGCCAGTTTGCGCAGCAACGCCTCATCCAATGGCTTGACGAAGCGCATATTCACAACCGTGGCATCCAGCTGTTCAGCCGCCGCGAGGGCAGCGGGCAGCAGCGTGCCAAAGGACAGCACCAGCAATCCCGATTGACCCGTGCGCCGGACTTCCGCAACGCCGACGGGCAGTGCTGTCATGGTCTTCTCTACGGGTACGCCGCTCCCCTGGCCGCGCGGGTAGCGCACGGCGGTGGGGCCATCGAGCGTGATGGCGGTGTAGAGCATCTGGCGGCATTCATTTTCATCCGCCGGTGTCATCACTGTCATATTGGGCACGCAGCGCATGAAAGACAGGTCGAAGCTGCCGTTATGCGTCGCACCGTCACCGCCGACCATGCCTGCACGGTCGAGGGCGAAGAGCACTGGCAGGTTCTGCAGTGCCACGTCGTGAATCAGCTGATCGTAACCGCGTTGCAGGAAGGTGGAGTAGATGGCCACCACTGGGCGCATCTGCTCGCAGGCAAGGCCCGCTGCCAGAGTGACCGCATGCTGCTCGGCGATCGCCACATCGTAGTAGCGCTCTGGGAAGCGCTTGGAATACTCGACCATCCCCGAGCCCTCGCGCATCGCCGGGGTGATCGCCACGATGCGCGGGTCGCGCTCGGCCATGTCGCAGAGCCACTGGCCAAAGATCTGCGAGAAGCTCGGACCGCTGGCCGCTTCCTTGCGGATGGTGCCGCTGACCGGATCAAAGGGCCCGGGTCCATGCCAAGTGATCGGGTCGGCCTCCGCCGGCGCGTATCCCTTGCCCTTCTGGGTGACCACGTGCAGCAGTTGCGGGCCCTGGCGTTCGCGCGCATTGCGGAGCGTGCGCAGCAGGGCGGGGATGTTGTGACCGTCGATCGGTCCAACGTAGTTAAAGCCCAGCTCCTCAAACAGGGTGCCTGGCAGCCACATGCCTTTCCAGTGTTCTTCGACACGGCGTGCAAACTCGCTGACATGCGGCATGCGGCGCAGCAGTCTCTTGCCGCCCTGACGAAAGTCGCTGTAGACCTTGCTGGAGATCACGCGGGCCAGATAGTTGGATAGCGCACCAACATTTTCCGAGATGGACATGTCGTTGTCGTTCAGCACCACGATCAGGTTGGCGTTCAGTCCGCCGGCATGATTCAGCGCCTCAAAGGCTTGGCCGGCGCTCATGGCGCCATCGCCGATCACGGCAATAGCGCGATGGGAATCGCCGCGGGCAGCAAGGCCGAGGGCCATGCCCAGTGCGGCACTGACTGAGGTGCTGGAGTGGCCCACCCCGAACGCATCGTAGGGGCTCTCGCTGCGGGCCGGGAAGGGGGCGAGACCGCCATGCTGCTTGATCGTGTGCAGCGCTTCGCGTCGACCCGTGAGAACTTTGTGCGGATAGGCCTGATGTCCGACGTCCCAGATCAGCCGGTCGTCGGGCGTATTGAAGGCGTAGTGCAGGGCGATCGTCAGTTCGACGGTGCCGAGGCCCGCGGCGAAGTGACCGCCGCGGGTACTCACGGTGTGGATCAGGAAGTCACGCAATTCTGCTGCCAGCGGCTGCAGGTCACTCTCAGCCAGAGTGCGCAGCCGGGCAGGCGAATCGATCGCTTCAAGCAGGGGGTACTTGGTGGACCCAGACATTGAAGTGGAGTTTAGCCTGCACGGCCTCAGTAAGCTCGCTCGACGACGAAGTGCGCCATGTCGCGCAGCAGGCCGGCGCGTGAGCCGAGCGGTGCGACGGCCGCCACGGCCTGATCGCGATGCTGGAGTGCCAGCGCGCGGGCGGCCTCCAGACCGAGGATGCTGGCGTAGCTGGGCTTGTCTTGCAGCGCGTCTGAGCCCTGAGGTTTGCCCAGAGTCGTGGTATCGCCGGTTACGTCCAAGATGTCGTCCTGGATCTGGAATGCCAGACCCAGCTCGTCGCCATAGCGACGCAATGCCGCCATTTCCGCTCCGGCGAGCACTCCGGCGGATTGCGCGCCGAGTTCGACGCTGGCCGTGATCAGCGCGCCGGTCTTGCGCCGGTGCATCAGTTCCAGCTCAGTCCGCGAGAGCTGGCGACCGACCGCTCCAAGATCAATGGCCTGACCACCGGCCATGCCGAGCGTGCCGATGGCAGCGGCGAGTGTGATCATCATCTGGATACGCCCGGCATCGGGCATGCCGGCCGTGCGTGTTGCCAGCAGTTCGAAGGCGAAGGCCTGGAGCGCATCACCGGCGAGGATGGCCGTGCCCTCGTCGAAGGCGCGGTGGCAGGAGGGGCGACCGCGGCGCAGGTCGTCATCGTCCATGGCCGGCAGATCGTCGTGGATCAGGCTGTAGGCGTGGATGATTTCCACCGCGGCGGCCGCAGGATCTAGCTGTGCGCGGGTAGCGCCGAGGGATTCGCCGGTGGTGTACACCAGCAGTGCCCGCAGGCGCTTGCCGCCGTTGAGCACGCTGTAGCGCATGGCCTGACAAAGCCGCGTGGTGTGTGGATCATCCTGCGGGAGCCAGGCGTCCAGAACTTGTTCGATATGCGCCTGAACGGCCGCGATGTGCGACTGGAACGACATGGCGAAGCGAGGCTTAGCCCCGGGAGTCGTCGGTCTCGACGCCCGCGAATGTCTCCAGCGTCGCTCCGCTGGCCTGCTGCTGAAGCAGTTGCACACGCTGTTGCGCCTGCTGCAGCTGCTGCTGGCAGTCGCGTGTCAGCTTGACGCCACGCTCAAAGTCGCTCAACGCCTGCTCCAGCGGCAGTTCGCCCGCTTCCATGCGGCTCACCAGCGCCTCGAGTTCGGCGAGCGTGCCCTCAAAACTGGTGCCTTTGGGTTTTTTGCTCACTTCCGAACCCTACACAGCAACAGGGAGTGTGGTCAAACGGATTGCGGGGTGGCGCCCGGATGAGTTCCCGGCGCTCGTTGGCCGCCGATCTCGGCTAGAATCCGCGCGCCCGCGCTCGGCGGGCGCGAATACCGTGGCGAGATGGCGCAGTCGTATAACGCATCTGACATTGAAGTCCTCTCCGGACTGGAGCCCGTGCGTCGCCGCCCGGGTATGTACACGGATACCACGCGCCCAAACCATCTGGCGCATGAAGTCATCGACAACAGCGTCGATGAGGCCATAGCCGGCCATTGCAAGACGATCCAGGTCAAGTTGTACAAGGACGGATCGCTGGAAGTGGCCGATGACGGCCGCGGCATGCCGGTGGATATCCATCCGCAGGAAAAGGTCAGCGGTGTCGAACTGATCCTCACGCGCCTGCATGCCGGTGGCAAGTTCTCGGGCGAGAACTACACCTTCTCCGGCGGCCTGCATGGTGTCGGTGTCTCGGTGGTTAATGCCCTGTCGGCCCATCTGGAATGCTGGGTGCGTCGCGGCGGCAAGGAATACAACATCGCTTTCAAGAGCGGTCGGCTGCACTCCAAGCTCGAAGTCATCGGTGCCGTTGGCCAGAAAAATACTGGAACGACGGTGCGCTTCTGGCCGGAATCCAAGTTTTTCGACTCTGATCGTTTCTCGGTCCCGGAGTTGCGGCGCGTGCTCAAGGCCAAGGCCGTGCTGTGTGCCGGCCTCAAAGTCGTCTTCGAGAACGAGGCGACCGGCGAGCGGGAAGAGTGGTTTTACACCGGCCATTTGGGCGAATACCTGACCGAGCAGCTCGCGAAGATCGAGTGCATGCCGGCAGAGCCGGTCACCGGCAAACACACCTCGGATCAGGATGTGGTCGAGTGGGCGCTGGTTTGGACACCGGATCAGCCGGTTCTAGTGGCGGAAAGCTATGTCAACCTGATTCCGACGGCCGCCGGCGGTACGCACGTCAATGGACTGCGCAGCGGTATCGTCGAGGCCGTGCGTGAATTCTGCGAGTTCCGCAATCTACTGCCGCGCGGCGTGAAGCTGACGGCGGAGGACGTCTGGGACAAGGTCAGCTATGTGCTGTCCGTGAAGATCCGCGATCCCCAGTTCGCCGGCCAGACTAAAGAAAAGCTCAGCTCGCGCGAGGCCGCGCAGCTGGTCGAGACTCATGCGCGCGATGCCATGGCACTGTGGCTTAACCAGCATCCGGAAATGGGCGAGAGCATCGCTCAGTTTGCGATCAGCAATGCGCAGGAGCGTCTCAAGGCTGCGCAGCGTGTGGTGCGCAAACGCGCGGTCAACGGTCCGGCGCTGCCAGGCAAGCTGGCGGACTGCACCAGTCAGGATCCGGCGCGCTCGGAGCTGTTCCTGGTCGAGGGTGACTCGGCCGGTGGTTCCGCCAAGCAGGCGCGCGACAAGGATTTCCAGGCCATCATGCCTCTGCGCGGCAAGATCCTGAATACCTGGGAGATGGATCCGGGTGCGATTGCCGCCTCGGAAGAAGTGCACAACATCGCCGTGGCCATCGGCGTCGACCCGGGTTCTCCCGATCTGAGCGGTCTGCGCTATCACAAGATCTGCATCCTTGCGGACGCTGACTCTGACGGACTACACATCGCGACGCTCCTGTGCGCGCTTTTCCTGCGCCACTTCCGGCCACTGGTGACGGCGGGGCACGTGTACATGGCTAAGCCGCCGCTGTTCCGCATCGATGCCGGCAAGCAGGTGTTGTATGCGCTCGATGAGGCGGAGCGTGATGCAGAACTCAAGCGCCTGGCTGCAGAGCACTCCCGTGCGAAACCCGTGGTCACACGCTTCAAGGGACTGGGTGAGATGAACCCGTCGCAGTTGCGTGAGAGCACCATCAATCCGCTGACGCGGCGGTTGGTTCAGCTCACCGTCGATGCCAAAGACAATACGGATCAGCTCATGGACATGCTGCTGGCCAAGAAGCGGTCCGCGGACCGACGCGAGTGGCTGGAAACCAAGGGTAATCTCGCGGACGTGACGCCATGAGCAACAAGGACATGGAACTGAACTTCGAGGGCGTGGAAAAGCAGCCGCTGGGCCATTTCACGGAAAAGGCCTACCTCGATTATTCGATGTACGTGATCCTCGATCGCGCGCTGCCGGCGCTCGGCGACGGATTGAAGCCCGTGCAGCGACGCATCATTTACGCGATGAGCGAGCTGGGGCTGTCGGCAGCCTCCAAGCACAAGAAGTCGGCGCGTACCGTGGGCGATGTGATCGGCAAGTTCCATCCGCATGGTGATTCGGCCTGCTATGAGGCCATGGTTCATATGGCGCAGGACTTCTCCTACCGCTATCCCATCGTCGATGGCCAAGGAAACTGGGGCTCGGCCGATGATCCCAAGTCCTTCGCGGCCATGCGCTATACCGAGTCGCGACTGACGCGCTATGCCGACACGCTGCTCGATGAGTTGGCGCACGGTACTGTGGACTGGGGTCCGAACTTCGACGGCTCGCTGGACGAGCCGCTGATGCTGCCGGCGCGCCTGCCAAACCTGCTGCTTAATGGCACCTCCGGCATCGCCGTGGGCATGGCGACAGACATTCCGCCGCATAACCTGCGTGAGGTGGGTACGGCCTGCATTCACCTGCTCGATGATCCCGAGGCCACCACGCGTGCGCTGATGAAGCACGTGAAAGGGCCTGACTTGCCCACGGGCGCCGAGATCATTTCCTCGCGTGATGATCTGGTGCAGTTTTACGAGACGGGCAATGGCAGTTTTCGCGCTCGCGCCACTTGGGAAGTGGAAAAGGACAGCGGCCAGATCGTGGTCACGCAGCTGCCATTCCAAGTCTCGGGCAACCGCGTGCAGGAGCAGATCGCACAGCAGATCCGCGACAAGAAGCTGCCGATGGTCGAGGACATCCGTGACGAATCCGATCACGAGAATCCCACTCGTCTGGTGATCCAGCCGCGCAGCAATCGTGTCGATGTCGAACAGCTGATGGCGCACCTGTTTGCGACCACTGATCTTGAGCGCAGCTACCGCGTCAACATCAATGTCATTGCGCTGGATGGTCGTCCGCGTGTGATGGGTCTTAAGGCGCTGCTCACCGAATGGCTGGAATTCCGCCGTCGCACGGTGCGCCGCCGCCTCGAGCATCGTCTGGAGAAGGTGGCGCGCCGCCTGCATCTGCTCGACGGCATGTTGATCGCCTATCTGAATCTGGATGAGGTGATCCGCATCATCCGTCAGGAGGAAGAGCCCAAGGCGGTGCTGATCAAGCGCTTCAAGCTCTCTGAAGAGCAGGCCGAGTACATCCTCGAGACCAAGTTGCGCCAGTTGGCACGGCTCGAGGAAATGAAGATCCGCGACGAGCAGGCGCGGCTGGAGGCCGAGCGCAAAGAGCTCGAAGCCATCCTGGCCAGCAAGGCGCGTTTGACGAAGCTGATCCGCAGCGAGATTGAGGCGGACATCAAGGAATATGGCGACGATCGGCGCACGCGCATCGTCGAGCGCGCGGCCGCGCAGGCCATCGAAGAAACTGATCTCGTGGTGAACGAGCCGGTGACGGTGGTGTTGTCCACCGGCGGCTGGGTGCGCGCGGCGAAAGGGCATGAGATTGATCCGGCGTCGCTGTCCTATAAAACCGGCGATGCATTTCTCGGTGCTGCGCGCGGACGTAGCACGCAGTTGGCGGTGTTCATCGACAGCACCGGCCGCGCCTACAGTCTCCCGGCGCATACGCTGCCTTCGGCACGCGGTCAGGGTGAGCCACTCTCGGGCAAGCTCAATCCGCCGGATGGCGCGCGCTTCGCCGGCGTTGCAATCGGTGAACCGGATGATCTGTGGCTGCTGGCCACGGATGCGGGCTACGGCTTCACCGTCAAGCTCAAGGAGCTGCATTCGCGCAATCGCGCTGGCAAGGCCGTGATCAATGTCCCCGAGGGTGCGCTGGTGCTGCCGCCGGTGCCAGTTATTGGCGACAAAGCGCGCGTCGCGTTGGTCAACTCCGAAGGTCGCCTGCTGGTATTCCCGGTGGCTGACATCCCAGAGCTCGCGCGTGGCAAGGGCAACAAACTGTTCGGTATCCCGGGCAAGAAAGCCCAGTCCCGCGAGGAAGTCTTGGCGGCGGCGAGTGTGGTGGGCGATGGACAGTCCTTGCGCGTGTGGTCGGGTGAGCGGCAGATGACGTTGACGCCGGTCGACCTCAAATCGCATGTGGGTGAGCGTGCGCAGCGCGGTGCGGTTCTGCCGCGCGGCTGGCGCAAGGTCGAGCGCATCGAGGCCGTTTGAACGTCTGGCTCGCACTGTTCCTGACGGTGCTGAGCTGGGCGGCGACGTTCCACCTCGCACGTCAGGTCGTCGGCCAGATGGCGCCGCTGGGGGCGATCATCTGGCGCTTCGCGCTGGCCGCAGCATTCCTGATTCCGCTGGTCAGTCTGCGCGAACGCTGGCAATGGCAGGCACTGTGGCGGCATCGCTGGGTGCTGCTCTTTCTCGGCGGCATCGGCATCACCGGTTTTCAGCTCGGCATGTTCTTCGGTCTGCGCACGAGCACAGCCACCAATGCCGCCTTGCTGATGGGTTTCAGTCCGGCGTTAACCGTGGCCTTGTCGGCGTTGCTGGAGCGGCGCTGGATCGGTGCACGTCAGTTTGCTGGGCTCATCCTAGGCACGGTGGGTGTCATCACTGTCGTTTGTCGCGGGCAGTGGAGCGTGTTGCAGCAACTGGATTTTTCCAGCGGCGATCTGCTGCTGGTGGCGGGCGGCGGTGCCTGGGCGCTGTATTCCGTGGTGCTGCAGCGCTGGGTGCGCGGTGTCAGCCTGCTGCAGGTAACGGTCGCGACCATCGTGATCTGTACGCTACTGACGCTGACTGTCGCCGTCGCAACCTCGCCGGGTACGGTTGGCTGGCCGCCGCCGCATGTGTGGCCGGCATTGCTGGTGATGGGTGTGGCCGGTTCAGCGCTGGCCTATGTCTGGTGGAATGATGCGGTGGCCCGGGTCGGTGCCGCACGCGCAGCTCAGTTCATGAATCTGGTGCCCGTACTCACAATGCTGATGGCGGTGCCGCTGGGCGAGCCTTTGGCGTTGGCGCAAGTGTTGGGCGCGGTATTGGTCATCACCGGCGTGCTGCTCGCAACGCAGCGCGATCCCGCCGATCGATGAGGGCTCAATCCTCTTCGTTTCGAACGGGCGATTTCGAGGCCGCGCCAGGTTTCTCACGCACCAGTCTGGGTACGAGGTAGCCCGGGAGTTCCGACTGCATCGCTCCATGGAGCGAGAGCGCGGTGCGCGCCGACACGTCGAAGTGCGCCGAACCGCGCACCGGATCGAGCAGATGCAGGTAATACGGCAGCACACCGGCGCCATCAAGCGCCCGCGACAGCTCACACAGCGCTGCCGCTGAATCATTGATGCCGGCCAGCAACACAGACTGGTTCAGCAGTGTGGCGCCTGCCGCGCGCAGTCGTGCGCAGGACTGACGCACGGCATCATCAATCTCATTGGCGTGGTTGCAATGCAGGACGATGACCGGCCGCCATGGGAGTTTTGCCAGCCACTGGCACAGACCGTCATCGACACGATCGGGCAGCACCACCGGCTGACGCGTGTGAATACGGAAGCGGCGCAGATGCCCGATGCCCGCCAGCCGTTGCGAGAGCGACTCCAGTCGCGCGTTGGACAGCGACAGCGGGTCGCCGCCCGAGAGAATCACTTCTTCGATCTGCGGGTCGGCCGCCAGGCTGGCCAGCGCAGCATTCCAGCGACCGTCATCGCTGGCGTTGTCCTCGTAAGGGTATTCGCGCCGGAAGCAGTAGCGGCAATGTACGGCGCAGGCCGCCGTCGCCAGCAGCAGTGCTCGGTGACGGTACTTCTGCAGCAGCCCCGGTGCCCGGCGTGCAGCGGCCTCTTGCAGCGGGTCGGCCACAAAACCCTCCACCGCGGCCTGTTCCGCGCCGACGCTCAGGACCTGAAGCAGCAGCGGATCGTGGTAGTCGCCACGGCGCATCCGCGCGATAAAGGCCTGCGGCACGCGCAGCGGGAAGAGGCTGTCGGCGACGCCAGCGCGTACCGGGTCCAGCCCGAGTGCCTCGCACAGCGCCGCCGGCGAGGTCACGGCCTCGGCCATTTGCTGCTGCCAGTTTTTCGGCTGGCGGCTGGGCAGGGATGCCGCTATCATCCGCGGCTCGCAAAAAGGGTTGGAATCATGGGCAGCTACACTACCAGCGAAATTCGGTCCGGAATGAAAGTCCTGCTCGACGGGGATCCGTACGCCATCGTCGACAACGAATTCGTTAAGCCGGGCAAGGGCCAGGCATTCAACCGCATCAAGGTGCGCAACCTCAAGACCGGTCGCACCATCGAGAAGACCTTCCGCTCGGGCGAGTCGCTGGAAGCTGCGGACGTCATGGACGTCGACATGCAGTTTCTGTACTCCGACGGCGACTTCTTCCACTTCATGGTGCCGGACAATTTCGAGCAGTATGCCTGCGGCAAGGAATCGCTCGGCGACAACGCCCAGTGGCTGAAAGACGGCATGAGCTGCATCGTCACGCTGTGGAACAACGTGCCGCTGGTCGTCACGCCGCCCGCACACGTGGAACTGAAGATCATCGAGACCGATCCGGGCCTGCGCGGCGACACCGCCACGGGTGGCCAAAAGCCGGCCAAGCTGGAAACCGGTGCCATGGTTCGCGTGCCGCTGTTCCTCAGCGAGGGCGACGTGGTCCGTGTCGATACGCGCACCGGCGAATATCTCTCGCGCGGCAAGCAGTAAGCCAAGTCGCTCACTCCCGGCACCGGTGCAAGACCGGTGCCGAGTCGAACTGCTAGGCTTCGCCTGGCAGGAAGCTCAAAACCTCTTCGATCCGGCGCGTGCCGGCGGCCTGCATCACCAGCCGGTCGAAACCCATGGCGACTCCGCTGCAGGCGGGCAGCCCGTGCGTTAACGCAGCCAGCAGGCGCTCGTCCGGCTCAGCATCCGGAAGGTCTCGGTCGCGGCGTGTCAGCCGATCATTCATGAATCGGGCGCGCTGCTCCGTTGCGTCTGCCAGTTCCTCGAATCCATTGGCCAGTTCCACGCCCTGCAAATAGAGCTCGAAGCGCAGCGCCACGCGGCTGTCTTCCGGGTCCAGTCGGGCCAGTGACGCTTGGCTGGCTGGAAAGCGCTGCACATAGCACGGGCCACTCAGGCCCAATCGCGGTCCCACGTGCAGGCCCATCAGCAGATCGAGGATTCCGTCGCGATCGAGGGAGCGCAGCAGGGTGGCATCGAAGCCGAGCGAGACCGCGCAGTCCATCAGCTGAGTGTCGCTGTCCGTCAGTGCGTCACAGCCGGCATGCTGGCGCAGCACTTCCTGGTAGCTGGGTCGCTTGGATGGTGGCAGTGGCTGCGGCAGAAGCTCACGCAACAGCGCATCGACCTCGTCGATCAGCCTGTCCATGCTCCAGCCGATGCGATACCACTCCAGCAGCGTGAATTCCGCGGCGTGCAGTGCACCGGCTTCATCGCCACGGAACACATGACAGACCTGATAGATGTCGCCGTACCCGGCCGCCAGCAGGCGCTTCATCGCGAATTCGGGTGAGGTGTGCAGGTGGAGCGGGGCGCTTCGGCCAGGCAGCAGTACCCGTGCAGAGGCCAGCTGTGGATCGCTGATGGCGTGGCCCACAGCAAGCGGGGTCTCCACTTCCAGCACGGCGCGATTGGCGAAGAATTGTCGCAGCGTCGCCAGCATGCCGGCGCGCAGGACCAGGGCCTCCCGCGACGCGCGCGGGCGCCAGTCGCCGGCTTCGCTCACGTAGCGCGCGTGCCGAGCCGGTCGCCAACCCGTACGGTCTGACCGACCTGCAGTGTGTTGAGCCAGTCACCGCCACCCGGCGGCAACAACAGGATCACCGTCGAGCCCATGTTGAAGCGTCCCATCTCGGCGCCACGCTCCAGCAGCGCGCGCTCCGCGTTCGATGGCACATCGAGTCTCGTGATGCCATTGCGACGCGCCGGCTGCACATCGCCGTGCCAAACGGTGCCCATGCTGCCGACAAACAGCGCGCCGACGAGCACCATGGCAAAGGGGCTGTTGTTCTGCTCGAAAACGGCAATCAGTCGCTCGTTGCGCGCAAACAGGTTTGGTACGTGGGCTGCAGTGACGGCGTTGACGCTGAACAGTTGACCGGGCACATACCACGCATCGACGAGTTGGCCGCGCATCGGCATGTGGATGCGATGGTAGTTGTACGGCGCGAGGTAGATCGTCATGAAGCGGCCGCCAGCGAAGCGCTCCGGCCACCCGCCGTGCGCAGCGAGCAGTGAGTTCAGCGAGTAGTTTCGGCCCTTGGCCTGCAGCAGAAGACCGTCGGTGCAGTCGCCCAGCGCGCTGATCGTGCCGTCCACGGGCGAGGCGATGGCCTCTGGCGTCGCGGGACCCGGTCGGGCATCCGGACGCAGCTCACGCACGAAGAACTCGTTGAAACTGTCGTAGCGTGTGATGTCCGGCTGCAGCGCATCGCTGAGGTCAGGTCGGAAACCGCGCAGGAACAGGCGTATCAGCCGCTGGCTGAAAGGACGCCAGCGCCAGCGCGTCAGTGCACGAACGCCCCGCGAAAGCAGGTGCTGCGGCAGCAGGTACTGAAGCGCAACGAAAGCGCGAGCACCAGGGGATCCGGCGCGCATCTCAGCGAACTCCCGCCGCAGCGATGCGGCGCAGGTCGTTGCGCAGCCCGGCGCTCGTCAGCGGCGCGCTAAACACCGCACGATACCGACCTTTTGCATCGAGCCAATAAACAGCTGCCGTATGGTCCATGGTGTAGCTGCCATCGGCCAAAGGTACTTTCATTGCGATGGCATCCAGACTCTTGAGCAAGGGCGCGAGCGCCGCGGCATCACCGCGCGCACCCTGAAATTCTGCGCTGAACGCCTGCAGGTACTGGCGCAGGTTGTCGGCTGTATCACGTTCGCCATCCACGCTGACGAAGAGTACGCCGAAATCGGGCAGTCCTTCGGCCGCGCGGGTCTTGTACACTTCACGCAGTGTGGCGAGCGTTGTCGGGCAGACATCCGGGCAGGACGTGAAGCCGAAGAACAGCAGTCGCGGCCGACCGGCGAGCGATGTGTTGTCGAACGGCCGGCCCTCCAGATCCTGCAGAGAGAAGGGCGCAAGGGTGCGAGGCTCGGGCAGCCAGGTGCCGTTTGCAAGAACCGGCGCTGGCGGGTTCAGCATTCGGGCCAGCATGGCGCCGGCCAGTGTCGCAACCAGCACCACCAGCGCGTATAGGACATAGGGACGGCGTTGAGTCATGCGTTCATTATCACAGAAGTCCGCATCGAAGCCGAAGTCGAAGGCGAAATCGAAGGCGCCCAAGCCGGCGCTGACGGTGGGCGAACTGCTCGGGCGTGTGACGCGGCGTTTCCGTCGGGCGCGGCTGTTCTACGGGCATGGCACCCTTGAGGCTGGCGATGACGCGGCGGCGCTCCTCGTGCATGCACTGGGCAGCGAGCCGCCACTGACGGCCGCGCAGCTGCGGCGGCGCGCGGGGGCTGCAGTCGTTGCCGAGGTGGAGCGGCTCGCCGAGCGGCGGCTGCGCGAGCGCGTGCCGGTGGTGTATCTGACGCAGCGTTGCTGGTACGCCGGCCTTCCGCTCTATATCGATTCGCGGGTTTTGATCCCGCGCTCGCCGATCGCGGAACTGATCGAGCAGCACTTCGAGCCATGGATCGTGCCGCAGCGCGTGCGTCGCATTCTGGATGTGGGCACTGGCTCCGGCTGTATCGCGCTGGCCTGCGCCCGGGCCTTCCCCAAGGCCCGGGTGGATGCGGTGGATATCGATCCGGCGGCGCTGGAGGTGGCACGCCTCAATATCCGTCGTCTGCGGCTTGCGCGCCGGGTCCGGGCGCTGCAGTCGGATCACTTCGCCGCCCTGAAAGGGGATCGTTACGATATTATCGTCAGCAATCCGCCCTACGTCGGGCGCAGGGAAATGGCGGGATTGCCCGCCGAGTACCGGCATGAACCGCGCGGCGCTCTGGCGGCGGGCACCGATGGCATGGACTCCGTCCGGGTGTTGCTGCGTGAGGCGATCAGCCACCTGCAACCGGGTGGCATCCTGATCGTGGAAGTGGGCAACACCGAGCGGGCGGTGCGCAGAGCGTTCCCGCACCTGCCGTTCCTGTGGCTGCAGTTCAGCCGCGGCGGCGGCGGCGTTTTCCTGCTGACGCGTGAGCAGTTGCAGGCAGCGGCACGCTCGGAACGACAGAGCCGGAGTTGAAGTACAGATGTCGGGTAACACATTCGGACGACTGTTCACCGTCACGACCTTTGGCGAAAGCCACGGGCCCGCGCTCGGCTGTATCGTCGACGGCTGTCCGCCGGGACTGGCGCTCACTGAGGCTGACATGCAGCCCTATCTGGATCTGCGCCGACCGGGCACCTCAAAGTTTGTAACCCAGCGCCGCGAGGCCGATCAGGTCCGCATCCTCTCCGGGGTCTTCGAGGGCCGCACGACGGGAACGCCGATCGGTTTGCTGGTTGAGAACACCGATCAGCGCTCGCGCGATTACGAGAAGATCAAGGACCGGTTCCGGCCGGGTCATGCCGACTACACCTACCAGCAGAAGTACGGCTTCCGCGACTATCGTGGCGGTGGGCGCTCTTCAGCCCGCGAAACGGTCATGCGTGTGGCCGCCGGTGCCATCGCACGCAAATATCTCGCCGAGCGTCTGGGCATCACCATCATGGGTCATCTCTCGCAGCTCGGCCCGCTGGAGCTGGCTGCGCCGCAGCCCGCCACCGCGAATGACAACCCGTTCTTCTGCGCCGACCCGTCGCGGATTGCGGAGCTGGAAGCATTGATCTGGAAGACACGCGAGGAGGGCGACTCGCTTGGTGCGCGAATCACTGTGCGCGCCACCGGCGTGCCCCCGGGTCTGGGCGAACCGGTGTTCGACCGGCTCGATGCGGATATCGCGCACGCCATGATGGGTATCAACGCGGTCAAGGCGGTTGAACTCGGCGACGGTGTGCGTTCAGCGGCCCAACGTGGCAGCGAGCATCGCGATGAACTGACGCCGAACGGGTTCATCGGCAATCATTCCGGCGGTGTGCTCGGCGGCATTTCCAGCGGCCAGGACATTCTCGTGCACGTGACCATCAAGCCGACTTCGAGCATCCAGGTGCCCGGTCGTACCATTGATGTGGCCGGCCAGAGCACCGAGATCATCACCACCGGTCGTCATGATCCCTGTGTGGGTATTCGCGCCACTCCGATCGCGGAGGCCATGCTGGCGCTCGTGCTGATGGATCACTGGCTGCGCCATCGTGCCCAGAACGCCGATGTGCATGGCACGACGCCGGTCATCACACGCTGATCCGGGTTCGAAGAGTTTCGTTTTCAATTTTCCTATCGAGTAGCAACTATGTCGAAGAAGTGGAATGTGGCGGTGCTGGGTGCAACGGGTCTCGTCGGAGACATGATCCTGCGTGTGCTCGAAGAACGTAAATTTCCGGTCGGGGAGCTTTTCCCGCTGGCCAGCAGTCGCTCGGTTGGCAAACGCGTTGAATTCGCCGGCAAGCAGTGGCCCGTGCTGGACGCCGAAACCTTTGATTTCTCACGCGCTCAGATTGGCCTGTTTTCCGCTGGCGGCGATGTGTCGGCCAAGTATGCGCCTCGTGCCGCAGCGGCTGGTTGCGTAGTGGTCGATAACACCTCGCAGTTCCGCTACGAGGACGATATCCCGCTGGTGGTGCCGGAGGTCAATGGGGCCGCCATCGCGCAGTACAAGACGCGCGGCATCATCGCCAACCCCAACTGCTCCACCATCCAGATGCTGGTCGCGCTCAAGCCGATCCACGATGCGGTTGGCATTGAGCGCATCAACGTCGCCACCTATCAGTCTGTTTCGGGCGCTGGCAAGAAAGCGGTCGACGAGCTGGCGGGGCAGACTGCGCAGCTGCTCAACGGTCACGGTGAGGTCGAAGCGAAGGTGATGGCCCGACAGATCGCCTTCAATTGCCTGCCACAGATCGACAAGTTCCTGGACAACGGATACACCAAAGAAGAGATGAAGATGCACTGGGAGACCCAGAAAATCTTCGGTGACTCATCCATCCGCGTGAACGCGACAGCAGTACGCGTGCCCGTGTTCTTCGGCCACTCCGAGGCAGTCCATATCGAGACGCGGCGCAAAATCACGGCCGACGAAGCCCGTGCGTTGCTGGAAAAGGCGCCTGGCGTGAAGGTGATCGATGAGCGCAAGCCCGGTGGCTATCCGACTGCAGTCACTGACGCGGCGAATCACGACACCGTTTTTGTCGGACGCATCCGTGAGGATTACACCCACGAGCACGGCCTTGACCTGTGGGTCGTTGCAGACAACATTCGCAAGGGCGCTGCATCCAATGCGGTGCAGATCGCTGAGATTCTGATCAGGGAGTACCTGTAGGCCCGTGATGCGGTTTGCTCAGGCGTTCAGCGTTCGAGCTTCTGGTATGGAGAGCTAGTCAGTTGCGTACCAGCAGTCGGATGTTGCTTGGCGTTTGGCTGGCTCTGATCATTCTGCCGGGTGGCGCCTGGGCCCTTGGCTTCGGTGATATCAGGCTCAAGTCGGCGCTGAATGCGCCGCTTGAGGCCGAGATCGAGTTCAGTGCTACGGCGGAGGAACTTGCGGGCCTGCGTGCTTCTCTCGCGTCGCGTGAGCAATTTGCCAGTCGTGGTGTCAGTTACCCGTCATTCCTCGACGGAGCCACCGTGCAAGTGGGCAAAGCCACTGACGGGCGGAATGTTCTTCAGGTGCGTACCGCCGATGCGGTGAGTGAGCCGTTCCTCACGCTGCTGGTGCAGATCACTCATGCCCGCGGCGTGCTCATGCGCGAGTACGCCGTGTTGCTCGATCCGCCGGTGTTTGCAGCCCAGTCAGCTGCGACGGTCAGTGCACCGACTGTCGGCGCACAGGCTCGTGCCGGCGAACTGGCACGCAGGGATTCGCCGGTTCCCTCGTCTGTCGCAACGGCCACGGAGTCATTCGCGGCCAACCAGTCGCCCGGCTTGCAGCTTGAAACCTACCGCGTACGGTCCGGCGACACCCTGTCCGTAATTGCTGTCTCCCGGTATCCGCGTGTCAATCGCGACTCGGCACTGCTCGGTATCTTTCGTGCCAATACGCATGCATTCGACGGCAACATGAATGCCCTGCGACGCGACTCTTTGCTCTCGCTGCCAGCTGAAGGTGAACTGGTGCGGCTGGCGCCGGCCGAGGCGCGCGCCGAAGTCGGCCGGCAATATCGCGCCTGGGCCGATGAACGTGGCAGTGGCCGACTGCGACTGGTGGCGCCCTCTGAGGTCGCCGCTTCGCCAGCACCACCACCACCGTCAGTCTTGCAGCAGCGTATCGTCGATCTGGAACAAGAGCTCGCGGAAAAGGATCGTCTGCTCAGCGTCAGCAATGCCCAACTGGCTGAGTTGCAGCAGCGCGCTGGCGCATCGTCTTCGGCAGCGTCCTCGGTGGCTCAGTCATCAGCGCCGGCCGCAGCGCCCTCGTCGTCCGGGTCACAGTCGGCCGTTTCCTGGTTGGACTGGGTACAGCGCAATGCCTATGTCCCGATGACGGGCGTTGCGCTGCTGGCCGCCGGTGCACTGGTCTGGCGGAGTCGGCGGACGCGCGAGGCAGCCTTCGGCGAAGCTTCTTTCGAGCCGTTCGCCGCCGACGTAGCCTCCGTCGAGCAGACCCCGATGTTGCGGCCGATACCGACTCCTGCGCTCGATGCGCGGGCCAGCGCGGCTCCGCTCCCCAGTGAGAGTGCGGGCCCAGTCGATCAGACCGATCCGCTGGCCGAGGCTGATTTCCTGATTGCCTACGGGCTCTATGATCAGGCGGCTGATCTGGTCATTCAGGCCATGGGGCGCGAACCGGGTCGTCGCGAACTCCGACTCAAGTTGCTTGAGGTCTACTTTGTCTGGGGCAACAAGCCCAAGTTCGAGCGACTCGCAGCCGATCTCGCAGCCTCCCGCGAGGGGGCCGCGCCCGATGAATGGGAAAAAATCGTCCTGATGGGTCGACAGATTTCGCCTCAGGATCCGCTGTTTGCTGTCACAGGCGGGATGTCCGCCGTCGCCGGAAACGTGGACCTCAACCTCGAAGGGGGGCGTAACCGCGTCGACTTCGATCTGCTGGGCGATACATTTGTCGATACCTTCGATCCCGCGCGACTCGATCTCGGTGGCGGGCTTGATGAGCCAAGCGGGGCGGCGGAGCCGATTCCGCTGGGAACCTTGGACAGCCGAGCGGAAGTTCGCACAGCGGGCAAGCCTTCGGCTGCGGCGAGCCCAAATGATTTTGATGCGGTGACCATGAACGAGGTCGGCACCAAGCTCGATCTGGCTCGCGCCTACGTGGATATGGGCGATCCGGAGGGCGCGCGCAGTATTCTGGAAGAGGTGCTGTCTGAAGGATCGGAGTCGCAGCAGCACGAAGCGCGTCGCCTGATCCAGTCTCTAGCGGGCTGAGGCGCTCAGCCCATGGCACGATTGGCCCTTGGCATTGAATACGAGGGCAGCCGCTACCACGGCTGGCAGACGCAGCCCTCTGCGCCCAACGTCCAGTCGATCGTCGAAGCTGCCCTGAGCAGCGTTGCGGACCAGCCCGTCGCGCTGACCTGTGCGGGGCGCACCGATGCCGGTGTGCATTCGCTTGGCCAGGTTGCTCACTTTGATACCTCGGCGCAGCGCGACGACATTGCGTGGCTACTCGGTGCCAACAAAGCATTGCCGGCGGATATCAGCCTGCGCTGGGTGCAGAAAGTCCCCGATCATTTTCATGCCCGCTTCTCGGCGCTCAGTCGCTGCTATCGCTACTGGATACTGAACCGGCGTGCGCGCTCGGCCCTAACGGCGCAGCGCGCATGGTTGGTCCATCGGCCGCTCGATGAAAAGGCCATGCAGGCGGCCGCCCAATTGCTGCTGGGTGAGCATGATTTCAGTGCATTCCGTGCAGCCGAATGCCAGGCGCATTCGCCGGTACGGCGAATCCTTGAGCACCAGGTCACCCGCGACGGAGAGTGGCTGTGTGTGCAGATCCGAGCCAATGCCTTCCTGCATCATATGGTACGAAATATCGTCGGTCTGCTGGTGGCAGTAGGGCGCGGCGAACGGCCGCCGGAGCACGCGCGTACGCTGCTGCTGTCGCGGGATCGCCGTCTTGGCGAGATGACCGCGCCGGCCCACGGGTTGTACTTTTGGCAGGTGGAATACCCGCCACAGTTCGGCCTGCCCGAAGATTCCGCTATCATCACGCCCCTGTTGCCGGATACGGCACATCGACGGGAAGACCACTGATGTCATGGTTTAAAAAGATTGTGCCCTCGCGGATCCAGACGGAGCGCCGCTCGCGCTCGGTACCGGAAGGTCTCTGGGTCAAATGCTCGGCCTGCGATTCGGTGCTCTACCGCGCCGAACTGGAGCGCAATCTGAATGTCTGCCCGAAGTGCAGTCACCACATGCGCATTGGGGCGCGAGCCCGTTTGGCTGCGTTCCTGGACCCGAATTCCACCCGCGAACTCGGCGCCGACGTCTGGCCCGAGGATCCGCTGAAGTTCAAGGACAGCAAGCGCTACAAGGACCGTCTCGCGCAGGCCCAGAAGGCCATCGGCGAGAAAGATGCGCTGGTGGCGCTGGCCGGTAAGCTGCATGGTGAACCGCTGGTGGCCTGTGCGTTTGAGTTCCAGTTCCTCGGCGGCTCGATGGGTTCGGTGGTCGGTGAGCGTTTCTGGCGTGGCGCCCAAGAGGCGCTGCGCACTCGTTGCCCCATGGTCTGCTTCTCCGCCACCGGCGGGGCGCGCATGCAGGAGGCGCTGCTGTCGCTGATGCAGATGGCCAAGACCAGCGCCGCGCTGGCACAGTTGTCCGCCGCCCATTTGCCCTTTGTCTCCGTACTGACCGACCCCACCACGGGCGGTGTCAGCGCCAGCCTGGCAATGCTGGGTGATCTCAACGTGGCCGAGCCGCGCGCGTTGATCGGCTTCGCGGGCCCGCGCGTCATCAAGCAGACCGTGCGTGAAACTCTGCCCGAGGGCTTCCAGCGTTCGGAGTTCCTGCTCGAGCATGGCGGACTGGATCTGATCATTGATCGCCGCGATCTGCGCGATCGCCTTGCCGTGCTGTTGCGACTGCTGATGAAGCGGCCGCCGCTCGCGGCCGCCTGACGCTCAGCGGCCGGAATGGCGCGCAGTCTGCCGCAATGGCTGGAGTGGCAGCAGCACCAGCATCCGCGTGCCATCGACCTAGGTCTTGATCGCGTACGCAGCGTGGCGCATCGCATGGACCTGCTGCCATTGCGTGTGCCTGCGGCCATCGTGGCGGGCACCAATGGCAAGGGTTCCACGGCCACCACGCTCGCCTCGCTGCTCTCGGCGGCGGGACTTCGCACCGGGCTATTCACCTCTCCGCATCTGGTGCGTTACAACGAACGCATCCAGCTTGACGGTCATCCGATCGACGACGCCAGCCTCTGCGCTGCCTTCGAACGCATCGCTGACTGTGCCGGTGACATCTCGCTCACGTTCTTCGAATTCAATGCACTGGCAGCACTTGAGGTGTTCACGCGCAGTGCAGGCCAGGCCGTAGTTCTAGAGGTGGGGCTCGGCGGCCGACTGGATGCCACCAACATCGTGGATGCGGACGTTGCCGTGTTGTGCTCGGTCGGCATGGATCACACGGATTGGCTCGGTGATTCGCTCGAACTGATCGGCCGCGAGAAGGCCGGTGTGTTTCGCACAGCCCAGCGTGTTGTACTGGGTACCTCGGCACTGCCAGCCAGCGTCTTCGAGATCGCTACAGCGCTAGGCTGCGCGACGCGTGTTGCGGATAAAGACTTTGGCTGGTCCGTGCACCCTGACGGGAACTGGCGCTATGACTTGCACGGCCCGTCACCGGCGCAGCTGGAGCCGCTGCCAGCACCGCAACTGACAGGAGATATCCAGTACCGGAATGCAGCTACGGCGCTGACGGCTTGGTATGCACTCCATGAGGCTCGGCCAGAGGCTGTGCCGGTGCCGAGTGTCTCGACCGTCCATGAAGGTCTGTCGCGCGTCAGCCTGCCGGGACGCATGCAGGTGCTCGCGCGCGGGGCCGAGTGGGTGCTCGATGTCGCGCACAATGTTCCCGCTGCGGAAGTCTTTGCAGCGGCGCTGCTCAAGCGCGGTCCGGCGCGGCGGACCATTGCAATCTTCGGCATGCTTGGCGACAAGGACATATCGGGCGTGGTGCGCGTCCTCGATGGTTTGGTCGATGAGTGGTGGCTGTGCCCCACTGTCGATGGACGTGGCCTCGATGCGGCGCAGCTGGCGCTGCGCATGGGCTCGACCCGCGGCGTCCGGCGTCACTTTGCCTCGGTGGAGGAGGCGAGTGCCCAGGCATTGACCACTGGCTCGGCTGACGAGCGAGTGCTGGTCTGCGGCTCGTTCCACGTTGTGGGTCCGGCATTGCGCTGCCTTGAGCTATAATCGCGGCCCGTTTGGCAGTGGGCCGGTGTCGCGTTGGAAGATCGACTGAAAGAGCGGTTGACGGGCGCCATCCTCCTTCTGGTGCTGGTGGTCGGGCTCGTGCCCGAGATTTTCCGTGGCGAGCATTCCAGCGCGTCGGGCGCGGCTGGCACCGCCGCTGACACCAGCCAGCACCTCTACACCATCGACCTGAAAGGCGCCAAGCCGGCGCCTGATGAGACCGTTGTCGCAACGCAGCCGGCGACGTTGCCAGCCGAGGTAGAGGCCCCGCCTGAACCGGCGCAAGAGCCGGCACCGCCCGCGGCTTCGTCGGCCGCGCACAAGCCAGCGCCTGTAGCGGTGGCACCCCCAGCAGCTCCCCCAGCCGCGCCGGCTGCCAGCCGCAGTGCAAACTCGGCACCCGCGGCCCATCCACCGGCCAAGGCTGATTCCGGCTTTGCCGTGCAGATCGGTTCCTTCAGCAGCCGCGAGCATGCCAACACATTGCTCAAGCAGGCCGCCAAGAAAGGCGTGCGAGTGGTAATCGTCGGCCCCGACGATCGCGGCGTCTTCCGGGTGCGTTCGCCGGTGGTGCATACCCGGCAAGAGGCCGTCACGATCCAGGAAAGGCTTCGGGCACAGGGTTTCAAGGGCGTGATCGGGCCGGCCAATTGATGCGCCTCGCTGCAGCCGAGGTCATGTAGAATTCCCTCTCTCGAGGCGGACTGCAGGATGCTTTGGCTCATGACGGCATTGGCGGCACGATGAACCTCACCGACTACCTGATCATCGGCCTCATGCTGGCCTCCTGTATCGCCGGCATCATGCGCGGACTGCTGCGCGAATTGGTTTCCCTCGTCACCTGGGTGCTCGCCGTATTCCTCGCTTGGCGCTTCGCCGGCATGCTGGCGCCACATCTGGGCGGTGCTTTGGCCTCGCGCGAGGTGAGCCTCTGGGCGGCACGCGCGCTGATCTTCCTGGCGGTGTTGTTGGTCGGTACCGCCGTGGGCGCACTGTTGGATCATTTCGTGCGCCTGTCCATATTCAGCGGGGCCGACCGGATGCTCGGTCTGATCTTCGGTGCCCTGCGCGCTGCTGTCGCGCTTGGTCTGGTCGCCATTGGCTGCCAGGCGCTGCGTGTCGATGACGAATCCTGGTATCGGCATTCGCTGCTGGTGCCCTATGCGGCCCGTATCGGCACCATCCTCCGTCAGATCGGTGGTGAGGATGCGCCCGCCGCTGTGACCGGGAAGTCCGTTCAAACGTTGCGGGTCGTGCACCCCGGCAAGGAGAGTTGAGCCATGTGTGGCATCGTCGGTATCGTTGGCACTTCTCCGGTCAATCAGCGCATCTATGACGCGCTGACCGTCCTGCAGCACCGCGGTCAGGATGCCGCCGGCATCATGACTTCCGACGGCGGCAAGCTGTGCGTGCGCAAAGGCGCCGGTCTGGTGCGCGATGTTTTCCAGCAGCAGCACATGCTCGAACTGCGTGGTAACAGCGGCATTGGCCATGTTCGTTACCCGACTGCAGGGTGCGATGGCGCTGCAGAGGCGCAGCCGTTTTACGTCAATGCACCCTATGGAATCTGCCTGGCGCACAACGGCAACCTGACCAATGCCGCGGAGTTGGCCGAGGTGCTGATTCGGGAAGATCGCCGTCATCTGAATACCGAATCGGATTCGGAAGTGCTGCTGAACGTTTTTGCCTCGGAACTGCAGCGCATCGGCACTCCGCGCGTAACAGCGGCGGATATCTTCGCGGCGGTGAGTGCCGTCTATCGTCGCTGCCGCGGCGGCTATGCCGTGGTCGCGATGCTGATCGGGCACGGCGTGCTCGGATTCCGTGATCCCAACGGTATCCGGCCGCTGGTGCTGGGTCGTCGCAGCACGCGCAAGGGCGATGAGTACATGCTGGCCTCGGAAAACGTATCGCTGGACATGATGGGCTTCGAGATGGTGCGCGATGTGGCCCCTGGCGAAGTGGTGCTCATCGACGAACAGGGTCGTCTGCAAAGCCAGCAGTGTGTCGTGGGCACGCCGCACACCCCATGCATCTTCGAGTACGTTTACTTCGCGCGTCCCGACTCGATCATGGACAACATTTCCGTTTACCGCGCGCGCATGCGCATGGGTGAGCGACTGGCCGAGAAGATTCGCCGGCTGCATCCCGATCACGATATCGATGTGGTGATCCCCATCCCGGATACCAGTCGCACCAGCGCATTGCAGATGGCGCAGAAGCTCCGCATCAAGTACCGCGAGGGCTTCAACAAAAACCGCTATATCGGACGCACTTTCATCATGCCGGGCCAGGAAGAGCGCGAGAAATCGGTGCGTCGCAAACTCAATGCCATCGAGCATGAGTTCCGCGGCAAGAACGTGCTGCTGGTCGACGACTCCATCGTGCGTGGCACCACTTCGGCCCAGATCATCGAGCTGGCCCGCGAGGCGGGTGCGCGCAAGGTTTACTTCGCATCGGCTGCTCCGCCGGTCCGTTTTCCCAACGTGTACGGCATCGACATGCCGGCCGCCAGCGAGCTGGTGGCTGCCGGTCGCACCGAGGAAGAGGTGGCACGCCTGATTGGTGCCGACTGGCTCGTCTATCAGGACCTCGTGGATCTTGTGGCCGCGTGCCAGCATGACGATGCACGTGTGGTCGAATTCGATACCTCTTGCTTCTCGGGTGAATACGTCACGGGGGATGTCACGCCGGAGTATCTCGCGCGGTTGCAAGAGGCGCGTTCCGATGCAGCCAAGGCGCATCGGCGCGAGTCTGCGCTGAAGGTTGTTGGATCCGGCTGAGCCCGGTTCCATCAGTCGGCTGCCAGCATGCGGCTGCTATTGATCGCAGAGAGCTCCTCGCTTGAAGCGCTGATCCGTGCGCAAGTGGCGCACCATTGGCCGGAGGGTGAGGTGCGCCTCTGGTCGCCGCTTAATCAGGGTCGGCTTCCTGCTGAATTCCTCGCTCAGGGGTACGACGCCGTCCTGATCGCCGAGCGCTGGTCCGGCGCTGAGGGTCTCGATTGGCTGCGGGAGCTCAGCGCGCGCCCCGGTTTTGCCAAGACGATTTTTCTCGCCGATCGACCGCATGCAACGCTGGTGCGGACTGCGGAGGCGGCTGGCGCACAAGCAGTGCTCGACTTCAGCGGCTCAGAGCCGGCCCAGTGGCGTGCATTGCTGCGGCAGGTGGCGGATGCCCAGCGGCTTGCGCTGGGGGATTGGCGCGTGTCTGCCGAGGCGCGTGAGGCGCAACGCTTTGGCGATGCCTACATTCCCGGTTATCGGCGGGCACGCGTACTCGCAAGAGGTCCGGTTTCGCAGCTTTATATCGCCGAGAGCACCAAGATCGGCGCGCTGGTGGCGCTGAAGGTGACGCAGGCCGGGCGCGAGGCGAGCGGCGTCGATCCAGCCTTCGAACGCTTCCTGCAGGAATACGACATTGCTGACCGGCTGCAGCATCCCAATATCGTGCGGCTGTTCGAACTGGGCGTGACCGATGATCACGCCTATCTGGCGATGGAATATTTTCCGCTGGGCGATCTACGTCGCCGCATGCAGTTGGGTTTATCACCCGCTGAATCGCTGGCCATCGCTTCGCAGTTGGCGCAGGTTCTGTCAGCCATTCATGATGCGGGCGTTGTGCATCGCGATCTGAAGCCGAGCAATGTCATGATGCGTACTGACTCGCAGATCGCTCTGATCGACTTCGGGCTTGCCAAGCAACTGGCACTTGACTTGGATCTGACTGACCGTGGCCTGATCTTTGGCACGCCGCACTACATGAGCCCGGAGCAGGGGCATGCCGAGCCAGTCGACGGACGGAGTGATCTGTACAGTCTGGGCATACTCTTGTTCGAGATGCTGGCGGGCGAGAAGCCATTTACCGCAGAGTCGCCCATGGCGGTCTTGTATCGTCATCGTCACCAGGCGCTGCCCTCACTCCCGGATCCTGTGCGTCACCTGCAGCCGCTGGTACATCGGCTGCTGGCGAAGCGACCGGAGGATCGTTTTCAGACTGCTGCAGCCGCGGCACAAGCCATTGAGCAGGCGCGTGAACACTGGCTGGAGCGAGTGATGTATGCCTGATAACGCCTCAAACGGAATACTGGCCGCCGCCACGCCGACAGCGTGGATCCAAACAGCGGCCGAACGTTGGCAAGAGATCCTTATCGATCACGCCTATTGCGAAAAAAAGGCCGCATCCAGTGCGTTGGCATTTATCTTCGCGTACCCGGAATTGGAGCAGCAGAATCTCGCGCTGTCGCGTTTGGCGCGGGAAGAGTTGCGTCATTTCGAGCAGGTCACGCGTCTGATGCGCCGGCTGGGCGTGCCTTTCACGCGTCTTCGTCCGGGCCGATACGCCTCTGGGCTACGGGCTATGGTGCGCACACATGAACCGGCACGGCGTCTGGACCTGATGCTCATTGGTGCGCTGATCGAGGCGCGCTCCTGCGAGCGCTTCGTCTGTCTGGCGCCCCATTTGCCACCGGCGGTAGGTGATTTCTATGCTGAGCTCGCACGCGTCGAGTCGCGCCACGGCGAGCTTTATCTCGAGCTGGCCGCGAATGCCGGTGATGACTGGCGCGAGCGTCTAGCGATACTCGCTGCGACCGAGGCAGATCTCATCACCGCGCCGGATACTGAACTGCGCTTTCACTCAGGGCCGGTGCGCGCCAGCGTTTGCAGCTCATAGGAGCCGTTGCTCCACTTCAGGCAGCTGCCCTGTTCATACCAGGCGCCCAGCACGATGCGTCGCGCATCGCGGCCATCGAGCTGGAAGTCATGAATGCCGGGGCGATGGGTGTGGCCATGGATCAGTGTGCGCGCACCGGTGGCGCGCATCGCGGCGCTGACCGCATCCGGACTGACGTCCATTATCTGCGGCGGCAGTCGATTCATGTGGCGCTGGCTGCCTGAGCGCGCGGCGCCCGCCAGCATCCGACGGGTGGCCAGCGGCAGCCGCAGGAAGCGTCGCTGCCAGTTGGGCCGGCGCACCTGAGCGCGCAGCTGCTGATAGGGGCGGTCCTCGCGGCATAGCAGGTCGCCATGGGTGAGCAGCACACGCTCATCGCCCAGTTCCAGCGCCACCGGATCGGTCAGCAGCTGGCAACCGCTGGCGGCGGCAAATCGCTCGCCGAGCAGAAAATCGCGATTGCCGTGCATGATGTGGCAGGCGGTTCCGGCCCGCGTCAGTGCCGACAGATCGGCACAGACTGCGGCACGCACGGGGTCGTCGTCATCGTCGCCCACCCAGAGTTCGAATAGATCGCCAAGGATGTACAACGCCTCGGCCTCACGTGCAGCGCCTCGCAGGAAGGCGCTGAACTGCGCGCAGGCCGCAGGATAGGCCGCGTCCAGATGCAGGTCCGAGATGAACAGCAGGCTCACGATACGTCGCCCTTCATGGCCGAATCCCGTAACATTCTACGGATGTCTCAGGCCTCCGTCGTTACTCGCTTCGCACCCAGTCCCACCGGCGAACTGCATCTGGGCAATGCCCGCACAGCCCTGTTCAATTACCTGCTGGCGCGTCGCCACGGCGGGCGCTTTGTCCTGCGGGTCGAGGATACCGACGCGGCCCGTTCCAGCGAGCAGCACATCGCCTCGCTGGTCGCCGACCTGCAGTGGCTGGGACTGCATTGGGAGACCGGTCCAGGTGCCGCGAACCCAGACCACGCCTGGCGTCAGGCTCTGCGCGGCAACGTATACGGGCCCTGCTATGAGCGGCTCATCGCCAGCGGGGCTGCCTATCCCTGCTATTGCACGGCCACGGAGCTCGATCTGTCACGCCGCGCCCAGCTGGCCGCGGGTCGGCCACCGCGCTACGCCGGCACCTGCCGGAAACTGGACGAGGCCGGGCGCGCCCAGCGCGTCGCTGCCGGGCGCAAGGCAGCGCTGCGATTTGCAGTGCCGGCCGGGCAGGTGATCGAATTTGATGATGCCGTCCACGGGCCGCAGCGCCTCATCAGCGACGAGATCGGTGATTTCATCATCCGTCGCGAAGACGGTAGCAGCGCATTCTTTTTCTGCAACGCCATCGATGATGCGGAAATGGGCATCACGCATCTGCTCCGTGGCGAGGATCATTTAAGCAACACGCCGCGCCAGTTACTGCTGCTCTCCGTGTTGGGGTTGCGAGCGCCGTCTTACGGACATGTATCGCTCCTGACCGGCGATGACGGTGCGCCGCTGTCCAAGCGTCACGGTGCCACCACAGTGCGAGAGTTGCGCGAGGCCGGTTATGGCGCCAATGCCATCTGTAATCTGCTTTTCAGGCTCGGTCATAGCACGCCCGATACGGGGCTTTTAACCTTGCCGCAGATGGCAGCTGGCTTCGATATCGCGCATCTGCAGCGTGCAAGTGCTCATCTCGACCCCGTGCAGCTGCGTCATTGGCAGCGTGCCTGGCTGCATTCACTGGATGCCGCTCAGGCGCGCGACTGGCTGCTGCAATGGCTGCCGCCGCAGATCGAAGAGGACTCGCTCGACAACTTGCTGGCGGCCATTCGACCCAATGTGCTGCTGGCCAGTGATGTGCGTGAGTGGTACGCCATTCTTCGGGGCGACGCGCTGTCCTTTGATGCCGAGGCTGCCGAAGCGATTCGCAGCGCGGGCACCCGTTTTTTCGCAGCGGCCGCGGCCGCCGCCGTATCGCCGGAGCGCGCTCTGGATGCCGCCGCGCTGCGTAGTGCCACCGGCACCAAGGGCGCAGCCTTCTTTCGCCCGCTGCGCGCGGCCCTAACCGGGCAGCTCCATGGACCGGAAATCGATCTACTGTTGCGCGCTCTGGGTGCTGAGCGTATTCGTGCCCGGCTCGCCGCCTGCGCCGAGGCGCTGCCGTCGGCACCGCAATGAGCACATCAACGAGCACTGCGATGAGTACACCCAATCCCTCGCTTCGCATCCACAATTCGCTGACCGGGCGCAAGGAGTCGCTGGTACCGCGTGTGCCGGGTCGCATCGGCATGTACGTCTGCGGCATCACTGTCTACGACTTCTGCCATGTCGGGCACGCACGCTTTCTGGTGGTATTCGACACCGTGCGGCGATACCTGCGTCACTGCGGTTATCAGGTGACCTATGTGCGCAATATCACCGACATCGATGACAAGATCATCCGGCGTGCAGCTGAAAACGGCGAGCCTATCGGCGCGCTGACTGAACGATTCATCGGTGCCATGCATGATGACTGTGCCGCACTCGGTGTCGAGCCGCCGGATTTCGAGCCGCGCGCTACGCAACATGTGGAAGGGATGGTCGAACTTATCACTCGACTGATCGATCGTGGTCTGGCGTATGTCGCGGGCAACGGTGATGTGCTCTACAGCGTGAGCAAGTTCCCGGACTATGGGCGTCTGTCCGGCAAGAAACTGGAAGACCTGCGCGCGGGTGCCCGTGTCGAGGTGGATGACGCCAAGCGCGATCCACTGGATTTCGTGCTGTGGAAGCGCGCCAAGCCGGGCGAGCCGGCTTGGGCGACGCCCTGGGGAGAAGGTCGCCCCGGTTGGCATATCGAGTGCTCTGCGATGTCGCGGGCGCTGCTCGGAGAGCACTTCGATATCCATGGTGGCGGCATGGACCTGAAATTTCCGCATCACGAGAACGAGATTGCACAAAGTTGCGGTGCCACAGGGGCGCACTTCGTCAATATCTGGATGCACAATGGCTTCGTCAACGTCGACAACGAGAAGATGTCGAAGTCTCTCGGTAATTTCTTCACGCTGCGCGACGTGCTGCCGACCCTGCGTCACCCGGAAGTGATGCGCGCCTTCCTGCTGGCCAGTCATTACCGCGCGCCGGTCAACTTCGCGCCGGTTCAATTGGAGCAAGCCGAGGCTTGGCTGACGCGGCTTTACACGGCCGTGCGCGGACTGGACTCATCCGTGGTCGGCGCCACTGCAGCACCTGCGGGTGCCGCCACCGAGTTGCCGGAGGCGGCTGCGGCCCGGGCTCTGTTTGCCGCGGCGATGAATGACGACTTCAATACGCCTGAGGCCATGGCTGCATTGCAGACGCTGGCGCGCGAACTGAATACGCAGCGCGCGGCGGGAAATCTGGTCGCAGCCAGTCAGCTGGCCGCTGTGCTGCGCGACCTGTCTGGGTTGCTCGGCCTGATGCAGTTGCCAGCCGAGGAATGGTTCCGGCTCAGCAGCGGGGGCGCCAAGGATGCGGCCGTGATCATGAGCGAGAGTGATATCGAGGCTCGTATTGCGGATCGACTCGCTGCGCGTCAGCGCAAGGATTTTGCTGCAGCGGACCGAATCCGGCAGGAGTTGGCCGACGCAGGCGTGCAGCTTGAGGACAAGCCCGGCGGCCTTACTGCTTGGCGCCGCGGCTGAAAGTGTCAGCTATTGCTGACGCCTGATGAGACGCTCAACAATTCCGGTCGAGCTGCAGTGTTCGGTAGCCAGCGGTGCGTTCTTGGCAGCGCGCTGTTTGTAGTGCTCGATATGATTGAGGATCTCGCGCAGTGCATCGATCGCGCCGCTGCTGTCCTCGATCGCAAGGCCAATCGCCCCAAGCGGCGGTAGCGGCCCCATCACAGCGTCCACGCGCGGGTTGATCGCGTCCTGCACGATCAGGCTGCGGCAATCAGCCGGAATGGGTATCAGTCGCCGGCACTGTTGCCGACCGCGCGGCGCCTCGAGCCACAGGCTTCGCGTGAACAGCGCCGCATCGCCGGGCCCGCAAAGGGTCAGTTCCACCTTGATCGAGCCCACGTCAGCGTCTACGAGGCCTGCAGTGAGCAGAATGCCGGTGGTGGCCGGCGGAATCTCAAAGCGGCTCCCATCCTGCGAAACCAATGGCTGCAGTCGGCCCGCTGCGGCGAGTGAGTTGGAGCATTCCTCGAGCCAGTCCTGATTCGCAGGAGCGATCTGCTCGGAGAGCCAGCTGTGCGCAGGCACCACAACCGGCACGCCCGCAACCAGCATTTCCAGCAGCACGCCGCTGCAGCGATCGTGATAGCGACGTGCATCGTAGAGCAGCAGTCCGATATCGCTTCCGCAGACGAGCTCCGCATACTGCTGCTGATCCAGCGTGCCCGCTGAGCAATCCACGGGGGCGGCGTCGGCTGTCAGAGGGTATTCGCGTGCCAGCTGGGCGATGCAGGCATCCAGCTCACTGCGCAGTGAGGCGCGTGCATTTTGCACCACCAGTTGTGCGCGGCCGGGCACGAAGGCTTCTTGCCACAGACTGTGCAGGAGCGAGGGGAGGATGGCGCGGTTCTTTTCACGCCGCGCGTGGCCCAGGCAGGCGATGCGGGCGGGCTGCGGCTGCAATCGTAGCCGACGAAGGTCCGAAAATAAGGGATGCACCGGATAGGGCAGCACTTCGAAGTCAGCGACTTGCAACGCGCGATATTGATCGGCCAGCGGCTCGGTGGTGCACCACAGTGATAGCCGAATGCCGCGGCATTGCTTCAGCACATCGTGCAACGAGACCTGCATGGCCGTGGCGGCGGCCTTGCCTGCGGCCTGCAGTCGACGCCACTCCGGTTCGCGGTGAATCCCGAAATGGAGCTGCGCGTGCCAGTGCACCGCTGGCAATGTCGGAGTTGCGGCAACGAAAGCCGCCAGTCCGTGGAGGTCAAGCTCCGAGGCTGTCGGTAGGAACACGACATCACCCGCGGTCAGCGGTACCCGTCGGAAGAACTCGGTGCAGGCCTCCGCAAAGCGCTCGATATGCCGGCGACGCTGCCGCTGGCGCCACCGCGTCAGTAGGCTGCCGGTGAGACGGTGCAGCAGGCCACTGTGCGGTTGACGAGCCTGAGTGTCGAGTGTGTGCCGCGAGTAGGACACAGCGGGAAATACGGCATGCAATGGCCAGTGCGGCGCTAGCCCGGCGACTGCACTGAAATCGCGATGCGTCCCCAGGGCTGGCGCGAACCCTGCTGCCTCCGCAGCCTGCAGCACGCTGACCGCGTACGGGTAATGGTGACCGCCCGTGTCGCGCAGAGAGTGATCGAGGAGGATAAATCTTGGCACGTGGCTCGCTACCGATAGTTCGATGGTCAGCCGCTGCTGCCGGTGGCGCCACGTTTGCCGGCAAGCTTCCAGAGACGGCGTGTCAGCCAGCCACCAATCGCGCCCGCCGGCGCGACGCTTCCTGGCTGCTTCAGGTAGTACTCTTTGGCCAGCGCATAGGCAGCCACCAGCGCTTTCATCTTGCCGCTCTGGTCAGCCTGAGTCGTAATGCTGGTCGGATGAGCGAGGAAGTGTGACAGCGGCACGGGCAGATGCGCGTAAGACGGATAGTCGAGCGTCGTCAGCAGGAACAGCAGCAGATCCTCGCCAACGCCCGAGTTCTTGCCGTAGATCCCCTTCGCCCCAGGCACTTCGGTGAGCAGATTTTTCAGCAGGTCTGAACGACGGAACAGTGCGCAGCCAGGGCTGATGGTCAGCTCTTCCCGCAGCAGGTGCTGAACGATTCTGCTGACCGGTTGAATGCCGGGAGGATGACGCAATAGCAGTCGGCCCTGTTCTTCGCCGGGCGCATGCTGCAGCACCCGCGTGTAAACAAAGGCGATGTCGGCGCGCATCAGCGGCAATGTCCGCTCGACGTAGTCGGCATCAATCCAGTCATCGTCGTAGTTGATATGTACGAACTCGCCCTGCGCATGCTCGATGCCGTCGCGCCAGCAGGCGATGGGGCCGTGATCCTCTTCGCGGCGCACATAGCGGATGCGCGTCCCATAACTCGCGGCCACCTCGGGTGTGGCATCCGTGCTGCCGTGGTCACACAGCACCACCTCGACCGGCACAGTCTGCGCGAGCGCCGTGTCGATAGCGCGACGCACGAGGTTGGCGCGATTGAAGGTCGGAATCACGATGGAGACAGTGGGGGCGCTCATGTGTGCAGTCCTGCAAGATGGCGGCGGAGCAGGGTGGTGTCGGCGATCAGCGCCGCCGGCGGGTCGAGATCTTCGCCGACAACGGTGATGCGTCGACCACTCTGCCGTGCAATCGCCTCGGCTAGTTCGCGTACCGTCCAGCCGGTACCGCTGCCGATGTTGATGATGCCCGTGGCCCGTGACAGCGCCAACTGGAGAATCGCATCGACGACATCGCGGGCATCGAGAATGTCACGCACCGAGGAGGGGTTTCGAACGCTTAGCGTTGCGCCGTCTTCCAGCGCGGCAATGCGTTCGCGCAGGCTGGGCACCAGATACGGGGGTTGCTGCCGCGCATGTGAATAGCTGAACACGCGGCCCGCGCACCATGGTCGGCCCAGTTTGCCCAGCAGATCGCTCACCAGTCTTTCCGCTGCGAGTTTGGTGACGCCGTAATAGGTGGCCGGCACGGTCGCAGCATTCTCCGTCAGCGCCTCGGGTCGGCTCGTGGGCTGATAGACATGGCTGGTGGAGCACTGGAAGAACCAGCAGTCCGGTCGAGTCTTGATCATGGCGCGGCACAGGTTGAAGGTGCCGATCACATTGGTTTGGTAGGCCTGGAGCGGATCGGCCTCGACCTGCGTCACCGGTACACATGCCGCAAAATGGAAGAGGTGGCGGCAGCGCAGAGTGCTGCACCAGTCGAGTAGGGCGTCGGCGTCATTGATGTCGCCGGCGAAGGTCGCGACGCTGACTCCGCCGGCTTGCAGCCGCTCCGCCAGCAGCCCTCCGAGAACACCGCGGTGCCCAGTCAACGCCACTTGCTCGCCCCGCAGGGCGCCGAGATGGTGGAGTTCGGGCAGGAATGCAGGGCGCTCGAAGGGCGCCTGCTTCATCGCGAGTGCTCTTCGAGGCTGCGCAGAATGAGCTCGACCAATCCGTCGATGACACTCTGCGCCACCGGTTTGGCGTGGCAGCCGATGAACAGGCCGCGGTCGTGGACCCGCTGTGCGCCCTGAAACGGTCCCATGCTGATGTCGATGTCAAAGTGTTTGAGCGCGGGCTGCAGAGCCATGTTGCCCGAAACGATGGGTCGGGTGTCCACGCCTTGGTCGAGTAGGGCGCGCGTGAAACCGCGGTGATCAAGTTGTACCGACTCATCGACCAGGAAGGGGAATCCAAACCAGCATGGATCCAGCCCACGCGTCGCGGTCGGAAAGTGCAACTGGCCGCGCCAGCGCTCGTGAGCGGCAAAAGCCGCGCGGATGCGGGCCACATTGGTGCGACGATGGGCGTTCATCGTGTCCAAGCGACGCAACTGCTCAAGGCCGAACGCCGCCTGAATCTCCATCGGCCGCAGGTTGTAGCCAACATTGACGAACAGGAAGCGCGGATCGATATGACTGTTGTCGCGCTCCAGGGCCTCACGATTGCTCTGTTCGCGGCTCCATCCATGGGCACGCAGGCACTTGAGCAGGTCGTAGTCCTCTTCTGTGCGCGCCAGCACCATGCCGCCCTCGATGGTCGTCATGTGATGCGAGAAATAGAAGCTGAAGGTGCCAAAAGTACCGATTGATCCCAGCGCACGGCCCTCGTAGGTGGTGCCCAGTGATTCGCAGGTGTCCTCGACCAGCAGCAGATCTTCTTCGGCGGCGATGGCCAGCAGCTCGCCCATCTCGGTCGAATTGCCCAGAACATGCACCATCATCAGTGCTTTGAGTTCGTGCTGCTTCAGGGTTGCCTTCAGTGCGGCCACCGACATGTTCAGCGTGAGTGGATCGACATCAATCAGCACCGGCACCAGACCGGTTTGCACGATCGGCCACACGGAGGTCGACCAGCAGACCGCTGGCACGCCCACCTTGTCGCCGCGCTTTAGGTGCTTGCTGCGCAGCGGATTGGTCAGCGCGCTCATCGCCAGCAGGTTCGCTGACGAACCGGAGTTGACCATCACAGCGTGAGGGGCAGCGCAATGCCGCGCGAACTCCTGCTCGAAGCGGCGCACCTGCGCGCCCATCGTCAGTTGTCCGCTCAGCAGTGTGGAGATGCAGGAGAGGATCTCCGCGTTGTCGTAGCTCGAATCGACCAGCGGGAACTGGAGCTTTTCGTTGGCAGCCATGTTTTACGGAGAGCCTTGCGAAACCTTTTAATCCGCCGATGGTACCTGCAGGCGCCGGAGGGCGCCATTGGAGCTCAATGCCTGCCGTAAGCCTCGAGTGTGTTCTGCATCAGCATGGCCACAGTCATGGGTCCCGCACCGCCAGGAACCGGTGTGATCCAGCCGGCGCGAGTACGCGCGGCGGCAAACTCCACGTCACCGCACAGCTTCCCGTCCGCCAACCGATTGATACCCACGTCGATGACCACAGCGCCAGGCTTGATCCATTCACCGCGCACGAAGTTGGGTTTGCCGATCGCGGCTACGACCAGATCGGCGCGAGCGATATGCGTGGGCAGATCGCGCGTACGGCTGTGACAAGTGGTCACCGTGGCACCCGCGATGGCCAGCTCCAGCGACATCGGCCGGCCCACGATGTTCGACTGACCGACGATCACTGCATCCATCCCGGCCGGGTCGATGCCCACAGCCTGCAGCATCTTCATCACACCGTAGGGTGTGCAGGGGCGCAGCAGGGGCTCGCGCTGAGCCAGCCGACCGAGGTTGTAGGGATGGAAGCCGTCGACATCCTTGGCCGGGTCGATGGCTTCGATGATCTGGCGCGAACGGATCTGGGCGGGCAGTGGCAACTGCACCAGAATGCCGTCGATGGCTGGATCGGCATTCAGTGTCGCGATCAACGCCAGCAGTTCGGACTCAGGCGTCGTCTCTGGCAGGTCATAGGCGCTGGAGAGGATGCCCGCTTCCTCGCAGGAGCGTCGCTTGTTGCGCACGTAAACCTGCGAAGCTGCCGAGTCGCCCACCATCACCACAGCCAGCCCCGGGCGTCGTGCTCCACGGGCTGCCAGTGCATCGGTGCCGGCCCGTACTTCGCGCTTGATACCCTCTGCAATCGCCTTGCCGTCGATCAGTTGTGCGCTCATGGCCCCTCGGATCCCTGTGCCAAAGAAACTATTGTCGCATGCTGGGTTGCGTGTCTGCCTTGCCAACCCGTATGATGCGCGCCCCCGGCAACGTAGTGGACGTGGCGGGGGCGACCGGCCGGGGCATGGCGCAGTCTGGTAGCGCATCTGCTTTGGGAGCAGAGGGTCGCAGGTTCAAATCCTGCTGCCCCGACCAACCTGATACAGATGGCTCATTCGCTGCGCCCGTAGCTCAGTTGGATAGAGCACCGGCCTTCTAAGCCGGTGGTCGCAGGTTCGACTCCTGCCGGGCGCGCCATGGTTTACGACGGTGGACGTAGCTCAGCTGGTAGAGTCCCGGATTGTGATTCCGGCCGTCGCGGGTTCGAGTCCCGTCGTCCACCCCACTCTCAGGAGTGGGTGCTTGATCATGGTAATCTGTCTGAAAAACAAGGGCCGTTAGCTCAGCTGGTAGAGCAGGAGACTCTTAATCTCTTGGTCGTAGGTTCGATCCCTACACGGCCCACCATTCCCCCCTCCCTGTTTGCGTACAGTACGAATGCCGCACCTGGCAGCGCTGGGTATCCTCGTCGGCAATGCAGATCAATCCACTCATTGGCCTTGCTCTGACCGCCATCCTGCTCGGTGTGTCGCCGGCGAACAGCGCGGAGACCGCGCAGCAGCTGCGCGAGCGCATCACGGTGCTCCGGCCCGATGCCATGCACGGTGGGCAGTTATTTGAGCGCTGTGCGGCGTGTCACGCCTCGGACGGCGGTGGGTCAGCCGATGGCAGCGTGCCGGGCATCGCGGGTCAATATCGCAGCGTTCTGATCAAACAGCTGGTGGACTATCGCTATTCACGCCGCTGGGATCCGCGCATGGAAGTGATCGCCAACAGCCATAGCCTGACCAAGTCTCAGGACATTGCTGATGTCACCTCATTCGCCGCTGCACTGCCGTTCAAGGCTGACGCATCCCACGGTGATGGCGTGAATGTCGCGCATGGGGCGGAGGTCTTCGGTCGGCTGTGTGCCGGGTGCCACGGGGCGAGGGGGGAAGGCAATGCGGCCAAGGCGGTTCCGCGTCTGGCCGGGCAGCGCTATGAATACCTCAGGCGCCAGCTTTATGAGGCCGTCGATGACCGGCGGCCCAACTTCGCGAATGATCATGTCCTCTTGCTGCGTCGTTTCCAGCGTGAGGATTTCACTGGCGTGTCCGATTACTTGTCGCGCCTGAGTATCGCGACGGCCGCCGCGAGCGGTGGCAACGCTCACCGTTGATTGAGACAACCCGCCGGCTTCTACGGCGGGGCGGGATTCTGCGCTAAGCGATGTGCTCAGCCAGCCTGAGGACGCGTGGCCTGCTGTTCGATGACCATGCGCACCAGCTGTGCCACTGAGTTGGCTTCCATTTTTTCCATCACCCGAGCGCGGTGGATTTCCACCGTTCGCTGGCTGACACCCAGCTCAGCAGCCATCACCTTGTTCTGCTTGCCGCTGACCAGAAGGTGCAGAACTTCCTGCTCGCGCGGTGTCAGTGAGGAGAGATGATCGCGGATGCGATCGCCCTGCTGCAGTTGCTGGCGATTGGTGGCGTCGCGAGCCAGCGCCCGCTGGATCCGGTCTATCAGATCCTGGTCGCGGAACGGCTTCTGCAAAAAGTCGAAAGCGCCGTGCTGCATGGCATCCACGGCCATCGGGATATCGCCATGACCGGTGATGAAAATGACAGGGATAATGGCGCCCCGCTGATTCAATTCCTGCTGCAATTCCAGGCCGCTCATGCTGGGCATGCGTACATCGAGTACCAGGCAGCTGGGTCGCTGGCTATCGAAGTGGGCGAGGAAATCGGGCGCCGAGGCGTAGCCCTCGACAGCGAGTCCGATCGACTTGATCTGCAGCTTCAATGCGCTGCGTACGGCATCGTCGTCGTCGACCACATAAACAATGGGTGGAGTCGCTGTCATTTGCCGTTTTCCTCGTTGGTGGGCAGTTGGATCACAAAGCAGGCGCCGCAGGGATTCTGCTGGCGATAGGTGAGTGAGCCCTTGTGTGACTGGACGATGGTGCGGCTAATGGCCAGCCCCAGGCCCGTGCCATTCGACTTGTTGGTAGCGAAAGGCGTGAACAGGTTCTGCAGCATGTCTGGAGCCACTCCGGGGCCGCGGTCGGCTACCTGGATCTCGATATCGCCCGCCTCCCCGCGACGGGTGGTGATGCGGATCTCACGGCGCTCGTCAGGCTCGCCGGATAGCGCCTCAATGGCATTGCGCACCAGGTTTAGCAGCACTTGCTGGATCTGGATCCGGTCGATCCAGGTACGGGGCAGGTCAGCGCCGGGCTCAAGTGCGATGCGCACATCGCTGGCGCGCGCGTCGGCACGGGCCAGCAAAGCCAGCTCCTCGATCACTTCGTTGATGTTGCTCTCTTCGCGACGCGTCTGACGATTGCGAACCAGTTCGCGCAGGCGCCGGATGATCTCGCCGGCACGCTGAGCTTGCTCGGAAATATTTTCCAGCGCCTCTTGCACTTCGCCTTGGCCGGCTTCGCCCGTCCGCAGGAATCGTCTGGCTGCGTCGGCGAAGCTGGCAATGGCGGCCAGCGGCTGGTTCAGTTCATGCGAAATGCCGGTGGCCATCTCTCCCATGGTGGCCAGTCGCGAGACATGCGTCAGACGCTCACGCGACTCTCGGGCCTCCTGTTCGGCGCGGCGATTGTCGGTGACATCGTCGCCTGAGCATAGGATGCCAGTCACGTGGCCGCCTGCGCCGCGAAATGCCGCGCAGCGCCATACGATCTGCCGCCGAGCCCCGGCGCGCGTCAGCACGTCGTATTCGAAATGATGTGCCTGGGCGTGGCTATCCTGCAGCAGCTTGTCGAACTCTGCCGCCGCGAGCGAGCGCACTTCAGGCGCCACCACGGTGCTGAACCAGTCCTGGCCGAGCAGGGTGTGCTCGTCGTAACCCAGCACCTCGCAGCCCTTGCGGTTGATCATCGTGACTTCGCCGTTCGGACTGAGCGCAACAAGCATGGTCTGCGCCGCTTCGAGGTAACGGTTGGCCCGGTCACGTTCGCTTTGCAGCGCGGCGATGGTTTGTCGTCGCACGGTGATGTCTTGCAGGAAGCCGATGAATCGCGTGGGGCCGGCATCGGAGATGCGGCCGACGGATAGAAAGCCAGGGAAGACGCTGCCATCGCGGCGGCGGGCATCGACTTCGCGCCCAATACCGATAACGTGAGCGATGCCCGTGCTCATGTACCGCTGCAGGTGACTGTCATGCTGTGCGGCATCGCCACCGGTCATCAGCATGCTGACGTTGCGCCCGATAACCTCGGCGGCGCTGTAGCCAAACATCCGTTCAGCAGAACGATTGAACTGCTCGATGATGCCTTGGGCGTTGATGATGAGGACGCTGTCGACGCTGGCATCCAGCACGGCCTGAAGCTCGGGTGTCGACCCTACATGATCCGTCATAGGCAGTTCCCGCAGCGCTTTAGGTAAACCAGCGCATATGTGAATTGTTGCTGCGGGCTGATCATAACTCCGATGGATACGGTAGCGTCAATCATGTTGATCGTCGAGTGCGGAGAATCCGTACACCGAGCGTTGAGTCGAGCGGTGATGCTCGCCCGCCATTTCAAGGGACGCCTGCATCTGGTGCTGGCGGAAAGTGATTGGTCGAAGTTCCCAATTTCAACCGGCGGTGAGGCGGCCGACGGTTCGCCGAGCGCACAGAGTTATCTGGATTCGCTATGTGCATCAGTCGATGATCCGGACCTTGTCGTCACCAGCGAAGTGGTCGGAGTGCGATCGCAGCGTCAGTCACTGGTGCAGCTGATATCTGAGCGCCGGCCGGATGTGGTCGTGCGCCCAGCCCATGCCCAACCCGATAGTGAGGGTGGTTTCTTGCGCTCCGACCTGCGCTTCGCGCGGGCCTGTCCTGCGCCCTTGCTGTTGACCAGTGGGCGCCCCTGGCATGCCAAGCCTCGGCTCGCTGCTTTGGTTTATCCATTGGACCCACAAGGCGCTGCAGCCACACGGCTGGTGGCCACACTCGCAGCTCGATTGCGCGAGGTTTGCCAAGGTGAGCTTGAGATCCTGACCGCCAGCTCGGCGGTGGGCGAGGGCGTTGTGAGTCTGGCCTCAAGATGCTGGCTCTCTGATCTGGCCCGGCAATCCGGTGGCACCGCCAGCGGTCCACATATCGTCGATGCGCAGTCCTCTTTGGCTCGTTTGCTCGGCGAGCAAGAGATTGATGTGCTGATCCACTCTGCACCGGAGTCCAATGACAACCTGTTCTCGGAGCCGGAATCGCCCTCGCTGCTGGCTACACCCAATGGCGCCCTGATGGCCATGGACTGCGACCTGCTGTTCGTGAGAGCCGGTCGCACAAATATCGTCAATCAACTCGCGGTCAATTAAACGGCTGCGATCCAATCTGAAGGGGAGATGTATGCGCGCAATCAAGAAAATACTGGTCGCCATCAAACGGCCTGGCATTGGTCAGGCGGCGACTCTTCGCAAGGCGGCACAGCTGGCGCTGGGTCTGGGTGCAGAACTGGAATTGTTTCATGCTCTGACCACGCCGATTTTTCTCGGGCCCGTGCCGGGTGAGCAGGAAGACTGGCGCGTCACGCGCGACCGCGAGCAGCAGCGTGCCATCACCCGTCTGCAACGCAGTGCCGAGCGGTTGCGTCGAAGTGGCGCCAAAGTCAGTGTCAAAGCGGTGTGGGACTACCCCGGTTATGCGGCGCTCCTGCGCCGGGCGCAGCAGATTGGCGCGGGCCTGATCGTCGCCGAGCGTCATACGGGCGGACACACGGCTCCGTGGCTGCTGCGATACACCGACTGGGAGTTATTGCGGCAGAGTCCGGTGCCGGTGCTGCTGCTCAAAAAATCCCGACCTTGGCGCAATCCGGCATTGCTGGCGGGGCTCGATCCATTCCATGAATTTGCCAAGCCCGCCAAGCTGGATGCGGAGATCCTGGCACTGGGTGGCGTCATGGCTAAAGCGCTGGGCGGCAAATTGCATGCTGCACATGTCTATCTGGCGCCGGCATTCCGTGACGACGAGAGTGCCGAGGCGCGTGCGCTGCTGGAGAGTTACCAGAGCCGCGCACGTGATCAGGCTGAGGCGGCTTTACGCCGCGAGCTCAAGTCCGCTCAGGTCCCGCCAGAGCGGCTGCATGTCGTTCCCGGGCAGCCCGTGACGGAGCTGCCCCGATTGGTTCGGTCACTGGGCGCGGACATCGCCATCATGGGTGCCATATCCCGTTCCGGCCTGAAGCGGCTGGTCGTGGGTAACACCGCCGAGGCCGTCTTCGACGCGCTGGCCTGCGACATTCTGGTCGTGAAGCCCTCAGGATTCCGCACGAGTATCCCGCAGCGGGTCCGCGGCCCGGCATTCGTGCTGCCTCCGGATTCGGCCATGCCTTGGGTTTGAGCCCGCCGTAAGCCGGTACGGCGCCCGCCCCCGGGGGCGGGCTTCCGGTATACTTCCCGCCCTTTCGCATTGATCGGGTCGTCCGAAGGGGCGACCGTTTCGGCGCTGGTGCGCCTGCGAGCAGGATCGGCGAAAGTGGCGGAATTGGTAGACGCACTGGATTTAGGTTCCAGCGGGGTAACCCGTGAGAGTTCGAGTCTCTCCTTTCGCACCAAGTTACTTGGCATCAAGCTTAAATTGAGGTTGTAAGAGCCAGCATGGAGCATTCACTGACCACGATCAGCGGCCTGGAAAGGCGCCTTGAAATCGTTGTTCCGGTCGATCAGGTGGTGGCCGAAACCGAGCAGCGCCTCAAGCGCCTGATGCGCACGGTGCGCATTGATGGTTTCCGCCCGGGCAAGGTGCCGTACGCAGTCGTGCGCAGCCAGTATGGCGACCAGGCGCACATGGAAGCTGTCGAGCAGCTGATGCAGTCGAGCGTGGCCGAATCGCTCGGTTCCTTGCAGCTGCGACCGGCCGCTCCGCCGCGCATTGAACCCATCACTTTCGCGCCAGGTGCCGAGCTGCGGTTTGCCGCCTTGTTCGAGGTGCTGCCGGAGATCCAGCTGCGGCCGCTCAGTGAGCTGGAATACGCGCGTCCGGTGGCTTCAGTGAGCGATGCCGACGTCGATTCCATGGTCGATCGTCTGCGCCGGCAGCGTCCTGTTTTCGCAGCCGTCGATCGGCCTTCCAAGGCCGGCGATCGCGTCAGCATCGACTTCGAGGGTCGCATCGAAGGCGAGGTATTCCCCGGCGGTAAGGGCGAGGACCTCAAGGTGGTGCTCGGCGCAGGCACGATCCTGCCTGAGCTCGACACGGCCCTGCATGGAATGTCAGTCGGCGAGAGCAAGACCGTCCCAGCGCGCTTCCCGGATGAGTACGGCGCGCCTTCGGTCGCTGGCAAGCAGGCTGAATTCGACATCAAGGTTACGTCCGTCGAGGAGTCTTCTCTGCCGGCGCTGGATGATGAGTTCGTCCGTTCCCTCGGTCTGCCCGAGGGCGGTGTCGAGGCGCTGCGCGCCGAGATCCGCAAGAGCATGGAGCGCGAAGTCACTGACAGCGCGAGCCGGCGTGCGCGTGAGTCCGCGCTCGAAGCGCTATTCAAGGCAAACCCCTTCGAGTTACCGAAGGTGCTGGTGGATGAGCAAGTGCAGGAGCTTCAGGCTCAGCTGCAACAGCGTATGGGGCCGCAGGCCACCGAGCTGCCGGGCCGCGAGATGTTCGAGGAATCGGCACGTCGCCGCGTCGCGCTGGGCCTGCTCATTGGTGAGCTCATCCGCGCCAACGAAATCCGTCCGGATCGTCAACAGGTTGAGGCACGGCTGGACGCAGCGGTGCAGGGCTCGCCGGATCCGGATCAGCTGCGCCGTCGGTATGTGCAGAGCCGTGAGGCCATGCAGCAGCTCGAGGCCGGCGCGCTGGAAGACGCAGCGATTGCTTTTGTGCTGGCGCAGGCCAAGGGCGTAGATAAGCCATCCAGCTTCAGTGAACTGGCCGGATACGATCCGGCTTCAGGGAGTGATGCATGACCGTCACGAACAGTCTGGTTCCCATCGTCGTCGAGCAGACATCGCGCGGCGAGCGCTCTTACGACATCTACTCCCGGCTGCTGAAGGAGCGGGTGATCTTCGTCGTCGGAGAGGTCGAGGACCACATGTCCAACCTCATCGTGGCCCAGTTACTGTTCCTGGAATCCGAGAATCCGGATAAGGACATCTCGCTCTACATCAATTCCCCGGGCGGGGCAGTGACCGCGGGTCTGGCGATCTACGACACCATGCAGTTCGTGAAGCCTGACATCAGCACCATCTGTGTTGGTCAGGCGGCCAGCATGGGCGCGCTGCTGTTGGCCGGCGGCACTAAGGGCAAGCGTTACGCGCTGCCTCATTCCAGCGTCATGATCCATCAGCCTCTGGGTGGTGCGCGTGGCCAGGCCTCTGACATGGAGATCCAGGTTCGCGAGATCCTGAAGACCCGTGAGCGCCTGAACCACATCCTTTCCCACCACACCGGGCAGCCGCTGGAGCGGGTCAAGCAGGACACTGATCGAGACAATTACATGACCAGCGCCGATGCGTTGGCCTACGGCCTGATCGACCGCGTCCTCGAAAAGCGCGAGGCGCTGCCGGGTACCGGCGCCACGAAATAGCGCCACGGCATCCGCCGGGAGCAAAGTTCAGCAATTACAAGGCCTTACCGGCTCAAGCTACTTTGCCTTCCGGCCTTAAGCCGTGCTATATAGTGGTCCACTCAGGATTTGTCAGGTGATGCACGGATGAGTGACGAACCCAAGGGCCGGACTGACGACGGAAAGCTGTTGTACTGCTCGTTCTGCGGCAAGAGCCAGCACGAGGTACGAAAGCTGATTGCCGGGCCTTCGGTTTTCGTCTGCGACGAATGCGTCGAGCTGTGCAACGACATCATCCGTGAGGAGCTTGAGGATCGCGCTGAGAAGTCGCGCGACAAGCTGCCCAAGCCGCACGAAATCAAGACCGTTCTGGACGAATACGTCATCGGACAGGAGCGCGCCAAGAAGGTGCTCTCGGTTGCGGTGTACAACCATTACAAGCGATTGCAGACCCGTGGCGGCTCCAAGCCCAAGGACGAGGTCGAGCTCGGCAAGAGCAACATCCTGCTCATCGGCCCCACCGGCTGCGGCAAGACGCTGCTGGCTGAGACGCTGGCCCGCCTGCTGAACGTACCGTTCACCATTGCGGATGCGACTACGCTGACGGAAGCCGGCTACGTGGGTGAGGATGTCGAGAACATCATCCAGAAGCTGCTGCAGAAGTGCGACTACGACGTCGAAAAGGCGCAGACCGGTATCGTCTACATCGATGAGATCGACAAGATCTCACGCAAGAGTGACAACCCCTCAATCACCCGCGACGTCTCGGGTGAGGGTGTGCAGCAGGCACTGCTCAAGCTGATCGAAGGAACCGTCGCCTCCGTGCCGCCGCAGGGCGGCCGCAAGCATCCGCAGCAGGAATTCCTGCAGGTCGACACCTCCAACATCCTCTTCATCTGCGGCGGCGCCTTCGCAGGTCTTGAGAAGATTATTCAGAACCGCACCCAGAAGGGCGGTATCGGCTTCACCAGCGAATTGCGTACCGTGAGCGAGCGTCCCCATGGCGTGGACGTTTTCCATGACGCGGAGCCTGAGGACCTGGTCAAGTTCGGTCTGATCCCCGAGTTCGTCGGCCGCCTGCCGGTGGTTGCAACGCTCGAGGAGCTGGACGAGGCCGCCCTGATCTCCATCCTCACCGAGCCGAAGAACGCGCTGACCAAGCAGTATCGTCGGCTGTTCGACATGGAAAGCGCCGAGCTGGAGCTCCGCGATGATGCGCTTCGCGCTGTGGCCCGCAAGGCCATGCAGCGCAAGACCGGCGCGCGCGGCCTGCGCACCATTCTGGAAAACGTGCTGCTCGACACCATGTACGACCTGCCGTCGATGCGTAACGTCCAGAAGGTGGTCGTTGACGAATCGGTCATCGACGGTCACGCCAAGCCTTTCGTTGTCTACAAGGCGGACGAACCCCGCCTCGCCTCGGGCAGTTGATCGCGGCCGGCGACCGCCGGCCTCAACCTATCCGGCATCTCAACAATGATGCCGGTGTCCGCTGGGCAAAATAGCAGCGCTATTTGTCCTCGCCGCGCTTGAATTCTGCTCTCCGCTCCCCAATGCTTGACCCATGGCGCATTGGCGCCCCCTCTTGAGGACGCCCCCTTGAACCAGCCCGCCGCTCCAGTGTCCACTCCGCCCGTCGCAGTCAGTGCCAACGGCGCGCTCCCGGTGCTGCCGCTGCGCGATGTGGTGGTTTACCCGCACATGGTGATTCCGCTGTTCGTGGGCCGGGAGAAATCGATCCAGGCGCTCGATATGGCCATGAAGGGCAACAAGCGCATCATGCTGATTGCCCAGAAGCAGGCCGATGTCGATGACCCCAAGCCCGAAGAGCTGTACAGCTTTGGCACGGTGGCAACCATCCTGCAGTTGCTGAAACTCCCCGATGGCACGGTCAAGGTGCTGGTCGAAGGCGAGACCCGCGCGAGCGTCACCAGCTTCCAAGGCGGTGATTTCTACACCGCGGAGGTCGAGCTGCATCGCGACAGCGATCAGTACGACGAGCGCGAGATGGATGTGCTGACGCGCTCGGTGGTGTCGCAGTTCGAGCAGTATGTAAAGCTCAACAAAAAAATCCCGCCTGAGGTGCTGACCGCTCTGGCCGGCATCGAGCAGCCGGGTCGCCTAGCCGACAATGTCGCGGCTCACATGTCCCTGAAGCTGGCCGAGAAGCAGAAGGTTCTGGAAATCCTCGACATCCGCAAGCGCCTGGAGCACATCCTGGCCGCGATCGAGGGCGAGATGGACGTGCTGCAGATCGAGAAGCGCATCCGCGGCCGCGTGAAGTCGCAGATGGAGAAAAGCCAGCGCGAGTACTACCTGAATGAGCAAATGAAAGCCATTCAGAAGGAACTCGGCGACATGGAAGATGGCGGCAATGAGATTGCCGAGATCGAGAAGCGCATTGCGCGTGCCGGCATGCCCAAGGAGGCGCGCGAGAAGGCGACGGCTGAGGTCAACAAGCTTAAGCTGATGTCACCGATGTCCGCCGAGGCGACGGTGGTGCGCAACTACGTCGACTGGCTGGTCAAAGTGCCCTGGAAGAAGCGCACGCGTCTTCTGAAGAACATCCATCACGCTGAGAAGGTGCTGGATCAAGATCACTATGGGCTGGAGAAGGTCAAGGAGCGCATCGTCGAATACCTGGCCGTGCTGCAGCGGGTAGAAAAGATCAAGGGACCTATCCTGTGTCTGGTTGGCCCACCGGGAGTGGGTAAGACCTCGCTGGGCCAGAGCATCGCCCGTGCGACCAACCGCCAATTCGTGCGCATGTCGCTGGGCGGCGTGCGCGATGAGGCCGAGATCCGCGGCCATCGCCGTACCTACATCGGTTCGATGCCCGGAAAGATCATCCAGAACATGGTCAAGACCGGCGTGCACAACCCGCTCTTCCTGCTCGATGAAATCGACAAGATGGCGATGGATTTCCGCGGCGATCCGTCCTCGGCGCTGCTGGAGGTGCTCGATCCGGAGCAGAACACAACGTTCTCGGATCACTATCTGGAAGTGGACTTCGATCTCTCGGAAGTGATGTTCGTATGTACCGCGAATTCGATGAACATCCCCGCTCCGCTGCTCGATCGCATGGAGGTGATCCGCCTGCCCGGATACACCGAAGACGAGAAGCTCAACATTGGTAAGCGCTATCTGGTTCCGAAGCAGATGAAGCAGAACGGCCTGCGCGCCGGCGAGTTGCAGGTTTCGGATCCGGCGCTGTTGGATATCGTGCGCCACTACACCCGCGAAGCGGGCGTGCGCAACGTAGAGCGTGAGATTGCCAAGATCTGCCGCAAGTCCGTTAAGGAACTGCTCGATCTGAAAGAGCAGGGCAAAGGCAAGGCTAAGGGTAAGAGCCACGCCAAAGGCAAAGGCAGGGCTGCCGGCGCACGTGCCGAGAAGGTCGCGCGCAGCGTCGCGGTCACGCCGCGCAATCTCGACCGCTATCTGGGTGTGCGGCGCTTCCGTTTCGGCAAGGCCGAGGACGAGAACCGTATCGGTCAGGTCACCGGTCTGGCATGGACCGAGGTCGGTGGCGAACTGCTCACCATTGAAGCGGCTGTGCTGCCCGGTAAGGGCAAGCTGCTGCATACCGGTCAGTTGGGCGAAGTGATGCAGGAGTCCATTCAGGCCGCGATGAGTGTGGTGCGCTCACGTACTCAGGTGCTGGGACTGGATCCGGACTTCTATCAGAAGAACGATGTCCATCTGCACATGCCCGAGGGGGCGACCCCCAAGGATGGTCCCAGTGCGGGCATCGGCATGTGCACGGCGCTGGTCTCGGCGCTCACCCGGATTCCGGTGCGCTCTGATGTGGCGATGACCGGCGAGATCACCTTGCGCGGTGAAGTCCTGCCCATCGGCGGACTGAAGGAAAAGCTGCTCGCCGCTCAGCGCGGCGGCATCGCCGTGGTGTTGATACCCGAGGAGAACACCAAGGATCTGGCCGAGATTCCTGACACCATCAAGGGCAAACTGGATATCCGTCCCGTGCGCTGGATCGACGAAGTGTTGCAGGTGGCGCTCACCTCGCAGCCGGTGCCGCAGCCTGCAAGTGGCGACACGGCCGGCGTCGCCGCCAAGCCGGGCACGCGGCGGGCAGGCCGGCGCGGCGCGAAGGGCCTCCAGGCGCATTAACCCCGGTCCCTGCGGAGGGGATGTTCTTTGCGTCGAAGCACTGGCATCCTGCCCGCAGGTTGATCTAGAATGCGCGACCTTTTTGGGGTGCTTAGCTCAGCTGGTAGAGCGTCGCCCTTACAAGGCGAATGTCGGGGGTTCGATCCCCTCAGCACCCACCATCGACAAGTGGAGCGGTAGTTCAGTTGGTTAGAATACCGGCCTGTCACGCCGGGGGTCGCGGGTTCGAGTCCCGTCCGCTCCGCCACTTGTTATGTCCAAAATAAAATCCGGAACCGGAAAGCCAGTCCATGCTGCAGAACATCGGCGATAAGCTTAAGTCGCACCGCTGGCTCGGTGCAGGATTGCTGGGCATCCTGGCAATCATCTTCACGCTCTGGGGCGCCTACGGCGTCGTTGACCTGAGCTTCGGTGCACCGAACTACGCGCTGAAGATCAACGGCGAGGAAGTGCCAGTTGCCACGGTACAGAATGCCTGGCAGCAGCGGCAGTCGCAGATCCAGCAGCAGATCAAGGACGACATTCCGCCTGAGCAGCGCAAAATCCTGCAGCAGCAGTTGCTGGACGGCTACGTGGACAGCACCCTGATCAACGCCCGTGCGCGTGAGCGCGGACTGCGCGTTGGCACCGTGGCGCTGCAGCGGGCTTATCAGAATGAGCCCGCGTTCCAGGTCGATGGCAAGTTCAATGAGCAGTTCGCGCGCGGTCTGCTTGCGCAGAGTGGCCTGACGGCGGCTGCCTACGAGGCTCAGCTGCGCCAGCAGTTGCAATCTCAGCAGCTGGTTGGGGCGCTCCAGGCGACGGGCTTCCTCACCGAGACGGAGCTGCGGCGTATCTTTGCTCTGGAAAATGAGCAGCGTGAGCTGCGTTATGCGGTGGTGCCGGTCGCTCGTTTTGAGTCTGGCGTCAATGTCGAGCCGGCCAAGGTTCAGGCCTGGTACGAGACGCACAAGGACGAATATCAGAGCACGGAGTCGGCTCGGATCCAATACGCCGAACTGTCATTGGCGACCGTCGCTGCCTCGGTCAGTGTGAATGCCGATGACCTGGCCAAGTGGTACGAGGCCAACAAGACCCGTTACGCGGCGCCCGAGAAGCGCCATGCGCGCCATATCCTCATCGCCCTGAGCGAGACGGATGCCAAGGATGCCGCCAAGGCCGCTGCGGCGGAGAAGAAGGCGCGCGAAGTGCTGGAGCAGGCGCGAGCCGGCAAGGACTTCGTGCAGCTCGCGCGTCAGTATTCCGATGACACGGGCTCCAAGGCCGCGGGCGGCGATCTCGGCTGGCTCAACCCCGGTGCGTCGATCGATAAGACCTTCTCGGCAGCGCTGTTTGCCATGAAGCGTGGTGAGATCAGTAATCTGGTCAAGACCCCCTTCGGTTACCACATCATCAAGCTCGACGATGTGCAGGCTGCGGCCACCAAGACTCTGGCGGATGCGCGCACCACCATCGAAGCGGACTATCGCAAAGATCGGGCGGCTGAGCTTTTCGGTGAGCGCCAGGAAGGCGTGCAGCGCAAGCTCGAGCAGAACGCAGCGACGGATCTGGCTGCTCTGGCCCGTGAGTTCAACCTTCAGACCGGTGAGATCGCCAACTGGACGCGCGCTGGCGCGGCGCCGCTGGGAAACAGTGCTGATCTGAACACACTGATCTTCGCCTCTGGCAATGCCAAAGGTGACCGCTTGCTAGGACCTGTGGCTCTGGGCGCAGATCGTATGGTGCTGGTGCGCGTGTTGGAGCATCGACCGGCTCAGGTCCGGCCGCTGCCTGAGGTTCAGGCCGCAGTTGTCGCGGCGGTGCGCAAGGACGCGGCCTCGGTCGCTGCACGCGCCGCAGCCGCTGAGGCGGTCAATAAGCTGCAGGCGGGGGCGGAGGCTGTTGCCACGTTCAAGGCGCTGAACCTGAATCCGACCGCAGCTGCTTGGGTGGGACGCGGAGATCCGCAGCTACCGGTGCAGGTGCGTGACATGGCGTTCGCGCTGCCTGCGACGGCCGGCAAAGCCGCCTATTCTGTGGTTGCCCTCGACTCCGGTGATGCAGCCATCGTCGCCGTGAGCGGCGTGCGTCCGGGCGTGGCTGGCGCCAATTCAGTCAATGACCAGCGGCAGGCACAGCAATACATCGACCGTGAGCGTCAGGTCGAATTCAATGCCTATCAGCAGGAGATGCGTCGAACCGCGACGATTCGCCGCAACGAGGCCGTTTTTAACTAGAAACGGCCGGCGAAGCGGAGGAGTTCCGCTTCGCCTGTTAGCTCTTACCTATTCCTTACCGTCGGGCGGGAAGCTCATGCCCACGGTGCTGAAGCCGCTATCCACATAAAGGATCTCACCGGTCACTCCCGCCGCCATCGGCGAGCAGAGGAAGGCGGCCGCATTGCCCACATCCTCGATGGTGACATTGCGACGGAGCGGTGCGACGTCGGCAACATGGTTCAGCATCTTGCGCAGTCCGCCCACGCCGGCTGCCGCCAGCGTCTTGATCGGTCCGGCAGAGATGCCGTTGACGCGAATGTTCCCAGGGCCGAGATCCGCAGCCATGAAGCGTACGCTGGCTTCCAGGCTGGCCTTGGCCAGGCCCATGACGTTGTAGCTGGGAATGGAGCGCACAGCGCCTAGGTAGCTCAACGTGAGCATGGCGCCGGCACGGCCCGCCATCAGTGGGGCAGCACCACGGGCCAGTGCAGTGAAGCTGTAGCTGGAGATGTCATGTGCGACCCGGAAGGCCTCTCGCGAGGTGTTCCGGGTGTAGCTGCCTTCCAGTGCTTCGCGAGGCGCGAACGCCACCGCATGCACCAGTACATCGAGCTCACCCCATTCCCGCCGCACGGTTTCGAAGGCCGAGTCGATCTGCTCGTCGCTGCCCACATCCAGTGGCATGGTGAGTTTGACGCCGATGGATTCGCCCAACGGAACGACGCGTTCCTTGAACTTGTCGTTGGCATAGCTGAGGGCCAGTTCGGCGCCCTGGGCCTTCATGGCCTGGGCAATTCCCCAAGCGATGGAACGGTCCGTGGCGACCCCGACGATCAGTGCTTTCTTTCCAGCAAGTATTCCGCTCATCGCAACAGTTTATCCGTGTGAGACAAAGGCCACCAGTCGTTGACCGGGCTTGATCACCACGCTCTCGGCCAGTTTGTTCCAGCTCAGCAGTTGGCTGACCGTGACCCGGAGCAGACGTGCAACGCTGTAGAGCGTGTCGCCGCGTCGAACCGTGTAGGTCACTTTCTTGGGCTCGGTGCTGCTCGCGGTGCTTCCGGTGCCGCGGTTTGCCGAGGTCTTAGAGCTGGGTGCTGCAGCGGCGGGTGTCTGCGCGGTGACAACCAGTCGTTGCCCGGTGCGCAGAGTGTCATTGACCTTCATGTCATTGAGGCGTGCCAGCGTGCTGGTATCGGTGCCCAGACGCTTCGCGATGCTTGTCAGCGTGTCACCGCTGCGCACGACGTGCACCACGGTACGGCCGGTGCGCCGGGTGCCAGGTACGCTCACCACCCGGTTATCCACCAACATGGCCGCGCGTGCGGCTTTCGCTGGCAGCGTCACTGAGGTGGAGGGCACCCGCAGCATGTCCCCTACAGCGAGCGTGTCCTTGGGGCCCAGTCCGTTCAGCTCGCGCAACAGCTCCGGTGTGGTGTTGTTGGCGCGTGCGACGGATGCCACCGTGTCCTTGGGCTTCACTGTGTACTGCGCGACCCGCATGCGCTGTTCGGGACTGAGGCTGAGATAGATCGCCTCAAGGCCATCGGCCACTTCAGTTGGTACCAGCAGGGAGTGGGGGCCGTTCGGGTCAGTCGCCCAACGATGAAAGGCCGGGTTCAGTTCGTACAGCTCATCCTTGGTGATGCCGGCGATGTCGGCAGCAACCTGCAGATCGATCTGACCACCCGTCTGGACAGACGTGAAATACGGGATATCCGGGATCAGGCTGAACTCGAGGCCATAGTCCCCCGGCGCGGCGACGATGCGGCGCATGGCGAGCAGTTTGGGAACGTAGGCGCGTGTTTCCGCAGGGAGCTTCAGGTGCCAGAAGTCGATGGGCTGCCCGGAGCGCTGATTGGTCCCGACAGCGCGTCCGACATTGCCTTCCCCGCAGTTATAAGCTGCGATCGCCAGCAGCCAGTCCCCATCGAACTGTTCGTGCAGCGCCTGCAGGTAATCCAGAGCCGCTCGCGTCGCCTCGACGACATCACGGCGTCCGTCATACCACCAGTCCTGTTTCAGGCCGTACTTGGTGCCGGTGCCTGGGATGAACTGCCAGAGCCCCGCTGCGCTGGCCTTGGAATACGCATAGGGTTCGAAGGCGCTTTCGATCACCGGCAGGAGCGCCAGCTCGCGCGGCATCTTGCGGCGATCCAACTCCTCGACGATGTAGTGCATGTACAACTCGGCGCGTCCCCAGACGCGCTCGAGGTAAGCAGGGTTATTGGCAAACCAGTTGAGCTCGCGGTCGATGGCAGGTTGGTCGACATCCTCGAGTTGAAAACCGGTGCGCAGGCGCTCAAAAAGATCGCCCGAAGGCGCTGCGATCATTGGGGCGATATTCGCGCTGCTGTCAGCGGGGGCGGGTTCTGGAGCTTTGGCGGCTGAGGCGGTATCCGCCCGGCCGGATTGTCGACGCTTGTTGCTGGGCTCTGTGCGGGCTGTTGGGGCCGGCGTGACATTGCCGCTGTGGGCAACCACCTGCTTCTCAGGATCCTTCGCTGTGAGTGTCGTGCTGCCGGCGCAGCCGGCCAGGCTCAATGCGACCAAAGGCAACAACATTACAGCCAAAGGGCGTTTCAGCATCCCAAAACCTCGCGAAGCCGGGAACAGCCGTTCGTAGCGGTTGCGCGCCACACCTAGGATGCCCGATGCTAGTCTGCAATAAGCTTTGAAATTTAACCCATAAGTCCAAAGAATGGCTAGTGTTTTCGGCAGCGGAGCAGGGTCCAAAGAGGACTGGCACAGCGGGGTGCTGGGTCGCATGGCGATCGCGGCCGAAGCGGACATGTTGGCGCGGGCTCTCGAAGGCGTGTTCGGCCCGGTATTGCTGCAGATGGGTCGCTGGGGCGAGGGAAAAGAACTCTGGCCATCAGGGTCGGGGCGCCGGCCCGAACTGATCGCGCCAGAGTCTGGCAGCGGCACGGATTTAATTGCTCACTTAGCGCAACTGCCGGTGGCTAATGCCTGTGCGGATGTGGTCCTGCTGCCGCACGCGTTGGAGTTCAGTAGCGAGCCGCTGGCTGTGTTGCGCGAGGCGGATCGAGTACTGATGGGTGAGGGCTGTCTTCTTGTCGTCGGTTTCAGTCCGGCTAGCCCTTGGGGTTGGCGTGCAGCGCTGAGTCGCCGGCGATTTCCGCCCGGATTGCAGCGTGTGATTTCCGCGCGACGTGTGACGGATTGGCTGAACGTGCTCGGCTATGAGGTGGAACCGGCGCGCCATGGGCTGTTCACGCTGCCCTTCGGCAGTGCGCCACAAAGCCGCGGTCTGCGACGTCGCTGGTTCTATCCGTTTCCGGCGGGAGCGTATCTGATCAAGGCGCGCAAACGGCTGTATGGTGTGACCTCGCTGCGAACGCGTTCGCGGCCTGCGGTGCTGGGGGGTGCATTTGAACCGACGATCTGATGAGACAGCGGCAGCAGCTGCGGCCGTGAGTATTCACTCCGATGGCGCCTGTCGCGGCAATCCGGGCCCGGGTGGCTGGGGCGCCGTATTACGTTATGGGGACAGCGTTCGTGAGCTGTCGGGTGCCGTGTCACAGACCACCAATAACCGCATGGAGCTGCAGGGCGTCATCGAGGCGTTGCGGGTGCTCAAGCGGCAAGTCAGCGCCGATGTGTATACCGACTCGCAGTACGTGCGGAACGGTATTACCGAGTGGTTGGCTGGATGGAAGGCGCGAGGCTGGCGGACGGCGGATCGCAAGCCGGTCAAAAACCAGGACCTTTGGGAGGAGCTGGATGCCCTGGCGCAATCCCACCAGCTGCGCTGGCACTGGGTGAAGGGTCACTCCGGCGTACCGGATAACGAGCGCTGTGACGAGTTGGCCAATGCCGCCATCGATGCGCTGTTGTCCGGGGACGGCTAGAATCCCGCCATGCGCCAGATCGTGCTCGACACGGAAACCACCGGCCTCGAAGCGAGGCTTGGACATCGGATCATCGAAGTCGGGTGCGTCGAGCTGGTCAACCGGCGTCTCACCGGTCGGCAATTCCATCGTTACCTGAATCCCGAGCGCGACATCGATCAGGGTGCGCAGGCCGTGCATGGCATCAGTCGCGAGCAGTTGCTCGACAAGCCGCGCTTCGCGGAGGTGGCGGCCGAACTGCTGGAATTCCTCAGCGGTGCCGAGCTGATCATTCATAACGCGGCTTTCGACGTTGAGTTTCTTGACGCGGAGTTTGCGCGCCTGACGGAGGCGCAGCCCGCGCCGATTCGCGAGATCTGTACCGTACTCGATACGCTGCAGATGTCGCGCGAAATGAGCCCTGGGCAACGGCATACACTCGACGCGCTCTGCAAGCGCTATGGGGTCGACAATTCCCACCGCGAACTGCATGGCGCGCTGCTCGACGCGCGGCTTCTGGCCGACGTCTATCTGGCCATGAGTGGTGGGCAGAACTCTCTCGCTCTGGGGGATGTGGCGCGGCCGCCCGGTACCCGTGCGGCTAAAGACGAACCTGCCACCCTCGTGCGCCGCGCCGGTGCCCTGCGAGTGGTGAGTCCTGATCACGCGGAAGCCGAGGCGCATCTGCGGCTGCAGGAGCTTCTCGACAAGGAGAGCAAGGCTCCCTGTCTCTGGCGCCGGTTGAGCTGAGCGGGCATGAGTATGAAAGCCACTCCCGCTTCAGCCGACCAGTGCCCAGCTTGGGCGTCGCTGGCCGAGGCGGCGGAGTCGCTCCGCACAGGCACCATCCAGAGTCTTTTCGATACTGATCCGCAACGCGTGGCGCGATTTTCAGTAGATGGCGCTGGACTGCGCTGCGATTTCTCTCGTCAGCACGCCGACGCCAACGTCTTACACCTGTTTGCTTCTCTGGCCGACCAGCTGCAGCTGCGTGAGCGGATTTCGCAGATGTTTGACGGTGAGCTCATCAACACGACGGAGCGCCGTGCGGTGCTGCACACGGCGCTGCGACGAATCGGCGCCCCCGGTGAGGTGGTGCGCGTGCAGGGCGTCGATGTGATGCCGGATGTTCTGCGTGAACGCGCGCGGATGTTGAAATTCGCTGAGTCAGTGCGTTCGGGCAGCGTGCGTGGATCGACTGGGCAGCCTTTCGAGCGGGTCATCAATATCGGCATCGGCGGTTCAGACCTAGGTCCGGCCATGGCCGTGGAGGCATTGCACGCCCATGCCGCGGGTGCGCCTCGTCTTGCGTTTGTTGCCAATGTTGATGGTTCGCAGTTGGTCGACGCGCTGTCCTCCGCCGATCCTGCGCGCACACTGTTCATCGTTTGCTCCAAGACCTTCAGTACCCAGGAAACACGTGCCAATGCGCTGGCCGCACGGGCCTGGTTGCAGGAGCGGCTGGGTGCGGCCGCGGTGCCTGCGCATTTCGCAGCGGTCTCGGTTAACGCTGCGGCCATGGACGAATTCGGCGTTCATCCGGATTATCGGTTTGCGATCTGGGACTGGGTTGGTGGGCGCTATTCCATCTGGTCATCGATTGGCGTGGCGCTCGCGATCGCCCTCGGCGCTGATGGTTTCGAAGCGTTTCTCGCTGGTGGTCGTGCCATGGATGAGCACTTCCGACACGCGCCCTGGGAGCAGAACCTGCCTGTGCTGGCAGCTATGTTCGGGGTCTGGAATCGCAATTGCCTCGGACTGCCTTCGTTGGCGGTGCTGCCTTATGACCAGCGGCTCTCTCGCTTTCCAGCCTACCTGCAGCAGCTTGATATGGAGAGCAATGGCAAGTCGGTTAAGCGGGATGGCCAGCCCGTGTTCGGCCCAACCGCTCCGGTGGTTTGGGGTGAGCCCGGCAGCATGGCTCAGCATTCCTTTTTCCAGTTACTGCATCAGGGGTCACCGGTTGCGGCGTTGGACTTTATTTTGCCGCGTGAGTCTTCGTGTGGCCGTCCTGAGCAGCATCAGCTTGCCATCGCCAACTGTCTGGCGCAGGCCGAAGCCTTTGCGTTCGGGCGGGGGGTTCAGCGCATCTCGGCTGAACTCAGGGCCAGTGGCCTCGACGCGCAGCATGTAGCGGAACTGCTTCCGCACAAGGTGCATGAGGGCAATCGACCCAGCACGTTGATTCTCTTCCGGCGGCTCGACCCGCGTACGCTCGGTTCTCTGATCGCACTGTATGAGCACAAGGTGTTCGTGCAGAGCGTGGTCTGGGGTATCAATGCGTTTGACCAATGGGGCGTCGAGCTTGGCAAGAAGCTTTGCGAAGGCATCCTGCCGCTGGTGCGGGATCCCGCTTCGGCGCTCGCTGCTTCTGCAACTGGAACCGGTCCGCTGACCCCCTCGCTGGCGGGCGTGCTGAAATGGTTATCGGGGGCGGGCGATGTGGATGACGGCTCATCGGCTTAGCGGCAGCGCTGATCTCGCTCAAAGCGCAGGCCGCTTGGGTTGAACTACGATAAAATTCCAATTCTTGGATCTGTTTCGAATAAGCAAGCGACAGTCTTTCCGTCGATTGGATTTGCTGCGCGCGAACGGCCTGATGGAAGGGAATGCGCATGAGCATGAGTAAGACTGCACTGATCACCGGCATCACCGGACAGGATGGCGCCTACCTGGCCGAATTCCTGCTTGGCAAAGGCTATGAGGTGCATGGCATCAAGCGCCGGGCATCGTCTTTCAACACGGATCGCATCGATCACCTGTATGAGGATCCGCACCAGAAAGGCGTGCACATGCGCCTCCATTACGGGGATCTGACCGACGCGACCAATCTGATCCGTATCGTTCAGCAGGTCAGACCCGACGAGATCTATAACCTGGCCGCACAGAGCCATGTGGCAGTTTCGTTCGAGACGCCGGAATACACTGCCAATTCGGACGCGCTGGGCACGCTGCGATTGCTGGAGGCGATCCGTATTTTAGGGCTCGAGAAGCAGACTCGCTTCTATCAGGCTTCGACCTCAGAGATGTTCGGCAAGGTGCAGGAAATTCCGCAGCGTGAGACGACTCCGTTCTATCCGCGCTCGCCCTATGGTGCGGCCAAGGTCTACGCCTACTGGATCACGGTGAACTATCGCGAGGCCTACGGGATGTACGCCTGCAATGGCATCCTTTTCAACCACGAGTCGCCGATCCGCGGCGAGACGTTTGTGACGCGCAAGATCACTCGCGGGCTGGCCCGCATCAGCCAAGGCCTGGAGGATTGTCTGTATCTGGGCAATCTGGATTCACTGCGCGATTGGGGTCATGCCCGTGACTACGTTGAGGCGCAGTGGCTGATGTTGCAGCAGCCGGTGGCCGATGATTTCGTCATCGCCACGGGTGAGCAGCATTCGGTGCGCGAATTTGTGGAGCTGGTCGGTGCGCGTCTCGGGATGCGCGTCGAGTGGCGTGGGAAGGGTGTGGCGGAAGAGGGTGTCGACGCCAACAGCGGCAAGACCGTGATCAAGGTGGACTCGCGATATTTCCGGCCCACTGAGGTGGATACTCTGCTGGGTGATCCCTCCAAGGCGCGCACCAAGCTCGGTTGGGTTCCCGCGACCAGTTTTGCTCAGCTCGTGGATGAGATGGTCGATGCTGACTTGGATCTTGCGCGGCGCGATTCGCTTATGAAACGCGAGGGCTTCAAGACCCTCCGTCATCGCGAATAGCGGGTTTCCACTGCGTGTCTGGTATGCACAGCGAATCGCGAATCTTCGTCGCCGGCCACCGTGGATTGGTGGGCAGCGCCATCGTCCGTCGCCTGCGTGCTGCTGGATTCAACAACCTGTTACTGACTGACCGATACACACTCGATCTCACGCGACAGTCTGATGTCGAGACCTATTTTTCCGAGCAGCGCCCGGAATACGTTTTTGATGCCGCGGCCAAGGTCGGCGGCATCCATGCCAACGACGCCTATCCGGCCGAGTTCATGCGCGACAATCTCGCCATTCAGACCAACCTGATCGAGGCGGCCTACCGCCACGGCACGCGCAAATTTCTCTTTCTCGGCTCCAGTTGCGTCTACCCCCGGATGGCGCCGCAGCCAATGAATGAGGACTGTTTGCTCACCGGTCTGCTCGAGGTCACTAACCAGTGGTATGCGGTGGCAAAGATTGCTGGCCTAAAAATGTGTCAGGCCTATCGGCGACAGTACGGTTTCAATGCCATTTCGCTGATGCCAACCAATCTCTACGGTCCCGGTGATAATTTTCACCCGCTCAACTCACATGTGCTCCCAGCGCTGCTGCGCAAGTTTCACGAAGCAAAAATGGCCGGTGAAAAGTCGGTCGAGGTGTGGGGAAGCGGGCGGCCGCGGCGCGAGTTCCTGCATGTGGATGACATGGCTGACGCCTGCGTTTTCCTGATGCAGCACTATGATGACGAGCAGCTGATCAATATCGGCTGGGGTGAGGACGTCAGCATTGCCGAATTGGCAGCCCTGATCGGGCGAGTGGTGGGGTTTTCCGGTGAGCTGCACTTCGATGCCACGAAGCCGGATGGCACGCCGCGCAAGCTGCTCGACACCACGCGCCTCAAAGCGCTCGGCTGGAAGCCCCGGATCGCCTTGGAAGAGGGTATCCGCACCACCTACGAGTGGTATCGGTCGAAGAAGGAGTGAAGATGATTCTGGAGATCGCGACCTTAAGCATCGTTCCTGGCAGACAGCAGGAGTTCGAGAGTGCCTTTCGCGAAGCGCGTCAGGTCATCGTTCAGGCCGACGGCTGCGGTGCGGTGAGTCTGCAGCGCTGCATCGAGACCCCGGGACGCTACCAGGTGCTGGTCGAGTGGCCGTCGGTTGAGCACCACATGAAGGGCTTCCGGGAATCCGCGCGCTTTATCGAATGGCGGCGCATCCTCGGTCCCTTCTTCGCCGCCACGCCCACCGTCGAGCATTACGAACTAGCGGGCTGAGCGGTCCCTCAACTATTGCTGACGGCTGCGGCCGGCGCTCGGTACGGAGCGATCGGGGCGCCGGCCGGATAGAGATCTTTGTTGAGCACGCCTTCCTCGAGAATCGAGGCCGGCACCTTGCGTAACTGACTCACCACGCCGAACACTGACAGAAGCTTCAGGATGTAATACGTGATGTCGTACTCGTACCAGTAGAAGCCCTGGCGAGTCGAGCTGGAGAAGCGGTGGTGGTTGTTGTGCCAGCCTTCACCCATCGTGACGATGGCGAGCAGCCAGTTGTTGCGGCTGTCATCCGAGGTGGCGTAGCGGCGCTTGCCAAACACATGCGACAGCGAGTTGATCGTGAAGGTCCCGTGCCACAGCAGCACAGTGCTGAAGAAGAAGCCGAAGAAGAGTCCCGGCGCACCGAGGGTAAAGAACACCGCAGCGCCCAGCGCAATGGGCGGCAGCAGGTAGTACTTGTTCAGGAAGCGCAGTTCCGGGTAGCGGGCCAGATCAGGAATGCGGCTGTAATCTGTGGCGCTGGTGTTGGGATCAAACAGCCACAGCATGTGTGAATACCAGAAGCCGTTCTGGATGGGTGAATGAATGTCCCGCGGCTGGTCGGAATGAATGTGATGATGGCGGTGATGAGCGGCCCACCAGAGCGCGCCTTTCTGTGCGCTGGTCTGCGCGAGGAATGCCAGCAGGAACTGGAAGACGCGGCTGGTCTTGTAGGTGCGATGCGAAAAGTAACGGTGATACCCACCGGTGACGCCGAACATACGCGCGAAATACAGCACTGCGCAGCAGATGACTGCAGCGGGCGTGACGCCAGTCCAGATAGTCCCGAGCGCAAGCAGATGGATCACAACGAAGGGAATGCTGCCGAGCCATTCGATCTTGGGTGACTGTCTGGTCTCCGGACTCGAATTGGCGGCGGTAGGTTCGTTCATGGTGGGGACGGTCCCGTTGCTGTGCGCCGCAGCGCGAAGGCGCAATCATGCAGCAGTTCGGGCTATTTGAGGGTCCGCTTTCGGTGAAGGATTGTAATACTTGTGTCACCGCCAGCGGTATCAGGGCGCTGCTTTGCCGTCCGGTACGAATTTGTAGCCTGAGCCGCGATGCGAGAGGAAGTGCACCGGCTTGTCTGGATGCGGCTCGAAGTACTTCCTGAGACGCACGATAAAGTTGTCCACGCTGCGCGTGTTCGGCGCGTTGTGAAGCTTCCAGACCTTCTCAAGCAATTCCTCGCGGGTGAGCACTCGCCGGGGGTTCTGTGCGAAATAGAACAGTAGATCCAGTTCTAGCTGGGTCAGGCGCACGGGTTTATTGAACGCGATGGCTTCGTGGGTATCGAAGTCGATGCGGGCGTTTCCAAAGCTGAGTGTGCCCAGAGCGCTCTCTGCTGCGGTTGCTGGCTTCTGCCAGTGTCGGCGGCGCAGTGCTGAACGTACCCGTGCCAGCAACTCCGGCAGAGCAAAGGGCTTGGCCAGATAGTCATCGGCGCCGGAGTCGAGACCGCGCACGCGCTCTTCGGCGGCGCTGCGGGCGGTGAGCATGATGACCGGGATGTAGTGGCCGGAATCGCGCAGTTGCTGACAGAAGCTGTAGCCATCGCCATCAGGCAGCATGACATCGAGCAGGATCAGGTCGATGGCCGGTGCTTCCACAAGCTGCGATGCTGCCTCGCGAATCGTTCGTGCATGTACGGCTCGATAGCCTTCAAGCTCAAGGTTGAGTTTCAGCCCGGCCGCGAGATGCGCCTCATCTTCGACCACCAGCACCGTGGCACGCGTCTCGGGCGCCGATTCGTTGCTCAGGTTCATGAACTACTCGCCTCGGCTGTGGAGATGCCCGCCGGGAGGCGAATCGTCACAGTTGTTCCAAGGTTCGCGCCCTCTGACTCAGCGCGCACTGTGCCACCGAGATTTCGGATGAGCGCCGCGACCACATACAGGCCGAGGCCGGTGCCGCTGCGTTCATAAACGTCAGCTCTGGGAACGCGATGAAAACGCTTGAAGATGCTCTTGAGATGCGCTCGGTCGATACCGATCCCCTCGTCACGCACAGCAATCTCCAGCTGACCGGACGGCGCTGCCCGGACCTCGACCTCAACAACCGGAAGAGCGGGCGAGTATTTGACTGCGTTATCCAGAATGTTTTTCAGAATCGTCTCGAGTGCTGTCGGATCCGTGGTGATCTGCAGGTGGGTTGGTACACGAATGCGGATAGCGTCAGCCGGCAGGTTGTAGCGCCGCCGGATGGCATCGGCGGCCGCATTGATCAGTGCCGGAATCTGCACGACCGTCCACATCTGCGAACGGCGTCCATGGGCCGTACGGCTGGCCTCTAGGATGTCATCGACAAAGACGGTCAGGCGCTCGACGTCAGTCAGCATCATCTGACGAAGCTCGCTGCGCTGTCCGGTGGATAGCCCTTCGCGCGCCATTGTCTCGAGGCAAAGCTTGATTGAAGCGAGGGGGCTCTTTAACTCGTGCGTCACCGAGTCGATGAATGTCTGCTGACGGCGGCCCTCGAGGATTTCGCGTACCAGCGACACGCTGAAGAGCACCACCACGCACATCACCACAGCTAATGACACGATGCCGCCGGCCATCAGCCAGCGGTTGGTCCAGAAAGCGCGGGTGACAGACCAATTATCGCGGATCACAAGGATCCAGCCGATGAGCATGGTGACCGTCAGCAAGACGGCAATCGTGCTCAGTACGATGGGCACTGAAATGGATCTGTTCAGCTTGCGGAACATCGGTGACAAGGATAGTCGATCTCTGGCCAGATGAGCCCTGCTGCGTTGGGCGAGGCCGGGGAGGCGCCTTGTCCATGAGATTGTCGGGCAAGGAGGGAGCAATTTGTGTAACCTGCGCCCCATCCCATGAGTACATTTGAGAGTCTCGGGCTCGAACCCGAGTTATTGCGTGCTGTTGCCGCGCGCGGCTACACCACTCCCACGCCTATCCAGGCCGGCGCCATTCCCGCTGTTCTTGCCGATCGCGATGTTCTCGCCGGCGCACAGACCGGTACCGGCAAGACCGCCAGCTTCGTGCTGCCGATTCTGCAGAAGCTCGGACAAGAGCGCGGAGCTTTGCCCCGGGTGCTGATCCTAGTCCCGACGCGGGAGCTGGCAGCGCAGGTTGCTGACAACGTGAAGGCCTATGGCGCGCACAAGCCGCACCGGGCTCTTTGCATTTACGGCGGCGTCGGCGAGCGTCCGCAGATCGATGGTCTGAAGGCCGGTTGCGACATCCTCATTGCCACGCCGGGCAGGCTGCTCGATCTGTGCCAGCAGGGGTACTGCGACTTACGCGGTATCCGTTGTGTTGTGCTCGACGAAGCCGATCGGATGCTCGACATGGGTTTCATCCACTCCATCAAACGCATCCTCAAGCTGCTTCCGGCTCAGCGTCAAAGTCTGATGTTCTCGGCCACCTACAGCGAGGATATCCGCGGTCTGGCGGCGGGCATGCTTCACGACCCGGTCAAGGTTGAGGTTGCGGCCCGCAACACCACGGCTGAGCGTGTGGCGCAGTTGGCCTACCGCGTGCCGAAAGAGCAGAAGCGGCAGCTGTTGGTGCATCTGTTCGAAAACGGTGTCGGCGATGAAGGCCCCTGGCAACAGGCACTGGTCTTCTGCCGTACCAAGCATGGTGCCAATCGCTTGGCTCAGCAGCTCGAGGCGGCCGGAATCAGTGCAGCCGCCATTCACGGTAACAAGAGCCAGTCGGCGCGCATGCGTGCGCTTGGCGACTTTAAGACGGGTCGACTCCGGGCACTCGTGGCCACCGAGGTCGCTTCGCGCGGACTCGACATCAAGGAATTGCCGCAGGTCGTCAACTTTGAGCTGCCGAATGTTCCAGAAGACTACGTGCACCGCATTGGTCGCACAGCGCGCGCCGGATCCTCCGGAGCGGCGGTTTCGCTGGTTTCACCCGACGAAGCCGGTCTACTGCGCGACATCGAACGCACCATGCGGCAGTCCGTGCCCTTCGGGACTTTACCGCCCCTACCGGCACCCGAGGCTCGACCCGGAGCACGACCTGAGGCGCGACGGCGAGCTGTCTGAACCTGGGCCCATCGGGTCGCGACCGGACATCAACAGAGGGGTTGTTTGTTCCGTATGCCGCCCGGCGCTACACTGACTGGGTGACGGGCCGAGCTTACTTTTTTTCTCCCCGAGGCGCGCGACGCACGCTGGTGCAGCTGCTGCTTCTCGTTTTGCTCGTCACTCAGCAGGCAGCCTACGCTCATGCGGTGACTCACCTCGCGAAGAGCGGTGTGAACAAGGAGTTGCCGAGTCGCAGTAAGGCCTGCGATAGCTGCGCCAGTTTCGATAAGCTCTCCGGTGCCGCACCGCTCAGTCTCCCAGCGTTTTTTGTTCTGGATAAATCTCTTGTTGGGTTTGTCATCCCAGCCGTTTTTTTCAAGTCCCACGCCAGGTTTTTTTTCCAATCCCGCGGGCCTCCTCAGCTCCTCTGAATTGATCCTGATCGCGCCAGCGGAATGACCGAGGCGCTACGTCGCATTTGCTTCCTTCAGAGGGGAATACCATGTTCAGAAACGCGCTCGTGGCCGTTGCCATAGCGGTATCTATTGCAGTGCCAGCATCCGTTATAGCGGCGGATGATGGTCGATCAAACGCGGCCAATGCCTTTAATCCCGCCATCTCACTGATCGTGAGCGGGCAGTACAGTCACCAGCAACTCGATCCACAGGACTACCGTATCGGTGGCTTCATACCCGGCGGCGACGAGGTGGGACCCGGTGCGCGTGGCTTCAACATCGGCGAATCTGAGCTGACGCTGTCGGCCAATATCGATCCTTACCTGTCGGGCTATTTTGTGCTGTCCGTCAGCGGCGAAAATACGGTTTCCGTCGAAGAAGGTGTGATCCAAAACGCCGGACTGGTACCAGGCGTGAGCCTTAAGTTTGGTCGCATGCTGTCGGCCTTTGGTTACCTGAACGAGCAGCACGCACATGCCTGGGATTTCACGGATGCACCGCTGGTCCACCAGGCATTCTTTGGCGGCAAACTGCAAGAAGACGGCCTGCAGGTACGCTGGCTTGCTCCAACCCCGCTGTTCGTCGAACTGGGTGCCGAGACCGGCCGAGGTGCGGGCTTTCCCGGTTCCGAGAGGAATACCAATAGCCTGAATTCGACCATGGCCTTCCTGCATGTCGGTGATGACATTGGTCTCAGCAGTAGTTACCGGATCGGCGGCTCCTACCGTCGGACCCAAGCGCTGAACAGACCCTACGAGGATCTCAACTCTACGGGTGCAGCGGTGAACAATGCATTCACTGGTGACAGCACTATGTGGGGTCTGGACCTCGTATGGAAGTGGTCACCCAACGGCAATGTGGTGGACCGCAATCTCAAGCTGGTCGCGGAATATATGCACCGCACCGAGGACGGTACCTTGTCGTTCAATACGACGGGCATGGGCAGTTCCGGTGCCTATCGTTCAAGCCAGTCAGGGTGGTATGTGCAGGCGGCTTACCAGTTCATGCCACGCTGGCGTGTGGGGCTTCGTCAGGATCGGCTCGATAGTGGCCGGCCCGTATTCGGTCTCAATCTGGTCAGGCCCGGCGGTCCCACGGTTGCCGATTTTCCGGGTCTAGCGCCCAACCGACCGCAACGCGTGACGGCGATGATCGACTTCTCGCCGTCCGAATTCTCCCGGTTCCGGGTGCAGGTGGCGCGCGATGAGGCGCGCAGCGGTGCCCCCGATAACCAGTGGAACCTCCAGTACCTGATGAGTCTTGGCACTCACGGTGCGCACAAGTTTTAAGGACATGATCATGACAACAGTCAGATCGATACTGGCAGTTGCTTTGCTGTCGGTGTGCGCTCCGGCCTTTGCGACGGTAAACGTCTTTGCCTGCCTGCCGGAGTGGGCGGCGCTCGCCAATGAGCTGGGTGGCAGCAAGGTGAACGTTTACCAAGCCTCGACGGCGTTGCAGGATCCGCACCGTATCGAGGCGCGGCCAAGCCTGGTGGCGCGTATGCGCAGCGCCGATCTGGCGATCTGCACTGGCGCGGAGCTGGAAATCGGCTGGCTGCCGGTGCTGCAGCAAACAGCGGGTAATCCGCGGGTCCAGACCGGTCAGCCAGGTTTCATCGCCGCGGCTGAGCTTGTCGATCGTCTGGAGATACCAACTCGGATCGATCGCGCCGAAGGCGACATCCATCCGCAAGGCAACCCGCATGTGCAGCTCAACCCGCACAACATTGCGCGCATTGCAGCTGCGGTGACGCAGCGCCTAGAGCAGATCGACGCATCCAACGCTGCCTTCTACGAGGCGCGTGGCAAGGATTTTCAGGCGCGCTGGGCGCAGGCTATTGTGCGCTGGGAGAAGGAGGCAGCGACGCTTAAAGGGCTGCGGATCGTTCCCTATCACAAGGATACGGTCTATCTAATCAAGTGGCTTGGAATGGTTGAGGTCATGAATGTCGAAGCTAAGCCCGGCATCCCGCCTAGCGCAGGCCAGATCTCCGAACTGATCGGACGATTGAAGGGTGGGGCTGCGGATGTCATTACGCGTTCCGCTTATCAGGATCCCAAGGCGGCTGTCTCGCTCGGCCAAAAGACCGGCCTTCCGGTGGTGGAGCTCCCCTATACGGTGGGCGGTACCGCGCAGGCGAAAGATCTTTTCGGCCTGTTCGATGACAGCATTGCCCGGCTCAAAGCCGCAAAGAAATAAACGGACTCATTCATCATGGCCAATCTCGAACCAAGCATCTTGCTGCCCGCTCTGCTGGCGGGCCTGCTCGTCATCGCCACGCATGCACCGTTGGGCATCCAGGTGCTCAACCGTGGCATCGTCTTCATCGATATCGCCATTGCGCAGATCGCCGGCCTAGGCGTGATCGCAGCGGACTTTTTCGGCTGGGAGGCAGCCGGTGCTGGTGTGCAGGTGGCGGCGCTGGCAGCAGCACTTCTGGGGGCTTTGTTCCTGACCTGGACCGAGCGGCGGTGGCCGGAGATCCAGGAGGCCATCATCGGTACGGTATTCGTGCTGGCAGCGACATTGAGTGTGCTGCTGCTATCGGGTAATCCCCATGGCGGGGAATATCTCAAGGACCTGCTTGTGGGCCAGATACTCTGGGTCAATCAGGGACAGTTGATCATGCTCGCGCTGCTGACCGGCCTCGTCATTGCAGCTTGGTTCGGCCTCGGACAGGCGCGACTGGGGCGTGTTGGGTTCTATCTGCTGTTCGGTCTATCTGTCACGGCATCGGTTCAGATGGTGGGCGTGTACCTGGTCTTCTCCAGTCTAATCATCCCGGCGCTGGCCACGCGCAACGCCACGCGCTTCAGACTGCTCAAGGCCTATGTAGTTGGCGCTCTGGGTTACCTGTTCGGATTGTTGGCCTCGACGCTGTTCGACCTACCCACGGGGGCCATCATCGTCTGGGCGATGGCGTTGGTGGGAATTATCGCCTCATCGCTGGAGCCCGCTGGAAGCGCATCGCACCCGTCAGGTCATTGAGCCTTCAGGGTGCAACCGCGGCCGCACCCTGCACGGCTGCTCAATAAACGGAGCCGAAATCTTCGGCGGCCGGAATGGGGGCGTGAATCACGACCCAGGCGATCAGCGCGGCGAGGGCCAAGGCAACGACTATGGCCAATACCACCCTTGAGGATTGGATTTCCTCTTCGGGGCGTACGGACTCGGCTGGCTTGCGACCGCTGAACATGGCGCGAACCAGATTCTCACTGCGCGCAAATCGGTGGAAGGCCACAGCTGCGATGTGCAGCGCGACCGCAGCCAGAATCCAGTCGAAAAGCTGACGGTGAACGCTGGTCAGCTTGAGACTGAGCTCATTGCTGATATAGCCGTATAGCGGACCGAAGTTGAGTATCTCGTCGTTGCCGAATAGACCCAGTATGGCCTGGGCCAGCAGCGCCAGAAGCAGCACGACTACCATCCATGCGCCGAGCGGATTGTGGCCAGCGTAGGGGAGCTCGCGACCTCGCACGAGGTCCAGAGCGTAGCGCAGCGTGACGGCGGGTCCGTGCAGGAAGTTGACGAAGCGCGCATGGCGCGTACCGATCAGCCCCCACACGATGCGGAAGCCGACTAGCAGTAGAACTGCATAGCCGCACCAGAGGTGGTACACGAAGTACGCCGTGCCGAGCTCATGCGTCACCCAAGCGCCGAGAACGGCCAATGCCAGCGACCAATGGAAGATGCGAACGGGAACATCCCAGACGCGACGCTCTACAGAGAGATGGGGCGTTTGGTCTTGCATGCAGAGGCTCCTGGACAGAAAAAAGGCGCGCTGGATGACCCGGCGCGCCTTTACTCAAGCGGCAGTTTCGCGTTGGCTCACTTCGCGCGGTAACCGTCGTGGCAGCCCTTGCAGGAGTCAGCCACCTTCGTTGCAGCGGCCTTGAAAGCGGCTGAGTTGGTGTTGTCTTTCTTGACCAGTGCAGCCAGCGCTGCGGACGAGTCCTCCATATCCTTTACGGCCTTGGCGAAGCCGGCCTTGTCGGTCCACGCCTCGGGCTTGGCCTTGGTGTTGCCGTCCTTCGAAGTTTCCGGGAACACTTCGCCGACGATCCCGGCGAGCATGGCCACGCGGTCGGCGTTCTTGGCCACAGCGGCGGCGTTGTATTCGGCGCGGCCCTGCATAACGCCGGCAATCGGAGCCCAGTTGCGCGCCAGCACCGTGAACAGCGCCTTGCGGTATTCAATGGCCTGCTCGGCTGGGTTGGCACGGCCACCGCCGCCACCGCCGCCTGCTGGAGCGTTCTGCGCAGCTGCGCTCAAAGCCAGCGTGGCACCCATCATCAGGGCGCATGTTGACCAAGCACTACGGAATTTCATACGGGCTTCCTTCGGAATGAAGAACGGGTTGTTGATCCTGGAGCCTCTGATCGGTACTGCAGCGACGGGACCTCGCCCGCGCAACCGTAGCACCCTCGGCTCACAAACAAGCTTAGCTCATAGGTATTAGCCGAAGCCAGCGCCAGGCGGGAAGCTGTCAACCTGACACCGTTGGGATCGTTACTGGTAACGCAAGTATTTGTGAAGACGCGTCAGGCTGTAGGCGCGGGGCTTGGCAGAAGCCGTGTCGGTTCTCGTTTCAGGTTGGGGGACATCATGCAGGATACAGCCGAGACCGCCGCTGAGGCGCCGTCAACTCCATCGCCATCGCCCGTGCGTGGCTCGCAGCTGCGTCAAAGACTGGTGGACTGCGGCCTAGCGCTGATAGAGGGTGAGGGTGCAGGTGAGGCTGGTTTGAGTCTGCGTGAGGTGGCACGCGCCAGTGGTGTCAGTCATATGGCGCCCTATGTCTTTTTCCAGAGCAAGAACGATTTGCTCTCGGCGATTGCCGCTGCTGGTTTCCGAATGCTGCTCGGGGATCTGGAGGCTGCAGTGCTGCGCGCTGGCGCCTCGCCGCGGGCACGCTTGATAGAGCTCGGTCTGGCCTATATCGACTTCGGGCTGGCGCGTCCGCAGTTGATCAGACTGATGTTCGGCGGACGTATCCCCCTCAGTGAACGGAGCGAGGGGCTTCGCCAGATTCACGGGCAGGGCTTTATGGCGACTGTGGCTATTATTGAAGCCGGAATGAAATGCGGACAGTTCCGTCAGGGCGATGCGTTCGTTGCCGCATTCTCTGGCTGGTCGTTGTTGCAGGGATTCTCTCAGCTGGTTCTGGGCGGAGAGCTGCAGGAGAAGGTCGGTGCTTCTCAACAGTCGGTCAGGACCAGCGCACAGAAGGTCATCGAGACTTTTTTAAACGGTCTCGATGCCTGATTCCTATCAGTCGCTGCGGATTCCAGAGGTTCTCTGGTCTTCGTAGCGGCGTCCGAGTAGCACTGCAATCCTGAACCACAGCAGCGATACGATCGCACCGAATATCGCCAGTCCGGCCACACCAAGGGGCAATATGGTCGAGCTGATCCACGCCGAAGTCAGGTCACCGAAGCGGTAGACCACGGTGTCGATCACGTTCTTGGCCTTGTAGCGGCTGTCTTGGTCGACAACGGTGAACAGCATCTCCCGCGTCGGCTTCGCGACCGCATATTCAGCGATGCGCCGCACGATCTGAATGCCTCCCAGTACCAGCAGTACCGGAGAGAACACCACCGCGAGGAAGGCTACGATCATCAGAACGGGGTTGAGCAACAGTCCGGCGCCGACGCCAAACCGCTTGATGATCCGCCCTGTGCCGAATAGCTGCAGGAACACTGCGCCACAGTTCACTGCCAGATCGATGTTTGCGTACGCCTGTGTTCGGGCGTCACGACTGTCAAATGCATTCTTGATCAGATCGCCGAGCTGGAAGTAGACGATGGTGGAGATCCAAGTCATCAATAGCAGGAAGCCTGCGAGCAGCAGCAGGTAGGGCGAGCGGAACAGCAGGCGGAAGCCGTCGATTGCGCTGCCGCCCAGTCGGTGATCAAGCGTCGTGCTCTGTGCCTCGCCGCCCATGGCCGCCATCAGGCGCGGCTTCTCGCCGGCCAGCAGACGCACCAGCAATGCCGTGATCGCAAAGCCCGATGCAGCTATCAGCATCAGTCCGTTGTTGCCGACCGTTTTTACAAAAGCCGTGGCGATCAGCGGCCCGATCACGCCACCGATGCTGCCACCCGCTGCGATGAAGCCAAACAGCCGCTTGGCTTGCGTGCGCGAGAAGATATCGGACATGAAGGACCAGAACACTGAAATGATCAGAATGTTGAAGGTGCTGACCCAGATGTAGAAAGCTGCAGCCACCCAGCGGTCTCGGTCTTCACCCAGGCCGGTGAACAGCCAGTAGAACCCGAGAATCGTTAGCGCAATGAAGCCGTAGACCCAGGGCAGGAAAGTGGAAAGCCGGATGCGGGCGGCAAACCAGGAATAAATCGGTGCGAAAAGCAGACTGGCGAAGAATGTTCCAGTGAACAGTTCCTGCAGACGATCAACGCCATAGACCGTGCCCATCGCGTCGCGCACCGGCTTGATAACCGAGTAGCTTCCGAACAGGAAAACGAAGAACAGCACTGACAGCACAACCGCACGCAGCTCCTGCGGTTCAATGACCGCGGCTGACTTAAAAAAGCGGGCGAGGAAATTCGGCTGACTGGGCGGATGGTTATTGTTCATGTCGGACCTTCCCAATGGAGGGGGCGAGTATAGCCGGAAGAGTGTGAGGTTCTGCCAAGTGCGCCAACCTGCCTGAGTTGTTTCTTCGCGCGGGCTTCAGTCAGTCTCAGCTATCGAAGTTCACGGGCGGCGTAATAGACGCGCTTTCTGGCGTTGCCAGTCCCGATCCTTATCCGTTGCCCGCTTGTCATGCTGCTGCTTGCCTTTGGCCAGACCGATCTGCAGTTTGGCGCGACCATTCTTCCAATACATTTCTGTTGGCACGATCGTGTAGCCGCGTCGTTCGACGGCGCCGACTAGATGGTCCAACTGGTTCCGGTGCAGCAGCAGTTTGCGGGTGCGAACGGGATCGGCCGGCTTGTGGGTAGAAGTGGTCTTCAGCGGCGAGATATGGGCGCCGGTGAGGAAGGCTTCATTGTTGCGGAGGAAAACGTAGGCTTCCGACAACTGGCCGCGACCGGCGCGTAGCGCCTTCACCTCCCATCCCTCCAGCGCAAGGCCGGCCTCGAGGCGCTCTTCAATGAAGTAGTCATGCCGCGCCCGGCGATTCTCGGCAATCATTCGTGGAGCGGTCTGTTCCTTGGCCATCCGCTATTCTAGATCGAAGCGATACAATTCACCGAGCCGAACGAGGATGCCCGTCGTACTGCGGCTTTGGGAGCTTAAAGATGACCAGCCGAGCCCTGTTGTGCATTTGCCCGGCAATCGTGCCGTGAGGCCCTGAGAGCCATGCACGAATTGCGTCGCAGTGCCATCGTGGCCCAGCCAGTCGATGCGCTTATCGCGCTGGTGGGTGACATCGAGCGTTACCCTGAGTTTGTGCCGGGCTGCGAGTCCGCCCAGATCCTCGAGCGAAACGGTGAAGAGATCGTGGCGCGTCTCGGCGTGCGGCGCGGGTCGCTCACGACCTCATTCACGACGCGTAACCGTCTCATTGGTAACCAGTCGCTGCACATGCGTCTGGTCGACGGCCCCTTCAAGCATTTTGAAGGGTACTGGCACTTCCGCCCGCTGACCGGTGAGTCCTCGGAGATTGAGCTGCAGCTGTCCTATCAGTTCTCCAATCCCCTCAAACGCGCCATTTTGCAGCCATTGTTTGCCGGGATCGCCGAGCAGATGGTGCGGGCTTTCGTGCAACGGGCCCAGTCATCGGCATCGCTCCCAGACCGTCATGAGTGATCCCACGGGGCCGGTCACTATCGACTGCGAATTGGTGGCCGACGTCATGCCGCGACCCCGGCATATCAACTTGAAACTGTTGGCCGGAGCGACCGTTTCAGATGCCGTCGACGCAGCCTGCGAGGCCTGGGGTGAGGCGGGCCAGGCATGTCGCCAGCTCGCAGTGGGCGTTTGGGGGGAGGCGGTCCAGCCGACCCGACCGCTGCGCAGCGGTGATCGCGTCGAACTGTATCGTCAGCTGCCCAACGATCCGCGCGCGGCTCGACGCGCGAGAGCCTCCGGCGTTCGGGGTCAGTCCCGGTCGAGCCGGTGATCAGGCGCCGGGCGCGTTGACTGGACGGCGGCTGATGGGTTCTGTGACGTCTTCCTTGACGTCGCTGGTCACATGGTCAACCACGTCGTCCTTGAAGAAGATCGTGGCGTGCAAAGTCTTGGGCACCTGCAGCCGGCGCAGCTTCAGGTAATAGGTGTAATCCCAGCGGTCGTTGTCGAAGGCCCCAGGCACGATGGGGGTGCCCAGCAGGAATCTCACCTGGGCTCGCGTCATGCCCGGCTTCACTTGGGCGATTTTCTCGTGGTCCAGATGGTTGCCTTGCTGGATGGGCAGCCGGTAAACGCATCCGGCGAGCAGCAGGACCGATACCAGCAGCCCGGCCAGCAATTTGTGGCCAGGACGGTGCGCAGCGGCGGGGTCGATGAGGTTCATGTCCGGCATGATACCGTAAGTGCCTGTGAACCTGAGACTGGCAGAGACCATCCATGCAAAGCCATGACCTGCGCAAGGCGGGGCTGAAAGTCACGCTGCCGCGGCTCCGGATCGTTGAAATCCTCGAGCGCTCGCGGCCCCAGCATCTGTCCGCAGAAGAAATCTACCAGCGGCTGCTTCAATCCCATGAGGATATCGGGCTGGCCACCGTCTATCGCGTGTTGACCCAGTTCGAGGCAGCTGGCTTGGTCAGCCGCCGGCATTTCGCCAACGGTCTGGCGGTTTTCGAGCTCAACGAAGGTGCTCACCACGATCATATTGTCTGTATGGACTGTGGACACGTCGAAGAGTTCTTCGATCGGGATATCGAGGCTCGTCAGGATGCGGTGGCCGAAGCGCTCGGCTTCCGCATCAAGGAGCACGCTTTGGTGCTTTACGGCCAGTGCCAGCGGACTGATTGCCCGCACCGCGATCGCTTGCAGCCGCCCGCTCCAGCATCTCCAGAGCATGGGCGCGAGCCCGGGCCGTAACTTCAACCCCACCCAGCATTCGCGATATTTCCTCGACCCGGCCATCTCCGGTGAGTGAGGTCACCTGCGTGCGCGTCGATCGGCCATCGCTGAGCTTGCTGACACGGAAATGTTGATGACCCTGTGACGCCACCTGCGGCAGATGTGTGACGCAAAGCACCTGACGGCCGGTGCCGAGCGCGCGCAGCTCACGACCAACGATTTCAGCCACGGCGCCGCCAACGCCGGTATCCACCTCGTCGAAGACCATGCACGGCGCCGCGTCCCGGGCGCAGGCGACCTGCACAGCCAGTGACAAGCGTGCCAGTTCGCCACCCGAGGCGACCTTGGCGACGGGTCGTTGCGGCTGACCGGGGTTGGTCGAGACCAGAAAGCTGATGCGGTCGATCCCGTGGGATGTCGGCTCGCCTTCGGGCTGCGCTTCCAAGGTTACAAAGAATCGCCCGCCGGACATTCCCAATTCCTGCATGTGTGCCGAGACCTCACGCGCCAGCTTACCGGCCGCTGTCGAGCGTGCTGCTGAGAGTGCTTGGGCCAGTTCTTTGTAATGGGCCAATGCCGCGGCCTGTTCGGTTCGTACCGTGGCCAGATCACCGGCAGAACTCTCCAGTGTGGCCAGTTCATCGCGCAGCGCTGCATGGCGTTCGTTGAGCGCTTCGGGACCGACGCGGTGTTTGCGGGCCAACTCCTCGATGGCGGCCAGACGCTTTTCGACCAAGTCCTGACGCGCCGGATCGACGTCCAGAGTGTCGAGATAATGGGTCAGCGACTGAGCTGCATCCTTGAGCAGTACGGCGGCCTCGTCCAGCGGTGCGGCCAGCTGATCCAGTCCCTGATCCAGAGTGGCCACACCACGCAGGCTTCCCTGAGCGCGTGCCAGCAGGCTGTAGGCATTGCCGGATTCGGAATCGTAGAGCGCGTCGAGCGCTGCGTGAGCTGCCAGGGCCAGCCGACTGCGATGGCTTACCCGCGAGCGCTCTGCCGTGAGATCGGCCACTTCGCTGGCTCCAAGCTGGAGCGCGTCGAGCTCTCCGACTTGGTATCGCAGCAGATCCCGGCGCGCCTCGTGATCGCGGCTCGCAGCCTCCAAGGTCTGCGCACGCGTCAGGAGAGTGTGCCAGACCGCATAAGCGGCCTGCACCTCGTCAGCCAGCGGCTGATGGCGACCGTAACTATCGACCAGCTGGCGTTGCGTGGCGGGGCGCAGCAGGGACTGAAATTCGTGCTGGCCGTGGATATCGATGAGACGTTCTGCAACCTGTCGCAGAACCTGTAAGGGGACACTCTGGCCGCCAAGCCAGCAGCGACTCCGGCCATCGGCGCCGACCACCCGGCGCAGGAGCAGTTCCCCCTCGGTACTGATCGATTGCTCATCCAGCAGGTGGCGAAGTTCGGCGCTGATGCGACTGATCTCGAAGCTGGCCGTTACATCGGCGCGTTCGGCACCCGCGCGGACGACTTCGGCGCCCGCTCGCCCGCCGGCCAGCAGTTCGAGCGCATCGACGAGGATGGACTTGCCGGCACCGGTTTCGCCGGTGAGTACGCTCATCCCGGGGGCGAAGTCCAGCTCCAGCGAATCAATGATCGCAAAGTCACGGATCTGCAGGTGGCGCAACACGCGGTGCGGTTCCTAGCGCTCGTGCTGATCGGCGCCGCGGCCCCAGCGCAACTTCGAGCGCAGCAACCGGAAATAGTCATAGCCCGGCGGGTGGAGGAGGGTGACACGGCGCTCGCTGGTGCTGATCTGCAGCTGATCGCCCGGTCCCATGTCTCCGAGCAGCGCGCCGTCACAGGTGACATCAGCGCGGCCCTCGCCCTGCGAGATCAGATTAATTTCGACCTTGGCATCGCCCGGAATGACGATCGGGCGATCCGATAGTGTGTGCGGGCAGATGGGTACCATCAGCAGCACATTCAGGCGCGGATCGATGATGGGTCCGCCGCAGGACAGGGCGTAGGCGGTGGAGCCGGTGGCTGTGGCCACCACGAAACCATCGCCGCTGTGACTGTTGACGTAACTGCCGCTGACATGGGTCTCGAAGTCCAGCATGCGGCCGGTCTCACGCCGCAGCAGCACGACATCGTTCAGGGCATTCAGCGTCACAGTGCCGCGGCTGCGCACCAGTCGTGCCTCAAGCAGGGCGCGTCGGTCCGCGGTGTATTGGCCCGCCAGTAGGGCCTCCACGCAGCCAGCCATTTCCTGCGGTGAGACATCCGTCAGAAATCCGAGACGCCCACGGTTGATGCCCATCAGCGGCACATCGTGAGGCGCGACCATCCGTGCACTTTGCAGCAGCGTGCCGTCGCCACCGATCGAGAAAACCAGCTTGGCCTGGCGCGGCAAATCGGCGCGCGGCACCCGCGGCAGGCCGGGTAGGGCGCCCGGAGCGTCCTCGGTGGCGATCAGGACCGTGACTCCGTGGCGCTGCAGCTCGCTGCTGAGCAGCGCGGCACAGTCGGCGACTCTCGGCTCGCCAAGCTGACCGGTGATTGCGCAAACGTCGAACTTGAGTGACATGCCCCCCTTTGTAGCACGGCAGCATGGCCGCGCCAACGCTTGATACCGGGTGTGCTTGCAGCGATTTGCACGGGTGGGTAGCCTCTTCCGGTCATGACGCAGGATTCCTCTAAAGAAGGTCTGTCCGAACGGGCGCAGTTGTTGCTGCGCTCGCTGGTGCAGAGCTACATCCGCGATGGGCTGCCGGTCGGTTCGCGAAGCCTGTCGCGCGAGGCCGGGCTGACGCTGAGTTCGGCAACGGTTCGCAATGTCATGGCGGATCTCGAGGAGCTGGGCTTCGTAACCTCGCCCCATACGTCGGCCGGCCGGGTGCCTACCGACCGGGCCTACCGCTTCTTCGTCGACTCGCTGCTTCGGGCAGACTTGCCTGCGCCCGGCAGTCTTGAGGCGGAGGAATTGCGTCAGCACATCGGCAGTGCCGGTGATGACTCGCGGGCACTGGTGGCGAATGCCAGCCAGCTGCTGTCCAGCATCACCCGTCTGGCCGGCGTGGTGACGATTCCGTTGCCCAAGTCGCAGACGCTCACTCAACTCGAGTTCCTGCCGCTTTCGGGCCGTCGGTTGTTGGTGGTGCTGGTCTATGACAATCGCGAAGTGCAGAACCGCATCATCGAGTTGCCGCGCAGCTATAGCGCCGACGAGCTGCGTCGCGCTGCGGGCTTGCTCAATGCCACCTGCCGCGGCCTGACATTGCCCGAGTTGCGTCAGGAGCTCTTTCGTCAGCTGAAGGAGTCTCAGGAAAGCCTGAATCGACTGATGCTGGATGCGGTATCCGTGGCGCAGCTGGCTGTCGAGCCGCAAGCCGCGCCGTCAGGCGTTGACTATGTGATCGCTGGTGAGACCAATCTGATGGGGCTGGCTGAGCTCGGTGGCGTCGACAAGCTCAAGCGCTTGTTCGAGGCTTTCAATGAGCGCCGTGATCTACTCCAGCTGCTCGATGCCAGCGTGCGCGCCGAGGGTGTGCAGATCTTCATCGGCCATGAATCCGGCTACACCGTGCTCGATGACTGCAGCATTGTTGCCGCCCCCTACACCACAGATGAGGGCGTGGCCGGTGTGCTGGGCGTGATCGGTCCCACCCGCATGGCCTACGACCGCGTGATCCCGATTGTGGACCTGACCGCGAAATTGCTCGGCTCGGCCTTGAACTCCCGGCGCTAGCCCCCACATTGCAGAGCTTCTCAACCTGCGTCGCCACCGCTGATTTGCGTGAGGCGCGTTAGATTATTGGCGCAAGACAATGATCTAATTGTATTTATTTGGAGTATTCATGTCCGAGACGAAGGGTCCTCATGACGCCGGTGCCGCCACCGCGGCCGCCGGTGCAAGCCCGGAAGAGCAGCTGGCCGCCGCGCAGGCCGCCGTCCAGCAGGCCAAGGCCGATGCCGAGGCGGCGATCCGCGACGCACAGCTGCGTGCGGCGGCGGAGATCGAAAACATCCGCAAGCGGGCCCAGCGCGATGTTGAAGCCGCCCAGCGCTTTGCTCTGGAGCGCTTCGCCGGCGAACTGTTGGCGGTGCTCGACAGTCTCGAACTGGCGGTGGCCGCCGGTGCCCGCGCCCAAGCGGATGCCGCCAGCCTGGCTGCTGGCCAACAGGCCACCCTGCAGCTCCTGCAGCGGGCCTTTGAGAAGTTTTCCATCCAGCCCATCAATCCGCAGGCAACGGCCTTCGATCCGTCACTGCACGAAGCGGTTTTGAGTCAGGAAACCAACGCCGTAGCACCGGGCCAGGTTCTGGAAGTGCTGCAGGCGGGTTACCAGCTGAACGGCCGTCTGCTTCGCCCGGCCCGCGTGATTGTCGCCAGGCAGCCCGGCAGCCCTTGAGAGCGGCTGTCAAACCCCCATCTACGAGAGCAACGAAAGTATTTCTTCCGGAGTAGTGATCATGAGCAAAGTCATCGGCATCGACCTGGGTACCACGAACTCCTGCGTAGCAGTCATGGAGTCGGGCAAGCCCCGCGTGCTGGAAAACAGCGAAGGCGACCGCACCACGCCCTCAATCGTCGCATTCACCAAGGATGACGAAGTCATCGTCGGTCAGTCAGCGAAGCGTCAGGCGGTAACCAATCCGCAGAACACGCTGTTCGCCGTGAAGCGTCTCATCGGTCGCAAGTTTCAGGACGACGTCGTGCAGAAGGACGTCGACATGGTTCCTTACAAAGTCGTCAAGGCTGACAACGGCGACGCATGGGTAGAAGCGCAGGGCAAGAAGATGGCACCGCCGGAAATCTCGGCGCGCGTGCTGATGAAGATGAAGAAGACGGCCGAGGACTATCTGGGTGAGGAGGTCACTGAGGCCGTCATCACCGTGCCGGCTTATTTCAATGACTCGCAGCGTCAGGCGACCAAGGATGCCGGTCGCATCGCGGGCCTGAACGTCAAGCGCATCATCAATGAGCCCACGGCTGCTGCACTGGCCTACGGTCTGGACAAGTCCGGCGGTGACCGCAAGATCGCCGTGTATGACTTGGGTGGCGGCACCTTCGACATCTCCATCATTGAGATCGCGGAAGTGGACGGCGAGCGCCAGTTCGAAGTGCTCTCGACCAACGGCGACACCTTCCTCGGCGGCGAGGATTTCGATATCAAGATCATCCACTTCCTGGCCGATCAGTTCCAGAAAGAGTCGGGCGTCGATGTGCGTCGTGACCCGCTGGCTATGCAGCGCCTCAAGGAAGCGGCTGAAAAGGCCAAGATCGAGCTCTCCTCCAGTCAGCAGACCGACGTCAATCTGCCTTACATCACTGCCGATGCAAGCGGACCCAAGCACCTCAACGTCAAGCTGACGCGCGCCAAACTCGAGTCGCTGGTGGAAGAGTTGGTGCAGCGGACCATCGGGCCGTGCAAGACCGCGCTCAAGGACGCCGGTCTGGATGGCAAGGGTGTCTCCGAGGTGATTTTGGTCGGTGGCCAGACGCGCATGCCGCTGGTCCAGAAATACGTGAAGGACATCTTCGGCCAGGATCCGCGCAAGGATGTGAATCCGGACGAAGCGGTGGCCATCGGTGCGGCCGTTCAGGGCGGCGTGCTCTCCGGCGAGGTCAAAGACGTTCTGCTGCTCGACGTGACCCCGCTCTCGCTGGGCATCGAGACGCTCGGTGGCGTCATGACGAAGCTCATCGATAAGAACACGACCATCCCGACCAAGGCGTCGAATGTCTTTTCGACAGCCGACGACAACCAGTCGGCGGTGACCATCCATGTGCTGCAGGGTGAACGCGGGCACGCGGCTGACAACAAGTCGCTGGGCCGGTTTGATCTGGCGGAGATCCCGCCGGCGCCGCGTGGCATGCCGCAGATCGAAGTGACCTTCGATATCGACGCCAACGGCATCCTGCATGTGTCGGCCAAGGACAAGGCAACAGGCAAGGAACAGCGGATCGTCATCAAGGCCAGCAGCGGTCTATCGGAAGATGAGATCAAGCGCATGGTCGCGGATGCCGAAGCGCACGCCGAGGAAGACAAGAAGTTCCGCGAGCTCGTCGAAGTGCGCAACCGCGCTGATGCCCTGGTGCATTCAGTCGAGAAGTCGCTCAAGGATTTGGGTGACAAGGTCAGTGGTGAGGAGCGAGCCAAGGTGGAATCGGCGCTCGCCGAACTGCGCACCGCGCTGAAGGGTGATGACCAGTCGGCCATCGAGAAGAAGAGCGAGGCGCTTGCCTCCGCGGCGGCCGGCATCGCACAGCAGGCTTATGGCGCAGCTGGGGCTGCCGGTGCCGCCGGTGAGGGCGCCGCCAGCGCGGGTGCCAGTGCGCCAGGAGGCGACAACGTCGTCGATGCGGAATTCGAGGACGTCAGCGACAAGAGTGGCAAGGGCAAGCGCGATTGATGCGCGCCTGCCCGCCATTCCTGTCAGTCTCCCGTTCAAGGATGATCCATGGCCAAGCGTGATTACTACAAGGTTCTGGATGTTGCACGCAACGCCACGGAGGATGAGCTCAAGAAGAGCTATCGCCGCCTGGCGATGAAGTTTCATCCGGACCGCAATCCGGGAGACAAGGAGGCCGAAGAGAAATTCAAGGAAGCCAAAGAGGCCTATGAAGTTCTCTCCGACGCGCAGAAGCGCGCCGCCTATGACCAGCATGGTCACGATGGAATCGACGCTATGCGTCAGGGCGCCGGTGCCGGCGGCTTCGCCGGTGCCGAGGCTTTTGGTGACATTTTTGGCGATGTGTTCGGTGACATCTTTGGTGGTGGGCGCCGTGGCGGGCGCAACCAGTCATTCCGCGGCGCCGACCTGCGCTACGAGGTAGAGCTCGATCTGCACGAAGCCGTATTCGGGCGTGCGCTGGAGATCGAGATCGCCAAACTCGTCGAGTGCGAGACCTGCCATGGCAGTGGCGCAGCCAAGGGTAGCCAGCCCACCAACTGCGAGACCTGCGCCGGCAGCGGCAATGTGCGAGTCTCTCAGGGGCCCTTCGTCCTGCAGCAGACCTGCCCGCGATGTCGCGGCACCGGCAAGGTGATACGCAATCCCTGCGACTCGTGTCTCGGGCAGGGGCGCGTGCGCCGGCAGAAAAAACTATCGATCAAGATTCCCCCTGGCGTGGACAGCGGTGATCGCGTGCGTCTGGCCGGCGAAGGCGAAGCGGGGCGCAACGGTGGTCCGCCGGGTGACCTGTACGTTGAGGTCTCTGTGCGGGATCACTCGATCTTCGAGCGCGACGGCCCTCATCTGAGCTGCGAGGTGCCGGTGTCGTTCGTTACGGCAGCGATTGGCGGCAGTGTCGAGGTGCCGACGCTGGATGGGCAGGTCAACTTGAAGATCCCGGCTGAGACTCAGTCCGGGCGTGTATTCCGTCTGCGCGATAAGGGCGTCAAGCCCGCGCGCGGCGGTGAGCGCGGCGATCTTTTCTGTCGCGTCGTCGTCGAGACCCCTGTTAATCTCACCAGTGCGCAGCGCGAACTTCTGAACAAGTTCGAGGCGTCCATCCGCGAGGGCGGTGCCAAGCATGTGCCGCGCGAGAAGAGTTTCTTCGAAGGTGTGAAGAAGTTCTTTAAGCGTGACTGAGTGCTAATGATCCGGATGTGCTCGGAGGGGGCATGATTCGTACCGTGATTGCCGGGGCCAGTGGCCGCATGGGGCGTCAGCTCGTGCGTCTGATCGGCGAATTCCCGGAGCTGGTCCTGCATGCTGCCTGCGCCTCTCCGGGCAGCGAGCATGTGGGCACTGATTCAGGTCGGCTGTCGGGAGCTGCGGAAAACGGAGTGCCTGTTAGCGGCGATCTTGTCGCGGCACTTCGTGGCGCACAGCTCCTGATCGATTTCTCCAGTGCTGCGGCATCAATCTCTAACATCGAGGCTGCACGAGCGGCGGGCGTTCCGCTGCTGCTTGCAACCACGGGTTGGTCGGCTGATACCGAGGCGGCACTTCAGCGAGCAGCGCGTGATATCCCCGTTCTGCAAGCCGCGAACACCAGCATCGGCGTCACACTGCTGGCGGATCTGGTCAGGCAGGCGGCGGCGGCGCTGGGCAGTGAATTCGACATCGAGATCGTCGAGACTCATCACCGGATGAAAGTGGACGCGCCGTCGGGTACGGCGCTGCTCTTGGCTCATGCCGCGGCTGATGGTCGGGACTCGACCCTCGGAGCCGTGCGCGCACCAGTGGATCGGAATGGTGTCGCGCGAGAGAAGGGGCAGATCGGCATGGCCTCCCTGCGCGGGGGGGATGTGGTGGGCGAGCACCAGGTGCACTTCCTCGGGCAGGGGGAGCGCCTCGTGCTGCAACACAGCGCAACTGATCGGGCGTTGTTCGCCCGCGGGGCCCTCCGTGCTGGCCTCTGGCTGGCCAAGCGGCCCCCAGGGCGCTACCAAATGGCCGACGCCCTGATGCTAAGGTAATGAATTTACAGCGATTATGATTTGCTCAGCCCCGCTGGGTGGGGTGACTGGACGGCGCGTCAAGGTTCGAAAAGAGCATCAATGCCGCGATAATTCGCGTGGACAGAATCGGCTTCGGATCGTAAGATTTCGCCCGTAATCCGTTTAGCGGGTTAGTCCACACAAGGCGGGAGGGTGTTCCAAAAGAACCCCTCCCGCTTTGTGCATCTGCCTACCGGATTGCGCTTTCGGCCAGAGCCGAAATGGTTTTTTTGAGGGGATCAATCTTGAGTCGACCAGCAGTGCTGGCGCTCGCGGATGGCAGCATCTTCCGCGGGCAGGCCATAGGTGCGAGCGGCCAATCCATCGGTGAAGTGGTTTTCAATACCGCCATCACCGGCTATCAGGAAATTCTTACTGATCCTTCCTACTATCGTCAGATCGTCACACTGACGTATCCGCATATTGGGAATACCGGTACCACGCCGGAAGATCTGGAGTCTCCGCAGATTCACGCTGCTGGGTTGGTGATCCGCGATCTTGCGATGGTTGCCAGCAATTGGCGCAGCACCGGATCGCTGACAGAGTTTCTGGAGCGCGGGCGCGTCGTGGCCATCGCTGGAATCGATACCCGTCGCCTCACGCGTCTGCTGCGCGAGAAGGGCGCGCAGGGCGGTTGCATCGTTGCAGCGGAGCAAGGCGCGAAGATTGATGAAGCCGCCGCAGTGCGTGCCGCACAGGGCTTCCCCGGGCTCAAGGGGATGGATCTGGCGCAAGTGGTCACCACGACCAGCGCATATCAGTGGAATGAGGGCAGCCTCTATCTGCCGGCGGAACGCGCGCCGATGCGCGCCCGGCAGCGTCTGCACGTCGTCGCCTTCGATTTCGGCATCAAACGCAACATCCTGCGTTTGCTCGCGGATCAAGGTTGCCGTGTCACGGTGGTGCCCGCCAAGACATCAGCCGAAGAAGTGCTGGCGATGGATCCCGATGGCGTCTTTCTCTCCAACGGCCCCGGTGATCCGGAGCCCTGCGATTACGCCATCCGTGCCATTGCCACAATCCTCAAGACCGACGTGCCAGTCTTCGGCATTTGCCTCGGCCACCAGCTGCTGGCACTGGCTTCCGGAGCAAAGACCATCAAGATGAAGTTTGGTCATCACGGCGCCAATCACCCGGTTCAGGAACTGGCCACCGGCAAAGTGATGATCACCAGTCAGAATCACGGTTTCGCTGTGGACGAATCCTCGCTGCCCCACAACCTGACCGTCACCCATCGGTCACTCTTTGACGGCAGCAACCAGGGCATTGCGCGTACCGATCGCTCAGCGTTTAGTTTCCAGGGTCATCCCGAAGCCAGTCCCGGTCCGCATGATGTTGCGCCGCTGTTCGAGACTTTTACCCAGAACATGCTCCGGCGGCTGCAGACGAAACCGCCTGCGCAGCGCGGCGGAGAAGGCTGATGCCAAAGCGTACAGACATCAAAAGCATTCTGATCATCGGCGCCGGCCCGATCATCATTGGCCAGGCCTGCGAATTCGATTACTCCGGTGCACAGGCCTGCAAGGCGCTGCGCGAGGAGGGTTATCGGGTCATTTTGGTCAACTCCAATCCCGCCACTATCATGACGGATCCGGAGATGGCCGATGCGATCTACATCGAGCCGGTGCATTGGCGTTCCATTGCCAGCATCATTGCCAAGGAACGTCCTGATGCTGTGCTGCCCACCATGGGCGGCCAGACGGCGCTGAACGCCGCACTCGACCTTGTGCGCGAAGGCGTGTTGGAGAAATACGGCGTTGAACTGATCGCCGCATCGCGCGAGGCCATCGAGATGGCCGAGGACCGCGAACTGTTCCGCAATGCCATGACCGAGATCGGGCTGGAGAGCCCGCGCTCCCGCATGGCGCGCAGCATGGAAGAAGCGCTTGCGGTTCAGGCTGATATTGGCTTCCCGATCGTCATTCGTCCTAGCTTCACCATGGGCGGCAGCGGCGGCGGCATTGCCTACAACCGCGAAGAATTCGATGCCATCGTCACGCGCGGTCTGGCCGCATCGCCCACCCACGAGCTGCTGCTTGAGGAGTCGGTGGTCGGTTGGAAGGAATACGAGATGGAGGTGGTGCGTGACCGCAAGGACAACTGCATCATCGTCTGCTCCATTGAAAACCTCGACGCCATGGGCGTGCACACCGGCGATTCCATCACCGTGGCACCCGCGCAGACGCTGACCGACAAGGAATACCAGCGCATGCGCAACGCATCCATCGCGGTGCTGCGCAAGATTGGCGTGGACTGCGGCGGATCCAACGTCCAGTTCGCGGTCAGTCCGACTGATGGGCGCCTCCTGGTCATTGAAATGAACCCGCGCGTTTCGCGTTCCTCGGCACTGGCATCCAAGGCGACGGGCTTTCCCATCGCCAAAGTGGCCGCCAAGCTGGCTGTGGGGTACACCCTCGACGAATTGCGCAACGAAATCACCGGTGGAGCCACCCCGGCCTCGTTCGAGCCGACCATCGATTACGTGGTCACCAAGATCCCGCGTTTCACGTTCGAGAAATTCCCGGGCGCCAATGACCGGCTGACAACGCAGATGAAGTCCGTGGGCGAGGTCATGGCCATCGGGCGCAATTTCCAAGAGTCTTTCCACAAGGCGCTGCGCGGACTGGAGACCGGGCTCGACGGCCTGGAGCCCAAGCTCAGTCTGCCCCTCAGTGAAGAGGCCAGTGCCAAGCTCAGCATGGAACTGCGCTCACCGGGTGCCGATCGCATCCTCTATCTGGCCGATGCGCTGCGCGCGGGCTGGGATCTGCAGCACGTTTATCAGCTCTCGGGTGTCGATCCGTGGTTCCTGGTGCAGATCAAGGATCTGATCGAGGAAGAGTCCCGCGTCCGCGCGGAGGGCGTGGCGGCACTCGATGCCGTGCGTCTGCGGGAACTGAAGCGCAAGGGCTTCTCCGATCGCCGTCTCGCGCGGCTGGTTGGCCAGACTGAGACCGCGCTGCGTGAGCGGCGTCAGGCCGCTGGCGTAAGACCTGTATACAAGCGCGTCGATACCTGTGCGGCAGAGTTCGCCACCTCCACGGCGTACCTGTATTCCAGCTATGACGAGGAATGCGAAGCTGCACCGACGAATCGTCGCAAGATCATGATCCTCGGCGGTGGTCCAAACCGCATCGGGCAGGGCATCGAGTTCGACTACTGCTGCGTGCACGCCGCACTGGCGCTGCGAGCCGAGGGCTTCGAGACCATTATGGTCAACTGCAATCCGGAGACGGTGTCGACGGATTACGACACCTCGGATCGCCTGTACTTCGAGCCGCTGACTCTCGAAGACGTCCTTGAAATCGTTCATCGCGAGAAGCCCGAAGGGCTGATCGTGCAGTTCGGCGGCCAGACACCGCTGAAGTTGTCGCGTGCGCTTGAGGCAGCCGGTGCGCCCATCATTGGCACGACGCCGGATGCGATCGATGTGGCCGAAGATCGTGAGCGCTTTCAGCAGCTGGTTAAAAAACTGGGACTGCTGCAGCCATCGAACGCCACGGCGCGGACCGAGAAGGATGCGGTCGTCGAGGCCGCCAAGGTCGGCTATCCGCTGGTTGTTCGTCCGTCCTATGTGCTCGGTGGACGCGCGATGGAGATCGTCTACAACGAAGATGATCTGCGCACCTACATGAGCACGGCGGTGCAAGTCTCCAATGACAGCCCCGTGCTGCTGGATCGCTTCCTGGATGTCGCCACTGAGGTCGATGTCGACGCCATCTGTGACGGCGAGAACGTGCTGATCGGCGGCATCATGGAGCACGTCGAGCAGGCCGGTGTGCATTCGGGCGACTCCAGTTGTTCGCTGCCCCCTAATAGCCTGTCGGGCGCGCTGCAGGACGAGTTGCGCGAACAGACCCGCAAGCTGGCGTTCGCGCTGAATGTTGTGGGGTTGATGAACATCCAGTTCGCGATCCAGAACGGCACTGTCTACGTGCTCGAGGTCAATCCGCGTGCCTCGCGCACCGTGCCGTTCGTCGGCAAGGCGACGGGAGTGCCGGTAGCCAAGATCGCCGCGCTCGTGATGGCCGGCCGAAAGCTGCGTGAACTGAATGCGCTTGAGGAGCGTCAGCCGAGTTACTACTCGGTGAAGGAAGCGGTTTTCCCGTTCAACAAATTCCCCGAAGCCGATCCGATCCTTGGCCCAGAGATGAAATCTACGGGCGAGGTGATGGGAACCGGTCGAACCTTTGGTGAGGCCTACGCCAAGAGCCAGGCCGCATCGGGCATCGTGCTGCCGCGCAAGGGCGTCTGCCTGATCAGCGTGCGTGACCGGGACAAGCCGGGCGCCGTCATTCTTGCGAAGCGGCTGATCGCTCATGGATTCCAGATTGTTGCCACCAGTCGCACAGCGGATGCGATTGAGGCGGCGGGTGTGCCGTGTCGTCGTGCCAACAAGGTACGCGAGGGGCGGCCCCATATCGTCGATATGATCAAGAACGACGAAATCCAGCTGATCGTGAACACCACCGAAGGTCGGCAGGCGACGCTCGAGTCGAAGTCGATCCGTCGTGAGGCGGTTCTCAAGCGCGTTACTTACTACACCACACTGGCCGCTGCTCTGGCGACCTGCGAGGCGCTTGATCATCTCGATGAAGTGGAAGTTAATCGTCTGCAGGATCTGCACCGGGAGGCCGCCGGATGAAACGCTCACCGATGACTTTGCGTGGCGCGGAATTGCTTCGTCTCGAATTGAAGCGCCTCAAATCAGAAGAGCGCCCACGTGTCATCAAGGCAATCGCTGAGGCGCGTAGTCATGGCGATCTGTCGGAAAATGCTGAATATCACGCGGCGCGTGAGCAGCAGGGCTTCATCGAGGGACGGATCGGCGAGATCGAGGCGCGCCTGGGCGCAGCGGAGATCATCGACGTGACGACGTTGAATGCCGGCGGCCGGGTGGTGTTCGGTTCCACGGCCGATCTGGAGGATCAGGACAGCGGCGCCAAGGTCAGCTACCAGATCGTCGGTGAGGATGAGGCGGACATCCGATCGGGCCGAATTTCGGTGGGGTCGCCCATTGCGCGTGCGCTGATTGGCAAGTCAGCCGGGGATGTGGTCGAGGTCGCCGCGCCCGGAAAAACGCTCAGTTACGAGATCGTAGCGGTCCGTTACGAGTAAGGGACTCTGAAGGGCACTTCGGCCGGCATTGTTTGGCCGTCCACCCGCGATCAGGTTTCAGTCCGGCAGAACGATCTTCGGCATCGGTTCGCGCGGCTTGTACAACGTCGCGACATGTCCGATTCGCTGTACCAGCTCACTGCCTGTCGCAGTGCACAATTCGCCCACCCAAGCGTCTCGCTGGGCGCGCTCGGCGCCGTACACCTTGACCTTGATAAGCTCGTGGTCATGAAGTGCCCGCGCTGTTTCGGCACTGACAGCTGGGGTCAGGCCAGCCTGACCGATGTGGATCACTGGCTTGAGGGGGTGGGCTTTGCCGCGCAGGAATCGCGACTGTTTTTCAGTCAGGCTCATGGCCGAAGTATGAACGATTGTGCCGGCCGGCGCAGCCGGAGAGGCTGGTGCCGAATATGACCCGCCTAGGGGCTTGAAACCCGCCCCAATAGCCCCGATGCACGTATTTGTCCGTCATTGGCTGCGGACCCGGTTGCTGGCGGCGGAATGGCGGATGGTGTAGCGTGAGAACCCTATGAACGATCTGATGAAAAACATCCTGATGTGGGTCGTGGTAGGCGTCGTGATGGTGGTTGTTTTCAGCCGCTACATGCCCAACAGTTCCACGCCCACCGAGATCACGTACTCGACCTTTCTGAACGAGGTCAAGTCGAACAAGGTCAACAGCGTCGTCCTGCAGGGCGAGACCATCACCGGCACGCGTAAGGACAAGAGCCGTTTCCAGGTTTACAACCCGGAAACCAGCTACACCGCCCTCATCGGTGACCTGATGAAGGCCAATGTGGACGTTCAGGGGCGCAAGCCAGCCGAACCCAGTTTCATCGTCAGCCTGTTGATGCAGTTGGCGCCGGCTCTGCTGCTGATGCTGATCTTCATGTACATGTTGCGCCAGATGCAGGGCGGCGGCAGTGGTCGCGGCGCCATGAGTTTTGGCAAGAGCCGCGCGCGTCTGCTGAGCGAGGATCAGGTCAACGTCACCTTTGCGGATGTCGCCGGTGTGGACGAGGCCAAGCAAGAGGTCGCGGAGATCGTCGATTTCCTCAAGGATCCGGGCAAATTCCAGAAGCTCGGCGGCAAGATTCCCAAGGGCGTGTTGATGGTGGGTAACCCGGGCACCGGCAAGACCCTGCTGGCGCGTGCCATCGCGGGCGAAGCCAAGGTGCCGTTCTTTACGATCAGTGGATCTGATTTCGTCGAAATGTTCGTCGGCGTGGGTGCTTCGCGTGTCCGCGACATGTTTGAGCAGGCGAAGAAACATGCGCCCTGCATCGTCTTCATAGATGAAATCGACGCGGTGGGCCGGCATCGTGGTGCAGGTCTCGGTGGCGGTCATGACGAGCGCGAGCAGACGCTCAACCAATTGCTGGTCGAGATGGATGGTTTCGAAGGCAATGAGGGCATCATCGTCATCGCTGCCACCAATCGTCCGGACGTGCTCGACCCGGCGCTGCTGCGGCCCGGTCGTTTTGATCGTCAGGTCGTCGTGCCGCTGCCCGATGTGCGCGGCCGCGAGCAGATTCTGCGCGTGCACATGCGGCGCGTGCCGCTGGGCGATGATGTCCGTCCCGCATTGATTGCGCGCGGCACGCCGGGTTTCTCTGGCGCGGATCTCGCCAACCTGGTTAATGAGGCGGCGCTGTTTGCTGCGCGGTCGAATCTCAAGCTGGTCGGTATGGAGCAGTTCGAGAAGGCCAAGGACAAGATCATGATGGGCGCTGAGCGCCGCTCGATGGTCATGAGCGACAAAGAGAAGCTCAACACCGCCTACCATGAGGCTGGTCATGCCATCGTGGGCGTCAATCTGCCCGAGCACGACCCGGTGTACAAAGTCACCATTATTCCGCGCGGACGAGCGCTGGGCGTCACCTTCTTCCTGCCCGAGGAGGATCGGTACAGCTACAGCAAACAGCGTCTTGAATCGCAAATTGCGAGCCTGTTTGGTGGCCGTATTGCCGAAGAACTGGCCTTCGGCCCGGCAGCCGTCACCACTGGCGCGTCCAACGATATCGAGCGCGCTACCAATCTGGCCCGGAACATGGTGACCAAGTGGGGTCTGTCCGATCGTCTTGGGCCGCTTGCCTACGCCGATGAAGAGGGCGAGGTGTTTCTGGGACGCAGCGTCACGCAACACAAGCAGGTGTCGGACGAGACGGCCCATGTGATTGATGTCGAAGTTCGTCGTGTCATCGACACGGCCTATAACCGGGCGCGTGACATTCTGGTTTCCAACCGCGACAAGCTCGATGCCATGGCGCAGGCGCTGATCAAGTACGAAACCATCGATGAAGAGCAGATCAAAGACATCATGGATGGGCGTCCGCCGCGACCGCCCGAGGGCTGGGATGACTCCGGCGGTGGTGGCAAGCCGGCCGTCAATGCGTCCAGTACTCCGGCTGGCGAAACCATCGGCACGCCGGCCGGCCAGCACTAATTGCACCGGTAGACTCGGCCGCGCGTGGGCATCATGCAGTTGCGCCATGCGCGCGGTGTGCTGGATCTTTCGGCGCCCGTGGTCATGGGTGTCCTCAACCGTACGCCCGATTCGTTTTCAGACGGTGGTCACTATCTCGATCTGAATGACGCGCTCAGACATGCCCTGCGCATGGCCGAGGAGGGCGCAGCCCTCATCGATATCGGTGGTGAGAGCACCCGTCCAGGTGCGGCACCGATTAACGAGTCGGACCAACTGGCGCGCGTGTTGCCGCTGGTGGAGCGGTTGGCGCGTGAATCCGGCATCCTCGTGTCCGTCGATACCAGCAGTCCGCTGGTGATGCGCGCCTGTGTGGAAGCGGGTGCTGCGATGATCAATGATGTGCGCGCGCTCACCCGTCCGGGTGCCTTAATGGCAGCGGCGGCGACGGGCGCAGCCCTCTGCCTGATGCATATGCAGGGAGAGCCGCAGACCATGCAGTCCGCGCCAACTTACGACGATGTCGTGGCTGAGACCCGGTCTTACCTCGGCGAGCGCCTGGCGGCCTGTACGGCGGCTGGGATCGGCGTTGAGAGGATCGTGGTGGATCCGGGCTTCGGCTTTGGGAAGCGCCCGGAGCATAACCTCCGCCTGCTGGCTGGTCTGCGCGAGATGGGCTCGCTAGGCCGACCTCTTCTGGTCGGACTGTCACGGAAGTCGCTGCTGCAGTCTCTGACGGGGCGGGGCGTCGATCAGCGGTTGGCGGGGAGCGTTGCTCTGGCAGCGCTGGCAGTATTCAATGGCGCTGCAATTGTCCGGGCGCATGATGTCGCCGAGACTGTGGATGCGGTCCGGGTGGCCGCGGCAGTGCGTGCTGCTGACACGAAGGGAGACGCAGTTGGCTAACAAATATTTTGGGACGGACGGTGTTCGCGGCAAAGTCGGCGAGCATCCGATGACCGTGGACTTTGCGCTGCGTTTGGCCAGTGCGGCCGCCCGCGTACTGGCTCCGGAAGGTGGCACAGTGCTGATCGGCAAGGACACGCGGCTGTCCGGCTACATGTTTGAGTCGGCGCTGGAAGCGGGGTTTGTTGCAGCCGGTGTCAACGTCAACATGATGGGTCCGCTGCCGACTCCGGCGGTGGCTTACATGACCCGCAAGCTCAATTGCAATTTCGGGGTTGTGATCAGCGCTTCGCACAACCACTACGAAGACAATGGCATCAAGTTCTTCGACGGCACTGGCGGCAAGCTGTCAGACGAACTTGAGGCCCAGATCGAGGAGCAGATCGAGCAGCCCGTGGTGACCTGCGAATCGCAGCGGCTGGGTCGTGCGCAGCGCCTCGATCGGCTGCGCACGCAGTATCAGGACTTCTGTCGCAGCACCTTGCCGGCGGGGATGACGCTGGATGGCATGAAGATTGTGGTCGATTGCGCCAATGGTGCCACCTACAAGGTGGGTCCCAGAACGCTCGCAGACCTTGGTGCGGAGATCGTTCCGATTGGCTGCTCGCCGAATGGTCGCAATATCAATGACGGGTGCGGATCCACGGCTCCGGAGCTGCTGCAACTAACAGTGCCGGGTGTTCGCGCGCAAATCGGTATCGCCCTTGACGGTGATGGCGACCGGCTGGTGTTGGTCGATTCGCTCGGTCGTCTGGTGGATGGCGATCAAATCCTCTACATCCTGGCCTGTGCGCGGCAGTCGGCCGGCCGCTTGCGCGGACCCGTTGTGGGCACGCTGATGTCCAACTACGGGCTGGAGCTCGCGCTGAAGGAGCGCGGCATTGGCTTCGAGCGTGTCGCGGTTGGTGATCGGCATGTCCTCTCCAGACTTCGTCAGGTGGATGCGACCCTCGGGGGTGAAACCTCGGGTCATATCCTCTGTCTGGACTGCACCACTACGGGGGATGGTCTGATCAGCGCGCTGCAGGTGCTGGCGGTGATGCGCGAGACGGGTAAGTCGCTGGCCGAACTGACTGCCCCGATGAAGAAGCTTCCTCAGGTCATGATCAATGTTCGCACTGCGCGCCGCTTCGATCCCATGGCGGTTCCGGCAGTGCGTGCTGAGGTGGAGTTGGTCCGGGCAGACCTGGGCGCTACCGGGAGGGTGGTATTACGGGCTTCGGGCACCGAGCCGGTACTTCGGGTCATGGTCGAGGCGCCCGAGCTGCCGGTGGCCAAGCGGGCCGCGGAACGCCTGGCGGAGGTGGTCAAGGGAGCCGGCTGAGGCCGCTCGCCTAGTCAATCGCTGTTCCGGCGGCTATCATCGCGCGCCTTCAAGGGCAGGGGACGGTGATGCGACGAAAGTTGGTGGCCGGAAACTGGAAGATGCACGGGACCCGCTCAGGGACCGCTGAGCTCATTGAGTCGCTGCTCGGAGCGATGCCTGATGGTCAGGCCGAGTGTGCAATCTGCCCCCCATTTGTTTATCTGACCGACGCAGCCCGTTTGCTGCGTGGCAGCCCGGTGCTGCTGGGCGCTCAGGATGTGTGCGCTGAGGCGCAGGGTGCATACACCGGTGAGATCTCAGGGGCCATGTTGAGAGACGTGGGCTGCCATTTCACCCTCGTTGGTCATAGTGAACGCCGAGCTCTGTATGGCGAGAGCGATGAGCTCGTGGCGCGTAAGTTCGCCGCGGCCCAGTCTCAACAGCTGGTGCCTATCCTGTGTGTGGGTGAGGTGCTGGCTGAGCGCGAGAGTGGTCGCACCCATGAAGTCGTGGGTCGCCAGCTGGATGCGGTTCTGCAGGTCGTGGGTGTGGCTGCCTTCGCCAGGGCGGTGGTCGCTTACGAGCCAGTCTGGGCCATCGGTACGGGCCGGACGGCAACGCCCGAGCAGGCTCAGGATGTGCATGCTTTCATCCGTGGGCGGCTCGCAGCGAGGGATGCTAATATTAGCGGATCGGTGCGTATCCTCTACGGTGGCAGCGTCAAGGCCGGCAATGCGGCTGAGATCTTTGGCCAACCGGACGTGGACGGCGGCCTGATCGGCGGCGCCTCCCTGAAGGCGGACGAGTTCGCGGCCATCGTGGCTGCGGCTGGGTAACTGGGAACTGTCATGCTCAACACAATTTTGACTGCCATTCTGTTCTTCAGTGCCGCGAGCATTGTGGCCTTGGTATTGGTGCAAAAAGGCAAGGGTGCGGATGCCGGTGCGGGCTTCGGTTCCGGCGCCTCGGGCACAGTATTCGGGGCTCGTGGTGCTCGTACGGCCTTGTCCCGGGCCACGGCGATTCTGGCCGCTGTCTTTATGATCACCTGCCTGGCGCTGACCTACCTGGGTACGCGCAAGTCCGCCGAACCGCAGTCGGTCCTCGACACGCTCAAGAGCGCGCCAGCCTCGACCGAGGAGCCGGCAGGAACTCCGGCGCCAGCTGTACCGGATTCGGACAAGCGCTGATCGCGCAATTTTTTATTGATTTGGGCCGACGTGGTGGAACTGGTAGACACACTAGCTTGAGGGGCTAGCGCCGCAAGGTGTGGGAGTTCGAATCTCCCCGTCGGCACCATAAAATTTTGTAGAATGGTTTGGGGCAGGCGCGTTGCGTTCTGCCCCTTTTAATGGTGTTGAGCGAATCTGACCGGAGTCCAGGCCGCGCGATGCTGGCTAATTACCTGCCGATCCTGATTTTTCTGACCGTAGCGACCCTGCTGGCCGGGCTTTTGCTGGGGCTTGGTACCCTGATTGGCCGTCTGAACCGCAGCCGGCGGGACGACAGCGACAAACTCACCCCCTATGAATGCGGCTTCGATGCCTTCGAGGACTCGCGTGCGCAGTTCGATGTGCGCTACTACCTCGTCGCGATCCTTTTCATCGTCTTCGACCTCGAGATCGCCTTCCTTTTTCCGTGGGCTGTCACACTGAGCCGGATCGGCGCCTACGGTATGGTCGCCATGGCAATTTTCCTCAGCATCCTGGTGATCGGCTTCATCTATGAGTGGAAGAAAGGCGCGCTGGAATGGGACTGAACAATGACCATTGCTGACCACCAGCATCCTGAGCATTACGCCGAGCGCGGGTTCATGACCACGCAGCTCGACAATCTCGTCGCTTGGGCGCGTACGGGTTCGCTATGGCCGATGACCTTTGGTCTTGCCTGTTGCGCGGTGGAGATGATGCACGCTGGCGCTTCGCGCTACGACTTGGATCGCTTCGGTGTGGTGTTCCGTCCCAGTCCGCGGCAGTCCGACGTCATGATTGTCGCCGGGACGCTAGTCAATAAGATGGCGCCGGCTTTGCGTCGCGTCTATGACCAGATGCCCGAGCCGCGCTGGGTCATCTCCATGGGCTCATGCGCCAATGGTGGCGGCTATTACCACTATTCCTATTCGGTGGTCCGAGGCTGTGATCGAATCGTGCCGGTGGACGTGTACGTCCCAGGCTGCCCGCCGACCGCTGAGGCATTGATGTACGGGATCATCCAGCTGCAGCGCAAGATTGCGCGTCAGAGCGGCGCGCTGGCCCGCAAAGCATGATGGAGTCCAGAGCGTGACTGTGAACGTCGAGGCTTTTGGCGCTGTCATCAGCGAAGTCATGGGCGAGACGCTCACGCGGATCGCGGCGCTGGACGGCCGGTTGCATTACGAGGTGGCGGCGAGTCAGTTGCGCTCCGCCGCAAGTCGGTTGCGCGATGATCCGCGGCTCGATTTTGCTGTGCTGATCGATGTCGCCGGTGTCGACTATCTCGGTTTCGGTAAGGCTGAATGGCAGGCCGAAAAAGCAACCGGCAGTGGCTTCAGTCGCGCAGTCAATCGGCGCGACCCGGCCCTCGAGGCCCGTGAGGCCTCCGGGCAGCGCTTCGCAGTTGTCTATCAACTGCTTTCGATCCGGCACAATCAGCGTCTCACTCTCAAGGTCTGGGCGGAGGGGGGCGAGGAGCCGGTGGTCGACTCGCTGGTGGATGTCTGGGCCAGTGCCAACTGGTTTGAGCGCGAGGCCTTCGACCTCTACGGCATCCTGTTCCGCGACCATCCGGACCTGCGCCGAATTCTCACCGACTATGGCTTCATCGGCCATCCTTTCCGCAAGGATTTCCCTCTGATCGGTAACGTCGAAGTGCGCTACGACGAACAGTTGCGCCGTGTCGTTTACGAGCCGGTATCCATTGAGGCGCGCACCCTCGTGCCGCGCGTCATCCGCCACGATGAGCGCTACGACCCGATCGTGAATGAGGCAGCGGCCAAATGAGCGGCGAGATCCAGAATCTGACAATGAACTTCGGTCCGCAGCATCCAGCAGCGCACGGCGTGCTGCGTCTGGTGCTGGAGATGGACGGCGAGGTGATTCAGAAGGCTGACCCGCACATCGGTCTGCTCCATCGGGGCACCGAGAAGCTGGCGGAGAATAAGCCCTTCAACCAGTCCATCGGTTACATGGACCGTCTGGACTATGTCTCGATGATGTGCAACGAGCACGCTTATGTGCTGTCCATCGAGCGGTTGCTGGGTGTGCAGGTGCCTGTGCGCGCGCAGTACATCCGCGTGATGTTCGATGAGATCACGCGCGTCCTGAATCACCTGATGTGGCTCGGGGCGCATGGTCTCGACATCGGTGCAATGACAGTGTTCCTGTATTGCTTCCGTGAGCGCGAAGACCTGATGGACTGCTATGAGGCGGTCTCAGGCACGCGCATGCATGCCACTTACTATCGTCCAGGCGGCGTGCATCGCGATCTGCCGGACAGCATGCCGAAGTATCAGGCCTCGAAGTGGCGCAGTCAGGCGGATGCCGACCGTCTCAATCGCGGTCGCGGCGGCACGCTGCTGGACTTCATAGAGGCGTTCACGGAGCGCTTCCCGCGCTGCGTCGACGAATACGAAACGCTGCTGACAGACAACCGTATCTGGAAACAACGCACCGTCAATATTGGTGTGGTCTCGCCAGAGCGTGCGCTGCAGCTGGGCTTTTCTGGCGCAATGCTGCGTGGCTCTGGCATCGAATGGGATCTGCGCAAGAAGCAGCCTTACGAGGTCTATGCCGATCTGGACTTCGACATTCCGGTGGGTGTGAACGGTGACTGTTACGACCGCTACCTGGTTCGGATAGAGGAAATGCGTCAGTCCAATCGCATCATCAAGCAATGCGTCGATTGGCTGCGCAAGAACCCGGGACCGGTGATGACGCCCGATGCCAAGATCCATGCGCCAAAGCGTGAGCAGATGAAAGGCAACATGGAATCGCTGATTCACCATTTCAAGTTCATGACCGAAGGCTACTGTGTGCCGGCGGGCGAGACCTACGCGGCCGTTGAGGCACCCAAGGGCGAGTTCGGCGTTTATCTGGTCTCTGACGGCGCTAACAAGCCTTTCCGTCTGAAGTGCCGCGCCCCGGGGTTTGCGCATCTGGCGGCCTTGGGTGAGATGGTCACGGGGCACATGCTTGCCGACGTCGTTGCGGTGATTGGCACCCAGGACATCGTCTTCGGGGAGGTTGACCGCTGATGGCTGCGCCGGTTGGCAATATCGAACTGCTCTCGGCCCATACGCGCGCCGAGATCGATCATTGGGTCGCTAAATTCCCGGCCGGGCGTCAACGCTCGGCGGTGATCAGTGCGCTGCGCTTTGCGCAAGAGCAGAACAATGGTTTCCTTACGACTGACTTGATGAATGCGGTCGCCGAGTACCTCAAGCTTCCGCCGATCCAGGTGTATGAAGTCGCGAGCTTCTATTCGATGTTCGAGACGCATCCCTGCGGCCGGCACCATGTCAGCATCTGCACAAACATTTCCTGCATGCTCCGCGGTGGTGAGGAACTCATTGCCCACGCCGAGCAGAAACTGGGTATTAAGCTCGGTGAGAGCACTCCGGACGGTCGGATCTTCCTCAAGCGTGAGGAAGAATGCCTCGCCGCATGCACCGGTGCCCCGATGATGATGGTGGATCACGTGTTTTACGAGTATCTGACCCCCGAGAAGGTCGATGCCATTCTCGATGAGTTGAAGTGATGAGCACTGCAACCGAAAAGTGGGCCGAGAAGCGCAATCTGGTGTGTCTGGAGTCGCTGCAGTATGCGCAGCCATGGACGCTGGAGACCTACCAGAAGATCGGCGGCTATGAGGTCTGGAAAAAGATCCTTGCCGAGAAGACGCCGCGCGAGCAGATCATCGAGCAGGTCAAGGCTTCGGGTCTGCGCGGCCGCGGTGGGGCAGGGTTCCCGACTGGCGTGAAGTGGAGCTTCATGCCGCGTAACGCGCCGATGCAGAAATATGCCGTGTGCAACTCCGACGAGAGTGAGCCCGGTACCTGCCACGACCGCGACATCCTTCGTTTCAACCCTCATTCGTTGATTGAGGGTATGGCGATTGGTGCTTACGCGATGGGTGCGACCGTCGGGTACAACTACATCCGTGGTGAATTCCTCGGTGAGCCCGTGCCGCGCTTCGAGGCCGCTCTTCAGGAAGCCTACGCAGCGGGACTGCTCGGCAAGAATATTCACGGCAGCGGGATCGACTTCGATCTCTACAGCTTTGTGGGCGCTGGTGCCTACATTTGTGGTGAGGAAACAGCCTTGCTCGACTCGCTCGAGGGCAAGCAGGGCAAGCCGCGCTTCAAGCCACCGTTTCCGGCGGCATTTGGCCTATACGGCATGCCCACCACGATCAATAACTGCCAGAGCTTCGCCTCGGTGCCTACCATCCTGCGCAAAGGGCCGGAATGGTTCGCCAAGCTCGGTGTTGCCAACAGCGGCGGCACCAATATTTTCTCTGTCTCCGGTCACGTTAATAATCCGGGCAACTTCGAATTGCCGCTGGGTATCCCGTTCTCCGAACTGCTGGAGATTGCCGGTGGTGTCTGGAAGGGGCGCAAGCTCAAGGCCGTGATACCCGGCGGGTCGTCGACTCCGGTCGTTCCGGCCGAGGCGATGATGAAAGTGACTATGGATTACGACGCGCTGCGAGCGATTGGTTCGGGCGTGGGTTCGGCGGCGGTCATCGTCATGGACGACAGCACCTGCATGGTGCGCGCGCTGGAGCGCCTGTCCCGATTCTACAAGTCAGAGTCTTGCGGTCAGTGCACGCCATGTCGTGAGGGAACGGGCTGGCTGCAGCGCACACTGCGTCGCATCCTCGATGGTAAGGGCCGGCGTGAAGACCTGAACCTGCTGCTGGATGTAGCCGGCCGCATCGAGGGGCACACGATCTGCGCGCTGGGCGATGCGGCAGCATGGCCGGTGCAGAGCTTCCTCAAGCATTTCCGGCACGAGTTCGAATACATGATCGACAACGGCGGTCGCAGCATTGTCACCGCCTCGCGGGAAGCAGCATGAGCGATCCGGCACCTCCCACCGATCTGGTTAATGTCGAGGTCAATGGCGTACCCGTTCAGGGCCGCAAGGGCGCCATGATCATCCACGTCACGGATGCCAATGGCGCGTACGTGCCGCGCTTCTGTTACCACGACAAGTTGCCCATCGCGGCCAACTGCCGCATGTGCTTGGTCGAGGTGGAGAAGGCGCCCAAGCCTTTGCCGGCCTGCGCCACGCCGATTACCGAGGGGATGAAGATCTTCACCCACTCGCCCAAGGCGCTGGGGGCACAGAAGGCGACGATGGAGTTCCTGCTCATCAACCATCCGCTGGATTGCCCGATCTGCGATCAGGGCGGCGAATGCGAACTGCAGGATCTTGCCGTGGGTTACGGTCGCAGCGTGTCGCGCTACACCGAAGGCAAGCGCGTTGTTAAGGACAAGGATCTCGGCCCCCTTGTCTCCACGGACATGACCCGTTGCATCCACTGCACGCGCTGTGTGCGCTTCGGTCAGGATGTGGCAGGTATCCAGGAGCTCGGCACTACCGGCCGCGGCGAGAACACTGAGATTGGCACCTTCATCGAGAAGAGTGTCGATCATGAGTTGTCGGGCAACATCATTGATCTTTGTCCGGTAGGGGCCCTCAACAGCAAGCCATTCCGCTTCAAGGCGCGCTCCTGGGAAATGACCCAGCAGCCGCTGGTTTCTCCGCACGATGGCGTTGGTAGCAACCTGTACGCGCATGTGCTGCGCGGTCGCGTCATGCGAGTGGTGCCGCGCCCCAACGAGGCTATCAATGAGACCTGGCTGGCGGATCGCGACCGCTTCAGCTACGAGGGTATCTACAGCGACGATCGGGTGCAGCGTCCGATGGTTCGCCAAGCCGATGGCGTCTGGAAGGAAGTCGACTGGGATACTGCGTTGGCGGCGGCCGCGGAAGGGCTTCGTTCCAATGGTGAGTTGGGCGTCCTCGCGCATCCTTCCAGTACCCTCGAAGAGCTGTACTTGTTGGCGCGTCTGGCTGATGGGCTGGGAACCGCGAATATCGATCATCGTCTCTTGCAGCGCGACTTCCGGGATCAGGATGCCGATCCGCTGCACCCGTCGCTTGGACTGCCGATTGCGGCTGTCGAGAAGCTGGGCGCTCTGCTGGTCATTGGCTCTAACCTGCGTGCCGAGGCGCCCATTCTCGCGCATCGTGTTCGCAAGGCGGCCCGCGCTGGCGCCAGCGTCTGCTTTATCAATCCGACGGCCTACGACTATCTGTTCCCCGTTGCGCAGAACCTTGCAGTGGCGCCGGCCACCTGGGTGCGAACGCTGGCCGGAGTGCTGTCAGCGGCGCTGAATGGCGTCGCTCCCGAGGGCGCTGTGAGCGCGCTGTTGCAGGGCGTTCAACCCACCGCAGCAGAGGCCGCGATTGCTGCCGCACTTCGAGCGGGTGGCACGAGGGCTCTTTGGCTGGGTGCGCTTGCGATCGGTCACCACGACTATGCCACCGTGCGCCTGCTGGCGCGCGAGCTAGCTCGTGTCACAGGCGCCAGCCTTGGCGAACTGGCTGCAGGTGGCAACGCGACCGGCGCCAGCCTCGCCGGTGTGCTGCCACATCGTGTGCTCGGCGGTATGCCGCGTCAGCGCTCGGGTCTGGATGCCCGTGCGATGCTGGAAAAGCCGCTGGGTGCGTACCTGCTGTTTGGCACTGAGCCGTGGGCGGACTCGCGGGTCTCTCAGGCGCAGAACACGCTGGCTCAGGCACGTTTCGTGGTCAGCATCACGCCATTCGTCAGCGATGCAACGCGTGCCGTGTCACATGTCATCCTCCCAGCGGCCACCTTCGCCGAGACCTCAGGTACCTGGGTCAATTTGGAAGGCACCTGGCAAAGTGTTCCGGGGGCCGCCAAGCCACTGGGCGAGGCACGTCCGGGTTGGAAGGTGCTGCGTGTGCTGGGAAATCAGCTCGGGCTGCAAGGCTACGAGTATCAAAGCTCCACTGAGATTGTTGACGAGTTGCGTATGCGCCTGAAGGATGTCGCTACGCCGGCGTACCGGAGCGCCTTCAGCCCCAACGCAAACACGGTCAGCGCGCAGGCATTGAGCGACGTGCCGATGTACCAGATCGACCCACTGCTGCGCCGTGCCGGTTCACTGCAGCGGACGCAAACCGGTCAGCAACCGGTTGCGGCGTTCCCGGAGAATTGATCGATGCATTCCCTGCCACAAATCTGGAATGCGTTGCCGGGCTTCGTGCAGTCTCTGGCATTCATTCTCGCTGTCACCATCGTCCTGATCCTCTCGGTTGCGTACCTGACGCTACTGGAGCGAAAGATCATCGGCTGGATGCAGTTGCGGCGCGGACCCAACCGCGTGCGTCTGTTCGGCATTCCGAACACGGAATACATCGGGCAGCCGTTTGCGGATGTCGTCAAGCTGCTGCTGAAAGAGATCGTGATCCCGGCCCGCGCCAATGGAGTGCTGTTCCGGATCGCTCCGGCACTGGCGCTGATTCCGGCGTTCGCCACTTGGGCGGTGATCCCGGTTGCTCCCGGCTTCGCCATCGCCAACGTCGATGCGGGTCTGCTGTATGTGCTTTCGCTGACCTCAGTGGGCGTTTACGGCGTGATCCTCGCTGGCTGGGCATCGAATTCGAAGTATGCGTTCCTCGGTGCCATGCGTTCTGCGGCGCAGATCGTCGCTTATGAGATCGCCATGGGCTTCGCGCTTGTGGGTGTGCTCATGGCAGCGGGCAGCCTCAATCTGGGCGTCATCGTGGAGCATCAGCGCGGCATGGTGGCTGCCTGGAACTGGTTCTGGTTGTTCCCGTTGTTTGTTGTCTATTTCATTTCGGGCGTCGCAGAGACTAACCGTGCGCCTTTCGACGTCGCCGAAGGCGAGTCGGAGATCGTGGCCGGCTTCCATGTTGAGTATTCCGGCATGGCCTTCGCGCTGTTCTTCCTGGCCGAGTACGCCAACATGATCCTGATCGCGGCGCTGACTGCGATCTTCTTCTTTGGTGGCTGGCTCAGCCCCTTCGATGGCTACATTGCCGCCGGCAGCGCGCTGCGAGAACTGCCAGTGCTAGGCCTTCTGATCGGTGACGGCACGCATTGGCTGCTGGTCAAGATGCTGTTCTTCCTCATCGTTTTCTTGTGGCTGCGCGCCACGTTTCCGCGCTACCGCTATGACCAGATCATGCGTCTGGGCTGGAAGGTGTTGATCCCCGTGACCATCGTCTGGATCGCTGTTGAGGGCGTCCTGTGCTGGTTCCGGATTGGCCCCTGGCGCGCCTGAGGATTTACGAGATGGCACGTACCAATCCAATCAAGACCTTCCTTTTGTGGGAACTGCTGGGTGGAATGTGGGTGACGCTCAAGGCGTTGTTCCGACCCAAGATCACCGTGAACTATCCGGAGGAGAAGGCGCCGCAGTCGGTGCGTTTCCGCGGATTGCACGCGCTGCGCCGCTATCCCAACGGCGAGGAGCGCTGCATCGCGTGCAAGCTCTGTGAGGCCGTTTGTCCGGCGCTGGCTATCACCATTGAGTCGACGGTGGCTCCTGACGGGACGCGCCGCACCTCGCGCTACGACATCGATCTGTTTAAGTGCATCTATTGCGGCTTCTGCGAGGAGGCCTGTCCGGTTGATGCCATCGTCGAGACGCGTATCCATGAGTACCACATGGAGCATCGCGGAGAGAACATCATGACCAAGGACAAGCTGCTCGCCGTTGGCGAGCGCTATGACGCCACCATCACCGCGGACAAGACCGCGGATGCGCCGTATCGGTAGAGGGGAAGAACGGTGTTCGTTGAAATCCTGTTCTACGCCTTCGCCGCGGTGCTGCTGGTTTCCGGTCTGACGGTGATCACATCGCGTAACCCGGTGTACTCGGCACTCAGTCTGGTGCTCTGTTTCGTCACTAGTGCAGCGCTCTGGCTGCTGATCGAAGCAGAGTTCCTGGCCATTGTTCTCGTGCTGGTCTATGTCGGTGCGGTGATGGTCTTGTTCCTGTTCGTAGTGATGATGCTCAATGTGAACGTCGAGCGCGTCCGCAGTGGCTTCACGCGGCATGTCTGGCTTGGTGTGTTGGTCACGCTGCTGGTGATCGGTGAGATCGTCGGCGTGGTCGTGGCACGTCAGTTGGGTGTCGATCCAACGCGGGGCGGGGTACCTCTGGCGCCCGGATACAGCAACACCACTGAGTTGGGCGTGGCGTTGTTCACCCGTTTTGCCTATCCGATCGAGTTGGCGGCCATGCTGCTGCTGGTGGCTATCGTTGCGGCAATCGCGCTGACCATGCGCAAGCGTCGCGGGCTGCGCGTACAGGACATTTCAGCCCAGGTGGCGGTGCGTGCCAGTGAACGGATCCGCATCGTCAAAATGGACGCGGAGCGGCCTCAATGATCACCCTCGGACACATGCTTACCCTCTCTGCGCTCCTGTTTGCGCTGTCGGTGGCCGGTATCTTCATCAATCGCAAGAACGTGTTGCTCCTGCTCATGTGCCTGGAGCTGCTTCTGCTGGCGGTCAATTTTAATTTCGTGGCCTTTTCTCGCTACCTCGGACAGATCGACGGACAGGTGTTCGTGTTCTTCATCCTGACCGTGGCGGCGGCTGAGTCGGCCATCGGCCTAGCCATTCTGGTGGTGCTGTTCCGTGAGCGGCGCAGTATCAACGTTGAAGAACTGAACAAGCTGCGCGGCTGATCATGAACCCAAGCCTGCTACTCGCAATTCCCCTTTTGCCTCTGCTGGCGGCCGTCATCGCCGGCCTGTTCGGCAAGCTCATCGGGCGCGCTATGGCGGCCGGCCTCACCATTCTCGGTGTCGCGGCCAGTTGCTTCCTGGCCTGCACGGTGTTGCGCGATCTTCTGATTGGTGGGGTGGAGCCTTTCAACGGCACCGTCTATCAATGGTTGGCAACTGACGGTGTCACGCTGCAGGTGGGGTTTCTGGTCGACAAGCTGACAGCGCTGATGATGGTCGTGGTGACATTCGTCTCGCTGTGCGTGCATGTCTACACCATCGGCTATATGCACGATGACGCTGGGTTCCAGCGTTTCTTCAGCTATATCTCGCTGTTCACGTTCAGCATGTTGATGCTGGTGATGGCGAACAACTTCATGCAATTGTTTTTCGGTTGGGAGGCGGTGGGTGTTGTCTCCTACCTGCTGATCGGCTTCTGGTACACCCGGCCCAGCGCCATTTTTGCCAACCTGAAGGCATTTCTGGTCAATCGCGTGGGCGACTTCGGCTTCCTGTTGGGCATTGCCGGAGTGCTGTATTTCACCGGTTCGCTGAATTACGACGCTGCTTTTGCGGCCGCGCCTTCGATTGCGGGCAAGACCATTACGCTCTTCGGCGGGCACCCTTGGAGCGCGATGACAGTGATCTGCATCTGCCTCTTCATTGGTGCGATGGGTAAGTCGGCCCAGGTGCCTTTGCATGTCTGGCTGCCCGACTCGATGGAAGGCCCGACGCCAATTTCAGCTTTGATCCACGCGGCCACCATGGTGACCGCGGGTATCTTCATGGTGGCGCGCATGTCGCCGCTGTTCGAGTATTCCGACACCGCGCTCTCGTTCGTGCTAGTAATTGGTGCCACTACCGCTCTGTTCATGGGCTTTCTCGGCATCGTGAACAATGACATCAAGCGGGTGGTAGCGTATTCCACGCTCTCGCAACTCGGTTACATGACGGTGGCTCTGGGTGTGTCGGCTTACAAGGTGGCAATCTTCCACCTTATGACGCATGCCTTCTTCAAGGCGTTGCTGTTTCTGGCTGCCGGTGCGGTCATCGTTGCCATGCACCACGAGCAGGACATGCGCAAGATGGGCGGTTTGCGAAAACGTATGCCCGTCACTTACTGGACCAGCCTGATCGGTGCGCTGGCCTTGATTGGCACGCCGTTCTTTTCCGGCTTTTACTCCAAAGACGCGCTGATCGAAGCGGTGGGTGAGTCGCATCGGGCCGGAGCTGGGTACGCTTATTTCTGTGTCATGGCGGGCGTGTTCGTCACGGCGCTGTACACCTTCCGTCAAATCTTCATGGTGTTCTTCGGCAAGGAGCGCATGGATCATCATGCCGCTGAGCATTTCCATGACGTCGGCTGGAACATGAAGGCGCCGCTGGTCGCACTGGCGATTCCCTCTCTGTTAATCGGATACCTCACCATCGGGCCGCTTCTGTTCGGTGATTACTTTGGCGGCGCAATCTTCGTGCGCGAGTCCAATGATGTCGTCGGGGAGATGGGTGCCGAATTCAGCGGTCCCGTAGCCTTTGCCCTGCATGCCTTGACCAGTCTGCCGTTTGCGCTGGCGTCACTCGGCGTGATTTCAGCCTGGTATTTGTTCCTCCAGAACCCAGCGGCCGCGGACCGTATCGCTGGCGTGTTGGCACCGGTGCGACGTGTGCTTGATAACAAGTACTACTTCGACTGGTTCAATGAGAACGTCATCGCCCGGTGCAGTCGCCTGCTGGGCGGAGCTCTGTGGCGCGGTGGTGATCGTGCCCTGATCGACGGCATTCTGGTCGATGGATCGGCGAAGTCGGTCGGGCGGGCAGCGCTACTGGTTCGGGTCGTGCAGAGCGGCTACCTCTACTCCTACGCCTTCTGGATGATCACGGGTCTCGTGATTCTGGTCGGACTGTTCCTCTACAGGCTCTGACATGATGCTGAACCAACACTTGTTGTCGATCCTGATCTGGCTGCCCGTCATTGGCGGTGCTCTCGTGCTGCTGCTCGGCGATCAGCGCGCACCGATGGCTCGCTGGGTCGCATTGCTAACGGCCGTCGCAACCTTCGTGCTGAGCATTCCGCTCTACACCGGCTTCGACCCTGGCACTCCGGCGATGCAGTTCGTCGAACGGATGCCCTGGATCGCCAGCCTCAACGCCGAATACCTGCTGGGCGTCGACGGTATCTCGATGCCGCTGATCCTGCTGACGACCTTCATGACCATTCCTGTCGTGATCGCCGGCTGGACGGTGATCGAGAAGCGGCCCGCGCAGTATTTTGCTGCCTTCCTGATCCTTGAGGGCCTGATGGTCGGCGTATTTGCGGCCATGGACGCATTGCTGTTCTATTTTTTCTGGGAAGCCATGCTCATCCCGATGTTCATCATCATCGGCGTATGGGGTGGGCCGCGACGTGTGTATGCGACGCTGAAGTTCTTCCTTTACACCTTCCTCGGCTCGGTCTTCATGCTGGTAGCGCTGATCTACATGCATCTGAAGTCCGGTGAGTACAGCGTTGCGGGCTTGCAGGCGCTGCCATTGACCCTGGTGGAGCAGCGCTGGATTTTCCTCGCCTTCCTGCTGGCTTTCGCGGTCAAGGTGCCGATGTGGCCGGTGCACACCTGGCTTCCGGACGCCCACGTCGAGGCTCCAACCGGCGGTTCTGTGATCCTTGCAGCGATCATGCTGAAGATGGGCGGATACGGCTTCCTGCGCTTCAGTCTGCCGATTACGCCTGACGCCAGTCGCGAACTGGATTGGCTGGTCATTGGGCTTTCGCTGATCGCTGTGGTCTATATCGGATTTGTTGCGCTTGCCCAGACCGACATGAAGAAGCTCATTGCCTATTCATCAATCGCGCACATGGGTTTCGTGACGCTGGGTTCCTTCATCGCCTTCGATATCCAGGCGGGCACTGGAACTCTGAGTGGTGCGGTGATGGGTCTCTCAGGCGCCATGATGCAAATGATCTCGCATGGACTCATCTCCGGCGCACTGTTTCTTTGTATCGGAGTGCTGTACGACCGATTGCACAGCCGTGAGATCGGAGACTATGGCGGCGTGGTCAATGTCATGCCCAAGTTTGCGGCGTTCATGGTGTTCTTCGGTATGGCCAATTCCGGTCTACCGGGCACCTCTGGCTTCGTCGGCGAATTCATGGTGATTCTCGCCAGTTTCAAGGCCAGCTTCTGGTACGCCTTCTTTGCGTCGGTCACTCTGATCCTCGGTGCGGCCTACACGCTCTGGTTGGTCAAGCGCGTGGTTTTCGGTCCGATCGGAAATGATCACGTTGCCACGATGGAAGATGTGAACGGGCGCGAATTCCTGCTTCTGGGCGTGCTTGCGGCAGCAGTGCTACTGCTGGGTCTGTGGCCGGCGCCAGTCACCCATGTGATGGAGAGTTCGGTGAAGCATCTGGTCGAGCAGATCGTCGTGTCTAAGATTCCGGTAGGTTGAATAGGCAGATCATGGATACCACCACCTGGGCCAGCATGCTGCCCGCCATCCCGGAAATATCTCTCGCGGGCGCCATCTGCGCGCTCTTGATGATCGATGTGTTTGCTGGCTCGCGCCGCGGTCTGACGGCCACTGCCAGTCTGGTTCTGCTGGCTGTTTGTGCTGCGCTCACCTTGGGCTATGGGCATGTTACGGTCCGGACGCTGGTGTTTGGTGGGCTCTACGTCGCCGATCCGCTGGCAGTCTGGCTTAAGCTTTGTGCATTCCTTGCCGTTGGGCTGGGGCTGTTCTACGGCGAGGCCTATCTAGAGCGCAATCGCATCCGCGGCGGGGAGTATTACGTCCTTTCACTGACGGCGCTGCTGGGTATCTGTGTCATTGCCTCGGCCAACAGCCTGCTGACCATTTACATCGGCGTCGAGCTGCTGTCCCTGTCTTTGTATGCGCTGGTGGCCTTCGATCGCGACAATGGAGTCGCTGCCGAAGCTGCTATTAAGTATTTCGTGCTCGGCGCCATCGCCTCGGGCGTCATGCTCTATGGCATCTCGTTGCTGTACGGTCTGACAGGCACCCTAGACCTCGATCGACTCTCAGCCACGGCGTTCTCACTCGACGCAGCGTCCAGTGCAGGACTCATCATCGCTATCGCATTCATCGTTGTGGCGGTGGCCTTCAAATTCGGTGCCGTGCCTTTCCACATGTGGGTCCCGGACGTCTACAGCGGTGCGCCGGCCAGTGTGGCGTTGCTGCTGGCCACGGCGCCCAAGTTGGCCTCTTTTGCGCTGGCCTTCCGCCTCCTGGCCCACGGGCTGCAGGGCGATCCGCACGCTTGGAGCCAAATGCTGACGATTGTTGCGGTGCTTTCCCTGATCCTGGGCAACGTTGTTGCCATTGCGCAGACCAGTATTCGCCGGATGCTCGCCTATTCGGCGATAGCCAACGTAGGGTTTCTTCTGCTGGGCTTCGTTCCCGCCAATAGCGCGGGCTACGCCAGTGCATTGAACTACACCCTGATCTACATCCTGACCGCCATTGCCTCCTTTGGTTGTGTGCTGCTCGCAGCACGCGTGAGCGGCGAGGCGGAATCGCTCGACGACTACAAGGGTCTGGCCGCGCGCGATCCGCGCCTCGCAGTGCTCCTGGCTGTCACCATGCTCTCGACAGCGGGCATCCCGCCGTTCGCAGGGTTCTGGGCCAAGCTGTGGGTCATCCAGGCGCTGTTGGCCAGCCATTACCTCTGGTTGGCGTTGCTGGCCATGTTCACCTCAGTGATTGGTGCCTTCTATTACCTGCGCGTGGTCTGGTACCTGTATTTCGAGCCGGGTACCGACGCCCCGGGTGTCGAGCAGCAAACCATGCCGCGACTCGTTCTGGCGCTCAATTGCATTGCCTTGTTGGCGTTGGGCATTCTGCCCGGTGCATTGCTCAGACTCTGTTCTGGGCTGATTGGCTGAACACAGCGTCAGTCGGTCTATGCCGGCTGACGGAACAGCTTGGCAGGGCAGCCTGTTCGTGTAGAATGCGCGCCTCCCTGGTGCGGGGTGGAGCAGTCTGGCAGCTCGTCGGGCTCATAACCCGAAGGTCGTAGGTTCAAATCCTACCCCCGCTACCAATCTTCCCTTGTTCAAATTCTTGCTGCTCCCGCTAGTTACGGGAGCGGGCGACATTTCCGCCTATCGCTCGTCTTGTTCCGTTCTCACGGCTGATAGAGTTCATCTATCGGAAATATGTATTTAATCGAATAGAGTTTGCTCGCGCCCGAGGGGTACTCTGAAGTCGGTCCTGGTTACCGCTTCGAGTAGGAGAATATCCATGAGCAAGCCCGCTTCTGACTCCCGGTGCCCCTTCCACGCAGCTGGTGGTGCGCGTGCTACGCACGGCGCTCAATCCAATGCCCAGTGGTGGCCAAAGCAACTAAACCTTTCGATCCTGCACCAGCATCAGCTGGTATCCAACCCGATGGGTACAGGCTTCAAATATTCAGAGGCGTTCAGCAAGCTGGACTACGTCGGTCTGAAGAAAGAGCTTGCGGCGCTCATGACCCGTTCGCAGGATTGGTGGCCGGCCGATTGGGGTCACTACGGTGGCTTGTTCATCCGTATGGCATGGCACGCAGCGGGCACCTATCGAACCGCCGATGGTCGTGGTGGTGCCAATACCGGCAATCAGCGCTTTGCACCGCTGAATAGCTGGCCGGATAACGGCAATCTCGACAAGGCGCGCCGTTTGCTCTGGCCAATCAAGAAAAAATACGGCAACGCCATTTCCTGGGCCGACTTATTCATCCTCGCGGGCAATGTGGCCATGGAAACCATGGGCTTCAAGACCTTTGGTTTCGGTGGTGGACGAGAGGACATCTGGGCACCGGAAGAAGACATCTACTGGGGCCCGGAGAAGGATTGGCTGGCAACCAGCGACAAGCCCAACAGCCGTTACAGTGGTGAGAGGGAGCTGGAGAGCCCGCTGGCGGCGGTGCAGATGGGGTTGATCTATGTGAACCCTCAAGGACCGGATGGCAAGCCGGATCCCGTCGCGTCAGGGCGTGATGTGCGCGAAACCTTTGCGCGCATGGCCATGAATGACTACGAGACCGTAGCGCTGGTGGCGGGTGGGCATACTTTCGGAAAGATGCACGGCGCTGGTGATCCGGCATTGGTTGGTCCGGAGCCTGAGGGCGCACCGCTGGAAGAAATGGGCTTTGGGTGGATTAATCGGCATGGCAGCGGCAAGGCTGGGGACACCACCACCAGCGGCTTTGAGGGAGCATGGAAGCCTCATCCCACGCGATGGGATATGGGTTATCTCACGACGCTGTTTAAGTACGAATGGGAGCAGGTGAAGAGTCCCGCCGGGGCCATCCAGTGGCAGGCTAAGAACGTCGCTGCGGAAGACATGATTCCCGATGCGCATGATGCGAGCAAGAAGCATCCGCCGCAGATGACGACGGCTGATTTGTCACTGCGCTTCGATCCCGCCTACGAAAAGATTGCCCGTCACTTCCTCGCCAATCCGGCTGAGTTTGCCGATGCGTATGCTCGTGCTTGGTTCAAGCTGACGCACCGGGATATGGGACCTAAGCGTTTGTACCTCGGACCGGAGGTGCCGGCCGAAGATTTGATCTGGCAAGATCCGATTCCAGCGGTGAATCACGCGCTCATCGATTCTGCGGATATCGCGTTGCTGAAGGCGCGGGTGCTGGCCTCCGGGCTGCCGGTTTCCCAGTTGGTCGCCACGGCGTGGGCCTCAGCTTCCACATTCCGTGGGTCCGATCGTCGCGGTGGTGCCAACGGTGCGCGTATCCGACTGGCTCCTCAAAAGGACTGGGAGGTCAACCAGCCGGCGCAGCTCGCCAAGGTGCTCTCCGTGCTCGAAGGCATCCAGCGGAGTTTCAACGCCGATGCCAAAGGCGGCAAGAAGGTATCGCTCGCCGACCTGATCGTTCTCGCTGGTGGTGTGGGTATCGAGGCTGCTGCAAAGGCGGCCGGCTTCGAGATCGAAGTGCCGTTCACGCCGGGGCGAATGGATGCCTCTCAGGCCCAAACTGACGTCGAGTCTTTCGAGGTTCTCGAGCCGTATGCCGATGGCTTCCGAAACTACGTCAAGGCTGGCTACAAGGTTTCGCCTGAGGAAATGTTGCTCGACCGTGCTCAGCTGCTGACCCTGTCGGCACCCGAAATGACGGTGTTGGTGGGTGGCCTGCGTGTGCTGGGCGTCAATCATGGCGGGGTCAGTCACGGGGTGTTCACGCATCGACTGGAGCAGTTGACCAATGATTTCTTCGTCAATCTGGTCGATATGAGCACGGCATGGAAACCAACGGGTGCCAATGCCTACGAGGGGCGTGACCGACAATCCGGCGCGCTGCGCTGGACGGCGACACGGGTGGATCTCGTCTTCGGCTCCAACTCACAGCTTCGGGCGCTGGCCGAGCTGTATGCGCAGGACGACAGTCGCGGCAAGTTTGTGAGTGACTTCGTTTCAGCTTGGACTAAGGTCATGAACCTAGATCGATTCGATCTGATCTGACCACCCGTCCGGAAGTGGGCCACCCCGAGGAAGGGATGGGCATCAGATCGCTGGCTGAAAAAAAACGGGGACGCGCTGGCGTCCCCGTTTCTTTTGCCTCAGAGAAAATGTCGGTGTTACTTCGACATCTCGTTGGTGCGAAGGCCCAGTGCCAGCACCGTGCCGATCAGCGTGAGCAGCGACATCTGGATGTAGGCTGCCTGCTGCCAGCTGAAACGCTCGGCGAGATAGCTCATCAGGAATCCGCCGCAGGCCGCGCCCGCATAGATGGACGAGACGAACATGCTCGAGCCGAGGCGCGAGAGGTTACGGCGCAGGGCCTTGATGTGGGCGCCGGCGAGGTTGGTGTAGAGCACTGCCGGTCCGACGATGCCGTAGGAGAACGCCAGCCACTTGTGTGCCGATACGCTCAGACCCGGCATGAACAGGGTGGCGCCGAGGATGACGGCCAGCACCGAGAAGATGATGATGACCCACTTGGGCGAGAACTTGTCTCCCAGCATGCCGCCGAAGATGGACAGCAGCGAGCCATAGCCGAAGAACTTGATCATGGTGATGGCGCCAGGCAGGTCGTACCCCTCGGTCTTCTGGAGGAAGGTTGGGTAGGAGCCGATGAAGCCGTAGACGTTCAGGCCGTAGATGATGCTCAGCACCGCCAGAATGATGGTGTTGCGGTTCTTAAGGGTTTCGGCGCCGCCGGTGCCTTCGTTGTAATGGGCGGCGTGTTGGGTCTCGCTGAACCAGGGACGAACGGTCACTGCGATCAGTACGACCAGAACGATGCCAAAGGCCGCGAAGGTCTGCATCGTTTCCTGCCAGGTCTTGGAGCTGGCTGCGAGGAAGCTGATGATGATCGGCGCAACGATGGCACCAAGCCCGAAGCAGACATTGACCGCGCCCACCGCAGCCACGCGGTTCTTGGCGAAGTAGCTGCTAGCCAGCGAGAACATGCTGGTGGCCAGCATGGCCATGCCGATGCCCTGCAGGACGAGGTAGCTGAACATGCTGCCGAATCCGCCCGCCATGGTGGCGAGCGCGGTGGCCAGCGAGAAGATGACAATGCCCGTCATCAGAACCGTCTTGCGCGACGAACGGGCGATCAGCCAGCCTGCCGGCAGTCCGGCAATGCCCAGACCCAGTGTGAAAATGGTGGTCAAGGTTCCCCGCTGGGGCCCGGAGAGGCTCAGCGCCTCCTGGATTTGCTTGCCGAAGGCGCTAACGAGATAGCGGTCGGCCGACATCAGGACATAGGCGATGAGCAGCAGTCCGAACATCGCGAAGGCAGCGCCTCGCGACCCGTTCTGTTGCGGGGCGGCGGCGGCCTGAGCGTTCTGCGGTGATGGCTGATTCATTAGTGTCTGTTCCCCGTGAGAGAGACTTGTTGGAAAAAGCTGCGCTGTCGCAGCCGGTTATCCCAAAAAGTGTACGACAGGCGGGCAACGGTTCTCAAATCGGCTGGAAGAGGGGCCGGTGGTCGAGTGGCTCCGGGCTGCCTCCGACTCAGATTCCCATATTGAAAAAATGGCAAATGCGTAATAAATCAGGTGACCGGTTCCGAAGGTCGTATCATCAGTGCCACGGCGCCCTTAGAGGTGGCGCCAGCATAATAATTGGGGGTCAAAGGACATGAATCGAGCCGCGCGTTGGGCGCTTGCCATTGGCATGGTGGCCTCGTTGCCGCTTCTTGCGCTCGCCCAGGGTCAGCCAGCCAGCAGCGGTAGTGCAGGCAACGCAGCGGCGATCGTTTTCGATCCGCCCGGCACGGCCAAGCGTTATGCCAGCCAACACGAGACCGAGCCGTATCAGCGCGCTCATTTCGTGCGTGATCTGCAATACGGCCCGGCGGCGCGCAACCTTCTGGATGTCGCCATGCCCCATGCCGCTGGCGGTGCTGCGCGGCCGGTGATCGTTTTCGTGCCGGGTGGTCCGGGCAACCGCAAGGAAGTCGAGGGGTACCTGTTCTACGACAACGTACTGCTCTGGGCGGTTGACCAAGGGTATGTCGGCGTCAACATGAGCCGCGAGTCGGGGCAGGGCGTCAGTTGGGATACCGGTGCCAAGAACATCTCGGCCGTCATCGGTTGGGTGCAGGCCAACATCAAAAAATATGGCGGCGATCCAACCAAGATCATCGTCTGGGGACATTCGCTCGGCGCCGGTGCGCTGGCCATTTATCTGTCTCACCAGGAGTATTACCCCGCCGGCGGGATTGGGCTAAGCGGTGCCATCCTGCATTCGGGCAGCTACAACATTGCTCCGGTCAAGGCGATGCAGCCGGGACGTGGCGGTGGCGCTGGACAGGCGGTGCCCGATGCGGCGGTGCTGCTGGCGCAGTCATCGCTGCCCGGTCTACAGAAGCTGTCCGTCCCGCTGCTGCTGGCCGCCGCCGACGGTGATCCGCTCGATCGCCCGGAATACGTCACGCTCATTCACGATGCGCTCTGCAAATCCAGCACTTGTCCAACGACTTTGCTGGCGAAGGGGCATGATCATTTCTCGGAAATATTCTCTGTCAACACCAGTGATCAATCCGTTTCCAGACCCGTGCAGGAATGGTTGCGTACCGTTTTTCCGGCCAAAGCAAAGTAATTCCCGCACGGTTCATTTGATTTAAGTGACTGCTGATCAATCGAAGAGGCACATCATGTTCAAACCGATCTTTTTTCTGAGTGGAGTGGTCGCTCTGCTGACGGTCGGACTTCCGGCCGGCGCGCATCACTCCCATGCGATGTTCGATACCTCCAAGCGTGTGACCGTGACTGGCACCGTTGAGAAGTTCGAGTTCACCAATCCGCATTCTTGGCTCCGGGTCAATAATTCTTCGGATGGTGCGCTCTGGTCATTCGAGACTCTTTCTCCCTCGCAGCTGGTGCGCATGGGCGTCAAGGTCAGCTCCTTTGCCCCTGGGTCGAAAGTGGTTGTTCAGGCTGCGCCGCTCCGTGATGGACGCAATGGCGGCCAGATTATTAATGTGACCCGGGCGGACGGCAGCGTCGTGGCGCTGGCACCCGAGGGCGGCGGCCCGGGGCCGACGCAATGAGCCGGTCGCTGATGCGCAGGTCCCTGCGGCTCGCTTTCCTCACCAGCCTGGCCAGTGTTTTCCTCGTTCAGGGAGCGGCTGCACAGACTGCGGATTTCAGTGAATCTTGGGCGGCGTTCCAGGCCATGAAGGCGCGCGCCAGCAAGAAGCCGGTCACTGCTGCCAGTCTCCCTGACTGGTCGGGAGTGTGGACCGGCAGTCCGGATTATCTACCCTATTACCGGCTGTCCACAGACGGCAAGCTGACGGTCCGCACCAGTCCACGGAACCCAACGGAGAGTAGTAAACAAGCTGCACCCCTGAGTCCGGAGTATGAGGCGAAGGCGATCCAGGTCCTGAAGGATCGGGTCAAGGGGATCGACTGGGACTATGTGTCCAACTGCATCCCTGCCGGTTTCCCGCGCTGGACGGTGTCGCATTATCTGAAGGAGTTTGCTCTCTCTCCCAGTGTGGTTTGGATGATCAATGAGGAGCAGAGCGAGGTGCGCCGTATCTACACCGATGGCCGCGGTCATACGCCACGCGATGAGGCTTATCCTCTGTATGAGGGCGATTCGATCGGGTTCTGGGATGGCGATACGCTGGTCGTCCATACGGTAGACAACAAAGAGGGAACCTGGGATCGCTCTGGCGCCGCCTACAGTGATCAGGTCAACACCATCGAGCGCATCCGTAAAGTTAGTGCGGATGTCATCGAGAACCAGATGACGGTCTACGACAAGGTCGCTCTGACCAAGCCCTGGAATGTGACCTTCCGTTTCACTCGTGTGAAGGATCCCGCCGATCTACGCGTTCGCATGTATTCCTGCAACGAGAACAACAATGTCGTGCAGGATGCCAGTGGCAACACGCACCATGTGCTGCCGGGTGAGTCCGGGTTCAAGGAGCCTGAAAAGAGAGCCCAGCAGGCACCGTAGTCTGTAAGCAGGGAGCTAGTTCAGTGACGGGCAAGGGAATGCGGGTTAGAAACTGGATGACAGCGATGGTCGCCTTCTTGGCGACCATCGTGACGCCTTTCGCTTGCAGCGCCGCTGGCGCAGATCGATCTGCTGTGACGGCGGCGACCATTTCACCGGCGCCCTCTAATTCGCTAGTGCTGGTGACTGGGATCACAGGAACCCAGGGCGGTGGTGTCGCGCGGGCGCTACTCGAAAAGGGTTATCGGGTGCGGGGCCTGACCCGTGATCCGGAAGCGGCCAAGGCCAAGGTCTGGACCGAACGCGGTGTGCAGATGGTCAAGGGCGACTTTACTGATCACGCCAGCATTGAGGCCGCACTGAAAGGCGTCGACTTTCTGTTCATCAACATTGTTGAGCGCGTGACGGATTACCTCGATGCCGCGAAGTTCACTTTTGATGCCGCGCATCGCGCCGGTGTTAAGCACATCGTGCTGACCACCGCGCGGCTGGCGGATCCTGAGTCCGGCTTCGAGGCGAATGCTGATCGCAGCAAGCGCGGTTTGGAGTTGTATCTGCGTAACAGCGGTTACTCCTACACCACCTTGCGCATCCCCCAGATGATGGAGAATTTCATTCGACCCGCAGATATGCAGCGGGTGTTGACGCAGGGTGTGATGAGTCCGGGTACCGGAGCCACGCTCAATCACTTCTTTTCCTGCTACGACATGGGTCTGGTCACGGCTGCTGCGTTTGCTGATCCGCGGAAGTGGAATCGTCGTGAGGTCAATCTATCGGCTGATCCGCTCACGGGTCAGCAGGTGGCGAGCTTGCTCAGCCGTCTCTCAGGTCTCGACATCAAGTACAGCGTGGTGCCGTTTGATCAGCCCAGCGGGCCGGCCAATGTCAATGCGCGCTTCTACGCCGAGCATGATCTGCCGTACGACACGGTGCAGCTGAAGAAAGAGTTTCCACAGATCACGACGCTCGAGAAATTTCTGCGCGACGAGGGCTACGGTGAAAAGCTCCGTAGCATGGCTGCGCAGCCCCCCGCCGGCGACGCGCCCGTTCGCTGAACCCTTCGCTCGGGTGGCTGCGGCAAGTACCCATGCCGCCGGTTGTGGGCCGCACCTAATATCGAACTCAGGACGCTGTCTGGAGAGTTCGATGAATACGCATCTTGTTTTGGTGGCTGATCATGCTTCGGCCCGCGTTTTCCGTGTGCCTGGAGTGGAAGCCGATCTCGATGAGCTGATACGTCTGGAAAACCCGGCCGGTCATGGTCACGAACGCGACCTGGGTTCATCGGCACCGGGTCGCGGAGTGGGTGGGGGTGACGGCCGGCGCACGGCATTCGAGTCCGCGCACACCCTGCGTCAGCATGCCACCGAGCTTTTCGTCAGAAAGATTGCCCGTGAGTTGGCGCCGCTGCTCACGCGCGAACCAACGGCAAAGCTGGTGCTCGTAGCGGGTCCGGAAATGCTGGGTGAGCTGCGCGGCCATCTGGATCTAGCCGGTGAAAGCAGACTAGAGTGGCCTCACAACCTGGCCAATCTGCCGACCTCGGATCTGCGACGAAGGCTGCGTCAGGCCGTGGCTGAATTGCGCCAAGCGGCTGACTGACAGCGGCGCGGCTGATCGACTGAGGTTCCCCGCCAGTGCAGCCAAAAGCTGCTACTGTGAAACCAGTGGTGCCCAGGAGAGGACTCGAACCTCCACGGTGTTACCCGCTAGTACCTGAAACTAGTGCGTCTACCAATTCCGCCACCTGGGCAATTCGGGTGGGCGGCGCAATGTACGTAAGGGATCGAGGACTGTCAATTGAGGCGTTCATCAATCGGTGCTCGATCGCGTAGCCGGACGGGCGGAAGGGCGGCCGGGCGAGGGCCGGGCAGTGGCAAAGGCGCTGCGGCCAAAGGCGGAAAGGCCGGGCGTGCTGGCGCCTTGGAAGGGACGGTGACGGCCAATCGGGCCGGATTCGGGTTCGTCCGGGTGCCCGGTCAGGAGCAGGACGTATTTCTGCCCCCTGAGCAGATGCGCGGCATCCTGCACGGCGACCGAGTACGAGTCGAGGTCAGCTCCGATTATCGCGGGCGTTTTAGCGGCCGCGTCCTGTCCATCGTGGAGCGAGGCACCCGCGCCTTCCTCGGCGTCGTGGAGCGTGCCGGTGCCGAGTTGCGCGTGCGTGCAGCGGACCGACGCATGAATCTGGTGTGCCGGGTGGAAACTGCCGATGCAGGCGGTGCGCATCCCGGCGATTGGGTCATTGCGGTGGTCGTCGATTACGCGCCGGACGAAACTCTCAGCCGAGCTGCGGTTCGTATCCGACTGGACCCCGACCGTGCAGTGCAGATGGCCAGTGAAGCGGCCATCGCCCGTTTTGGTTTGTCCACTGAGTTCAGCCCCGAAGTACAGCGTGAGGCTACGCGCTGGGGCACCACAGTGGATGCCGCTGAAGCCAAGCGAAGGATCGACCTGCGCGATTTGCCGCTGGTGACTATTGACGGTGAAACCGCGCGCGACTTCGATGATGCGGTTTACGCCGAGGTGATCGACGACGGATTCCGTCTGCTGGTTGCGATCGCGGATGTCAGTTATTACGTGCGCCCTGGGACTCGACTGGATACCGAGGCTCGAGAGCGCGGGACTTCAGTGTATTTCCCGACCCGCGTGCTGCCTATGTTGCCGCCTGCGCTGTCTGATGAGCTTTGCTCGCTCAAGCCTCATGTCGACCGCTTGTGCATGGTCGCCGACATGCGGATCAGCAAGCGTGGTGTGCTGACCGACACGCGCTGTTATGCAGCGGTGATGCGCTCTGCGGCGCGGTTGACCTACACGCAGGCACATGCCGCGCTATTCGATCGCGATACGAGCGCACGTGCGGCGCTGGGGCCGCTGGTCGAGAGGCTCGAGCCTCTGGTCCATGTTTACGAGGCGCTCAAGAAGGCGCGTGGCCGGCGGCACGCGCTGGATTTCGATGCGCCTGAGGCGAACTTCGAGATCTCGGCCGGGGAGCATGTGCACGCTATTCGCTTTGACGCGCGCAATGACGCCCACCGCCTGATCGAGGAGTGCATGGTGCTGGCCAATGTGGCCGTGGCCCAGCAACTGCGCAAGGCGCGTATTCCGGCGCTGTATCGGGTGCACGCGCAGCCTGAAGAGCGCAAGCTGAAGGTCCTGCAGGACACACTGAAGGTACTGAATATTGGTCTGCAACTGCCGGCCGCGGAGGCGCTGCAGACCCGTGATCTGGCAGCTATCGCCCCGCGCGTACGTGATGCGGCGCTGCGACCCTTTGTCGAGACGCTGGTGGTGCGATCGCTCGCCCAGGCGATGTATCAGCCCGAGAACATTGGGCATTTCGGGCTGGCGTTGCGCGACTACGCTCATTTCACCTCACCGATCCGCCGCTATCCCGACCTGATGATCCATCGGGCGATTCGAGCGATGCTCGGCGAGCAGGGGCGCGATTCGCTGCCTGACAATGATGCACTGGTGATCGACGGAGCCGACTTGTCGCGGCTCGAGAAGCGCGCTGATGAAGCGGGCCGGTATGTCGATACCTTCCTGAAATGTGTTTACCTGCGCGAGCGCATTGGCCAGAATTTCAGCGGACTGATCACGACGGTCACCGAGTTCGGTTGCTTCGTGCAGCTGCTCGACGTTGGCGTCGATGGGCTGCTGCATCTCACGGCGCTGAACGACGATGTCTATCAGATGAGTCGCGATGGGGCGCAGTGGATTGGTCGCAGTTCCGGTCGACGTTTTAGCCCCGGTCAGCGCGTTGTTGTGTGCGTGACGGCAGTCCGCCCGGTTGAGGGGATGGTTGATCTGGAGCTTGATGATGTCTGAGCGAGTGTATGGTTTGCATCCGGTGCGTGCCCTGTTGCTGCGCGCGCCGCAACGTGTTCGGCAGATCTGGCTGCAGCGCGAAAGACGCGATGC
>CANGBB010000007.1:0-117500 GCA_947452065.1 Gammaproteobacteria bacterium
TGTGCTCTTCCTATCTAGCGGCGAGCACGGTGGCGACGCTCTCGAATCTGGCGCTGTCGAGCGGGACGCTCTCGCCGAGCTTTGCCAGCACGACGAGCGCGTACACGACCTCGGTGAGTAATGCGACCAGCTCGATCACGGTCACTCCGACGGTCACGGATAGTACGGCCACAGTGAAGGTGAACGGGACGACGGTCAGCTCTGGTTCGGCCAGTGGTGCGATCAGCCTGAGTGTCGGATCCAACACGATCACGACGGTGGTGACGGCGGCTGATGGGACAACGACACAGAGCTATACGCTGACGGTCACGCGTGCGATTGCGGCACCTGTGGCTGGTTCTGTGAATGTGACCATCAATGAGAACACGGGCAGTGCATCCGCCAGCACGATCAACTTGGCCCTCAGTGGCGGTGGCGCGGCCGCGAGTGTGGCGATCGGCACGCAGGCGACGAAGGGTGTCGCTACTGCTTCGGGCACGAGCATCACGTATCTGCCCAATGCCGGCTTCAATGGCACTGATACATTCACCTACACCGCGACAAACACGAGTGGTACGTCCGCGCCCGCGACGGTGACGGTAACGGTGAGTGCGCCAACGCTGAGCGTGACCCCGGCCTTACTCCCCGTTGCCATCGCTGGCACGAGCTATAGCCAAGCGATCACTACCACGGGCGGTTACGGGAGCACCGCTTGTGCAGTCACCTCTGGCACCTTGCCTGCGGGCCTGACGCTGACCGGTTGCACCATCAGCGGTACGCCGACGGTGGTCACGAGCGCGAACATCACCATCACCCTGACTGACAGCAGTACACCGGTGGTGAACACGGCGCAGGCCTACACACTCACCGTCAACCCGCCGCCCCCGGTGGTCGGTGCGGTGAGCGGGACGGTGTCGGAGAACCTTGGTAGTGGTGCGACGGCCACGCCGGTTGCGGTATCACTGAACCTCAGTGGTGGTGCTGCCGATAGTGTCGCCATCGGCACTCAGGCCACGAAGGGTGTCGCTACTGCTTCGGGTACGAGCATCACGTATCTGCCCAACCCGGGCTTCAACGGCACGGACACGTTCACCTATACCGCGACAAACGTGACGGCTACGTCAGCGCCCGCGACCGTGACGATCACCATCAAACCCACCAACCTGAGTGTGAGCCCGGCTTCGCTCCCGCAGGGAACAATTGGCGCGGCCTATAGCCAGGCGATCACCAGCACGGGTGGTTATGGCAGCAACACCTGTGTGGTGACCACGGGCACCTTGCCGGCGGGTCTGACGCTCAGCGGTTGTATGATCAGCGGCACACCCAGCGCTTCGGCCGCAGCGAACATCATTATCAGTGTGAGCGATAGCAGTTCGCCGGTCGTAAGCAAGTCACAGGCCTATACACTTGCTGTCAGCCCGGCGCTCCCGGTGGCCGGTGCGGGGAGTGCAACGGTAGCGGAGAACATTGGCAGTGGCGCGACGGCCACGGCAAGTGCTGTGACTCTCAACCTCAGCGGCGGTGCGGCTACGAGTGTGGCGATCGGTGCTCAGCCCACGAAGGGTGTCGCTACTGCTTCGGGTACGAGCATCACGTATCTGCCCAACGTGGGCTTCAATGGCACGGATTCGTTCACCTACACAGCAACGAACGTGACCGGCACGTCCGCACCGGCTACCGTGACCATCACGGTCAGTCCGCCAACGCTGAGCCTGAGTCCGACCTCGCTGGGCGCAGGTGCGGGAGCAGGGGTGGCTTACAGCCAGATCATCACGGCCACGGGCGGTTATGGCAGCTATACCTGCGCCCTCAGTGGCGGTGCTCTGCCCGCCGGTATCACGCTCAGTGGTTGCACGCTCAGCGGTACGCCTACGACGACGGGTTCGAGCAACTTCACGCTGAAGGTGACGGATGGCAGCACTCCGGCGGCCTCGAATACGCAGGGCTACACGCTGACGGTTAACGCGATTGCGCCGCCTGTGGCCAATCCGGTGACACTGCCAGCGGGCAACAGCGGCACGAGCGGTGGTGGCGGCAGTCCCAACAACTCGACCACCATCGTCCCGAATATCTCCGGTGGTGCGCCCACCAGTCTGGCCGTCGTAGCGCAACCGGCGCACGGTACTGTCACGGTGGCCACGCAGGCCGTCACGGCCGGCTACTTCAACGGGCATGCCGCCACAACCCGACTGGTCTTTGTCTACACCCCGGACCCCCAGTATTTGGGTCTGGACGGGTTCAGCTATACAGCGACCAATGCGGCCGGCACTTCGGCCGTGGCTCAGGTCTCGTTGAAAGTGGTTCCAGCCCTCACGGCACAGGTGATAGTGGCTTCGCAGACCGCGACTGAAGGTACGGCGCTCACGGCCTTCATTCCGGTCAAGGGCGTTGGTGGCGCTGGCGCACTCTCGTATGCGATCAGCCCCGCACTCAGCGCGGGACTGACGATCGATCCGAGCACCGGCTCGATTGCTGGTACGCCCACGGCGGGTTGGGGCAGCACGGGATATACCGTGACGATCACCGACCCGGCCGGCCAGGTCGCTTCGGGTAGCTTCACACTCACGGTGAGCGCGCTCCAGAACACCCTGGCGATCACCCCCGATACGCTGCCGTCTGTGCGCGCCAAGGGTGCCTACAGCCAGACACTGAGTGCGGCCAACGGCATCGCGCCCTACACCTGGACTGTGGCGAGCGGTACGCTGCCCTCGGGCCTGACGCTCAGCACCAGCGGCCTACTCTCCGGAAGCCCGGCCGCCACCGCGACCTTCACCGTGCTGGCCACCGACTCGGTCGGTCACACCGGCAGGAAGACCTACACGCTGACGGTCAATGCGCGTCCCGACCCGGCGCAGGACAAGACGGTGCGGGCCCTGTTGACGGGCCAGGCGCAGATGACACAACAGTTTGCTCAGGCCCAGATGGGCAATATCGCCTCGCACCTCCAATCTCTCCACGGCGAGTTCGATGCCTGCAACAGTGGCAGACTCCAGCTCACTGAGAACAGCGCGGCATCCCAGAACCCGAATCTGGCTGCGATGCGTAAATTCGAGAGCGGAGCAGAGGGCAAGAAAGCGGCTCAGAGCCCGCATCGAGAGGACGAGGAGGCTGCTAAGTCCGAGCAGGCCAAGAGCAGTGATACAGCCGACGCAGGCGCCAAGAGTTGTCTGGCCAAGCGCCTGTTCGGGAACGTACCGGTGGGGCTGTGGGTCGGTGGTGGCATTGAGCACGGAGCGCCAGTGGATGTGGATCGCTTCACAACCCGCGGCGTGACCCTAGGTCTCGAAGGTCGGCTCTCCACTCGCTTCGCTGGTGGTCTCGCCCTCGGACTGGGCGATGATCTGGCCGGACTGGACAAGCTCGGCTCGCGCATCGATGGCACCAGCCACTCCGTGTCGGCCTATGCGACCTACCGCCTCTCGGGTGTGATCTTTGATGCGATCCTCGGTTCGAGCACAAACTCGCTCGATAATCGTCGCTGGGTGGCGCTCGATGGAGCCTTTGTCACGGGCAAGCGTTCGAGCTCAAGCACCTTCGGCTCACTGGCCGCGAGCATGCGCTTCAACCGTGGGGCGCTGAGCGTCGAGCCGCAGATCGGGATCGATTACATCGATTCGGCACTCAACGGCTATGCAGAGAACGCCGAGCGCACACCGACCACGCTCGCGCTCACGTTCAACGGCACCAGCGTCCGCTCGTTCTCGGCGCTGGCCGGCGTGCTCGGGCAGTACGACATCCGCCTCTCCGGCGGCGGACTGGTCACGCCGTTGCTCAAGGCTGAGTACCGCCGTATCTACGATCGTTCGCAGAGTCAGACAATGTTCTACAACGACGTGCCCGATATGCGCTACACGGCCACCGGCTTTGGATTCCCCAACGACCTGTGGCAGGGCGAGGCCGGTCTGCGTGTGGGTAGCAGCAAGGGTCTGCGCAGTGAGCTCTCGCTGGGCTATCAGCGTGGCAACACCGGCTACTCAAGTACGTCGGTGAACGCGCGACTCAGTCTGCCCATCGGCGCATCGCGTTAACGACCTCGCGTCGTTGTTGGACCACGATAGACGGCTGCAGGGGTGTCAGTCACCCCTGCAGCCTCTCAACGTTCAAAGCCGCCGGCTGAGACTGACCGTTCCGGCCAGCATCGACCAGAACTCATTGGGCCAGATGAGCGTGACTTCGCCCGGCGTGATTTTCTTGCGCACGATGCGATCGAGATATCGGGCCTCGAGATTCAAATCCCAGCCCGGCCAGATCTCGCGGCGCTGCATGCCGCCGCCGAGATAAAAGCCGTGGGCCGGTGTCTTCACGTCGTAGCGCGCAAAGCCAAAGAACCCGCTAGCGGCCCACTGACCGGTGAAGCGATAACGATAGTCCAGCGCGCGCAGTTCCAGCATCGAATGGCCCGCGATCTGATCCAGCTCTATACGCGCGCCCATGTCGCCGTGCGCCGTGACCGAGCGGCGGATGCCGACCCCCACGTGAGTGTTGGTTTCTTGTGTGTGGATGGTAGGTAGCACATACGAATCGCGCTCGTAGCGGAGTTGACCGGCGTAGAGACCCACATCCACAAAACGCTCTACGGTCACGCCCGCGCCGGTGCGTGTGTTGGAGGCGGGCGCCGCGCTCTCTGATGTGCTGCGCTGGCGACTCAGCAACGATTCGGGTCGCCAATTGAATTGACTCTGGAGTCGGCCAAAGGAGTGGCCATACGGATCGACGCCGCCCTGCACCGAGAGCGCCACATCAAACTGACCCCAGGGTTTCAGTCGAGTCAGCTCCAGCAGATGAGCGCGCTGATAGTGCCCGCCGGTGTAGGAAGCGTTCTGCGTGGTGCGGTAGACAGCGCTGTAGCGCGTGTCAGCGGTGCGATCCCAATCCAACGCCAGCATGTGGCTCTGGCCGCCCGCGTAGTCCGAGGGACGGCGCCAATCGGCGGCCCAATTGCCCATCACCACGCCGTAGTTTTTAAGCCCATCGCCGTACAGATGATGGACATACCAAACGTCTTCCCAATTGGAGAACTCATAGCGCAGTTGTGTCGCGGGGGTCAGGCGCGGCAGATAAATCCCGGCCGACAACGCGCCATTGCCGAAGTGATAGCTGGTGACGTGAAAAGTGTCCTCTGCACCGTATTCCATGTAGACCGAGACTGGATGCGTACCCGGTACGGTCAGCTGCGAGGAGATCGAGACTTCTTCATTACCCAATTCGTTGGCGGTCAGGGTCCCGAGATTACCCGTGCCATTGATCAACAACCGCGGCGCATCCAGCGCACCGTAGGGACGGGATGCGCCACCGTACTCAATGAGGCGTGCGCCGCTGATGCTCCAGCCGCGGACTGGCTCGATGCTGATCCGTCCACCGGCCAGCAGCGGATGACCACTGCTCAAGCCACCACTGGTTGATGCGATACGGTCGCTATAAGAGAGTTGCCCCACGAATGCTTCGTAACTGATCCGCGCGCGTGTCAGTGGCTCGGTATTGGCAATTCCCACTGAGGGCAGGGCTGGTGCTGTGGTGGACTGCAGTAATGCTGAGTCATGCATGGGTGACCACCAGCGTTCGCGGTAACCTACCTCGATCTGCGCACGCGGCCCGCCCAGACTGATGAAGCTGCCCGCAGGACTGATGCGTCCGCTGTAGACCACGGCGCCTGCATTCACACGTGCTAGGGGACTTAACTGAACAAATCCCGCGGCAGCCAGTTGCCAGGTCGAGTCCAGCGTCTGGCCACGCTCATTAGGGAGTGGCAAACGCGCCGAGTCCGGATTGCTCGCGCTGCTTGCCAGCGCAGCTTCGGCACTGGCCGTAACCAGCGCCGCACTCGCCAGCCATGGCGCCAATTCCCGCTGCACACGTGTGCAGAGAGGGCGATCTACTGCGCAGGCATCGGGCAGGGCTTCCGTAATATCCTGCAGCGGAATCGGACGACGCATGACCGTGCGGTCCGCCAGCGTCAGCAGGCGGATCACATCCGCCTCCAGTCGCGGTTCAAGGTTCAGCGGCAGGTAGCCGCCCACCTCTGCAGCGTGCAGGGCGGTGGGGAGCACTAATAAAGGTAACAGCGCTATTGCTCGAAAGGCAGCCATCGGCATTCATGAACCCAGAAGATGATTTGGCGACATAATACGCGGATTCTAATTATGATCGACCCCGCTCAAACACTCTGATGTTCATACTTTCAAAATTACTCTCGGCGCTGACGCATCCGCTGTTTTGGGTTGCGCTGTGTTGGGCAGCGGCTCTCCTAATGCCGCGCAGCTGGCGCAAAGCATCAGTGATCCTGTTCTGGAGCGGGCTTACATTGCTCGGGCTCCTCGGCGTTCGCGCCATCCCGGATGCGTTATTGCGCCCGCTCGAGAATCGTTATCCGGTTCCGCCCGCTGAGACCATCGATCAATACGTGGGCATCATTGTGCTGGGGGGCGCGGTGGGCCCTTCGGACGTCTATGCCACGCGCGGACAAGTGCCAATCAGTGATGCGGCCGAACGCATGACGGTGTCGGTGGCTCTGCTGCGTCAGCACCCCACATTACAGCTGGTGTTTTCTGGTGGCGAGGGCCGACTGATCACCACGGGAATCAGCGAATCAGAAATGGCACGCGTCTTCTATCGCGAGCAGGGCATTGAGATGAGCCGCGTGCAATTCGAGAGCCGATCGCGCAACACGCGCGAAAACGCCCTATACATCAAGGAACTGCTGGCTCAACGATGCAAAGAGCCATGGTTGCTGATCACCTCCGCCGCGCACATGCCACGCGCCATGGCGGAATTTCAAGCGACTGGCTGCGATGTGACTCCCTACCCGGTGGATTTCAGGACCGGGGGGAGCACACCACTACGTGAGTACTCCATGGGTGAGAGCCTGCGAAGATGGGAGATTGCCATTCATGAGTGGCTGGGCTTGTGGGTCTACGGCTTGCATCGTGCCCCAAGACTCGAGCCTTAACGATGAGGCTGCATGCCTCTGGCGGAATGAGAGCGCTGTGCCTAGTCGTGCTTGTACGTAAACGGCCCGAATCCCTACGGCTCCTTTTAGCGGGCCCGAAAGGCGGCCTCCCCTTCGACGGACCTCTCGTTTCCGTGTTATCCATTTGCCTCATTTAAGGTATATGCTCAAAGCTACAGGCTAATTAAGATGCCGCCCTGCAACGCCCTTTGAATTATTGTTAAATAGGCGGCCGGATCAGGCGGGACTAGATGAGTGCGATCGATGCTTCATTGGACTGACAGCCACGCTCTCTTGTTTGCCCTAGCTTTTGCGCTGTCGCTTGGAATGGGGCTGCTCATCGTGCTGACCTCCCGTTGGCACCTTCGTTATTCGGCTGATGCGCACGAGGGTGTCCAGAAGGTGCACTCTAAAGTCACCGCGCGCGTGGGCGGGTTGGGGATCATGCTGTCGCTATATCTGGTCTGGCTTTTGGGTATGGACATCCCAAGCTTGGATCTCGATTTCACGGATCTGCCACACCTGCTCGGTCTATTCTTGCTCGCCGCGATCCCGGCCTTTAGCTTCGGGCTGATGGAAGATCTGAGTGGGCGAATCGGAATACTCTCCCGACTACTCGCTACGATGGTCTCGGGCTTGATGGCTTGGTGGGTGACTGGGGACGTACTTCACAATGTCGACACCTGGGGGCTGAATGCGCTACTCGCCTCCACACCCGTTGCGCTGGTCTTTACGGTGCTCGCCGTGGCTACTGTGGCCAATGGCTTCAACCTTGTGGATGGCTTCAACGGCCTCTCGTCCGGCATCGCGACGCTGGCCTTTTTTGTGTTTTCGCTCATGGCCCAAGGCGTTGGAGATCTGGACTTGCATCTGCTCTGTCTGGTCTTTGCGGGCGCGTCGTTTGGCTTCTTTGTCATCAACTGGCCCTGGGGGCAACTGTTCCTCGGCGATGGCGGGGCTTATTTATTGGGCTTTTTGCTCGGTTGGGTGGCGGTCATGCTCAAGGTGCGGCATGACGCGATCAGCACCTACGCCATCGCCATGGTGCTGATGCACCCACTGACCGAACTGCTGTTCACGGTCTACCGCCGCACCGCACGCAAGCAGCATCCGGGAATGCCCGATCGGCTCCACCTCCACAGCCTTGTTAAGCGCCGCTTTGTGAACCGGGCGTTTGTCGGTCGTAGTCAAATCTTCAGAAATTCCGCCACTGGTCTCTTGATCATACTGCTCGGTGCCCTTGGTCAGTTTTTGGCCTGTCTGACGCTCTTTTCCGTGGTTGGCTCGGTGATCGCATTCGTTGCGATGGTCGTTTTATATCTGCTTTTCTACGCCCGCATTGTTTACTTCCGCTGGGTCTTCCCGTGGCAGCTGCTCCGGCTGAAGCTCAGGCCCTCTAAGCAGTCTTAAGTCATTGTTTCTTTTAGCTTCCGGGTGATCTTCGAGCGCCTCCGCGACCGCCCGCGGGCCTCCCGCGGTGATGAGTTAGTATGATCAGGCCGAATGGTCTTAGTTTTGTGTGAGGTGGCCGGCATGATCGATTGCGCCGTAGGGTCTGTGCGCCCGTCTGTACGCGAGCTTTCGCGAGTCCTGTTCCCAGCGCTGATGCTGTGGCTTGCTTGCGCAACGGGTGTTACCCGCGCTCAGACGCCGGAGCAGATGCAGATTTTCAGCGGACTGACCCCCGAGCAGCAGCAGGCTGTCATGCAGAGTGTCAGTCAGGGTGGCGCCGTTACTAGCACTGCCAGTGGGCGGAGCGGGACGGAGGATAAGGCGGCCGTTGCTGCGCGTGCTAAGGCCGCTGGAGCGGGCGCGAACATGGCCGCAGCCTCTGAGAAGGCAGTTGCGGTAAGGGCGCCGATCAAAGACAGCGCCAGCGGCGCGAAGATGCCTGAAGGCGGTACGAAGAAGGACGAGGCAAAGAAGGACGAGGCAAAGAAGGACGAGAGTGCCGCGATACGGATCGAATCTAATGATGAGACGGTCTTTGGTATCGAAGGATTACCGCATTACGGATACGACTTGTTTGACGATGTGCCCTCCACCTTTGCGCCGGTAACTGATGTGCCCGTGCCAGCCGACTATGTGGTGGGTCCGGGCGATCAGATCACCTTCCAGCTCTACGGCAACACTAATCGCACTACACGGCTTGTGGTGACTCGTGACGGTCGCATCAATGTGCCCGAGTTTGGTCCGATCAATGTGGGTGGCAAGTCTTTCTCCTCGGTGCAGTCTGAGCTCGAGACGCGGGTCGAGAAACAGCTCGTGGGCGTGCACGCCAGTGTCTCGATGGCGGACACGCGCTCTATCCGCGTCTTTGTGCTGGGCGAGGCCACGCGCCCGGGTTCGTACACAGTGAGTGGATTGTCGACCATGACCGGAGCGCTGTTTGCTTCGGGCGGCGTGAAGACGATTGGATCGCTGCGCTCCATCCAGCTCAAGCGTCAGGGGAGCGTGGTCCGGACGCTGGATCTGTATGACCTGCTCATGAAGGGCGATACAAGCAACGACACCAAACTCCTGCCCGGAGATGTGATCTACGCGCCCACCGTTGGGCCAACGGTGGCAGTGCAGGGAGGTGTGAAGCGTCCAGCCATCTATGAGCTGAAGGGCAATGAGAAAGTCAGCGATGTCATCAAGCTTGCCGGCGGCCTCACAGCCGATGCCGATGCGGGCAAGGTGTCGCTGGTGCGCATTGATGCCTCTGGCAAGCGCACGGTGCTGGATGTGAACCTCAATCAGCCGGCACGGGCCGCCACGACGCTTCGAAACGGTGACGCGCTGAGTGTGGCGACGGTGCCGAGCACGCTGGACTCGGGCATCGTACTGGGTGGGCATGTGCATGCTGCGCGTACCGTGGCCTGGCGTCAGGGACTTCGGCTGACGGATGTCATTGATTCAGTCGATGCCTTGAAGCCCAAGGCTGATCTGCACTATGTCCTGATCCGCCGCGAGATTGCCCCGGATCGTCATATCGAGGTGCTCTCGGCGGATCTGTCCAAGGCGCTGGCTGAGCGCGGTGGGGTCAGTGATTTGGTCTTGGAGGCCCGAGATCGCATCACGGTCTTTGATCTGCAGTCCGATCGGGCTGCTGTGATCAAGCCTGTACTCGAGGAGCTAAAGCTCCAGTCACAGGCCCTGAGCCCCATGCAGTCAGTGAGCATTGGTGGTCGCGTAAAAGCTGCGGGAGCGTATCCACTCGAGTCGGGCATGAAGATCAGCGATCTGATCCGTGCCGGCGGTGGGCTGGATGATGTGGCCTACACCGTTCAGGCAGAGTTGGTTCGTCACAGCATCAGCGCGGAGGGTGCGAGTCAGACCCAGATCCTTAGTATCCAGCTTGCAGCGCTGGCGAACGGCGATGCGGGCGCGAACATCGCGCTGCAGCCGGCGGATGAACTGAACATCAAGCAGCTACCGGACTGGCAGGAGCGAGCGCAGGTCACGCTCAACGGTGAGTTTCGCTTCCCAGGCACCTATACCGTTCGGCGTGGCGAGACCCTTCGCTCTCTCATCGACCGAGCCGGCGGGCTCACCGAAAAGGCCTATGCAGCGGGCAGTGCCTTCACTCGCAAGGCCATTAGGGAGAAGGAGCAGGAGGCCATTGATACGCTCGCGCAGCGGATGCAGAACGACCTTGTGAGCGCTGCTTTAGCGGGTGCGCAGTCCGCGCAAGGCGGTCAGGTCGCGCAGGCGGGTGCCGCACAGGTCGCGGCGGAACAGCAGCTGATTTCGCAGCTCAAGAGTGCAACGCCCGTGGGCCGGCTGGTCATCGACTTGGATCAAATCCTTCGTTCGTCTGTCGGCTCGGTGGCTGACATCGTGCTCGCCGATGGCGATGCACTGACGGTGCCGCCTGTGCGAGCTGACGTCAGTGTGGTGGGCGAGATTCAGTCTCCGACTTCGCACCTATATGTTGCCAATCTGGACCGCGCGGATTACATCGCCAAAAGCGGCGGCGTGACACGCAAGGCCGATACCAGTCGCATCTACGTGGTGCGCGCTAATGGCGCAGTGGCCACCGGCAAGAGCGGACTGTTAAGAGGCAATAGCGTCACGATCGAGCCTGGTGACTCCATTGTAGTGCCACTGGATATAGAGCGTATGAATGCACTCCCGCTTTGGCAGGCGGTCACGCAGATTATCTACAACACCGCGATTGCTGCCGCGGCCGTGCACTCGTTCTGAGGCGCATCAGTATGATCAATGAAGGCGCGCCTATAACGGCACTTCCTAGTTACGTGGACGAGGATGAGATCTCGCTCCGGGAGCTCGCGCTCCAACTCTGGCAGGGCCGGTGGATCATTATCGCGATGGTGGCACTGTGCACGGCTGCGCTGACCGTGGCCGCCTACAGCATGACCCGCGTGTATCGGTCCACTACGGTGTTCGTACCGGCCAACGCCGGCAAGAGCGGGGGCGGCGGACTGTCAGCAGCACTGGGGCAGTTAGGTGGGCTGGCCTCGTTGGCGGGAGTGAGCGTGGGCTCCGGGGATACGGATACGCAGGAGGCGCTGGCAGTGCTGGGCTCTCGGGAGCTCACCGAGCGCTTCATCACCGAGAAAAATCTTATGCCGCGGCTCTATGCCAAGATCTGGGATGCCACAACCGGGCAGTGGACGGTGCCGGAGAAGCAGCGTCCGACGATGGCTAAAGCGGTTGTTTATTTCAACGAGATTCGCACCGTGACGCAGGACAAGAAGACCGGCCTGATCACGATGAGCATTGATTGGAGCGATCGTGTCGAGGCTGCGGCTTGGGCCAATGATCTGCTCAAGCGAACGAACGAGGAGATGCGTACCCGTGCCATCACTCAATCTGAGGCGTCGCTCGGGTTTTTGGATAAGGAACTGAAGGTCACTACGCAGCTCGGCACCCAAGAGGCGATCAATCGCCTGATCGAGATGCAGATTAAGCAGCGCATGCTGGCCAATGTGACTGCCGAATACTCCTTCCGTGTGGTGGACAAGGCCTTCCCGTCCGACGAGGACTCACCGATCAAACCCAAGAAGCGCCTGATGATTTTGGCAGGCCCACTACTGGGCGGGTTTTTAGGCGCTCTCTGGGCGCTGATCGCGGCCTCGCTCCGCAGGCCCTCGCCTCAATGACCGACTGCGCCTGGTATCTGATCCATACCCGGCCGCGGCAAGAGCTGATCGCGCTCGAGAATCTCGAGCGGCAGGGATTCTCGTGTTATCTGCCGCGCTTACGATTTGAAAAGATTCGCCGGCGGCAGCTCGTGGCGGTGGATGAGCCGCTGTTTGCGCGCTACCTGTTCATCCGTTTGGCATCGGCGGGTGAAGGGCTGAGCTGGGCGCCTATCCGTTCAACACGCGGTGTGGCCCAGCTGGTGCGCTTCGGTGAGCATCCGGCACGCGCGGATGATGCGCTGGTGGCGCATCTCCAAGAGCGTGAGCGGGGCAAGCCGGTGGAAAAACTCTTCCTAGCCGGCGATAAGGTCACAATTACTCAGGGGCCATTTGCAGGATTGGAGGCCATCTACCAATCCGACGATGCTCAGGAGCGATCGATCATCCTGCTGGAGATCATGAACCGCGCGGCCCGCTTGCGTATCGAAACCTCCAGTCTGACCCCGGCGCGAGATCTGATCGCGTCCTGAGCAGACTGGAGTTGATTCAGAGCGTCAGGACTTATTTAGCGGTCCCGCCGCCGATCAGGGCAGTGTGTTCCTTGCCCTCGGCCTTCAGCGCCTTAAACCATAACGGCGACAACCCGCGCCCTGCCCAGGTCTGGGCCGGGTTAGCCGGATTGCGATACTTCGGCTTCACCTTGCCACGCTTGCCACCGCGCTTACCCGCGCGCTTGGCCTTTCCAGACTTGGCAACCTTCCCCGGCTTACGCCCTCTGCGCGACGAGCCCAATGCAGCTGATACCTCGTCGGCAGAAATCCCATTCTGCTTCGCGATGCTGACGATTTTCTCCAGAGCCTTGTCGCGCTTCTTGTTGAGGTTGGAGTTCCTGATGAGGAGCTCGAGTTCTTTCTTGAGCTGATCGATTTTCTTCTGAGTATTGCTGATTTTTGGCACGGGGCGTTTTCTCTGTGTTTACGATGTAAATATTTTAGTTTAGTGCAGTTTATTTTTAAAACGCCTTATTTTAAAGGTCTGCGCTGCTTATTTATGTCGCATTTTGAAAAGGACGTCTAAATACGTACGATTAATGAGCCTCGTCCCAGTTCTGTCCCGTGCCCATATCTACGTTAAGCGGCACGCTCAGTGTAGCGGCTCCAACCATCAGCGCGGTGATGGTGTTGCGTGACTCATCAATGAAGTCATCTGCAACTTCCAGCACCAGTTCATCATGCACCTGCATGATCAGGCGCGCACGGTTGTCCGTCGTGGCGCACCAGCGGTCTACCGCGATCATCGCCAGTTTAATGATGTCGGCCGCAGTGCCCTGCATGGGCGCATTGATGGCGCTGCGCTCGGCGTACTGTTGCAGGGCTCGATTGCGTGAGTTGATTTCCGGCAAATACAGCCGACGGCCGAACACGGTCTCGACGTAGCCGTCACGTTTGGCGCGCTCGCGTGTGGAATCCATGTATTGCTTCACGCCGGGGTAGCGGCTGAAGTATCGCTCGACATAACTCTGTGCAGCGCCGCGTTCGATGCCGAGCTGGCGCGCCAGACCAAAAGCCGACATACCGTAAATCAAACCGAAGTTGATGGCCTTGGCCGAGCGCCGCTGTTCGTCGGTGACGGCGTCGGGGGCGACGCCGAAGACTTCGGCGGCGGTGGCGCGGTGCACATCGCCATCGGCCGCAAATGCGCGCAGCAGCCCCTCGTCGTGCGAGAGGTGGGCCATGATGCGCAGCTCGATCTGCGAGTAGTCAGCGGCCAATAGGGTGTGACCCGGTGGCGCGATGAATGCCTGGCGAATCCGTCGGCCCTCGGGACTGCGGATGGGAATGTTCTGCAGATTTGGGTCGGTGGACGAGAGACGACCGGTTGCGGCCACGGCCTGATGGTAGGAAGTGTGTACCCGTCCAGTGATGCGGTCGATCTGCAGCGGCAGCTTCTCAGTGTAAGTAGAACGAAGCTTGGCCAGTGAGCGATAGTCGAGAATGAGTTGCGGCAGCGTGTAAGAGACGGCCAGCTCTTCCAGAACATCCTCGGCGGTCGAGGGCTGACCGGTGGGCGTCTTGCGTGACACCGGGATCTGCAAGCGCTCGTACAGGATCTGTTGCAGCTGCTTCGGGGAATCGAGATTGAACGGCCCGCCGGCCTCACGATGTGCGGCCTGTTCAATGTCATGAAGTCGCGCGGCCAGCTCGCTGCTTTGCCGTGCCAGCATGTCACGATCAATCAGTACGCCGCGGTGTTCCATCCGCTGCAGCACCGGCACCAGAGGTTGCTCGATCTCGGTGTACAGGCGTGCGAGCGCAGGCGTTGCGGCCAACTGTGGCCACAGCCACTGATGGAGCCGCAGGGTAATGTCGGCGTCTTCGGCCGCATACTGCGCTGCGGTTTCGATACTGACCTGATTGAAGGTGATCTGCTTCGCGCCTTTGCCGGCGATATCCTCGAAGTGGATGGTGCCCACTCCAAGATACTTCTTTGCCATCGAGTCCATGTCGTGCCGAGTGGCGGTGCTATTGAGCACATAAGACTCAAGCATGGTGTCGAAGCGCTGGCCGCGCAGCTGAATGCCGGCGCGTTGAAGCACGTGCATGTCGTACTTCAGATGCTGACCGAGTTTGCCGCGCGCCGGATCTTCCAGCAGCGGGCGCAACGCAGCCAGTACGCGGGTGCGATCGAGTTGTTCGGGCGCGCCTGGATAGTCATGCGTCAGTGGCACATAAGCGGCGCGTCCGGGTTCGACACAAAACGACAAGCCGACGATTTCCGCCTGCATGTAATCGAGGCTGGTGGTCTCGGTGTCGAAGGAAAACAGTTCGGCTTCGCTCAGAGTCTTGAGCCATTGCTCAAGTAGTGGCCAGTCCAGCACGGTCTCGTAGTGTCGCTCTACGTTGTCAGCGGCTGCGGGCACGACAGCACCCGATTCCGCGGCGGTGTTGAGGTTTCCGGTGTCGACCGATGTGGCGGGCGATGCATCGCTCCCACCTTCCAGCTGGCGTAGGAGGCTGCGCAATTCGAGCGTTGAGTACAGCTGGCGCAATGCCTGCACATCGGCAGACTTCTTCTGCACCGAGGTCTCATCCAGAGGCAGATCCAGGTCCGTTCGAATGGTGGCGAGTTTGCGCGAGAGCGCGAGGATCTCCAGACCCGCGCGCAGGTTCTCGCCGACTTTGCCGGTGATCTCAGTGGCATGCGCCAACAAATTATCCAGTGTGCCGTAGGCATTCAGCCACTTTGCGCCGGTCTTCGGCCCCACTTTGTCGATGCCGGGGATGTTGTCCGAGCTGTCGCCGATCAGCGCGAGGTAATCGATGATCTGTTCGGGCCAGACGTCGAACTTGTCTTTTACGCCCTGACGGTCGAGCCAGCTGTCAGTCATGGTGTTGATCAGCGTGATGTGCGTATCGACCAGCTGAGCCATGTCCTTGTCGCCGGTGGAGATCAGCACGGGCTGATTCGTAGTCACAGCGCGGCGCGCCAGTGTACCGATGACGTCATCGGCTTCAACGCCGGGTAGGCGCAGCAGCGGCAGTCCCAATGCTTGTACGGCCTGCAACAGCGGCTCAATCTGGCTGCGCAAATCATCGGGCATGGGCGGGCGGTGGGATTTGTATTCCGCGAACAGCTCGTCGCGAAAGGTTTTGCCCGGCGCGTCGAACACCACGATCACCTGCGCCAGAGGGAATTGCCGCTGCAGTTTCTGCAGCATGGTCAGCACGCCGTAGATGGCCCCGGTGGGCTGTCCGTGCGAGTTGCTGAGCGGGGGCAGTGCGTGGAAGGCACGGTACAGGTACGATGATCCGTCGACCAGAACCTGTCCGCGGAACTCCGCGCCCGGGCGACTGGTCACAGGTGGGACGGGGGGGTTCTGCTCGTCTGTCATTGCTCGTGCAATCCGGCATTGCTGCCGGTGCACGGCAGGCGGGCGCCTATACTAAGCTCGCCGGTCGATAGATGGTTCTGTCCGCGTCTGCTTTCTGGTGTCGTTCGAGCGAGCAGGAGGTTTGCGATGACGACTAAGGCCACGGCGGCAATTGCCGCGAATCGCTTCGGTCTGGGGGCCCGCCCCGGGGAACTGGCGAAGATTGGCTCGCCGAGCGACTGGCTGAAGCAACAGCTTCAGGGCGCGCCGCCCTTGCTGGTCGCAGCCGATCTGAAAAGCGCCGTCCAAGTCATGGAAGGCGCGGCAGAAATTGCCGCGAACGTGCGTGAACTTGGCGGAGATGGGCGCGAAGATCTTAAAAAGATCGCAGCCGATGAAACGGATCCTGTGGCGGCGCAGCAGGCCCGCCAGCAAATCATCGCCAATCGCCTCCCAAAGTATTTTTTACCTATTTATCAAGCGGATGCAGCCGCCCGGCTACGCAATGCCGTCGCCACCGATCGGCCGTTTGTGGAGCGGCTGGTGCACTTCTGGAGTAACCATTTCGCCGTTTCCGTCGACAAGGTGGCCGTTCTCGGGCTGGCCGGGTGTCTCGAACGTGAGGCGATCAGGCCACATGTACTGGGTAATTTCGCCGATATGCTTCTGGCGGTCGAAAAACATCCGGCGATGCTCCAGTTCTTGGACAATCAATTGTCCATCGGACCGAATTCACCAACGGCGCGGCTGGCTAAGCAGCGTCAGGCCGCCAATCCGCAGCGGCGCCAGCTGGGGCTGAACGAAAATCTGGCGCGGGAAATTCTCGAGCTGCACACGCTGGGGGTCGACGGCGGCTATACCCAGACCGACGTGACCAACTTTGCCAAGGTGATCACGGGTTGGTCGCTGGGTGGCGGTCCCTATCAGCTGAATCGTCAGAGCGACGGTGTCCGGCCGGGGGCCTTTGTGTTCCGCGCGGCGATTCATGAGCCGGGAGCACAGACGGTATTTAAGAAGCGCTATGCGCAGGATGGCGTGCAGCAGGGCGAAGCCGTACTGCGTGATCTGGCCCTGGCACCCCAGACGGCGCGGCATCTCGCCGTGAAGCTGGCGCGCCATTTCATCGCCGACGATCCACCGGCGGCGGTGGTCGAGCGTCTGACTCAGACCTATCTGAAGAGCGGCGGCAATCTCCCTGCTGTCTATGCGGCGCTGATCGACTCGCCCGAGGCATGGTCCGATGAGCCGGCGAAGTTCAAGACGCCGACGGATTATTTAGTGTCGCTCCATCGCGGCCTGGCCATTCCGCTTCCAGCGCAGGCGCCACAGGCGATCGCTTCGTTGAACGTACTGGGGCAGCAGCAGTTTCGGCCCGGTTCGCCGGCGGGATGGCCGGATCGTAGTGCTGACTGGGACGGGCCGGCTGCGGTACTCAAGCGTATCGAGCTGGCGAACAGTCTTGCGCAACGGCTGGGAAATTCCCGCGACGCGCGGGCACTGTCGTCGCAGTTGCTGGGAGACACGCTGACGGAGGCGACCCGCATGAGTGTTGATCGTGCGGAGTCGGGCATGCAGGCGCTGACGCTCCTGCTGACCGCACCGGAATTCATGCGTCGCTGAACCGTACACGAGGGACTCACCATGACATCGCTCGATCGTCGTCATTTCATCAAGCAGTGCGGTTTGGGTGGTGCTGGTGCGCTGATTACAGCGCGCTACGCATTTGCAGGCGTGGAGCGCACTGATCGCCGTTTTGTCTGCGTGATCCTGCGCGGTGCGCTGGACGGACTGGCCGCAGTTCCGCCGCATGGGGATCCGGATTACGTTCGGCTCCGGCGCGAGTTGGCCATTGCCGCGCCCGGACAAACCGATGGCGCGCTGCCGCTGGATCGGACCTTTGGTCTGCATCCGGCGCTGGGGTTCATGCACGAGAGTTACCTCGCCAAGGAACTGCTGGTGTTGCATGCGGTGGCATCACCGTATCGCGAACGCTCGCATTTCGATGGGCAGGATGTGCTGGAAAACGGCACGACGGTGGCGCACAGCTCGCAGACAGGCTGGCTCAATCGCGCGCTTGGAGTGCTGCCGAAGTCGACCACGCATGGGCGCGAGGCCGGTGTTGCACTGGGTCAGAATGTGCCACTGGTGATGCGTGGACCGGCGGCCGTGGCTTCGTGGGCGCCATCGACGCTGCCAAATCTCAGCGATGACACCATGCAGCGGATTGCGGATCGCTATGCCTCCGATCCGTTCTTGGGTGCGCGTCTCGCTGATGCGCTGGCCACCGATGCGATTGCGACCGAAGCGCAGGGCGACGAGGACATGGGCGACATGGGCGACATGAAAAAGCGCCCCGCATCCGCCTCGGTCAAGTCCAACCCTGCGCCGCGAACCAATGCTGCGTATGTCGAAACCGTACGTACTGCAGCGGGGTTTCTCAAGCGCGACGATGGCCCGGCGGTGGCGGTGTTTGATACCAGCGGCTGGGACACGCACGCCAACGAGGGCGGCGGACAGGGACAGCTGGCGACGCGTCTGGGCGCGCTCGATGGTGCTTTGCGCATTCTGCGTGAACAGTTGGGAACCACATGGCAACAAACAGCCGTGCTGGTCGTGACGGAGTTCGGCCGCACTGCGGCCACCAATGGTACCCGCGGCACGGATCATGGCACGGGCGCAGCGGCATTCCTGCTGGGTGGGGCCGTGGCGGGCGGACGTGTGGTGGCCGATTGGCCGGGGCTGTCAGCGGCCTCGCTTCATGAGGGCCGAGACCTGCGCCCGACCACGGATCTTCGCTCGGTGATGAAGGGTGTGCTCGCGGATCATCTGGGGATCGCGTCCGGCGCGCTCGACAGCGAAGTCTTCCCGCAGAGCGGCTCGGTCAAGGCATTGCGAGGATTGATTCGGGCCTAAGCGCGCGGACTGCCCGTCGGTCTGCGACGAGGCTATGCTGCGCGTATGGAGTCCTTTCTCAACCCGCTGCTGCCCCTGTTTGCACGCGAGCAACAGGCCGGGCGCGATGTGGCGCTGGCCATCAATCTGCATACCGCAGGCTCTACGTACAGCAAGCCCGGCGCTCTGCTGCTGATCGCAGCCGACGGTGAGTATGCGGGGCTGCTGTCCGGTGGATGTCTCGAAGGTGATCTGCGCCAGCGTGCCACGAGTGTGATCGATACCGGTGAGCCGTGTCGCATCGGCTATGACATGCGCGGGCCCGATGATCTGTTGTGGGGACTGGGCGCAGGCTGCGAAGGCGCCATGGATATTTTCATGCTGCGGGTCGGTCGCGCCAATGACTGGCAGCCGCTGCGTCGGCTGGCTGAGGCGCAGCGTACGGGTGTGCGTGCGGCGGTGGGTATCGTTGTCACCGCGCAGGCGGGTGCGGCGCATCAATCAGGTGATGTGGTGCCGCTCGACGCTGCTGCGTTTGGGCCGGATCATGCGGGCTGGTTGCCGGAGCAGGCTGGCCAACAGATTTTCGCACTCTCGCCTTCATTGCCGCCGCGCCTGCTGCTGCTGGGAGCCGGGCCCGATGCGGTGCCAGTGGTGCAGTTCGCACGGCAGCTCGGCTGGGATGTGACGCTGTATGACCATCGTCCGGCGTATGCGGCCAGTAGCCGTTTCCCCGATGCCGCACACGTCATTCAGGATCGTCCCGAGCGTTTACGACTGGCGCTGCAGGCGCATGGGTTGCAGGTTGATGACTATGCAGCGGTGGTGGTCATGAGCCATCACTTGGAGTCTGATGCAGCCTATCTGCGCGCGTTGGCGGAGACGCGCGTTCCGTATGTTGGACTGCTGGGTCCAGCGCCGCGCCGTGAACGATTGCGCTCGATGCTGGGTGCGACAGCTACGCTGTTGGATGCGCGTCTGCGCTCGCCTGTTGGGCTGGATCTGGGCGGCCGGAGCGCTGCGGCGATTGCGTTGTCGATCGTCGCGGAGATCCAGGCGTTCCTGCATCAGCGACAGGGCGGGCATTTTCTTGGCAGCTGATGTGCTGCATGTGGTGCTGCTTGCCGCCGGCGCAGCGACGCGCTTTGGTAGTGCGAAGCAGGCAGCGCTTTATCACGGGCAGCCGTTGCTGCAACGGATGCTCGAGCGTGCCCATGCAGTAGCGGGCAGCGCAGTGAGTGTGGTGTTGGGTGCGCACGCGGCGGCGCTGTTACCGCTGATATCGCCCAATGACACATCAGTGCTGATCAATCACAACTGGCAGGAAGGTATCGCGAGTTCGATACGATTGGGCATCGAGAGACTTCCGTTGGGATGCGACGGTGTGCTGCTTCTGCTCGCCGATCAGGTGCAGGTCAGCACGGAAGACCTGGCGCAACTAGCGGCGGTCTGGCGACAGCGCCCGCAGTTCGCAGTGGCTGCTGAATATGCGGGACGGATCGGTGCGCCGGCCATTTTTCCGCGCGCTGCATTCGCCGAGCTGTTGCAACTTCGCGGTGATCGTGGTGCGCAGAGCTGGTTGCGTGCCCATGCCGAGCGTGTGCTCGCCGTGCCCATGCCGAGCGCCGCGGTGGATATTGACACGCCGTCGGATCTGGAGCGGTGACTCAGTGTTGCGAGCAGCTTGAGGGTGCAGCCGGTGTTGTCTCGGCGCAGGGTGCGCTGGGGACGGGAGATTTCTGCGGCGTGGGGAGGTAGAGATCACCGCGCTGACCGCAGGCCGCCAGCAGCAGCGTTGCGGCCAGTGCAGTCGTCAGCAGGATGCGGTGTGCCTCAGTCATTGTCACAGGGCTGCAGTGTCTAGCAGCACGGGTGCGCTGTCGCGCAGTGCCAGCCACCCTCGAATGACGCGATAAGCCACCCAGACGGCGACGGCGAGAAAGCCGAGAATCCAAGTCAGGATGCCGACACCAAACAACAGGATCAGCGGTGCTGAGATGATTGAGGTGACCACACACCACAGCAACGCGAACCAGAACGTACGGATCTGCCAACTAAAGTGCGATTCCAGCCAGGTGCCACGGACTTCGCTGCGACGCGCGTAGTTCATGACCACGGCCGCCAGTGATGGCCAACCGAACAGGAACATGCCTACCACGGTGGCCGTGCCGGCCGCACCAATCACGACAGCCAGTGCATGCAGGCCGTAGATCCAGTGCGTGTACTGCACCAGCTGCGGACCGGGTGTGCCTGTGTCGGGATCCGTGCTCAAGAGCCTTCCTTGTTGTTGTAGCGCGCGCCGATTCGCTGATAAGCCTCGCGGAAGGGGATACCTTCCTTCAATACCAGTGCATAGGCCTCGGCGGCCGCATTCAATGAGGGATCAAGGCGGATGCGATCGGGGCGGAATCGCAACGCGGCGATACCGATGGCCATGATGTCCAGCGTCTGCAGCGCTAGGTCGATGCCGCGGAACAACGGGAACTTCATCAATTGCAGGTCGCGCTGATAGCCCGAAGGCAACTTGGCGAAGATGGCCAGAGCTTCGAGCAGGCAGGACTGTGCGCTGGCCGAGCGGCCACGGACCAGCTCAAACACATCCGGATTACGCTTCTGCGGCATGATGGAAGAGCCGGTGGTGAAGCTGTCGGGTAGTGCAACGAACGCGAATTCCTGCGTATAGAACAACAACAGATCAGCCGCTAAGCGACCGAGGTCCTGCATCAGCAGCGTGACCTCGAACAGCAATTGCGCTTCGGCCTTGCCGCGTGACAACTGCACGGCCGTGACCGGCTCATGCGTCTGCTCGAAGCCGAGGGCACGGGTGGTGGCATCACGATCCAGCGGCAGTCCCTGCGCACCGTATCCGGCAGCTGAACCCAGCGGATTCTTCTGCACTCGGCGCAGCACGTTCTGCATGCCCTGCGCATCGTCGCGGATTTCGGTGGCATAGCCGCCGGCCCACAGTGCCACGGAACTGGGCATGGCCTGCTGCATGTGCGTGTAGCCGGGCAGGGCGGTCTGACCTTCGCGCGCTGATAGCGCCTCGAGCGCGGCGGCGACGCGCTGCGCGCCGCTATCGAGTTCAGCAATGGCCTCGCGCAGGTAGAGGCGCAGTGCAGTCAGCACCTGATCGTTGCGTGAACGTCCGAGATGGATACGGCCGCCGACGGCCCCGAGCTTGGCCGTGAGGCGCTGCTCGAGCGCGGTCTGACCGTCTTCATCGGCAAGCGTGATCTTCCATTCACCGCGTGCGTGCTCGGCGCCGATTTCTTCCAGCGCGGTGCACAGGGCGGCGCAATCAGCCGCACTTAGCAGTTTCTGGTCGCGCAGCATCTGGGCGTGGGCGATCGAGGCGCGCACGTCGTGACGCACCAGCCTTTCATCGAGGCTGTAATCCTCACCGGCCGTGTACTCGAGCACCTTCTGATCGAGCGGCGCACCCTTGTCCCAGAGTCTGCTCATGGGTGCTCAGCCGGCCTGCTGTTCAGCAGCTGTAAGAGCCTTCACATCCGCAACCACCAGCGTGCCGGTGCCTTCGTTGGTGAAGACCTCAGTGAGGATGCTGTCCGGCGCGCTGTAGCTGATGACATGCACGCGACGCACGCCACCGCGGATCGCATCTTCGATGGCCTTGGCCTTCGGCAGCATGCCGTCGATGATTTTGCCGTCGTCGCGCATGCGCTTGAGTCCGGCGAGGTCGGTGAAGGAGACGATGGAGCTCGGATCGGCGACGTTATCGAGGATGCCAGGCGCACCGGTGCACAGGATCAGCTTTTCCGCCTGCAGCGCGGCACCGATGGCCGCGGCCACGGTGTCAGCATTGATGTTAAGCAGCTGCCCGCGCTCGTCCGAGGAAAGTGGGCTGATGACCGGCATCAAGCCGTTGTCCAGATGCTTGCGGATGACGCTGGTATCGATGCTGTCGATATCACCCACGAAACCATAGTCGACGGTTTCCGTATCGGTGGGCTTGAGCTTCACTGGCGGACGCTTGTGCGCGCGTACCAGACCGGCATCGACACCCGAGATGCCGACCGCGTCGATGTTCAGTTCGCGGCAGATCGCCAGGATGCGGGTGTTGATCAAGCCGTTGAGTACCATCGAGGTCGCATCGAGCGACTTCTCGTCGGTGACGCGACGGCCCTGCACCATGCGTGTGGGCACGCCCAGCGCTTCGGTCACTTCAGTGAGCTGCGGGCCACCGCCATGCACCATCACGACGCGCACGCCGAGGTAGTGAAGGATGGCGATCTGCTCGATCAGCGCGCGCGTCATGGCGTGGTCGCCGAATACGGCGCCACCCGCCTTGATGACGAAAATCTTGCCCTTGAAGAGGCGGATGTAAGGCGCGGCAGCGCGCAATGCGCTGATCATGGCGGCCTGGTCGGAGCGATGCGAAATCATGCGGGTCAGTCCTTCAGCAAGCGGTAGAGAATAGCCATCTGTACAGTGAGGCGGTTGTAGGCCTGACGCAGCACGACGCTGCGCGGGCCGTCGAGGACTTCGTCGGCGACTGCGACATTGCGGCGCACCGGCAGGCAATGCATCAGCCGGCAGTCCTCCGCAGTCTTCGCAAACCAGCTGTTGTCCACGCACCAGTTCTTGTGGCGCCGGCGCAAGGTGGCGTCGGCGGTTTCATCGCCGTAGTGAGTGGTGCAGCCCCACTCCTTGGCGTAGATGACCTGTGCGCCTTCGAGCGCTTCGGCCGGCTCGCTGGTCTCGGTGACCGAACCGCCGGAGGCCGCGGCCGCAGTACGTGCGCGCTCCATGATGGCGGGTGGCAGTGCATAGCCTTCAGGGCGCAGGATGGTCACGTCCATGCCGCGCATTGCGGCCATGTGCGCTGCTGCAGACGGCACGGCCAGTGGCAGTGCCCGCGGGTGATAGACCCAGCTGAGCACGAACTTGGAGCGCTTCGGTACCTGCAGGTCGTCCAGCGTTTTCCAGTCAGCCAGCGCTTGGCAGGGATGATTGACCGCTGATTCGAGATTGATCAGTGGATTCTCGACCAGATTCGCCATGTCGAGGAATTTCGATTCCGACACATCACTGGCCAGGTCTTTGCCATCGGCGAATGCGCGGATACCCAGCACATCGCAGTACGAGGCGAGTACCTGAATGCCTTCGCGGATGTGTTCGGCGGCATTGCCGTCCATCACGGCGTTGAGACGAGTCTCCAGCTGCCAAGTGCCCTGGCCGGGCGTGATGACGAATGAGGTGCCGCCAAGCCGAGCCATGCCTGACTGCATCGATGCCAGCGTGCGCAGCGACGGATTCATGAACAGCAGCCCGAGCACCTTGCCCGCCAGCGCCTGTGGCTCCGGGTGGCTCTCCAGTCTTGCGGCCAGCTTCAGCAGATCAGAAATCTGCTCGCTGCTGAAGTCCGCCAGGTCTATGAAACGTTTCACGCAAACCCCCGATGTTTGGATCAGCCGCCGATATCCAGCAGCGCATCGCGCAGCAGATCGACATGCGATTCCTCAAGGATGAAAGGCGGCAGCAGCCGGATGACGGCCGGATCGCCGCTGGTGCCGGTCAGGATGTTCCGCTCAAGCAGTGCCTTATGGATCTCCTTCGCGGGCCGCTTCATGATCAGGCCAGCCAGAAAGCCGGCGCCCTGATAGCCCTTCACCGGACCCACCTGGCACGTCTGCCGAATGTATTCGCCGACACGCTGCACGCGTTCGAGCAGGTGTTCGCTTTCGATGGCATCGATCACCGCTTCGATGGCCGCACAGGCCATGGGTCCGCCGCCGAAGGTGGTCCCCAGCGCATCGAGCTTCACGGCCTGCGCAATGCGCGGGCTCATCAGCAGTGCGGAGCAGGGGAAGCCATTGCCCAGCGCCTTGGCCGTCGTGACCATGTCTGGCTGCACGCCATACAGTCCCGCCGAGAACGCGGCGCCTGTGCGACCCATGCCACATTGCACCTCGTCACAGATCATGACCGCACCGGTTTCATTGCAGCGACGACGCAGGGCAGCCATATAGTCGGCGCCCAAGTCGAAGGCGCCGCCCACGCCCTGCACCGGCTCGACGATCACAGCAGCAGTTTTTTCCGTGATCTGCGCCAACGCAGCCACGTCGCGTCGCGGGATGAACCGCACGTCGAAGGGGGTGCGCGGCAAGCCGTACCACTTGGCGGCTGCGCCCCAGGTGACGGCAGCGGCCGCCGCAGTACGGCCATGGAAGGAGTGCTCCAGCGCCACGACTTCGGTGCGATCGGGGTTGACGCGGAACGCCATCTTCAAGGCATTCTCATTGGCCTCGGCACCGGAGTTCACGAAGAACACGCTGTTGAGATCCAGGCCGGAGAAGCGAATCAGTCGCTGCGCTGCGCGGGTGCGCACATCCAGCGGCACCGCGTTGCTTTGGAAATTCAGAGTTCGCGCCTGTTCGGCGAGCACCCGCGTGAAAGCAGGGTGGCCATAACCCAACGCCGCGACTGCGTGTCCGCCGTAGAGGTCGAGAATGCGGCGACCATCACGCGTGTTCAGCCACACGCCTTCGCCCGAGACGATATCGAGCGGATATTGCGCAAAGACCGGGGCGAGAAAATCCGCCGATACCGGAGTGGCTGCGGAGTGGGCTGTGACACTTGCGTTCATGGCGATGATTTCCTGTTGCGTGCTCAGGTCCAGCCGGGGGCCGGGGCGGTGAGGCCCGCGGATTCCGGTAGTCCGAGCAGACGATTCATCCATTGCACAGCGCCGCCTGCAGCGCCCTTGTCGAGATTATCGGCGACGCTCATGACTGCAACGGTGCGGCCATCACTCGCAGCCGAGAGATGCGCGTAGTTGCTGGCGACGATGTCCTTGATGCGCGGTGCCGAGTCCAGTACGCGCACGAACGGTGAGTGGGCGTAGAAGTCGGCCAGCTGGGCGATGATGGTTTTGCTGTCGACGGGCTTCTTCAATACGGCTTGCACGGTGGCATGAATGCCGCGCGCGAAGGGGCCGGAGTGCGGCACCAGCGCCAGTTGTGCAGCCACGCCGCTGGCGGCCTGTGCGCAGGCCAGAATTTCCGGACCGTGCCGATGGCCGAGCGCGTTGTAGGAATACAGATCGCTATGACGCGTCGGATGGTGAGTGCCGTCGGCGGGCTTGCGGCCCGAGCCGGTGCTGCCAGTGACCGCCGACACGAATAGATTTGGCTCGACCAGGCCGAGCTTCAGCAGCGGCACGATAGCCAGCAGAATAGTGGTGGCGAAGCAGCCCGGATGCGCGACATGTGGCGTGTTCAGCTGCGCCAGATGCTCGGGTACTGCACAGGTGAACTGTGCGATGCGTGCCGGGGCGCCATGCGGATGCTTGTAAACTGCTTCGTACGCAGCGGCTGAGGAATAGCGGAAGTCGGCTGAGATATCGACGACGCGCGGCGAGTTGCCAGCGGCTTCAGCGACCTTGAGCAGTGAGTCGATCAGCGCCGCCGACACGCCATGCGGCGCGGCGGAGAGAATCGCCGGGGACTTCTCGGTGCGCAGCAGTGCTTCAATTTCAGCTTGAGACTTGAACGTGGTGTTGCCCAGCACGCCGGCGAGATGGGGAAATGCCTTCCCGACTGATTCGCCCGGCTGGCTGTCCGACATCACGGCGGCGAGCCGCAGATCCGGATGCCCGGCGATCAGCCGCAGCAGTTCACCGGCAACATAGCCCGTGCCGCCGAGGACGATCGTCGGGATGCCCTTTGAGCCGTGGATCATGTCAGTGGCTTCCGGCCAGAGCCTGCGCACGCGCACTGAGGCCCGCTGCTTCGATCGAGGCATCGCCCAGTGCGGCCGGGTTGCTCATGGCATTGAAGGCTTTGACGCCGGTCTGCTGCATGATGATGTCCACGCCGACCTGATTGTCGGTCGCCGGACCGGTGACCAGGCATGGATCCACATGGAAGCGTTCACGCAGCAGCTTCACGCCGCCCCACGCGGCCACTGGATCGTTGGCCGAGAGCACCACGCCGGTGAGCGCCTTGCGGATGTCTTCGCAGTCGAGAATGGCGTCGACACCATAGGTGCCGAGCAGACCGTCGCCCAGTTCGAAGACGATCACGTCCGGCTTGCCCGCTGACAGTTCAGTCAGCATGGTGCGCGTGAGTGCCGGGCCAGTGCGCTGCGTGGTCGTGATCACGCCCAGATCAGTGAAGATCGTGGTCTTGCGCGCGCCTGCATCTTCGAAGGCCATGATGTCCCGTCGCAGTGAAACGCCCGTGGCTTTGAACGCATCGACGACCAGGCCGCGATGGCGCATGCGCGAGATGATGGCCGCGGCTGCGGCGGTCTTGCCCGCTTCCATGCAGGTGCCAGCCAGAGCGATGACGGGCACGCCATGCGTGTCGAGCGGTGCATTGAAATCCAGTTGCCGATAGCCGGCGCGAGCCGGTACGCCGATGCGCTCGCCCAGATAGGGGAAGTTCAGCACCACACCAAGCACGCGGCAGTCGAAGGGCTTGCCCTTGTCCGGGTTGGCGGAGTCGCAAATACCGAGCACGCCGCCGATATTCAGCATCTGGATCACATCGCCCGGCTTGATCGACTTGGGCACGTGACCTGAGTAGCCGAACAGCGCCTTGCGCGTGCCTAGTGCGCCGACCACGATGTCGCCCTTAACCACTTTGGCCATACGGCCGCTGGTCAGTTCGAGGGTGTTGTACGTGGATTTGTCGGTGAGGATTTCCACCACCACGACCACGCCTTCCTCGGCCGGGATTTCATCCGCGATGCGCAGTTCGTGCGCCAGTCCGCAGGCCTGCGTGATGGATGCGATCTTGTCGACGACGACGGTTCTCATTTCTTTGCCTGCTCCGCGGCCTTCTGGCCAGCGCGATGGTGGAATACGCCGGTCAGGGCGACGATCTTGGAGAAGCCAAGCGCATCGGTGGGTGACCATTCGCCAACCGCTTCGCCGTACACGCCCTTGGATGCATTCATCAGCGAGTAGGGCGACTCCACGCCTTCGATGAACAGCGAGCCGGGGCGGAACAGCACATGCACCGTGCCGGTGACGCGACTCTGTGATGACAGCAGCAGCGCTTCGATATCCCGACAGACGGGATCGAGCAGCTGGCCTTCATGCACCCAGTCGCCATACGGGCCGGCCACCATTTCCTTGATGCGCTGCTGGCGACCGGTCATCACCAGCTTCTCCAGTTCGCGATGCGCGGTCAGCAGCGTTTCAGCTGCCGGCGCTTCGAAGGCCACTCGGCCCTTGGTGCCGATGATGGTGTCGCCGAGGTGGATGCCGCGACCGATGCCGAAAGGACCGGCCAGTGATTCCAACGCCTCGATGACTTCGACGGGGCTCATGGCCTTGCCGTCGAGTCCGACCGGACGACCCTCTTTGAACTCAATGCTGTGCCGCTCGGGCGCACGCGGCTTCGTGAAGGCGTCCTTGGAGAGCACCCAGGCGCTTTCCGGGATACTGCCCTTCGAGGTGAGCGTTTCGGTGCCACCGATGGTGACGCCCCACAGGCCGCGATTGATCGAATAGGCAGCGCCGAACGGCGGCACCGGGAGCTTGCGCGACTGCAGGAATTCCAGCTCTTCCTGACGCTTGAAGGCCTGATCACGCACGGGGGCAATGATCTCGAGTTCCGGTGCCAGCGTGCGCAGCGCGACCTCGAAACGCACCTGATCGTTGCCGGCCGCGGTGCAGCCGTGTGCGATCGACTGGGTGCCGAGCTTGCGCGCCATCAGCGCGATCTGCTGGGCCTGCATGACCCGCTCGGCGCCGACGCAGAGCGGATACAGCTGGCCGCGGCGCACGTTGCCCATGACAAGGAAGCGCAGCACCTGCTCGAAGTAGTCGGCGCGCGCGTCGATCTGATGGTGCTCAATGGCACCGAGCGCCAACGCGCGTTCGCGCAGAGTCTTCGCGGCGTCGGCGTCGATGCCGCCGGTGTCTACCGTCACCGTGATGATCGGTCGGCGATAGTTCTCGGCCAGCCACGGCACCAGGAACGAGGTGTCCAGTCCGCCCGAGTAAGCCAGAACGATCGGTGTTGTGCCCGTGTTGTTTGCGTTAGCCATGATTGCCTAGATCCTGAACAGTGACTGCAGGCGCGCCAGCAGACGGCGCTGTGCGCGCGCATCGGTGGTCGCGATGAAAATGGTGTCGTCGCCGGAGATCGTGCCCACGGCCTCGGGCCACTGGGCTTTGTCGATGGCCACCGCCACGCTTTGCGCAGCGCCAATGGTGGTTCTCACCACGACCAGTGTGGGACCGGCCAGCTTCAGTTCGCGCACGAACTGGGAGATGACGCTGAAATCGCCTTGGGTCCGCACCGAATCCTCGGGCGGCGGCAGGTAGCGACCGCTGGCCTTGAGCACGCCGAGTTCGCGCAGGTCGCGACTGATGGAGGACTGCGTGACCTCGAAGCCGCTCTTGCGCAGCAGCTGCGTCAGCTCGGCCTGTCGGCGCACTTCGCCGGCGCGCAGCAGCCGCAGGATTGCGTCGCGCCGTTCGTGCTGGTGGTGTTCGCCGTGAGTTTGCATAAATTCTCAATAATGATGCATAAAAATGCATCGGGCGTCAAGTTCGTCGGGCAAATCCGGGCTGGCGGGCCTTGCCCCGGGGGCGGGGGCAATCCAGACTGTTCCCATGCCTTTTACTCTGGCTCACCCGGCGGCCGTCCTGCCCCTCGTGACGCTCCTGCAGCGCCGGCTGGGGCGCGGGGGCGTGCTGTCGGCGCTGATTGTCGGCAGCATGGTTCCGGATATTGCCTTCCTGCTGCCCATTGGCGTCACGCGTGCCCAGTCGCATAGTTTCGCCGGGCTCCTCTGGTGCTGTCTGCCGCTGGGCTTGGCGGGCTACCTTCTGTTCCACTGGTTGCTGAAGGCGCCGCTCATCGACCTGCTGCCGCATGACTCGTATTCGCGCCTGCATCCCTATGCTCGGACGGACACGGCGGTTAGCGGGCGCCTGTTGCCCGTTATCCTTTTGTGCATCGGGGTCGGTGCTCTGACGCATCTTGCGTGGGACAGCTTTACGCACCGTGACAGCATGATCGTGAGCAGCCTGCCGTGGCTGCGCCTGCGCCTGTTCAGCGGTGGCGGCTTCTGGGTCTATGTCTACACAGCCCTGCAGTGGATCTGCAGTCTGCTCGGTATGGGCGCGCTCGCGCTGTGGGGTCGGCGCTGGGTCGCCGCGACACCGCAGTCTGCGGCCTTGCCTTCATCCCCGTTGTCAGTGCGCCAGCGGTGGGGCGTGGTGGTGTTCGTGCTGGGCGTTGCCGCAGTGATGGCCGTCATGGCGGTCTGGCCGCATCTGTTCGGCGATGGCCGACGACTCTCCTCGCAGGAACTCGTCAACATCACACTACTGGGCTGGATTTCCGGGTTCGGGGTCGGCTTGGCTGCGTGGGCGATCTTCTGGCGCATGCTGCCGCTGCGCCGCCACACCAAGCCCTGATCACTTCTTGATCGTGTACACCAGATCCGCGCTGCGGGCCTGACCGGCTTCCGTGCGCAGCGTCCACTTGTCGTTGATGGTGTACGTCATCTTAATGGTGTTAATCGCTTCTGCCAGGCCGATGCCATAGCTGATATAGAGCCGCGGCGACAGATAACGCCCCAGCACCAGAGCAGTGTCGTTCTGCAAGTTCTGTTCGACACTGATGTCAGTGCTCAGCCGGTTGCCGAATTGCTGCGCAAGAATGGCGCTTCCCTGCAACAGCATATTGGCGCTGGCTGCATTGGTGCGGGCCGTCGCGCTCGTCCCGCCGCCCTGCACCGTGTCGAGCGTGCCACCGGCCAGCAGCAGCGAGACGATCTGCGATTGTGGAATGGTCGGGTCGGAGAAGAAGGTGACGCTGGGCGCTACCAGTGAGCCGCGTACGTTGACGCCAGCGGTGACATCCGGGAACTGCTTGACCGCGCGCAGATCGACGCCCGGATCGCCGAGCGAACTGTTCTTGAACAACAGTCGACCACGGGTGATGTCGAGCTTTCGGCCATAGGCGGTGTATTTGCCCTCCTCGACATTCAGCTCGCCGCTGCCGCGGCTGAAGCCGGTCTCATCGCTGATGGCGGTGATGTTGCCGCTGAGTCGGCCTTGCAGCCCGGAAGTGTTGATCGTGACGCGTTCGCCCAGCTTGAGCGTCACGTTGGTATAGACCTGCGTGCGTTCTGCGCGCGTGTTCTCACGTCGATTGATGAGCACTTCATCGCCCGAGCGGCGTACTGCTGAAGCGAGTGTGTCCGGTCGCTCGAGTCGAGCGTAGGGTAATTCGATGTTGCCGGAGACATCGATGCGGCGTCCCGCAATTCGCAGGTCGACGTCTGGCGAGGCATAAATCCTCGCCTCCGGAATATTGACGATGAGCAGGCTTTCGCCGCTCAGATGAAGGTTGCCGTAGGGCTGCCTGTCCTTCCAGCGCAGATTGCCGGTGAACTGCGCGCGCCCGTCGATGCCCGCCGTGGCGCTGCCCTGCAGACTAAGGCTGTTGTCACGCAACTGTGCATCGACATTCAGATTACGGAGGGCAAGGTTGACCTGATAGGCACCGATCATGGCGTCACGGACATGGAGATCGCCGTTGATCTGGGGTTGCGCCAGTGTGCCGTCGAGCTTGAGGCTGGCTGTGACATGGCCGGTGGCGCGGTCGATTTCCGGAATGTAGGAGTCGAGCAGGTCAAGCGCGTTGGATTCCAGTTGCAGGCTTCCAGCCAGTGGCCAGTCCTGCCACGCCTCACTGGTTGTTTGCGCGGTGGCCTGCCCGCTGATCTTTCCAGCTTCGCCCGCGTTCAATTCCGCTGTGCCGCGCAGCCCGCGGGCATCGAGGTCCAGACTCACGTCTCCGCTGCCGAGGCTGAAAGTTTCGACGCGACCACTGTCGAGACGATGGCGGACCGCGGATGCGCTCAGTTGTGCACGGAGCCTGCCCAGCCACACACCATTGGCCGCAGCGGTGGCGCCGGCTTCGAAGCCGAGCGTGCCATCGAACTCGGTGGTGTCGGCCAGTCCTGCAGTCAGCGAGCGCATCGGCAGGTTCTCAGCGTTGATACTCACGGCGCGCGCTCCGCCCCGGTTGCTGGCCTGCCCGCACAGGCGTGATTGCGTGCCATGCAGGCACAGCCGGTCGAGTACCTGATCGGTGGCCGTGACATGCAGATGGGTCGGCGTGTCGAGCGAGAGCTGCAGCTCACCGCCGTCCTCGGCACGAATGTCGGTGATGGACCAGTCCCAGGCTTCATTGATCAGCCCGGCATTGCCACCGGCGCGCAGGTGAAGTTGCGGAGCCTCGAGTTGGAATGCGACGCGATGCGCAGTGGTTGTGCCGGTGCTGCTGAACTGCACGCTGTCAGCCGCCCGTTGTCCATAGCGCAGCGCGCGGATCTGCAGCTGCACGTCGGCGCGGCCGTGCTCCTGTGGGCTGAAGTCCACCTTAGTGGCCAGTGAGCCGATCGTCAGTGCGTCCCAAATGATGCCGCTGCCACTGGCATCGATCGTCATTGTTGGTAGATGTCCGGGGTTGTCACGCACCGAGCCGCGTGCGCGTAACTGACCGCGTGCCCCATCATGCAGCAGTGCGAGGTCGCTGGCCTCGACGTCGAAACGCAGGTCGGTACGCGTGCCAACGCGACCGTCGGCGTTGAGGTGTGTGCTACCTAACTGCAGACGCACGCCCGACAGCAGCCAGTCCTGTCCGGAGCGTTCCAGCTGCGCCTGGCCACCCGCTCGTTGGCCGCGCACCAAGCCGCTGACATCGTGTATCCGCGCCAGCAGCGTGCCGCGTTGAGAAAACCCGCTGCCCTGCGCCTCGAAGCGGAAGTTGAGAAGTCCGGGCACCGTCGGACGCAGCTTCTCGAGTGACATTCCTTGCATCTGGCCTGACATCTTCCACGATGCGTTCTGCCAGCGAGTTTCGCCCTGCAATGTCGCTTTGCCGCCCCAGATGTTCAGTTCAGCTTTGTCGACAGTGATTCGATCACGACTGAGCCGCCCGTCTGCATTGAGCTGCAGCTCGGGCAGGTCGAGCACGCGCAACGCGCCACTGGCGTGCAGCGAGTAGGGCCACTGCCCATAAAGGTGGTATGCGCCGTTGGCGCTGCGCACCGGCGCAGCTTTGTCAGCCAGCGGCCAACGGAAGCTCTTCCAGTTTCCCTGCAGATCAAGCCGCGGGCCACCGGCGGCAATGCCGATGGTGCCGCTGGCATCGAGTAGCGCGCCTGAGGGCGAATGCAGCAGCTCGAGCGTATGCAGCATGAGTGTGTGATCGGCAAAGTGACCACCGAATTTCACTGCCAACGGACCTGCCTTAAGGCCCGGTGCCGTAAGTTGTCCATCGGCGTGCAAGCCATCGTGATCGCCGGATACTTTGAGTGATCCTGTGATAACGCCGAGTGCATTACCCGCGTTCCAGGCACGCAGATCGAGTTGCCGCAGTTGCGCCTGAACCAGCCAGTTCCAGCCTGCGCCAGTCAGGTCATGCGCGGCGCCGTCGAATGTCGCGGCCAGCGGTTGTGTCAGCGCGCCGCGGATTGCCAGACGCTTGAGGTCGCCGTCGAAGGATGCATTGGCCAGCCAGCCGGGCTGCCCGGCCGGGTTGGCGGCCAGATGCAACGATCCGCTCAGTCCGATGGGAGCGGCGGCCTTGACCATGCCATCGGCCTGCAGCTGCAGGCCGCCGTATTCGAGCTGTCCGGAATACACGCGGATGGATTTGTTGCGGATCAGTCCCGAAGCCTGCAGATGCGCCGCATCCATCTGATAGCCGTTGCTTGCGATCAGCGTTCCCTGCGCGATGTGGATGCCGGCCACATCGATGACCAGCGGTCCGCGCAGAAAGTGTGGCTGCCAGTTGGGGTTGTCATTCGGATTCGGCAGCACACGGATAAGCAGCCGCGCGACTTTCGCGCCTGGCTTGATATGAATATCCAGTGCAAACAGATGCAGGGTCGAGACCCCGGCCTCGACGTCTGTGGCTTCGATGTGTACGCGCCGATGGTCGAGCACGAAGCGATCGACGTGCAAGCCGCCGGCCAAGGTGCCGCGTGCCCCTTCGAAGCTCATCGTCACCGGCCCAATGGGCCGCGAGAGTTTTGTCGTCAGGAACTGCAGTCCAGACTCTGTCCAGCCGAGCCAGTAGAGCGCCGCCAGCGACACCATCAGTAAGGCGACGAGGGCAATCCAGCTGGAGTGCAGGAGGCGACGCATGGGTGGCTACTTTACTGAGCGCGGCGAAATGTTCACGTGTAACCGCGGGCCGGGCAGCTTGTCATAGCCCGGTGCACGTACAGCCTGCGCCACGTCGAGGCCCAGCGTGATACCAGGGAGCAGCCAACGGATACCGAGGCCGGTAGACCATGCCAGCGGATCCTGAAACCGGTTGAGGGCATTACCGAAGTCGACGAATGTGGCCAAAGCAATGCCGCGAGAGATGTCGCGTTGTACTTCCAGCGTTCCGGTGATCAGGTGACGACCGCCGATGCGCTGCTGTTGGCCGGTAGACGAGAGCGTCACGGGAGAAAGCTCATCGAAGCCGAAGCCACGAACACTACGATCGCCACCGGCAAAGAAGCGGTACTGTCCGGGAATCGCACCGTCGGCACGAATAGCGGTGGAGCCGAACTGCCCGCGCATCAGCAGATGCCAGAGCGGGCGGATGTCGATCTGCCGCTCGGACTGTATGTCGACGCGCAGAAAATTGCTTTTCGCACCCAGCGCTGTGTGTGATCCAAGCAGCTCGATATACAGCGCACGCGTGAGCAGGTCTTCGCCCAGATAGCCTTCGGGGACCGAGGCATAAGTGATGCCCGGTACGATGAGATCAACAGTCTGCCGACCATTGACCGTGTCGCGCGTGGTGGTGTGCGCGGCGGCCACGGACAACGCACGCTGCCAGCGTCCCAGCACCTGCGTGATGCCCGGTGTCAGCGAGACCGTCGAGGTGCGAACACTGCTGCTGACCCGTTCGTCGCTGGCAGTGAAGTTTAGCGTGATGCGCTCGCGCGCCGGGTCGCGGATCGGGATGGTGTAGCGCGTATTAAAAGTCTGTTCTTGCTCTGAGGCCTGCAGACGCATCTGCAGGCGATGCCCAAGTGAATTGACGCGCGGGTTGTACCAGCTGACGGTGCCGCGCACGCCCGTGTCGGTGCCGTAGCCCGCTGCAATCGGAAAGGTGCGGTGCGCCGGCTCGGCACTGATTTGCATCGGGACGATATACGTCGTGGTGTCGCGTTCGCCGGGCACCACCGAGACATTGGAAAAGTACTGGCTGTCATCCAGTGCGAATTGCGTGCGCAGCCACGCGTTGGCATCGTAGGGCTCGCCCTCCTGATAGCGCAGGAAGCGGCGCAGTTCCTCGTCGCGGATCACGCTCTGCTTGATGGTGGTGGCGCCGAAGCGATAACGCTCACCTGTCTCGATGGACAGATAAATGCTTGCGCGGTGCTCCTCGGCGTCGACCTGCAGTTCGCTGCGGGTCAGGCGGGCATCCAGATAGCCATAGGTGGCTGCTGCAGCCTGCAGACCGCGCTTGATCTGTTCATAGAGCGGATGTTGTAGGCGATCACCGCTCTTCAATGGTAGGTTGTTGGTGATCTGCGTGAAGACCGGGTCATCACTTCCTGGGCCGTCGACCGTCACGATCACCTGATCCACGAGCACCGGAATACCCGGTGTGATGCGGATGCGCACGCGCCAGTTCTCATCCTTATCGAGCGCCTCCAGCGTGGCTTCCACCTCAGGTTCGTAATAACCGAAGGGGCGCAGCGCCTCGCGCACCTCCGGCTCGACGCGTCTGAACAGTCGCTCCACGGCATCCGGTGCGATGCGCTCGCGTTCCCGGTAGCGCTCCACACTCAGTAGTGTGGTGACATTGCGCCGCAGATCGCCGTCTACGCCCTCGACTTCAACCTTGATGGCTGCGCCAGCGCGCCCGGCCGCCAGCCCGGCCAGCAGCAGGCAGATCAGGCGCGCGGATGATGAGGCATAGCGGGGCATGGGTATGTCTGGATCAGAGCCGTCCGTGACGCCGGAGGTTCCGCAAAGCCCGCTTCATGGGGCCTTGCGCGAGTGTGTCGCGCCCTGCAGCCATTCTTCGATCAGCTGGCGTGCGATGGTGTGCGGCAGCGGCAGGGTGACTGTTGGCTGACGCAGCTCGTCGGCGTGAAACCAGCGCGCATCCTCCAGTTCCCCGTCTAGGCTCACCGGGCCTCGCGAGCCGCTGGCGTGGAAACCCAGCATGAGCGAGGAGGGAAAGGGCCAGGGCTGGGAAGCGAAGTAGTGCGACTCGTGCACCTGGATGCCGGTTTCCTCGAACACTTCGCGAGTGACGGCGTCTTCGAGGCTTTCGCCCACTTCGACAAAGCCTGCGAGTGCCGAGTAGCGGCCCTGCGGCCAAGAGGCCTGTCGCCCGAGCAGCGCGTATGGGCCGTCGCTGACCAGCACAATGACGGCCGGATCGATGCGCGGGAAGAAGTTGGCGGAACAGTCGGGATTCACACAGCGAAGTGCGTGACCGGCCGAACGCGGTGCGGTGGGTGCGCCACAGGCGCCGCAGTGCCGGTGGCGCGTGCGCCAGAACAGCAGTGCGCGGGCGGCATACAGCAGCGCGGCTTCATCAGTCGGCAGGCTGGCCAGCAATGGACGCAGTTCCTCGAAATGGCTGCCGGCCGGTGCCTCGTCATGTTCGTCGGCCTCAGCCAGAACAGTTCGCCGGCCACCGAACCAACCCATCAGCAGCAGATCGGCGGGCTTGCGGTTCCGGATCAGCGGGTCATTCGCCTGCAGAAAGCAGATGCCGGACTCCGGCGCCGAGCGCACCAGCGGTTGCAGCTCACGCAGCGCGATGAAACGGGTGTCCGGATCATCCAACGCGGCATCCAGCCACTCATCGTCTTTGCGCTCGACATGGCGCCGGTCGAGGCTCGCGCTGCTGAAGGGATTTCGGTATGGACTGCGGTTCATCGGCGGCCTCGCTGGATGACCGCTGATCTTAACAGCCGGCCACCCTCGACCGGCTGCTTTTGGCGCACTTTTGGCTCAAGGGGAAGGCAAGGAGCCCCCAGCGTGTCAGCTGACGCAGCCGTAGCAGTGCGGTGTGCGCAGCGCCAGCCGGTCGGCGACCAGCACCGCGCCGCATCCGCCGCAGCGGGTCAGGCGCAGCTCTTCGCCGCGCTGAAGCGTTCGGACCAGAAACTCCGCATGTTCGAACGACAGCAACGGACGCGGGATCAGTCCGCGATAGCTGTCATAGGCCCGGCATAGCAGCTGGGCGCGCTGCATGTTCTGGATGAGCCGACCGCTGTTGCCAACTGCGGAGGGCGCGGCCTCGGCGATCACTCCGGTCATCAGACAGATGCTGGCAAACAGCGCCGACTCATGGCGCAGGCGCGCCGTGCGGACGAAGTGCGCCACCTGTTGCGGCGACTTGCCGCGGTGGCGAGGCACCAGTCGCCCCTGATGCTCACGCAGGTATGAGCGGTACAACTTGCGAATGCGATCGTCGGTCAGCCCGGTCCACTGGCGGATAGTGCGGGTGCGCGCCTCATGCTCGATGAATTGCACGGCGATTTCGATTCGCTGGCGGTCACGCTGGTAGCGGTCGTCGGAAATACGCATTCAATTCCCCTTCTTTTTTTCGCGATGGTTTGCGAGCTATTTCACGTTTTGGCCCTATCAGGCCAGATTCTGATCTGGTTGAAACGTTTACAGTTAGACAGACTTAATGCCGGAAATCAGGAGATTTGCAGATGACTGAAGTGCGGCAATCGCTCCAGGAGACCGCGCGGGCGTACGATTTGGTACCGGGTCTGCAGGCGCAGATCACAGAGCTGAATCTTCAAGTGATCGAACTGCTGGTGCGCCGGGCGCACGCTCCGCTCGGCACCTATCCGGTGCAACCCTTCGATGGGCTTGCCCCTCTGCTGCGGGCACTGGATGAGCCCGCCCGTGTGGCGCTGGCCCGGTGTCCGATTCTGCTGCTGGATGCCGGCTTCGGTCAGGAGCAATTGTGGGACGGCGCGGTGCATGAATCCGTCAACGTCCGAGGTGTCGGCTGGCTCACGCCGGTGGCCGAGGTGGGTCTGCTCCGCGCAGCGGCGACACTCGGGTGGCATCTGGCCCGCGCCAACCCCTACGCGGCCTGTCTTTCGCTGGGCATGACGACGGATTGCGCGCGTCGCTTGGCCCAGATGGGGCTGCGTGATCTGGAGGATAGAGTCCAGCGCAGGGCTGCATCCTGTCGACTGCGTTGGGAAGACAGGCCGCCCATCTGGCGGCAGCTGCTGGAGGCCGCCGTGGCCGGGGCGGCCAGCCAACTGGACGCCTTGTTGTTACGCGGTGTGCAGCTGCTCGCCGCGGACTATCGCCGATAGGTCCTGTCGGTTCACCTGCGCTAGACTTGCAGCAAGGGCCGGATCGGCCCAATCCCGCAGGTGAATGGATTTGGCAGCTTTATCTGTCCGGGGTCTGACCAAGACCTACAGCAATGGTGTCGAGGCATTGAAGGGCGTCGACCTGGACGTCGAGCAGGGGGATTTTTTTGCTCTGCTCGGGCCCAACGGTGCCGGCAAAACAACCCTCATCGGTGTCGTCACATCGCTGATCAACAAGACGCAGGGCACGGCCAGCATCTTTGGGCACGACATTGATCGCCAACTCGAACTTGCCAAGACCTGCATCGGTGTCGTGCCGCAGGAACTCAATTTCAATATGTGGGAGACGCCGCTCACCATCGTGGTGAACCAGGCGGGCTTCTATGGCGTGCCGCGGCGAATCGCGCTCGAACGCGCCGAGAAATATCTCACGCTGCTGTCGCTGTGGGATCGTCGCAATAAATGGGCGCGATCGCTGTCCGGCGGCATGAAGCGCCGCCTGATGATTGCTCGCGCACTGATGCACCAGCCGCGGCTGCTGATCCTGGATGAGCCCACGGCGGGCGTTGATATCGAGATCCGTCGCTCCATGTGGGAGCTACTCAAAGAGATCAATGCCAGCGGCACAACCATCATCCTGACCACACATTATCTCGAAGAAGCCGAGAATCTCTGTCGCAACATCGCCATCATCAACAAGGGCCGGATCGTCGAGAGCGACCGCATGGGTAACCTGCTGCGCCGTCTGCACACCGAGACCTTTGTGCTGAATCTGCGCGCGCCGTTGTCGGTTGCACCGGTGGTGCCGGGCTTTGCGGTGACGCGTGTCGACGACACGACCCTCGAGGCCGAGATTTCCAAGGACCAGAACCTCAATGACCTGTTCGCCGCGCTGACGGCCCAGGGAGTGCAGGTACTTTCGATGCGTAACAAGGTGAACCGGCTGGAAGAGATTTTCATGCAGCTGGTCGAAGGCGGAGCTCATCATGTCTGAAGCGGCTGTAGCAGTGCCGTCAATGGGCCGGGTCCGCTGGATCGGCTTTCGTACCATCGTGATCCGCGAATACGGCCGCATCATGCGCATCTGGGGGCAGACGCTCGTGCCCTCGGCGGTGACGGCAACCCTGTACTTCGTGATCTTCGGTAGCCTTATCGGTCGTCGTGTCGGCCAGATGGGCGGCTTCGACTACATGCAGTTCATCGCGCCTGGCCTGATCATGATGAGCGTGATCACCAATTCCTACGGCAATGTGGTGTCCTCGTTCTTCGGCGCGAAGTTCGGCAAACACATTGAGGAGCTGCTGGTCTCTCCGCTGCCGAGCTGGATCATCGTCGCCGGTTATATCTGCGGCGGACTGGTGCGCGGCATGATGGTCGGCCTAGTCGTCACGGTGGTGTCGCTGATCTTCGCGCAACTGCATGTGCAGCACCTTGGTATCGTCATCGCAGCGGTCGTGCTTACCTCCGTGATCTTTGCTCTGGGCGGATTCATCAATGCGGTGTTCGCCAAGAACTTCGAGCAGGTGAACTGGATTCCGACGTTCGTGCTGACCCCGCTGACCTACTTTGGTGGTGTGTTCTACTCGGTGGATCTGCTGCCCGGCTGGGCGCGCGCGGCCTCGCATGTGAATCCGATCCTGCACATGGTCAATGCGTTCCGCTACGGATTCCTTGGTGTCAGCGACGTCAGCGTGGTTCAGGCTTTTGTGATCATGCTGGCTGCTGCAGTGCTGCTGTTCGTGGTTGCGCTGCGGCTGATGCAGAAGGGCATCGGCATCCGCGACTAGCCTTTCCGATCACAGTAGTTCAGGCCGCGAGACTGGCCTCGGCCAGCGCTGCGACGTGTTCGCCGATCGCCAGCGAACCGGTCAGGCCCGGTGATTCAAAGCCGAAGAGATGGATCAGGCCCACGATGCCATGGTCGGCGGGTGAGGCGATCACGAAATCAACGGCGGCCGCGCCCGGGCCGCCAAGTTTCGGGCGCACGCCGGCGTACGCGGGTAGCAACGCGCCGTCCGGCAGGGACGGCCAGTAGCTGCGGATGGCCGGCGCGAACAGCGCGGCGCGCGCGGGATCCACGTCATAGTTCGGAGCGCTCACCCACTCCACGTCCGGACCGAAGCGCGCACGGCCCTGCAGATCCAGAGTCAGGTGGATGCCCAAGCCCCCATCTTCCGGCACCGGATAGATCAATTGGGAGAATGGCGAGCGTCCGGCGAGAGTGAAATAGTTGCCCTTGGCATAGTGGATGCGCGGCACGGCGTGGGCTGGCATCGCATCCATCGACAGTGCCAGCGCCTGCGCATTCAGTCCGGCCGCATTGATCAGCAGCGCAGCGCGCAGCGTAGGGGTGGTCTGCGCATCGAAGGCCAGCTCGATACCATCGTCCGCGCGCCAAAGGCGGTTCACCGTGGTGTTGAAAGCAAAGGTGGCACCGGCAGCCTCGGCATCGCCGCGCAAGGAGAGCATATAGGCATGCGAATCCAGGATGCCGGTCGAGGGTGAGTGCAACGCCGCGGCACAGTGCAGTTCCGGTTCGAGCTGGCGGGCCTCGGCAGCGCTCAGCAGACGCAGATCCTCAACCCCGGCTGCGTGTGCCGATGCGAGGATTCTCTCCAGATGGTCGCGCTGTCCCGGATTCGTTGCGACGATGAGCTTGCCGCAGCAGCGATGGGCGATGCCGCGCTCCTCGCAATAGGCATACAGCGCACGGCGACCGCTGACGCAAAAGCGTGCCTTGAGCGACCCTTGGGGATAATAGAGCCCGGCGTGGATGACTTCGCTGTTGCGGGAGCTGGTCCCGGTGCCAATGCTGTGCGCGGATTCAACCACAAGCGTTTCGAATCCGCGCCGCGCGAGTTCGCGCGCAATGCTCAGGCCGATCACACCGGCTCCCACGATCACGCATTGCTGCTTATCCATTCATGTCACCCTCAAGGTCCGTCACACGCGGTTTACAGCTACTACTGGCGTGTTGCTGGTGGCGGAGGCGGAGGCGCGCCGCCCATGCGATCGCCCGAGCGTAAGGGCGCACCTAGGCTGCCGCCGCTGCCGTGTTCATCAATCACAAACTGCAGCTGGCAGTGAGTGCGGTCAGTCGCGCTGATCGCCGCACTCACGGCCAGATCCGCGCCGAGGCTGCGGTACGCGGTAACGATTTCCGACAGCGCGGTTTCGATGGCCTGGCTCGAAGCGAGATCGCCGGCCTTGAGTCCGATGACGCGAGCGAGTTGCGCATCGCTCAGGCGCTGGTTGCCGCTGAAGCGGATGGCCTGGATGCGCAGCGATGGCGGTGCAGCCTCGGCACGGTGTTCGGTGTGTGTGCCCGTTGCGGGTTGCTGGGCCAAAGCGGTGGTCTGAAACTGCGCGCTGGCGGCGATGACCAGGCTGCACAGCATCACATTGATCGGCCGCATCCCGCTCATGGTTTCTCCTCGACAGTGATCCTGCCCGCTCATGACAGTACAGCAGCGCCGGGTGGTGGCGCGGCCGCCTGATAAGGGCATGTTAACCGGCAGCGGCCTGCGCCGCAGAGACGGCGACAACTTGCGGTATAGTCGGTGTCCTCACCATGATCACCGCTGAACCCTTTCAGCCGCCTCGTCTGCTGCGTTCCGCGCATCTGCAGACCAGTCTGTCGAATCTGCCGCCGCGGTACTGGTACACCCGTCGGCGCGCTGCACCACTGCGACGGGCGGCTCGGCCGTGGCTTCTTGAGCTCGGTACGCTGGGGCGGCTCCAGGCGATGGTGTCCCCGGCGCGCGAAGGTATAGCGCCCTGCGGAGTGGCGGTGCTGTTGCATGGCTGGGAAGGTCATGCTGATTCCACCTATGTGCTGTCGCTCGGCGCCGAGCTGTATGCAGCGGGCTACGAAGTAGTGCGGCTGAACCTGCGCGATCACGGTGGCACGTTTGGTCTGACGCGAGAACTGTTCCATTCCTGCCGGCTGCCTGAAGTCGCCGAGGCCGTACGACAGATCGCCGCGCACTATGCGCCGGCGCCAGTGCAGCTGGCGGGCTTCTCGTTGGGCGGAAATTTTTTCCTCCGGGTGGCCGCGGAGCCTCAATTGCCGGCCAACCTGCAGCGCGTGGTTGCGATCTCGCCGGTGTTGCATCCCGATAGCGCCATGGCTGCGATGGAGCAGGGTCTGCGGGTCTACCATGACTACTTTGTACGACGCTGGTCGCGTTCGCTGCGCGCCAAACAGCACAGCTGGCCTGATGATTACGACTTCCGCGAGCTGCTGAGGCTGCGCGACCTGCGCGCCATGACCGCCGCGCTGGTGGCAGCGCACACCGACTTCGCCTCAATGCAGGATTACCTCAACGGGTATGCGATCACCGGTGAGCGGTTGCGCTCGCTGGCCGTGCCTGCGCATCTGCTGGCGTCGGCCGATGATCCGATCATTCCAATCGCCGACCTGCAGCGGCTGGCACAGCATCCGCAGCTAGAAGTGACTCGTCTGCCGTACGGCGGTCATTGCGGCTTCGTCGAACGATTGAGTGCGCCGAGCTTTGCCGATCGCTATGTGATGCGGCGTTTCGCGCTCTCCGCAGCGGTGCTGTCCAGCAGTGCCAGCAGCGTCGACTGACGTTGCGCCAGACCGCGCCGCGGTGCCGGCTCAAAGCGTCGTTCGATTTGCGCTGACCAGTGTTCGGCCATCTCAGGTGCTGCCAATGCGGCCGCGCCGCGGGCGGTCGCTTCCGGCGCCACACGTTCGACCACCGTGTTGCAGATCGCGGCCAAGCGCCGGCAGAGCCAGTCGGAGCGGCTCATCCCGCCCATCACCAGCAGTCGTCGCAGGGGCGGGCCGTGTTGAGTCATATGCGCGAAATTTGCTGCCAGAAGGATGGCGATACTTTCGATCACCGCGCCGAAGCACTGCAGCGTGTCGCCGCTGCCGATGAAGCGCGAGTCCACGTTCGCCTGCCACCACGGTGATCCCAGTCCGCCCACGCCATTTAGGAATAGCGGCAGCTCCGTGTCGTCGGGCAGCGCCTCCAGCGCGGTCCACAGGCGCGCCTCGTCGTGTGCGTCGGCAGCGATGAAGTCGCGCACCGCAGCCCCCGCACCATTGACCGTTCCTTCCAGCGAGTACAGCGTGTTGCCGGGCCCAGTACCACCAGGACCGGCATTGGCGCACAGCACGCTGCCCAGAAGGGGCGCCGGGTCGGTGGGACGTTGCATCAGCGGTCGCTGCATGAAAGCGCCCGTGCCAAGGTTGATATAGACGGTGTGCTCATCGGGTGTTCCGGCGAAGAACGGGACTGCGGACTGATCGCCGGTACAGGTCCGCAATGGCAACCCGTCTGGCGGCGCGAGCGGTGTAACGATGCGCCCAAATTCACCCTGCGTTGGTACGCAGTCCGGGAGCCAGGTGCGCTCGATGCCAAAGCGTTGCAGGAGTTCTGGCGACCAATCCAGTGTGGCGGAATCCCACAGCAGCGTGCGTGATGCATTGGCAGGATCCGCGCACGGTTCGCAGCCGGTCAGTTGCGCCACCAGCCATGAGGCCAGCGGCAGCAGCTGCAATGTGCCGTCCTGTGCTGCACGCCGCACGGCCGGCAGGTGATCGAGGCACCAGCGCATCTTGCTGGCACCGTAGTGTGCCGACAGCGGCAGTCCTGTGATGCGGCGGATGCGCGGTTCATCACTGCGCAGCGATTCCAGCCAGTCCGCATTCCGCCGATCCTGCCAGGACAGCACAGGACTGAGCGGTCGACCGGTGCCGCGCTCGGCGCAGACGATGCTGGAGCGTTGTGTGGCCAGACCTGCGCCCTGCAGTTGCAGCGCTGGGGCCTGTGTCAGGCACTCATGCAGTGATTGTCGCAGTGAGTCAACCAGCTCCTGCGGATCCTGTTCGACGCAGGCATCGCCCTGCACAAGGGTATGCACTGCACATTGAGCCGAAGCACGCAGCGCGCCGGTGTCATCGATCAGGCATGCACGACTGGCATGACTCCCCTGATCCAGCGCGATGACGCCGCGCATCACTCGGGGCGCAGCGGCAACTGGTCGGTGCGGGCGCGAGCGGCGCGTACCGGGAGCGATGCGGCGAGCATCTCCTGGGCGCGCTGGGCAACGGCCCGCCACGTGGTCAACTTGCCGCCATAGATCGACAGGACGCGCGGCCGCTGCGCGCGCTCGGGCAGCAGCAACGTCTCGCGCGAGCGATGGAAAGCGTGGCCACTGCCCGCGGGCAGTACGCGCAGACCGGCAAAGGCTTCCAGCACATGCGGTAGCGGATGTCCGTGTCGGCCGAAGTAGTGCCGATAGACGCCGAGCAGATATTTCATCTCGCGGGCCGACGGATGCACCGTGGAGGGGTCGCCGCTGAATTTTACCTCCGTGGTCCCGATCATCGTGTGTTCGTGCCAGGGCAGCACGAAGACCGCGCGTCCATCGCGTGGACTTTCCACGTAGTACAGCCGCTCGCTGGCCGGGCGATCCAGAATCAGGTGTGTGCCCTGCACCAGATCCAGCTGCGGCACGTCGATCGATGGTGTGAGACTGCGGGCCACCGAAGCCGCCCACGGGCCGGCCGCATTGATCAGTACTCGCGCGGCACAGGTTTCCTCGCGACCGTTCTCGCGCCAGCGAGCAATGATCTCCGCGCCGCGCAGTTCCGCACCGACGAACTCGGCCGGCATGCGCAGCTCGGCGCCCAGCGATTGGGCTGAACGCATCACCGCCTCGGTGAGCAGCCTGTCGTCGGTTTGTGCATCGTGGTACCAGAAAACCTGCTGCAGTCCATCCCGATGCAAGCCATCGAGCTGCTCCCATTGCCGGCGCGGCACGGTGCCGAAGCGGGCGTCACGTTCAAAGCCGGCCAGCGCCCAGTACATCGCCAGTCCGGTGCGCAGCTGCCAAGCGCTGCGGCGCATGCCGTCATACAGCGGAATGTGGAAGCGCCGCAGTGTCACCAGCTCAGGCGCCAGGCGTAGCAGAGTTCGTCGCTCATGGAGGCACTCGCGCACCAGCCGCCACTGTCCTGATTCCAGATACCGAAGCCCGCCATGAATCAGCTTGCTTGAGCGGCTGGAGGAGCCCGCTCCCAGCGCGCGCTGCTCGAGCAGCAGCACGCTGTGACCGGCGGCTGCGGCGGCCTGTGCACAGCCCGCGCCATGGATACCGCCGCCCACCACCAACACATCGACACGGCGACTCATCGTGACGTCGGTGCTCCGCCGGCCAAAGCGTCGCGCAGTTCGCGTACGGCCATAGTCTCGATCAGCTCGACGCCGTGCGCGAGCAGTGAGCGGGCGCGGCCCGCGTCCCGCACTTCATAGCTGCACCAGCGCCAGGGTCCAGTCCACAGCGGTTCATGCGATGGCAGTTTCTGCCAGTTGCAGAACAGGTAGTCCGGCTCGAGCGACTGCGCTTGCGCCGCTGAGGCAGCGTCATAGCGATGCAGTACCCAGCCCACCGGCAGGCCGGATCGGGCGCGAGCCTGTGCCACGATTTCGAAATCAAAGGAAATGATCACCCAGGGACCGGGCTGACTGTTGAGCGCCGCGAGCACCGAATCCAGCGTGGTCTGCAAACCGAAGTGTTCGATGCTCTCGGTCTTGATCTCGACGAAAAGTGTGGCGTCCGGCCAGCTGCGCAGCAGTTCGAGTGTGCTGGCCAAATCTGGAAGGCGTGCGCCGGCGTGGGTGGCGCCAAAGCGTGATGTCTCGGCCGCTGACAGGTTGCGCAGTTCCGCGGCCGTGTGATCCCACACCATACCGGGCATTCCGCAGGTGCGTTGCAGCGTTGCATCATGCAGCACCACCGGCTCGCGATCGCGCGAGAGCTGCACGTCGAGCTCCACATGGCGGATGCCGAGCTGCAGCGCTGATGCAAATGCCGGCAGCGTGTTTTCCGGGAACTCCAGTGCATTGCCGCGATGTGCAACCAGCGGTGGAGGGATATCCGTTGTCACGGCAACGGACGAGCTGCGCGTTGTGACCATGGCTCTCTTCCCGATCATTACGAGAGTACAATGATGAGCATGATGTCACCGGAGATACTCATGCGCATCCGTCATTCTCTTTGGACCGTGGTCGCAGGCGGCGTTTTGCTCGGTTTGGCGGGGTGCAACCGTGTTGCCAGCGACTGGAAGACGGCCCAGGCTGCGGATACCACGGAGTCCTATCAGCAGTTCCTGCAGCAGCATCAGGACAGCGAGTTCGCTGCCCAGGCTCAGACTCGCATGCGGCAGCTGACAGAGGATCGCGAATGGCAGGCCGCGTCCGGACAGGACACGAAGGAAGCCTACGAACAGTTTCTCGCCCAGCATGCGGACAGCAAGTGGGCGCAGGAGGCGAATGCGCGTCTGGAGAACTTCCAGCCGACGGGCGTGACGGCGCCCGCACCGCTCGCCAATGCCGCATCAATCCCCTCAGTCTCTCCGGCACCGGCAGCTCCAGCGTCGGCCGCTGCCACCGAAGTGGTCAAGCCCGCACCCCCGGTAGCCTCTAAACCTGTAGCTTCCCAGCCGGAATCCAAGTCAGCCTCCAAGCCAGCCGCGGCGGCCGCCAAGCCACCGGCCAAGCCCGCGTCCAAGCCCGCGGACAAATCAGCGCACGCAGCCAACAACAGTGGCCAGCACTATGCGCAACTCGGCGCTTTCAGTTCACGTGCGCGCGCTGAGGAAAAGTGGAAAACGATCCATGCGCAGTTTGCGGCCGAACTCGGTTCTCTCAAGCCGCACTACAGCAGCAGCAAGAGCGGCTCGCAGGTGCTCTACCGCCTGCAGGTGGGTCTGGCTAGTTCGCAGCAGGTGCAGGATCTGTGTGCCAAGCTCAAGAAGCGCTCGCAGGTCTGCATCCCGGTGCGCGACTGATCCAAGACGCGCATGACTAAAGCCCGCGAGGCGCGTTTGGTCGGCGATTTCGGCGCCACCCATGCCCGTCTCGGGCTGTCTGACCGCCGTGGCCGGCTGCAGCTGGAGCGCAGCTACCTAGGCGCCGGCTTCAGCGGTCTGTCTGAAGTCATCAGCCACTATTACAGCGACATCGGACTCGCCGCTGCAGACCAGCCGCGTCAGGCGGCGCTGGCCATTGCGGCGCCGCTGCTGAGCGATACGGTTCGCATGACCAATCTGAATTGGTCGTTCTCCGCAGCGGCCACGCGCGCGGAGCTAGGGCTGCAGCGGCTCCTGCTGCTCAATGACTTCACTGCGCTGGCTCTGTCTCTCCCCACCCTTGCGGCGGCCGAGAGGGTGCAAATCGGCGGTAACGAACCGCGCCCGCGATCAGCCATCGCATTGCTCGGGCCAGGGAGTGGACTCGGCGTTTCCGGTCTGGTGCCTGCGGGGCGAGGCTGGTCGGCGCTGATGGGTGAGGGCGGACATGTGACGCTGCCGGCTTGTACGCCGCGTGAGAGCGCGCTGCTGGATGTGGTGCGGCGAGTTCATCCGCATGTTTCCGCCGAGCGCCTCCTGTCGGGTGGAGGTCTGTATCTGCTCTACCAGAGTCTGTGCCAGCTAGACGGCGTGGCGCCCACTGTCTTGCAGGTGGAGTCCGTAACCGCGCATGCCCTGTCTGGTTCCGACACTCAATGTGTCGAGGCGGTGCAGCTGTTCTGTCAGTTCCTCGGCACCGTGGCGGGCAATCTCACGCTCACGCTGGGGGCTCATGGCGGCTGCTTCATCGGCGGCGGCATCGTCCCGCGGCTGTTGCCGGTGTTCGCACAGTCCGGCTTTCGTGAGCGCTTCGAGGACAAGGGGCGCTACAGCGCCTATCTGGCCACCATCCCGGTGTTCGTCATCACTCTTGGCAATGCAGCCCTGCGCGGCTGTGCTCGGGCTTTCTCAGGCTACGTTGCGGGTCTCGAGGCCGCGTAGCTGCGCCAGCCACTGTGCTTCCTCAGGCGTTGTTGCGCGACCCAGGATTGCATTGCGCATCGGGAAGCGACCGAAGCGCTGGATGCAATGGCGATGAGCCTGTGCACGTCGGAGCATCTGATCGCAGAATGGCTTTAACTCGGCCGGGGTTTCCGCGGCCAGCCGCTGAAAGGCGGCTACGGATTCTTCCTGTATATCGGACGATTCGGCGTTCTGTAGCGGCATGTAGAAAAAGGCCCGCTCGATCGGGACGAGCGTCGCTTCGGCACCCAGCTGCATACCTGTCACTGCCAGTGATAGTGCGGCATGATCCTGGGCATAGGCGGCCGGCTGACCGCGGTGAATGGTGCGCGGGAACTGATCGAGTAGCAGGATGAGCGCCAGACGGCGCCGCGGTCCGCTCTCCCAAGCCGTCAACTGGCCCGCTGCTGCCGCGGCAGTCAGATCAGCAAAACGATGGATGAGCGCAGCGTCAGACTCTTGCTGCAGTGACGGCAGTTCACGACTGCCGAACCAGAGGGTTGAGCGTTCGGCCAACTGCGCCAGCTTGTAAGGGCGCGTGCCGAACCAGAATTCGAGGACTTCGTGAGCGCGGCGCTGAGTCATCTTGTGAGCTCAGCGCCGCGCATCAGCGGAGGGCCGCGCGCGACTCGCGCAGCGTTACTCGCAGAGGCCTTCCAGATAGCCCTGAGCCGTCTGCGACAGGCGTTTGCGCGCCAGTGCATGCGCTTTGGGCGCATCGACGATGTATTCCAGGGGACCGGAGACCAGCATGCGACGCACGGCCGGGTCTGTGGCGGACACGCGTGCCATCTTGTTCAGCACGGTGAAACCACGGTAGATCTTGTCACGGGGGACGCGATTCGCCTCGATGGATCGGGCGAGATATTGACCGAAGCGGCTATAGAGAAAGTAGTCGTCATCCCCGACATGGAAACGCGCTTCGTCAAAAAAGTCGGGAAAATTCCTCTTCAGATAGTCATTCACACGGTGAAGACGGGGCCCAGGTTCGCTTTTAGCGGACGCTTTTGGCTGCTTCTTCATTGTCTTTGTTCCACCTCCAAGGGGCCCGGCACACCATTTCTGGGCGTCACAGCCGGTGCCTCACCCTGCAACGCGGGCGAACGATAAGACGCATGGCGAGCAGATGCAATAGTCCCAGACAAGGAATTGCCGGTGACGTGAAAAAAGTTGGATGCTGGTGGCTGGAGGGAAGGCCCGAGCAGCGCCGGTGAGGTGGCGCTGCTCGGGCAAAAGCGTGACGGCGGAGATCCCGCCGTCACAGAGCGTTGATCGCTCGTTTAGCGATCGCCGCTCCGCTCGAACACGACGCGACGGTTCTGCTCACGGCCCTGCGCCGTCTTGTTGTCGGCGATGGGCTTGGTCTGGCCATAGCCCTTGGTCGTGACGCGGCTGGCTGCGACGCCGCGGCTGGTCACGTACTTGAGCACCGCATCAGCACGGCGCTGCGACAGCTTCAGGTTGTAGGCGGCCGTTCCGGTGCTATCGGTATGGCCCTGCAGTTCGCCCTTTGCCGACGGCACATCCTTCAAGAACGCCACGAAGTGGTCCAGTTCCTGAGCCGCGGCCGGCTTGATGACGGCCGAGTCGTGGTCGAAGGTGATGTGCAGGTTCATGGTCAGGCTGCAGCCGTTGCTGTCCACCTTGTCGCCCAGCGGAGTATTCGGGCATCGATCCAGGCGGTCGACGACGCCGTCGCGGTCGCTATCGGTGTCGACGACTGGCGGCGGAGTCGGGCGCGGTGCCGCTGCAGGCGGCGGCGGGGGTGGCGGGGGCGGCGTCACTGCGGGCGGTGCCGGCGGAGCGACAACCGGAGCCGGCGCTGCCGCGCGGCCGAAGGTGTAGCGCAAGCCCAACCCGACATACGGGTCTACAGCCGTGGCTCGGGCCCGGACCGGATCAAAGCGCAGGCCCGCATCCGCAACGAGTCGCAGCGGGGAGGAGGCCACATTGCCCAGGGTGACCAGGGCGCCGGCACCAAGCTTGCCGCCGACAGCCGTGTATTTACCGGTGGTCGGGAACTTGCTGGAGACCAGGCCCACGCCCATTTCAATGAAAGGGCTGACGCGCTGGTCGCGGTCGATGATCCGCTTGAAGTTCAGCTCGGCATCATTAAGTGTCAGTTTGCCGTTCTTGGAGCTGGCGTTCGGGTTGTGCTGCGTCTGCGAGTAGGCCAGCTCGGCATCCCAGCGCTCACTGAGAGCCTTGCCAGCTGCTACGCGCCAACCGGCTCCAGTCTTGGAATCGAAGACATTGTCGGGGGCCACGCCCAGCGCCTCGGGCGACAGGTACCAGCCGGATGCGGAGGATGCCGCCTGGGTGGCGGCGCCGGCGGCCAGGCTGGCGGCTGCCACGGCCAATAGAAGGACTCTCTTCATGTATAGAAACCTCGGATTGCGAGTTGTTTGCGTCAACGCCGCTCCGCCATAGCGGAAGGCTATCGGCCATTCTATGTTAAATTCGCCCGGCTGCCATCACCCCGCGGCCTAAAGCCGCCGCGGCAATTGACGTGCCGCGTCGTGTCGGTAATATTCATCCGGTAGAGTCAATGCTGTGTTGGGCAGCCAGCGGGCCAGCCAAGGGGCAGGCACGTCGGGTGCGTTATGCCGTCCCTGGGGGGGATCCCGGGGCTCCCGATCGCAACTCTCCGTTCAGTCACTCATTACTTGGGATAGCGAAACAGGGAGCTGCCATGTCAGAGGCAACGCCGCGGCTGGGCCCACCGCCGAAGCAGGGTCTATACGACCCAAGTTTTGAGAAAGACGCCTGTGGCGTCGGTTTCGTCGTCGATATCAAGGGCCGCAAGTCCCACAAGATCCTGCAGCAGGCGATCGAGGTGCTCGAGAATCTCGACCATCGCGGCGCCAGCGGCAGTGAGGTCAACACGGGCGACGGCGCCGGCGTGCTGCTGCAGATGCCGCATGCCTTCTTTAAAGAAGCCTGCAAAAAGGCGCGCTTTGCGCTCCCGGAGCCGGGTCAATTCGGCGCCGGCATAGTGTTCCTGCCGCGCAATCCCACCAAGCGTCGCAAGCTCGAGGAGACCTTCGAGCACATCGTGCAGTCCTCCGGCCTGACCATGCTCGGCTGGCGTACGGTTCCGGTCGACAATTCGATGCTCGGCGAGACCGCCAAGAGCAGCGAACCCTTCATGCGCCAGGTCTTCATCGGCCGTCCCGATGAAATCAAGGACGACCTGGAGTTCGAGCGTCGTCTCTATGTGGCTCGCAAGCGCGCCTACACCGAGATCCGCACCTCGACGCTCGATGGCGCCGAGTACTGGTATCTCTGCAGCCTGTCGCACAAGACCATTGTCTACAAGGGCATGCTGCTGACCATGCAGCTGGCGCAGTATTTCCCGGATCTGCGCGACCCGGCCATGGAGACGGCGCTGGCGCTGGTGCATTCGCGCTTCAGCACCAACACCTTCCCGAGCTGGGATAGGGCCCATCCGTACCGCTATCTGGCCCATAACGGCGAGATCAACACGCTTCGCGGCAACATCAACTGGATGCGCGCCCGCGAGGCGCAGTTCGCCAGCGAAGTGTTCGGCGACGACATCAACCGCATCAAGCCGATCGTCAATCCGAACGGCAGTGACTCGGCGATGTTCGACAACACGCTGGAGCTGCTGGTGCTGGCCGGACGTTCACTCGCGCACGCCGCGATGATGATGATTCCGGAGCCCTGGCAGGCGCACGAGAGCATGAATGAAGAGCTGCGCGCCTTCTATCAGTACCACTCCTGTCTGATGGAGCCGTGGGACGGCCCCGCTGCCGTCGCCTTCACCGATGGCAAACAGATCGGCGCGGTTCTCGATCGCAATGGCCTGCGTCCGTCACGCTACTATGTGACCAAGGACGATCTGGTGGTCATGGCCTCCGAGGCCGGCGTGCTGAATTTCCCGCCGCAGGATGTGGTCCGCAAGGGTCGCCTGCAGCCCGGTCGCATGTTCCTGATCGACACCGAGCAGGGACGCATCATCGAAGACGAGGAGATCAAGCGTCAGGTTGCCGCCGAGCGGCCCTATCGCCAGTTCCTCAGCGACCATCTGCTCACGATTAAGGATCTGCCGGCGCCCAGTCCGCTGCCGGTGGTTGATCACGATACGCTGGTTCATCGGCAGATTGCTTTCGGTTACACCTTCGAAGATCAGCGTCTGCTGATCGACCCGATGGGGCGGCTGGGTGTTGAGGCCACGGGCTCGATGGGCAATGACACGCCGCTGGCGGCGCTGTCGAACAAGTCGCGTCTGCTGTACGACTATTTCAAGCAGCTCTTCGCGCAGGTCACCAACCCGCCGATCGATTGCATCCGCGAGGAACTGATCACCTCCAGTCAGGTGCTGCTTGGCTCGGGGGGCAACCTCCTGTCGCCGCGTCCGGCGGATTGCCGTCAGCTGCAGCTCGACGGGCCGATCCTGACCAACGAAGACTTCTCGCGCATCCGCCATATGCAGCTGCCGGGGCTCAAGGTCGGCGTGTTGCCGATTCTCTTCCGCGCAGCGCGCGGCGAGGCCGGTCTAGCGAAGTGTCTGGAAGAAGTGCGCTTGACTGCGCGGCGCATGATCGAAGAGGAAGAGGTCAACATCCTCGTCCTCAGCGATCGCGGCGTGAACAAGGAGTTCGCGGCGGTACCGTCGCTGCTGGCCATTTCTGGCCTGCATCATTATCTAATCCGCGAAGGCCTGCGCACCCGCGTCAGCCTGGTGCTCGAGAGCGGTGATGCGCGCGAGGTGCACCACTTCGCGCTGCTGATCGGTTACGGCTGCAGTGCCATCAACCCCTACATGGCCTTCGAGACCATGGACGGCATGATCGGCGACGGCCTGCTGGTCAACGTTGATCACAAGCTGGCCTGCAAGAACTACGTCAAGGCCGCTACCAAGGGCGTCATCAAAGTGATGTCCAAGATGGGTATCTCCGCGGTGCAGAGCTACCACGGTGCCCAGGTCTTCGAAGCCGTTGGTCTGCGTCAGGATCTCATCGACGAATACTTCACGTGGACGCCTTCGCGCGTGGGCGGTATTGGTATCGATATCGTTGCGCAGGAAGTGCTGCAGCGTCATCACGCGGCCTTTGCTGAGCGCGATGCCGAACAGGCCGTGCTGGAAACGGGCGGCCAGTATCAGTGGCGTTCCGGTGGTGAGTACCACCTGTTCAACCCTGAGACGATCCACCGCCTGCAGAAGTCGGTGCGCACAAACAACTACAGCGTCTACAAGTCCTATGCGCAGCTGATCAACGATCAGTCCAAGAACCTCGCGACGCTGCGCGGCCTGCTCGAGCTCAAGCCGAACGGCAGTCCTGTGCCGCTGGATGAGGTCGAGTCGGTTGAGAGCCTGGTCAAGCGCTTCAAGACCGGCGCGATGAGCTATGGCTCCATCAGCCAGGAAGCACACGAGACGCTGGCCATTGCCATGAACCGCCTCGGCGGCAAGAGCAACACCGGCGAAGGTGGTGAGGATCCCGAGCGGTTCCAGCCGCTGCCCAATGGCGATTCGAAGAACTCTGCGATCAAGCAGGTGGCTTCCGGTCGCTTCGGTGTGACCAGTGAGTATCTGGTCAACGCGCGCGAGATCCAGATCAAGATGGCGCAGGGCGCCAAGCCCGGTGAAGGCGGTCAGCTGCCTGGCAGCAAGGTTTATCCGTGGATCGCCAAGACCCGCCACACGACGGCCGGTGTAGGACTGATCTCGCCGCCGCCGCATCACGACATTTATTCAATCGAAGATCTGGCGGAACTGATCCACGATCTGAAGAACGCCAACCGACAGGCCCGCATCAGCGTGAAGCTGGTGGCCGAAGTGGGCGTGGGTACGATCGCCGCTGGTGTTTCCAAGGCACATGCCGACGTCGTGCTGATCAGCGGTTATGACGGTGGCACGGGCGCCGCGCCGCAGACTTCGGTGGCGCACGCCGGTCTGCCATGGGAGTTGGGCCTCGCTGAAACGCATCAGACTCTGGTGCTCAACAACCTGCGTTCGCGCATCGTCGTTGAGACCGATGGTCAGCTCAAGACCGGTCGCGACGTGGTGATCGCCGCGCTGCTCGGTGCCGAGGAATTCGGTTTCGCAACGGCGCCGCTGGTCACGATGGGCTGCGTGCTGATGCGCGTCTGCCATCTGAACACCTGCCCGGTGGGTGTCGCGACCCAAGATCCGCGGCTGCGCGCGCACTTCAGCGGCAAGCCGGAGCACGTCGTGAATTTCATGCGCTTCATCGCGCAGGACATGCGGGAAATCATGGCCGAGATGGGGTTCCGTACCCTGCAGGAGATGATCGGCCGCGTGGATCGCCTCGAGCCGCGCAAAGCCATTGATCACTGGAAGGCGCGTGGCTTCGACTTCAGCAACATCCTCTACCAGCCGGATGTCGGCGAGGAAGTGGGTCGCTGCAAGCAGATCGAACAGGACCATGGTCTCGAGAAGTCTCTCGACGTGACCACTCTGCTGGAGCTGTGTCGCCCGGCGATTGAGCGCGGCGAAGCGGTCACCGCCACGGTGCCGGTGCGCAACGTCAATCGTGTGGTGGGTACGATCACTGGCAGCGAGGTGACGCGTCGCTACGGTGCCAAGGGTCTGCCTGAGAACACCATTCAGCTGAAGTTCGTCGGCTCCGCCGGTCAGAGCTTCGGTGCCTTCCTGCCGCCTGGCATGACATTCCAGCTCGAAGGTGATGCCAATGACTACCTCGGTAAGGGTTTGTCAGGTGGCCGACTGATCATCCATCCGTCGCCGCAGGCTACCTTCCGCGCTCATGAAAACATGATCATCGGCAACGTGGCGCTCTACGGCGCCACCGGTGGCCAAGCCTTCATCAACGGCCAGGCTGGCGAGCGCTTTGCGGTTCGCAACAGCGGTGTGGAAACGGTGGTCGAGGGCGTGGGTGACCACGGCTGCGAATACATGACCGGCGGCACCGTCATCGTGCTCGGTCGCGCAGGCCGGAACTTCGGCGCCGGCATGTCTGGTGGTGTCGCCTATGTGCTGGACGAGTCGAACGACTTCACCCAGCGCGCGAACGGCCAGATGGTGGGCTTCGAGAAAATCGAGGAGGCTGATGAGATCGCCGCGGTACGCGGACTGATCCAGCAGCATCTGCATCACACCGGCAGCGAAATCGCGCGCACGGTGCTCGATAACTGGGCCGCATTCATGCCGAAGTTCGTGAAGGTGATGCCGAAGGACTACAAGCGCGTGCTGAGCAGCCTCAAGCGCGCCCAGAGCCAAGGGCTCTCGGGTGACGAGGCCATCATGGCAGCGTTTGAAGAAAACTCGCGCGACCTCTCGCGCGTCGGTGGGAATTAAAAAGAGCACGCCATGGGCAAGCCGACAGGATTCATTGAGTATCTGCGTGAGCTTCCGGTTGACCGCACACCGGTCGAGCGGGTGCGTGACTGGAACGAATTCCACCACCACATGGAAGAGAAGCTGCTGCGTCAGCAGGGCGCGCGCTGCATGGATTGCGGTGTGCCCTTCTGTCACACCGGCAAGCTGATCAGCGGCTCGGCTTCGGGCTGCCCGGTCAACAACCTGATTCCGGAATGGAATGATCTGGTGTACCGCGGTCTGTGGCGCGAAGCGCTTGATCGTCTGCACAAGACCAACAATTTTCCGGAGTTCACCGGCCGCGTTTGCCCGGCGCCCTGCGAAGGTTCGTGCGTCGTCGGTATCTCCAGTCCGCCGGTGGCCATCAAGACCATCGAGGCGGCGATCATCGAGCACGGGTTCGAGCAGGGCTGGGTGCTGCCGCAGCCGCCGGCCAATCGTACCGGCAAGAAAGTTGTAGTCATCGGCTCCGGTCCGGCCGGTCTCGCTGCGGCCGCGCAGCTGAACAAGGCGGGCCACTCGGTCACGGTGCTCGAGCGCGCCGACCGCCCGGGCGGACTGCTCATGTACGGCATCCCGAACATGAAGCTCGACAAGCGCGAAGTGGTCGAGCGCCGTATCCGCATCTTGGAGCAGGAAGGCGTCAAGTTCGTCTGCAACGCCAATGTGGGTGACAACGTCGAGGCGCAGCTGTTGTTGCGCGACTATGACGCGGTGGTGATCTGCACGGGTGCGACCCAGCCGCGCGATCTCCCTGTAGAGGGGCGCAAGCTCAAGGGTGTCCACTTCGCCATGGATTACCTCACGGCCAGCACGTCGGCCTTGCTGGGTGCCGGTCCGGACCAATCACCCATCCATGCGCGTGGCAAAGATGTGGTGGTCATCGGTGGTGGCGATACGGGCACGGACTGCGTCGGTACTGCCATGCGTCAGGGCTGCCGCAGCCTCACGCAGTTGGAGATCATGCCGCGGCCGCCCGAGGATCGGGCAGCTGACAACCCTTGGCCGGAGTGGCCAAAGGTCTATCGCATGGACTATGGCCAGGAAGAAGCTGCAGCAAAATTCGGTGCCGATCCGCGCGCCTATGTGCGTACGGTCAAGAAGCTCGTCGGCGATGCCGACGGCGCACTCAAGGAAGTGGTCACGGTTAACGTCCGCTGGGACCGCAACGACAAGGGTCAGTTCGTGCCGGTGGAAGAGCCGAACAGCGAAAAGACCCTGCCGGCGCAGTTGGCCATGCTGGCCATGGGCTTTACTGGTCCGGAGCAGGGCCCGCTGCGCGATCTGAACACCGAGCTCGACGCGCGCGGTAATGTGAAGGCCGAACACGGCAGCTTCGCTACCAGCGTCAAGGGTGTGTTCGCGGCCGGTGACTGCCGGCGCGGCCAGAGTCTGGTGGTGTGGGCCATCAACGAAGGTCGTGGTGCGGCCCGTGAATGCGACCGCTATCTGATGGGCAGCTCGGATCTGCCCTGATCGGGTAGCGCAGGCATGAAGATCTCGGCCTGCATCATCACGTACAACGAGGCGGACCGGATTGGCGCCTGCTGTGACTCGCTCGCGTTCTGTGACGAGATCGTCGTGGTCGACTCGCATTCCACCGACGACACGCGCGCCATTGCCGCCGCTCACGGCGCGCGGGTGATCGAACGCGACTGGCCGGGTTACCGGTCACAGCGTGAGTTCGCGATGCAGGCGGCTACACATGATTGGATTCTTGCTGTCGATGCCGATGAGCGCGTCAGTGCGCCGTTGCGCGCCGAGCTGCAGGCGCTCGCTCGTGACATTGATGGCGGTGCCGACATTGCGGGGGCCAGCATCCCGACCCTCACCGATTACTTCGGTCGTTTCCTCCGCCATGGCAATGCGTGGCCGGACCGTCATCCGCGTCTCTATGATCGCCGCCGGGCCCGCTGGCAGGGCTACGAAATACATGAGCGCGTCACCATCGACGGGCCGGTGCGTTCGCTACAGGGCTGGCTCGAGCACTATTCCTATCGCAGTTTCAGCGAGCAGTTGCGCAAGCTGGATCGCTATGCGGAGTTAATGGCGCAGCAGATGCACGCCAATGGCCGGCGTGCCGGCCTGTCACAGGTTTTGTTCAATCCGCCGTGGCGTTTCATCCGGGGTTACCTGCTCAAGCGCGGCTTCCTCGATGGCTGGCGCGGCTTCGTCTATCACGTCGCCGAGGCGGGCTATGTGCGTCGCAAATATTTGCGACTGTGGATGCTCGGTCGCGGCTGCGCCTAGGATCAATGGTCGGCGTCAGGTCTTTGCCAATGCGTCCCATGCCACGACTACGCTGCGCCCACTGTGTGGCAGCTAAAGATTCTGCAGAAAATTATTACTAGGAGAAAAAAATGAAATTTCGGGGAAAGCTTTCACTGGCTCTGATCGTCGCGACCGCTCTCGGCGGCTGTGCCACCCAACTGTCCGTGGTCTCGGACGCCGGCTGGCAGTCTCTGATCAAGGGCGGCTCCGGGCTCGAGAATTTTAACCGTGTTGCTGAGGCGAACTGGGCCGCCCGTGATGGTGCCATCGAGGCGAGTTCCGGCGGAAAGGATGCCGCCTATCTGGTGACGACCCGACCGTATGGCAACTTCATGATCAAATCCGAATTCTGGGCCAGTGATGATGTCAACAGCGGCATCTTTATCCGCTGCGCCGATGCGACGAAGATCGCCGCGGATACTTGCTATGAGGTCAACATCTACGATCAGCGTCCGGATCCGACCTATGGTACCGGCGCCATCGTCGGCGTGGCCAAGGTCGATCCGATGCCAAAAGCCGGCGGCAAGTGGAATACTCTGGAGATCACAGCGCAGGGTTCGCATCTGGTGGTGGTGTTCAATGGCAAGAAGACCGTTGATGTGCAGGATTCCAAGCGCGATGCCGGTTACATCGCACTGCAGTGGGGTGCGGTGGGCACCATCCGCTTCCGCAGCCTCCAGATCAAACCCCTTTAAAGAGACAATAAAGCCATGATCAATCAACGTACCGCGCCCTATGCAGCGCTGCTCCTCCGGCTCACGCTGGGAACGCTGTTCATCATCCATCTGTACTGGAAGTTCACGGTTAAAGGTTTCGAACCGTGGGTCGCCGGATTGCATGAAGCTGGGTACTCCAACCTCGTCGTTGGTTACGTGCTCTCTGCTGAAGTCGCCGGTGCGCTGCTGCTGATACCGGGCCTCTACACGCGCTGGGTCAGCCTGTTTGCATTGCCGTTGATGGCCGGTGCCGCGCAGTTCTGGTTGGTGCGCAAGGGTTTCTATTTCACCGTGGCTGGCGCCGAGTTCCCGATGCTTTGGGGCATCGGTCTCATCGTGCAGGCCCTGTTGGGCGATGGCGCGCTGGCCCTCGGACAGTCTCGGCGTCGGCGCGGCTGAGCTGCCGACAGTTTTTTCATAGGGAGGATTGGCATGAATCGTACTAAGCAGTTGTTCGCAGCCGCGATGGCCATCGTGCTGTGCGGCAGTGCGCACGCAGATTGGAAGGGGAAGGGCGAGGCCGGACTGGTGTTCGCACGTGGTAACAGCGATACGGACAGCCTGAACCTGAAGCTGGAGATGTCACAGGAAGTGAATCTGTGGAAGCATCAGCTTGATATGTCGGTATTGCGGGCGACCACGTCGGGAAGCACATCGGCCGACCGCTACCAGGCCGCTTGGCAGTCTGACTACGAGTTGTCGGATCGCAGCTTCCTCTTCGGCGGCCTGCACTACGACAAGGACAAGTTCAGCGGCTTTGACTATCAGGCGAATGCCACCACCGGTTTCGGCTACAAGATTGTCGATACCGAGCAGGTGAAGCTGGCTGCTCAGGTCGGTGCCGGTTATCGACGGCTGAAGAATTCACTGACCCAGAAGACCAGTGGCGATGCGATCGCTACAGCCGGTTTTGGCTACGAAAACCAGCTGAACGACTCGACCAAGGTGCTCGATAACTTCCGCGTAGAGAGCGGCTCGGCGAACACGCTGGTGGCCAACTTCCTCGGGCTGGAAGTGAAAATGAACCACAAGCTGGCGTTGGCTCTGGGTTTCGATCTGCGTCGTAACAGCAATCCGCCCGGAGGGCTGAAAAAGACCGATACGCTGACGACGACGAATCTGGTGTATTCGTTCTAAGAACAGCCGAAAACGAGGCTCGTCGCGCGTCAGTCCTCAGGGCTGGCGCGCGATGACCAGCAATGCGGCCCCGACGATGATGCGGTACCACGCGAACAGCGTGAAGCGATGGCCCTGTACATAGCGCAGTAGCCACTTGACCGAGATGAAGGCCACCACGGCTGAAACCACAAAGCCCAGGCCGAAATCACCCCAGGATTCACCGGCGAAGTCCTGCTTAGGGATCTTCAGAAACTCGTAGCCGGTCGCCGCAAACATCGTTGGTACGCCGAGCAGAAAGGCGAACTCCGTAGCGGCGGCCCGCTGTGTAGTCCCTGCAAGCATGGCAGCGAAGATCGTAGCCGCAGAACGCGAAGTGCCAGGAAAGACAGCAGCCAAGATCTGGCAGGCACCGACCCAGAAGGCTGCCGATCGGCTCACATGCGCGTTCTCAGATCGCCGGGCTACCATCGCTTCGATGCCGAGAATGGCAATGCCGCCGATCAGTAAGGCCAGCGCTACTGGCATCAGTTGCGCGGTTAGCGACCAGCCCAGCTTTTTAACCATCAGGCCACCGGCCATAGTGACCACGAAGGCCATGATTAGCTTCAGAACATAGTTCCGGCTGGCGGCATCACGCAGGTTGCACAGTTGCAGGAGTCTTCGCCAGAACACTCCGATCACGGCCAGCATGGCGCCGGCTTGGATACCCACATTGAACAGTTCGGAGCGAGGGCCGAGCCAATGCTCGGCAATGAGCAGGTGGCCGGTGCTGGAAATCGGGAGAAATTCGGTAACGCCCTCAATGACGCCAAGCAGGACGGTGTGCGCGGTATCCATGGTGCCGGAATGGTCTCCTCGCCTGAACAGTCAGGCACGAAGATCATAGCGTTTTGGGAGGTCAGCCGCTCAGGCGCGGCCGAGTTCGCGGGGTGTGAACGCCGCGGTACCGTTCAGCTGTGAGGAGTAGACAGGGGGAGCGCAGCCTCCGCGGATCGCGAGGAGGAGTTTCTGTACGTGGTTGAGCCGGAGGTGGACCACGGCTCCGTTGCGGTCATTGAATTCCTTGCAGCGTTTTGCGGCCGCAAGATTGGTCACCCACTGACGGTGGAGATCGCCGCCGGCGTCGCACCAGCGCAGAAGCTGTTCAAATCCGTGGCGATTATTGTCATGGGACAGCATGCGACACAGCTCGCGCCGCTCGCCATCAAGGAGCGTCAGCTGACTGGTGCGGTCGTGCTCCACGCGTGCCGCCCGGGCACGCAGATCCATGCGACGCGCCAGCAGCCGGCGACGTTGGGCCTGCGGGTCGATCTCAAGATTTGTCATGTCTTCGCCTGACTCCAATGGACTATTGATGCTCGCGGGCGCCCAAGCATCGGACGCCCTGATGTCCATTTTCCGAGTCAGAGATAGCCATGCCAATGCGGAGAATCCGCATTGGCCCAACCCGTCCGTTACCTCGCGGGTGCTACCGGCCCTTCGCTCCAGCCTTTAATTTAATTGCTGGATCAGCCACCTGACTTGCCAGCCATGCCGCCGCCCTTGCCTCCACCCATGCCGCCAGCCTTGCGATCGCCGGGCAGCGAGCTGGCGTCGGTGGTGACATTGGCCGCTGAGTTCAGGGTTGGCATCTGCGCGTTCACCGCTGTCAGATAAGCAGTCAGACGCGCGTCCAATTCCGCAACTTTCTCCGGCATCTGTTTGGCCAGATCATTGTGTTCCACCACGTCCTTCGAGACGTCGAAGAGCTTCAGCTGACCAGTCTCATAGACGCGTGTGAGTTTGTAGTTACCCAGCAGGATTGCCGAAGCCGGTCCCTGCGCATCTTTGTCGTAGTGCGGGAAGTGGACCACGAACTCCTCTCGCGGCCGCTGCACCGTCCCTGTCCCACCGCTGGTCAGCACCGGCAGCAGACTGCCACCCTCCACGCCCTTGGGCAGGGCTTCGGTCACGCCGGCCAACGCTGCGAAGGTCGGGAACAGATCCATACCCGTCACGCGCACATGGGAAACAGAGCCCGCCTTGATGCTCGGACCGGAGACCAGGAAAGGCACGCGAATGCCGCCTTCCCAGACACTGCCTTTACCGCCGGTCAGCGGCAGATTTTTTCCCTGACCACCATGATCTGAGGTGTACACGATAAAGGTGTTGCCGCGCACACCGAGCCGATCCACAGCATCGAGAATCTGGCCGATGGTGTTGTCGAGAAGGCTGAGTTCCTCCTCCGATGCATTGGGATTCTTCAGTGCCGAATTCGGATAGTGCGACATCTGCAGGTAGAACGGCTTGTGGGCCTTGATCTGCCGCTCCATGAAGCTGATGCCCTTTGCAGTCATGGCCAGCGCCTGCTTCGGATTCGGATTGGCCACGTTTTCCGGGCCGCCATTGCTGGTGGGACCGTCACTTTCGTCAAAGCCATAGCGTGAGGGATCGATATGGCCCACATGCCACTTGCCAAAGTGAGCGGTGGCGTAGCCGCGACGCTTGAGCAGTCCACCAATGGTGGTTTCTTCTACAGGCAGCTCGGTTGAGGCGTTGACGGGCACCACGCGTGTAGTCACTGGTCGATCGCTAGCCGATTCACCCGTACCCACGAATGTCATGTGCAAAGCGGCCGGGCTGCGGCCAGTGAATAAGGCCGCCCGCGATGGTGTGCAGCGAGGCGAAGCGGCATACCCGTCCGAAAAACGCATACCGGCATTGGCCAGCTTCTCGATGTTAGGCGTCCGGTGACCGGTGCCTCGCGAGGTTGGCATGCGATCATCCATCTGCACCGAGCTGCTGACCCAGCCGGCGGCTTCCGCATAGATGACGATGAAATTCGGTGGTGTCGCAGCCGTTACTTCCGGCGCGGCTGCGGCCGGACTGCCCCCGGGCAGTTGCATCGCGCCAATCGTCAGACCCAGTACGGCAAGTAGTGCAACGAATAGTTTTTTCATGGCGAGCACCTGACTTGAAATAAGAACGAGCGAGAATGATCAAAGCGAGCGTTTCACCGCCCGGATCCTACGATCTGTTCCCCGACCAAGCGGATGTCTGGCACCCGCAGTGAGCGGCATGGCCCGGGGATTAACCCGGGCCGGGCCATGCAGGCTAGTCTTCGATCAGAAAGCTGCGGAGCTGCTCGGAGCGCGACGGATGACGGAGCTTGCGTAGCGCTTTGGCCTCGATCTGCCGGATGCGCTCGCGGGTCACGTCGAACTGCTTGCCGACTTCCTCAAGCGTGTGGTCGGTGTTCATGTCGATACCGAAGCGCATGCGCAGCACCTTCGCTTCGCGCGGCGTCAGCTGCGCCAGCACCGAGTGCGTAGTCTCGCGCAGCGATTCCGATGTGGCCTGCTCGATCGGCGAGGACAGCGAGGTGTCCTCGATGAAATCGCCAAGGTGTGAGTCTTCATCGTCGCCGATCGGAGTCTCCATCGAGATGGGCTCCTTGGCGATCTTCAGCACCTTGCGGACCTTGTCTTCCGGCATTTCCATGCGCACGGCCAGTTCGTCCGGCGTCGGCTCGCGACCCATCTCCTGCAGCATCTGCCGCGAGATGCGGTTCAGCTTGTTGATGGTCTCGATCATGTGCACCGGAATACGGATGGTGCGCGCCTGGTCGGCGATCGAGCGCGTGATCGCCTGACGAATCCACCATGTGGCGTAGGTCGAGAACTTGTAGCCACGGCGGTATTCGAACTTGTCCACAGCCTTCATCAGGCCGATGTTGCCTTCCTGAATCAGGTCCAGGAACTGCAGACCGCGGTTGGTGTACTTCTTCGCGATCGAGATCACGAGACGCAGGTTGGCCTCGACCATCTCTTTCTTTGCACGGCGCGCCTTGGCTTCGCCGATGGACACTTCACGGTTGATGTCCTTGATCGCACCGATACTGAGGTGGAGCCGCTGTTCCATCTCGATCAGCTTCTGCTGTCGGCGCTCGATCTCTTCCTGGACCCGCTGCAGCGGAGCCGACCATTTCTTGCCGGCCTTGATGTGCTTCTGCAGCCAGCGTGGGCTGGTCTCGTTCTTTGGGAAGGTGAGGATGAATTCCTTGCGCGGCATGCCGGCATCGCGCACGGCAACGATCATGATTTCCTTCTCGGTCTGGCGCACCTCGCCGATGTGGTTGCGCAGCTGCGAGGCCAGCGCCTCGAACATGCGCGGCGCGAGCTTGAGCTCCATGAATTGGCCGCTGATCTTCTTGCGCGCCTTCAGCGTCTTGGCATCTTCCGGCCCGAGCTTCTGTAGCGCATTGAGCCACTGCTGCAATGACTTGGCGATGGCGCCCATGCGATCAGCAACTTCCTGCGGATCCGGGCCGGTATCGACGGCGGATTCTTCATCGCCGTCTGCGTCATCGGCCTCTTCATCGCCAGCGGCTGGTTCGGCGGCCGCCTCGAGATCAATTTTGGTCGGATTCTGCGGCTGTGCGATCACATCGGGTGCGTTCGGGTCGATGAACCCGACCACCAGATCAAGCATGCGACTCTGACCCGCCTTGACGTTATCGTAGGTCTTGAGCAGGTGCTCATAGGTCGCCGGATACAGCGACAGCGACATGCGTACGGTGTCGAGCCCTTCCTCGATGCGCTTGGCGATGCGGATCTCGCCTTCGCGGGTGAGCAGTTCCACCGTGCCCATCTCACGCATGTACATGCGCACCGGATCGGTGGTACGACCCAGCTCGGCATCCAGTGCCGCCAAGGCAGCGGCAGCTTCCTCGATCGCCTCTTCGTCAGCAGGCGACGCCGGCTCTGCGGCGAGCATCGACGCGGTGTCCGGTGCCTTCTCGTAGACCGGAATGCCCATGTCGTTGATGGTGTTGACGATGTCCTCGATCTGCTCCGGATCGACGAACTCAGACGGCAGGTGATCGTTCAACTGCGAGTAGGTCAGGTAGCCCTGTTCCTTGCCACGCGCAATCAGCTGTTTGAGCTGCGACTGCGGGTCCTCGGACAGTCCGGTGGAACGTGGCAGCGGCATCGCAGCGGCGACTGGTGCGCCTTTGCGTGCGGCGCTGTCGGCAACGGCCGGCGGAGCCGCTGGCGCCACCGGCTTCTTGCCGGCACTGACGGGTTTTGCAGCGGGTGCTGCAGTTTTCGTGGGTGCGGCATTCTTGACTGACGGGGCAGGCTTGGTCGCCGGCACGGACTTTGCGGCGACGGGACGCTTCGTGGCGACGGGACGCTTCGTGGCGACGGGACGCTTCGTGGCGACGGGCGCGGCCTTGGCGTTGGTCACCGGCTTGGGTGTGCTGGTGGCACTCTTGCCAGGCACTTTCTTGCCATGGGGCTTCTTGCTGAGAGTGCTCTTGGCCGGAGCGGCCGGGCGCTTCACGGCGGCGGATTTCGCCGCCTGCACTGGCCGAGCGGGATGCTTGCGTGCAGCGGGTTTGCTGGACTTGCTGACTGGCTTGCGGGTCTTGCTGGTCATCGTGCGTCTTGCCTCATTAAGCAGCGCTCGCCCAATCCATGACAAGCCACCGCACAAGTCGTTCAAAAAAGTACGGCTTGGCGGCACGGGCGCGCGCGGAAAAGTTTGTAAGTATAACCAAATTCTCCCGGCTTCGCCGGGTTCCCGGCAGCCAGTGGGCCCTCGGGCGGGAGGGGCGGCGGGGGGTGCCGCAATCTATGGTGCGTTGCAGCGAGGCTTCGGTCAGCGCGGTGCGGCGGCCCCGCCCAAAGAGCGGATGAGCGTCTGGAATTCGGCCCGTTCCTCAGCATCCAGGCTCCCGCTTCGGTCTTTTTCGATCAGCTGGTCCAGGCGCTGACGTCGCCGCTCGCGTCCGGTCAGGCCGGCCAGAGCCTCGGCCAGTTCGCGGCTGGCGGCCTCCGCGTCGGGCACGTGCAGCTCGGTGCTGGCCAGCTCGAAAAGCCGCGGTCCCTCGGGGCGTTGCGACCACCGCTCCAGCAGCGCAGCGCTGCTGGCCGTCGGCTGGGAGCGAATCTGCGTCAGCAACTCGTGCAGCACAGGTACGCCGGCAGTGGGTGCCTCGGTGAGGGCGGCGAGCTGCTCGGAGCTCATGTCGTGTGCGATCGCGGGGTAGTGCAGCAGCAGCTGGATGGCCTGCGTGACCACGCCACCGCGACCGGCCAGCGGCACCCGGCGACGGGGTGTCCCGCTGTCCGCGGAATCGCGATCGCGGCCCGGCGGGGTATCACCGCGGCTCGCGCGCGGCGTGCCGCTGGCATCATCGGCGGCCAGCAGTACTTGCAGGCGTTCGCCCGACAGACCTACTTCGCTCGACAGCCGCTCGATCAGCAATTCGCGGTACACGCCCGCGGGTAGCAACGCGATCAGCGGGCGCGCCAGCGCCACCAGTCGTGCGCGTCCGTCCGCATGGGCCATGTCCACCTGCGAGCGCAGATGTTCGATCAGATATTCCGACAGTGGCAGCGCAGTGCCCAGTCGCCGCTCGAAGGCCTCGCGTCCCTCGCGACCGACCAGTGAATCGGGGTCTTCGCCGTCGGGTAGAAACAGGAAGCGCACTTCGCGGCCTTCGCGCGCCTCGGGCAGAACGTGCTGCAGGGCGCGCCAGGCCGCTCCGCGCCCCGCGCGATCACCGTCGAAGCAGAACACCACTTCGTTCACCAGCTTGAACGCCCGCCGCAGATGCTCGGCCGTCGTGGCGGTGCCCAGTGTTGCCACGGCGTACTGCACACCCGCTTGATGGAGCCGCACCACGTCCATGTAGCCTTCGACAATCAGCAGCCGCTCGAGCTTTACGCGTGCGAGTCGGGCCTCGTGCAACCCGTACAGCTCGCGGCCCTTGTGGAAAATCTCGGTCTCAGGAGAGTTGAGATACTTGGGTTCGCCCTTGTCGAGCACGCGCCCGCCAAAGCCCAGTACGCGGCCGCGCGGATCGCGGATGGGAAACATGATCCGATCGCGGAAGCGGTCGTACCACGGCTCGCTCCCGGGTCGCGGTGTCTCACGCTCGACGATCAACCCGGTGCCCAGCAGTCGCCCGCGCGATTCTTCGGTTGCGCCGAAGCGGCGCAGCACTTCGTTCCAGGCATCGGGGGCATAGCCGATGCGGAAGCGAGCGATGATCTCGGCATCCAGCCCGCGACCGCGCAGGTATTGGCGTGCGCGCTCGTTGCCGCGCAGGCTCTCTTCATAAAAGCCCGCCACGCGCGCCAGCATTTCATGCATGGCTTCATGCTGCGTCGGTGCCGGACCTGCGCCGCCCTCATGCGGCACCTCCAGACCCAGCCGACCGGCGAGTTCCTCGACGGCTTCTGGGAATGGCAGCTGGTCATAGTTCATCAGGAAGCCAAGCGCCGTCCCGTGCGCGCCGCAGCCGAAGCAGTGATAGAACTGCTTGTCCGGGCTGACCCAAAAAGAGGGTGTCTTTTCGTCGTGAAAGGGGCAGCAGGCGCGGTATTCGCGGCCGGCTTTTTTCAGCGGCACACGCGTGCCGATCAGCTCGACGATATCCGTCCGGGTGACCAGCTCGTCGATGAAGGATTGCGGGACTCGGCCAGCCATGGCGTCATCTTACCGGTACCGCTGCCTCGCAGGCGGTGGCTGTAGCAGATTGAATGGCGGCAGGGCGAGATCCGGTGCCGCGGGGAGGGTCAGCCGCCCAGTTTTGCCTTGATTCGGGCACCGACGATGGCCATGTCGGCACGGCCCGCGGCCTTGGTCTTCACCAGATTCATGACCTTGCCCATGTCCTTGATCGAGCTTGCACCGACCGCGGCGATGGAATCAGCGATCAGGGCGTCGAGCTCCGCGTCTGACAGCGCTGCAGGCAGGTAGGTGGTGAGCACGTCCAGCTCGGCGGTCTCTTTTGCCACCAAGTCGGCGCGGCCACCAGTGGTGAACTGCGCGATGGATTCCCGCCGCTGTTTCACCATCTTCTCGATCACGGACAGACACTGCGCATCGTCGAGCTGGATGCGCTCGTCGACTTCGCGTTGTTTGAACGCAGACAGGATCAACCGCACGATGGCCAGGCGATCTTTATCGCCCGCGCGCATCGCGGTTTTCATATCTTCGGTGATCTGCGCCTTGAGACTCATCGCGGCCGGACGGTTGCCGGACTCAACGCGGTGGGTTTAGCGCGGAGCGCGGGGCGAAGAGCGCTTCAGGTGCCGCTTTACGGCGGCAGCCTTCTTGCGCTTGCGCTCCTGCGTCGGCTTCTCGTAGAACTCACGACGGCGCAGCTCGGCCAGCACGCCCGCTTTTTCGCAGGCACGCTTGAAACGCCGCAGGGCGGCATCGAAGTATTCGTTTTCGCGGACTCGAACGCTCGGCATTGAAACCTCAAACTACTGATTTCTGCCGCGATTAACAGGCGCTTGCAGGGCACACCCGAGGCAGGGGCCGCGATTCTAATGACAGTGCGGCCAAAAGGCAAAAGACCGCGCAACCGGGCGGGCTGTGGCAAGCTGCGTCGCCATGCGAGTTCTGGCTATAGAGTCCTCCTGCGACGAGTCTGCGGTCGCCGTGCTGGATGAGCACGAGGGACTGCTGGCGCACGAGCTCTGGAGCCAAATCGACCTGCATCGCCTCTACGGCGGGGTGGTGCCGGAACTGGCCTCGCGTGACCATGTGCAGCGCCTGCCGCAGTTGCTGCAGGCCGCCCTAGAGAAGTCAAAAACAAAGCCAGATCAATTACTTGGGATTGCCTACACCGCCGGCCCGGGCCTAGTGGGTGCGTTGCTCACCGGGGCCGCGCTGGCCCGTTCCCTGGCCCTCGGGTGGTCGGTTCCGGCCTTGGGGATCCACCATCTGGAGGCGCATCTGCTGGCGCCCCTGCTGGAGCCTCTGGCGCCCGGTTTCCCGCAGACGGCCCTGCTGGTGTCCGGGGGGCACACCATGTTGATCGATGTCCGCGGCATCGGCGATTACCGGCTGCTGGGCGAAACGCGTGACGATGCCGCCGGCGAGGCCTTCGACAAAAGCGCCAAGTTGCTCGGTCTGCCTTATCCGGGTGGGCCGCAGCTCGCGCGGCTCGCTGAAGAGGGGCGGCCGGGGGTGTTTGACCTGCCGCGCCCGATGCTCGATCGACCCGGCTGTGAATTCAGCTTCTCGGGACTGAAAACGGCCGTGATGCTGGCCGTGCGCGCCGCGCCGCTGACCGATACCCGCCGTGCGGATCTGGCGCGCGCGGTGCAGGATGCCATCGTCGATACGCTGTGTGTGAAGGCGCTGCGTGCATTGGATCAGACTGGGCATCGCACGCTGGTGGTGGCGGGTGGTGTGGGTGCAAACCGCGCGCTGCGCGAGCGGCTGGCACTGGAAGCAGGCAAAATCGGAGTGCGCGTCTATTATCCGCGGCCGGAGTTCTGCACCGACAACGCGGCTATGGTCGCAGTGGCGGGGATGCAGCGGCTGCGCGCCGGGGAGCACAGTCCGGGCGGCATCGGTGTGCGCGCCCGCTGGTCACTGGCGGAGCTGCGTCCGCCCGGTGCGGCGCTGTGACCGGTCGTTGCGTGGACCGCTGGGGAGTTACATGAGTCAGATTCAACACGACGCCGGCGACGGCGATCGAATTTTTCTGCGCGGTCTGCGCGTGGATTGCATCATCGGTTTCATCGAATGGGAGCGACAGCTCCGCCAGACGCTCGAGATCGATCTTGAGTTTCCTGTCGACTGCACGCGTGCGGCCGAGCACGATGATGTCGCCGACTCGACTGACTACAAGAGCGTAGCTAAACGGGTGCTGCAATTCGTCGGTGAGTCGGAGTTCCGGCTGGTGGAGACGCTGGCACATCGACTAGCCATGCTGCTCATTGCAGAGTTCCAGCTCGACTGGCTGCGCATTACCATCAACAAGCCGGGCGCGATCCGGCACTCGCGTGACGTGGGCGTCAGCATCCTGCGCCGCCGGACTGCCGCAGCGCGTGGCTGAAATCTTCGTTTCTCTGGGTGGCAATATCGAGCCCGAGCGTCGGCTCTCGCAGGCTGCGCAATTGCTGCGCGCCGCCTTTCCGGATATTCGCTTCTCGCGCTGCTACCGCAATCCTGCGGTCGGTTTCGAAGGCCAGGATTTCATCAACGCTGCGGCCTGTTTCAATGTGGATGTCGAAATCGCGCAACTGCTCGCCACGCTCCATCAGATCGAGGAGCAGTGCGGTCGGCGACGCGACGATCCAAAGTGGGCGCCGCGTGCGATGGATCTGGATGTGCTGCTGATCGATCAGCAGGTCGGCGAATGGCCGGGACTGCGTCTGCCGCGGCCCGATCTGCTGCGACGTGCCTACATGCTCGGGCCGGTGGCGGAGCTGGCGCCGTCGTTGCGCCATCCCACCGCGGGGCAGAGCATGGCGGAGCTGTGGCGGGCATTGCAGCCGCAGACGCCTGCGCTGACGCCCGTGGCACTGGATCTGAACAGGACGGAATGATGCAGGCCAATCGTCGTAACGCTCGCTGGGGATATGTCGAGGGCTACTACGGGCGCATGCTCGACTGGTCGCAGCGCGCGGCCATGGTCGATCAGCTGGCGGAGCTCGGCGCCAACACTTATTTCTACGCGCCCAAGGAAGACTCGCTGCATCGGCGCGACTGGCGTGTGCCGTACGGTGCGGCATGGAGCCGCGAGTTTGCAGCGCTGCTCAAGCGCGGTCGCCGTCGCGGCGTGGAAGTGATTCCCGGTGTAGCACCGGGACTTTCCTTCGGCTACCTCGACGCGGCCGACTATCGGCTGCTGCTGCGGAAATTCCGTCGTTTCATTGCGATGGGTTGCCGCACGGTGGCTCTGCTGATGGACGATATTCCCGTCGCGCTGCCGGCCGGCTGCGCGCATGCCTTCCGATCGCTCGGCGAGGCACATGCCAAGCTGCTGACGCGTCTGCGTGCTGATCTCGGAGCTGATACGAATCTCTGGTTCTGCCCGACGGTGTACACGGATCAGTTTGCATCCGGTCCCGTGGCGCAGGATCCCTACCTCAATGACCTGGCGGCCGGCATGCCACGCTCCATCGTGTTGATGTGGACCGGTCCGCGCATCATCGCCGAGCGTCTGGGGCGTTCAGACTTGGCCGCGGTATCGCGACTGTTCCGCGGCAATCTGGTGATCTGGGACAACTACTACGCGAACGACTACTGTCCCAACAAGCTGTTCGTCGGACCCTATCGTGGGCGCGGACTGCAGCTGTGGCGTGAGACACGAGGTGTGCTGCTGAATCCAACTGGTCTGCCGGCCACCGATGCATTGCTGTTACAGCTGCTGGCGGCGTCGCGGCGTGGCGAATCTCCGCTCGCCGCATGGCGTGCAGCGCTGCAGGCTGCCGCAGTTCCGCCCGAGTTCTTCAAAGTGGCCGCCTTTCTCGCTTCGCCTTTCTGGAGCGCACCGCGCGGCGGAATCAAGCCACGACGCGCAGCCGAGGTGGCGCGCGCGCTGCATGAGCTGATCTGGAACTGGAAGGGGCCGTTGCATCTGGAGTGGTACAGCCACCTCTTCATGCTCAAGGCCGACTTGCGTGTCAGTGGGCGTGATGCCCGTGCCCGCGATGAGGCGTGGTTGCAGAAGGTGTATCCGCCGCTGCTCGCCGAGCGTCTGCGGCGTCGTTGAGCGCTACCAGCCGGTGCTGCGGCCACCATCGACGGCGATGATCTGGCCGGTGATGTAGGGCGCATCGATGGCGAAGAATCGCGCGGTACGCGCGATGTCCTCGGGTGTTCCGGCTCGTTTCAGCAATGTCCGCTCGATGATTTCCTGTTTCTGGGCTTCAGCGAGTGGCGCATTATCTTCTGGCCAGAGCACCGGACCGGGTGCAATGCCGTTGACGCGCACTTCCGGCGCCAGTTCGCGCGCCAGCGCACGCGTGAGGTGAATCAGTGCGGCCTTAGCCGTGGAATACACCGTGTAGTCGCGCAGCGGCCGCAACCCGTGAATGTCAGCGATGTTGATCAGCAGGCCGCGCGCTGCACGCAGCGCGGGTGCGGCGGCTTGGGCCAGAAACAGCGGTGCCTTGAGGTTGCTTCCCATGAGGTCAGCCCACTGCGCAGGCTGGATGGTGCCCAGCGGTGTGGGATAGAACGTTGAAGCGTTGTTGACCAGCACGTCGAGGCGGCCGAAACGCGTCAGCACGGCGTTCACCAGCACCGGCAACTGTTCGACATCCAGCAGGTCCGCGGTGAACACCGCAGCGGATGCGGCGCGACGTGCATTCAGCTCGTCAGCCAGTGCGTGGGCCTCCTTGACCGAATGATGGCAGTGGATGGCCACGTGGGCGCCGCAGTCATGCAGGCTGCGGACCATGGCGGCACCGACACGGCGTGCGCCGCCGGTGACCAGTACCGTGTGGCCAGCCAACGGGGCAGTTGTGTCAGTACTCATGTGCGAACTCGTGCGCAAGGATCAGGCATCATCGAAGCTTATGCCGATCACCTCTGCCGACTCAATGCTGCCTGTTCCGGATGCGCACCAGCGCGCGCACAGCGAGGCCGTGCTGGCCGGGTTCCGGCAACGACTGGCCGCGGCCGGCGGCTGGCTGCCATTCGAGACCTGGGTGCAGCATGCGCTGTACGCGCCAGGTCTGGGTTACTACAGCGCCGGTGCCCGCAAGTTCGGCGCGGGCGGCGATTTCGTCACCGCGCCGGAGCTCTCGCCGCTGTTCGCCGGCTGTATTGCGCAACAGTTTGCCGCCGTGCGACCGGGTGAAACGATTCTCGAGCTGGGCGCGGGCAGTGGGGCGCTGGCAGCCGATCTGCTGCGACGACTCCATTCCTTGCAGGCGCTGCCGCAGCAATACCTGATACTCGAAGTGAGCGCGGATCTGCGTGAACGCCAGCGGCAGCGCATTGCGCAGCTCCCCGCGGAACTGGCTTCGCGAGTGCACTGGCTCGATGGACTGCCGAGGGAGCCGTTGGGCGGACTGATAGTGGCCAACGAAGTGGCGGATGCGCTGCCTTTCCGGCGCGTACGGCTGAGCTCGGCGGGCTGGCTGGAACTCGGGGTTACGGTGGGTGATGCCGGCGCATTGCTCATCGAAGAGCGCACGCCGGATGACGCGCTGAACAGCGAACTGCAGAGACTCTTCGGTGCCGAGCCGCACTCGGCATTGCCCGAGGGTTACACCACGGAGGTTTGTCTTGCGGCGGGCGCATGGCTGGCATCCGTCGCTGCAGTCTTACATCAGGGCGCGATGCTGTTGTTCGATTACGGACTGGGCCGCGGTGAGCTTTATCACCCCTCGCGCAGTGCCGGTACGCTGCGTTGTCATTACCGGCATCGTGCACATGATGATCCGTTTCTGTATCCCGGCCTCACGGATATCACCCACTGGGTGGATTTCACGCGCCTTGCTGAAGCGGCCAGCGATAGCGGGTTGGAAGTATCGGGCTATTGCACGCAGGCTGCGTTCTTGCTGGCCGCCGGTCTCGAGCGCGAGTTGGCCGATGCCGTGGCGGCCGCGCCGACGCCTCAACAGGCAGCGCAGCGCCGTGGCGAGGCGCAGCGGCTGCTGCTGCCCGGTGAGATGGGCGAGACCTTCAAGGCTCTGCTGCTGACACGTGGCTCGACACAGCACTGGAGCGGATTCACGCTTCAGGATCTGCGTCGCTTGCTGTAGCGCTTGTTGCCGTTGTTCGAATCCGCGGGCTGACGGCGCGTCGCTGGTTCAGCCCAGCCAGTTCTCGCCGCGACGGCTGGTCAGATAGGGCAGCAGCCGCGCATCCAGTTCCGAGTCCGGCGAGCGATACGACCACTCCACCTGCGGCGGCATGGACATCAGGATGGCATCGGTGCGACCACCTGACTGCAGTCCGAACAGCGTGCCGCGATCGAAGACCAGATTGAATTCCACATAGCGTCCGCGGCGATAGAGCTGATAGCGGCGCTCGCGATCATTGCTGGGTGCGCCGGCACGGCGATGCAGGATGGCGCCGTACGCGTCGACATAGGCGTTGCCAACCTGCTGCATGAAGCTGAAACAGCGCTCCCAGCTCATGCCAATCCCGGGAGTCAGTTCATTCAGATCGTCGTAGAACAGGCCGCCAACACCACGCGCCTCGGCACGATGTTTGAGGAAGAAGTATTCATCACAGTGTGCACGCGCGTGGGTATAGAGCCCGGGTGCAAACGGCGCGCAGGCCTCGGCTGCGGCGCGATGCCATGCGCGGATGTCTTCCTCGTATGGCAGGTAAGGAGTGAGGTCGAATCCGCCGCCGAACCACCAGGTGTCGCCGGCGCTGAAGTGGCGCACATTCATGTGGCTGGTCGGCGCATGCGGGTTGCGCGGATGCATCACCACCGACACGCCTTGGGCGCGGTAGGCGCGGCCCGCAAGCTGCGGATGACGGTCAGTGGCAGCTGGCGGCAGGCTGGTGCCTTCGATGTCGGACAGCGCCACGCCGCCGCGTTCCATGACCGCACCGCCCTCGATGATCGCTGTCACGCCGCGGCCACTCATCGCGCCGCTGCCCGAAGCCCGTTCCCACACGTCACGTTCGAACTGCCGTGCAGGATCCAGCGCCTCTACGGTCGCGCACAGTCGTCGCTGCAAACTATCAAGGTAGTCCGCGACCTGTTTCTGTCTTGATTCACTCATACCCATTTCCCTTCATTTGAGTTCGCGGAGCGCTTGCAGACGTCGCTCTCGTAGATGCGCGGCAATGGCCGGTCCCGGCAGTGCTTCCAGCTCCGACTTGTCGAGCTTGACGGCGGCGCAGGCTTTTTGTGCTTTTTTCAGCCGCGAGCAGAGTGCCGCGATTCTTTGCACAGGCTGGCCCGCGGCTTCAGTGCGCGCCGCATAAACGCCAAGCCAGGCCTCGAATCGTTCCGCTCGCCGCAGCGCATCGGCGCTTTCCAGCAGCTCCAAGAGTTTGCCGGCGTCGGTGAGGAGGTGATCATGGGAATGATGGCCGGCATTCATCAGGCGGCTCAGACGGTGCGTCACGATGGCCAGCTCCGAATACGCATTCGGCACTCGCAGGCGCGACTGCAGCGCGGACTGTTCATTTTCGTCCAGATCACCTACCAGTGCGGCCCAGCGCACCGGGCCTTCGGCGCCGGCAGCGGCTGCGACATGTAATGCGGCGGTGGCGATGGCACCCTGCGGTGATTTCTGCAGCAGCGCGTCCAACTCCGGCATCACCTGTGCCAGCGCAGCGCTGGCGCGTAGCACCGAAAAAAACCGTTCAGGCTGGCCCGTTGCAAGGGCCAGTTCAGTTTCGCGCCACACGCGCTCAGGCGACAGTGTCGTGAGTTCACCGCTCTCGCTCATGCGCTTCATCAATGTCAGCGTTTCGGGAGCAATGCTGAAACCCAGCGGCGCAAAGCGCGCGGCAAAGCGCGCCACCCGCAGCACTCGCAGAGGATCCTCGCTGAAGGCCGGCGAGACGTGACGCAGGATTCGGGCGTGCAGATCCGCCAGCCCACCATAAGGATCCGTAAGCGCTCCGTCGGCCGATTGCGCGATGGCGTTGATGGTCAGGTCGCGCCGTCGCAGATCTTCTTCGAGCGTGACATGTGGCGAAAACTCGGTGCTGAAGCCGCGGTAGCCTGACCCGGTCTTGCGCTCCAGTCGTGCCAGCGCATGCTCCTCGTGGGTCTCGGGGTGCAGAAAGACGGGAAAGTCGCGGCCGACGGCGCGAAAACCCGCCGCTTCCATGGCCTGCGGTGTGGCTCCCACAACCACCCAGTCGCGTTCTTTTACCGGGAGCCCCAGCAGCGCATCACGCACAGCGCCGCCCACCAAATAGACTTGCATGGGCGCATGTTAATGCACCGCTGTGGAAAACCTGTGAATCCGCTGTGGAATGTGCTCTACCACATCTTGCGGGTGGTCTGGAGGCCGAAGCGGACGAAAAAAATCCACTCATAGGGACCGAACGCTGCGGCCGTGAATCACGCATATCGTTGAAAAAACTAGATAAAAATCGCAAATGAGAAATATTGACAGCGTGCCGTGCCGGAGCTTGAATGGCCTCTTTCACACCAACAACATCTTGTGGCCATGCCAAAGCAAGGGAGCGCAGGGAAGCCAATGAATTCTGTCGTAAAACTGGTTGATCGGGATGTGGATACCATTCCTTACCAGCCAGCTGCCCTCGATATCTGGGAAAAGAAATATCGGCTCACCGCCAAAGACGGGACGGCGGTCGACCACAGCATGGACGACACCTATCGGCGTGTGGCCCGGGCTCTTGCCGACGTCGAAACCCCTGAAAAGCGCGAGCATTGGCATGAGCGTTTTCTCTGGGCGTTGCGTCATGGCGCCATTCCCGCTGGCCGCGTCACCAGCAATGCTGGTGCGCTAGAGCACAAGCCGGCCACCTCGACGATCAACTGCACCGTGTCGGGCACCATCCGCGATTCCATGGACGACATCCTGCAGAAGGTCCATGAAGCCGGGCTGACGCTGAAGGCCGGCTGTGGCATCGGCTACGAGTTCTCCACGCTCCGCCCGCGCGGTGCTTACGTTTCAGGTGCCGGTGCATACACCTCCGGCCCGCTGTCGTTCATGGATATCTACGACAAGATGTGCTTCACCGTCTCGTCGGCCGGCGGTCGTCGCGGTGCGCAGATGGGCACCTTCGACGTCGGACATCCGGACGCCATGGACTTCATCCGCTCCAAGCGCGAGGCGGGGCGGCTGCGTCAGTTCAACCTGTCGCTGCTGATCACTGACGAATTCATGCAGGCCGTGCGCGAGGATCGTGACTGGCAGTTGGCCTTCCCGGTCAGTCGCAAGGAATTCGACTCCGAGAGCCCCAACCTCAACGACGCGACGCAGTTCATCTGGCGCGAGTGGCCGGTGCATAACGGCTATGTCGTCAACGAAGAAGGCCTAGTGGCCTGCCGCATCTACCGCAAACTGCCAGCACGTCGTTTGTGGGACGTCATCATGTCCTCGACCTACGACTTCGCGGAGCCGGGATTCATCCTGATCGACCGCGTCAACGAGATGAACAACAACTGGTGGTGCGAGGACATCCGTGCCACCAACCCCTGCGGCGAGCAGCCGTTGCCGCCGTATGGTTCATGCCTGCTCGGATCGGTCAACCTGACGCGCTTCGTGCGCGATCCGTTCACCGCCGCGGCCCGGTTCGACTGGGATGAGTACCGCGAAGTCGTGCGTGTGTTTACCCGCATGCTCGATAACGTGGTCGAGATCAATGGCCTGCCGCTCGAGCAGCAGCGCGACGAGATCATGCGCAAGCGCCGTCACGGCATGGGATTCCTGGGGCTGGGCTCCACGATCACGCTGCTGGGCATGAAGTACGGCTCACCGGAGTCCATCCAGTTCACCGAGGAAGTCTCGCGTGAGATGGCGGTTGCTGGCTGGGAAGCGGGACTGGAACTGTCGCGCGAAAAAGGCCCGGCGCCGATCATGAAGGAAGAGTTCATCGTCACCCCGGAAATGCTGCGCAAGCGACCCGAGATGGCAAAGGACGGCTGGAAGGCGGGCGCGAAAATTTCTGGTCGCGTGCTGCATACGCGTTACAGCCGTTACATGCAGCGGCTGGCCTCTGTGGCGCCGAAGCTGGTCAACGAGCTGGAGCAGGTGGGTGCTCGCTTTACGCATCACACATCCATCGCCCCTACGGGAACCATCTCGCTCTCGCTGGCCAACAACGCCAGCAACGGTATTGAGCCCTCTTTTGCGCATCACTACTTCCGCAATGTGATCCGCGAGGGACGCAAGACCAAGGAGAAGGTGGATGTCTTCTCCTTTGAGCTGCTGGCTTACCGCGAGCTGGTCAACCAGCGCGCCATGCCCGGCTCAACTAATCCGGATGAGGCCCTGCCCGAGTACTTCACGACGGCGGACAACATCACGCCGCGCGAGCATGTCGACATTCAGGCCGCAGCGCAGATCTGGATCGACTCCTCGATATCCAAGACCGCCAACGTGCCCACCGACTTCAAGTATGAGGACTTCAAGGGCATCTATCTCTACGCCCATGAAAAGGGTCTCAAGGGCTGCACCACCTTCCGCTTCAATCCGGAGGCCTTCCAGGGCGTTCTGGTCAAGGAAGAAGACCTCAAGAACACCACCTACGTGTTCACACTCGAGGACGGCAGCGAGATCAGCGCGCGTGGCGACGAAGAGATTGAATACGACGGTGAGAAACACACCGCCGCCAATCTTTTCGATGCCATGAAAGAAGGCTACTACGGGAAATTCTGACATGAGCGCGACAAAAATCGAAAAACGCATCGTCAAGTACCGCGTCGAGAAGAAGGACGAGGCCGAAAAGCAGGCTGCAGCAAAGAGCGCCGTGCAGCGCTCGTCCGGCGCCAAGGTCATCCGCATGACCGAAGAGGTGCAGCGTCCGGAGGTCCTGATCGGTTCGACCTACAAGATCAAGACGCCGGTCTCCGACCACGCGATGTACCTGACCATCAACGACATCATCCTGAATGAAGGCACCGAGCACGAGCAGCGGCGCCCGTTCGAGATCTTCATCAACTCGAAGAACCTCGATCATTTCCAGTGGATCGTGGCGCTCACGCGCATCATCTCTGCGGTGTTCCGCAAGGGTGGCGATGTCACCTTCATGGTCGATGAGCTCAAGGCTGTATTCGACCCGCGCGGTGGCTACTGGCAGCCGGGCGGTAAGTTCATGCCGTCCATCATTGCCGAGATCGGTCACGTCATTGAAAGGCATCTGCAATTCATCGGCCTGATGCGTCGTCCCGAGCTCGATCCGCATCAGAAAAAGCTGGTGGACGAAAAGCGCGCCGAGTACGAGGCTCGCACCAAGCAGCAGGATGCCTTTTCCAAGTCCCACTTCCCGGAAGGCGCGCAGCTGTGCAAGAAGTGCAGCACGGCCGCGGTGGTGATGATGGACGGGTGCATGACCTGTCTGAACTGCGGCGACTCCAAGTGCGGCTAGCCCCGGGCTAGCCCATCGCCTTGTCACTGGCCGGTGCGGAGCGGCAAAGCGCGCACCGGCAGCTTGTAACGCAGCGGCCTATAATCGAGGCCATGCATCCTCTGGCGCGTCTGGCTTCCGTTCTGCTCCTGATGGTCTGCGCCGTCGGCCTGCCCGCTGCGGAGTCCTATCGGCTGCCCACGGCCGATCGCGTCATCGTCTACAAGGGACTGCGTCAGATGCGCCTCTATCAGGGTCGCGCGCTGGTGCGCACCTACCATGTATCGCTGGGACAGCAGCCACAGGGCGCTAAGGAGCGCTCGGGTGATCTGCGTACCCCCGAGGGCATTTATCGTCTGGATCAGCGCAATCCGCGCAGCGAGTATTTCCTGTCGATCAGGGTGTCTTATCCGAATGACATGGATCGTGCCCGAGCACAGCGCCATGGCTGGGACGCCGGCGGCGCGATCATGGTCCACGGACTGCCCAACGATCTGAAGTTTCCGGCGCGCTATTACCTCGACCAGGATTGGACCGATGGCTGCATTGCGTTGTCCAATGCCGACATGCTGGAGTTCTGGCTGCTCGTCCAAGACAACATTCCAATTGAAATTCGCGCTTAGCGCCGGCGGAGCCTAAATGGAAAACAGTGTCGTACTGGCTGATCTCGCCGATGCCGTGGATGCGCGCGTGGGGCCGCGCGGGAGTCTAGAAAATCTGTCCCAGACTGAAATCGAGCGACTGCTCGATCCCGGCAGTCAGGGACTGTATCCGCTCTTCCGCAATTGTGCGCTTGCAGTACTGAATTCCGGCAGCGACTCCGACAACACCAAAGAAATTTTCGAGCGATATCGTGCCTTCAGCCTGCAGATCCTGCGGCATGCGTGGGGCATCAAGCTCGAGATTCGCAATGCTCCGGCCGCGGCCTTTGTCGATGGCGAGATGATCCGCGGCATCAAGGAGCATTTGTTCGCGGTGCTGCGTGACGTGGTGTTCGCGCCCAACGAATTCATCGCCGGGCGTGTGGAGGAGCGGGACAGTTCCACCATCACCGATGCTGTATTCCACATTCTGCGCAATGCCCGAGTGCTTCAGCACAAGTCACGTCCCAGTCTCGTGGTTTGCTGGGGCGGGCATTCGATCAGTCCGGCTGAATACGATTACACCAAGCGTGTGGGGTATGAGCTCGGGCTTCGCGGTCTGGACGTGTGCACCGGGTGTGGCCCGGGTGCGATGAAAGGGCCCATGAAGGGCGCGACAATCGCTCATGCCAAGCAGCGCATCACTTCAGGACGTTATATCGGTATCACCGAGCCTGGCATCATCGCCGCCGAACCACCCAACGCTATCGTCAATCACTTGGTGATCCTGCCCGACATCGAAAAGCGGCTTGAAGCATTCGTTCGTCTGGCGCATGGCATGGTCATTTTCCCGGGCGGCGTTGGCACGGCCGAGGAGTTGCTGTACCTGCTCGGTGTCATGCTTGATCCGGAAAACCGGGAGCAGCCGCTACCCATCGTGCTGACCGGGCCGCGCAGCAGCGCGCCGTGGTTCGAGCTGATTCGTGGCTTCATTGAGCGCACGCTCGGAACCGAGGCGCTTGAGCGGATCACCGTCATCATCGATGACGCCGCTGCTGTGGCGCGACACATGGCGCAGCGCTTCGAGGCCGTGCGCGAATTCCGGCGCGCGCGCAGCGACTCTTACAGCTTCAACTGGCTCTTGCGGGTGCCGCATGAGCTGCAGCTGCCGTTCGCGCCGACGCATGCGGCAATGCGTGCACTAAGACTCCATCGTGAACAACCCGTCCATGAGCTGGCAGCGGATCTGCGGCGCGCCTTCTCCGGAATCGTGGCGGGCAATCTGAAAGAACCCGGGATTGCCGCCATCGAGCAGCACGGCCCCTTCATGCTGACCGGGGATGTGGCGGTGATGCAGCCGCTTGATGAGTTGCTGTCCGCCTTTGTGGCCCAGGGGCGCATGAAACTGCCGGGCAGTGAATACCACCCCTGCTATCGGTTGGTGCCCTAATCCAGCCGTCCCCGACGCCTCGCGCCGGCTGGTGCCTCAAGGTGTGACCCAGTTCCTCTACGCGCTGCCGCTGCCGGCATAGTCTTGCCTCCATCTCTCGGACGGGGTGGAGCATGGAACACAAGTCAGCCTCAGGCAGCGCCCTCAATACGTCCGACGCCGTGCCCGCTGCGGGTTCGGCCGAAGCCTACGCGCGCTGGCTCGAGCATATGCAGCGCAGCCTCGGGCGGCACGCCGCTATCACACGCAACCTCAATACCTGGTCCAGTTACAAGAGCTGGGCTGAAAGCGTCAAAGACAGCTTCGAGCCCGGCTCGAAGTAAAGACTCTGGCGGCGCCTTCCCGGCGCCGCTTGAATTCCACGCCTGAAACCCCCATAAACGCCGTTCGCCGGCGTGGGGCCGGTGTATCTGCGAAAGGGATTCAAGCAATGAGTGATGCCCGAGAGACCCGCGGTTTTCAAGCCGAGGTCAGCCAGCTGCTGAAGCTGATGATTCATTCACTGTACAGCCACCGGGAGATCTTCCTGCGTGAGCTGATCTCCAATGCCTCGGATGCCAACGATAAATTGCGGTTTATGTCGCTCGCGCAGCCCGATCTGCTGGGCGGTGAGACGGAATTGGGCATCTGGGTTGAATTCGATTCGAAAGCCCGAACCCTGACGGTGCGCGATAACGGCATCGGCATGACGCGCGAGGAGGCCATCGCGCATCTGGGCACCATCGCCAAGTCCGGCACGGCTGAGTTCTTCCAGCGCCTGACCGGTGACCAGCAGAAGGACGCGCAACTGATCGGCCAGTTTGGTGTCGGGTTCTATTCGGCCTTCATCGTGGCCGACCGGGTCGAAGTGGTATCGCGTTCAGCCAGCGCGTCCGCTGCGCAGGGTGTGCGCTGGGAATCCAGCGCCGAGGGCGACTACACCGTCGAGACCGTCGAGTGCGCCCAGCGCGGCACCCGCGTGGTGCTGCATCTGAAGGACGATGCGCAGGAGTTTGCCGATCCTTATCGGTTGCGAGCGCTGGTACGCCGCTATTCCGATCACATCGCGTTTCCGGTGCGCATGCCACGCGAAGGCGCGGCCACTCTGGAGTTCGAGGTGGTCAATCAGGCGCAGGCGCTCTGGTGTCGCCCGCGCAGCGAGGTCACCGATCAGGAATACCGCGATTTCTACCGCCATATCTCCCATGACGGCGCGGATCCGCTGGCATGGAGTCATAACCGTGTCGAAGGCAAGCGTGAGTACACCAGCCTGCTGTATGTGCCTGCCCATGCGCCATTCGATCTGTGGCAGCGCGAAGGGGCGCGCGGCCTGAAACTGTATGTGCGGCGTGTCTACATCATGGATAACGCTGACCAGTTCCTGCCGCTTTATCTGCGTTTCATCAAGGGAGTGGCCGACTCCAGCGATCTGCCGCTCAATGTCTCGCGCGAGCTGCTGCAGCAGAATGCAGATGTGGAGGCCATGCGTGCCGCACTGACTCGTCGCGCGCTCGATATGCTGACCAAGCTGTCGACGGACGATAAGGAGAAGTATCAGGAATTCTGGAAGGAGTTCGGTCGCGCACTGAAGGAGGGTCTGCACGAGGATCCCGCTAATCGCGACAAGCTGTTGCCACTGCTGCGTTTCGCCAGCACCGTTAACGCTGAGAATACCGAAAATGTCAGCCTTGCCGATTATGTGGCCAGGCTCCAGCCGGATCAGAACCACATCTATTATCTGATCGCCGATTCCCATGCCGCCGCGCGCCACAGTCCGCATCTGGAACTGTTGCGCAAGAAGGGGATCGAGGTGCTCTTGCTCGCCGACCAGGTCGATGAGTGGGTGATGGGGAGCGTGACCGAGTTCGAGGGTCGCAAACTCAAGAATGTTGCACGCGGCGATCTCGAGCTCGGCGCACTGGCCAGTGAAGCTGACCAGTCAGCGGTGGATGCGGCGCTCAAGGAGAGCAAAGCATTGCTGAAGCGCTGCAAGGATGCGCTTGGCGAGCGGGTGCAGGAAGTGCGTCCCAGCGCCCGCCTGACCGACTCGCCGGCCTGCATCGTGCGAGGGGCGGGTGATCTGTCGCCCGCGTTGCGCCGCATGCTCGCTGCCAACGGTCAGGATATTCCCGCTGGCCCCCCGATCCTCGAGCTCAACGTGGGGCACCCGCTGGTGAAATATCTGGATTCGCTGCCGGAGGGTGAGGCGTTCACCGATCTGGCGGCGTTGCTGTGCGATGAGGCTGTGCTGCTGGATGAGGGCGCGTTGCCGCAGGTGGCTGAATTCAGTCAGCGACTCAATCGGCTGCTGCTGCGGATGACGGCGACGGCTAAGGCGTGAGCGTCATCAGCGAGACGTTGCAGGTGGCCGGTCCCGCCGGTTCGCTGGACACGCTGCTCGAGCTGCCGGCGGCGTCTGCCACCTCTGTGCCAGAGGCCTTTGCGGTGGTCTGCCATCCGCACCCGCTGCACGGTGGAACGATGCACAACAAAGTGGTGCATACGATCGCGCGCGCCATGCTGGAGCTGGGCATCCCGTCGTTTCGCTTCAACTACCGGGGTGTGGGTGCCAGTGAGGGTGCCTATGCGGATGGGGTGGGCGAAACCGATGATGCCCTGGCTGTCATCGCCGCCGGAAGTGCCCGGTGGCCCGACGCAGTCTGCATCCTTGCGGGGTTTTCTTTCGGTGGCGTAGTGGCGCTGCGCGCCGCCGCTCGCGTCGGTGTGCAGCGACTGATCACGGTGGCTCCAGCCGTTGATCGTGTGCCGCTTGATGCGCTGCAATCCACGCCGCGCGATTGGTTGCTCATTCAAGGATTGGACGATGAGGTGGTGCCTCAGGTTCGGGTGCAATCGTGGGCTGCAAATCTGCCGTCGCCGCCGCGCTGTGTCTGGATGAGCGGCGTGGGGCACTTCTTCCATGGCGCGCTGAATCCGCTCAAGACGGCGGTGCAGGCATTCATGCGCGCGTAATGCAGGCAAAAAAAAGGCCCGGCATCAATTCGCCGGGCCTTTAGCCAGCGCCGTGAGGGCTGGCTTCGTCAGTCTTTCAAAGGGCTATTAGTTCACGAAGCCCTTGAGGTTCTTCAGCGGGAGAGCGCGAACCTTCTTGCTGGCCGGCTTGGCCTTGAAGGTCATCTTCTCGCCGGTGAAAGGGTTCACACCTTCGCGGGCCTTGGTGGCCGGCTTCTTCACGACCTTCAGCTTCAGCAGGCCGGGGATGGTGAACAGGCCATTGCTGCGCAGGCTCTTCTTGATCTGGGTGTTCAGTGAATCGAACACGCCACTGACCTGCTTGCGCGAGAGGTCCGTATCCTTGGAAATCTGAGCCAGAATTTCCGACTTGGTCGGAGCCCCACCTTTCTTAGCCATAGTTACCAGTCTCCTTGAGTATTGATCGGATCAAGCACGGACCACGCAAAAAACCGTGGAAAACGCCGTAAATCGGAGCGAAACATAGCACATGCAACGGCCGGTGCAAGATCATTTTGCTTACGTGTAAACCGTAAACGCCTTGAATTGCAGCGGTTCCGTACGCCAAAGAACTGCGACTGCGAGGACGTCAGCCGAGCAGAATCAACAGCGCTTGGATGACGATGCACACCCACAGGGGCGAGAAGTCCAGACCGCCGAGCCTAGGGATCAGGCGCCGCACCGGGCGGAGAATGGGTTCGCACATCGACGCCAGCAGAACCTGCGCCGGATTGTAGGTATCCGGTGCAACCATCGAAGTGAGCGAATAAAAAAGGATGGCTAGGAAATAGGTCCAGAGCACGGATTGCAGCAACTGCGTGGCTGCCTGATGCACCCAGATACTCGCCGGCGGCACACCGACGCCGCTGAGCAGCCAGGGTACGAGGGCGCGCACGAGGGCTAGAGCCAGCAGCAGCAGGACCGAGGCCGTGTCGAGCCGGCCGATCGCCGGGAACAGGCGCCGCAGCGGGATGATGGCCGGGTTGGTGATCTGCAGTAATGCGCGGGCGAGGGGGTTTCGGAAGTCAGCGCGGGTCCACTGCAGGAGCAGCCGCAAGAGGATGGCCTGCAGGTACAGGGACAGCAGGGTGTTGATCAGGAAAAGTAGCGCTGCCACCGGTATCAGCTCCCGCTGAGGGACACGGACAGCTCAGCGCTGCGCTGGGCTGCGGCCCGGAGAGCGGCCTCCAGCAGCGCTTGGCTGGCTGGTGTGTTCAGCACGGCCAGTGCTGCTTCGGTGGTGCCGCCCTTGGACGTGACGGCCGCCCGCTGCGCGGCAAGATCGGGGTCAGCGTGAGCCAGCTGGCCGCTGCCATACAGTGTCTCGGCGGCCAGCACTTTGGCCACCTGGGCATCCAGCCCCATTCGCTCGGCTGCGGCGGCCAACTGTTCGCCCAGCCACATGAAGTAGGCCGGTCCGCTGCCGGACAGTGCTGTGACCACGTCCAGCAGATCCTCATTGTCGACCCAGCAGGCATAGCCGCAGCTGCGCATGACGGTCTCGGCCAGCGAGCGGTGGGCTGCCCCGACCTCCGCTGGCGCGAACAGCGCTGCTGCGCCTGCGCTGACCAGTGCCGGACGATTGGGCATGGCGCGCACCACCGGGAGACCTGGACACCAGCGCTGCAGGCTGGCGGTACGGAGACCGGCGGCTATCGATAGCAGCAATGGCGCATCCGTATGCAGGTGAGTGCTCAAAGGCTGCAGCACCCGCTGCATTTCCTGAGGTTTGACGGCCAGCACGACCAGCTGCGCACCACGGACGGCGGCGGCGTTGTCGGCGTGCGCGGTGATTCCGAAGTCCCGCACCAGTTCATCGCGCGCGGCCGCGCTGGGCTCGCCGACGCGAATGCAATCGGGAGCCAGTCCGGAGCGGCGCAAGCCCGCAATCATTGCGCGGGCCATGTTGCCGCCACCGATGAAGGCTATCTGGGTCTTTTGCATGGCGGCATTCTATCTAGATGTGACTGTAATCGCGTGGTCCGAAAATAGCGGTGCCAACACGCACTATCGTGGCGCCCTCGAGGATCGCATCGCTGAAGTCGCCGCTCATCCCCATCGACAGGGTATCGAGTTCGGGATGGGATGTCCGCAGAGTCACCAGCAGCTGTCGTAGCTGCGCGTAAGCGCCGCGCCGCGCCGGCGTATCCAGCCCCTCAGGGAGCATGCACATCAGGCCGCGCAGACGCAGGTGCGGGAGGCTAGCCACTGCCGCTGCCAGCGGTGCGACGTCGGCGGGTGCCACCCCGGCCTTTTTGTCATCCTGCGCGATATTCACCTGCAGACAGACGTTCAGCGGTGATGCCAAATGGGAGCGTTGCTGAGAGAGCCGCTCGGCGATACGCAGACGGTCCAGGCCATGCACCCAGTCGAAGTGCTCGGCCACGGGGCGCGTCTTGTTCGCCTGCAGTCTGCCTAGAAAATGCCAGACCAGTCCGGCCTCGCGCACGGCTGCAATTTTGGGCAGCGCTTCCTGCAGGTAGTTCTCACCGAAGTCGGTGATACCCAGGCGCGCGGCGGCGCTGATGAGCTCCGCCTGATGCCCCTTGCTGACAGCCACCAGCGTGACCGCGCGCTCGTCCCGGCCGGCGGTGCGGGTCGCAGCCGCGATGGCGTTGCGCACCTCCTGCAACCGGTGGGCCAGTTCGGAGCTCGAGGATGAAGTCTGAGTGGGAGGTAACATAGGGTGAATTGCAGTCTCATTATACTGAGCCCACCGATCCTTCGGCGGTGAGCGCAGCCCCCGATGGTGGCGAAACTCGCGCAACTACTGGCGCTGGCGGTCGGTCAAAACGCCTCCGACCTGCACCTCTCGGCAGGATTGCCGCCCATGATCCGTGTCGATGGCGACATTCAGCCTATCACTCGGCCGCCGCTGTCCGATCAAGATGTGCACGGGATGATCGAGACGCTCATTGATGATTCGCAGCGCCAAGCGTACGCGCAGCGCTTCGAGATGGATTTCTGTTTCGAGGCCCCCGGCCTAGGGCGATTCCGGGTCAACGCCTTCCGCCAGAACCGCGGCAGTGCCGCAGTCTTTCGTCACATACCGGGTGCAATCAGGACGCTGGAAGCGCTGCATGCGCCGCAGATCTTCAGCGACTTGTGCGGGCTCCGGGTTGGGCTGGTGCTGGTGACGGGAGCAACGGGGTCAGGGAAGTCGACCACGCTGGCCGCGATGATCGATCACTGCAATACCCATCGAAACGAACACATCCTGACAATCGAAGATCCCATCGAGTTCGTGCACGAGCCCAGGCGCTGCCTGATCAACCAGCGTGAGCTCAGGCGCGACACGACAGATTTTTCCAGCGCGCTCCGCTCGGCACTGCGTGAGGATCCGGACATCATTATGGTTGGTGAGTTGCGCGATCTGGCCACCATCCGTCTGGCGCTCACGGCGGCCGAGACGGGTCATCTGGTGTTCGCAACGCTGCATACCCGTTCCGCCGCCAAGACGATCGATCGCATCGTCGATGTCTTTCCGGGTGAGGAAAAGACATTGGTGCGAGCGATGCTCTCGGAATCCCTCAGCGCCGTGTTGTCGCAGAGTTTGCTCAAGCGGGTGGGCGGTGGCCGGATCGCGGCACATGAAATCATGGTGGCCACACCGGCCATACGGAACCTGATCCGCGAGGGCAAGATCGCGCAGATGCAATCGGTCATCCAGACTGGCAGCGCCCTGGGTATGCAGACCCTAGATCAATGTCTGGCCGCGATGCAGGCCAGAGGTCTGATCACGAAGGAGGAGGCCAGATGCGCGGCATCACACCAAGACGTCCGCACTCACTCCAGTCCCAAAACCTTTGTGCCCTGCTCGAAGTAGACATCGACCGGAATCGACCGTGCTGCCAGTCGCGCCATATCGCTTTGCAGCTCCGCACGCACCATGCCTTCTTCCGTGACCACTCGCTTGGCCAGTGTGTAGTCGCCGTCGCCCTGGAGTTTGAGGATGCGGCCGGCGAGCATTTCAGCGGCGGTCCGTGCGCGTGCCACATCGACGCGATAGCGGCCTGTGGCAGCATCGCGAACGAACGCGCCATGGTCAGCGAAATAATTGAATTCGATCATGTTGGCTTTGCCATGGGCATCGGCGGTGCCGAAGCGAACGCTACGCAGGATCCCGGCGACGAAGGTCACGTAATGGTCGGCGAGCGTCGTGTCATGCAGCTCTTTTTTGGCCAGCAGCTGCGTGACCATGTACAGCCCGAGGATGTCGGCCTTGGCCTCTTCGAGTGCGCTGTACTGCTCCTGCAGCGCGGCGCGTACCGTGCCCTTGCCGTCGATGGTGTTCTTGATGCCCAGTCCGTGTGCAACTTCATGGAACATGACATTGGCGAAGAAAGCATCGAAGCGAACGTGGGCCAGCTGATCTTTTGCCAGCAGCTCATCAGCGATCGGCGCCAGAATCTTTTCGAATTTCGCCTGCATCACGTTTTTCAGCTGCAGTCGCCGCGTTCCCTTCTGCAGTTGTACTGCCTCGTCGTTCGGCAGATTGATGGCAATGGTTTTGCCGCCGGCGTTGGCGTCGCCGGCGTACATCAATACATCGTAGGCATTGAGATCTGACGCAGTGCCTGGCGTCTCGCGCTTATAGGCCTGCGGGACTGGCAATCCGCGCTGCAGTTCCGGCAGGAAAGAGATGAATCGACTCAGTCGCGCGCTCCAGGTTGTGTCCTTGCGCACCACGATGCTCTCGAACGCTTTGCGAACGCCCAGTAATCCGTCCTCGTAATCCTCGATTGCACCGATGACGATGTCATAGCGGTTGGACTTCATGTCCATCCAGGCCAGATCGCTGGGCTGATAATCATCTGTTTCCAGCGCCGTGGCGCGCAGCCTCAGGTAGGCCGTGAATTGCGCATCGTCACTGAATTCGGCTGCGCGGCGCAGGTGATCGGCCGCGACCTTGAGCGGCGCTTCGTAGGCAACATGGTAGGGCACTGCGCTGAGCTTGCCGTCCGCATCACGGCGGATGATGGAGTAGCTATCGTTGCGTACGGCCTCGGGCAGTGCATCCAGTGCGGCCCGCGTAATGTCGCTGGGGTAGAGGTTGGCGCCAGCGGGCTTGGGACCGATGCCGATGATGAAGGGCTCATTGCCAGCAAGCCGGTCCCATGGCCCGAAGTTCAGACTCGCCAGGCGCCTGACGGCTTCATCTTTCAGTCGCGCGTTGAGCGACGATGACTCTCCCCACGACTGCAACCAGAACAGCGTGTTCATGGGCTCGGCAGCACGCATGAGTTCGGCCAGCATCGCTCGTTCGCGCTGACTGCTGCCCGACAAATCAACCTTGAGTGTGACGGGTGCGTAGCGAGCCAGTCTCTGCTGCACATCGGCCACGCCCGCAAGGGGCGCGCCAGCATTGTCCGCCGACATCGGCGGCGATGCTTGGCGTGTGCAGCTGCATAGCAGGGCAAGTGTTGCGCAGAGGGCTAGCGTGCTGACAACGCTGTGGCGCCTGAAGGCTTGGCTCATGACGGCATCCTCGCGCAGAACACGGAAGGGTGTGTGCGTTGCCGGTTCTGCTCAGTCGGCAAACACGCTGGTGGCATCAAAGACCGGGCCATCGACGCAGACCCGCTTCATGGCGGGGCCGTTGGCCGTCTGCACGCGGACCGCGCACCCGGCACAGCCGCCGACGGCGCAGGCCATGTATTCTTCGAGTGACACTTGGCAGGGCAGATTAAATTCGCGCGCCAGCTGCGCGGTGGCGCGCAACATCGGCGTGGGTCCGCACGCCATGATTTCGACTTCATTGCGCTGGCGATCATCCAGCGACTGCAGCCATTCGCGCGCCAGCTCCGTGACAAAGCCGTCGAAGCAGCCCGGAAATCCGGCGCGACTGGCCAAGCGCGATGGCACGCCCCATTCATCCAGCAGTGGCATGCAGGCAATGCTGCCTTCAGGCATGCCGGGCACCAAGATGCGCGACGGGCGCGCTTTGAAAGGAAATGGAATTTCGGAGCCCATCAATACCAGCGGCTGCCAATCAGCGCGTTGATCGGCGCGCAGCTCGCTGGCCAGGAATACCATCGGTGGGATGCCCACGCCGCCGCCGATTGCGAGTACGCGGCGCCGTTCCGGGTGTGCGCTGAAGCCCCGACCGATCGGGCCCATGACGCTGAGCGTGTCGCCAGTCTCGGACTTCGTGAGCTCAGCGAGACCATGGCCAACAACTTTATAGAGAACTTCGATCCAGCCTGCCTCGCGATCGACGCGCATGATCGACAGCGGCCGGCGCATGCGGATGGCGGCATTGCACTGCAGATGCACGAAGCTGCCGGCCAGCGCGGTGGCTGCGACCTGCGGGGCGGCGAGCCGCAACACATGCTGGCCAGCGGCCAAATGTTCGTGGTTCAGGACGCGACCGTCTTCGATGGCGATGGTGCCGCGGTGGGCACGCGGACTTGATGAGGCGCTCATGTCCGAGATCCTCCGGGGCGAACCACGGTTTCCAGTACTGCCATACGGACGGCGACACCATTGCTAACTTGGGAGCGGATCACGGACTGAGGTCCGTCAGCCACGCTCGATTCGATTTCGATGCCGCGATTCATCGGTTGAGGGTGCATGACGATGGCGTCTGGTTTTGCCAGCGCTAGACGTTGCGGCGTCAGTCCGAAGCGCTGGAAGTATTCCTCGCCATCCGGAATGGCGGCGGCCTCCATGCGCTCCTTCTGGATGCGCAGCATCATCACCACGTCGGCACCAGGCAGGCCGGTTTCAGGACTGGTGAAGCGTTGGCCCTGAGGAAATTCCTCTGCGGCCGGCATCAGTGCCGGAGGCGCAATCAGGCGCAGTTCACCGACTCCCAGGCCCGTGAATGCCTCGTAGGCGGAGCGCGCCACACGTGAGTGTCGGATGTCACCGACAATCGCAATGGTCAGTTGGTCGAATCGATCGCCTTTGCACTGGCGCACGGTCAGCGCATCCAGCAATCCCTGAGTCGGGTGCGAAACATGGGCTTCGCCAGCCGAGAGCACGCTGACGTGCGGCATGACGTTTGCGGCGACATGGGCAACGACGCCGGATTGCGAGTCGCGGATGATGAATACGTCGAAGTGCAGCGACTCGAGCGTGTGCACGGTATCGAGCATCGTCTCGCCTTTGGCACGCGAGGACAGCTGGACTTCGAGGTTCACCACATCCGCGCCGAGTCTGCGTCCGGCGAGCTCGAATGACACGCGCGTGCGGGTCGAGGGTTCGGTGAACAGGTTGCCAATGGTGACACCGGCCAGATTCTGGTTGCGCGGCGGCATCTGGCCCGGCGCGCAGACATACGCCGAAGCGCGTTCCAGCAACTGCTCGATTTCTGCGCGGCGCAGTCCGTCGAGCGTGGTCAGGTGTCGCAGAGAGCCGTCAGCGCGCCGCTGGTTGATCATTCAGTCCTTTCTCCCCTTCGCCCGCCAGCCAGCGCTGCAGGATGATCGCCGCAGCGAGGTTGTCGATGTCCGCGCTCTGGATACGGCGCCTTCTGCTACCGCTCCGGCGCTGCTCGATCAGCTGCTCGCCAGCCTCGCGCGACGAATGACGTTCGTCGACGCGTTCTACCGGCAGACCGTAACGTGCCCGCAGTTCTTCGGCAAACCTGTCGGTTTTGCTCTGCAGTCGTCCCGGTGTGCCATCTTCATTATAAGGCGTGCCCAGCACGAGTACGTGAGGAGCGTGCAGACTCATCAGTCGGTCCAGCGCCGCCCAGTCCGGACCGCGATCGCTGTGGGCTACAGCGCTCAGGGGACGCGGTGCGCGGCTCAGGGTATCGGCAATCGCCACGCCGATACGGCGCAGACCAAAGTCGAGTCCGAGGGCGATGCGGGCTGTCGGGGACGCTGGCGACACGGGGCCGCAGCATAGCCCATGAACTACGGATCCGAGAGCGGGATTGAGGTGCGCCTGAGGCGGACTCAGGCGTGTCCGGCAACCAGGCTGACGTGACGGGTATCGACGCCGAGCAGTTGCCACGCCGCCGCCCAGCGCTGCTCGAAGGGCAGTTCGTAGACGATACGAGTGTCCATCGGCACCGTCAGCCAGGCGTTGTCGCTCAGTTCGCGCTCGAGTTGGCCGGCTTCCCAAGCGGCGTATCCCAACGCGATGAAGGCATCCATTGGCCCGTTGCCCTGCGCCATGGCCACCAGTACGTCACGCGATGTGGTGACCTGCACCTGATCCGATACGCGATGGGACGAATCCCAGCTTCCACCGGGCCGATGCAGTACGAAGCCGCGGTCAGAGTGGACCGGACCGCCGCGCAACACGGGTTGCTCGTCGATGCGGATATCGCTGGCTTCCAGTTTCATCTGTGAGAACACCTCGCCGAGCTTCATGCCCAGAGGTTTGTTCAGCACGATGCCCAACGCCCCGCGCTCACTGTGCTCACAGATCAGGGTGACGCTGTGAGAGAAATTCGTGTCGGCCAGCGATGGCATCGCTACCAGCAGCTGGTTGGCCAGGGTGTTTTCGCCACTCATAGGTCCAGTATGGGGGCGGGTGCTGGGCGGCTCAAGGGTTGCCGGGCGGCAAAATGGGCGCTTTCACGGTGCCACCGGCCGCGCCGCCTGCTTCGAATTCCCACTGATAGGCGAATCGCAGGCTGCCGTACTGCGCCGCCAGCTCGGGAGGGAAAGGGCTGAACGGACTGGCCAGCCGGAGGATATGCAGCGCGGCCTGATCCAGCGCGATATCGCCACTGCCTCGCTGGACCGCAGCGCTCTGCAGCGAGCCATCCGCGCGCAGCGCCACCTCGATGACGGGTGCGCGGTGCCCGCCGCTCTGGAGTGCCTTGGCTGGATAATTGAGTGTGCCCAGTCGCTCGATCTTGCGCCGCCAGGAGTCCAGATAGGGGGCCAGCTTCAGTGCGCGCGTGTCGGGACTGATCCACCGGCCGGTGGCCGGATCGCCACGCAGAACCAGTTCCAATCCGTCGCCGCGACCGGTCTTGGCCTCAGTCGGATTTTCGGGCTGAGGTGGATTGCGGCGCGCGGCGACTTTCAGTCGCGTGCCCAGATAATGAATCTCGGGTGCATCGGTCGGGCTGCGCAGCACATTGCCGTCACCGGGACGAGCGTTATCGGTTTCATCTTCCTCGCTGCTGGCCGCCTGGGCGGAGGGTGAGCGGGTGAGGGCATCGCGGGTGTTGCCTGCACCGCGCTGCGAGCGCTGCGCGGCATAGGCAGCCCGGTCGTTGCGTTCCACGGCCGGCAAATCCTCGGTGACCAGCAGCACTTCCATGCCGGGTGTGCTGCGGCTGTGGTTCTCGGTACTGAAGGTCAGGCCCAGCAGGACGATGGCGTGCAGCAGGGCTGTGAGGAACAGCATCGTAATCAGCCGTTCCCGCGAGGCCGCGGCTTCAAACGTTGCGTTCATTGCCCCGCTGTCAGTTGCGCAGCGCCAAGCGCCGGTCGATGGCGTCCATCAGCAAGGCCGGAACGTCGATGCCAAAGGCGCGTTGCAGTTCCTGCACACCGGTGGGACTGGTGACGTTGATCTCCGTGACCGTCCCGCCGATCACGTCCAGACCGACGAAGAGCATGCCCAGCTCGCGCATTTTCGGTCCGATGACGGCAGCGATCTCGCGATCCCTGTCGTTCAGTGGTCGCGGCCTGCCTTGGGCGCCAGCGGCGAGATTGCCGCGGTTGTCCCCGGCGGCGGGGATACGAGCCAAGGCATAGGGGACAACCTCGCCGTCCACCAGAATGACCCGCGAGTCGCCGGTGGTCACGATGTCTGGCAGATAGCGTTGGATCATGGCGAAGTGCTGGCCGTAGTTGGTCAGCGTCTCGAATACCACTTGGGCATTCTTGTCCCCCGCTTCCAGCACGAAGATTGATCGGCCACCCATGCCGTACAACGGTTTGCAGACGGCCTTGCCTTGCGCGGCGAGGAAGTCAGCCATGGCCGCGATATCGCGCGTGATCAGCGTCGGCGCGCACAGCTCAGGGAACCAAGCCGTGTAGACCTTCTCATTGATGTCGCGCAGCCCGCGCGGTCGGTTGACCACCAGAGCGCCGGCCAGTTCGGCACGCTCAAGGATGTAAGTGGAGTAGATGTACTCGGTGTCAAAGGGCGGATCCTTGCGCATCAGGATCACGTCAGCGCTACCGAGGGGGCGTACCTGCGGCTCGCCGAGCTCGAACCAGCGCTTCGGATCGGCGTGTACACGAAGTGGCCGCAGGCGCGCTTCGGCCACGCCGTCGCGCAGGCGCAGGTCAGCCAGTTCAGCGTAATGCAGCTGGTAGCCGCGACTCTGTGCGGCCAGCAGCATTACCAGCGAAGTGTCTTTCTCGAACTTGATGTGTGCGATGTCGTCCATGACGACCACCAGTTGCGGGGCGTGCTTCACGATGGTGTTGACCTGCGGGGATTTGGCCGATGGCTGAGAGGCATGATGGGCGGGAATTATCCTCCCTCATGCGGCATCCGGCTGCCAAATTCGTGTCGCGCATGGCATAGCCGCGCGACCGGCTAATATGTTAAAAATGCTGCTGGGTATCGAGTTTGCCGGGTGATTCCTGCCTGGCGCAGGACAGGGTGCAGTAGATGGAATCTCCGGTTCTGGGCGGCAGCAATGAGGCGGTTGGGGCGGGTCGGCCCGTGGCCGGCGCACTGCATGGCCTCAAGGCACTGGTCATTGATGACAGCAAGACCATCCGGCGCACCGCCGAGACGTTACTGGCGAAGGAGGGCTGCGAGGTCTTTACCGCCGGTGACGGCTTCGAGGCCCTGACCCAGATCGTGGATCACCAGCCCGACATCGTCCTCATCGACATCATGATGCCGCGTCTGGACGGTTACCAAACCTGCTCGCTGATCAAGCACAACAAGGTCTACCGCACCATCCCGGTGATCATGCTCTCTTCCAAGGACGGCTTGTTCGATCGCGCGCGCGGCCGCCTGGTCGGCTCCGAGCACTACCTCACCAAGCCCTTCACCAGAGATGAGTTGATCGGCGCCATACAGACTCACATCCAGCCACGATGAACATGAATCAGTCCTCACAGCCGGCCAGGACAGCAGAGGGTCCGCTCATCCTGATCGTGGATGATTCGCCAACCGATCTGCACATCATGAAGAAGGCGCTCGAGGGCCATGGCTTTCGCACCTTGTTGGCCAAGGATGGCGCTGAAGGGATCCGTCTGGCCCGACAGGTCCATCCCAGCCTCATCCTCATGGATATCGTGATGCCGGGCGTCAATGGTTACCAAGCCACCCGTGCGCTGCGAGCGGATCCCGAGACGAGCGGCATCCCGATCGTCATGGTCACCTACAAGGGTCAGCAGACGGATCGGATCTGGGGCTTGCGGCAGGGCGCTGTGGACTATGTGGTGAAGCCCCTCTCCGGCCCGGAGCTGGTTCAGAAGGCTCAGGCTGCGCTGGCGGCCTGAAGCAAAAACGGACGACGCAGAGTGGCAGCACTGCAAGATCTACGCGACCGACCCTTCGAGCTGCTGATCGAGCTCGAGCGCCGCGGCTACGCGGCCACCGCCAGTCCGGGTGCGTCGCATAGTGGTGTTGAACCCTGGGTGGGTGTGGCTGTGAAGCTGTCTGGCGAGACCTATCTGGTGGCGCGTGAGGAAGTGCGCGAAGTGCTGCCAAGCCCATCGCCGCTGACCAGAATCCCGGGCGCGCCACGCTGGATCCGTGGCATCGCTGCCGTGCGCGGCCAGATACTGCCGGTCATTGACCTGCGCGATTTTCTGGGTGGCGGACCCACACCCGAGGCACGCACATTGCGCGTTGTCGTCGCGATGCATCGAGAAGTGCCGGCGGCTCTGCTGGTCGATGCGGTGCTGGGCTTCCGCCGCTTCAACGACGCCGACTTCTCCGTCGAGGTGCCGGCCACGACGTTGTCCACGGCGCGCTATTTGGCTGGCTCGTTCATGCACTCCGGTCACTCATCGCCGGTCTTCAGTCTGCGTAAGCTACTCGACGACCCGCTCTTCGTGACGGGGGCCGCATGAGCCGCCCGCGCTGGCATGCCATCCTGCTGGGCTTGGCGCTGCTGCTCTCGGCGCTGGGTGCGGTGCTGTTGCCAGGCCTGCATCTGCCGGTGTGGCTGGCGGCCGTTCCAGCCGTGCTGGGAGTGCTGCCGCTGTCGCTCCTGATGCAATACCTGGCGGAGCGAGACACGGCCGCCGAGCAGTTGCGTCAAACGGCCGAGGAGCAGCAGACCCAGTCTGAACGCGATCAGGCTGCGATCCTGCGACTGCTGGACGAGATGGCTACGCTGGCTGACGGCAATCTGACGGTGCGTGCCACCGTGAGCGAAGACATGACGGGCGCGATTGCCGACTCGATCAACTACGCCATCGACGCGCTCCGCAAACTGGTCACGACCATCAACGACTCCGCGATCCAGCTCGACGGTACAGCACGCCAGACACAGGCATTGGCCTCCCAACTCGCTCGCGCCAGTGATGTTCAGTCCAGACAGATCGGTCTGGCCACAGATTCCATTGCCAAGATGGCCGCCACCACTGAAGAGGTGTCCGGCAATGCGGAGCGCTCATCAGATGTGGCGCGCCATTCAGTGGATGTTGCGCACAAGGGCAGCGAAGCCGTCCGCCGCACCATCGACGGGATGAACGCAATTCGCGAGACCATTCAGGAGACCAGCAAGCGCATCAAGCGGCTGGGCGACAGCAGCCAGGAAATCGGCAACATCATCGAGCTGATCAGCGATATCGCCGAGCAGACCAATATTCTGGCCTTGAACGCATCGATTCAGGCCGCCATGGCGGGTGAGGCGGGGCGCGGTTTCGCTGTGGTGGCCGACGAAGTGCAGCGTCTGGCCGAGCGTGCAGCCAATGCCACGCGCCAGATCGAGTGGCTGGTGCGCGGCATCCAGACCGATACCAATGAAGCCGTTTCCTCCATGGAGCGGACCACGACCGATGTGGTCAGCGGTGCATTGCTTGCAGAGAACGCCGGGGCGGCTCTGACCGAAATCGAACAGGTCTCAAACCAGATCGCCAGTCTGGTGCACAACATCTCGCAAAGCGCACGCACTCAGTCGCAGGGCGCGCAGAACATCGCGCGCAACATGCAGGTGCTCCGCGAGATCAGTGCGCAGACTGCAGAATCGACAGCCGCCAACTCGCAAGCCGTCATCAGACTCGCCGACCTGGCCGCAGCACTGCGCACGGCCGCCTCGGGCTTCAGTCTCCCTGAGGCGGATGCGCCCGCTGATGCGGCGCGTGTCATTGAGGCGCCGTCCAAGGGCGCTGAGGCGTCATCGGCGATCAGGAATGCCGCTGGCTCATAGGGCCAGGTAGGAATGCCGGAAATCTCGACACAGACATGGCAGGCCGCGGCACGGGAGATCGGCCTCGTGATCGCGCAGGCGCGCACGCTGCTGGAAAGCTGCCTTAAAAACGGGGGCGACACATCACTCCTGCATGACGTTGCGCAGGCGCTGCATCAGGTTCGTGGCGCGCTGCAGATGCTGGAAATTCATGGCGGCGCGTTGCTGCTTGAGGAAATGGAGCAGGTTGCACGTCACCTTGCTGACGTTGCCGGGAAGCCGCGTCATCGGGCTGATGGTCTGGACTCATTGATACGCGCCATCACCCAGTTGCCCGAATATCTCGAGCGCGTATACGGCGGTCGACGTGACATTGCGCTGGTGTTGCTGCCGCTGCTGAACGACCTGCGTGCTGTTCGTGGCAGTCAATTGCTCTCAGAGGGCGCGGTCTTGCTGTTGCATCTGCAGTCAGATCGGCCTGCGCAACCGCTGGCGATCTCGGCCGGTGAGGCGCCGCTGGCTGTTGGCCAGTGGGCGCGCCGGCTCCGCCCAACTTTTCAGACTGGATTGCTGGGCTGGATTCGCGGTGACCGCGAGGAGTACCACCTCGAGGCTTTGGCCGGCGTCGCACTACGCATGGAACAGGTTGCCACCGAGCAGTGTGTGTTCCAGCTCTGGTGGGTGCTGGGAGCGATCATCGAGGCGCTGCGCGAGCAAGGCATTGAGGCCAGTGTTGCAGTCAAACGTCTGCTGGGGCTTGCCGATCGCGAACTGAAGGCGCTGCATGAACTGGGGGAGGGGCGTTATGCGCGCAATCCCCCCATCGAACTGCTGAACAACTTGCTGTACTACGTGGCACGCTCGAACAGCTCGGGTTCTCGTATCAGCGCGGTGCGCCAGTCATTTCGGCTCGACGAACTGCTGCCGGTGGACGAGGCGATCGAGCAGGAGCGCGCTCAATTATCTGCGCCTGCCAGCAAGTTGATGCACACGGTGGCGGCCGGCATCCGCGCGGACCTGACACGCATCAAGGAAACGCTGGATCTGTTCGTGCGGCGCGGCAGTCGCCAAGTCGAGGCGCTGCAGCCGCAGACCGATATGCTGCAAAAGATCGCCGACACCTTGGGTGTTCTGGGGCTGGGTGATTTGCGCACGGCTGTGCTGGATGCCAATGCGCAGCTGCGCGCCGTGGTGAGTGGTCAGGCGACAGCAGATCTGGCTCAGCTGGTGCAGGTGGCGGCGATGCTGATCAAGGTCGACGACCGACTGAATGAGCAGATCCTCACCCTGATCGAGTCGCCAGCGCCGCCGCATGAAGAGGCGGATGAACCGGATCAGGACTTCATGCCGGTGCAGGCAGCGCTGCTGAATGAATGCAGCATCAATCTTGCACGCATCAAAGAATACGTTGAGCAGAGTGCCAACGGTCATCTCAATGCAGCAGGCTTGGATGGGTGGCGCGAACTGATACGCGGCGTACAGGCCGGACTGCTGATGCTGGGTCGGACTGAAGCAGTGGAAGTACTGAGTCTCCTCACTGCGCAACTCAGTCGCCTGATTCGTTCCGTGGACATGCCACTGCCGGCCGCATGTCTCGACCGGCTGGCCGATGCGTTTGTCAGCCTGGAGTTTTACATCGAGACCTTGCAGGCCGGCCGCAAGGATCCGACATCCATGCTCGACACCGCTCGACGCTGTCTTGAGTCATTGGCGGATGAGGCGCTCAACCAGACGATGGTCGCTCATCCGGCGCCGACGCTCTCTGCACCGCGCATGGGTGCTACCGAGGAGACAGTGGTCGGTGCGGATTTGCTCAGACTGTTTGCTGAAGAGGCTGGCGAGGAACAGCGACGCATCCAGCAGCACTTCCCGATCTGGGAGCGTGATCCGGGGCAGACTCAGGCGCTGGAACTGGTGCAACGTGCATTTCACACGCTGAAGGGCAGTGGCAGGGTGGTCGGTGCACGTGATCTGTCGGAGTTTTCCGCCGCAACCGAAAATCTGCTGAGCCGCCTGCTGGAGGGTACGGTGCCCCGCTCGCCGGCAACCCTGCAGGCGCTGCGCGAGGCGGTGAACCGCTTGCCCTGGCTGGTCGGCGCGCTGGAGAGCGGCGTCGCGGCCGGCGCCGAGGTTGGCTTGCTCGTCGAACGCATTCGGGCGCTGGCTGCGGGTCAGCAGGATGAATCATCAAGCACTTCGCTAATCGTACAGTCCGACACGCAGCGCGAAGGGCTGCCGGATGCAACGCTGTACGAAATCTACATGCGCGAGATGTCCAGCCACATCGCAACCATTCGCGCGTGGCTGCAGCAGCGCTCTCCGGCGGCTGTGCACTCCGTCCCACAAGCCGTGTATCTGGCCGCACATACCATGTGCGGCTGTTCACGGATGGCTCAGGCGCATGAGGGTGAGCGTCTCGCCATACCGATGGAGCGATGGCTTTGCCTGTCATTCGATAGCGACGTCGGTCTTGATGATGCGGGACTGGCGTTGCTCGGCGAGTGCATGGCGGTCATGGAGTCTGTGCTCGACGGCATCAATGAAAGCGTTGTACCTCCGCGGGTGCATGAGGGACTGCTGGAGCGTATCGCGTTGGCCGAGGCTGATCTCCAGCGCCGCATCGATGAGTGCAGTGCCACGACTGATCAGCCTGAGACCGCTTCTGAAGTCTCTGAAAATCCTGTCGCTGACATCGAATGTGACCCCGAGGTGGCGGCCATCTTCTGTGAGGAAGCGGCTGAGTTACTGGATGCTGCCCAGTTTGCGCTGGGTGAATGGAATGCTGATGTCACCAGTGCGGGACTTATAGCTGCGCTCAAGCGGCCGCTTCATACCCTGAAGGGTGGTGCACGGATGGCCGGCATTGCTGCGATGGGTGATCTGGCCCACGAACTGGAAAGCCTGGTGGTCCAGGTTGAACTGGGTCTGGCTACCAGCGGTGATGAGGCACGCGTGATCGTTCAGCAGGGTCTGGATGAACTGGCACGAATGCGCGATGCAGTCCTCGCCGGCCTTAGCGTGCTTCCTGCGCCTAGTCTGATTGCACAAATCCGGCAGGCGGCGCAGCCCGCAGAGAAATCTTCATCCGCCCTGTTTGCGCCTGCCGAGGCACTGCCTTTGCCGCCGGCGCCGCTGCCACCGGGGCGTGAGCCGCAGCTGGCCGCGGAGCGAAGCGATCTGGCGCGCGTACGTGCCGAGCTGCTGGATCAGTTGCTCAATGGTGTTGGCGAAACCAGCATCGTCCGGGCGCGCACCGAACAGCAGCTGGCCGCTGTGGAATTCAATCTCGGTGAGTTGTCGCGGACCGTGACCCGACTCAAGGAACAGCTGCGCAAGCTCGAGCTGGAGACCGAGGCGCAGATCCTGAACCGCCACAGCACCGATGCTGATCATTACAGTAACTTTGATCCGCTGGAGCTCGATCGTTATTCCTCGATTCAGCAGTTCTCGCGTGCGCTGACGGAGTCGGCCAGCGACTTGGGCAGCCTGCAGCAATTGCTCGAGACCATGGTGGCTGACGCGCAGACCCAGCTGGAGCATCAGGGCCGCTTAATTTCCGAGTTGCAGAACGGGCTGATGAGCACTCGCATGGTGCCCTTCCAGCGCCATGTGCAGCGACTGTCCCGCATCGTGCGGCAGGCTGCGCAGGATGTCGGCCGGCCCACTGAGCTCATCATTGAGGGCGGGAGCGGCGAGCTCGATCGTCAGGTGCTGGAGCGAATGCTGCCTCCACTCGAGCACATGCTGCGCAATGCGGTCGTGCATGGTATCGAGGCGCCAGACGTGCGGCAGGCACGTGGCAAGGAGCTTCTGGGGCATATCCGGATCAATCTGCGGCGCGAGGGTGCGGAAGTCATCATCGAGCTGACTGATGACGGTGGCGGCATGGATCTGGCAGCGATACGCGACAAGGGTATTCAGAGCGGACTGATCCATGCGACCCAAGAGATGTCGGCTGATGAATTGATTCAGCTTGTGCTGGAGCCTGGTTTTTCCACCGCAGGCTCAGTGACGCAGCAGGCCGGTCGCGGCGTCGGCATGGATGTGGTTGCAACCGAGATCAAGAAACTCGGCGGTGCGCTGCATATCGATTCGTTGAGCGGTCAGGGCACGCGCTTCACAATCAAACTGCCTGTCACGCTGGCGACCAGCCATGCGTTGGTGGTGCGCGTAGGCAAAGAAATCTACGCGTTGCCGCTGCCCACACTGGAAGGTGTAACGCGTCTCTCACGCGAGGATGTCATCACCCACCTGCACAGCGATAGTGCCTCCCTGATGCACGCCGGCAGTCCGTACCGGATTCAGCCGCTGGCTCATCTCATCGGTATGGAAGCCAGTCAACTGCCGGAGCAGGAGACCGCTCTGCCGCTGGTGCTGGTGCGTGCCGGCGAGAACTCCGCTGCACTGGTTGCCGACGAACTCATCGGCAGCCGTGAGATCGTTGTGAAGCCCGTTGGCCCACAGTTGGCGTCGATTCGCGGTATCTCGGGTGCGACGATTTTGAATGACGGCCGTGTGGCGGTGATTCTGGATCTTGGTGCACTGGTGCGCGGCGGCCGTCGTGGGCGCTCCCAGCCATTGATCGCCAGCGCGCCTCCAGATCAGCGGCCACTGGTGATGGTCGTGGACGATTCGATCACCGTGCGACGTGTCACGCAGCGGCTGATGGAGCGCAATGGAATGCGCGTGCTTACAGCGCGCGATGGCATCGACGCACTGGCACTGCTGCAGGAGCATCGCCCCGACATCCTACTGATGGATATCGAGATGCCGCGCATGGACGGTTACGAGGTGGCCGCACAAGTGCGTACTGATCCGGTGCATCGTGACTTGCCGATCATCATGATCACTTCGCGCGTGGGCGAGAAGCACCGTGCGCGCGCCATTGAACTGGGCGTCAACGAATACCTCGGCAAGCCCTACCAGGAAAGCCAACTCCTCGCGGCCATTGCGCCCCTCGTAGCGTCACGGCGCAGTGCACTTGCAGGCTGAACCATCAATGAGTGCGCCCGACACAGAAGTCTACAGTCTGCTCGTGCCGTTGGCGGGAAGCCGCCTGATCGTGCCGCGCACCTGTGTGGCCGACTTGATGGCCTACAAGCTGCCCGCTCAGGTGCCGGGTGCGCCGCCGTGGTATCTGGGTACAACAGGCTGGAATGGCCGAGAGATTCCACTGGTTTCATTCGAGAGTATGTGCGGCGAGGAGCTACCGCCGGCGTCATCGCGTGCACGGGTGGTGGTGTTTCATGCGCTGCTGGGCCGACTGGATTGCGAAGCTTTCGGACTGCTGGTTCAGGGGTTCCCGCAGCTGGTGCGGATGAGAGCCGAGATGCTGCAACCCGATTCTCTTTACGTTCGGCCGGTCCGGGCACCCGTGCTGAGCCGCGTGCGTCTGCTTCGGGATGGCGCGCTGATCCCTGACCTTGAACAGATGGAAGCCGTGATCGCTGATGAAACCAGCGTCGCTACGCGCTAATTAGCGCAGATCGCCGAGTAGTCCCTGCAGCAACGCCAGTGCCGCAAGCGGCGCGGTTTCCGTGCGAAGCACGCGCGGTCCCACTCTGCAGCCCATGTACCCGACACGCTCCGCCAGCCGCACTTCGCGTTCGCTTAGTCCGCCTTCGGGTCCGATGAGCAGCGTCAGCGCCGTGCCCTGTGCCGCGGTGACGAGCGACTGCGACGCATCAGGCGCCAACAGTAGACGTAGGCCCGGCTGCGATGCGGTGTCTGCCAATGCCGTGGCGTAGTCCATCGGTGCCGCAATTTCTGGCACTCGATTGCGCCCGCATTGCTCGCAGGCACCGATGGCGATGGCCCGCCAGTGAGTGCGCTTCTTGGCTGCCGCCTCGGCATCGAGTTTCACGACACTGAACTCGGTCAGCACCGGCTGGATCCGCGTGACACCCAGTTCGGTGGCCTTCTGCACGATGGTGTCCATGCGCTCCCCGCGTGAGACGCCCTGGACCAGCGTGAGCTGCAGCGGCGATTCGCGGTCGCCGGCATGGTGCTCGCCCACGCGCACCACCGTGGCATCACGGTCGGCACGCAGCAAAGTCGCGCTGTATTCCCCGCCGTGACCATTAAAAAGCACCAGTGACGCGCCGGCCCGCAGTCGCAGCACTCGCTGCACATGATTGGCAGCGGACCCGGACAGCGGTAGTTCTTGGCCACACTCCAGGGTCATGTCGACGAATATTCGAGTCTGGCGCATCGTCAGTCTCCGCAGACGCGTTCAACGCAGTGAATCATCGTGTCTACCAGCAGATCGCACTCGTCATCGCTCAGTACGTAAGGGGGCATGGCATAGATCACATCGCCGATCGGGCGCAGCAGCACCTCACGTTCCAACGCGATGCGGTGCATCGCAAGGCCGCGTCGCTGTTGCCACGGGTAGGGGTTGCGGCTGGCCCGGTCCTGTGCGAATTCCACCGCCAGAATCATGCCGCACTGGCGTATATCCACGACATGCGGATGCGCAGCCAGAGGCGCGATGCGTGCGGCCATTCGTGCCGATAACTGTCGATTGCTTTCCAGCACACCGCCGCGCGCGAACTGAGCCAGCGTGGCCAGTGCCGCGGCACAGGCCAGCGGGTTGCCGGTATAGCTATGGGAGTGCAGGAAAGCGCGCTGCGCTGCATATTCGTCATAAAACGCGGCGTAGATCTCTTCTCCGGTCAGTACGGCTGACAGCGGCAGGTAGCCACCAGTCAGCCCTTTTGAAAGACACATGAAATCGGGTCGGATGCCGGCCTGTTCGCAGGCGAACAAAGTACCCGTGCGTCCGAAACCGACAGCGATTTCGTCTGCAATCAGGTGTACGCCATAGCGATCGCAGGCGTCACGCAGCAGTTGCAGATAAACGGGGTGATACATGCGCATGCTGCCGGCGCATTGCACCAGTGGTTCCACGATCACTGCCGCCAGTTCGCCGGCGTGCTGCTGCAGCAGCGCTTCCATGGCCACGAATTTGCGGCGCGCATGGGCCTCAGGCGTCTCGCCTGGTTCGCGTTCATAGGCATCGGGCGAGGGTGCAGTCAGCACATCGAGCAGCAGCGGCTGGTAGGTTTGCCGGTACAGCGGCACGTCGCCCACGGCCAGCGCACCCAGTGTTTCGCCGTGATAACTGTTACTCAGTGTGAGAAAGCGGCGCTTCGCCTTCGCGCCGCGGTTCTGCCAGTAATGGAAGCTCATCTTCAATGCCACTTCCACAGCCGCTGATCCGTTGTCGGCGTAAAAGCAGCGGGTCAGTCCCGCGGGAGCCAGGCGCACCAGTTGTTCGGCCAATTGCACGGCGGGCTCATGTGTGAATCCCGCGAGCAGCACGTGCTCAAGTTGCGTGGCCTGCTTCGCGACCGCCGCGCTGATTTCAGGATGTGCGTGGCCAAACAGGTTGGTCCACCAAGAGCTGATCCCATCCAAGTAACGCCGCCCGTCATAGTCATACAGCCAAGGGCCGCGGCCGTGGTGGATCGGGATCGGAGGGTGCTGCTCATGGTCACGCATCTGCGTGCAGGGGTGCCACACATGCTGCAGGTCGCGTGCCGCCAGCGTGGCATTGTTCAGGACTGCAGCCGGTGTTTGTGCTTCGCTCATGCCCGGCATTTTGGCATCATGGCACTCTCATGGAAATTGATCCGGCAACCGGGCTGCTGCGCGGCGTGCGTCAGGTGCTTTGCGCGCACTGTGATGAGCGTCCCTCTGGTGTCGTGCCGGAGCTGATTGTCGTTCACGGCATCAGTTTGCCGCCCGGTGAATATGGCGGGCCCTGGATTGAACAGTTTTTCGGCGGTCATCTTGATGCGGGCGCCCATCCTTATTTTGCGGATATCGCTGGCGTGCGCGTGTCAGCGCATGCTCTCGTGCGCCGCGACGGCAGCGTGGTGCAATTCGTCCCCTTCAGCACCCGAGCCTGGCATGCAGGCGTCTCCAGCTGGCAGGGTCGCTCGGCCTGCAACGATTTCTCAGTCGGCATTGAGCTGGAAGGCACGGATCTGGACCCCTACGAGGACATTCAGTACGCGACCCTTGCGGCCCTGATTCGTGCACTGGCTGAGACCTATCCGGACCTCGCCCGGGAGCGAGTGGTCGGTCACAGCGACATCGCACCCGGTCGCAAGACCGATCCAGGTGATTCGTTCGACTGGCAGCGACTGAATCAGCTGTTGCGCGACTGAGTCGACCGACTTCGTCGTCAGGCACATCGCGCCCCAGTGCGTTGCTGGGTTCAGTGCAGTGTTGGTGCCGGAAAGTCGAGTATGCCGCGCTGATAAACCTCGACCACCTCTGCAAACGGCTGCTGCTCGCGCGTATAGAGCAGCGCCCGATGCTCGAACAGTGCTTCCGGCATGACCAACGTACGGTCTGCATGTGAGGGGTAGGGCGCTGTCGCGGAATGCCAGTCCGCTGGGAGCGGTGACCAGAGCATCCGCGCGGCGAGCGTCTGGCGCCACGGCTCCAGACCTTCCACGGCCTTGCCGAAAGGCGTGGTTGTGGTCTCCAGCAGTTGATTCATCTCCGGCGTCAGTCGCTCAGGGACATACCAGTTTTCAGCCACCGACAGCACATGCGTCCCACAGCGGAGCTGCACGCGCCGGTATTTCACAGGGGTGTTATCGCTCACCTTCAGGCGCGCGCGCTGCTCCGCAGTAGGCGCCACGAAGACGTCAGCGACTGGCTGAGCGACCAAACGGGGCTCGGCGGCCAGTCGGTGCGTCTCGCACCAGCTTTCCAGCGTGCGCGTTGCGCTGCGGCTGGCCAGCAGGTCTGCGTTGAGAGTCTGGACGAGAGCCAGCAACTCGAGTCGAGCAACGAAGGTGTCGGGCCAGCGTGAGGGTTGCTGCGCTGCTGTGGGCAGAGCCGCGATGAGCAGAGCGAGCAGGGTGGCGTAAAGGGACTGGCCTCGCAACCGGCCAGCGGGCGATCTCATCGGGCTTCCGTGCGAGATTAGCGGTCGCGCCGCCACAGAACCTCGGTGCCAATGCTGGCGCGCGCCAGCACCCGCGCCATGACGAACAGTAGGTCCGACAGGCGATTCAGGTAACGCAGCAGGTCGCCACCAATCGGTTCGTGGCGCATCAGGGCCCAGCCGCGGCGTTCCGCCCGTCGGCAGATGGCGCGCGCCAGATGACATGACGCGGCCGCGCTGCCACCGCCTGGCAGGACGAACTCCTTGAGCGGCGGCAGTTCACTGTTCAGACGCTCGACGGCGGCCTCGAGCCGCTCGATATGCTTCGGCCCGATGAAGCTGCTGCCCGGGATGGACAGCTCGCTCCCTAGGTCGAAGAGCTCGTGCTGGCATTCCACCAGACACTGCTCGATTTCACTGTTGAGCCCGGGCTGGGCCAGCAGGATGCCAATGGCGCAGTTCAGTTCATCGACTGCTCCGGAGGCTTCGATGCGCGCTGAATCCTTGCCGACTCTCTGTCCGTCGGCAAGGCCCGTGGTGCCGTCATCGCCGGTACGCGTGACGATTCTGGAAAGTCTGTGTCCCATGGCGCTGGATACTACGCTAGCGCAGCCGCAAACGCGTGGCCAGAGTGAAGCCGCGCCGCGCCGTGTTGTAACCGAGGATTTCCTGATAACGCCGATCGAGGGCGTTGTCGACCCGCAGCTGCAGATTCCACGAGGGTGTGATCTCGTAATTCATGCGCAAGGCCAACAGCGCATAGCCCGGCAGCTCCTTGTTGGTCGGGTAGCTGGCGTCAAACCGTCGACCGACGTAGTGCAGGTCTCCGCCCAGCGACAGCAGTCCCAACCGGTATTGAGAGGACAGGCTGAAGTTCTGCCGTGCGCGCCGCAGCAGCAGCGTGTCGTCAGCGACGTTGCGCGGGTTCTGCCACGTTGCACCGGCCTGCATCGTCCAATCATCCAACTGCAGTTGGTAGCTGGCCTCAAGGCCACGGATCCGTGTGCGCGAAACATTTTCGTTGCGACCGGCAAAGGTCACGTAGTTGGTCACTACATAGTCGACGAGATTGTCGATGCGATTGTCGAAGGCATCGAGCTCGAAGCGATGGGCCGGGCTCAGTCGCCAGATGACCCCCGCGTCAAACTGCCGGGAAGTTTCTGGTTGCAGCGATGGATTGCCGCCATAACCAAATCGGTCCGTGCTGTCCGGCGCATGGAAGCCGGTACCGGTCGCCGTGCGCAGCTGCCAAGCGCCCAGCTGAAGGCTGTATTCCGCATTCCAGTTGCCGTGGCCGCCAAAGGTCGAATGCTGCGTGTGTGCAGCGGCCAGCAGCAGGGAGTGCGGGCCGCTCTGCACCTGGTCCTGCAAGAAGTACTGCCGCGTTCGCGTGGTGACATCGAACACTGTTCCATACGAGCTGGCCGTGGTGTGCTCATCGTTCAGCAGCGTTCCGGCGCTGAGCCTGTGGAGACCCGCAACCAGCCAGTTGCCCTGCAGCTCGAGTCCGTCGCGCCGTGTATGGGCGTAGTCGGGGGAGCGCAGCTGGTCGATCAAATCCTCCGCCCGGTTGATGGTGGCGCGGTAGTCGATACCGTGTGCGGCTTGCCACTGAACACTGCCGGCGTAACTGGATGTGACGAAGTCTTCAGCGCCCTGGCTGCCGTAATTGTCGTAGTAAACGCGGCCGGCACTGCGCCATCCGCCGCCGCGCATAAGCAGGTTGTCTGTCGGTTGGCCCTGCAGTTGCAGATTGCCGGCGGTATCACGGAACCCACCGCTGCTCGCCGCCGCCGCGCGTGGCGCGAAGCCGTTGCTGTCCCGACTGACGATGCTGCCACCGATGCCCGCGTTTTCACCCAGCGCCGTGCCGCCATCAGCGGCCGCTGTGGTCGTACCGTAGCGGCCAGTGGATGCGAACAGGTTCGCGCCGCGGGCCGCGCCGGCCCGCGTGATGATGTTCACTACGCCACCGATGGCATCCGAGCCATACAGCGCCGAGCGAGGTCCCTTGACGATCTCGATGCGCTCGATACTTTCGGCCGGAATGTTCTGCAGCGCCGCTCCGCCGATGGTGCCCGGGTTGATGCGCACCCCATCGATCAACACAGCTGTGTGGTTGCTTTCCGTGCCGCGCATGAACAGCGAGGCCGGCTGACCGATGCCGCCACTGCGGGCCACTTCGATCCCGGGGCGTGCGCTGATCAGGTCTGTGGCATCGCTGGCCAGGGCATCTTCCACTTCACGTCGCGTGATGACGATGACCGGCACGGCCAACAGATCTGGATCGCCGGCGGTACGAGTCGCGGTGAGCACGATCTCGGAGAGTGAATCCATGCCCGGTGCTGCAGCCTGAGCGGTGGTAGCCGATAGCAGCAGGCCAGCGGTCGACAGGGACAAAGAAAGGGACAAAGACGCGACTTTCGCGTCACGCAAACAAAATGACACGCAACTTCCTTCCCACGCTCGCCCGCGTGGCAATGAACGGCAAATCCATTGACGATGGCGAAGGTCGGAAAGTGCGCATAAAGCGACCGCCCGGCCGCCCGCCGCGCCCATGGGACTGTGCGTCAGGCCGGTCTCCGGACTCGCGCGTCGAACGGAACGGGAGTCGAATCCCGCGCCATTCACCGCCCCGCCTTCCCGTGCGACCTTAGAGGCACACAGTGGCTTGCTTGGAGCAGTTTCACGTCGCTTACCGTTGCGGGGGCAGCGCCGGATTCACACCGGCTTCCCGAGCACCTGACAGCGTTGGCACTGTAGGCAGTCGAGCCTCGTGATGTCAATGCAATGCTGCGGATGCAGTATTCTTCCCGCTCAGTTTGCAGGGAGTCACGCTTGAACAGCAGTCATCCATCCGCCGGGCCTTCCAGAGAATTGCTCGCTGCGCTCGAGGCGGCCCGCGCCGCTACGGAAGTGATCAACCGGCTTTATCAGCGCAATCTCGCCGTCACCATCAAGGCTGATCGCTCGCCGGTCACGGAGGCCGATGTGCAGTCCGAGCAGGCGATCCGCGCCGTGCTCGAGCGCCATTTCCCCGGCTACGGCTTTTATGGCGAGGAGACCGGCCAGCGCGGCATGGATGCGGACAATGTCTGGCTCGTCGACCCGATCGACGGCACCAAGTCCTTCGTGCGCGACACACCTTTTTTCTCGACGCAGATTGCGTTGATGCGCGAAGGGCGTCTGGTGCTGGGGGTGTCGTGCGCCTCGGCCTATGGCGAACTGGCGTGGGCGGAAGAGGGCGGCGGTGCGTTTCTCAATGATCGCCCGATACGTGTCAGCACTGTCGACGATATCGGCAGCGCAATCCTGTCCACCGGCAACCTGAAAACGCTCGCCGCTTCGCCCGAGGGCTGGTCACGTCTGGGTGCGTTGGTCGGCCGAGTGAACCGGCTGCGTGGCTACGGCGACTTTGTGCACTATCACTTGCTGGCGCGAGGCGCGCTGGATGTAGTGCTGGAATCCGACGTCAACATCCTCGACATCGCTGCGCTGAGCGTCATCGTCCGCGAGGCCGGTGGCGTGTTCACCCAGCTCGATGGCGGGCCGATCGGTCTGAATACCACCACAGTGCTAGCCAGCAATGCAGCACTCCATGGCTCGGTGCTTCAGGCCATGCGCGGCTGAACTCAGAGCTGCGTGGGGTCGCTACGGTTGCAGCCGCTGGACTGACCAGGGACCGCCGCTGAAGCCCTCACCATCCTGAGCAAGTTCACGCGTCCACACGGCGCGATCGTGCAGTCGCGCATCGCCCTCGACCCAGAGTTCTACTCTCTCGGCCCACAGGTGGTAGCCACCCCAATTCGGTGGACGCGGAATGGCCACATTCGGATCCCCGTTCGACTCGCCAGACAGCGCCGGCAGACCCAGCCGCCGAGCGGTATCACTGAAAGCGGCCATCAACGCGGCCCGGCTCTTGATGGGGCGACTCTGCTCGCTCGCCCATGCACCCAGCCGACTCTGCCAGTGACGTGACGCAAAGTACGCGTCGCTGTTTGCTGAACTGGTACGTGTGATGGGCCCCTCAATGCGGACCTGCCGATGCAGATGGTCCCAGTGCATCACCACTGCGGCGCGCGGTATGGCCGCCAGTTCCTGTCCCTTGCGCGATTCGTAGTTGGTGTAGAAGCTGATGTACCCGGGCTTGGGCACAATTTCTTTGCACAGCACGATGCGAGCGGCCGGATATCCACGTCCATCAACAGTGGCCAGCGTCATCGCATTCGGATTGGGCTGGGTGCGTCGGCTGGTGGCTTCGGCCTGCCAGCGCTGAACCGTGCTGAGCGGCTCGCGCGGGAGCGGCTTGGGTAGGGCGTCGATAAGTGGGCTCATAGCCCGATCTTAACCCGGCCGGTGAGGCCTGCACTTGCCAGTCTCACGGCCACAGGCTACAAGTCAGCCTCGCCTTTTTCCCGCGGAGTCCGGTCACTGTGACACTTGAAGAACTGCGCCGTCAGCTGGACGGTCTCGACCAGCGCCTGGTGGAACTCGTCGCCGAGCGCCAGCGCACCGTGCAGGAAATTGCGCGCGTGAAGGGTGTCGCGGGTCGTGCAGTGCGTGATTACGGGCGTGAGCGCGAAGTCATCCTCGGCGTGCGGGCGCGCGCCACGGAAGTCGGCGTGCCGCCGGCTACGGCTGAGGCCCTGATGCGCCTGCTGATCCGCTCATCGCTCACGGCTCAGGAGCGCGCCCGGGTCGAGTCGCACGGCGCTGGTGATGGACGCCGTGCGCTGGTCATCGGCGGAGCCGGCAAGATGGGCGCCTGGTTCGCGCAGTTCCTCGCCTCGCAGGGTTTCGATGTGCAGATTGCCGATCCCCACGCCGAAGGCGCGGTCGATGAGCCGCAGTCGGGCAGCGTGCCTCTGCGCGATTGGCGCCGCTCCAGCCTCGATCATGACTTCATCGTGGTGGCGACCCCGCTGGGTCTCACCAATGCCATCCTGCTTGAGCTTGCCGGCCGCAAGCCGACGGGCATCGTTTTCGACGTGGGCTCATTAAAAACACCGCTGCGCGCGGGCATCGAGGCGCTGCGTGCCGCCGGCGTGCGCGTGGCTTCGATCCACCCCATGTTTGGCCCCGATACCGAACTGCTCTCCGGTCGCCATGTCATCCACCTCGATCTCGGCGTGCCCGCTGCGCGCGAGCAGGTCGAGGCGCTGTTCGCCGCCACCATGGCCGAGCAGGTGGTCATGGGGCTGGATGAGCACGACCGCCTGATCGCCTATGTGCTCGGGCTCTCGCACGCGCTGAATATTGCCTTTTTCACAGCGCTGGCCGAGAGCGGCGAATCAGCACCGCGCCTGGTCAGACTCTCCAGCACCACCTTCGACGCGCAGTTCGACATCGCCAGTAAGGTGGCCGAAGAAAGTCCAGACCTGTATTTCGAGATCCAACGCTTGAATGAGTTCGGCAACGAGTCACTCGATGCGTTGGCCCGTGCGGTCGACAGTGTGCGTGCGGCGGTGCAGGCCAATGATCTGCCGCGTTTCCGCTCCCTGATGGTTCAGGGGCGTGAATACACTCAGGGACGGCGCATCGTCACCCAGCAGCGTCCGTGAGGAACCTGCTCCCCTTCTGGCGGTCTGCTGCTTGAGCAACGGGCCTGCACGCGTTACAAGTACATTCATGAGTGACTGGATTGACCGCGACGGCTTTCGCGCCAACGTGGGTATTGTGCTGATGAACCAGAGCGGGCAGCTGTGGCTGGGCCGCAGGCCGGGCGGTCGCGGCTGGCAGTTTCCCCAAGGTGGCATGCGTCGTGGCGAGGCCGCTGAGGAATCGCTGTTTCGCGAGCTGCAGGAAGAGATCGGGCTGGTCGAGAAAGACGTTCGCATCGTGGCGCAGACTCGCCGCTGGCTGCGCTATCGCTTGCCGGCGCGTTATCAGCGCAAGGACTCCAAGCCCCGCTGTATCGGTCAGAAGCAGCGTTGGTTCCTGCTGGAAATGCGCGCAGAGGACTCCGCAATACGTTTCGACACCACCAGCGAGCCGGAATTCGATTCCTGGCGCTGGGTCGACTTCTGGCAGCCGGTGCGCGAAGTGATCTACTTCAAGCGGCCAGTCTATGCGCGGGCGCTCCACGAGCTGGGGGGCAGTGCGTTTCCCGAGGGCTTGCCGGACTATCCGCCATGGTGGCGACGCGATGTGCGCGCGGTGCAAGCCGCAGCGGATGATTCTGCGGTCGCGGGTGAATGAAGAGCGTCCTGCCGCGACGTCTCGTGATCCGCAGGTACGCGCCGCTGCGGCCCTGGGTGCTGCTAGCCGCCTCAGGGGTCCTGCTGCTGCTTGCCGCCTGGCTCATGTTCCAGTTTGGCCGCAAAACAGCGGGGTTCGATGCGCTGCGGGCAGCCAGCGAACGTGCGGAACTGCAGGCCCAGATCGACGAGCTCGAGCGTCAGCAGAAAGAGCTGCGTGTCCAGCTGGCCGAGGGTGAGCAGGCCAAGCTCGAGCAGGTGCGCGAGCGTTCCGAACTCGGCCGCAGCATCGGCGAGTTGCAGGCCCAACTGGCACGCGCTCAGCAGGATCTGCAGTTTTATCGCGGCATTGCCAGCCCTCAGGCCGCGAAGGATCGATCTGTCATCGTGCAGCAGTTCAAGGTTGCGCCGCGTGATCCCGCCAAACGTCGTTTCTATTTGCGCTTCACTCTGGCGCGTGAAGTGCGCGGTGACGCTAATGTCAGCGGTAACCTCGGCGTGACCATCGATGGCGTCAAGGCGGGCGCTGCGGCCAGTGTCGAGCTGGCGGCCATCAGCGAAAGCAAGTTGCGGCAAATTCCCTTTAATTTCCGCTATCTGGCCAACTTCGAGTACCCGATCACACTGCCTGCCGGCTTCGAGCCGCGACGCGTAACGCTGGAAATTCGACCCGCGCGTGCCGGCGTGTCACCCTATCGGCGTACGTTCGTCTGGAACGTCAGCGGCGGATGACCATGTTCAAACGAGCCAGAAAACCCGTATCCCGAATCGACACGCTGATCGGCAAGAGCGTGCGCGTTCAGGGCGACATTGAATTCACCGGCGGGCTGCACGTAGAAGGCTATGTAGGCGGAAATGTGCGCGCCAGTGGTGGGGCGCTCTCCGCAGTCTCAGTCAGTGAGCATGGTCATATCGAAGGGTCGGTTGTGGCGGCACAAGTGGTGCTCAACGGCCGCATCAACGGAGACATCCTGGCAACGGAACGTGTGGTGCTGGGTGCGAAAGCCCGCGTGGCGGGCGATATTCACTATGGCTCCATCGAAATGGCGCTGGGTGCCGAGGTCAGCGGCAAGCTCGTACCCCAGAAGGGTGGAGACGCCCAGTAGAGCAGGGGCTCGAAGCCCGGCGACCCGCCGCGCTGATTACGCAGACTTACTTTGACGCCTGCGGGCGCGACTCCTACACTTGGACCCATGGACACCTCCTCTTCCTTATCCTCCATCGCAGGCGATGCACCGCTGGTCTTCACTGATGCGGCGGCGCGCAAGGTCGGTCAGTTGATCGAGGGCGAAGGCAATCCCAAACTGATGTTGCGGGTCTTCGTTCAGGGCGGTGGCTGTTCCGGTCTGCAATACGGCTTCGAATTCGACGAAGAAATCCAGGAGGGCGACTCCTGCGTCGAAAACCAGGGCGTGAAGCTGCTCATCGATCCAATGAGCTTCCAGTACCTGGGCGGTGCCGAAATCGATTTCCGCGAGGGCCTGGATGGCGCGCAGTTTGTGATCCGCAATCCCAATGCGGTCACCACCTGCGGCTGTGGCTCCTCGTTCAGTGCCGGCAGCTAACTCCCTCAGGAGACGCTGATGCCACGCGGCGCTCGTGCCAGTAACCCGGGCGTTCTGGCTGCCGTCGACCTCGGTTCAAACAGTTTTCATCTGGTCGTCGCGCGCCACGTGCATGGCCAGCTCGTGGTCATCGACCGTCTGCGCGAAATGGTGCGTCTGGGCGGCGGTGTCGACGCTGAAGGGCGACTCGATCCCGGCGTGGCGGCGCGTGCCCTGTCCTGTCTTGAGCGCTTCGGGCAGCGCCTGCGCGCCATGCGTGCCAGCAACGTGCGTGTCGTGGGTACCAGCGCTTTGCGCACCGCACGCCGCAAGCAGAACTTCCTCGTCAGCGCACGCCGTGCGCTAGGCCATCCGATCGAGATCATCTCCGGCATGGAAGAGGCGCGCCTGATCTACTCTGGCGTTGCTCACATGCTGCCGCCAGACCGTGGTCGTCGCCTCGTGATCGACATCGGCGGCGGCAGCACCGAGATCGTCATCGGTGAGGGCTATGAAGCACTCGAGCTCGCAAGCCTGCATGTTGGCTGCGTCAGCCTCACCAAACAGTTCTTTGCCGACGGGCGCATCACCGCCAAGCGTCTGCAGCGTGCCCGTCTTGCTGCGCAGGTGGAACTGGAGCCGGTGCAGAAGGCATTCCAGCGGCGCGGGTGGGAACATGCCTTTGGCAGCTCCGGTACGGTGCGAGCGATTGCTGAATCCCTGCGGGAAATCGATCCGCAGTCGCGCGCGATCACTGTCGGAGGACTGATGCGGCTGATGACGGTGCTGGAGGCGGTCGGCAATACGCGTGCCCTGCGCCTGAGTGCCGTCACCGAAGAGCGCCGGCCGGTTTTTCCTGCTGGCGTCGCGATTCTGCTGGAATTGATGAAAGCACTGAATATCGACGCGCTGCGGCTTTCCGACGGCGCGCTGCGCGATGGTCTGCTCTACGACATGCTCGGTCGCATGACCGATGAGGATCCGCGTGAGCGCTCAGTCAGCTCCATGCAACGTCGCTACCATGTCGAAATTGAGCAGGCGCATCGGGTCGAGCACACCGCGCTCGGTCTGCTGCGGCAAGTGAGAGCCAATTGGGACCTGAATGATCCGCTGGCGTCGCTGTTCCTGAAATGGGCGGCGCGCCTGCACGAAATCGGTCTCGACGTTGCGCACAGCGGTTACCACCGCCACAGCGCCTATCTGCTCGAACACGCTGATATGCCGGGCTTCACGCGTGAGGAACAGCGCCTGCTCGCCCAACTCGCTGGTGGCCATCGGCGCAAGCTGATGCTGGCCGGACTGGGGGAGCTCATTCCACCCTGGGACAAGCTGGCGCTGCGACTGATCGTACTGCTGCGTCTGGCAGTGCTGCTGCATCGTAGTCGGAGCATCGCGCCCCTGCCAACGCTCAAGCTCAACGCCCGTGCCGGCACACTCAAGCTCAGTATCGGCGCACGCTGGTTGGCTCAGCATCCCCTGTCGCTGGAGGATCTGCGGCAGGAAGTCGAGTATCTGCGGTCCGCCGGGCTGCGTTTACGCGTTTACGCTGGTTCGCGGCTGGTGTTGGCGTAACGCTGCAGCTGCGCAGCCTGCGCGTCGATGATTGGCGCGTCCCCTGCGACTGCTCGGACATAACTGCCATCGGCCTGCAAAAGCCAGGCATTGCAATTGTCGGCCAGATTGGCTTCCAGATCTTCGCGCAGCCTCGTGCACAGCCGGCTGCGTCGGATCGGAAAAGCAATTTCGATGCGACGGAAAAAGTTGCGTTCCATCCAGTCGGCGCTCGCCAGTAGCAGTTGGTTGCGGCCACCGTTTTCAAACCAGTACACCCGCGAGTGCTCAAGAAAGCGGCCGACCAGCGAGCGAACGGAGATGTTCTCCGAAACGCCAGGTATGCCTGGCCGCAGCGCGCAAACACCGCGCACAATCAACTCCACGCGCACACCGGCGCCTGAAGCGCGGTAAAGCGCCTGAATGATGCCAGGATCTACCAGCGCATTGAGCTTAGCGACGATACGAGCCGGCTTGCCGGCCTGCGCCGCCGCGATCTCACCATCAATCAGAGCCAATAAAGTCGAGTGCAGCTTGAAGGGGGCCTGTATCAGCCGCCGCAGGCGAGGTGACTGCATCAGACTGGTCAGCTGCAGAAACAGCTCGTGCACATCCAGGCCGATGACTTCATCGCAGGTCAGCAGCCCATAGTCTGTATAAGCACGCGACGTGTTCTGATGGTAGTTACCTGTCCCCAAGTGACAGTAACGCCGTATGCCGTCTTCTTCGCGGCGCACGATCATCAGCATCTTCGCATGCGTCTTGTAGCCGACTACGCCGTAGACCACGTGCGCACCGGCTTCCTGCAGCTTGCCGGCAAGTTCGATATTGGCCTCTTCGTCGAAGCGCGCGCGAAGTTCGATGACAACCGTCACATCCTTGCCAGCCTGCGCGGCCGCGACCAGACACTCCACGATCGGCGATTTTCCGCCCGTGCGATACAGAGTCTGTTTGATGGCCAGCACCGCCGGGTCGGTCGCCGCCTGACGCAGTAGATCGAGCACCGGCGCAAAACTCTGATAAGGATGGTGCAGCAGCACGTCACCAGCGCGGATCGCTGTGAACAGATCCGGAGGATCCAGCAATTGCTGCGGAACCCCGGGGAAAAACGACGGATATTTCAGATCCGGCCGCTGCGCCAGTTCATACAGGGCAGAGAGGCGACTGAGGTTGACCGGGCCGGGCACCGAAAAACAGTCCGATGCGCTGAGGGCAAACTGCTCGCGCAGCATTGTGACGAGTGAATCCGGGCACTGCGCCGCCGTCTCAAGACGAACGGCTGCACCATAACGTCGATGCGCCAGCTCGCCCTCGAGGGCGCGGCGCAGGTCATCGATTTCTTCCTCGTCGACGAACAGATCACTATTGCGGGTCAGTCGAAACTGGTAGCACCCCAGAACCTGCATTCCAGTGAACAACCGGGCCACGCAATGCTCAATGATCGAAGAGAGCGCGACGAAACCGCGGCCAACCTCATCAGGAATCGCCAGTACCCGCGCCAGTGAGCGCGGTGCCTGCACGACCGCCAGATCGCAGTCGCGACCAAAAGCGTCCTTGCCCGACAGCATCACCACGAAGTTCAGGCTCTTGTTCTGAATGCGCGGAAAGGGTCGTGCTGGATCCAGCCCCAGTGGACTGAGTACCGGCTCTACTTCGTTGGCGAAATATTGTTCGACCCACGCGCGTGTCTCCGCGCTCCAGTCGGCTTCCGACTGCAGGTCCACGCCTACTGCACGCAACCCGGGCAGCAGCACCTCGTTGAGACAGTGGTACTGCGCAGCCACCAGCTGTGCCGCCTTCTCATGGATGGCCGCGAGTTGATCGGTCACCGACATGCCATCCGGCCCGCTGCTCGTGGAGCCGAGCTCCAGCAACTGCTTCAGTCCCGCCACTCGGATCTCGAAGAATTCATCTAGATTCGCGGACGAGATGCACAGAAACCGCAGGCGCTCCAGCCAGGGCGCGCGCTCGTCCATGGCCTGCGCCAAGACCCGTTCATTGAAGGCCAGCGCCGCAAGCTCGCGGTTGATGAAATGTTCGGCTGAATAACCCGAGGATTCGATCACGTCAGCACCGCCGCGGGGGATGAGGTCTCGATTCTAGCCCGGAGCATCATGACAACTCCGTGACACCGCTTCGGCTCAGCGCGCGGCGACCGCGGGCACGCGAGTGTCCTGGAGCGGTGCCAGCAGTGGCGTGGTCTGCCGCCGGAAATCCTCCATCAGCGCGGCATCGATCGCCCGCGTCTCGGGCAGCTTGATGCGCTGCGGATCGAGAAACTGTCCGTTGAGACGGTACTCATAATGAAGATGCGGGCCGGTCGCCAAGCCCGTCATGCCGACATATCCAATCGTCTGACCCTGCTCGACATGCCCACCCGACTGTACGCCGGATGCGAAGTTCGACAGATGACCATAAGCCGTGACAATGCCACTGCCGTGATCAATTTCGATCATGTTGCCGTAGCCGCCTTTCTCGCCGCGAAACTGCACACGACCGCTGCCTGCGGCATACACCGGAGTGCCTTGTGCAGCCGCGTAGTCCACGCCCTTGTGAGCGCGAAGGCGATTGAGAATGGGATGAAATCGACCGCGACTGAAGCCCGAGCTCACGCGCCGGAAATCGAGCGGCGCGCGCAGAAACGCTTTCTCCATCGGATGTCCCGTCGGCGAATAGTAGCCAACACTGCCATCCGGTCTGACATAGCGAACCGCAACATAGGTGCGTCCGGCATTAACGAACCGTGCGGAGAGGATCGCGCCATCCTGCACAAAATGCCCATCCTGATAGAGCCGCTCGAAGTTCACCGTGAACTCGTCGCCGGCGCGCAAATCCAGCGCAAAGTCGATGTCCCAGCCAAACAGCTTTGCCAGCTCCAGTGCCGTTGCATCTTGTAGTCCCGCATTCCCCGCGGCATCGAACAGCGACGAAGTAATG
>CANGBB010000008.1 GCA_947452065.1 Gammaproteobacteria bacterium
CAACCCCGAGACCACCACGGGTGGCAATGCGCTGAAGTTCTACGCTTCCGTGCGCCTCGACATCCGCCGCATTGGCGCCATCAAGAATGGCGAGGAAGTCGTCGGCAACCAGACGCGCGTCAAAGTGGTCAAGAACAAGGTGGCGCCGCCGTTCCGCGAGGCCGAGTTCGAGATCATGTACGGCGCTGGCGTCTCGCACGAAGGTGAAATCATCGAGCTGGGCTCAGCCAACGGCATCATCGAAAAGTCCGGTGCCTGGTACAGCTACAAGGGCGAGCGCATCGGCCAGGGCAAGGACAATGCTCGACTCTGGCTGCAGCAGAACACGGCTGCCGCCGAAGAGATCGAACAGCAGATCCGCGCCAAGCTGTTGCCATCACCGCGTGTGGATCAGGAAAAAACGGCCTAAGTCCGGCCGTCCTCCTGGCGATCCGCATGATCAGGGGGAGGTCGTGGCTGCGGCCGTGGAACTGCTCGCCCGTCGCGATTACAGCAGTGGCGAACTGACCGCAAAGCTCCGGGAACGGGGCTTTGCGGCTTCGGCCGTGCATGCTGTGGTCTCGGATCTCATCGAACAGCGCTTCATCGACGACGCACGCTCGGCCGCGCATCGCGTCAGCTACCAGATGGGCCGCGGTCATGGTCCCTTGCGGATCCGCCGCGAGCTCGCTGAGCTGGAATTCGATGAGTTGCTGATCGAAACAGTGCTGGCTGAGCACAGCTGGGCGCAGCTGGCGCGCGACGTCAGAGTCCGCAAATTTGGACCCGAACGCCCCTATGACTGGCGTGAGCGGGCCAGGCAGGCAAGATTTTTGCAATACCGGGGCTTTTCCGCCGATCATATCCGTTCCGCCCTTGGCGCAAGCGACCTCGACCTGGATTCATGACAAGCCCCGCAACCCCCAAAAAACCGCCCTTCATGAGCGCGGCGGATGTCCGCCGTGCCTTTCTCGATTACTTCCGTACCCGCGGCCACCGTGTTGTGGCCTCCTCATCGCTGGTGCCAGGTAACGACCCGACGCTGCTGTTCACAAATGCCGGCATGGTGCAGTTCAAAGATCTGTTCCTCGGCAAAGAGCAGCGCGACTACGTGCGTGCCGCCTCCAGTCAGCGCTGCGTGCGCGCCGGTGGTAAGCACAACGATCTGGAGAATGTCGGCTACACCGCACGGCATCACACCTTCTTTGAGATGCTGGGCAACTTCTCCTTTGGCGACTACTTCAAGCGCGACGCCATCGCTTTCGCTTGGGAATTCGTCACTGGGGCGCTGAAGCTCGATCCCGAGCGGCTCTGGGTCACAGTGTTCCGTGACGACGATGAGGCCGAGCAACTCTGGCGCGAAGTGGCTGGCGTGCGCGCCGAGCGCATCGTGCGGCTGGGCGAGAAGTCCAACTTCTGGTCTATGGGTGACACCGGCCCCTGCGGTCCCTGCAGCGAAATCTTCTACGACCATGGTCCGGCCATTGCCGGTGGCCCGCCGGGTTCGCCCGACGAGGACGGCGATCGCTTCGTCGAGATCTGGAATCTGGTGTTCATGCAGTTCGAGCGCGACGCCGACGGCACCATGAAGCCGCTGCCCAAGCCCTCGGTGGATACCGGTGCGGGCCTCGAGCGCGTGACAGCGGTTCTGCAGGGCGTGCACTCGAACTACGACATCGACTTGTTCCGCGAACTCATCCGTGCGGCCGCGGAGCTGACCGGCACCCCCGATCTGACGTCTCCGTCGCTGCGCGTGATCGCCGATCACATTCGCGCCTGCAGTTTCCTGATCAGTGACGGCGTGGTGCCCTCCAACGAAGGTCGCGGCTACGTGCTGCGCCGAATCGCGCGCCGCGCCATGCGTCACGGCTACAAACTGGGGCAGGAGTCGCTGTTCTTCCATCGCCTCGTGCCCGTGCTGGCCAGCGTGATGGGCGAGGCCTATCCCGAGCTGATCGAACGCAGCGAAATGATTGAGCGTGTTCTGCGTATCGAAGAAGAGCGCTTTGCCGAGACGCTGGCCACTGGCATGAATCTGTTCGAAGAGGCAACGCGCGGCCTGTCGCGTGGCGACTCAGTGCCGGGCGCCGTGGTTTTCAAACTGCACGACACCTACGGTTTTCCACCCGACCTGACCGGCGACGTGGCGCGCGAGCGCGGACTTGTCATCGATCAGGCCGGATACGAAAAAGAAATGGAGGCGCAGCGTGATCGCGCCCGCGCCGCCAGCAAATTTGCTGTGGATCTGCGTGCCGGCACGCGCTTCGAGGCGCGCACCCGGTTCACGGGTTACGAGTCGCTGGATGGTGAGAGCAGCATCGTGGCGCTGTTGCGCGATGGTGCCGAAGTGCCCGCGCTGAACGCCGGCGAGCAGGGCGAGGTGGTGCTGGCGCACACCCCGTTCTACGCGGAGTCCGGTGGCCAGGTCGGTGATACGGGCGTGCTGACCCATGGCGGCACGGTGTTCACCGTGGTCGATACGCAGAAGCGGGGCAACGCCTTCTCTCATCTCGGCCAGCTGACCACCGGCACGCTGCGTGTCGGCGATACGCTGCGCGCCGATGTGGATGTGCAGCGTCGCGATGCCATTCGCCTGAATCACTCGGCCACGCACCTGCTGCATGCCGCCCTGCGTCAGGTGCTGGGCAGCCATGTCACGCAGAAGGGTTCGCTGGTCGCGCCCGAGCGCCTGCGTTTCGATTTTGCGCATTTCCAGGGCGTGACCCCCGCGGAGCTGGCGCGCATTGAAACGCTGGTCAACGAGCAGATCCGCACCAACGCGGCTGCCGAGACTCGCCTGATGGGTTACGACGATGCCGTGGCCGCCGGTGCCATGGCGCTGTTCGGCGAGAAGTACGACAGCGAGGTGCGCGTGCTCTCGATTGGTGGGTTCTCCACCGAGTTGTGCGGTGGCACCCATGTGAGTCGTGCCGGTGACATCGGTTTGTTCCGCATCCTGGGCGAATCCGGCGTTGCTGCCGGTGTGCGCCGCATCGAAGCCGTGACCGGCGCTGCAGCGCTGGACTATGTGTCGCAGGGCGAGGGCATGCTGCGCGAAGTGGCGGCTCTGGTGCGTGGCACGCGCGATGACGTCGCCGACAAGGTGCGCGAACAGCTCGAACGCATCCGCACTCTGGAAAAAGAGCTGCGCGCGCTCAAGGACAAGCTGGCCTCGGGGCAGGGCACAGACCTGGCTGCTGGCGCAGTGTCCATTGGCAAGGCAAAGGTGGTCGCCGCCAGACTCGATGGCGCGGACGCAAATGCGTTGCGCGCCGCAGTCGATCAGCTCAAGAGCCAACTCGGCTCCGCGGTGATCGTGCTCGGTGCCGTCGATTCGGGAAGCAATCGCGTCTCGCTGGTGGCCGGTGTCACGGCAGACCTGACCGGAAGCGTGAAGGCGGGGGCTCTCGTAGCCACTGTCGCGGCCAAGGTGGGTGGCAAGGGCGGTGGCCGTCCTGACTTCGCACAGGCCGGTGGTACGGACCCGCAGCAACTCGACGCGGCATTGGCTGACGTCGTGCCGTCGCTGCGCGAATTACTCACCTAAGATTCACCGTTCTTTGCATCGCAGTTGGTAGCGTGTCCTTCATCAGGGAGGTTGCATGCTCATTTTGACGCGACGGATCGGCGAGACCGTGATGATCGGCGAGGACATCGCCATCACGGTGTTGCGAGTGAAGGGTAACCAGGTCCGTCTGGGCGTGGATGCGCCGAAGACGGTGTCTGTGCAGCGTCAGGAGATCCACCAGCGGATCCAGAATGGGGACGGACCGGTTTCAGACGCCTTTGATGAGGAAGTCAGCGCCGGAGCGGCGTCCGCCTCTGGCAACTGACAGGCGCGCCTTTACCTACCCCGACACCGCCAGTATCATGCGCCCCTGTTTAGGCAGGGGACGCGGCGGTTTTCCCCGTCGCACTGTGTCCGGACATGACCGGAGAGATGGCCGAGTGGTCGAAGGCGCACCCCTGCTAAGGGTGTAAGGGTCAAAAGCCCTTCGAGGGTTCGAATCCCTCTCTCTCCGCCAGTTTCCCCTTATCCAGCCGTTCCTTACCCCACTTGGGCGACTCTTCAGAGCCCCCTCTGAGGTACGGCATACCCTATTTGTCTTAAAAAATGAAAAAGATGCTAAAATAATGGGCATATGGCATCTTCGGTTCCGCCTCTCAGTTCAGCAGAGGTTGTCGGTGTAAAGCCGAAGATAGGCCTTTGCCTGCGGGATGCAGAGTTGCGCCGACGAGCGTTGCTCGCGCTTCACTGGGTGCAGTTTGAACCCTGTCTTGTTGTTCACCCCAGCCTGATTCTCGAAGACTCCGTCGCGGGTGCGCCGCAGGCGGTCATCGTTGACACAGCCTCCGTCGGTCTTGCCGACGCCACGGGTGCCACTTCGCGCGCCTGGCGCGGGATCCGTGATCGCGCGGTTCTGGTAATCGAATCCGACGATCTGCGCCGTATGAGTGATTTGGTCGCCGCCAAGCCCGCTCGGGTGATCTCGAGCAACTTCACGCCTGGCGAACTCTTGCTGAGCCTGGCCTGTTTGCTGGATCGCCTCGGCGTCCAGTCGTTGTCGGCTGACTCCAGCTCAACTTTTCATTTCATACGTTGAATCCAAGGTGACTCGCCCATGCGTATGAAGAAAGATCTGAAAAAGTCCGCTCTGGCGAATCGGACAGAGACCGTAGACGTACGCGCCACTCAGGAGATTGAACGCTTCCTGGATTCGGCCTGGATGGAGCGACGACTGTCGGCGAACACCATCGATGCGTATCGCAATGACCTGGTCTCGCTGGCCCGATGGCTGACGGGTTCAAAGGTCAATCTGGTGCGCGCCTCGCGTGCGAACCTGCTGGCCTATATCGAATCGCGCGTTGCAATCGGCGCCAGCCCTCACTCGATCGCGCGGCAGCTGTCCACCTATCGGCACTTTTATCGCCGGCTCTTGGGCGAGGGCGCCGTGAACACGGACCCGACCGCACAGATCATCCTGCCCAGTGTCAGCCGAGCGCTCCCCAGGTCTCTGACAGAGGCTGAGGTGGAGGCGCTGCTGAATGCGCCGGATGTGCAGGAGTCTTTGGGTCATCGTGATCGCGCCATGCTTGAGGTTCTTTACGCCACCGGACTGCGTGTGAGCGAACTGGTCACGCTGCGCACGCGTCAGGTGAATCTCTCTCAGGGCGTCCTGCGTGTCAGCGGCAAAGGCGACACGGAGCGGCTCATACCGCTGGGTGAAGAAGCGGTGCGCTGGCTGGTCAGCTTCTGGTCTGGTCCGCGGCTGCAGATCCTCGGACAGCACAGCACCGAGTACCTGTTCCCCTCGCGTCACGGCGACTTCATGACCCGTCAGGCGTTCTGGTACATCATCAAACGCTACGCGCAAAAAGCGGGTATCAAGCAGGCGCTGTCGCCGCATTCTCTGCGGCACGCGTTTGCAGCGCATCTGCTCAGGCGCGGCACCGATCTGCGTGTGGTGCAGAAGCTGCTCGGCCACAGCAGCCTCTCGACGACGCAGATCTACAAGCAGGTGGCGCGCGATCAGCAGAAAGACGTCCAGGTGCTTCGTCACCCTCGCGCTCGTCCGGTGAAGGCGAAGGCGAAGCGTGCGGCCCGGCCACGACTCTCAGCGGTGGCCGCAAACTCGCCCAAGAGCGCCTCGACCGCACGTCGCCGCGGCTGACACTCGGCCCGGTGCGGGCTCGCAAGCCGGCGCATCAGCAGTCTTGAGGGCCTGGCCTCGCCTCAGAGCCGCAAGCGGCGCAGGCGCAGCGCATTGCCAATCACCGACACCGAACTGAGCGACATGGCGGCTGCCGCGATGACCGGGCTCAGTAGCCATCCGAACAGTGGATACAGCGCACCCGCAGCCAGAGGAATGCCCAGCGCGTTGTAGACGAACGCCAGCACCAGGTTTTGCCGGATGTTGCGCATCGTTGCTCGGCTCAGTGTGCGGGCTCGGGCGATGCCGGCGAGGTCTCCCTTGACGAGGGTGACGCCAGCGCTGTGCATGGCCACTTCGGTGCCCGTGCCCATGGCGATACCAATGTCGGCTGCAGCCAGCGCCGGTGCATCGTTCACACCATCGCCAGCCATGGCCACGATGCGACCGGCAGCACGCAGTCTTTTTACGACGGCCTGTTTCTGCTCGGGCAGCACTTCCGCTTCGACATCCGTCAGACGCAGCCGGCGAGCCACGGCAATGGCTGTGGCGCGATTGTCGCCGGTGAGCATGACGATGCGGACGCCGTCCTCCACCAGACTGGCGAGCGCGGCCGGTGTGGATGCCTTGATCGGATCGGCCACGGCAATCAGTCCCGCTGCCTGCCCATTGATGCCGACGAACATCACTGTGGCGCCCTCGGCTCGCAGGCGATCGGCCGACGGTTGCAGTGCTGCGAAATCGATGCGGGTCTCGGCAAAGAGCGGCTGATTGCCGATCACGACCGACTGTTCACCAATGCTGCCGCGTACGCCGCGCCCGGTCAGCGATGTGAATGATGTGACCGGCTGCAGCTTCAGTCCTCGTGCATGCGCACATTCGACGATGGCTCCGGCCAGCGGATGCTCGCTGGCCTGCTCGAGACTGGCGCCGAGTGTCAGCACGGTGGCCTCATCGAAGGGCGCCGCGGTTTGAACTGCGATGACCTGTGGTCGGCCTTCGGTCAGCGTCCCGGTCTTGTCGACGACCAGCGTATCGATCTTCTCGAAACGCTCGAGTGCTTCGGCATTGCGGATCAATACTCCGACTGTTGCGCCCTTGCCCATGCCAACCATTATGGACATGGGCGTGGCGAGTCCGAGCGCACAGGGGCAGGCGATGATCAACACCGACACCGCGGCCACGATGGCATAGGCCAGAGCCGGTGGCGGGCCCCAGACTAACCAACCGCAGAAGGCCAGAAACGCTATCGCCGTGACGGCCGGAACAAACCAGGCCGACACTCCATCTGCGAGTCGCTGGATGGGGGCCCGACTACGCTGTGCTTCCGACACCTGCTGCACAATGCGCGCGAGCAGAGTTTCGTTGCCGATGCGGTCGGCGCACACCACGAGACTGCCAACGCCGTTGATGGTGCCGCCGGTGACGCGTGATCCCGGTGCTTTCTCATTGGGCATGGATTCGCCGGTGACCATCGACTCGTCGACGGCGCTCATGCCGGTCAGCACCGTGCCATCAACGGGAATGGCTTCGCCCGGACGCACACGCAATGTGTCGCCGCGTTGTACAGCGTCGACCGGTATCACCTCATCCTCCTGGCCATCGCGGAGTCGTCGCGCTGTCTTCGGTGCCAGATCAAGCAGCGCGCGGATGGCGTCACCCGTCTGTCTGCGTGCACGCAGTTCCAACACCTGTCCCACGAGCACCAGTACCGTGATCATGGCGCCGGCCTCGAAATAGGCTGGGATGACGCCGTGTTCGTTGCGCAGTCCGGCCGGGAAGAGCGCGGGCGCAAACACTGCTGCGAGGCTGTAGAAATAGGCCGCTCCGACACCCAGCGCGATCAGGCTGAACATGTTCAGCGAACGCTGACGGATCGAATCGGCAGCGCGCACGAAGAACGGCCAGCCCGACCACAGGATCACCGGCGAGGCGAATAACCACTGCAGCCACTGCGACCACAGCGCCGGCACCTGTGTCAGCCAGGGCACACCCGGGAGATGTGCGCCCATCTCCAGCGCCATCACCGGGAGCGACAAGGCCACGCCAATCCACAGGCGACGTGACAAGTCGGCCAGTTCGGGGTCGCGCTGTGGTGTGGCCGAAACCTTGATCGCTTCCAGGGCCATGCCGCACAGCGGGCAATGACCGGGGCCCGACTGCTGCACCTGCGGATGCATGGGGCAGGTGTGGGTGACTTCGTGGTGCGTCATGGCAGGTCCCGGGCTAAAAGATTTAAGTTCTATAAATCAGATAGTTGGGATTGACAATCCGGCTCTTTACGGAGGTGCTCCGGGCGGCGCCGATCCCGCCGCCGGGGTCGCACGGGCCGGCCTGTGGGGTGAGCCGTATTCGTGCCCAAACCGGATCGATACTGTGGTAGATTGCGCGCCCGCAAAGCGGCATCCAGCCACGCGCCCGTAGCTCAGTTGGATAGAGTGTCTGGCTACGAACCAGAAGGTCGGGAGTTCGAATCTCTCCGGGCGCGCCATTTCAAATTCAAATTTGAGTCGTAGCCGGTACGGCGACGCGCTGCCGCGTCTGGATCAACGCGGGTGGATCAGCGTTTGGATCAAAAGGGCATCAGCGAAAGTGCGGCGGTCGCGATCCCTGCACCCAGAAGAGCGCCTACCAGAACATCCGACGGGTAATGCAGACCAAGCACGACGCGTGAGAGTGCGATCGCCAGAGCCAATGGCAGGAGGAACGGCAAAAGGACCGGGAATCCAGCTGCTGCGATCGTTGTGAAGCAGACAGCATGCAGCGTGTGACCCGAGGGAAAGCTGAACCGATCCAGCGGAACGCCCGCACGCTTAATCAGCGGGTCGGTAATAAACGGACGCTCTCGTACGAACCGTCGCTTCAGATCACGATAGAGCAATAGTCCTGTCAGGCCGCTCACTGTCATCTGCAGTGCGACCCACGCGCCGTGTCGACCCGTCAGGGCAAGCATCGCGATCAAAACGTACCAGACAATGCCGTCTCCGAGTCGACTGGCGATCTGGAACAGTATGCGGGCGCCCGTGCGACTCACGAGGGCGTTGAACTGGCGGCACAGGTTGAGTTCCGTGCGATCCATCCGTGCGACAAGAGCCGCGACGCGAGATTGTCTGGCCTGAATTTCCATGCCAGTTATCTTCGCGGTGGTTTTATGCAGCAATATGACATTGACGAATCAGGCGGCCCGTTTCAGAGGCGCCGTTTCCGGATGAGCGGCGGCTTGGCTCTCCTGCTCAGTCCAAAGTCTTAGCTCACCGTTGAGTCCTTCGGTAATCGCTGTGCAGTGCTCCACCCAGTCGCCGACGTTGCAGTACAGCAGGCCGTCCCGCTGTTCCATCGCCGGTCGGTGGATGTGACCGCAGACCACACCCTCGAAGCCGCGCCGACGCGCTCCATCCACGGCGGCCCGTTCGAAGCGCTCGACATGCTGACGCACGTTACTGACGCGATTCTTAAGCCATGTCACCAGCGACCAGTGGGGGAGTCCGAACGCCCGACGGAGGCCATTCAGACGGTAACCCCAGCGGAGCAGGAGGTCGTACAGCCAACTGCCAAGGAAATTCTGCATTGACCCGCATTGGACGGCGGCGTCGAACTCATCGCCGTGCAGCACCAACAGGCGCCGGCCATCCGCTAACTGGTGGGTGAATTCGCGTTCGATCTCAATGCCCTGAAAAGGCTGTCCGCAGAAATCCCGGCACAGCTCGTCGTGATTCCCTGGTATGAAGATGACGCGCGTGCCTGCTCGCGCCCGCTCAATGAGTTCTTTCAACACCGCGGAATGCGATGGCGGCCAATGGACTGAATTACGCAGACTCCAGAAGTCGATGATGTCGCCAACAAGAAATATTCGTTCGGCATGGAATGATTGGAGGAGCCGAAGCAGGCGGTCAGCCTGGCACTCTAGGGTGCCCAGGTGAACGTCCGACAGGAAGAGCGTGCGCACTCTGATAGAGGGGCTGAGTAAATTCGGACTCATTATTCCGCCTGCAGCGCCAGACACGGCATTGCGACGCACGGTATCGAGGCAGGATGACACTCCGATGATGACTCGATGGCAATTTGGAGATTCTTATTTCTTAAACCTGCAACAATCCGTAGATAAATTTGTTCGTTTCATCTGCATCAAAAATTACCGTGGTACGCGCATCCGCTGACACTTTTACGACGATTCAGCGACCGGACACAGTAGATACGGCTTACGGCTCTAATCGTGACGGAGTCGTGTGGATCTACTGGTTATCGCCCGGGGTTGCTCCTCGAGAGATTGACGCTGAGGATGCGGCGCGATGGCTGAACAACCCTGCGGATGACAATTCCTTTCTTTGGCTGCATTTTTCTCTTTCGAACTCGGCCTCATTGCGCTGGCTGAGAGCCCACACGGAGCTTCCTGACGCGTTCTACGAGTCACTGCGCGAGAACGTTGTGTCTACGCGGCTCGAGCAGCAAGACAATGGCTTGCTGGCAACGCTGCTGGATCTGCAATTCAACTCGCAGCCTGATTCTTCGAGCATATCCAGCGTAACGCTCTATGTCGGCCCACGCATGCTCGTCAGTGCCCGCTTGCGCCCGCTGCGCTCGGTGGATCGCTTGCGCGCTCAGGTCAGGAGTGGCACGACATTTCAGTCGTCGGCCGAGTTGCTGGCCCAGTTGCTCCGGGAGCAGGCGGGGGTGCTAGCCGACATCCTGCGTGAGTCCACAAGCAAGGTGGACGCAATTGAAGACCACCTGTTGATGGACCGCGTATCAGCCAGTCGTCGCGACTTGGGTGAACTGCGACGTTTGTTGGTGCGCCTTCAGCGACTTCTGGCGCCCGAGCCGGCCTCGTTGTTCCGCCTGTTGAGCCGGCCACCCGCCTGGCTACGGGAGGAGGATGCGCAGGATTTACGACAAGCGGCTGAAGAATTCGCGACGGCCATAGGCGACTCGTCGGCACTGGCCGAGCGTGTCAAATTACTGCAGGAAGAGCTTTCGGCTCTGGTCACTGAGCAAACGAACCGGACACTTTTCGTGCTGACTCTGGTGACCGTCTTGGCGTTGCCGGTCAACATGGTCGCCGGCCTGCTGGGCATGAACGTCGGCGGTATACCCTTTGCAACCAGCCATCACGGGTTCTCAGTGGTTGTTTCGCTGCTCGCAGCCTGCACGGCGTTAGTGACCTGGCTCCTCTGGCGACGATTCAATCGTTAATTCAGTGCTGTAAGACGTCTGTAGCAATCCCAAACTAAGCTTGGGTTTGTTCGTGGTCGAGCCCCCCAAGATCGCCCACAACCGCTTGGGGCACTGTCTCGTCAATCTCCCTTCGAGGCAGTGCCCCGGTTGACTATCGGCTGTGGGCAAAACCGAATAGCGCCTCACCCATCCGGATTCGATGACCTGGGCTGATTCCGGGCACGAGCGTCATGCTCGAGGGCGTGATTGCAATGATGGTTGAGCCATGCTCAAACCATCCCATTTCCTGTCCCTTTGTGTAATCGCTGTCGCAGTCGAACTTCCGGTGCCCGCGATGACGGAGATTGAGCAGGTCCGGGATGGCATGTAGGCGGATGCCAGCAACCAGAATTGCCGCAACCGGCACTAACAGCATGGTTGTTCCGCACCGGAGCCGCAGTCTCACCACCGCGCGTTCATTCCGACAGTACAAGCGATCGACACGGTCCAAGGCCGGTGGATTGACATTCCAGGCGTCTCCGCCGATGTAGTTCACCTGCGTGAGAGTGCAATCATGGGGGGCGTGAAAGCGGTGATACATCCCAGCTGTCAGACGCAGGGTGGCGTAGGTTCCGCTAGAAAATTCTGCCGCCAGCGCCTCATCCGCCAGCAGCTCAGAGAGCGGATAGCTCCGTCCTTTAGCCTGTAGGGCCTGTCCCGACTGTAAGGCTCCACATTGGCCTACGATCGCGTCGCAGGGGCTCGCTACGATCTGCGGGCGCAGGTCAACGGAACGCGCCCCGTCGCGCAATTCCCTAATGAAGCAATCGTGCAGGCTGGAAAAAGTCGTTTTCCGTGCATCCGTCAGATCCACATCGGCAAATGTGCGCCAGGCAGCGATGCTCAGGTCTCGAATCAATGGCTGCTCGATCCGGCTGAGGCGGCTCATCAGAAGCGTCAAGCGCCGCCGCGGCAACCAATTGGTCAGTGCGAAATTAAGTCCTGGCTGTTGCAGCACCCGCTGCAGCAAAGATCTGAGCATTTTCATTGCGTCATCGCTCTGTCATGGTGCTGACAACAAAATGCAGGGTATGAATACATGGATAGCCTCGTTGGCCGCTGCTGCGGCCGCATTCTGGATCGGACGTCGTCTGTGGAGAAGGGCTGAATTGTCCTTTGCCAAACATCCCTCGCTCGAGGGGCATCCGCGCTGGTCCAGGCGACTGGCACGCCTGCTCCCGTACTACGCCTACGATGACGAAATCTTCTTTAATGTCGACGGCGCCCCCGCGCCTGTTGCTCAACAGCGCAGGAACGCCTTTGAAGCCCTCGGAGAGCTGCTCCGCACCCGTCATCGGCTTGGTCGGGAGCTGACGGCCGAAGCCACCGAAGGGCTGTCGGATTTGCAATTCACGGCGCGTTACCGTGTGCCGTTCCAGTTCAGCCAGCGCGTTCGCGAGACCCTCGGAGGTGATGCGTTTGCCACCAGCACCTCCGGTATGACGGTTCGCGACACAGACGGCAATCAGGCGTTCGATCTGACCGGCTCGTATGGCGTCAACGTCTTTGGGAACGACTTCTACAAAGAATGCATTGAGCGCGGGTCGGCAGCGGTGCGCGAGCTCGGACCGGTGCTGGGCGCGCTCCATCCTGTGGTGATCGACAATGTTCGCCGCCTGCGTGCCATTTCCGGCATGGACGAGATCTCGTTTCACATGTCGGGCACTGAAGCGGTGATGCAAGCGGTCAGACTGGCGCGCTACCACACGCGCCGTCGTTATGCCGTGCGGTTTTGCGGCGCCTATCATGGCTGGTGGGGTGATGTGCAGCCCGGCACCGGCAATCCCCTCATCGCGCGTGACACGCTCACGCTGCATGACATGAGTGAGTCTGCATTGCAGGTGTTGCGGCATCGTGGAGATATTGCCTGCGTGCTGGTCAATCCCTTGCAGGGACTTCATCCCAATCGCGGCGCACCAGCCGATTCCGCGCTGATTGCTGCACGTGGTAGCTACAGCTTTGATCGCGAAGCCTATGCCGCTTGGTTGCAGCGCTTGCGGCAGATTTGTGATCAGCGAGGAATTGCATTGATCTTCGACGAGGTTTTCCTGGGTTTCCGACTCGCTCCGGGAGGTGCTCAGGAGTATTTCGGAGTCAAAGCCGATCTGGTGACCTACGGTAAAACGGTGGCTGGCGGACTGCCGATTGGCCTGGTGGCGGGTCGTAGCCGCTGGATGCGACGTTTCAACCCCGATAGGCCGGGAGACATCTGCTTTGCCCGGGGAACCTTCAATTCGCACCCCTATGTCATGGGTGCGATGAATGAGTTTCTCCGCGCCTTGGAGACTGAGCCGCTGCGTACTCTCTACCGTGACCTCGACCAGAAGTGGAACGGGCGGGCGGAGTTCCTCAATCAGCAACTCATAAAGACCGGTGCCCCCGTACGAGTGGCCAACCTGTCCACCGTCTGGGCGCTCTACTTTACTCAACCGTCCCGCTATCACTGGATGTTGCAGTACTATCTGCGTGCCCAGGGGCTCGCCCTGAGCTGGGTTGGATCCGGCAGACTGATTTTCACGCTCAACTGCACTGACGCAGAGTTCTCCGAGGTGGTACAGCGGGTCGAAGCCGCCGCCCGCGCCATGCTTTCGGATGGCTGGTGGTGGATCGACCCGACTGTGAACGCTCGGAGCATGCAGCGTCGAGTGCTGCGGGAAATGCTTCAGGCGCGCTGTTCCTCGGTCTTCTCGTCAGTCATAGGATCAATCAGCTCGCCGCGGAGCAAATAGAGCGGGGCCTTGTAGTACAAAGCCACGTCATGAAAGGGGTCGGTCATGATCTTCGTGATCCATACCAATCCTGTCTGTACGTCGCGGACGAAAAAGAGCTGAACGGTGCGAAAGATCAGAGCGCCGGCGCCAACCGCTAGCCAGATCCAGCCGACCTGCTGAACAAGTTCGGCATGGTTCGAGGCCGGATGCAGGATTCCAAAGAGGCTGGGGCTGACCTCAAGCAGTAGCGGTGACAGTGCCCAGATGGCGAGAAGAACAATCTTGCGTTGGATGTTGTAACCAACCTTGATCTCTTCCTTATATTCGTCCGTCGCCTGATTGACTTCATCATAGCCACGTGGCTCGAAGAAGAAGTGTCCGGATTGACGAGTGAGCATGGAGACCAGCCAACCCATCAGTGCGGCAGCGGCCGGGCTGTAGAACAGCAGGATGTAGGCGCTGATAAAGCTGAGTGCGCTAACCAGATGCAGTGACTGATTGATGCGGCTGTGATGGTAATAGCGATGGTCATCATCGCGCTGAATCTTTAAAGCAGCAAAGAAATCCCGCATGGCAACTCCAACATTGTGACAAGTATCCGGATAGAAATATCGGGTTGGCGTTTCAGTCATGTGACAGCGACCGTCACAAAGGCGTCAACTGACCCAGTCATATTTGGCCGCCATGAGAATCATGATCGTGACCGATGCGTGGTTTCCCCAGACCAATGGGGTTGTTCAGACGCTGGCCCGTACGGGCATGTGGCTCGACCATTTTGGGCACGAAGTCAAATTCGTCACCCCGGAGCGATTCCGCAGCTTTGCCTGTCCGACCTATCCGGAGATCAGGCTGGCCTGGCGGCCGTATAGCCAGCTTGCTGATATTGCCGATGCGTTTGAGCCAGAGGCGATCCATGTCGCAACCGAAGGGTCACTGGGCCTCGCTGCGCGCCGCTATTGCATCCGGCGTCGATACTCCTTCACCACCTCTTACCACACTCAGTTTCCGCACTATCTCCATGCCCGCATGCGGATGCCGAAGCCGGTTTCCTATCAGGCGTTGCGCTGGTTTCATGGAGCTGCGGAGCGCTGCATGGTCAGCACTGAATCGATCTCCAATGAGCTGGCAAGTCACGGTTTCCGGAATATCGCGCGATGGCGGCGCGGCGTTGATACGCAGCTATTCCATCCCCGCGACAAGGCATTTCTTGATCTGCCGCGGCCCATAGCCACGTATGTCGGCCGATTAGCGGTTGAGAAAAATGTTGAGGCATTCCTCTCCATGAAGTGGCAGGGGAGCAAGCTGGTGATCGGTGACGGTCCAGAGCGTGAACGACTGGAGCGCGCCTATCCTGAGGCGAGTTTTGTTGGCTACCGATTCGGCGAGGATCTGGCGGCTCACCTTGCGGCCTCGGATGTCATGGTGTTTCCAAGTCTTACCGATACCTTTGGCCTAGTGAACCTTGAGGCCATGGCCTGTGGCGTCCCGGTTGCGGCGTTCCCGGCTGCTGGTCCACGAGACGTCATACGCGATGGCGTCACCGGCATTCTCGACAACGATCTGGCACTGGCGGCGTCGAAAGCCCTGCTGCTGAATCCCGACGACTGTCGGAGCTACGCACTAAAATGGGGCTGGGACGTTTGCTCTCGGGATTTTGAGAGAAACTTGATGCCAACCAGAGCTTACAACGCTCGTGGTGCGGCGACCGGCCCAGCGCAACTTTCACGAGTCAGTCACTGATTTGTAAACAAGATGGGTCAGCATGCAAACGCGCGGCTGGCCCTAGTGGGTATGCGTCGATGAGCGAGAACGACACAGACGGGATCGTTGAGCGGCTCGTGACAGAGTTCGAAGCAACGAAACTGGCGGCCATTGATGCCCGCGAGCGTTATCTCATGCTGATGCTGACCAGCGATGAACATGTCAATTTTAGTGCGGCATTTGTAGCGCAGCGCTCATGGATCCGATTGGAGGCGGCATGCGATGCTATCCTTCATTACATTGATCGGCTGTCCGAACGAAATGCGGCTTAGTGCTAAAAAGCGCATGAAGTGCTAAAAAGCGAATGAATTGTGTTGATAGGGAGAAATGATATGAGCAGACATTCTTTTGGCCGGACTAGCGGCATCGCGTCGCTGGCCATTCTTGGCCTGATGGCGAGCCTGGAAACGAGGGCTCAGTCCACCGGCACGCGTATCGAGGAAGCGCAGCTTGAAGAAATTGTTGTTTCAAGCCGTCGAATCAACGTCAGCGCTCTGATGCAGCAGGACGGCGCGCCGAAATCGCGCACCAACGTTGGAGCGGAGTACATCGAGACCCAGTCCGCTGGTCAGTCGGTGATTCAATCTCTGAATCTGGTACCCGGTGTCAATTTCACTAATAGCGACCCCTACGGATCCAGTGGTGGAAACCTGCGCATGCGCGGTTTCGATGGTAACCGTGTCTCCCTGATGCTTGATGGCGTCCAGCTGAACGACACGGGTAACTACGCCATCTATACGAACCAGATGCTGGATCCTGAGTTGATCCAGCAAGCCTCAGTGAATCTGGGTACCACAGACGTCGATAGTCCGACTGCATCTGCAACGGGCGGTACTGTCAACCTGTCGATGCGCCGACCGAGTGAGACTGCTGCGCTGGTCTTGCAGCCCTCTTTCGGTAGCTACGGCTATCGTCGTCTATTCACCAGCGTAGACACTGGCGCAATCGGCCCTTGGGATAGTCGTATGCTTCTGGCGTATTCAGGGCAGCAGTATGACAAGTTCAAGGGACCGGGCAGTCTCCAAAAGAATCAGGTTGATGCTGGTTTCTACGAAGACCTCGGTAACAATGACTTTGTAAGTCTCTCGCTGCACTACAACCGCAACCGAAATAGTTTCTATCGCAACCTCAGCTTCGCTGACATTGCGACTTCGGGCTATGAATTGGACAACGACGCAACCTGCTCGCGGCCAACGCCCACAGGCGGCACCTCGCAGAACGAGGCCACTTCGGCAACGGGCACCACCGCTCTTTGCACCAACTATTACAACCTTCGTATTAATCCGTCTAATACTGGCAACGTCCGTATGCAGTCCAGCTTCGGGCTCACTGATGTCCTGCGGCTGACCATCGACCCCTCATTCCAATACACCCTGGCCAATGGCGGCGGCATTTCAATCATCTCGGAAAGCGATTCGCGCCTGAAGGGTGCCAGCACCGCATCTGGGGTGGATCTCAATGGTGACGGCGATGTGCTTGACCGCGTAGCGATCTACTCCCCGAACAACACGAAGACCAATCGTCTTGGAGTCGGTTCGTCACTGATCTGGAGTCTGGCGCAAGGGCAGGTGGTCCGTTTTGGCTATACGCTTGATCACGGACGCCACCGCCAGACCGGCCAGATGGGCTTTTTTGACTTGGGCGGCAATCCGCAGGATGTCTTCGCAGGCTTGAGCGGCGTGCGCGTACGTAGTGCCGATGGCGTTGATCTTCGTGGCCGCGATCGCTATTCCATCGCGCATCTTGACCAGTACTCGCTGAGCTACAGCGGCCGCTTGCTTGATGACACTGTGCGCGTGGCGGCTGGAATCAGGGCGCCTTATTTCCGTCGCGACCTGAACCAATATTGCTATACCTCGACCAGCGGCTCCGCCTATTGCACGAGTCAGACTCCGAACGCGCCGGGTCCGACCGGTCTGGTGACCTTCACTGGCAGCACCACGAACTATCTGGTTCCGTTCAGTGGCACCAAGAAGTACAGCAAGGTGCTGCCGAATGTCGGCGTGTCCTGGCATCCGGGCCGCTCGGGTCATGAGATCTACGTGAGCTATGCCGAAGGGTTCTCTGCGCCCCGTACGGATAATCTGTACAACGTCCAGATCCTGAACGTTCTGCCGGAAACGACTCGATCGGTTGATTTGGGCTATCGATACTCAGGCGAGCAGCTCGTCGCGTCAGCCGCTCTGTGGCAGTCTCACTTCGAGAATCGCATCGTTACCTCGTTCGACCCAGATCTGGGACTGAGCGTCGATCGCAATGTCGGTCCGGTCAGCCTGAAGGGTTTTGATGGATCGCTCGGGTTGAAGATTGGCACGGATGTGAGCGTGTACGGTACGGCCTCGTATAACAACAGCAAGGTTGAAAACGATATCCAGTACAACAGCACCGTGTTCGTGCCGACGGCGGGTAAGGAGCTGGTTGAGACGCCCAAGTGGACCTATGGTGTTCGGGCTGAAATGACCGAGGGTGATACCACCATCGGCCTGCAGGGCAAGTACGTCTCGAAGCGCTGGTCGACCGATGTTAACGATCAGAGCGCTCCGGCCTATGCTGTCTGGGATCTTGATGCACGCATCCGGTTCAGCACCACCCTGTATCTCCAGGGAAATGTCATCAATATCTTCGGTAGGCAGTATCTGGGCAGCATCGCGACGAGCAAGTTCTCGGCTGATACGACGCAGGCTTACGGCGGTGCGCCGCTGTACGCCGTGGGTGCGCCTCGTACCGTGCAGGTCTCGTTGCGTAAGTCATTCTGACCGACTGAGATGCCGATGTGGAGCCGTAGGCGGTTTCTGATCCTTGGCGGATCGACTGCGGCCTGCATCGGCGCTACCCGAAATATCAGTGCTGATATTGGGCAGCGCCCTTGGAACTACGACCCTTTCACACTGGGGGTTGCTTCCGGGGCGCCGGCCACCGATGGATTCGTTCTTTGGACACGGTTGGCGCCAAACCCTCTGAGCGCTGATCCAGCCGCACCGGGCGGATTGCGCGGCGCGGACATTCCTCTCCGCTATGAAGTCGCCGCTGATCCAGGCATGAGCAGGATCGTGCTCGCTGGAACTGCGCTTGCCGAAGCGCGCTTTGGCCACTCGGTGCACCAGATCGTAAGAGGGCTCAATCCAGGCCGAGAGTATTGGTATCGCTTCCGGAGTGGGGACGCTGTCAGTGACATCGGACGGGCGCTGACATTGCCGGCCGCCAATGCAGCGGCGAGCTCCCTGGCCCTTGGATTTGTCTCTTGTTCCAATTACGAACAAGGCTATTTTTCGGCCTATCGGCATCTGGCCAATGAGCATCCGGATTTCGTGGTCTACCTGGGTGACTACATCTACGAATATGTCGATTTGTCCTCGACAGATCTGGTTCGTCATCACAGCGACGGCCGCGATGCCTCTGATTTGATGGGCTACCGTAACAGGTACGCTCAATATCACCTGGATGCGGATCTGCGCAGACTACGGGCGAGTTGCACGAGTCTCAATATTTGGGATGATCATGAGGTCGCGAACGATTACGGCGGTCTACTGGCTCAGGATTTCAGTCCCCCCGAACAGTTTCGGAAACGTCGGGACGCCGCTTATCAGGCGTTTTATGAGCATATGCCGGTCACCCCAGCCAGAAAGCCGCAGGGTGCAGGGCTGCGCATCTACGATCGCTTTCGTTACGGCAAGCTAGCCGAAATTCATCTCACTGATGCCCGGCAATACCGTTCCGCAGCCCCTTGTTACGGCCCGCCAGATCACAAGCCCGGCCGCATGATCACCAACGTCGAGTGCCCTGAGCGACTGCAGGAACAGAGATCGATGTTGGGAGATGTCCAGGAGCAGTGGCTCAACGACGGGCTGGCCCGGTCTAATGCACATTGGAACGTGATCGCATCCAGTGTGCTGATGGCGCAGCTTCGTCGGCGCGATACTGAAGGGCAGGCCATCTACTGGACTGATGACTGGAATGGATACCCGGCCGCGCGAGCGCGGCTGATACGCCATTTGCACGACGCCAAGGTGTCTAATGTGGTGCTTCTCGGTGGAGACATCCACTCATATTGGGCTAATGACCTGAAGCTCGATTTCGATGATCCGAATTCGCCGACAGTGGCTACGGAGTTCGTGGGAACCTCCATCAGTGCGAGTGCGCCGACCTTTGACTTCGAGGCAGCGCTACCAGAGAACCCGCACGTTCGATTCTTTGATAAGACCTATCGCGGCTATGCAACGTTGCGACTGGAGGCGGGTCTCGGGGAAGTGCGCTTCCGTGCGATTTCAGACCGGCGTGACTGGAGAGCCACCGTCAGCACTCTCCGAACCTTTCATATCGATCCGCAGCGGCCAGGCGTTAGACCGGCCTGAAGGCTTTTTAGCTATATTGGCTGCGGCGTCGACTCGTTGATGAGGCCCGCCAATACTGCTGGCATTGCTCCAAGGCCTCAACTGAGAGGTATTTCTTTAGTAGCTCTGCCGGCACCTGGCGAAGGTCAAGTGTGATGAGGCAGTCGATGGACTGGCCAAAACTGGCATCGACGTTGAACGAGAGCGTCCGGGCTCCAAGCTTTAGGTAGTGCCTCAGCAAGACAGGCAGTCCTTTGCCATCCCGTTCACGATCCGTTACCAGCCTATCAAGGCGGTCTAGGTCGGGAAGCCGACGGGTACTGCCAAAGAGCGTTCCAACAGAGAGCTGCGGCAAAAACGGATTGCGTGCCTTCACCAGTGGCGCAAGTAGACGGTCACGCCGATGCGTGCGCAGGCCACGGACAAGGAGGTCGCGGGAGGCTCGATCATAGTCATTGCTCAGGCTTGCTGGCCCGAGCAGGCGAGAGTGGCGAGGGTTTTTTGCCACATAGGCGCAAATGCCGCGCCAGAGCAGCAGCAAGGGTGCGTAGCTCCGCTGGTACTCAAGGCTGACGAATGAACGACCGAGTTCGAGTGCCGGCCCGAGCAGTCGAAAGAAGGGTGTACGAAATTCGAATAACGTATTGAGGTAGAGGCCTCGGCTTCCAAATTGACGGCGCACGACATCGATTCGAGCAATCCGGTAGCCACCCACCACTTTGCCTTTTGCGGCATCCCAAACAAACAGGTGCTCGTAATAATTGTCGAAAAGATCGATGTCGTAGCTGCGTCCAGTACCTTCGCCGACTGCACGGAAGCTTTCCTCACGCCGGCGACCAATTTCCTGCAGGAGATGCGGTATGGCCTGTGCTCGCGCCAGGTACGCGCTCAATGTCCCGCATGTCGCCAGGCAACTTTCAGCTGGCAACGCTGCGACTTCAGCCGCCAGCAAACCCTCAGCCACCGGTGGTCGAAGTGGCTCGGCCTCCTTGGCATCAGGGGGCGAAGCGGCGGCGGTCTCGTCGAGGAGATAGGTTGCGGCGCGCAGATGCTCAATCAGAGCGTTTGGATCGGTCAGCGCAGTCAGTCGTGCAGCCGGCAGGAGCTTTCCGGCCCGAACCTGGATGCGCTGCCCGGATTTATTGGTAATTTCTCGGGCCAGCAGCAGGGTGCGGATTCGAGGGTGCAGCATTCCGCCGACCTGAAATAGCAGACTGTTGCGACCCTGAAAGAAAAGGGGCATGACAGGCGCGCCTGAGAGCTGGACGATTCGCGCAGCCGTGGGATTCCACGCTGGATCACTGACCGACGTGCGCCCGGGACTGAAGTGCGAAACCTCACCGGCCGGAAACATCAGCAGTGCGCCACCCGAATCCAGATGACGAAGAGCCCGACGTACCGACGGCGCGTTGGTACGCGCCGCCACAGTGCCGCCAAATGGATTGATTGGCAGCACGATGTCGGCCAATGCCGGTACATGTCTCAGAACCCCGTGTGCCAGAACCTTCAGATCCGGTCGTCGGACCGCCAGCGCGGCGATGGCGATAAGTCCATCAATGCCGCCAAAGGGGTGGTTCGCCACGATGACAACGGGTCCGGTGGCCGGTAGATTTATTAGGTCTTGATCCGAGAGCTCGAAGGAAACCCCGAATCGTTCTAACGCAGCAATGGCAAAGCGCGCGGGTCCGTCCTCTGACGGCAGCTCCTCAATCGCCTGCATCAATGGCTTGAGTCCTCCGCCGCTGTTGAGCAGTGGCGCGAGCCAGCCTGGCAGCTGCGGCATTGTCGAGAGACGTAAAGTCTGGCCGTCTGACTTGGCCCGGGATTGGCTGGCAGGCATTTCAGCCTTCTGTTCTCTGCAGGCGGATTACCTGCCGAGATTCTCCGCAACTCTAATTGCGGCCCAGTTTCAGCTTCGCGTCATTGTGATGACAGCTTCTCGGACGTCCTTGTGAGAGGTCCGCCGCAGCCTTGCGGGTCCCTTTGCTCAGAAGAACTGAACTCAGCGAAGTCCAAATAGCGATTGCCTGCATACTCTTGGTAATGCAAAACGGTCTGACGGCCGTCAGCCGAAGAAGAGGCTGCGAAGCACTGCCGAGACTGATTGGACACCCCGTCTGCACTGGTTCGCAGCGCCTCTGTGAGTGCTCTTCCTGTCAGCGTGCCCGTTGACCTGAGTGGTAGGTTGAGCAGCAGTGAAAGGGTTGGCGCGATATCTGCGTTGCTAGCCGGAAGCGTATCCACCACCCCTGTGCGGAAGTCCGGTCCCATTGCCGCCATGAAGTTGAAGGTGCTCTCCCGGCCAAATCCGCCATGAGTGCCTTGGCCTTGCTGCAGAGTGGTGTCGGCGATCTGGACGACTCGTCGCAGCGGGTCCAGCGTGCCATCGGCCTCAGCCACCGATAACTCGTAGGTTCGGAAGGCCACAACGATGGCCGGCGCCGGAAGTTTTCCCGTGCCGGACAAATTGATGGCGCTCATAGGCAGGGTTCCGGGTATGGAGCCGTAGCGATCATTGACGAAGAGTCCGCCCACGTAATCCTGTTTGACCAGATGCGAAATGATGGTGCGGACAAGATCTAAATTGTCCTCAGGAAGATAGATGGCATCTGATCCCCCATTGGCACTGATCAGTACTTCGGCATCGTGGTCCGAGTTGGTCAGTCCGCTACCGCCCAGAATTCCGTTTCCAAGAACGGGGTGTTGAGAAGCGGGATTCAGTCGCTGATAGACCGGCTCGCCTCGGTCGTTACGCGTCTGAACATCGGGATCAAACAAAGGCTTTTTCAGTAGGACCGCTAGATCGATGGCCAGGAATCCTGGCGGTAGATGACCCGGTGCAACATCCGAGTAGGTTGGGCGGGCAATGCTGTTTCTCCCCCATGAATCGAGGGTTTTCTTACCAACTGTTGCAAAACCATGATCTGAGGTGACGATGATGTCGGTATCAGCGGCAAGATCGGGATCCGCGTGGATCGCCTCCATCAACAGTTTCAGATTGTGATCAGCGTTGCGGACTGCCAACGCAGAGGTCTCGCCATTGATGCCCGGCCAGAGCGATTGGAGGCTGTCGCCCTGATTGTGCTGGCTACCGTCTGGATCCCGAGACCAGTAGACCAACAAAAAAGGCTGCCCTGTCCGTTTGAGTTGGGGCAGCACAGCGTCTACGGCAGCGTCGACGAAGTAGACCTGCTGACCCCAGTTTGCATTGCGCGTGCCCGGATTGCTTCGATCCCCTTGAGGTTGCAGTCGCACTAGGGCTGCAGAAGGCAGGTGGGCTTTCCGGAGTGCTGCGGAAGTTTCCTCGGTCAACGGAATTCCGTCGAGGCCCGTGACATCGTCAATGAAAACGGTTTTCGGTACGGGGAAACGGCCGCCGAGCGGTTGGAGTTGTGTCACATCCTGCAATGCCACCGGACCGAGCTTGCCGATGGTCGCAGTACCGAAGCCCGCCTCCCGAGCGACGGACAGCAGGGTGCGCTCGCCGAGAGGATTGCCAGCGTAATGATCAACGACATCAGCCAGCACTTGGTCGTTCTCCAGGAATGGCATTGGTGAACCGGCGGGCTTGCTGAAGTTTCCGGTATCGAAGCTGCGGTAGCGGATCCACGGATTGTTGCCGTAAATGCCTGTGTCGCCAGGAAGATGGCCGGTGGCAATGCTGGCCGCATTGACCATCGTCACAGTTGGAAACACGGAGTGACTGTTGGCGAAGTACACCCCGGTGTCCCGAACAGCAGCCAGTGCAGGCGTATCCGTCGCATTCACGGAGGAGGGGCGCAGCCCGTCTGCTACGAACAACACAACATTCCTGCCAGCAGCCGGGAAAGCCGGGAATAGCCAAGCCGCTATTAGCACGCAAAATCGCAGGGCGTGGAAGCTAGACGAATGATTCATGGTGAGCGATGGCCCCGTGGCAGTGATCGTGAAGTCAGGTCCGATCGGTCGAACTTAGACCGCTCCATATTGCAGCGGATTTTCGACACCGTTGTCCAGAATATAAATGGGCAGTTGTGATTGTGCTGTCACGAAAGCGTCCCCAATCTGTCACAAAGTGTCGCTAGCTTAATCAGTCTTCGATACGCCTCATCATAGGAACTGCCATCGCTATGTCTAGTAGACAAATCACGATCAGCCTGCGCCTGATTACCCTTGCAGCGAGCGCCGCTGCTTCAGCTCTGTCTCATGCCGCTGATTTCGCTGCCGAAAAAAGCAATCTTCTGGAAGAGGTTGAGGTGACGGCCCAGCGAACCTCTGCCTTGACCCAGGCGCCGACCAGCAGCCGGCTGGATGCAATGCAGCCTCAGTCTGAAATTGGCATCGAGCGCATTGCCAACACCATGGTGCCGACTGCCGATTACGCCACGATCGCGAATCTGGCCCCGGGCGTCTCGAACGTCGAGACAAATGGCCCTGGATTGAGCGAATCCAAGCATCTGACGATGCGTGGATTTGATGACGCGTCCTACAACGTGACGTACGACGGTATTCCTTTCGGTGACCAGAACGACTGGTCGCATCACAGCACCAGCTATTTCCCAGCGAAGGTTGTCGGCAAGATGGTGGTGGACCGTGGCCCGGGTACGGCCAGCACCATCGGCCAGGCCACGTTTGGCGGCACGATTGCCATGTATTCCAAGGATCCGCGTGAGGACATGGTGTTCGTCCCGACGCTGAGTCGCGGCAGTTGGGACACGAGCCTGTCCCACTTTGAATTCAACACCGGCCGCATTGCCGAGCTGAATAACGCCACGGGAATCGTGAGCTTCCAGCGCATGACGACGGATGGTTATCGCACCGCCTCGGACATGAAGCGCGACACGTATTACCTGAAGTTCTTGCAGCCGCTAAGTGAGAGCACGACGATCACTCTCCTGAGCTCTTACAACAAGATTCGCTTTAGCAATCCTGGCACCGTTACGCAGGCGCAAATCGATACACTGGGACGCAACTATGGTCTCAGCGACACGCCTTTCGCCACTGATAATCGCCTCTACAACTATCAGGAAAAGGTGGCGGATTTTGAGTACGTTGGAATCGACTCCAAACTCAGCGACAACTGGGAACTGAGCAACAAGGTCTATACTTACTACTACGACAACCAGAGCCGCGAAGCGCCGAAGGTCAAGACGGTCAGCGGCGTTCTGAACAACATCGGCTCCTTTAAAGTTAATCGCTATCGGAACTACGGTGATTACCTCGTTCTCTCGCGCAAGGACTCGATCGGCACCTTTAAGACTGGGATGTGGTTTGACTACACTCGGAACCCCCGTTTCCTCTATGGTCTGAATTACACGAACACTGGGGATACGGCCACCGATCTTTCGTCGGCAACCGTATTGTTCGCGCCCGTGGCTGCCAATCCGCTGACCGCGGTTGGTGCGCAGGATTACAACTACAGCTACGACATGGTGGAATGGGCTCGCGCCTCACAGGGTTTCGCGGAGTACGAATGGCACCCTGGCGCGCTGACGGTTAACGCCGGCCTCAAGTACTTCAAATTCAAGCGAGACATCGAAGCGACGGTCAATGGGACCAAGGCGCGCCTGCCGCTCTACTACAGCCACACTGATACCAAGACGCTGGGTTACCTCTCAGCGAACTATCTGTTTGCGCCGACCTGGTCTGCTTACGCGCAGGTGGCTCAGGGCATGCTGTCACCCAATCTGAATCAGTTCTACGTCGATACGCCGAGCAACAACACGATCAAGCCGGCTGAGACCATGAACTATCAGGTTGGCACGGTCTACCAGACGGACAGGTTCAATGCGGATGCCGATGTTTATTACATCGACTTCAAGAATTACGCCTACAAGGGTCCGACTAATTCTGCTGGTGATCCGCTCTACATTGGTCTCGCTCAAGGAGCCAAGTATCAGGGCGTTGAATTCCAGGGTACTTACTCGCTTGGCAACGGGCTCAGTGTGTACGGGAACTACGCCATGGCGAGTGCCAAGTTCAAGGGTTCGAACCTTGATGTGCCGACAGTTCCCAAGAACACTGCAGCGCTCGGACTTGTCTATGACAATGGTGGTTTCACCACCGCGCTGACCGACAAGTTCGTGGACAGCTGGGCGGTTTACGACACCATCACCAACCCGGATGTAGCCGGCGGTGGTGCGACTCGTCGGGCTGATAGCGACAAGTATTGGCTCGCCGATTGGTCGCTGGGGTACAGCGCCAAGGTGTCCAACTCCTTCTTCCAGAGCTACAAGCTGCGTCTCCAGGTGAGCAACCTGTTCAATAACAAGGTGCAGGTCCTGAACGGTATCGATGCGTCGGCGGTGAACGCCTACACGAAGGATGCCTTCAATGTTCTGCCGGACCGCAATTACTTCCTGACGCTTTCGGGCGAACTCTGAAGTGCTGTACTCCCGCCTGACTGTAGCGGTTCTCGCGGCACTGGCCTGTTCAAGGGCCGGTGCCGCGGTCACCTACCTCGGTGTCGCCACACTGGATGGATTGGATAAATCCGGGCTGAGCGGCAAGCTGGAGGACGGTGTTCGGTCGCCGGCAGTCATCGGCGGGTTTTCAGCTATTGCTTGGACGGGCCGCGGCAACAGTTATCTGGTCCTACCCGACCGCGGCCCCAACGCCGAGGCCTATGCGGGCGGCGACGGCGTGGATAACACGCAGTCCTTCATTAACCGCGTTCAGGCTATCGATATCGAAGTGACCGGCGATGCCAGCCATGGCTGGAGTGTTGCTGGCCGGCTGAAGAGCACCTCGCTGTTGAGTAGTGAGGTGCCGCTCACAGGGGCTACGACCGGCAACCCTGAGCGCCGCTATTTCACGGGGCTCAGTAGCGGAATCGATCCGACTGTTCTAACACGGAGCATGCGTCTGGATTCCGAAGGGTTGCGCGTTGCCAGTGATCGAAAGAGCTTTTTCGTGTCTGACGAATACGGCCCATTCGTCTACGAATTTGCCATGAGTACTGGCCAGCGGCTACGCAGTTTTGTGCTTCCTTCTGAGTTTGTGGTGCAGAAGGCGGCCGCGATCGGCAAGCAGGAGATCGCGACGAATACCACCGGCCGCGTGTCTAACAAGGGTATGGAAGGCCTGGCCATTACGCCGGATGGCGGAACGCTCGTCGGGCTCATGCAGGCCCCCTTGCTCCAGGATCACGCGCTCAGTGCTGAAGATGGCAAGTCTGCGGTGGGTATCTATTCACGGCTGATCAGTATTGACCTGCGTCATTGCTCGGCTGGAACTCAGGCCTCGTGTGCGACCCGTCAGTTTGTTTACGAGCAGTCGGCTCCGACGACCGGCAACAGTGAGTTGCTTGCGGTCAATGAGCATCAGTTTCTGGCAATCGAGCGCGATGGCAAGGCCGGGGGTGGATCGGTCAAGTTGATTACTCTCATCGATCTCGAGGGTGCAACCGATATTTCCGCTGTAGCTCAGTTGCCGCAGACTGGCCTCCCTGCGGTTGTTAAGCCCACTAAGAAGCGCGTGTTGTTTGATTTGGCCGCGACCTTGAAGGCAGCGGGTGAGACTGTTGTGGAGAAGTACGAAGGCCTCGCATTCGGACCCGATCTTCCGGATGGGCGGCACCTGCTTCTGGTCAGCGTCGATAATGATTTCGTACGGGATGCACCTAGCAAAATCTACGCTTTTGCTGTTGATCGCAACGAACTCCCCGAATTCAAACAGCAGGTCTTCTCTGGCGCTAAGTAGTGTCGCGGGAGGGCGTGTATCCTGCGGCCAGGTATGATTCGCAGCCGGTGGCGTTAAGGTCTGGCTGATCGCCACGCCAGCCGTAGTCTTAGGGAGTACCTGCCACCATCGCTCCAGTGTCCAAATCGCTCCGTCGAGGATCGGTCCTTGAGGTCCTGCGTGCCTTCCTCAAGCTCGGCTGCAGCTCTTTTGGCGGTCCGATCGCGCATTTGGGCTACTTCCGTGCTGAGTTCGTAGAGCGTCGAGGGTGGCTTGATGATCAGTCCTATATCGATCTGATTGCCCTCTGCCAGTTCCTGCCGGGTCCCGCGAGTAGCCAGATTGGCATGGCGTTAGGGCACAAGCGCGCGGGTTGGTTGGGTGCGCTGGCGGCGTGGCTGGGTTTTACACTGCCTTCAGCCATCGCGCTGATTCTGTTCGCCTACGGTATTGCTCAATGGCCCGCTTTGGCCTTGTCGGGTGCATTGCATGGGCTGATGGTTGTGGCTGCCGCCGTGGTCGCACAAGCCGTGTGCGCCATGGCCAAATCACTTTGTCCTGACCGTCTGCGTGCGGGAATCGCGTTGGGTGCCGCATCAATCCTCATTGCCGCTCCTTCAGCCGTCGGGCAGATCTGGGTCATTCTGCTCGGCGGTCTTGCCGGCTACTGGATGCAGCCTCAGCGCCCCATGCTGCCGGCCGCTCGTTCGGAGTGCAGTGTCAGTCGACGCACTGGCGGAGTGCTGCTGGGACTCTTCGCTTTATTGCTGCTGTTACTGCCAACTCTCGCTGTTGTCTGGTCATCGCCTTGGCTGAGTGCAGCCTCAGTTTTCTACCGGTCCGGCGCGCTTGTTTTCGGCGGTGGCCATGTCGTATTGCCGCTTCTGCAAGCGGGCGTGGTACCGCCAGGATGGATCAGTAACGACATCTTCCTAACCGGTTACGGAGCTGCACAGGCACTACCTGGGCCGCTGTTCGCATTTGCGGCTTACGTCGGTGCTGCGATGTTCTCGCCTTTGGGCGGCTGGATTGGCGGATTGATGCTGTTAGGGGCAATCTTCCTGCCAGCCTTCCTTCTGGTTTTTGGAGCGCTACCGTTCTGGGATACTCTCCGGCACCGCGAGAGTGTGCGACGCGCCATGGGCGGCATCAATGCAGCGGTGGTGGGCATATTGGCAGCGGCTCTGTATGAGCCAGTGTGTACAAGTGCAATTCATGCCCGCTCAGACTGCTTACTCGCCCTTGCGGCCTTTGGCCTACTCGTATTCGCTCGAATCTCACCAGTGTTAGTGGTTGCGTTAGGAGCCGTGGTGGGGTGGGGGATGTCCACTTAGCCGCTTTTTAAGCGTGCTTCAAACGCACCAGAGCGCCTGCTTCACGGCAACGCGTCAGGCTTCGAAGTTCCGCGGTCTCCTGCTCATAAAGATAAACAATCAACCTAGACCAAGATTTCCGGGTCAGTTCGAGGGTTTGGGCTTGCCCGCGAGGAATGTTGATAACAGCCACAGTGTTGCTGCGAGTCCCGCATAGGCGGTGCAGAACTGGATGGCAACGGCATGTGATACTCCGCTCAGTTGCCATAGCGCATACATGCTTCCATCTGCACGTACCGAATGAATGATGCCGAAGTAGCACAGCACGCTTCCGACAGCCAGAAAGGCTGCTGCATTGCGCATTCTCGAGTCGATCATCTCGGCTACGACCGCCGTCCAGATTGTGGCGGTGATAATAAATCCGTTGCCCAATGCCACGATGACAGCCAACTGTGGCAGCCCACCGGTGGTTGTTGTCAGCAGCTCGTTGAAGCGTTCCGGCGAAAGAAATGTGGTGTTGCTCAGCTCAATCGTGACCATACGAGCTATGGCTGGAAAGAAGCCAAATACCACAGCAACGGAATGGCGGGCATCGATAGCCTGAAAGGCCTGCACAGTCATGTCCAGAGCGACGTAGATGAGCACAGGGGCAAGTACGGCGATAGGAATCAATTCAAGAAGGTTTGATAGAACTCCACAGATGCCACCGATGCCGATGCACAGCCCAGTCAGCCAGGTGTAGGCAACGCGTGCGCCCATTTGCTTGTAAGCCGGATGACCGATATACGGTGTCGTCTGAGCTACGCCACCCACGAAGCCGGCGGCCAAGGTGGCAGCCCCTTCCGCTAACAAAATGCTACGGACGTCGTAGTCATCGCCCGCGACACGCGCGCTTTCGGTGTTGTTGACTCCGCCGATGATCGTCAACAGCGCAAACGGAACCAGTAGCGGTAGATAGCCCAAGGCGAGCGGCAAACTATGCAAAATCTCTAGGTCAGGGCGCGGCAATGAAAATCGCAGTGGAGTGAGCACCGGCGTATGAAAGACCATGCCGGAGAACTGACAGATCCACAGGATGTAGTAGAGCGCAGTACCGACCAGCACGGCAAACAGAACACCGGGCAGTCCGCCTGGAATACGGCCCTTCGCCACCAGCGCATAGAGCACCAGACCAAGGCTGAGGAAGCCAATCACTGGTGACTGCATCAACTCGATGATCGGCAGGAAGCCAATGAGCATCAGAGCGATGCCGGCAAGTGATCCCAATAGGCCTGCTTGCGGAATGATGCGTCGTAAGGATCGGCCAGCAAACGACAAAGGCAGCTTCACCAGGCCCATAACCATCGTCGCCGCCATACCCAGATGCCAAGTCTCCAGGCCAGCCGCCTCGGCATCTAAGCCGGATGCCCTGAAACGTACAAACGCGGGTCCAAGCACCAACACGGCCATGCCAATTGTGGATGGCGTATCCAAACCAAACGGCATGGCGGTGACATCGGTACGGCCTAAGCGGCGTGCAAGTCTTACAGCCAGAGCGGTGTAAAGAAGGTCGCCTACTAGGACGCCAAATGCTGTGCCCGGAATCATACGACCAAGGACGGTATCGGCGGGCACGCCGAAGCCGCCGATCAGGATCCCCGCCAACAGGGCCATGACGGACAAGTTATCGACGGACAACGCCAGTAGTCCGTTGATATCGCCTGGCAGGATGCGTAAGGGGCGCAATGTCTTAAGGACGTTCATGCGATCTATCTTGGCATTTTAGCTCTCAGTCGCGAAGGCATTTCTATGGAGCCCGATTCATGGCCCGCCATCATCGCGGCTGTCGGGGCAGTTGCAGATGGCCCTTTAGTGGTCCCGAGTGGGTCATTCATTGTGACGCTCCTATCAGCCGCCAGGCCAACGGCGTATGTCACAAGCCTGTAAGAATTCGACCCCACAGTCACATTAGGTGCCAAATGATGACAGTGGAACGGGTAGCCCGATGCAGTGGAAAGTCAGATGGATTGTGCTGCTATTGGCATTCAACAGTGCCGATTCATGCGCGTGGAATGCGATTGGGCACCAAGTGATTGGCGGGATCGCTGATCGTCTAATAGAAGGAACGCCCGCACAGCAACATGTCAGGGACATCCTGCGCGCCGAATCGCTGTCAACCGCCTCAGTATGGGCTGATTGTGCCAAGGGCGTGGATGAACAGGGATCGTTCCGATACGTCTCCAGTGATCGCTTCCCGGAGTGTCAGCCTTTCGACACTCCGGAAGGGCGTGAGCAGATGGTCGATTACGTGATGCGTAACGATGGTCGCTGCACTGTGTTGCCTGGTCAGGAAACATGCCACCGGCAGTATCACTACGCCGACCTTGATTCCTCGATGAGTGTTTATCGGCCGGGTGTTGAAGGTAGTAGCGATCACGACATTGTTTCCGGAATCAAGGCCGCGGTTGCAGTGCTCGCTGGAAGGCAAGCGCCGGACCCATTCTATATTCCATCCAAAGTTGTCGCGTTGCGACTGCTCGTACACTGGGTAGGAGACCTTCATCAGCCATTACATGTCGCAGCCGTCCACATCGACAGCGCTGGGCAGATCGTCTCAGCTCAAGAGTTTTTAGCGGAATCCGAGACTCGCGGTGGAAATCTAATCCGGCATGATGGTCGTTCCCTCCATGCGGAATGGGACGAAGCCCCTGAGGGCGTGGTTCAACCGCTGTTTTTTCAGGAAGCCGCTCGTGCCGCTAGGTCAAACTCACTTATCCCGGGTCCGGTCGAAAGCTGGCCGGAGATTTGGGCCAGCGAGTCAGCGCGCAACAGCTTGCGGGTGTTCGACGGGATGCAGTTCATGGCGCGCAGCTGCACGGCCAATAATCGCTGCGTATGGGAGGCGCATACGCCAGAGTCCTATGCGGAACGTAGGGTTAACCTTCAGCACGATGCTATGATCGAAGCGGGTGTGCGTTTGTCCCAACTGCTCAGCGCACTTTGGCCAAGATGAAATACAAAACCCTGCTCGGGAAGTCAAAGGCATGTCTGTAAAGCTGATTTCTGCTTCGATCGCCTCCATGGTGATGGGTTTGGCAATGGCTCAAAACGCCCCTGATGGCGACGCTCGCAAAGAGCAAAGCCGGATAGATTTAGCTGCGCGTTTCAAGCAGCTGGACAAGAATGGAGATGGCAAGCTGACCCTGGATGAGCTCACCGCCGGGTTCTCAAGCGTCCCACTCGGACGCCGTCCGGCCGGCCCCGATACGGGAGCGACCGAACCTTCAGAAAAACTCAGCCAGCCGACAATGTCAGTAGGTGAGTTCCTCAAGGCCGCTGATTCGAATAACGACGGCGTGCTGAGCGTTGATGAATTTACTTCGATGGTTGAGAAGGTCCGGGAGTCTGGGCGCTCAGGCGGTGGAATGGGCGGAGGCATGGACGGCGCATAGATTCGCTGCTCGGCTAACGGCTAACCGTGGTCGGGTGTGCACGGTGCTTTCGCACTAAGGAATGGCGCGCTGTGGCCTGCCATAAACCACGATCAAATCAATGACATAAGAGTTCGTGGTTAATGCGGTTGTGGCGCGCCACTCCTGAAAGATCAGCGATAAGCCACCATCGGCACCGGCTCGTGCCGCCTGTGGGCAGTGTCATGAAGGGCTGTCGGACTCACCGTGCGGCGGGCCGATGCGTAGCATTCGCAGGCACTGGCCTCCAGCCCCTGTCGGTCGAGAATGGACAGGCAGCCCCGTCGGTGTTCGATCAGTTCGGCATTCTGCAAGCGACGGGCGGACTGCATCACAGCTTCGCGACGCACGCCGAGCAGGTTGGCCAGTTCTTCGTAAGTGACCGACAGGTGGTTTCCGTGCATGCGATCCATGACCAGAAGCAACCACGTGCAAAGCCGATCGTTCAAACAATGGTGTGTGTTGCAGGCCACAGTCTGAGCCGCGATCTGCATCATCGCCCAGCTGTACTGCATCAGAATGTCACGCAGATCCTGCGAGCGGTGGAACTCACTCCGCAACGTCAATCTTGATATTTTTAGGGCGCTGCCACCCTGCAGCACCACGGCGTGGTCGCTGCAGGTGCGGTCGCTGAATAGCGCTGGGAGGCCTACGGCTCCTTCGCGACCGACGATGCCAAACTGCGCCGAACAGGAATCCTTGAGTACATGCTGCAGCGTTACGACGCTGGAGGTGGGAAACCAGACATGCGCTCCGCTGTACCGGACGCCGGAGAGAACGTGGCCTGCGGGCAGCGTAACTGGGCTGAGGTGTGGCAGAAGTCGGTTTCTGCTCTCTTCGGATAACTCTCGCAGCAGGTCATTCCGCTCGATCTCATGCATCACATTCACGGGCTGCAGCTCCTCAGGTACGTTGGACATCCGGCTGATCACTGCGATCGCGAATGACCGGGAGCTACTGTGCGCCTAGGAGAGCGGCAAATCCTGAGGGGTTGCACACGGGAAATAGGGACAACTACGACCACCACTTTTAATTCGCGGTCATCGTCTCCCGGCGGCCAGGTATTCCCTGGCTACGGCCAGGCGCTGATGCGCCGTCTCGAGATAGGTGGGCGAGATTCGTGCGGCTGCTTCTAGGAATTTTACTGCCGAGGCGTAGTCGTTGCGTTCCATGGCCCGCTCCCCCACTCGTTGGTAGGCGAGCGGAGTCGTCAGTACGGTCTGATAGGAATCAAACGCATGAGAGTAATCTCCGGCCTGAGCCCTGAGATCTCCCCAGACCAGTCGCGCAGCGGACGAAGGAGTGATCGCCAGCGATAGGCTGACCTGTTCGCGAGCGCGCTCTACGTTACCCAGTGCCAGATGGGTGCGGGCGCTGTAGGCCAGCAACTCAGCAGATTTCGGCTGCATGGTCAGGGCATCATCGTAATACCGGCGTGCCGACTCCAGATCGCCGCTCTGCTCGGCGATGAGGCCCAGGCCCATACGGGAGGGCCATAATCCGGAATCGAGTTCCAGTGCCTGCGTGAAGTATTGCCCGGCGTGCTCGTCATCGCCGACGCGCAGTGAAAGAAAGCCGAGGCGCTGCGGCGTTAGTCCCTGACGCAGGTCGCGCTGGGCGGCCAACTGCAGCGCGCGTATGGCGGGCTCCATGTTCCCAGCAGACTCGTGCAGTTGAGCAATGCGCAGCAGCGCAGCATCGGATTTTGGATCCTGCTCGGCCGCATCGATGTACTGAACCAGTGCTTCATCCAGACGGCCCGCCTGCAAAGCGGCGTCGCCACGCGCGATCGTAGCGGCCAGCACGGCGGCCTCTTCGGCCGCACGCTTGGAGGAGAGTGTTGCCGCGGTGTTTGTCGCGCAGCCGGTCAGCGCAAAGACGGTCAGCATCATTGCCAAGCCATGCGAGCCGCTGGTTTTTGCGGAACGGTTCATTTTCCGAACACTTCCATGAGGCGCAAGGCCGCCGGACCCACCGCGATCACGAAAAAGCCAGGGAATTCGCAGAAGATCAGCGGGAAGATCAGCTTCGTGCCGATCTTGCCAGCACGCTCCTCGGCGGCCTGCATGCGCTGATCCCGAAATTCGGCCGAGTAGACTCGCAGGCTGTCTGCGATACCAGTGCCGAATCGCAGTGTCTGGACGAGTAGGGTGACCAGACCGCGAATCTCGCGCAGACCCGTGCGGACATTGAGGTTGTTGAGTGCCACTTCGCGATCGACGCCGGCGCGCATCTCCGCGTTGACGATCTCCAGCTCAGCAGCGAGATCCGGATGGGTGTACTGGAGTTCCTCTGCGACGCGCGCGATGGCGGAGGTCAGTCCTAGTCCGGCCTCCACGCAGATCACCAGCATGTCCAAAGCGTCAGGGAAGCCATCACGGAGCCGCCGCTGTCGACGCGCCACACGCCTCTCAAGCCAGCGGTTCGGTCCGATCAATGCCAAGAATGCGACGAGTACGGCGATGGGCCAGCGCTGCGTTCTGACCAGGGCAGGCAGCCAGCCTGAGGCAATGAGCCAGCCCAGAGGCAGGAGAAGCAGAAACATTGTCTTGGTGCCAAAGAAAGCCAATGACGCACTGGGTTCGCGGAAGCCACCTAGGAACAGCAGTCGTTCGATCCGGGCTTGCTCAATTTTTGAGCCCGGAAGGAGCCAGCTGCCCAGTGACGACAGTCGCTCAATCCACTTCGCTGTGACGGTCGGCAACGCCGCGCCCGGATGCTCAATCTGGCTCATGGAGGCCAGTCTTCGATACGCCGGATCTCTGATATTGGCCAGCCATGAGGCAATGACCCATGTGGACAGGAATGCGGCGGCCCCTAGCAGGCCAACGACGAGCACAAGAGTGGGGGTCATGGTGTTTCCTTTCTCAAAGCTCGATTCGGATGATTTTCCGCATCCAGTAAATGCCAATCACCATGAGCACGCTGGACACGCTGAGTAGGGTGAGTCCGTTGCGGCTTTGGAACAGGATCGGCAGATAATGCGGGCTGGTCAGATGCAGAACGCCCGCCAATGAGATGGGCATGAGCGTCAACACCCAGGCTGAGACGCGACCTTCGGCGGACAGGGTGCGTATCTTGCGCTGGAAGCGGTAGCGTGCGCGGATGACCTGCGAGATATTCTCGAGTATTTCAGCGAGATTGCCACCGGTCTCGCGCTGGATCAGCACGGCTGTGACAAATCCCATCAGCGTCATGCTGGGAACGCGTGAGACCAGCCCGAGTAGCGCGGCACGTGGATCGGTCCCATAGGCGAAGTCGGCCGCCGTAGTGGCGAACTCCTTCCCGATCGCACCTTCCAAGTCCTCTCCGACTAGGTGGATGGCGGCGATGAATGGATGGCCAGCGCGTACGGAGCGTTTAATGACGTCGATGGCATCCGGCAGTTGTTCTTCAATCTCCTGGATTCGCCTCCCGCGCATGAATCCGAGTCGAACGAAGGGTGCCGCGCCTGCGATTGCACCGAGTGCCCATGCCATGACCGCAGAGAAACCGGCAACCACGCCGATGGCGATGGCACACAGTCCGAGAAACAGAGCTTGCAGAACGAAATGATGCGCCGGCTGGTCGAGTCCCGCCTGTTCGACGATGCGCCGGAGCGACTGCATGACGGGTAGGCTCTCGAGCCGCTTCTGGAAGGGTGTCAGCCCTTCGAGATAGCGGGTCCGAAGTAGTGACGGTGCTATATCAGGTTGTTCCGCCCGCAGGGCATTGAGGCGTCGGCGCAAACGCCGACGCATCTGGGCATTGGAGCCCATGGTCGGGACTACGAGTCCCTGCATCAGAAGGAAGACAGCCAGAAAGATCGAAGCGACGAAAACGACGAGAGGTGTGTTCATCGGTGTGAATCCTCATGTGCAGCCTGACTGAATGTCTCGAGAGGCAGCGGGATGCCGCGCTGCTTGAGCCGTTTATAGAACCCCGGCACGATGCCGGTGGGCTTGAGGCTGCCAATGACCTTGTGGTCGGCTGTCATACCCTGGCGCACGAAGCTGAAGATCTCTGTCATGGTGATGGTTTCTCCTTCCATGCCGTTGATCTCCTGAACACTGATCAGACGGCGTGCGCCGTCTTCCTGTCGCTCGGTATGTACGACGACATTGATGGCCGAGGCGATCTGCGCGCGCAGCGCCTGGATCGGGAAGCGAATGTCACTCATGGCAACCATGGTCTCGACACGGCTGAGGGCGTCGCGAGCGGAATTGGCATGGATGGTGGTCAGTGAGCCATCGTGGCCAGTGTTCATCGCCTGGAGCATGTCCAGCGCCTCGGCGCCGCGGACCTCACCGACGACGATGCGGTCCGGGCGCATGCGTAGACTATTTCTTACGAGGTCACGCTGCGTGACCTGTCCGCGCCCTTCGATATTCGGTGGTCGGGTCTCAAGTCTGACCACATGGGGCTGTCGCAATTGCAACTCAGCCGAGTCTTCAATGGTGACGATGCGTTCGTTCTCTGGAATAAAGCCGGAGAGAACATTGAGCAGTGTCGTCTTGCCCGATCCTGTGCCACCCGAGATCATGACGTTGAGTCGTCCACGTACAACAGCTCTGAGCAGGTCGGTAACCTGTGCGCTGAGGGTTCCGAATTCGATCAGGTTCTCCGGCGTGAGTCGCTCAACGGCGAAACGTCGTATTGACAGGACGGGGCCATCAATAGCCAGGGGCGGGATGATCACGTTCACGCGCGATCCATCCTTGAGGCGCGCATCGACCATGGGTGAGGATTCGTCTACGCGGCGCCCGACGGCGGACACGATGCGATCGATGATATTCATGAGGTGGGAGTCATCCTGGAAGCGCACCGTTGAGCGTTCAAGCTTCCCGCCTCGTTCGAGAAATACGTTGGAGCAGCCGTTCACAAGAATGTCCGAGATGGTCGGATCGGCCAGCAGCGGCTCGAGTGGGCCGAGGCCCATGACCTCGTCCTCCAGTTGGCTGGCAATGAGCTGACGCTGAGTCAGGCTCAGTGGCGCGGACTCCTCCAAAAACAATCTGTTTGTCAGTTCGCGGATCTGGGTGCGTGCAGTCTGGCTCTCTGCCTTGGAGAGCTGAGCAAGGTCCAGAAGCCGCAGAATCTTCTGCAGGATGCGCTGCTTCCACTCGACCTCCAGCGGCGTGAGCACCCGGAGGCGATCCTGCGCGCTGGCTTTGGTGCCGTTGCTGCCATTGCCGCCGTTGTGGCCGTTGTTCGGGTACCGAGCGAGGATCACGTCTATATCCTTGAAGAAATGGCCGACATGGCCCGGCGCAGCAGCCCGTCGGGTTCGGTGGTCGCGTTCTCTACCAGATGCGATCCGAGATTGATTAAGGCCCGCGACAGCGGCGACTTGCGATCCAGCTCAAACAGGGGTATCGCGGCATCCATGCTGTCGAGAGCCAATCCGTGCATGTTCGGAATCAGTATCGGATCGCTACAGCCGATGACTTTGCAGAGGGTGTCTGGCTGGACGGTGGCATGCCGCGAATAGCGGTTAAGAACAACAGTGATCCGTGACGCCGGGACATTTAGATGTTGTGTGAGCATATGGAACAGCCGGGCGGCGTTGTGGACGTGCAGTACTGATTGCTCAAGCACCAGCACCACATGCTGCGAATCATTCACGGCCGCGACGGTTTCCGGTTCCAGCCAGCGCCGACCTTCCATGAAGACTTGCTCGTGGCCTTCGCGAATCATTCGCAGCAGTGTGGGAAATGAGTGGCCATCGACGGGTGGCGCGATGGCTGAGTCCTCCACACATGACAGAAGACCTAGGCCGCTGGGGTGGCGGGTGATGTATCCCTGCAGCGCCGTTGCATCTAGGCCGTCAAGCTGCTGCAGTGCCTCAATCAGTCCGCGCTTTGGTTTTAGGCCGAGTGCGGCGCCAAGCGTAGCGTAGAGCGGATCGGAGTCGATCAGCAGTGTTCGGCGATGCCAGACCGTGGCGCTTAGATGTGCCAGCGTGCAGGCAATGAAGCTGGCGCCAACGCCGCCGGCAGCGCCGATGATGGTGACCAGACGACCGAGTTCGTGTTCACCATCGTGGCGTAGAGGCTGCAAGACGGCACGTTGCAGTGCCGAGACAAGGTCGGGTGGTGATGGGCTCCCAGAGAGCAGGTCCGCTGCACCGGCGCGTATCGCCGCGCGGGTGGCCTCGGCGCTCTGCAGTGAGCCGCAGACAATCACGGGCGCATGCAGCTTGTGATCCAGCGTTGCGAGGGCTTCCAGCACGCCCAGATCGCCGTCGCCGCCAGCCACGACGATGGCTCGCATCGCGCTATCGGGAGCGGTTGCCGCGGCCAAGACGTCGGTCACCGGTTGGGTCGAGTGCACGACGAGGGCCGTGACTTTCCAGTCCGGTTCGTCGTGCAGCAAGTCGGCAAGCCGCTTCACGGCGGGTTCCGAGGAGCCGGTGATCAGGATCGGCAGTTGGGCATTTGTGTCTGTCAGTGGCATGGCGGCTTATCCGTTGGTTGAACACCGAGGCTCTCAGCCGGCTGTGTGGATGACAGCGGCCCCGGTTTGTAGGTGAGGTTCACGAAAGGGATGTACAGCGGGATCTCGTAACCTGCGGTCGTCACCCGAACGAACCGGATCGAGGTGAAATTCGTCAGCGGGTCGGGAATCCAGGCGGCGTGCTCATCGAGGTACTGCAGCGTGACCATGCTGGCGGTCAGCTGTGGAATGATGTTTGTGCCCCAGTTTCTTTCAGTGAAGCGTGCCGCATTGGTGATGTAGGGATCATTGAGCGGACACACCGCGGCCAGCCGGGCCGCACGCCGCACGCCTTCCTCGATCATTGCGCGCGCAAAAGCGGCTCGACTGGTTTCGATGACGCCTAGTACGACGAGAAATACCAGCGAGCCGACGATGGCAAATTCCACGGTGCTCAGTCCGCGCTGCTGACGGGGTGATTTGCTTTGGCCGGACGTCACAGTGGCCTCATGCTGTAGGTGACCGTCAGGGGTAGATTCTTGAGTGTCATATCGGCGCCGTAGCCAAAGCCGGGTAGGCGACCCCCAAGTTGCAGCAATGATTGGTAGGGATGAGTGACGGTCAGCGAAATGTTTCCCTCTGACGTGATGACCGGGGTCAGAACCTCACTGGTCGTCAGGCCGGGGAATGCGGGCGTGGTGCCACCGTCGGGCGAGCCATAGACCACGAGGTTGCGTGCTTTCGCGATCAAGTCCGCCGTGAGCACCGGCACACCGGTGGTATCGCTGACGGCGTTCTCGGCCAGATAGCGCACGGCACTGCGTGTGTGATGCGACAGTGTGCTCAACTGTACGAAAGCGCGCACGATCTCTGCTACGGGAATGAGCAGCAGCAGCACGATTGGTATGGCAATGGCGGCCTCAACAAGCGCTAGGCCGCGCTGCCGATGACGCTGCTTTCCCCCGGTTGGCGATATCGCTCTGCGCCTCATGAGTCCGGACTCGTCGTGTCGCGATAGAGTTCGATCACATACACGCCGCCGAGCGCGCCTGGCGGCTCATTCCCCGGGCGGCCTCCGGCTTCGCATTGCGAGACCATCTCGACGAACAGTGCGGCGTCGCTGCCCGACAATGCCGCCGGCTGAAGCATGAAAAGACAGCGAAGACCTAATACGGGAACCGTCTTGCTGACTTCTGCGCCGCAATCGACGAGTGGTGCCGCGACCACGCGGCGCTTGAAGCCACCCAGTCCGGTCGGGCGGGGCTGCACATCGTACGGGCCGTCGCGCAACGCTGCCGAATAAGCCGAATAGCTGTAGTTGATCTGACTGATCAACGTGACGACGTTGGAGCCCTGCTTGATCACGCCATTTTTGTCGACAGTGAGCTGTGGATTGGGCGTCTTGAGGATAACGTCCGGGGGGTAGGTGGCCGGATCAGTGGATGCGCTGTACTGATTGAACCGCGCATTGAGTCCTTGAGTGGCTGGTCCGGCATTCACGCCGCTCTTGATCGGTACCCGCGTACCCACAACCACACACTGGTTGTAGTGGCCCGCCAGGTTCTGGCGCACCGAGCTTGCGCCGCCCGTATCGTCGAACTGCAGGTAGCGATAGAACCCGGGTGTGGTACCACTACCGGAACTCAGAGTCTGAATCTTGGTGGCGGAATATCCGTTATCGGAACCACCATTGCTGCACAGTGCGATGGGTACGATGTCGCAGCCAACGGCCACGGGAGGGCTGGGCCCTGCCAGCGCGCTGGCCTTAACATTCAGCGTATTGAGGCCGAGGATGCGCAGCAGTCCGGAGCTGGCCGCGAACTGATCGATGCTGACCCGGACGTAATGCAGCCCGATGGTGCCGCTGGTCTCGGACTGGAAGGGATTGACCAGCTTTGAGTAGCGGATCGTCGGAACAGCGGTCGCTCCCAGAATGGCTTTGAACTCGGGGAATGAAGCAATGTTCTGCTGGAAGAGGGTGTTGGCAGCGGCCGTGGCCTGTTCATCGGAGCCTGTCTGGTCCAGGACTTTTGCGGCAGCGAGCGCCGTGGCATCGATCACGCCCTGAAGTCGGGCCTTGTTATAGGTGATGTGGCTCGCCTCGAGAGCGAGACCGGCGATTGCCAGAATGGCAAACAGTCCCACAGCAATCAGGATCATTGCCATGCCACGCTGTCTGCTGCGCAGCATGTCAGCGACTCCCGATCGCCTGTGTGATGGACGTGATGTCCGGGCTGGAAGTGGTGTTGGTGCTGCGCGTGCTGGCCTTGCGCACGCCCACCACCGCGGCATTAGCGATCTCCGGGTCGGTACCCACCGGCGCAGCAGTGCCGTTACGCTCAGTCGCCTCCGGATCATTCGTCTGCTGGGTGATCATTGCGCGTACTGATGAACCGTCAGCGAGCTTGGATGCCGGTTCACCCACACAACCGGCGAGCACCAGAAATGCTGTGATCGTAGTGACACTGGCAAGAACATTCTTCCTGGCTGTCGTTCTCACGGCGCTTTCTCCTCAGTGGGGGCAATCTTTCGGGTGGCTTCGGGCGCCTGCAGTCGGCCCTTTAAGAAGAAGTCGCTATCACTCGGTTCGCGATAGCCGTCGGTGGGCAGTGACAGGCGCTTGGGGTCGATGGGGCGGGCGAGGCGTGGCGTCACGAGAATGACCAACTCGGTCTCACCCTTCACGAAGTCCTGGCTGCGGAACAGCGAGCCGAGTACGGGCACTGATCCCAGTCCCGGGAACTTGGTGACCATGGAGCGCATGTTGTCGTTGATCAGTCCGGCCAAACCGATGGTCTGTCCATCGGCCAGTTCGACCGTGCCACTGGCACTTCGCTTGGTGAGCGACGGAATGACGAATGAGGAATTGGAACGCGCGGATGTCAGCGTGACTGTGGTGGCGTTTGACAGCTCGCTGACCGAGACGTCGATGCGCACGTTGATGCGTCCGTCGCTCAGCACGGTGGGCAGCACCTTCAGGCCGACACCAAAGTCCTTGAATTCGATGGCCGACGTGTCGACGCCGCGCGGCACCGGAATCGGGAATTCGCCACCGGAGAGGAACGAAGCCTCCTGTCCGGTCAGTGTGGTGAGTGTGGGCTCAGCCAGAATCTTGGCGAGACCATTCTCCTTGGCAGCGTCCAGCGCAATGTTGAGCGCGAAGCTGCCGCTGAGGTAACTGGCAAACAGTCCCTTGTCCTGAATAAAGAGGTCCGTCGGGGCCACTTCTTTGATCATGGGACCGGTGGTAGCGCCTCCGCCCAACGGGATCGCAGCGGCGCGCAGGGCGTCGACACCGAACAGTGCGTCGGGGAAGCTGGCGCCACCATTCACACCGCCCAGGGCCCATTTGCCGTTGGTGCCAAAGGCGTTGAAGCGCGGATCCATGCGCTTGAGTTCGGAGCGGGCCACTTCAGCGACCTTCACCTCCAGCATGACCTGTTGGGAGCCGGCGACCTCCATCAGATTAATGATGCCGCCCACGCTCTTGTCTTCGCGCCGGGAGCCACTCTCTTGGGAAAACTGCTCACCCTTGCGCGAGATGATCTGCGCCAGATAACCCTCGGCAATGGTCAGCGCGGCGTTCATCGCGGTGGCTGAGGGAACCTGACCGGATAGCACGATGGAGCGCTGTGCCGAGCGCGCCTCGATATGGGAGTCCGGGAGCAGTCGGTGCAAGGTCTCCTTGAGCCCCTCTAAGTCATGGGTCACCTGGATCTGTGCTGCCACATGCGTGTTCGAGCCGCGATCCCAGACCAGCAGATTCGTGACGCCGATGTCCTTGGCCAGCAGATAGAACTCAGTCGGTGAAATGATGACGATGTCCGCCAGATCAGGATTCGCCACCGACACTCGCATGGCGGGTTTATCCAGCATGATGATCCGTGACTGGAACAGCGGCAGGCTGATGCCGTTGCTCGCCTCAGGCGAGGGGATGTGCAGCCTTAATGGCGCGGCACCTTCCACTGGGCCTGCATTGATGGGTGAGTAGGCGGTGCCGGCAGTGGGCTCGGTTGCCTGAACAGACAGGATCGCCAAACACGATGAGAGGCAGATCAGCAGGCCGAGAGCGCTTTTCTTAAGGTGATACATGCGAGGCCTCGAGTTCAGTGATGCGGACTTAGTGGATGGCTTCTTGCGAAACGGTGGTGCCACGAATCACGCTGATACCGTGTTCGATGGCCGGTGCCTGGTGAGGCGCATTGGTCGTGCCGCGTTCGGTTTTGGCGCGCACTGCAGGCTTCACCTGTGGCTCGGCGGTCGCCGCGGCGGGAGTCGAGGCGACCTTTACGGCTTCCTCGGGAGGCGGATAAATCCCGGTGACGCTCACCGACTTGTCTGTTGGGTTGCGCAATGCGAGCTGCAAGGCGCCCAGCTGTTTCGCACGCGCAAGCTTCTGCGCGCCTTCGGGCGTCACTTCGATCGTGACAGCACGTACCACGACCGGGCCGGCCTTGTCGGCGCTGGCCTTCTGGTCGACAGCGAGGACTTTGACATCACTGAGAATGGTCTCAGCCCATGCGCGGCTGCCTTCGGCGTGCGAGGCGATCAGATCCACGCGGTTGCCGGGCAGGATGAATCCGGCTACACCCACGACATCGTCCACGCGCACGCTGACGGCGCGCATGTTGGGTGTGACCACTGCGGCCAGTGTGCTGCCCAATCCAGGTGTTGCAAAGCGCCGCTCGACCAAGATCTCGTCGGCATAGATATCCGATTTCGCAATCCGGCCGATCAGGCGCTGGGAGTCGGTGAAGCTGCCGGTTGGTGCTTCGGCAGCGAGTATCTGAACCGTCTTCAGATTCTGCGCTTCGATTGCGGCGCCGAACGGGATGTCTGTGGCTGCAGCAACCAGTGACAATGAGCGCGGGCGAGTCGCGTCAACATCGGCGACGCGCTTGTTGACCCAGCGATTGGCGAGCACGGCCGCCATCGTGGCAATTGCCAGCGAGATTGCGATAAGCAGCAAACTGCGACGGGTTCTGGGGGTCATCGAGACACTCCTGTGTCAGGAGAAAATCTGAGGTACTGGAAAACAAGCCCGGCCGGCATCTTCCGGCCGGAGCCTGCTCGCGGCTCAACCCCCGATGGCGGTGGTGATGCCAGTGATGATCGCTTCGACTCGACCGCCCAGCGCCGTGAAGGCGGCGACCAGCGTTGCCACGATGAGGCCGCCGGCGACGGCGTACTCGACCGTTGTCAGGCCGCGTTGCTTGCGTGCGAAAGACTTCAGGAACTTGTTCATGGATCTACCTCTCGGTTTGGTTTTCAACGACGCTGCACTCAGTGCATCGCCCACGAGAGAACCTTACGTCGAGGTGCGCGGGATGAACGCGCGCTAGCGCACGTGGAAACGTGCGTACTTTCCGCGAATATCTTCGGTATTTGACGGCCGCGAAAGCGGCCGTTCGGGCGGTCCGGTCAGCTCTGCCCTAGAACTGCCAGAGTAAGGCGACGGTCAGCAGAGTGGGATCGCCATTGCTGGTTGCATAGCGCTCGTATTCAGCGCGCAGGGCAAAGTCCGTCAAAGGGATGCTCACCTGCGTTCCAACACCCCAGACATTGCGCTTATCCGAGGTTCTGCTGTCAAAGACATTGCAACCTGGGCGCACGCAGACCACGCCGGGTAGGGAACCGCTCAGAGTCGTCTGCAAGTTGCTGATGCCAGCCTTGGCATACACGTCGAGCCAGGGCAGGGGCAACGGCAGGTAGCCGACAGCCATGAACGCGCTACCTCGTTGCTTGACCTGCGCGACGACCGCTGATGAGGTGCCGGGCGCACCGAGTGTGCTCGTGGGCTGGCCGAAGTCCATGTAAGCGTATTCCACGCCAATGATGGAGAGCGGGCGAATACCGACAAAGGCTTTCCAGGCCGTGTGATTTTCCTTCAGGCCCAAGGCGATATCGCCGGGTCGCTGATCGATGCGGATGTTGGCTTGTCCAACACCGGCGCCCACATACTTCCCCAGCAGGCCGCCTGCGGCTTGGCTGCTTTCGCACAGGCACGCCATCAGTGCTACGGCGGCGGCCAGACGGGTCGCGATGCAATGGGTCATCGTCTCTATTTCCTACGGTTGCCTGATGGTGTTGCCCGGCATGCTGGAATGCCGCTGCGACTCTAGCATGGCACCTCCGATGGTCCTATTCTCTGCCATTACCCGAGTCCAACAGACTCTTCACTTGCTCAGGGGGATTCACATGACACGATTTCTTTCAGTGGCCGCCATGGCCATGACGCTTGTTTCCGCGCCTTCGCTTCATGCCGCCGAAACGTTGCCAACTTCTGTAGTCGCCGCAGTTGCTGACGCGGCACGTCCGGATGCTGATCGCGAGCGTGATGCCAGCCGCAAGCCGGCCGAGGTCGTTGCCTTCGCAGGCGTGAAGCCGGGCATGATCGTTGCGGAGCTTGGACCAGGCGGCGGTTATTTCACACGGATTCTGGCCAAGGCCGTCGGTCCCAGCGGCAAGGTCTATGCGCTACTGAATCAGGCCGCTGCAGCTCGTCCGGGCGTGCTGGAGGCGATGAACAAGCTGGCTAGCGACTACCCCAACATCAAAGTGGTCACCACGGACTACGCCGCGATCACACTGCCGGAAAAGGCCGACTTGTTCTGGACCACTGAGAACTATCACGACTATCACAACGGTCCGACTGCGAACATTGCCGGTCTCAACAAGTCAGTGTTTGACAACCTCAAAGCCGGCGGCATTTTCTACGTGGAAGATCACAACGCCGCGGATGGTGCCGGTCTTGAGGCTACGTCCAAGGTGCATCGCATGGATGTAGCGGTTGCCAAGACCGAACTTGCGACGGCGGGTTTCAAGCTGGATGGCGAAGGCACGGCGCTGAAAAACGTGGCCGATGATCGCTCGGCGCGCAACAGCGAATCGGGACATTTCGTGACGGATCGCTTCATGCTGCGGATGAAGCGACCCTGATCGAGCATCAAACTGGATCAGGCTTGTCCTGACAGGGCCCTGCGATTAAGCAGGGCCCTGTGATCCGCGCAGTCCTTACAGGCGCTGCGCCGAAGTTCAGAGCATGCGCCGGAACGACAGGCTGACCGCGCGGCCGTAGGGATTGAGGAAGGCCGGCTGGTAAATCTGCGGCGTGACGCCGCTGGCATTGCGAACCGTCTGGTAGCTGTCGAACACGTTGGTCAACGCCAGCGTCACGCGAGTACCTGTGGCCCACGGCTTACCGGCGAAGCGCGTGCCCAGATCCGCAAACAATCGCAAATCGAATGTTGCCAGTGAGGAGTAGTACAGGGCTCCAGATCCGTTCCCGGTATCCAGGATACTGATCGGGCTGCTCCAGTTGCCGCTCAGGCGCAGTGCAACGCCGTTGTCGATCAGTCCACTGTTGAGCGTGACTTTGTGACGCGCCTGTCCGCCGGCTCCGAGTCTGCCGCCATTGAGCAGGTCGATGGTCGGCGCTCCAGCTTTTAGCGTGACCTCATTGACCAGCGACCAGCTGTGATAGAGCGACACGTCGAATTGCGCGCCGTTTCCGCCAGTGGATCCGCCGCCGCCACCGCCGCGACCGCCACTACGGCCACCGCCGCCGCTGCTGCCGCCGCCACCGCCACCGCCGCCGGCGCTGCTGCCACCGCCGCCACCACCGCCGGAGCTGCTGCCGCCGCCACTAGAGCGAGAGCCGCCGCCATCTGAGGAACTGCTGCGCTGTCTGTCAGACCCTCTATCCGACTGTCTGTCCATGCCTCTGTCTGAGGGCATGCCGTCCTCCGGGGAGCCGCCATCCGCACCGAAGCCACGATCGCCGCCAGAACCGAAGCTACGATCACCGCCGGTATTCCTGTCGTCTGATTCAGTCGGGCCCGAGCCGCCTGCGGATGCTCCGCCATCACCGCCCTCGGCGGCGTTGGCACCAAGGGCTGAGCCCTCAGGGCTTTCCAATGAACCACTACCCGATGGAGTACTGCGTGTGTTTCTCGCGGTACTGGGTGCCGTGGCACCGGGGCGCCCACCACTGCGCGCTCCGCTGGCTGCCGCGCTCTGGCTGCGCGTACTCACCGTCGAGGTACGCATCACCCGCGTCAGGTTGAAGCCCCAGCGGACGCTGCGGCTTTCCTGGCGCGCGAAGTTCACGGCACGGCTGTCCACCAGCACCATGTTCCCGCTGCTGTCACGGACGAAACGATCGGGGAATGCTGATTCGGTTGCCGCCGTGGCGCTATTGAGCGAACTGATCGGGTTGGTGGTCACGCTATCGAGATAGTTGGCCGAGAAGTTGAGCTTCAACGCCGTCGTGCTGATCGCTGCATACGTCGCCCCGAACTTGAAGACGCGACGATCGTCGGCCTTTAGATCGGGATTGCCACCGGAAATTCGGGTGACGGTGACGGTCTGGCCCAGCACATAGTCATAGAAGCGGGCGTTGGTCGTCGTGATCAAAGGGTCGTTGATCTGTCCAAGCGACGGGGCCTGACGGTCCTGGTTCACCGACGCGATCAAGCTGATGCCCGTGCGCGGCGTCCAGTGCAGGCCGTAACCGAAACTGCCTACTGAGCCGAAGCGGGTGATCTGATTTACGGCGCCGTTGACATTGACGCTAATCGATCCGACAGAGGCCAGCACATTCTTCGAGATGCTGGTGAGCGGGACGTCCAGACTGACCTGACCGCGCACCTTGCTTTGATTAGTGGTCCTGCTGTCCTGGCTGGTGCTGGTCGAATTCTGACTGCTGATGTCGCCGCCCAGGCGGATGCTGGTGGTGACAAAGCCGGCCGGCAGCGTGAACAGACTTCCGTTCGCCACCGCACTGATGCTGCCCGTATTAGTGGTCGACGTCGAATCCTGTCGCGTCACCGGGCCCAGCACCGCCGCTGACAAAACGCCATAGGGGTTGACGGTGCCGGCAGTAATTGCCGACTGCAGAGTGCGCACATCGTAGCCACGATCTGAATGGGTTTGAGTGTTGGTGTAGTCGTAGTTGCCAACAACCGACAAGCGCCAGCGCTGTGGCAGTTCGGCATTCATCGAGACGCCCGCATGCGCCTTGCCCGTGTTGGAATTCTGTCGCAGCGTGGTATCCGACAGATAGCGATTCAGGGTCGTGTTAACGCGGCTGGTTGCGAAAGGACTGGTCGCCGGCACGCTGAGATTCGCCGACGGATAGCCGTTCAGCGAATGGCTGCTCTGATAGCTCGCCAGACCGTTGAATGATGCGTTGATCGTGTCTGAAAGAGGATGCGCCTTGACCGCGTTGAGCGAGTAATTGTTGCTCCCGGGGCGCAAAGTCCGCGCACCACTGTCGTTGCCAATCGTGCCGGTCGGGTCAGTGATCGTACCGGCGGTCGATGACACATCCCGATCCGACTCCAGCAGTGCCGCCTGGGCGCGGGCACGCCCCACGACATTGAGACGATCGTTGTCGCGAATGTGGCTGCGGCTCACGTCGCCCGTGGCGTTTTCGCCGCCGCCCGCGGTGGATACGCCGACGCCGAGATTGGCGACTGCGGCATCGAAGGTTCGAACCAGGATGATGTTCACCACCTTCTGTTCGGCGCCATAGCCGTACTTCAGCGCCACTTCCTCAGGCAGGATGTCGAGTCGCAGAATGGCTTCAGTGGGCAGATCGCCCACCTCGTTGACGCCCGAAACCCGGCGGCCGTTGACCAAAATGATGGGACCCGAGCCACCGTCTCGCCCCTGATCGCTCTGCGTCTGGTCGGAGATGTCGGCCAGCAGTTCATTGATGGTGCCCACACCACGCGCTGCGATGTCCTCCGGGCTCATCTGATTTTCCGGCGGGATGTCGCCGATCACCGCACCGGGTACCGCATCGGCCAGCACCACGACTTCCTCGAGCTCCGAGCCGGTCTTGGAGGCCGTCGCAGTCTGCGCCGCCAATAGGGCGGTGTTCTGGTTCATGGCGGCCAGGGCGGCGAGTGCGGTTAGCAGTAGCCGGTGACGGGCGTGGAGGCGGTGCGAGCGAGGAGACGTGCGATTCATAGCGTCAGATGTTCCATCTGTTGAAAATGGTCGTTGGAAGTCAACGATCTAGGGGCCGCCAAGATAACGTCCCGGGGGTTAATGAATGCAAAGCCTAGTCAACTAGAGTGGTATGAAGCTGTCACTCTGGCCAGGCTTGTACCCCGGTGTGCGTTGGGAGCGATGATTGTTGCGACGGCTGGTGTAACATCGGGGTATTGGCGAAGTCACCATAGAGCGGCAAATCAATCATGAAAAGCAAACTTCTCTCTGGATCTCTGGTTCTTGCGTGGTTGCTGGCAAGCGTCGCGCCTGCGGCCCGGGCCCATCACGGCTGGGGCGGTCAGTACGACACCACCAAGGAAATCGAGCTCACCGGTGTCATCAAATCGGTGCAATGGACCAATCCGCATGTCACTTTCAAGATGCTGGTCGATGGCGGCAAGAGCACTGAAAAGCTCTGGACCATCGAGAGCAATTCGGTCAGTGCACTGGTGCGCATGGGCATCGAGAAAACCACTGTTGCTATCGGCAGCACCGTAAAAGTGTCCGGTTTCGGCCCTGTCGCCGGCGCTAATTTCGGCCTGTTCATGAACCACATGCTGCTTCCTGACGGCAAGGAAATTGTCTTCCTGCGTGGCGCTGCGCCGCGCTGGTCAGATGAAATCATCGGCAACGATGACCGGCTGCACGGCAAGGTGGTCGAGAACGATATCAACAAGCGTCCGGCCACGGTGTTCTCGGTCTGGACTGTGGTCTACAACGACAACAACAGCCATGGCATGCATGTCATCACTCCGGCGCCCGCTGCGGCCGCTGCAACGCCGGCCGCCAGCGGCATGGCTGCAGGGGCCACGGCTGCGATGACGCCGGTGGTGGGTGCAGACGGTGCGGTCATCGTCTGCCACGACACGCCGGCCATCTCGGAGATGGGTTCGCCCTATCCGATGGAGTTGATTGATCAGATTGCGAAGAACAAGACCGTTGTCATGAAAGTCGAGAAAGATGACACGGTGCGCGTCGTTCACATCACCGCCGCGCCACACAAAGCAGTAGGCGCGCCCAGTCTGGCGGGTTATTCCACCGGCGTGGTCGATGCCAACAAGAAGAAGCTGACGGTGACGACCTCGAATGTACTGGGTGCACCCGAAGTCGTGTACACGGAGACCTTCGAGCTCTCGGATGACCGGAATCGCCTGAATTACACGGTCAAATCAACCAAGAGCCCCGAAGTGCGTGGCCGCTACTGGCAGTATCAGCCAGGTGCGAAGGTCATGCCGTACGGCTGCACCAACGCCAAGTAGAGCGACGGGATCTCTGGCCGCAGCTAGCGTTTGGCTAGCTGCGGATACCAGAAGATCACGTGGCACTTCTCGCAGACCTCATCAAGCCCGTTGGAGACATCGGAGAGGATCTTGAGGTCTTTCCGGGTGGCTGCGGTCACCACGCTGGCGCCAGTCTTCTGCAACGCCAGCGCGTGGGTGCGGAACACAGCCGGCTTGGCATCAAGGAAACGCTGAACGTCAGCGGCTTTGGACGCCGCGGCGGCTGTGCCCTCGTCCTGGAGTTTCGCCCCCGGCAGTGCTGCAATCACTCCGCCCGTCGTAGCCAGCGTGCGGCCCGATTCTTCCAGTGCCTTGCCGATTTCCAGCAGCCGCGCCCATTGCGCTGCAGTGATCTTCTTGGGATCAAGGTTGCCGTCGTCGCCGATGGCCGGGTTGGTGATATCCCACAGTGCCAGCCCCATCGGGTTGACCTTGGTTTGCATCTGCACCTGAACAACCGGTTTGGCGGCGTCGGCAGCCTGTGCCGCTCCAAAGATCGTCAGACTGGCAATGCAGACCCATGGCGCGAGGAATTTCATGTTGGCTCCATCAAGCAGGGGTGGTTCATGCGACATGAACGAATTGAAGTTGTTCCACTCGACGGCAGTATGCCTTCGGAGAAGGGTCGATAGGCCGTGGTAACTACGTATATTGGGCGCTGCAGGCGGCGGCCATTCATTGGCAAAGCCGCTGATCTGCAGAGTTTGCAGCCTGCCTGACAGTACAATAAACGAATGGCACCCAAAGCTGGCCACTGGCCACCGGATCAAAAGCCTATGCACGACCGCCGCGCTCAGCATCCGTTTCGTCTGGCCATCGCCGCCGTCGCGATGGTTCTTCTGGCTTTGCCGGGACTGGTAACGGTCGCGCACGCCGCTCCGGTGCGTACTGCGCATGTTGAAGCGGAGCTGATCGCCGAGAAATCCAGCGTTCGTGCCGGTGAGACATTTGACGTCGGCGTGCGGCTGAAGATGAAGCCGAAATGGCACACCTACTGGATCAATCCCGGTGATACGGGATTGCCGACAAAGATTGTCTGGCGCTTGCCCGAGGGCTTTCAGGCCGGCGACACGCAGTGGCCGCATCCGCGCCGCCTGCTGGTGGATGATCTGGTCAACTTCGGCTACGAAGACGAGGTGTTGCTGATCAGTTCGCTGACGCCGCCGGCGAGCCTTGCCGCGGGCAAACCGGTGACGCTGCAGGCGCACGTCAGTTGGCTGGTCTGCGAAGTGGAGTGTGTGCCGGAGCAGGCTGACCTGACACTAACCTTGCCCAGCAGTAGTACCGCGCCTGTTGCGGACTCGCGCCGGGCTGCGCTTTTCTCAGCGGCGCGCAGTCTTTCACCGGGTGTATCGGCCGACTGGAATTTTTCAGCCGAGGCAACGCCGGGGGGTTATCGGCTCATCGCCACACCTGTGGGAACCGGTATCGCTCAACCCAGTGGTGAGTTGTACTTCTTCAGCCAGGATGCATCGGTGGTCGACAACAAGGCCGACCAGCCGGTAACGCATGAGGGTGAGCGTGTGGTCGCGACGTTGCGACGTGCGGCCGACGCATCGGAGGCCGCGCCTCGGCTGCGCGGCATGTGGGTGGCGGCTGGCGGCTGGCAGGCGGGACGGACCGCCGCGGCCATCGACATTCCCGTCGTTGCGCCCGAACTCGTGGCGCCTGCTGCTGCGCCGTCATCGCTCCTGACCACCCTTTTACTCGCGCTGGTCGGTGGGCTGATCCTGAATCTGATGCCCTGTGTCTTTCCGGTGCTGGGTCTGAAGATTCTCGGCTTCGTCGATCAGGCCGGCGAGAATCGTCGTCATGTTGTGCTGCACGGCCTGATGTTCACAGCCGGCGTGCTGCTGTCGTTCTGGATATTGGCAGCGCTGCTAGCGCTGCTGCGTGCTGGCGGTGAACAACTCGGCTGGGGTTTTCAACTGCAGTCGCCACTGTTCGTCTACATGCTGGCAGCGCTACTGCTGGTGTTTGCGCTGAATTTGAGCGGCGTGTGGGAATTCGGCGTGTCGGCCACGACCGTTGGCGGCAGTCTCCATACCCGCTCAGGTCTGGCGGGTACTTTCTTCACCGGCTTTCTGTCTACTGTGGTCGCTACGCCCTGCAGCGCGCCGTTTCTGGCGCCGGCGTTGGGTGCCGCAGTGAGCTTGCCGATCGCGCAGTCATTCGTGGTGTTCACGGTCATCGGAGTCGGTCTCTCGCTCCCTTACCTGCTTTTGTCAGTGTTTCCATCGGCAGTGCGTCTGTTGCCGCGGCCGGGGCGTTGGATGGAAACCTTCAAGCAAGTGATGGCTTTCCCGCTGTATGCAACGGTGGTGTATCTGGTGTGGGTGCTCGCAGGACAAATCAGCGACGAGCATTTGCTGAGCGCGGCTTGGGGTCTGATTCTCGTGGCGATGGGCGTCTGGGTGTACGGGCGCTGGACAGCGCCTGGCACAAGACGCGGTGCGGCGCGACTGGCGGTGATGGCGCTGGTGTTGCTGGTGGGCGGTGGACTCTGGCTGGGCTGGCCGGTGCAGCGCTCATCGGGGCAGGGCGGTCCGCCGCCTGTGGTGTGGGAGAAGTGGTCGCCGGAACGTGTGGCACAGCTGCAGGCCGAGAACCGCATCATCTATGTGGATTTCACAGCGCGCTGGTGTGCAACCTGCCAGACGAACAAGCAGATCGTGTTTCATTCCGATCGCGTGCTGCAGGCGTTTGCGCAAAAGAATGTTGCGACACTGCGCGCCGACTGGACCAATAGTGATCCGCAGATCACCGCGGAGCTGGCGAAATTCCAGCGCAGCGCGATTCCTTTCAACTTGATTTACAAGCCGGGCTCCGGCCGACCCGTCGAGTTACCTACTCTGCTGACGCCGGAGCTTGTGCTCCGTGAGATCGAATGAGGTCTGATCAGTCCTGCCGATAACGATTGATCAGCTGTTGCAGCTCTATCGTCGCGGCGCGGGCGGCGCTCGCAAAGTCGCTGCCGCGACTGGCGTACAGGATGGCACGCGAAGAGTTCACCAGCAGGCCCGTTCCGCGGGCCGTGCGTCCGGCACGAACCAGCTGTTCCACATCGCCGCCCTGTGCGCCGACACCGGGCACCAGCAGCGGCATGTCGCCGACGATGGCCCGCACCCGCGCCAACTGCTGCGGCCAGGTGGCACCAACCACCAGCAGACAGTTGCCGGCAGCGTTCCATTGTGTGGCGGCGCGTTCAGCCACCAGTTCGTACAGCGGACGGCCATTGATCTCCAGATCCTGGAAATCGCCGGCTCCGGGATTGGAGGTGCGGCACAGAACCACCACGCCACGATCGCGATACCGCAGGAAAGGCTCAAGGGTGTCACTGCCCATGTATGGATTCACGGTGACGGCATCGGCACCGTAACGCGTGAAGGCTTCGAGGGCATATTGTTCGGCCGTGCTGCCGATGTCACCGCGCTTGGCATCAAGAATGATCGGCACATGCGGTGCGTGTTCGCGGATATGCGCAATGGTTGCCAGCAGCACGTCTTCGAGGCCGGCGGCAGCGAAATAGGCGATCTGCGGCTTGTAGGCGCAGACCAGATCGCGTGTCGCGTCGATGATGGCACGGTGGAAGGCCAGCACGCCCGCAGCGTCGCGCGACAGGTGCGCCGGGAGTCGACCGAGATCGGGATCCAGGCCGACGCACACCAGCGAGTTGGAGCGCTCCCAGGACTGTTCAAGTTTTTCGATGAAGGTCATAAGGCGTTCCGGTGTGGAGGGGCGCAAGCATGATTGCGTACGCACCGGCTTGCAACTTCGGCTTTAGCGCCGCGGTGGATCGCCCGCGCTACAGTTCTCCTCATGGAACTGCAGTCCGGGTTTGCGCTGAAGCGTGACTTCCGCCTGCCACGGGCGCTGGTACATGTCGTCGTCGCGGATGGTGATGTGATCGATCAGCGTGTCATCGGACGCGCGCTCAATGCGCTCGGTGGTCACCAGTTTCGGGCCATGTGGGAGGCCCGTGCTGTCCAGCACCGGTCCGGTTTTGAAGTGAGAGGTTTCCACGATCAACGCTTGCCCGTCCCAGTGTCCGCGCGATTCGCCCATGTAACTGGTGTCGGTTACGGCGGGGTAGGTGTCGTCCAGATGGATGAACCGCACCAGACGCTGGTGCTGGAAAGCCAGTGCGATCAGATGTGGATCGCTGCTGATGTCTACGGGCTCGGCGAAGGACATGATGCGCGGCATGCCGGGCGGCTCGCAGCGCTGTGTGTTGTCCCAACGGTAGTCACCATGTGCCGCCGCTGTGCGGTTTGCGTCGAACTGCCTGCGCCCAGCAGCCGTCAGCAGCGGTTTGTCACCTACGACAGACAACACATCGCTGGCACCTGAGGGCAGCCAGAGTCCGTTGATGTCGAAGGCCGGTGCGGTGGGCGTGGGCACTATCATCGGCGGCGCTGGAGTTCTGCTCGCTGGTGTTGGCGGAGCATTAAATGAAGTTTCAGACGTTTTTGAACAGGCGGACAGCATTAGCATGCCGGCTGCGAAAGTCAGCAGGCGCGCAGCAGCATTCATCGTTTGCCACCCGCAGTCTTGCCGTGCTCGGTCATGCAGACTGACTCGATCCAGCGTGCGTTCGGTGCCCACCCCCAGTTGCGCACCATACGGATCGGTCCGACGTAATTCACCGGGTCATTGAGTGTGGCTTCAATGCGCAGTGAGCCATTGGGCTGTTTGGTGAAGCGCTCCGTCAGCATCATGTGTTCGCTGCCCGGATCACCGTAGTCGTCCAGCCAGAGGTCGTCCTGGAAGCCGCGCGTTTCGACAACCAGCGTGTTGCCGTCCCAGTGACCGATCGATGTGCCGACCGAACTGGGGCGCATGGCTGAAGGCCCAGGCTGACCGCCAATGGCGATGCGACGCACCAGATGGTTTGTCATGTGGATCAGTGTCAACTGCGTCGCTGACTGCAGCACCTGCACGGTGGAGCCCTGATTCAATGCGCGCACTGTACCTTCAGGATTGCAGTGTGTGGTCGGGTCAACCCGCTCGTGACCGTCGATACGCTCCTGTGCACGCTCCATGAATACGCGCGCACCACGATCGGTATAGCTGGCCATGCGACCACGCTCGCCCGGCAGCAAATGCGTGGCTTCAAGCGGTGCATAGCGTCCTGCGAAATCATGCGGATCGGTTGATGGCGGTAGCTGGTCGTCGCCTGTAGTCGGGCTGCCGTTGGGGCTATAGAAGCCGCTGGTGAGTTGCGGAATCAGCGGTGCGAGCAGCGGATGCGGAGGTTTGTCCAGCGCAGGCACGCTGTGTCCCGCGTTATTGTCGGGGCCACTGGCTGCCAGCGCACAGACACTCAACAGCGTTGTGCTGAAGATGCCTCTACGCATGGCCGGCATGGCAGTCATTGCTGGGCGGGTTCCCCGCGGTCGACGAAATAGACGGTATCGCCAAAACAACTGCTGGGCACGCCGCGATGCTCGTCGTAGTGCAGACGTACGCGCTGCCCCAGCCACCGGTTTAGCCCTGCAGCGACCTGCGGATCGCGCACCGTGAACGACCAGATCTGCGGCGCCACACCGCCCACAACGTACATGGCGATCTCGCCTTCGTAGGTCTTGCACAGCCAGCCCTTGCGAGAGAGCTTTTGCAGTACGCCGACGCGTTCGCCATCCGAGTAGGACCAGGTCAGCGTGAACCAGGTGTAGGCGGCTGGGAGTGCCAGCACCAACAACAGCAAAATCCAGGGCCATCGCCGGCGACGGCGCGCGGGTGACTGGCCGAGTTCGGTGCGGGCAGCGTTGTTTTGCATGGCGGCCAGTTTAGCGCGGTCGCGGCCGCGGATCACTTTAGACCAGCGTGTGGAACACGCGCTGGACGTCGTCGTCCTGTTCCAACTGGTCGATCAGCTCCAAGACCTCGTTGGCCTGGGCTTCCGGCAGTTCGGTCGGCGTGTTGCAGATGTATTCATGCTCCGCAGAAAGGGGGGAGAGCTTGCGCGCCTCCAGAGCCTCCTGCAGCCGCCCGAAGTTCTCGAACTTGCAACGCAGAACCAGTTGCGGTTCATTCTTCTCGCCCACGCTTTCGCCCATTTCTTCGAGGCCGTGGTCGATCATGTCGAGTTCGAGATCGTCCTGATTGATGCCTGCCGGATCGAGCCGGAATACGCCCATCTTCTGGAACTGAAAAGCGACGCTGCCGCTGGCGCCCAGATTCCCGCCCTGCTTGCTGATGATGCTGCGCACATGCGCTACGGTGCGCGTGGGGTTGTCTGTGGCGGTTTCCACCAGCAGTGCTACGCCATGAGGCGCGTAGGCTTCATAGATGACCTCGTTGTAGTTGGTCGCGTCGCGGCCGCTGGCGCGCTTGATGGCGGCGTCGACCTTGTCCTTGGGCATGTTGACGGCGCGCGCATTCTGGATCACGCGCCGCAGTGAGGGGTTTGATCCGGGGTCCGCGCCGCCGGACTTCACCGCCATGTTGATGTCCTTGGCGATGCGGGCGAACTGCTTCGCCATGCGGTTCCAGCGCGCGAACATGGCGTGCTTTCGTACTTCGAATATGCGACCCATCTCTGCTTCGACCTCTGCTGACCAGTGCTTATCGTAGCAGGTCGCTCAGGTTAGCTGGCGGTGCCCTGCGCCGCGTTCATTGCACCCGCTGCAGTAACCGCCGGCAACTGCTGGCCGAGAGCGGGCGGCTGAAGAAATAGCCCTGTGCAAAGTTGCAGCCCAACAGCCGCAGTCGCAGTGCCTGTTCGCGCGTCTCGATGCCCTCGGCAATGGTGGCCAGATTCAGCCTGGCGGCCATGTCGATGATCGAGGTGATGACCGCCTCGTCGCGGGCGTTGCTCATCATGTTGGTGACGAACGAGCGATCGATCTTGACCGTATTGACCGGCAGTGTGGTCAAGTAGCTCAGGCCCGAATAGCCGGTGCCAAAGTCGTCGATCAGGATTTCCGAGCCGATCTCGCGCAGCTGACGAAGTGTGCCCACCAATTGCGGCACGTTCTGCAGCAGGGCCCCTTCTGTGATCTCGAATCGGAGCCACCGTGGATCAATGCCGGCTTGGCTTGTCAGCCGCTTCACCAGCTCGACAAAATTTCTGTTGGTCAGCTGTTGCGGCGCCACGTTAACGGCGACTGGCACGCAAGCGACACCCAGGTTCAGCCAAATGCGCATCTGCTGCAGCACATTCTCCAGCGCAAATTGGCCGATCTGGTTGATCAGACCAGTGCGTTCGGCCACCGGCACGAATCGCGACGGGGGAATCTGGCCGAGCTCAGGATGCTGCCAGCGCAAGAGCGCCTCCACAGAGGCTAAGCGGTTGTTGCGCAGATTCACCACCGGCTGGAACTCAATGTAGAACTGCTTGTTTCCCAGTGCGTGACGCAGCGCCTGCTCCAGCGTGAGGTCTTCACTCACGCGGACGTTCATGTGCGCATCGAAGTAGCGATGACAGCCGCGTCCGGCTTCTTTGGCCTGGTACAGCGCGATGTCCGCATGCTTTAGCAGCGGCTCAAGGTCGGCGCCGTCGCGCGGGTAGACCGCCAGTCCCATGCTGGCTGTGATCGACAGCGACGAGTCATCAATAATGATCGGGGCGCTGACTGCGGCCTGTACGCGCTGGGCCAGCAGGTCGATGCTGGCGGGCTTGGGCATCAGGGTTGCGATGATGACGAATTCGTCGCCGCCCATGCGGATGACAGCGTCCTCGCTGCTGACGGTGCTACGCAGCCGCTGCGCGACAATCTGCAGCAGCCGATCGCCATGACCATGTCCCAGCGAATCATTGATGTTCTTGAAGTGATCGAGGTCGACATAGATCAGTGCAATGCCGTCCTGAGATTCCTGCGCCTCACGGATCACCTGCGGGAATCTGGAGCGCAGAAAAAGTCTGTTGGGCAATCCGGTGAGCGGATCATGCTGCGCCATGTGCAGGAGCTTGCGCTGGTTGGCTCTGATCTGTTCCTCGGCGGCACGACGGTGGCTGACATCGTGAGCAACCAGACACAGCAGTTGCCGATGATTGTCGTGAAACTCGGTCACGGACACCTCGGTGTCCTGTTCGCTGCCGTCGCGGCGGCGCAGGCGTGAGAGGTGAATGCGTCGTGTGGTGGAATCCTCCCGCAGTTTGTCGCCGGACAGATCGGGGAATAACTCCGCCACGGGCCGGCCACAGAGTTCGCTCTCCGAGTAGCCCGTGGTCGTCAAAGCAGCCTGATTCGTCTCAACCACCACTAAGGACTGGCGGTCCACCAGCAGGATGGCCTCCGTGAGCTGGTTGGCGAGCTTGTGATAACGGGCCTCGGCGATGACCCGTGCTTTGCGCGAGCGCCGCAGGTGTGTCAGCAGCCACCCCAGAACCAGAGCGGAGACCAGCAGTGTCGCCAGCAGCCGGCCATCGGGCGAGCTGACGAGTGCTAGGCTGGCAAAGTGGCCGTTGGCTGGCCGGTCGGCCGCCCGCCCGGCTTGCCGCACACTTTGGGGTCGAATCATGGACAAAGGAGGGTTATTGAGGCAGTGAGGGGGAGAGTCATTGGATCCGCTGGCGCGCTTCATTTGAAGCGGCGTGCGGGTGGAGTGTGAGCCTCGTCACAGCGCGTGTATCATCCGCAGCCTCGCCTGGCAGCCGACGCCCCTCTGGAATGCGTCTGGCGCAGGCCTGGGCAGAGAGTCGAGAAACAGTGAAACACGACCCGGAATTTCCCGAGCGCCATCAGCCACTGCGCGAAGACATCCGCACCTTGGGTGAGATGCTTGGTGACGTGCTGCGTGAGCAGGGCGGCGACAGCCTTTTTGAGCTGGTCGAGCAGGATCGACAGGCCGCCATACGTCGCCGTGCAGGCACCGACGCTGATGGCGAACTCGTGGCCCGCGTGCGTGGCCGGCCGCCGGCGCAGGCCCGTGATCTGGTACGCGCCTTTTCAGCTTGGTTCCAGTTGGTCAATGTCGCCGAGAGCGTGCATCGCATCCGCCGTCGCCGCACCTATTTCCGCGAAGAGAGCGAGCGACCCCAGCCCGGCGGCGTAGCCGATGCCTTCGGTGATCTTCAGGCTCAGGGCCTGACGCTGGCTGAGGTGCTCAAGCTGCTGGGCCAGATCACCATCGAGCCGGTGCTGATCGCTCACCCGATGGAGTCGCCACGTCGCACACTGCTGCGGCGGCAGCAGCGCATCGCCGATCTGCTGCTGCAGCGGAGCAATCCGCTGCTCGCACCCTTTGAGCAGCGCGCGCTGCTCTCGCGCGTCCGCTTCGAGGTCACGGCCGACTGGCAGACCGCCGAGCACCCGCGCGACCGCTTGCAGGTAGCCGATGAGCGCGAGCATGGCGTGTTCTATCTCGCCGAGGTTTTCTATCGCATCGTGCCGGGCTTCTATCAGGAGATCGCCGCGACTTTGAGTCGGCTCTACGGCGTGCCCGAACACGAAATTGAGGTGCCGCAGATCCTGCGCTTTGGAACCTGGGTCGGTGGCGACATGGAAGCCCATGCCGACGTCCATGCCAAGAGTATCCGCGAGACCCTGACGCGGCATCAGCGTGTCATCGTCAGCAATTACTACGCTGAGTGCCAGAAGCTGGGTCAGCAGTTGTCGCAAAGCGCTTCACGGGCGGGTGTGTCGCGTGAGTTGTTGCGCCGAATCGAGGAATACCGGCTGTTGCTGCCCGGCTCGCGCAACCTCACGCCGGCGCGCCACGACCAGATGCCTTACCGCGAGCTGTTCAGCCAAATCGCTGAGCGTTTGCACCGAACCTTCGATTCACAGCCGCAGCGCTACGAAAGCGCGCAGCAGCTGCGCCATGATTTGGAGCTGATCGCCACCAGTCTCCGCCAGCATGCGGGTCTGCATGCAGGCTATTTACCGGTGCGGCGGCTGTTGCGCCGGGTCGAGACCTTTGGCTTTCATCTCGCCACGCTCGATCTCAAGCAGCACACCAGCGTTCATCATGCAGTGCTGGCCCAGGGGCTCGACGATCCGGCTTGGACGACTCGCGCGCCGCGCGACCGCTACCGCCGGCTCCTCGATGTGCTCGAGCGCGACGTCGGTCCGACCGGCGTCTTCGATGCCGTGGGACGGCGCACGCTGGCTGTGTTCGACGCCATGGTCCAGTGCCGTCATCGCTATGGAGCCGATGCCGTAGGTCTGTATATCGTCAGCGGTGCGGCCAGTGCCGATGATGTGCTGGCGCCGCTGGTGCTGGCGCGTTGGGCCGAGGCCTGTGATCGCAAGACCCGCGAAGTAGCCATGGACGTCGCGCCGCAGTTCGATTCGGTGGATACGTTGCAGAACTGCGCGGACACTCTGCGCCAGTTGCTGGGCGAAAATGTTTATCGACGTCACCTCGAGGCGCGTGGTCGTCTGCAGACGGTGCTCATCGGTTACTCCAGCAGCAATGTCGAGAGCGGTATCGTTGCCTCGCGTCTCGCGGCCTATCAGGCGCAGCGTGGTCTGACCCGCGCCCTGCGTGGAGCGCGCGAAGGGCATGTGCTCTTCTACAGCCGCGGCGGCAGCATCGCCCGCGGTGGTGGTTCTATCGACGCGGTGCTCCGTGCGGCACCGGCCGAGTCGGTCAGTGGCGTGCTTCGTTTCACCGAGCAGGGTGAGAGCCTCAGCCAGAATTACGGTTTGTTGCCTACCGCGATGCGCACTCTGGAGCGCACCTTCGGCACGCTTTCGCAGGCGACGCTGGCCGTGCGCCGTGGCATCGCAGTGCAGGAGAGCACTGCAATGGCTGAATGCGTCGCCGTGGCGGCAGCCGCCAGCCGCGCGGCGTGGAAGCGGCTGGTGAACGAAGAGCCTGAGTTCCAGCAGTATTTCCGTGCCGCGACCCCGATCGATGTCATCGAGCGCATGCAGATCGGTAGTGTCGCCATGGGGCCCGAACCCGTTGCCGAAGCCGCGGTGCATCCGGCCGCATGGGTGTACGCCTGGTCGCAGTCGCGTCACATGCTCCCGGGCTGGTACGGCGCCGGCACCGGGCTGGCTGCGGCGCGCGAGCAGCGCGGCATCGAGCTGCTGCGACGCTGTTATCGCGGCTGGCCCTTCTTCCATGTGCTGATCGACGATGTGGAAGCGATGCTGGCGCGAGCAGATCTGCAGATCGCCGCGCACTATGACCAGCTTGCCGATGGTCTGGGCCGGCGCTTCCGGCCGATGATTGAGGCGGAATTCGCGCTGACGCGTCAGCTGGTGCTGGAAATTCGCGAAAGCGACGTCCTGCTGGCGGACAATGGCACCCTGCAGCGGGCGATCGCGCTCCGCAATCCGTATGTCGATCCGATGAACCTGATGCAGGTTGACCTGCTGACGCGGTGGCGTGCCAGCCAGCGGCAGGACCGCGCGCTGTTCGAGGCACTGCTCTCCAGTGTCAGTGGCATCGCCCGCGGGCTGCAGACGACCGGTTGAGGACGATTACATCCGTTTGCCACATGAACCCATAACCTGCCTCGCCTCACAACGGCGGGCGCCTTTCCCTAGAATACCTACCTGTGTACCAATACGATTCAATCGACCGCACGCTGGTCAACGAGCGGGTCGCCCAGTTCCGTGACCAGACCCAGCGCTTTCTGCGCGGCGAACTCAGTGAAGACGAGTTCCGTCCGCTGCGCCTGCGCAATGGCCTGTACATCCAGAAGCACGCGCCGATGCTGCGCGTGGCCATCCCCTATGGGCTGCTGTCCAGCAAACAGCTGCGGATGCTCGCGCACATCGCGCGGACTTATGACCGCGACTTCGGTCACTTCACTACGCGGCAGAACATCCAGTACAACTGGCCCAAGCTCGAGCAGGTGCCGGACATCCTCGCGGATCTGGCCAGCGTCGAGATGCACGCCATCCAGACCAGCGGCAACTGTATCCGCAACACGACCTCCGATCATCTGGCCGGCGTCGCGGCCGATGAAGTCTGTGATCCGCGTCCCTGGTGCGAACTGATCCGCCAGTGGTCGACGTTCCACCCGGAATTCACCTACCTGCCGCGCAAGTTCAAGATTGCTGTCAGCGCTGCGGCGCGCGATCGTGCCGCCGTGGCTGTCCACGATATCGGCTTGCATATCGAACGCTCAGCGAGCGGTGAGATCAGCTTCCGTGTGCTCGTCGGCGGTGGCCTGGGCCGTCAACCGATTTTGGGTCGCGAGATTCGCAGCGGAGTGCAGCCCGCAGACCTGCTGGCTTATCTCGAGGCGATCCTGCGCGTGTACAACCGCTACGGTCGCCGTGACAACATTCACAAGGCACGCATCAAGATCCTCGTGAAGGCACTGGGCGCGACTGAATTCGCCCGACAGGTTGACGCTGAATACGAGGCGAACCGCGCGTTTGCGCCGCGTGTGGAGGCGGCCGAGATCGCGCGACTGCAGGCCTTCTTCCGCACGCAACCCTATGCGGCCCTGAAGGACATCGATGTCCTGGCTGGCGCCGACGCGCCATTCGCCGCCTGGTATCGGCACAACACCGTTGCTCATCGCCAGAGCGGTTATCGCGCCGTGTTTGTGTCGCTGAAGAAACCCGGCGTTGCGCCGGGTGACATGACCAGCGCGCAGATGGAAGGCGTCGCAGCGCTCGCGGAACGCTTCAGCTTCGGCGAAGTGCGCGTCACGCACGATCAAAACCTGGTGCTTGCCGATGTGCCGCAGCATGAGTTGCGCACCGTGCACGCAGAGCTCTCTGCGCTGGGTCTGGCCACGCCGAACATCGGCACGATCAACGACATGATCTGCTGCCCCGGTCTGGATTTCTGCGGTCTGGCCAATGCCACCTCGATTCCGGTTGCCGCGCAGATCAACGAGCGCTTCGATGATCTCGACTACCTCTACGATCTTGGCCAGATCCAGATCAAGATGTCAGGCTGCATGAATGCCTGCGGCCATCATCACGTGGGTCATATCGGCATCCTCGGTGTCGATAAGCACGGCGAGGAGTGGTACCAGATCACCCTCGGCGGTTCGGCCACCAATGATGCGTCGCTGGGCGAAGTCATCGGTCCCTCGGTGGCCAAGGCAAATGTCGCCAACACCATCGCACGCATCCTCGACGTGTATGTGGAGCAGCGCCAGTCCGCGGAAGAGAGCTTCCTGCAGACCGTCCGTCGCCTGGGCATCGAACCGTTCAAGGAGCGTGTGTATGCGTAGCATCATTCGCGATCGCGCCGTCGTGGCCGATGCCTGGCGCTATGCCGGCGAGGCCGGTGAGGGTCCCGAGGTGCTGTCGCTGGACGCATTCCTGGCCTCGGCAGCCGGCGCTTCGTCAGCGGCGGGTACCGCCGTGATACTGCAACCCACCGATGAGCCCGAGAAACTTATTCCCTATCTCGCGCAGCTGGCGCTGGTGGTAATCGATTTTCCGAAGGTTGGCGAGGGCCGCGGCTTCAGTCAGGCGCAATTGCTGCGCCAACGCTGCGGTTATCGCGGGGAATTGCGTGCCCGCGGTGCACTCAAGCGTGATCAGTTGTTCTTTCTGGCTCGCTGCGGATTCGACAGCTTCGATCTCGATCCCACTGAAGACCTAGCCGCTTCTCTGGCCGCGTTCAGTACCTTCACTGCCGCCTATCAGCGCGCCGTCGACGGCGCACTCCCGTTGCAGTCACGCTGACGGACAGTGAACGCCGGCCGCTTCAGCCGGCGCGCAGCTCGCAGATGGCCTCGGCCAGCCGATCCACCTGATCCTCGGTATGGCTTGCCGCAAAGAAGCCGACTTCAAACGCGCTGGGTGACAGGTAGAAGCCGCGTTCGAGCAGCGGATGGTAGAGGCGGCTGAAGCAGTTGCCTGCATCAGCCGGGAACGCCGCCGGTGTGCGCATTGGCAGCGCCGGAGCACCCTCATCGCTGAGACAGAACCAGAAGATTGATTCGCAACGTTGCAGCGAGAGCCCGCGTGCGTTGCGCAGACCACGCTCCAGACGCTGACCCAGTGCATCCAGACGCGCGTACAGCGAGCCGTCCGCCAGCTGTTGCAGGGCTGCCAGTCCGGCACGCATCGCCAGCGGATTGGCGCTCAATGTGCCGGCCTGATAGACCGGGCCTGCAGGCGCTACCAACTCCATCAGATCGCGCCGGCCACCATAGGCCCCCACCGGGAAACCGCCGCCGATGATCTTGCCGTAGGTCACCAGATCGGGGCGCAGGCCGCAGCGGCCGGCATAGCCTTGGAAGCCGATGCGGAAGCCCGAGATCACCTCGTCGAAGATCACCAGTGCGCCGGCAGCGCGGGCCTCGCGCACCACAGCCTGCAGGAACGCATCACGTTGCGGCAGCAGTCCGTAGTTGGCGGGCAAGGGTTCAATGATGACCGCGGCGATCTCAGCGCCGCGCCGTGCGAAGACGTCGGCGAGTGCCGCCTCGTCATCCAGCGGCGTCACCAGCGTGCTGGCTATTACATCGCTGGCCAGACCAGCGCTGTCGGGTACCGGCGCTTCAGCCAGGCCCGAACCGGAGCGCAGCAGCATGCTGTCGACGTGGCCGTGATAGCAGCCCTCGAACTTGAGGATGCAGTTGCGGCCCGTGGCCGCACGCGCCACACGCAACGCGGACATCACGGCCTCGGTGCCGGAGTTCACGAAGCGCAGGCTTTCCACCCACGGAATACGCGATGAGATGAACTCAGCCAGCTCGAGGCTGTAGGGTTCAGCCGTGCCAAAGCTCCAGCCATCGACCAGTGCTGCGCTCGCCGCGGCGGCCACCGCCGGATGGGTATGACCGAGGATCAGCGGCCCGAAGGCCAGGCAGAAGTCGACGTAAGAGTGGCCATCCACATCGGTGATCGTGGCGCCCTGAGCGCTGCGCATGAAGCGCGGTGTGCCGCCCACGCCGCGAAAGCCGCGCACCGGCGAATGCACACCACCCGGAGCCACCGACCGTGCACGGGCGAAGAGTTCATCTGAGTGCGACATCAGCCCTCCAGCCAGGCGCGCGCCGAACGGGCGCCGTAGGTGATGATCATCGAAGCGCCGGCGCGCCGGAAGGCCGTCAGGATTTCTCGGTGCAGCGCTGCGCGCGGCGCCATACCGGCAGCCGCCAGCGATTCCAGCGCGGCATATTCGCCGCTGACCTGATACACGGCCCACGGCTGTTTGAATTCGCGCGAGAGGTCACGCAGCAGGTCGAGGTAGGGCAGGCCGGGCTTCACCATCAGGATGTCCGCACCTTCATCGACGTCGCGCTGGGTGCACAGCCACGCTTCACCGGCGCGTGCCGGGTCGAGTTGGTAGCTGGCACGATCCTTCAGCTTCACGGCGCCACTGGGCGCGGAATCGGCGGCCACGCGGAAGGGCCCGTAGAGGGTCGAGTGGAACTTCACCGCGTAGCTCATTAGCACGGTGCGTTCGCAGCCGTTGCCATCCAGCGCCTGACGGATGGCCGCGATGCGCCCGTCCATCATGTCGCTGGGCGCCACGCAGTCGGCGCCGGCCTGCGCATAGTGCAGCGCCAGGTTTGCCAGTTCGCGGACGCTGGCGCTGTTATCAACGTGGTCCCCTTCAAGATTCAGCACGCCGCAGTGGCCGTGCGGGGTGTAAGAGCACATGCAGACGTCCACGCCCAGCCAGATGTCCTTGCCGAAGCGCTTTTTCAGTGCCTCGATCTGGCTGCAGGTAAAGCGCGCATCCACATCGTGCTCGGCGCGCGACGCGGGCACCCCGAAGAGCAGGAACTTGCTGACCCCGGCGCGCAGATCGCTTTCCACCCGGTGCAGCAGCGAGTCCGGGGTTTCCTGGAACACGCCGGTGAGGCCGGGGACCGCCTGGGGTTCGCGACCGGCTTCGGTGACGAAACAGGGCTGGATCAGCTGCTCGACGGACACGGACACCTCGCGCGTCATGGCGCGAATGTGCGGATCCTGACGCAGCCGGCGCAGGTTGATCGTACTCATGCGCGCATTGTGCCCGAGCCGGGCCCAAACGCGGTCACCAGAGTGTCACGTTATGCGCCAAAAGCATAAGATCGCCCGCGACAATGCACTCCATGTCTGAATCCAAACCGGCGGCCGCCACGGCTGCACCCACCCCGCTGACCGCGGCACTCCAGGCCAGGGCCGATGCCAGCATCGCCCTGCTGCAGGATGCCGTGAGGCAGTTCGGCAAAGTCGTCTACGCCAGCAGTTTGGGTGCCGAGGCGATGGTGCTGACCGATCTCTTGTGGACCCACGTGCCCGGTGTCGACATCGTCACCATCGATACCGGCCGGCTGCCGGATGAGACGCTGGCGCTCGTTGCGCAGTTGGAGGCACGGTACAACCGTCGCATCCAGGTATTTTTCCCTCAGGCTGCAGCGGTTGAGCAGTACGTGCGCCTGAACGGTATCAACGGTTTCTACGAGAGTCTTTCGCAGCGTCAGGATTGCTGCGCGGTGCGCAAGGTGGAGCCGTTCAATCGCGCTGTGGCCGGCTATCCGGCCTGGATCACGGGCGTGCGGCGCGAGCAGTCCGCGGCGCGTGCAACGAATCAACCTCTGCAGCTTGATCCGCGTAATGGCATGCACAAGGTCAGCCCGCTGCTGGATTGGACCGAAGCGCAGATCTGGGAATATATCCGCGCCCGGCAACTGCCTTACAACCCACTGCACGATCGCGGCTATCCAAGCATCGGTTGTGCACCGTGCACGCGCGCCATTCAGCCCGGTGAGGATCACCGCGCCGGCCGCTGGTGGTGGGAGCAGGCGGCAACCCGCGAATGCGGCCTGCAGCCGCGTCAGCCTACGGGCCAGCATGGATCAGCTTCCGGTATTTCTTGACCTGCGCGGTCGCCGCGTCGTCGTCATTGGCGGCGGCGAGGTGGCGGCGCGCAAGGTACGCATGCTGCAACGGGCGGCGGCCGATGTGCTGGTCGTGGCACCCGAGCTGCATGCCGAGCTCGCGGAAGAGGCGAGTCATGGCCGCATTCAGCATCGTGCCGGCTTCTTCAATGCGACAGATCTTGATGCGGCGTGGCTGGTGGTTGCAGCCACCGGTGATGCCGAGGTGAACCGCGCCGTGTCCAAGGCGGCGGCCGAGCGTCGTATCTTCGTCAACGCCGTTGACGACAGCGCCGCGTGCAGCCTGCTGATGCCGGCCATCGTTGATCGCTCGCCGTTGGTGATGGCGGTGGGCACCGGTGGTGGCGCGCCGGTGCTGGCGCGCCGAACACGCGCGCGACTCGAAGCGCTGTTTCCGCAGAGTCTGGGTGTGCTTGCTGCGGCCGCGACGCGTTGGCGGGAACGCGCCCGCAGCGTGCTTCCCGATACTGATCGTCGCCGCCGTTTCTGGGATCGCTTCTACTCGGGTGCATCCGCGCTTCCGGTGACGGCCGAAGCGCTTGATCGTCATATCGAGCGCGCGTTGGACGCCGCTGCGGCGGCTGCGCGTACCGGTGTCGAGGACCTTCGCGGTGAAGTCTGGCTGATCGGCGCCGGTCCCGGTGATCCGGACCTGCTGACACTGCGCGCACTGCAACTGCTGCAGGAGTGCGATGTCGTGCTGTATGACCGGCTCGTCAGCGATGAGGTGCTCGAGCGGGTGCGGCGCGATGCGGAGCGCGTCTTCGTCGGCAAGGAATACGGATCTCATCGCGCGACGCAGACGCACATCCATGAACTGATGCTGGAACACGCTCGTCTCGGTCGCCGCGTGGCACGCCTCAAAGGCGGTGATCCGATGGTGTTCGCCCGCGGTGGCGAGGAGCTTGCCGTGCTGGCGGCGGCGGGTATTCCGGTCACGGTGGTGCCCGGCGTGACGGCGGCGCTGGGCGCTGCGGCCTCGGCGGGCATTCCGCTCACACACCGCGGCGTCTCGCAGGCCGTGACCTTCGTCACTGCAATGGGCGAGGCTGCAGCGGCGCTGGATTGGCGCGCGCTGGCCGCACCGCTGCAGACCGCGGTTTTCTACATGGGCGTGACGCAGTTGCCCCAGATCATTGCGCAGCTGCGTGCTCACGGCGCGCCGGGCGGGCGTGCGGCGGCCATTGTTGAAAGTGCGACGCTGCCCGGAGAACGACTGATCACCGGTACGCTCGATGACATCGTCGAGCGTTCTGTGGAGGCACAGGTGCGCGCACCGGCGCTGCTGATCGTCGGTGATGTGGTGCTGCAGGCAGCGGGCGCGCCGCAGCATCAGCCATTAGAATCGCGCACCGGAGAGCAGGAAGCTGAATGATGAAGAACGCGAATGATTTCCTCGATGCCATCGGCCGCACGCCGCTGATCCGCTTGCGGCGCGTCAGCGAAGAGACCGGCTGCGAGATTTGGGGCAAAGCCGAATTCATGAACCCCGGTGGGTCTGTGAAGGATCGCGCTGCGCGCGCCATCGTGCTGGATGCGGAGAAGCGCGGGGTGCTGCCGCCTGGCGGCACAGTCGTCGAGGGTACGGCAGGTAACACCGGCATCGGCCTGGCGCATGTCTGCAATGCGCGCGGCTACCGCTGTGTGATCGTGATGCCCGACAACCAGTCGCCGGAAAAGTACGCGCTGATCGAAGCGCTCGGTGCGGAAGTCCGGCGTATCAAGGCTGTTCCCTACAGCGATCCGAACCACTACCAGAAAGTGGCGGGCCGACTCGCCACGGAATTGCCCAATGCCGTGTGGGCCAACCAGTTCGACAATGTGGCCAACCGGCGCGCACACGTCGATTCCACCGGTCCGGAGATCTGGCAGCAGACCGAGGGACGTATCGATGCCTTCGTCGCAGCCAGCGGCACGGGTGGGACACTGGCGGGCGTGTCGGAATATCTGAAATCACGTTCGGCGCGCGTGCGCACCGTGCTCGCCGATCCCCCGGGCAGTGCGCTCTACGAATACATCCGCAATGGCGCGCTTAAGGCCACTGGGAGCGGTTCGATCACAGAAGGCATCGGTATCGGGCGCGTCACCGCCAACATGCAGGATGCGCCGGTGGATGACGCTGTGCATGTCGAGGATCCGGAGACGGTGGCAATGGTTTACCGTCTGTTGCGCGAGGAAGGACTGTTCGTCAGCAGCACCAGTGGCATCAATGTCGCGGCTGCAGTGCGCGTAGCGCGGCAGATGGGGCCGGGCCACACCATCGTTACTGTGTTGTGCGACAACGGCAGCAAGTACCTGTCGCGTCTGTTCAATCACACCTGGCTCAAAGAGAAGGATCTTTACCGCCACGCCTTCCCGGGTGCTACGGACTAATACCCCCGCGCGGCTCGCCCGCGCTCAGCCCAGCCAGCCGGTTTCCTTGAACAGCCGCAGTGAGCTGCTGAGGATCACCAGAATGCCCACACCGATCGCCAGACGGCGCTTGTGCAGGTTGGCCGTCAGTCGTGCAGCCAGCGGCGAGGCGATCAATGCGCCGATCACCAGTCCAACGGCTGCGCGCGAGAGATTTTCGAAGCCCAGTTTATGGACCAGAGTCATCGAAACGACCACGGCCACGAAGGTTTCAGCGACATTGCCAACGCCTACCGCGAGGCGCGGTGCCAGGCCTGAAGCCACCAGATTGCTGGTTGCCAGCGGTCCCCACACGCCGGCCACGGCTTCGAGGAAGCCGGCAGCGATGCCAATGATCCCGATGCGCGGCAGCGTGATGCGCAGCCGTTCCACGTGCGACGCCTTCCAGATGATGTAAATACCTACGCCGATCAGGTAGACGCTGATGAACGGGCCAATGTAGCGGCTGTTGTCGCTCTTCAGCAGCAGGTTCGACCCGACCAGTGCGCCGGCGATGCCGCCGATGGTCAGAATGACCAGCGAGCGCCAGTCCACGTTTTTGTAGGCCAGATGTGAGACCGTGCTAGCGGTGCCGGTGAGGATCTTGGCCGTATTGACCGTGGCACTGACCACCACCCGTGGTAGCCCTAGGAGGGTCAGCACCGTTGAACTGATGACGCCGAATCCCATGCCCAGAGCCCCGTCGCACAGCTGAGCGCCAAAGCCGATGACGATGAACATCAGCGTATTCCAGTCGATCAGCGCAGAGGCGGAAGGCATGCCAGAGGTCCTGAGAGCAAAAACGGTGCGACATGCTACAGCCCCCGTGTGACAGAGTGCTGTCATGAGTTCATGCGTGCGGTTGTTGCGCCTTGAGCAGGATCGAGCCGCACTTTACAATTCTTGGCCGATCTGGGCCTTCCCGGACCGGGCCTAGGCGAACCTAGACTGACGCAAAAGCGTCAGCTGACAGTTGGCCTCGCATTGCTCGCACAAGCCCCGCAGACATCACTTACGGAAAGCAAAGATCATGAAGGAATTCCTGTCGCGACTGATACGCAACAAGCTCGCGTGGCTCATCGCACTCGTACTGGTCGGCGGCGGGATCTGGTACTTCAGGTTCAATAGCGGCGGCACGGGTCCGGTGACCTATGAGACCCAGGCGGTCGAGCGCGGCAACCTTGAGACATCGGTCGCTTCTTCCGGCACCGTCACCCCGCTGATCACCGTGGTCGTGGGCTCGGAGGTTTCCGGCAAGCTCACGGACGTGTTCGTGGACTTCAACGCCAAGGTCACCAAGGGTCAGTTGCTGGCGCAGGTCGACCCCTCGACGTTCAAGAGCAAGCTGGAGTCGGCCCAGGCTGACCTTATCGTGCAGCAGGCCACCGTGGGCTCCCGCGAGGTCGATGTCAGCAACTCGCAGGTGATCGTCGATCAGTCCAAGCGCGACTTCGATCGCGCCATGGCCCTCTACGAGAGGGGTCTGAATTCGGCCAATGATCTTGAGAAGGCACGCAATGCGCAGGAGCAGGCGCAGAACAATCTGAAGATCGCCAAGGCGAACCTGAACAACGCCCGCTCATTGGTCACCAAGATGCAGGCTGCGCTGAACCAGGCCAAGCTGGATCTGGCGCGTACGCAGATCCGCGCTCCGGTCGACGGCGTCGTCGTCAACCGCAAAGTGGATCCGGGTCAGACCGTGCAGGCCTCGATGCAGGCGCCTGAGTTGTTCCAGGTGGCTCAGGATCTCTCGCGGATCAAGATCGAAACCAAGGTCGACGAAGCGGACATCGGCTCCATCAAGGAAGGTGCGCGCGCCACGTTTACCGTGGATGCCTATCCCGAGCGCACGTTCACCGGTGTCGTGGCGCAGGTGCGCATCAATGGCACGGCGGTTCAGAACGTCGTGACCTATTCGTGCATGGTGCAGGCGGACAACCCTGGTCTGGTGCTGCTGCCGGGTATGACGGCCAACGTGAAGATTCTCACCTCGGAGCGCCAGAACGTGCTGCGTGTGGCCAGTGCCGCCCTGCGTTTCCGGCCGGCGAGTGCGGGTGCCGCGATGCCGTCGGCGGGTGCGACCCGCGGTACGGCTGACGCTGGCGGCGATGGCGGTGGCATGGGTACGGCGACAGGCGGTGGCAATCGCGGTGGCGGTACCGCCGGCGGTGGTGGCGGCACGCGCACCCGTGGAAGCGGCGGCGGTCGCCAGCTGGTGGCCATGTCACCGGAGATCATGAAAGAACTCGGGCTGACCGCGGAGCAACAGACCAAGGTCGAGGCCGCGATGAAAGAAGTGGCGCAGCGCCAGTCTGGCCAGAGTGGGGCCGCCGGCGCGAGCAATCCGCTGGGGGGTAACGCCCCGAATTTCCGTGCCATGGCCGGCGCCAATCCGGCGGCTGACGCCGCTCTGATGCGCACGCGGATCATGAACGCCCTCGGCAACATCCTGAGCGCGGAGCAGATGCAAAAGTATGCGGCCCTGGGCAGCGCCACGGCCGTTCGTCCGGGCACCGTCTATGTGCTCGGACCCAGTGGCGAACCGGTGTCGAAGTCGGTGCGTGTCGGGCTGGCGACTGACAGTCAGACCGAGGTGATCTCGGGTCTCGACGAAGGCGAGAAGGTCATCGTCCGCTCGCGTACGGAGTCGAAGTAATGGAGGGTGATGCGCCCTTGCTCATTTCGGCGCGGGACCTGACCAAGTCCTACGTGCTGGGCGAGCAGACCGTGCATGCGTTGCGCGGTGTCTCGTTCGACGTTAAGCCGGGTGAGTTCGTGGCCATCATGGGTCCCTCCGGATCCGGCAAATCGACGCTGATGAACATGATCGGCGCGCTCGATCAGCCGACCTCGGGAAACATGGCCATCAACGGCCATGAAATCTCGCAGATGAATTCGGACGAACTGGCTGACCTGCGCAACAGCACCATCGGCTTCGTGTTCCAGCAGTTCAATCTGCTGCGCCGAACCACGGCGCTGGATAACGTCAAGCTGCCGCTGTTGTATTCGAAGCGGCGTCCTGAAAACCTGAACAAGGCGGCGGCCGAGAAGCTCGAGTTGGTGGGACTGGGCAGTCGCATGGACCACCAGCCGTCGCAGCTCTCCGGCGGCCAGCAGCAGCGCGTGGCCATCGCCCGGGCGCTGGTCAACTCACCGCACCTGATCCTCGCCGATGAGCCCACGGGCGCTCTGGACACGGAAACTTCCGCCGAGATCATGCGGCTGTTCAAAACTCTGAATGCGGGTGGGCTGAGCATCGTCATCGTCACCCACGAGCCCGACGTGGCCGCGCACGCCAAGCGCCTGATCCGCGTGCGCGATGGACGCATCGTCGAGGATCGGCCTACCGCCGACGGCGAGATCACTCACAGCATGCAACCGGCTTCGGGAGTCAACGCGGCATGAATCTGCAACAGGAAGTCGAATTCCTCCGCGTCGCGCTCAATGCGCTGCGCCTGAACAAGATGCGCAGCGCCCTCACGGCGCTCGGCATCATCATCGGCGTTGCCTCGGTGATCGTGATGGCCGCCATCGGTAACGGCGCTCAGCAACAGGTCCAGGAGCGTATTGCTTCGCTGGGTGCGCGCGTGGTCAGCGTCAATCCGGGCTCGATTCGCGTGGGCGGCCGCAGCACCGGCGGTGGCGGTGGCGCACCGTTCTCCGAGAAGGACCTGCGCGCCATCAAGGAAGGCATTCCAGAGGTTGCGTCAGCCACTGGTCAGCTCAGCGGCAGTGTCAGTGTTGTCTTTGGTGCCGCAAACTGGAGCACACAGGTCTCCGGTGTTCATGCTGACTATCAGGATGTGAAGCCCTGGCCTCTGACCGCCGGTCGCTTCTTCACTGCCGACGAAGTCTCGCAGGGCGCCAAGGTCGCGGTCGTTGGCACCACGGTGGTCAACGAGGTGTTCGCTGGTGAGGAGCCGGTCGGCCAGACCGTGCGCATCAACAACATTCCCTTTGAAGTCATCGGCGTGCTCAAGTCCAAGGGCTCGACGGGCATGACCGACGCCGACGACACCGTGATGGTGCCGCTCAGCACCGCGCGTTCGCGGCTCGTGGGGCGGCGTTATTCGACTGTGCCGGACACGGTCGGCAGTATTTCTTTACGCATCTCCGATGGCTACGAACTGCCACGCGTGATGGCTGATATCTCCACGCTGATGCGCAAGCAGCGTCGTATCAAGGAAGGCGAGACGGATAATTTCTCGGTCATGAACTTTGCGCAGTTCGCCGAGGCGCAGGCAGAGACTCAGAAGACCATCGGTTACCTGCTCGCCACAACTGCGGCCATGTCGCTGGTGGTGGGTGGAATCGGCATCATGAACATCATGCTGGTGTCGGTCACCGAGCGCACGCGCGAGATCGGCCTGCGTATGGCTGTCGGTGCGCGTCCGTTCGACGTGCTGGCTCAGTTTCTCACCGAGGCCATCATGCTGTGTATAGCGGGTGGATTGACCGGCCTGGCGTTGGGTACGGGTATCACCATCGCCATCGCAATGGTGCTCAAGTGGACCGTTGCCATTGGTGTCGGCACCGTGGTCATGGCCATCGCCGTTTCGGCGGCCGTGGGCATCATCTTCGGCTTCGTGCCGGCACGCCGCGCGGCGCGCCTGAATCCGATCGACGCCCTCCGCTACGAGTAGGCGGTAGGACGCAGACCCGCGGAGTGGCGGGTACTGCTGCGGCCATCGTGGCAGTGTCCTAAACTGCCACGATGAAGCTTTCCTTCCACGGCGCCGACCGTGACGTCACCGGCTCCTGTCATCGCATTGAGCTCGCCGGGCTGCAGCTCCTCGTTGACTGCGGCATGTTCCAGGGTGGCCGCGAACTGGACGCCGAGAATGCCGAGCCGCTTGGCTTCAATGCTTCCCGCATCGATGCGGTGCTATTGACGCACGCCCATCTCGATCACTGTGGACGTCTGCCGCTGCTGGTCAAGGCCGGGTTCCGTGGCGAGATCATTTGCACTGCACCCACAGCGGAACTGACCCGCATCGTACTCAACGATTCAGCGCGCATTGCCGAGGAAGATGCGGCGCGCACGTCCCGTCGCCGCGGTGGCGCCGGTGCCGTGAAGCCGCTGTACACGCGTGAGGACGTCGAGGACGTGTTGAAGCGCTTCGGGCGCGTGGTCGGCTACAACGAGTCCATTGCGTTGGGAGAGGGCGTGACGGCCAGCTTCCACGATGCCGGTCATATTCTGGGCTCCGCCAGCGTCCTGCTTCAGGTCGAGGAGGGTGGGCGCAGGCGACGCCTCCTGCTCTCAGGTGACATCGGCAATCGCGGCCGCCCCATCCTGCGCGACCCCGCTCCACCCAAGGCCGATATCGTGCTGATGGAAACCACCTATGGCGACCGTCAGCATCGCTCAGTGCAGGCTTCGGTCGATGAGCTGATCGAGGCTATCGATGCGACACTGAAGCGACACGGCAATGTGGTCATACCCAGCTTCGCGCTGGAGCGCACTCAGGAGATTCTCTATTACCTGCGCGAGGCCACCGAGAGCGGGCGTCTGCCGCGCAACCTGCCGGTATTCCTGGATTCGCCGATGGCTGTCTCGACCGTCGAGGTCTATCGCCGCTACCCAGAATTCTTCGACGAGAATGCGCGTGCAGTACTGGCCAACGGCTCGGATCCATTTGGTATGCCCGGCCTGCGCATGACGCGTGAGCATGAAGACTCCATGGGCATCAATCGTATCGAGGGCGGTGCGGTCATCATTGCCGGCTCGGGCATGTGCACGGGTGGCCGCGTGCGGCATCACCTGCGTCACAACCTTGGTCATGACCGCAGTGCCGTCATATTCGTGGGTTTCGCTGCGCGCGGCACACTCGCGCGACAGATCATCGACGGTGCGCGCTATGTGCAACTGTTCGGGGAGCAGGTGCCGGTGCGTGCCCACATCCACACCATCAATGGTTTTTCCGCACATGCCGATCAGTCAGAACTGCTGGCCTGGCATGCTGCGGCCGGCGGGCGCGAGCGGACCATCTTGGTCCATGGCGAAGAAAGTGTGATGGCCGGATTCGCCAGCCTCTTGGGTGATGTTCCGGTCAGCATGCCGGAGCCTGGCAGCGAACTGGTGCTGTAAGGGGCCGCAAGGCCCACGCTGGCCGACTACAATGATCGCGACGGGGGCTGCTTCTGAAGTTCCCGCTGGATGCCTGAGCCAGTTGGCGGGAGTGTTGGCGAATCATGGGAAAGCTCACCGAGCGGCTGATGCGGGCCGGTCGCTGGTTGTTGACCCCGCTGCACTTGGGCGGGTGTCTTGTCGCGCTGGCGCTCGCGGCCTTTCTCTTACTGCATTCCCCGAATTCCTTGCACAGGGCTGAGGGAGCGCCCCACGATCAAAAGCACGAGAGGGTGTCGCATGATGCGAACGCCCCTGGCCATCCACCGGGCGGCGCGCCGCGTGATCCGGGTGAGCAGTTCGTGGCGAGCGTACTGGCCGACACGGAAGACGTCTGGGGCCGCAAGATTGCTGAGCTGGGCGGGCGATATCCGTCGCCAAAGCGGCTGATCTTCACCGATGAGGTAACGGCCGCCTGTGGTCTGACCAGCGCTGCGTCCGGTGCTTTCTACTGTCCAAGCGAACAGCGGGTGTACATCGACCTGTCCTTCCTGAAAGAGCTGGAAGAACAGTCGGGCGCGCCGAGCGAATTCGCACGAGCCTACGTGGTGGCTCATGAGGTGGGGCACCACATGCAGTTGCTGCTGGGCGCGACTGAGGCCGTGCAGGATGTGCGCCGGCGTTCTACGGCGGCGGTGGCGACTCGCGCTCTGCTGGCCATGGAACTGCAGGCGGACTGTTACGCTGGCGTTTGGGCCAGAGAAGCCAACGCCCTGCATCGCGCCAAGGGCCAGCCGTCTTACATCGAATCCGGTGATATCGCCGCGGCACTGACTGCGGCTTCAGCGGTGGGGGATCGCACCCTGCGGCGCCGGGCAAAACAGCGCATCATCCCCGAGGCTTTTACACACGGGACGCCCAAGCAGCGTGTCGACTGGTTTCAGCGGGGATTCGACAGCGGCAAGATTGAGCGCTGCGATGCTTTCAATAGTCCCGGCCTTTGATGCCGGGTGCCGCGCGGTGCATTGCGCAGCACCCGCCCGGCACGCCTGACGTGACGGGCGGGATGAGCGGAATCAGGCCGGGTTCTTGGCCTTATAGGCCCGCAGTTCGACATTGAACTTGTCGGCGAGCTTCTGGACCTTGTCGTATTCGTCGTTCGAGAGCTTGATGTACTTGTCGACGATCTTCTGGCGCTGTTCGTCGGTGAGCTTGTCGCCGCCCTTGGCGATCTCCCCGTCCTGCTCAGTCTTCAGGCACTCCTGATACTCCTTGACGCCATCGTTGTAGGCTTTCACCGCGCGCTGTGCGACGACCATCTCTTCCTTGGTGGCCTTCGAGCCGTTGGGGATCTTGGCGTCAGTGGTGGGCTTGGTGCAGTCGGCCATCACTTGGCCGGTGAAAAACAGCGCCGTCAGGGTCAGGTACAGCATCGGCTTCATCGTCGGTTCCTCGCGAAGGGTGACGCGCTCTGTTTGCAGCGCATTGCTTATACTCGTTGCTGAACTCGGCTGATGTGCCCTGCCGGTTCGTTTCGTCCCCTATGGTATTGGAGGCGGGGCACTGTTGCTAGTGTCGCGGCTTCCCAGGGAGAGGTTCATGGCCATCCGACGTATCCTGCGCATGGGCGATCCGCGACTGCTCCAGGTCAGCGCCCCGGTGACCGATTTTCAGTCCCCGGCACTGCAGGCCCTGATCACGGATCTTTACGACACCATGCAGGCTGCGAACGGCGCCGGTCTGGCCGCGCCACAGATCGGCGTGCCCCTGCGCGTGGTGATCTTTGGCGGCGGGCGCTCGCCACGCTATCCGGATGCGGAAGCGGTACCGGCGACCGTGCTGATTAACCCCGTGCTTGAGCCTCTGGGTGCTGCCCAAGAGGAAGACTGGGAGGGCTGTCTGTCAGTGCCCGGATTGCGAGGCCGCGTGCCGCGCTTCACCACGCTCCGCTATGCGGGCTGCGATGCAACCGGTCAGCGCTTCGAGCGCACCGTCAGCGGGTTCCACGCGCGCGTCGTGCAGCATGAGGTGGATCACCTCGACGGCATCCTCTATCCGCAGCGAATGCGCGACCTGCGCAGCCTCGGCTTCAACGAGGAGCTGTTTCCGGGCCAAGAACTGCGCGACGACTGATCTCAGCCGGCGGATGCTGCGATGTCGCCACCGCCGCCACGTTCGGCACGACGGCGCTCGTGTTCCTTGAGGAAGCGCTTGCGTATACGAATGTTCTGCGGCGTGACTTCGACCAACTCGTCGTCGGCGATGAATTCCACCGCATATTCCAAAGTCAGCTGGATCGGCGGCGTCAGCAGGATGGCGTCATCCTTGCCGGCGGCGCGGACATTGGTCAGCTTCTTGGTCTTGATCGGGTTCACCACCAGATCGTTGTCGCGCGAGTGGATGCCGATGATCATGCCCTCGTAGACCTTGTCACCATGTGACACGAACATGCGGCCGCGCTCCTGCAGCGCGAAGATCGAATAGGCCACGGCTTCGCCATTCTCATTGCTGATCAGCACGCCGTTGTGGCGGTCCGGGATCTCGCCCTTGACGACGTCGAAGCCGTCGAAGATGTGGCTGATCAGTCCGGTGCCACGCGTGGTGGTCATGAATTCACCCTGGAAACCGATCAGGCCGCGGGCCGGCACGCGGTACTCCAGACGCACGCGGCCATTGCCGTCGGCCACCATGTCGGTGAGTTCCGCACGCCGGGTGCCCAGCGCTTCCATGATGGCGCCCTGATGCTCGCTGTCGATGTCGATGGTCAGCGCTTCGAACGGTTCGAGCACCTGGCCGTCGACAACCTTCTTCAATACCTGCGGCTTGCCGACGGCGAGCTCATAGCCCTCGCGGCGCATGTTCTCGATCAGGATGGTCAGATGCAGCTCGCCGCGGCCCGAGACGCGGAACACGTCCGGTTCATCGGTATCCTCGACGCGCAGCGCCACGTTGCTCTGCAGCTCGCGCTGCAGACGCTCGCGAATCTGGCGGCTGGTGACGAATTTGCCTTCGCGGCCTGCGAGCGGGGAGGTGTTGACCTGGAAGTTCATCGCCAGTGTCGGTTCGTCCACCTTGATCGGCGGCAGTCCTTCCGGTGCCTCCGGCGCGCACAGCGTCAGGCCGATGTTCACGTCCTCGATGCCGGTGATTGCGACGATGTCGCCGGCCACAGCCTCAGGGACCGACTCGCGCTGCAGGCCGCGGAAGGTGAGCACCTGGACGATCTTTGCCGGGCCACGATCCTCGTCACCATAGCGAAGCACAACGTTGCTGCCGGCCTTCAGCGTGCCGCGACGTACGCGACCGATGCCGATACGGCCGACATACGAGTTGTAGTCGAGCGTCGAGATCTGCAGCTGCAGCGGGGCGCTGGAGTCATTGGGCGGCGCCGGCACGTGCTGCAGGATGGACTCAAACAGCGCCGACATGTCATTTTCCTGGCGCGTCGGATCAGTGCTGGCCCAGCCGTTCAGGGCTGAGGCGTAGATGACCGGGAAGTCCAGCTGCGCGTCGCTGGCGCCCAGTTTGTCGAACAGTTCGAAAGTCTGATCCACCACCCAGCCCGGGCGTGAACCCGGCCGGTCGATCTTGTTGACCACCACAATGGCCTTGTGGCCCAGCGCCAGAGCCTTGCGCGTCACGAAGCGCGTCTGCGGCATGGGTCCTTCCACCGCATCGACGACCAGCAGCACCGCGTCGACCATCGACAGCACACGCTCCACTTCGCCACCGAAGTCCGCGTGCCCCGGGGTGTCGACGATGTTGATACGTGTGCCGGCGTATTCGATGGCGCAGTTCTTGGCCAGAATGGTGATGCCGCGCTCGCGTTCGATGTCATTCGAGTCCATGACGCGTTCACCGACGCGCTCATGGGCGGCGAATGTGCCGGACTGTTTCAGCAGGCAGTCGACCAGCGTGGTCTTGCCGTGGTCAACGTGAGCAATGATGGCGATGTTGCGGATCGGACGCTGCATGGTGGTGTCACTGTGGCGGCCTAGAGCCGCGTGATGGCAAAAAAGGTGCGGGAGATTAGCAGAATGCGGGTCGCGGCACTAATCGCCTCTGGCGGGCCGCTCGGGCTACATGTTACAGTAAAAAGATATATAAAGAGTTCTTTATAAACACTTTATGACACTCAAAGCCCGTCTGGACGCCTCCGTCCTGGCCCTTAAGTGCGCGGCCGAGCCAACAAGGCTGCGCCTGCTGGCCCTGCTGAGCCACGGCGAGCTGCAGGTGGGCGAGATCTGCCGCATTCTCGGGCAGAGCCAGCCGCGCATTTCCCGTCATCTGCGCCTGCTCACCGAGGCGGGATTTCTCGATCGCTTCCGCGAACAGCAGTGCGTCTACTACCGTACGCCGGTGACCAGCGTGCAGATGGGCTGGTTGCGTCAGCTGCTCGATGAGATGGCACGCGGTGAGCCGCAGCTGCAGCGCGATCACGAAAGGATGACTCAGGTCATTGCAGTCCGCGGCCGCTTGGCTGCTCGACGGTTGCGAAGTACTGACGCTGACGGTTTGCAGTTTGCCGAGCCACTGCTCGAGGAAGTCGGTCCGGTGGGCGTCGGCGAGTTGCTGGACATCGGTACGGGCAGTGGTGCAGTGCTCGAACTGCTGGCACGCCGCGCGCGTCATGCGGTCGGCATCGACATCTCTACCCATGCTTTGCAGCTGGCGCGGGCTCGTGTGCATGGCGCCGGCCTCAGTCACTGCGAATTCCATCGCGGCGACATGTATGCGCTGCCAGTCGGTGATGCCACCTTCGATACGGTGACCATGGATCGGGTTCTCGCGGATGCCAGTCGCCCCGAGGCGGTCATCGGCGAGGCGGCTCGCGCGCTGCGCGGCGGCGGTCGACTGATCATCGTTGAGCAGATGGAGCGGCTGGAATCCCAGCTGCCGACACGACCGCTGCAGCAGCTGCGCGGCTGGCTCACTGCAGCCGGGCTGCAAGCTGAGCGGCTGCGCCCATGCCCACTGCAGGGCGGCGACTTTCTTATTGCAACTGCGCGGCGCGGAGCCGCGACGTTAGAGGTGCGCTTATGACCAATCAGACTTTGCACGACCAGATCGGCAGCTCACTGGCCGGAATCACACGACCCGTGTCCGTCTCCTTTGAGTTCTTCCCGCCGGCCGATGCCGCGATGGAGCAGACGCTGTGGGCCTCGATCGAGCGACTCGCGCCATTGCAGCCGCGTTTCGTGTCGGTCACCTATGGCGCGGACGGCTCCACCCGCGAACGCACCCACAATGTGGTGGCGCGTGTGCAGAAGGAAACCTCGCTGACCGCGGCGCCCCATCTCACCTGTGTGGGTGCCACGCGCGAGGAGGTGCTCGACATCGCCCGCGGCTACTGGAACGAGGGGATTCGTCACATCGTTGCGCTGCGCGGTGATCCGCCGGCGGGCACCACGACCTATGTGCCCACGCCCGGTGGCTTCGCCTTTGCCGCTGATCTGGTACGCGGTCTGCGCACCGTGGGCGATTTCGATATCTCGGTGGCCGCCTATCCCGAAATGCATCCGGAAGCTCAGAGTGCTGAAGCGGATCTGATCAACCTCAAGACCAAGCTCGATGCGGGTGCGCACCGCGCGATCACGCAGTTCTTCTTCGATACGGATGCCTATCTGCGTTTCCGTGACCGTTGTGTGGCCGCTGGCATCACCGCCAGTCTGGTGCCGGGCATCCTGCCAATCACGCGTTTCCCGCAGATGCAACGCTTCGCGGCGCGCTGCGGCGCCAGCATTCCTGCGTGGCTGGCCGAGCGCTTCGCCGGTCTCGACAATGATGCTGATACGCGCCGTCTCATCGCCGCGGCTTTTGCCATCGGCCAAGTGGAGCGGCTGGCGCGCGAGGGCGTGCAGGAATTCCACTTCTACACCCTCAACCGCGCTGATCTCACCTACGCCATCTGTCATGCCCTCGGAGTGCGCCAGTGACTGCCCCAATGAGCCGCGACCAACGCGTCGCCGAATTCCGTCGTCTGCTGGCGCAACGCATCCTGGTGCTGGATGGCGCCATGGGCACCATGCTGCAGGGTTACAAGCTTAGCGAGGAAGACTATCGCGGCACGCGCTTTGCCTCGTGGCCCTGTGACCTGAAGGGCAACAACGATCTACTAACGCTGACAAAGCCGGCAGTGGTGCGGGACGTGCACGCGAAATATCTCGCAGCCGGCGCCGACATCATCGAGACCAACACCTTCAGCTCTTCGGCGCCCGCTCAGGGCGATTACAAGATGGAAGGGCTGGTCCGCGAGCTGAACTACGAATCCGCCCGGCTGGCGCGTGAGGCGGCCGACGAATGTGCGGCGCGCACGGGCACGGTTCGTTTTGTCGCCGGTGCGCTGGGGCCAACCAATCGTACGGCTTCGCTCTCGCCCCACGTCAACGATCCGGGTTATCGCAACATCAACTTCGATCAGTTGCGCGAGACCTATGCTGAGGCGACACGCGCCCTGATCGAAGGCGGCGTGGACTTGATTCTGGTCGAGACCATCTTCGATACGCTCAACGCCAAGGCGGCACTCTTTGCGGTGCGCAGCGTGCTCGATGAATTGCAGCTCGATCTGCCCATCATTATTTCCGGCACGATTACCGATGCCTCCGGACGCACCTTGTCGGGTCAGACGGTCGAGGCCTTTTGGAATTCGATTCGCCATGCGCGGCCCACGGCGGTGGGTCTCAACTGCGCGCTGGGTGCAAAGCAGCTGCGCCCCTACATTGCAGAGCTTTCGCAGATCGCCGATGTCGCCATCATTGCTTACCCGAACGCGGGCCTGCCGAATGCCTTCGGCGAGTACGATGAGCTGGCCTGCGATACCGCCGGGCATCTGGAGGAGTTTGCCCGCAGTGGTCTGGTGAACATCGTTGGCGGTTGTTGCGGCACCACTGCTGATCACATCGCCCACACGCGCCAGCACATGGAACACCTGCAGCCGCGGGCGATTCCGCGTCTGCCGATGGCCTGCCGGCTCAGTGGCCTGGAAGCGCAGAACATCGGCGCTGACAGCCTGTTCGTCAACGTCGGTGAGCGCACCAACGTGACCGGCTCAGCGAAGTTCCGCAAGTTGATCGAAGCCAATGACTACAACGGTGCGCTGGACGTCGCGCGCCAGCAGGTAGCCAGCGGCGCGCAGATCATCGACGTGAACATGGACGAAGGCATGCTCGATTCGGAAGCCGCGATGGTGCGCTTCCTGAACCTGATCGCCTCCGAGCCGGATATCGCACGCGTGCCGGTGATGATCGATTCCTCCAAGTGGAGCGTCATCGAGGCGGGCCTGAAGTGCTTGCAGGGCAAGGGCATCGTCAACTCCATCAGCATGAAGGAGGGCGTGGAGCCCTTCCTGCAGCAGGCGCGCCAGATCCGTGCTTATGGCGCAGCAGTGGTGGTCATGGCCTTCGACGAGCAGGGTCAGGCCGACACCGTGGCACGCAAGGTCGCCATCTGCGAGCGCAGCTACCAGTTGCTGACGCGCGAGATTGGCTTTCCGCCCGAAGACATCATCTTCGACCCAAACATCTTCGCGGTGGCCACTGGCATCGAAGAGCACAACCGCTACGCGCTGGATTTCATCGAAGCCTGTGCCGAAATCCGCAAGCGCTGCCCGCATGCGTTGATCAGCGGCGGCGTCAGCAACGTCTCCTTCTCTTTCCGCGGTAATGACCCGGTGCGCGAGGCCATGCATTCGGTGTTCCTGTATCACGCCATCCGCAATGGCATGAGCATGGGCATCGTCAACGCGGGCCAGCTGGCGATCTACGAACAGATCGACGCTGAGTTGCGCGAGCGCGTCGAGGACGTGATCCTCAATCGCCGCGCCGATGCCACCGAGCGGCTACTGGAGATCGCTGGACGCTACAAAGGCGAGGGCGGCACGAGGCGGGTAGAAGATCTCGCCTGGCGCAGCTGGCCGGTAGAAAAGCGTCTGGCACATGCGCTGGTGCAGGGTCTCGATCAGTACGTGGTCGAAGACACCGAGGAGGCGCGCAAGCACTTCCCGCGTCCGCTGCAGGTCATCGAAGGACCACTGATGGATGGCATGAACGTGGTCGGCGACCTGTTCGGTGCCGGCAAGATGTTCCTGCCGCAGGTGGTCAAGTCTGCGCGTGTGATGAAGCGCGCCGTGGCGCACCTGATTCCCTATATCGAGGAAGAAAAGCTGCAGCGCGGCGACACCAGTCACCAGTCCGCTGGGCGCGTGGTGCTGGCCACCGTCAAGGGTGACGTGCATGACATCGGCAAGAACATCGTCGGTGTCGTGCTCCAGTGCAACAACTTCGAGGTCATTGATCTCGGTGTGATGGTCTCCTGCGCCAAGATCCTTGAGGCTGCGGAGCGTGAAAAAGCCGATCTGATCGGCCTGTCCGGACTGATCACGCCGTCGCTGGATGAGATGGTGCATGTGGCGACAGAGATGCAGCGTCTCGGCTATCGCCAGCCCCTGCTGATCGGCGGCGCGACCACATCGCCGGCGCATACCGCCGTGAAGATCGATCCGCAGTACAGCGGTGCGGTGGTCTATGTGAAGGATGCCTCGCGTGCTGTGGGCGTCTGTCAGCAGTTGATGTCAGCCAATGCGGCTGCATTCATCGCGCAGGTCAAACAAGATCATGCCTTACGGCGCGAGCAGCATGGCGGCCGCAGCGTCAAGGGACCGCAGCTGAGTCTGACGCAGGCTCGCGCCAATGCGCCGCGGATCGACTGGCAGGCCTACACGCCGCCGGTACCGCGCATGCTCGGTGTGCGCCGCTTCGACAACTACTCGCTGGAGGAACTGTCGCGCTACATCGACTGGACACCGTTCTTCCAGGCTTGGGAGTTGCGTGGTCATTTCCCTGAGATCCTCACTGACCCGCAGTATGGTGAGCAGGCCACGGCGCTGTATGACGACGCCCGCCGGATGCTGCGCACGCTGATTCGTGAGCAGTGGCTGACCGCCCGTGGCGTCGTTGGTTTCTTCCCGGCGAACGCCGATGGTGATGACATCAACGTCTACGCCGATGACGCGCGTTCTCAGGTGTCCATGCGATTGCACCATCTGCGTCAGCAGAAAGATCTGCCCGAGGGCAAGGCCCATGCTGCGCTTGCGGATTTCGTCGCACCCGTCGGTAGTGGACGGCGCGACTATATCGGTGCCTTTGCCGTTACCGCCGGTCTTGGCATCGAAGCGCCGCTGGCTCGCTTCGCCGCTGCGCACGACGATTACTCGGCCATCATGCTCAAGGTGCTGGCTGACCGTCTGGCCGAGGCCTTTGCCGAGCGTCTGCATGAGCGCGTACGGCGCGAGTTCTGGGGCTATGCGGCGGACGAACAGCTCACTGCCGAACAGATCGTGCGCGAGGAGTATCGCGGCATTCGGCCGGCACCGGGATATCCCGCCTGTCCCGATCACACCGAGAAAGTCGCGCTGTGGCAACTGCTGGATCCGGAGAACAACGCCGGCATGACGTTGACCGAATCCTTCGCCATGCATCCGGCTGCTGCGGTCAGCGGCTGGTACTTCGCGCATCCGGATGCGCGCTATATCAACGTCGGTCGCATTGATCGTGATCAGGTCGTGGATTATGCGGCGCGCAAGGGCATGACCGTGGCCGAGGTGGAGCGCTGGCTGGCGCCGAATCTTGGCTATGACCCGCGCAGTGTAGTCGTGCAGCCGGCGCCTGCGGCGGCATCCTGATGGCGGGCCCGCCGCATCCACCGCCGGTGCCGCGCGTCGGCATGGCCGAGATGCTGCGGGGGTTTTTCAGCGTCTTTCGCTATAGCCGTAGCGCGATTGGGCTGGTGCGCGATACGAACCGCGGCTTGCTCGCGGCCTTGGCGCTGCTGACGCTGTTTGCCGGACTGATGCCGGCCGGTATCGCCTGGGTTGGCGCCCGGATCGTCGATGCGGTGGTGCGCGCCATGGCCGCCGCGGATCACGACGCCGCGGCGGTGCTGCGCTGGGTGCTGCTGGAAGGCGTGCTGGTCGCGCTGCTGGCCGGTGCGCAGCGCGGTCTTTCGCTCTGCCAAGCACTGCTGCGTGCGCAACTCGGTCAGCGCGTCAACGTCATGATTCTTGAAAAGGCGCTGACCCTCGAATTGCGCCACTTCGAAGACTCCGAGTTCTACGACCGACTCACACGCGCGCGGCGCGAGGCCTCGGTCCGTCCACTGAGTTTGGCCATGCGCACCTTCGGCTTGGCGCAGAATCTCGTCTCGCTGGTCACCTACGCCGTGCTGCTCGTGCGTTTCTCGCCGTGGACGGTCTCCATCCTGCTGCTAGCGGGTCTTCCGGCCTTCATCGCCGAGGCGAAGTTCTCCGGTGACGCGTTCCGCCTGTTCCGCTGGCGCTCGCCCGAGACGCGCATGCAGAACTATCTGGAAACCGTTCTGGCCCGTGAGGATCACGCCAAAGAAGTGAAGCTCTTTGGTCTCGGCGAACGTTTCCTGCAACGTTACCGCGCCATTTTCCACAAACTCTATCGTGAAGATCGCGCACTCTCGATCCGTCGCGACTCTTGGGGTTTCGCGCTCAGTCTGCTGGCCACCGGGACTTTGTACGCCGCCTATGGTTGGATCGCATGGTCCGCGGCCCACGGTCGCATCACACTCGGTCAGATGACCATGTACCTGCTGCTCTTCCGGCAAGGTCAGGGCGCGGTCAGCGCCATCCTCTCAGCGGTTGGCGGCATGTACGAGGACAATCTCTATCTCTCGACGCTGTACGAGTATCTCGACACGCCGGTGCCAGCACGTATCGGTAAGGCCGTGCAGGGTCCGAATCCCGCAGACGGTATTCGCTTCGAGCAGGTCACGTTCAGTTATCCAGGAGCCACTGAACCCACACTCAACGAGGTCACGCTGCACCTGCCGCCGGGCCGTTCGCTGGCACTCGTGGGTGAGAATGGCTCGGGCAAGACCACGCTGGTCAAGCTACTAACGCATCTCTACGAACCTGATTCCGGCCGCATCCTGTTTGAGGGCCGCGACGTGCGCGAATGGGACGAGCGCGCGCTGCGCGAACGCATCGGCGTGATCTTTCAGGACTTCGCCCGCTACCAGCTGCCGGTGGGTGAGAACGTTGGCGCGGGCGATGAGCCGCACTTTGAGGATGAGGCGCGCTGGCGCGAGGCAGCGGTCAAGGGTCGGGCGGCCGATTTCATCGCGCAGTTGCCGCAGGGCTATCAGACGCAACTCGGCAAGTGGTTCCGCGACGGGCGTGAGCTGTCCGGCGGGCAATGGCAGAAGGTCGCGCTATCACGCGCCTTCATGCGCACGCGTGCCGATGTGCTGGTACTCGATGAACCCACCGCAGCGATGGACGCGCGTGCCGAGGCCGAGGTCTTCGAGCATTTCCGGCAGTTGTCGTCGGGTCGCATCACCATACTGATCTCACACCGTTTCTCCACGGTGCGTATGGCAGATCAGATTGCGGTTCTGGAGCGCGGGCGGATCATCGAGCAGGGCAGCCATGAGGAATTGATGGCCCGGCAGGGGCATTACGCGCAATTATTTTCGCTGCAGGCCCGCGGTTATCGGTGAGTGTGCCGGGCCACCGCGTGGGTGGCTTTGCTATAATTACCGCATGGAAGAAAGCGCAGACAGTTTTGATTCGGCCTTCACCAAGGCCGTTGACCTCGGCAACAAGCTTGCCGGTACCGACAAAGAAGCCGACCTCTGGGACATCGCCGACGGCCTGCTGGCCGGCGCCGTGCAGTACTGGCTCTACTCGCGCCAACCGTGCGGCGAGGCACGCTGTGAGGACTGCATGCCCATCAGTACGGCTGATGCGCGGCTTGCAGAGCTGCAGCGTCTGGTGCGCCAGCTGGCCACCGAAAGTGAATATTTTCACGCACCGACCGACGCAAACGCCGGCAGGGCGTGAGCCGAATCGATTACCGGAGAGTCCAACGTGAACTCAGCGCCCATCGTCACGGAAGTGGCCATCATCGGTGCCGGCCCTGCCGGACTGTTTCAGGTCTTTGAGCTCGGGCTTCTGGGAATCAAATGCTGTGTGCTGGACTCGCTCGCCAATCCCGGCGGACAGTGCAGCGAGCTGTACCCTGAAAAACCGATCTACGACATCCCAGCGCTGCCCGTGTGCGGCGCGCAGGAACTGGTCGATCGTCTGCTGGAGCAGATCAAGCCCTTTGGCGCAGAGCTTCATATGGGCCAGGAAGCCGTGTCAGTGCAGAAGCAGGACAGCGGCCGTTTCCTTGTGACCACCGGCCGCGGGACAGTCTTCGACGCGGGCGCGATCATCATTGCCGGCGGTGTGGGTTCATTCCAGCCGCGTCAACTGGGTGTGGAAGGTGCCGCGGAATTCCAGGATCGCCAGATCCACTACAAAGTCCGCAGCGCCGCTGATTTCCACGGCCGGCGTCTGGTCATTTTCGGCGGCGGCGACTCAGCTCTGGACTGGACCATGGACCTGGCACCGAAGGCGCAGTCGCTGACTCTGGTTCACCGGCGCGCTGAATTCCGTGGTGCACCCGCATCGGTGGCACGTGTGCGCGAACTCGAGGCGGCCGGCAAGGTGCGCTTCATCGAAGGGCTGGCCGAGTCCCTGCAGGTTGCCGATGGCCTCATCAACGGCGTCACCATCAAGGGTGCCGACGGGCAGCTTCATCCAGTCGAGGCCGATCAGCTGCTGGTGTTCTTTGGCCTAGCGCCGAAGCTCGGACCGATCGCCGAGTGGGGTCTGGAGCTCGACAAGCGCGCCATCAAGGTCGACACCGAGCAGTTCCAGTCCAACATTCCCGGCATCTTCGCCGTCGGCGACATCAACACCTACCCCGGCAAGAAGAAGCTCATCCTGTCCGGATTCCACGAGGCAGCGCTCGCCGCCTTCGGTGTGCAAAAGTACCTCTATCCGGCCAAGAAGCAGTTCCTGCAGTACACCACCACCAGTCCGGCGATGCAGAAGCGGCTGGGTGTTGCCGGCAGCTGAACCGGCGTAAGCTTCGCGGCATGGACGCGCGGCTTGAAGAACTGGTGCGGCTGCTCGATCTCGAACGACTCGAGGACGATCTCTTCCGTGGCGAAAGCCGCGACATCGGCAGTCCGCAAGTGTTCGGTGGTCAGGTGCTGGGGCAGGCCTTGCGCGCCGCCAGCGCCACGGTGCCCGACGGCAGGGCGGTGCACTCACTGCACGCCTACTTTCTTCGTCGCGGCGATTTCAACATGCCCATCGTCTACGATGTGGATCGTAGCCGCGATGGCGAGAGCTTCTCCAGTCGCCGCGTCACGGCCATTCAGCATGGCGAGCAGATCTTCAATCTCTCCGCTTCATTCCAGAAGCCGCAGGCCGGAGTCGAGCATCAGTCAGCCGTGCCAGACGTACCGCCGCCGGAAACACTGCACGACGCGAACAATCTGCCCGAGTCGATACTCAGCCGGCTGCCCGAACGCGCAAGGCGTTTCCTCGAGCGTTCGCGTCCCTTCGAATTCCGGCCCGTGCAGCTGGAAGACTGGTTGCGACCCGAGCCATCAGCCGCTGCACAGCAGATCTGGTTTCGTGCGGTGGATCGATTGCCGGATGAGGATGCGCTGCATCGCTCACTCCTGGCCTATGTCTCCGATTACAACCTGCTGAACACGGCCTGTCGGCCGCATGCGCTCTCACCGTGGCGGAATAACGTCATCACGGCCAGCATCGATCATGCGATGTGGTTTCACCGCGCTGCACGCGTGGATGACTGGCTGCTCTATTCCACTGACAGCCCCAGCGCCTCCGGAGCTCGCGGCTTTGCCCGCGGCAGCCTCTACACACGCGAGGGTGTGCTGGTGGCGAGCACCGCCCAAGAAGGGTTGATGCGTCCGATCGAGCCCGGCCGCTGAACCAAAAAAAACGCCGCGACGAGCGCGGCGTTTTTCGTCGCCGGACAAGCCGGCAACAAGGCAGTCGATCGGCTTACTTGGAAACCGAACGCTTGAACATGCGATCGATCTTCTCGTTGATCGCATTGACGCCTGCCTGCGCAGCCTGAGCAGCGCTCAGAGCCTGGTTGGCGGTGGTCTGAGCGGCAGCAGCGGCCTTGGCGGCGGCATCGGCCGCAGCACTGGCCTTGGCGGCGGCTGCAGCGTTGGCAGCATCAGCCTTGCTGTTGTCGGCCTTCTGAGCGGCCAGATCGGACTGCAGGGCGCCGACCTGTGACTTCAGCGAAGCAATGTCGGCCTGCAGCGGCTTGAGGTTCTGGCAGCCGGCCAGGGCAAACACGGCGCCGACGGCGGCCAGTTTCACGATCTTGGAGTTGTACATCTCGAAATCCCCTTGCAAAGGTCTATGAATGGGTACCGCAATTGTGCGGTTGCGTCACTTGAACAAATCTCTCGCTGCTTTGCAACCCGTAGCTACCGCAGCCCCTCGAGCCCGCTGACCGGACGCCGGAGGGCGTCCCCAGAGCGTGCCTAGGGCGTCCCCAGAGCGTCCCGAGGGCGCCCACAGGGGGCGGGCTTACAAAAGGCCGCGAGCTGTATATAATCACAGCCATGAACGACCTTACTACCCGTCAGTCACAGGTTCTGGACCTCATCCGCCAAACCCTCAGCGACACGGGCATGCCCCCGACGCGGGCTGAAATCGCCCGGCAGCTGGGCTTCCGCTCGCCGAATTCGGCCGAAGAGCACCTGCGTATCCTGCAGCGCAAAGGCTGCATCGAGCTGCTTCCCGGCGCATCGCGCGGCATCCGCTTGCGCGAAACCGTGCGCGAGCAGCCGGGCCTGCCACTGGTCGGGCGCGTGGCCGGCGGTCGGCCGATCCTCGCCGAGGAGCACATCGTCGATCATGTGCGCATCGATCCGGAACTCTTCAAACCACGGCCGCATTACCTGCTGAAGGTGGTGGGCATGAGCATGCAGGGCGCCGGCATTCTCGACGGGGACCTGGTCGCCGTGCATCGCACACCTGAAGTCCGCAGCCGGCAAATTGTCGTGGCCCGCATCGAAGATGAAGTCACGGTCAAGCGTTACAGCCAGAAGGGCAACATCGTGTGGCTGCTCCCTGAAAACAGCGAATTCGAGCCTATCCGCGTCGATCCGCGTGAGCAGCCGTTCCTGATCGAGGGTGTGGTGGTCGGCGTGTTGCGTACCCAGCCCCAAGCCCGCTGAGGCAGTCGCCCTGAAGAAGACGCGCGCGGTTTGAACCGCGGCGCTGGCTGCGCAAGAGTCTGGGAATCAGCGAATCAGAGAATTCATCTCGAAGATGGGTAACAGCATCGCAAACACGATGCCCATGACGAACACGCCCATCAGCACGATCAGCAGAGGGCCGAGCAGGCCGAGCACGCCGGCGATCAGTCCCTCGAGTTCGCGCTCCTGAGACAGTGCCGCACGGTCGAGCATGGCCTCCAGTTCACCGCTGGCCTCGCCGCTGGAAATCAGGTGAATGCTCATGGGCGGGAACAGGCGACTGGCGGCGAGCGAGCGGCCAATCGGCGCTCCCTCGCGGACGCGCGCCGTGGCCTCCGTCACGCCATCTCTCATGGGCAGGTTAGTCACGACTTCGCCCGAGATACGCAGGGCATCCAGCACTGGAACGGCGCTGGAGGTGAGGATGCTCAGCGTGCGCGTGAAGCGGGCGGTGTTGGAGCCACGGATCACCTTGCCGGCCAGCGGCACGCGCAGCAGCCAGCGATGCACTCGGCGCCGGGCATCCGGATTCTGGATCCAGCGCCAGAACAGAACGCCGGCGATGGCGGCCGCCAGCAGGATCCACAGGCCCCAGTCGCGCAGGAAGTCACTCACCGAGATCAGTGCGCGGGTCATCAAGGGCAGCTTGGCGCGGCTGTTGGCGAACACGCCCACCACCTTCGGCACCACATAGGACAACAGCAGTGAAACGATGCCGAAGCACATGACGGTCAGCACCACGGGATAAAGCATGGCGCCCAGAATCTTCTGGCGCGTGGCCTCGCGGCTCTCGGTGTAGTCGGCGAGCCGTTCGAGCACCGCATCCAGATGGCCCGACTGCTCACCGGCCGCCACGGTGGCGCGATAGATTTCGGGAAACACGCGCGGGAATTCTCCGAGGCCAGTGGCCAGCGTGTAGCCCTCCATGACCTTGGCGCGCACGCCCAGCATGATGCTCTGCACACGCGGTCGCTCACTTTGCTGCGAAACAGCCAGTAGCGCTTCCTCCAGAGGAAGGCCGGCCTTGCAAAGGGTGGCGAGTTGACGAGTGAGCAACGCCAGATCGGTGGTTGATACCCCACGTTGGAGCGTGAAGCCCTGCCAGCGCTGACGTGACGCGGTTTCCTTGGCGCTGACCTCGATGACATCGACCGGCATCAACTGCCGCTCGCGCAGCAGGCTGCGGATGTGCCGAGCCGTGTCGCCTTCCAGCACACCCTTGTGCTGGCGGCCGCTGGCGTCCAGTGCGGTGTATTCGAATGCGCCCACGACGGGATTCTAGTCCTCGCGGGTGACGCGCAGCACTTCTTCCACGGTGGTCTCGCCACGCAGAGCGCGGGCCAGTCCATCTTCGCGGATTGAAGGGGTGGTCAGGCGCGCATGTCGCTCCAGATCCTGCTCGCTGGCGCCATCGTGGATCATGGTACGCATCGCTTCATCCACCAGGATCAGTTCGTAGATACCGGTGCGACCGCGATAGCCGCTGTTGCCCTGACCGCCAGGGCGATAGAGCGTCGGTGCCGGATCGCTCGGCTGCAAATTCAGCAGGCGGCGCTCGTAGTCACCGGCGGTGAAGGGCGTGCGTGTGTTCGGGTCCAGTACGCGCACCAGTCGCTGCGCCAGCACGCCGATCAGCGATGAGGAGAGCAGGAAGGGCTCGATGCCCATGTCCCGCAGGCGCGTCAGCGCGCCTGCAGCGGTGTTGGTGTGCAAGGTCGAGAGCACCAGATGGCCGGTCAGCGATGCCTGCACGGCAATCTGTGCGGTTTCCAGGTCGCGGATTTCGCCGACCATGACCACATCGGGGTCCTGACGCAGGATGGCGCGCAGCCCGCGCGCAAAGGTCATTTCGACCTTGGTGTTGACCTGGGTCTGGCCGATGCCGTCGATGTAGTACTCGATCGGATCCTCGACCGTCATGATGTTGCGGGTGTGATCGTTTAGTCGTTCCAGCGCGGCATAAAGCGTGGTGGTCTTGCCCGAGCCGGTCGGTCCGGTGACCAGGATGATGCCGTGCGGCTTGTGGATCAGTCCGTCGACCAGCGTCTGCGTGCGAGGGTCCATGCCCAGCGCCGAAAGCTCCAGTCGCCCCGCCTGTTTGTCGAGCAAGCGAAGCACCACACGTTCGCCGTGCCCGGACGGAATGGTCGATACGCGCACGTCCACGGCACGTCCGGCCACACGCAGGCTGATGCGACCATCCTGCGGCAAGCGTTTCTCGGCGATGTCGAGCTTGCTCATGACCTTGATGCGCGAGACCACCAGCGGCGCAACGCCGCGTTTGCTCTGCACGACCTCACGCAACACGCCGTCCACGCGGAAGCGGATCATCAGCCGGTTTTCAAATGGCTCGATGTGGATATCCGAGGCGTTCTCGCGTACCGCCTGCGTGAGGATTGCATTGATCAGCCGGATGATCGGTGCATCATCCTCGCTTTCCAGCAGGTCGGCCTGCTCGGGCAGTTCCTGTGCGAGGTGAGCCAGGTCGGTATCGCCTTCGAGTCCCTCGACCGCGCGCGCGGATTCCTCGCCACCCTCGTAATTGCGCTGCAATTGCGCATCGAACTCCTGGTCCTCGACCGGCACCAGTCGGAAGGGCCCATGCAGCTGACGCTGAACTTCGATCATCGCGGTCGCTGGAACCGGAGGGCGATACAGGCACTCAGTGATGCCATCCGCTCCTTCGCGCAGCAGCACGCCGTAGCGCTTGGCGAAGGCAAACGGCAAACGAAGCACGCTCTGGCTCAAGGCGCGGTCTCAGGGCTCGACTGTCCGGTACGTTGCGACGGCATCACTGTGATGGGTGCGCCGCTCTTGCGTTCGGGTAGCTGGGTTGCGCCTTTCTTGTTGATGAGCGGCGCCACCGTGGTCTCGCGGTTCAGCTGCTTCTGCTGTTCGCGAATCTGCTCGTACTTGACGTCGGTGATCGACTGGCCGTCTTCATCGCTGCGCAGGATTCGCGGGTGAACGAAGATCATCAGCACGCGCTTGTCATGGCTTTTGCTGCGCGTGCGGAACAACTCTCCGATCACCGGAATGCGGCCCAGATAGGGCACGCGCGATTCACTGGCATCACTACCATCGGAGATGAAGCCGCCGAGCACCAGCGTGTCGTCATCCTTCACCAGCACGGTGGAGAGGGACGAGCGTTTGTTCGTGATCAGATCCGAGGCGCCGGCGGTGCGCGAACTCTCCAGCTGAGAGCTTTCCACATCGAGCTTCATCAAGACGGTGTTGCCGTTGTTGATCCGCGGCGTCACGGTCAGGATGGTGCCAACGTCCTGCCGCTGGATCGTCTGGAAGGCGCTGGTCGTGCCCGTCGTACCCGTGTACTGCCCGGTGATGAACGGTACCTGCCGTGATGCACTGAGCTTGGCTTCGACGTTGTCCTGGGTGGTGGTGAACGGCGTGGCGATGATGTTGTTGCGCGCATCGGTCTGCAGCGCCTGCAGCACGGCGGCGAAGTTCACGCCGCCGGTGGCAAAGCGGCCCAGACCCAGCACTGCACCGGAGGGAATCGTCGCTGATGTGCCCTGCGACACGTTGTACAGATCGACGATGGGCGAGTTGCTGCCCGAGACCACAGGGGAGGTGAATCCGCCGACTCCTGGGGCGGTGGCTGAGGCGTCCACGAGCCAGTTGACGCCGAGGCTCGCTGCGGTCTGTGCCGTCACTTCGACGATGATGGCCTCCACCAGTACCTGTGCGCGGCGAATATCCAGTCCATCAATGACCGTGTTCAGCGCCTTCATGGTGCGTATCGGCGCAGTGATTACCAGTGAATTGGTGTCCTTGTCGGCCCAGATGGTGGCTGTGCCACCCGCTAGCGAAACCGTGGCGGCGCCGCTCGAAACCACCTGGGCGGCCGCTGCGCCTGGGGGTGTCGGACCGTTCGGCTGGGACTGGGCATTGACCACCCGATTGGAAGTGGCCGTCGATCCGCCGCCGCTGGTAGACATCGATTCCTTGAGCTTGGATGCGAGGCTCTCAGCATCGGCGTGCACCAGTCGTCGCACCACTGTCTCGTTGCCCGAGTCCACCGCGGAATCGAGGTGGGCGATCAAGGCCCGCAGTCGCTGCCGCTGCGTGGAGTCGCCGCTCACGAAAATCGAATTGCTGCGATCATCGCCGACGATGCGCGGCGGTGTGCTACCGCCGTCGGGTGTCGCGCCACCAGCGCCTCCAACCAGCGCATTGAGTGTGCGTGCGGTGTCGGCGGCAGTGGCGTTCTGCAGCGGAATCACATCGATGTCGGAGTTACCGGCCTGATCGATCTTCTGGATGATGCGCATCATCCGGTTCACGTTGTTGGCTCGATCCGTGAAGATCAACAGGTTGGAGCCGGTGATAACGCCGAGGTTGGCGTTTTGCGGCATCAGCGGTCGCAGGGTGGCCACCAGCGATGCGGCGCTGACGCTTTTCACCGGCACGATCTGTGTGACCAGTTCGTCGGAAGTGGAGCTCACGTTCTCGGCGAGATCATTGCCCGGCAACTGGCGCATGTTGGCAGCTGGGATGATCTTGATCAGATTGCCTGATGGCACGGCCACGAAGTCATGCACGGACAGAATAGCCAGAAACGCCTGATAGAACTCGGCGGGAGACATTGGCGTCGCCGACAGCATCGTGATCTGTGCGCGAACGCGCGGATCGACGATGAAATTCTTCCCCGTGGTCGTGGCCACCATCTCGATGACCTGAGTGATGTCCGCATCCTTGAAGTTCGGTGTGATGCGCGCCGTGCTCTGGCCGGAGGCGACAGCTCCTTGTGCTGCGGCCATGGTCGGCACCGAACTGGCCAGCAGAGTGGAGGCCGCGACTGCCGCGCCCAGGAAACATGTCTTCATTCGTTGCATAGTCTGGCCCTGGCCCACGGTTTCAGCCCCCGCCCATTCCGCCACCGCGCGTGCGACCGCCGCCGCGCGTAGTGGCGCCACCACCAGCGGGGGAGTTGCCCTGCTGTCTCGAACTCGCGGCACCCTGTTGTCCGGGAGCCGAACCTGAAACTGTACCCGGAATCCGGCCGGGAGCCCCACCTGACGCGTCACCGCCGCCCGCAGCGCTTGGGCCACCGGGAGCGAAGCTGCCGGCGTTGAAGCGGCCGCGCTGGCCCGGGCCGCCGGCGTTTGCCGCCGCGGCCTCGGCCGCCGCAGCCGTATCGGCGGCCACGGCTTCCTCCGCCGCTTGCGCCACTGCAGTCAGATTCAGATTCACTTCGGTCGGTTGGCCGCTGCGCAGCACGGTTACGCTGGCTGACGCAGCATTCGACAGCGTCTGCAAAACCTCCTCAGAGCGGTTCATATCATCGAGTGCCGTGCCGTTGATATGAGTGATCAGATCGCCGGCGCGCAGGCCCAGTTGCCCGAAGACGGCCAGACTGTTGCGACCACCGGGATAGACGCGAAACCCCTGCAGCTTCCCCTGCGCGGTCACGGCCTGAACCCTGAGCAGCCCGTTCAGCAGCGTTCCGTTTTGCGCCAGATTCCGCAGGCGCTGGCCGCCGCTGACCTCGGCTGAGGGAGCCGGGCGGCTCTGAATCTGTACCGAACCGGTCATCGTCTTGGGCAGCGAGACCGTTTCCAGCGCTTCGCCGCGTTCGATCACCACGCGATCTTTGAAGACGGAATGCAGGCGGACTCCGCCGTCGATGTTGCCGCCGACCTTCACCAGTCGCGCATTGGCGGCACTTTGACCAATGATGGCCAGACCTCGACGCGGATCATCAAGAGCATAGACGCCGGCCAGCACCAGTGGTGCTGATGAAGCCGGTGCGTCGCTGGCCGAGACGGGCACGACTGCTTTCTGGCCAAACAGGTGTCCGTTAACGATACCGCTGATATCAATCTCCCGCGCGTTGCTGGGGCGCGGCACCGCCATCGCCGCGCTGTCGGCGCCGGGTAAAGGCATACGGCCGGTCTGCCGGGTGACCAAAAGGGCCAGCTGCAGGGCAATCAGCGCCAGCAGCAGGCCCGCCACGACGCGGGGACCCCGCTGGCTCACGTGACTCCACGCGGTCGCAAACGAGGGCAGTCTGTCAGTCCAGGCGCTGGCGCTCATTGATATCTAGGTGTCTTGCCCCAAATCATCATACGTTGTGACCGCTCGGCGGCACAAACGTTTGTTCCTGCAAAATTCCCTGTCTCGCGGCCGACCAGCCCCGTCAGGGAACCGTGCGGGATCTATACTGTCGGCATTACCCATTCAGCGGAGCACGGAACCAGTGAGCGAGAGGCGCAGCGGTGAGCAGCACGATGGTGGTCTGCTGCTGGCGGAAGCCACACCCAAGTTGAAGCAGCCGCCGATGTTCCGGGTGCTGCTGCTCAACGACGACTACACGCCGATGGAATTCGTGGTCGACGTGCTGGAAAGGTTCTTCGCCTTGAACCGCACGGATGCCACCCGCATCATGCTGGAGGTGCACACTCGCGGACAGGGCGTCTGCGGAATCTTCACCTACCAGATTGCGGAGACCAAAGTCGCACAGGTAATGGCCCATGCACGTGAACATCAGCATCCGCTCATGTGCACTCTCGAAGAGACGACGGGCGGCTGAGAGTGATGAGTAGAGGAGGGCGGGACGATGTTGTTGTCGAGCGAACTTGAAGCCTGCCTGAATCAGGCCATACGCGACGCGCGGCTGCAGCGTCATGAATACCTCACGGTCGAGCATTTGCTTCTGGCGCTGCTGGAAGTGCCGCGCATCCGCGAGGTGCTGGAAGCCTGTGGTGCGCAGATCAAGCTGCTGGCCGATGCCCTCAAACACCATATCGATTCACGCACTCCGCTGCTGACCACGGGCGATGAGCGCGAGGTGCAGCCCACGCTTGGCTTCCAGCGCGTCTTGCAGCGGGCCAGCTTCCATGTGCAGTCCAGTGGCAAGCAGGAAGTGGGCGTAGTCAATGTGCTGGTGGCCATCTTCAGCGAGAAGCAGAGTCATTCGGTGTTCCTGCTCACGCAGCAGCAGGTCTCGCGTCTTGATGTCGTGCAATACATCTCGCACGGCGTGCCGCGACCCAGTGAGTCGAAGGAAGAGGCCGAGGCGGGTGCAGAGGGTGAGCGCGACGCCGAGGGCGGCAGCGCGTTGCAGCGCTACGCCGTGAATCTCAACCGGCTGGCGCAGGATGGCAAGATTGACCCGCTCATCGGTCGTCAGTTGGAGGTGGAGCGCACCATCGAGATCCTCTGCCGGCGCCGCAAGAACAATCCGCTGTACGTCGGTGAAGCCGGCGTCGGCAAAACTGCGATCGCGGAAGGTTTGGCGCGCATGATCGTCGAGGGCAAGGTGCCCGACGTGCTCAGCGACTGCACCATCTATTCACTGGACATGGGCTCTCTGGTCGCCGGCACCAAGTATCGCGGCGACTTCGAGAAGCGCCTCAAGGCGCTGCTTGGCGAGCTGCGCAAGCAGCCCGGCGCGGTGCTGTTCATCGACGAAATCCACACCGTGATCGGCGCCGGCTCGGCATCCGGCGGCGTCATGGACGCGTCAAACCTGATCAAGCCGGTGCTCGCCAATGGCGAGTTGCGCTGCATCGGTTCCACCACTTACCAGGAATACCGCGGCATTTTCGAGAAGGATCATGCGCTGGCCCGTCGCTTCCAGAAGATTGATGTGGCTGAGCCCAGTGTTGAGGAGACGGTGGCCATCCTGCGCGGATTGCAAAGTCGCTTCGAAGAGCATCATGACGTCCGGTACACCGATGAGGCGCTGCGTGCCGCCGCCGAGTTGGCGGACAGGCACATCAACGAGCGGCGTCTACCTGATAAGGCCATCGACGTGGTCGACGAAGCAGGCGCGCGCCAGCGGGTGAAGCCAGCGGCCGAGCGTCTGCAAGTGATCGACGCGGCGCAGATCGAGGAAGTGGTGGCACGCATCGCGCGTATTCCCGCCAAGTCGGTATCTTCCTCCGACCGTGATTTGCTGAAGAATCTCGAACGCAATCTCAAGCGCGTGATCTTTGGCCAGAACCCGGCCATCGAGACATTGGCCAGCGCCATCAAGATGGCGCGCTCGGGGCTTGGCGATCAGCGCAAGCCCGTTGGCAGCTTCTTGTTCGCAGGCCCCACCGGCGTGGGCAAGACCGAGGTCACCCGTCAGCTGGCGCTGGCGTTGGGTGTCGAATTCATCCGCTTCGACATGTCCGAATACATGGAGCGTCATACCGTCTCACGCCTGATCGGCGCGCCGCCGGGGTACGTCGGATTTGATCAGGGTGGCTTGCTCACCGAGGCCGTGGTCAAGCATCCGCACTGCGTGCTGCTCCTGGATGAAGTCGAGAAGGCGCATCCGGATGTGTTCAATCTGCTGCTGCAGGTCATGGACCACGGCACACTCACCGACAACAACGGGCGCAAGAGCGATTTCCGTCACGTCATTATCGTGATGACGACCAATGCCGGCGCACAGGAGATGAGCCGTCCGGCTCTGGGTTTCGTGCCGGGCGACAACAGTTCCGATGGCATGGAGGCGGTGCGTCGGCTATTCACGCCAGAATTCCGCAATCGATTGGATGCCATCATTCAGTTCGGCCCGCTCGATCCGCTGACCATCGAGCGCGTGGTCAGCAAGCTGCTGGTCGAGGCCGAAGTGCAGTTGGAGCAGAAGGGCGTCGCACTGAATGTGGACGATGCCGCGCGCGTGTGGCTGGCCACCACCGGCTACGACCCGAAGATGGGCGCTCGGCCCATGGCGCGGCTGATCCAAGATCAGATCAAGCGCCCGCTGGCCGAGGAACTCCTGTTCGGCAAGCTCGTGAACGGTGGTCAGGTGCGGGTGTCGGTCAACGCCGCCGGCGATGCTCTGGCGCTCGAATGCATGCCACTCGAGGATCCGGCACTGACGGTTTGATGCGGCCCCGGTCGATCGCGGGGCCTTGGATCGTGCGGCGCGCGATCAGCGACCGCGATAGGTGATGCGACCCTTGCTCAAGTCATACGGCGTCATTTCGACGGTGACCTGATCGCCGGTGAGGATGCGGATGTAGTTCTTGCGCATCTTTCCAGAGATATGCGCCGTGACGACGTGGCCGTTCTGTAGTTTCACGCGGAAAGTAGTGTTGGGCAGGGTCTCGATGACCTCGCCTTCCATCTGGATGTTGTCTTCTTTTGCCATGCCTGCCACTGTGACCCCAACGGGCGGCGAATTCTGCATAAATGCGGCGCCTAAAGCAATCTGCCGTTCCCTTTGGTTGAAATGAACCCCGAGGGTCGTGGCCGTTCAGGCTCCGGTTGTGCCTCCCAGGGGGTCCGCGGGTATCCGCTGCTGCAGTTCACCGAGGAAATCGGCGCGGGACACAGGCTCGCTGCCCAGGCTCCGCAGATGCGGGGTCGCAAACTGGCAGTCGAGTAGCTCCACGGTGCCTTGGCGACGAGTTCGGCACAGGTATTCGAGGGCGAACTTCGAACCGTTGGTGGCGGCGCTGAACATGGACTCCCCAAAGAACACGCCGCCCAGCTGCACCCCGTACATCCCGCCGATGAGTTCGCCGGCGCGCCAGACCTCGATGCTGTGTGCGATGCCCGCAGCATGCAGGACACAGTAGGCGTCCCGCATTTCAGCTGTGATCCAGGTGCCGTTCTCCGCACTGCGTGGGGCCGCGCAGCGGTCGATCACCTGCTCGAAGTGCCGATCTTCCAGCACGACGAAATCCGGCTCAGCGGTGGCCTGGCGCAGGGCGCGGGCCAGCGAACGGGAGACATGAAATTTTTGCGGCCAGATCACTTCGCGCGGATCCGGTGACCACCAAAGAATGTGCTGACCCGGCGAATACCAGGGAAAGATGCCGCGCCGGTAGGCGGCCAATAGTCGCGTCACTGACAGATCGCCGCCGGCAGCCAGCAAGCCCGCAGGTTCGAGCAGCGCCTGACTCGCGTCCGGGAAGGCGTCTGGCGGGTCGTCGGGATGGAGCCAGGTTATGCGTCTGGCGCGACCGCCACTCATGATCCGTCTGCCGGTCCAGCGCTGCGGAAGGGTAGATGAATCGCCGCCTCCGTCGCGTAATTGCGCACCGCTGCCTGCTCGCGTCTCAGGTAGGCGGCAATCGCGCTACGCATCACCGGGTCGGCGATCCAGTGTGCCGACCATGTCAGCGCCGGCTCGAAGCCGCGCGCCAGCTTGTGCTCACCTTGGGTGCCTGGCTCGAATCGCTGCAGACCGAGTTCGATGCACAGCTCGATCCCTTGGTAGTAACAGGCCTCAAAATGCAGGCTGTGATAAGCGCCATTGGCGCCCCAGTAGCGGCCGTAGAGCGTATCGCTGGAGCGGAAGAACACCGCCGCCGCCACGGGCTGCGAGCCTCGCATGGCCAGCTTCACGATCATCCGTTCGCGCAGGCCTGTGGCCATTTCATGCAGACACTCGAGATTCAGGTAGGGTAGGTGACCATGCGCCGCAAAAGTGTTGGCATGGAATTCATAAACGGCGGCGAGTTGTGACTCATTCAGTTCGTGGCCGTGCAGGGTTTCGAAATGAATCCCCTGTTCCACGACCCGTCGGCGCTCACGCCGAGTTTTCTTGCGCTTGTCTGCCGCGAAGGTGGCGAGGAAATCCTCAAAATTGGCGTAGCCGCGGTTGTGCCACTGGAAGTGGCAGTCACTGCGCAGCAGCCAGCCCGCGGCCTCGCAGTCGGCGCGCATCGCATCGTCGATGAACAGAGCATGTGCGCTACTGCGCTGCTCATGCTGCGCCAGCTGCTCGATGGACTGCAGCAGCGCACGCCTGAGGAGACTGGCATCCTCGCCCGGCCTGATCAGGCAGCGCGGTCCACTTGCCGGCGTGAAGGGCAGGGCCAGCAGCAACTTCGGATAGTAGGAGAGGCCGCGTTCCTCAAAGGCCCGAGCCCAGGAAAAATCGAAGACAAACTCTCCCCAGGAGTGGGATTTCTCGTACAGCGGCGCCGCCGCGACGAGATCATTGCCCCGATTGATCAGCAGATGGCGTGGCGTCCAACCGGTGGCGGGTGATGCACAGCCAGTGCCTTCCAGTGCCCGCAGGAATTCATGCCGCAGGAAGGGATAATCCGGCGCGAGTTCGTTCCATTGCGCGGCATCGATCTCGACGATGCCGTGCGCGACACGCGCTTGCAGGGCTGGCGGAGTCAATGACCTCCGCGCTCGGCGTGCTCGAGCCAGCGATCGGCGTCGAGCGCCGCCATACAGCCGGAGCCCGCCGAAGTGATCGCCTGGCGGTAGACGTGGTCAGCCACGTCGCCAGCGGCAAACACGCCCGGCACGCTGGTCGCGGTCGCATTGCCTTCCGTGCCGCTGCGCACGGTCAGATAGCCGCTGCGCATCGCCAACTGTCCCTCAAAGATGCCGGTATTCGGCGTGTGGCCGATGGCGACGAATACGCCCGTGAGTGGCAGCGTCTGTGTCAGTTGCGTATCCACGGTGCTGCGCACCCTCAGGGCGTTGACACCCTGTGCGTCACCCAGCACTTCGTCGACCTCATGGTTCCACAGCAGGGTAATGCGGCCCTCGGCAGCACGCTCGTGCAGGCGGTCCTGCATGATCTTTTCGGCGCGCAGCGTGTCGCGCCGGTGAACCAGTGTCACGTGTGCAGCGATGTTGGACAGGTACAGGGCCTCTTCGACCGCGGTGTTGCCGCCGCCGATGACCGCGACCCGCTGGTTGCGGAAGAAGAAGCCGTCGCAGGTGGCGCAGGCGGACACGCCGCGTCCCTTGAAGGCCTCCTCGGACGGCAGCCCCAGGTAGCGCGCCGAGGCGCCGGTGGCGATGATCAGCGCATCGCAGGTGTATTCGGTGGAGTCACCACGCAGTCGCAGGGGCCGCTGCGTGAAATCCACGGACTGGATGTGATCGTTGACCAGTTCGGTGCCAAAACGCAGTGCATGCAGGCGCATGCGCTCCATCAGCGCCGGGCCGTGCAGGCCCTCCACGTCGCCCGGCCAGTTGTCGACCTCCGTGGTGGTCATCAGCTGGCCGCCCTGTTCGACACCGGTGATCAGCAGCGGGTTGCGGTTGGCGCGCGCCGCATAGACGGCCGCCGAATATCCGGCGGGGCCGGAGCCAAGGATGATCAACTGACGATGGACAACGTTGCTCATGTACAATTTCTGCCGGTTTTCTGCCGCGCCGCGAAGGCTTGAGAGACACGAATGTTAGCAGGACTTTCAGGTGGCTGAGTCATCCTCCGGCGGCAAGGCGCCGCTGCAGATATCCGCTGCGGTGCTGCGTGGTCTGCGCGAGGGCGGAGCAATCGCGCTGGTCGTGGCGGCGCTGGTGGTGCTCGTCGCACTGGTCAGCTTCAGCCCTGCGGACACAGGCTACTCATATATCGGTACTGACGGACTGGTGCGTAACCGCATCGGGCCCTTCGGCGCTTTTGTCTCCGACCTGTTGTTCTTCCTCTTCGGCAAACCGGCTTATCTGCTGCCCGTGGCCCTCGTTGTGGCCGCTGTTCGCACCGTACGCGCGGCTCGGGCCAGCGCGCCGGTTTCGCAGGCCACGGTCATGCTGCGAGTCACCGGATTCGTGCTGCTGCTGGTCTGCAGCTGCGCGCTCGCGGCTCTGCACTGGAGTCCCGGCGTACTGCGCGAGGGCGCCGGCGGCCTGGTGGGCGCCGCAGTGGGTGGCAGCCTCGGAAACAGCCTGAAGCTGCTGGGCGCCACGCTGCTCCTACTCGCGGGGTGGGCTGGCGCTGCGACCGTTGCCTTTGGCATGTCTTGGCTGCAGGTCATCGACGGACTGGGCCACGCGGTCTGGCAGAGCATTCGCTTCCTGCAGCGCCGCTTTGCCGAGCGGGCGGTGGTGTCCGAAGGTCGCGAGCGCAAGCAGGCTCGCAAGGAAGAGGTCGAGGTCGAGCAGAAGAAAGCCAAGCCGCGCGTTGCGCTCAAGATCGAAGCCCCCAAGCCCCCGCCTGAAAAGAGCGAGCGTGCGGAGCAGGAACGCCAGACCAAGATGTTCGACACGCCGGCCGGTGGCGAACTGCCCGCACTGGGCCTGCTCGATGATCCAGGCGCTCGCGAGGCCTCCTATTCCTCTGAGGCACTCGAGGCCATGTCGCGCCTGGTCGAGCTGAAGCTCAAGGACTTCGGTGTCGAGGTCGAGGTCACTGAGGTGCATCCCGGTCCGGTCATCACGCGCTTCGAGATGCGGCCCGCGCCGGGCGTCAAGGCCAGCCAGATCACGGCGCTGTCCAAGGATCTGGCGCGAGCGCTGTCCACAGTAAGCGTGCGCGTGGTCGAGGTGATTCCCGGCAAGGCTGTGATGGGCCTGGAAATCCCCAATGAGAAGCGCGAAATCATCACGCTTGGCGAAATCCTCAAGAGCAAGGCCTATGACGAGGTGACCTCGCCGCTGGCGCTGGCGCTGGGCAAGGACATCGGCGGCCAGCCCATGGTGGCCGATCTGGCCAAGATGCCGCACCTGCTGATTGCGGGTACCACCGGCTCCGGTAAATCGGTGGGCATCAACGCCATGGTGCTCTCACTGCTCTACAAGAGCACAGCCGAGCATGTGCGTCTGATCATGATCGACCCCAAGATGCTAGAGCTCTCGGTGTACGAGGGCATTCCGCACCTGCTGGCTCCGGTGGTCACCGACATGAAGCAGGCGGCGAACGCGCTGCGCTGGTGTGTAGTCGAAATGGATCGCCGCTATCAGCTGATGGCGGCTCTCGGCGTGCGCAACATCGCTGGCTACAACAAGAAGGTTATTGATGCGATCAAGGCAGGTAAGCCCATCCGCGATCCGATCATGACGGCACTGGCGTCCAACGATCCCACCATCGACCAGAAGCTGATTCAGGATTTGGCGCCGCTGCCATTCATCGTGGTCATCATCGACGAGCTGGCCGATCTGATGATGATCGTTGGCAAAAAAGTCGAGGAGCTGATCGCACGTCTCGCGCAGAAGGCGCGCGCCTCAGGTATCCATCTGATTTTGGCGACACAGCGACCCTCAGTCGACGTCATCACCGGTCTGATCAAGGCCAACATTCCGACGCGCATTGCCTTCCAGGTCTCGGCACGTGTCGACTCGCGCACCATCCTCGATCAGCAGGGCGCCGAGTCTCTGCTCGGTCACGGCGACATGCTCTATCTGCCTCCCGGCACGGCCATTCCCAATCGCGTCCATGGCGCATTCGTCTCAGACAACGAAGTGCACCGCGTGGTCGAATCGCTGAAAAAGCTGGGCGCTCCGAACTACATCGAAGCTGTCCTCGAAGGGCCATCGCAGGCCATACCGGGTATCAGTGGCGAGGAAGATGCGGCGGGCGGTGGCGGCGATGCCGAGCAGGATCCGCTCTACGATGAGGCGGTAAAAATTGTGGTGACCGAGCGCAAGCCCTCAATCTCCTATGTGCAGCGTCGCCTGAAGATTGGCTACAACCGCTCCGCGCGTCTGGTCGAGGCGATGGAGGCCGCAGGCGTGGTCGGTCCGCTGCAGCCCAACGGTTCGCGTGAAGTGCTGGCGCCGCCGCCTCCCGGGAGTTGATTGATGCGCCGACTCGTTCGCTACGCGCTGTCGCTGGCAATGGTCGCGGCGGTTCCCGCGCAGGCGGCGCTGCCCGCAGCGCTACAAACTTTTATTGCCGGCCTGACTACATTCAGCGCGGAGTTTGAGCAGCATGTGCGCGACGCTGGCGGCCATGATGTGGCCGCCGGTCGCGGCACACTGGCGGTTCAGCGGCCGGGTCGATTCCGCTGGGAGTACCGTCCCGTCGCGCCCGCAAACGGTATTGCCGATGGTGGTCAGTTGCTGCTCGCCGACGGGCGCAACCTCTGGCTTTATGAACGTGATCTGGCCCAGGCCACGGTGCGCGATGCAGGCAGTACACAGGCCGCTGCACCGATGCTGTTGCTTTCGGGTGACCCAGCCCAGATTGAGGCTGCATTCACCCTGACTGCGGAGCCGGATCATGATGGTTTGCGTTGGGTGGCGGTGCAGCCGCGCGCAGCCGCCGCTGATTTCGCGCGTGCAGAACTGGCTTTCCGCGGCGCTGATCTGGCGCGCATGATCATCAGCGACAAGATCGGTCAGCTCACCACACTGATCATCACGCGCAGTCAGCGCAATCCGCGGCTCGATCCCGGACTGTTCCGCTTCACGCCGCCAGCTGGCGTCGATGTCATCGGCACGGCGCGGCCATGAAGCACTTATTCAGTCACTGGGTGTTCTGGTACGTGTGCGGTGTCGCGATGGTGATCATTGTGCTCGTCACCTGCCTGATACCGTCAGAAGCGTTGCCGTCCGTTAACCTCAACGACAAGCTCGAGCACATGACCGCCTATCTGGGACTTGCAGTGTGGTTCGGCGGGCTGCTGCCGCCGCGGCGCTACTTTGGTTTATTGCTCTTTCTGCTCGCTCTTGGCGCTGGCATCGAGATCCTGCAGGGCATGATGAATCTGGGCCGAAATGCAGAGTGGAGGGACTTCTTCGCTGATGCCGCCGGTGCTCTGCTGGGCCTGCTGATCTGCCTGGCCGGCCTGCGTCACTGGGCGAGCTGGATCGAACTTCGGGTTCGCAGCCGATGAGTGAGTGGCGGCCGCTGGCAGATCGCATGCGGCCGCAGCGGCTTGAGGATTTCGTGGGCCAACAGCATCTGCTCGCCCCCGGCAAACTGCTGTACGAGAGCATGCGGCAGAAGCGCCTGCATTCAATGATCCTCTGGGGGCCGCCGGGGACCGGCAAGACGACGCTGGCCCGCATGATCGCAGCCGGTTCAGGCGCTGAGTTCATTGCGCTGTCGGCCGTACAGGCCGGCATCAAGGACATTCGCGAAGCCGTGGCCGCAGCGCGCAGTTCCGCCGCCCTCGGTCGGCCCACCGTGCTGTTTCTCGATGAAGTGCATCGCTTCAACAAGACCCAGCAGGATGCATTTCTGCCGCATGTCGAGGACGGCACGCTCACCTTCATCGGTGCCACCACCGAGAACCCTTCGTTCGAAATCGTCTCGGCGCTGCTCTCGCGCGCCCGAGTCTATGTGTTGCGCGCACTGCAGGCGCAGGACCTGGAAGCCTTGCTGCGGCGGGCCGTCGCTGAGACACACATGGAAGACAAGGTGGCCCCTGAGGCGCTGGCGCTGCTAGCCCAGGCAGCCGATGGCGATGCGCGTCGTGTACTGAATCTCTATGAGCTGGCCTGCGATCTGGCCACCGGCAGTGGCCAGTCGTTGACCCTGTCGATTGCGCAGGAGGTGGCCAGCGGCGGACGGCGGCGCTTCGATAAAGGCGGCGAGCAGTTCTATGACCAGATCTCAGCGCTTCACAAGTCGGTCCGCGGCTCGGATCCGGATGCGGCGCTGTACTGGTTTGCGCGCATGATCGACGGTGGCTGTGACCCACATTACCTCGCCCGTCGCATCGTGCGCATGGCGACAGAAGATATCGGCCTGGCCGATCCGCGCGCGCTAACCCTCACGCTTGAAGCCTGGCAGGCCTATGAGCGGCTGGGCAGCCCGGAGGGCGAACTGGCTCTGGCGGAGGCTGTGGTGTTTCTGGCTGTGGCGGCCAAGAGCAACGCCGTGTATAGCGCATGGGGCGAGGTGCAGCGCGATGTGGAACAATACGGCACGTTGGAAGTGCCGATGCAGCTGCGCAATGCGCCGACGAAGCTGATGAAGCAACTGGGGCATGGTGCGGGCTATCGCTACGCCCATGATGAACCCGGCGCCTTCGCGGCCGGTGAGAAGTACCTGCCGGAGGGATTGCCGCTGCGGCGTTACTATCGCCCAGTGCCGCGAGGCCTGGAAATCAAGATTGCGGAGGCGCTGGAACGCCTGCGCCAACTGAATGAGACCAAGACATCATGATCGACCCGAAACTCTTGCGCAGTGATACAGCCGCCGTGGCAGCCAACCTTGCGCGTCGCGGCCATGTGCTCGACGTGCCTGCGCTGCAGGCACTGGAAGAGAAGCGCCGTCACTGGCAGCTCGAGTCAGATCGACTGCGCGCCGAACGCAATGCCCACGCTAAGGCTGTGGGTATGGCTAAGGGCCGCGGCGAGGACATTGCACCACTCCTGGCCAAAGGCGAATCCATGGCGCGCGCCGTGGCCGACTGTGATGAGGCGTTGAGCAGCGTGCAGGCCGAGATGGATGCGTGGATGCTCGGTCTGCCCAATCTGCTGGATACGTCCGTACCCGAAGGTCGTGACGAAAATAGCAACGTTGAAGTCCGTCGCTGGGGCAATGCCCGCGAATTTGATTTCGAAGTCCGCGATCATGTCGATGTCGGTGCGGCGCTCGGCCAGCTGGATTTCGAGTCAGCGGGGCGCATCTCCGGTGCGCGCTTCGCCGTGATGAAGGGTGGCGTTGCACGCCTGCATCGCGCGCTGGCGCAGTTCATGCTCGACCTGCACACCGGCACACATGGGTATACCGAAGTTTATGTGCCGTATCTGGTCAGTGCTGCGTCGCTGACGGGCACCGGCCAGCTGCCCAAGTTCGAGCAGGACCTGTTCGCGGTGCGCGGCGATTCCGGACTTCACCTGATTCCTACCGCCGAAGTGCCCGTGACCAACATGGCACGCGACCAGATTCTGGCGGCCGAAGAGTTGCCGCGCCGTTATGTGGCGCACACGCCATGCTTCCGCTCCGAAGCCGGTGCCTATGGTCGTGACACGCGCGGCATGATCCGCCAGCACCAGTTCGACAAGGTCGAGTTGGTGATCCTGTCCAAGCCGACCGATTCGTACGCCAACCTGGAGCTGCTGACTTCGCATGCCGAGGCCGTGCTGCAGGCGCTGGAGTTGCCGTATCGCGTGATGGCGCTGTGCGCCGGCGACGTCAGCTTCTCCAGTGCCAAGACCTACGACATCGAAGTCTGGCTGCCTTCGCAGCAGCGTTATCGCGAGATTTCTTCTTGCAGCAATTGCGAGTCATTTCAGGCGCGCCGTATGCAGGCTCGCTGGCGCAATCCCGAAACCGGCAAGCCGGAGCCACTACACACGCTCAATGGTTCCGGTGTGGCGGTGGGCCGTGCGTTGGTCGCGGTGCTGGAGAACTATCAGAACGCCGACGGTTCAGTCAGCGTGCCCAAGGTGCTGCAACCCTACATGGGCGGCACGACGCGGGTGAGCCCGCAGGGCTGAGTGATCGAAGTCCGGGAAGGAGCGTCAAAGCCCCTTCCCGGACCAATGCATCAACGCAGACGATCCTTGATCTTGTCGATCGCCGCCTGCACGCAGGCTTCGTCCTTCTCGCCGCCGGGTGCGCCCGAAACGGCCATGGCGCCGATGATGTCATTGCCGACCTTCAGCAGCAGTGCGCCTGCGCGCGCCGTGCCGATCTTGGGATCCGCCTTGACCTCCGCAGCCAGCTTCTCATCAGTCGCGACACGCGCCGCCACATCTGCGCTCGACGTCTGATAGCGCAGCGCCGTGGCAACCTTGCTCGCAGCGATGCCCTGAGTGCGTTCGGCGGCACCATCACCGCTGAGCAGTACCACCGGCGCGCCGGCGGAATCCACGATCAGCGCAGTGGTCTTGTAGCCGTTGTTGGTGCAGGTGGCGACGGCCACCTGGGCCGCTTCAACAGCCAGCCCCAAGGCTGGGCCGCGCGCACGCGGCGGCGGGGGAGGCATACCACCGCCCGGCGGAGGAGTCGGTGCACCGCCGGCTGCAGGTGGCGGTGCACCCGCGCCTGGTGCCGGGCCCGCGCCAATCTGGGCTTGAGCGATCACTGCGATCGACAACGCGGTCACGATGGAAATGGATTTCACTGCAAGTCTGGACATCGGCTAGCCCCCTGATGTGAGTGTTCTTCGCTGAGGGTGCAGACGGCGCGGAGACGGACTCCAGACCCTGCAACCCGGTTTTCAAAGCAGCCCGAGTGTAGCTTTGGATGCACGGGTTGTCGCGCTCATGCTTAAAGGGGTATCGTTCGGCCGCTAAATCCTCGGGGGATGCATGAAACTCAGACAATTCTTGGCGGGTTGCCTCATTGGCATCGCCGCGCTGCAGGCGGGTGGTGCCGCCGCGCCGGTCATCGACATTTCAGCGCACGACATCGGCGGGCGCGTCATGGGTGCCAAAGGGCCGGAGGCCGGCGTCTGGGTCATCGCCGAAACGCGTGACCTACCAACGAAATACGCCAAGGTCGTCGTGACCGATGAGCAGGGACGATTTGTCATTCCCGAGTTGCCGGATGCCAACTACAAGGTCTGGGTGCGTGGCTATGGTCTGCGCGACTCGGCGCAGGTCGAGGCACGCCCCGGTCGGCGTCTGGATATTAAAGCGGAGCCCGCGGTTTCCGCCGCTGCAGACGCTCAGCACTATCCGGGCATGTACTGGTACTCGTTAATCAATGTGCCAGCGCCTTCGCAATTCCCCGGTACCGGTGCCAATGGCAACAATATGCCGGCCACGATGAAGAGCCAGGAGCAGTGGATCGACACCATCAAGAACATGTGTCAGTCCTGCCATGCGCTCGGATCGCGCGGTGTGCGCGAGGTTCCCAAGGTGTTCGGTGAGGGCAGGGATGCACATGCTGCATGGGCCATGCGCACCGTCGCCGGTCAGGCCATGGAATACATGGCAGCCGTGCTCACCAGCATGGGTCCGGTCAGTGCCTATGACATCTTCGGCAACTGGACCGACCGCATCGCCGCCGGTGCGCTGCCGTTTGCCAAACCCGAGCGCCCGCAGGGCATCGAGCGCAACGTTGTGTTCACCATGTGGGACTGGGCCTCGCCCAAGCACTATCAGCACGACGCCATCTCAACCGACAAGCGCAATCCCACGCTCAACGCCAACGGTTTGATTTACGGCTCACCCGAAGAGAGCACCGACCTGGTACCGACACTCGATCCGGTGCGCAATATCGCGGCCGAGATTCGTCATCCCTATCTGGATCCGAACACACCTTCATTCGCCGATGCGCCACACGGTCCCTCCGCCTATTGGGGCGATGAGGCGATCTGGGATGGTCACACCAGTCTCCACAATGTGATGTTCGATGGCGAAGGCAAGGTCTGGTTCACGGCCCGACTCCGTCCCGCGGACAATCCCGACTTCTGCAAGAAAGGCTCGAGCCATCCTTCAGCGCAGGTATTCCCGCAGGAATCCTCGCTGCGGCAGCTGTCGCGTTTCGATCCCGTCACCGGCAAGTGGGATCTGATCAACACCTGCTTCTCCACCCATCACCTGTATTTCGGTCATGACGCGAACGACACGCTATGGACCAGTTCCGGCTCCCCGATCCTCGGTGGTGGTGTGGTCGGCTGGCTCAACTCGCGTCAATTCCGTGCCACTGGTGACGGCGTCGCGGCGCAGGGTTGGACGCCGCTGGTCATCGACACCAACGGCAATGGCAAGCGCGATGCCTGGGTAGAACCCGCTGCCGCACTCGATCCTGCAAAGGACAAGCGCATCATGGCCTCACCCTATGGCCTCATGCCCAGTCCGGTGGACGACACGGTCTGGGGTCAGTCAATGGATCGCGGCTACTCGCGCATTGATCAGCCCGGTTACCTCATTCATCTGATTCCCGGCAGTGATCCGACGAATACGGCGCTGACCGAGATCTACCTTCCGCCTGCTGGTACCTACGGTCCGCGCGGGCTGGATATGGGCTTGGACGGTTTGGTTTGGACAGCCATGTCGAGTGGGCATCTGGCCAGCTTCGATCGGCGCCTGTGCAAGGGTCCGCTGAACGGCCCGCATACCGCGGAGGGTAAGCAGTGCCCTGAAGGTTGGAAGGTGTACCGACTGCCTGGACCGCAGTTCAAGGGCGTCGATCCCAAGGGCAGCGCCAATCACGCTTATTACGTTTGGGTCGATCGCTACAACACGCTGGGGCTCGGCGCCAATGTGCCGGTGGCCTGCGCCAATGGCAGCGAGTCGCTGCTGGCGTTGGTGAACGGCAAATTCGTCAACCTGCGCATGCCGTATCCGCTCGGCTTCTTCACCAAGAATGTCGATGGCCGCATTGACGACCCCGCCGCAGGCTGGAAGGGACGCGCCGCTTGGACCACTTCCGGCACGCGCGCCAACTTCCACAGTGAGGGTGGCACGGAAGCCTATCCCAAGGTCTTCAAGATCCAGATGCGGCCCAGTCCGCTGGCGCACTGATAAAGATCTGGAAAACGCTCACGCCGTCGGCTTCCCGGGCGGCGGCGTGGGCTTTGCGGTCGCGGCAAAAAACGCCAAATTTGTTACAGTGTCGCCCCCGCGGAGAGGTGGCAGAGCGGTTGAATGCACCGGTCTTGAAAACCGGCGGTCCCTCACGGGACTCGTGAGTTCGAATCTCACCCTCTCCGCCACTTTGCGCGTGACACTCCGGTCACGCGCACTGCGTATCAGGCAATCTGCAGTGCCTTAAGAACGGGCAGCAACTTCTCCGCAAAAGACTTGGCCATCTCGGTCAGTTCCGCCAGATTCTCATCGGCGCTGGCCAGCGACTTCCCATCCTTGACCAGCGTCTGTCCCTGAGCGGCCAGCACGCGCCAAGTCTCCTGCGCCCACTCCTCGGGCTTCTTGTGACCCCGCTGGAGCGACTGCACAAACATCTGGTGGAAGCGTGCCAGCGCAATGCCCCCGGCGATGACGGGGCTGGCCACAAAATTAATTTCGCTCGAGCTGCGTGCTTTGTCGAAGAGTCGGGCATTCAACCCTGCACAGGCCTTGCGCGTGTGTGGGTGATCAGCGTCTTTGCCGGCTACCTCCAGCGCCCCTATTCCAGCCAGCACGACAACGGCATCCCTCAATTGGGCGGTCGTCACTCCGCGGCTGGCAACCTTCTGCTCAATCTCTTCAAAGCCGTGAGGTCGGTTGTCGGCGAGAACATCAAGTACCGGCGCGTAGATCGGCTCGTGGAGATTGATGCGGCCCAGTGCGGTCGCACTCTGCAGTTTCACGTCCTCACGACGGGTCGTGAGTACCAATTTTAGCGAGCGGAATGCCTCAAGTTGTTCCAGCCCCGACAGGCGTCGCAGGCCCTTGACCCAATAGTCGCGCCGGAACTGCTGGTTGACCACGAAGTCGCGGACTGTTTGTCGCAGCTGTAGGTCCGGAATGCTGGATAAGAGCTTTTGCTGCGGCTCTGACAGATTAATCGCGTCAACTAGGTCAAGTAGATTAGCCGAGCTGGCGAAGTCCAGCTTGGCTGAGTTGAGCAATTGAGCCAGCTCAGAGAAGTACATCGGATGCCAATCGGCATTGAAATACTCATGGGCCAGATAGTGGCGATTCTGGTTCTTAACGATTGTCAGGCGGTCATTTGCGGTTGGGTTCACCCGCAAATGGAGAGGGTCTACGCTGAAAACACGATCCACAAAGTCCAGTGCTCCGTTAATGCGCTCTACAACGCCTGCGCCACTGCTGCCCATCGACAGGGCATGCTCTGTCATCAGCTGTCGGATCGGAGCAAAAGCGGACCAACCTGGCAGCGTGTTGTAGCTGATGTAGAGAACGCCACCGACTTTCAACTTGCGCCTAAAAAAGTCGACCAGAATGGTGCGGTTCTCAGCGGAGACCCAGCTCCAGATCCCGTGCAGAGCGATGAAGTCGAACTCAGGCAGATCGTCGCGCGAGCAGAACTCCTTGAAGGACTGGTCGAACAGTTGGGCCTGATGGCCAGCGCTCTGGGCGAGTTCGCGGGCGAACGAGGCCTGAGCGGGGTTGAAGTCCGTGCCGTACCAGCTGACTGTGGAAGCCGCGGCATGAATGTTCGTGCTCAGCCCCTGGCCGAACCCCAGCTCGCAGGCTGTCCCGACGTTCGGCATGACCACCCCGGCCTGGGCGAAAGCCAGGGCCAAGCGCTGGGGGTTCATCTCCCCGTTGTAGCCATAGGTGTAATCGATGTCGGCCAAATAGCCGTCAGTCCAGTTTTGCATCATTGCCGCTCAAGGAGGCTCAGTCGTTAGCGCGGGGACACTAATTAGCACAATCGAAGACATTGGGCTGATGCTTTGACCTTGCTAAAGTCGAACTGCAGCGTTGGATTGAACGCCCCCTAGATTGCCCAATCCATAATGTCCGCGGTTTTCGCCCGTCCCGGCGCCGAGTGCGAAGTGGTGCTGGCCGCCAGCTCGGACCTGATTCGTTTCCACATCGTGGACAACCGCTAGGTTTCCAGCCTAACAATCGGACGTTGGTCTGTGAGGCGCTGCCCAGGTACGGCGTCACGGTGCCGATTCATATGCACCTCAGCGTAAGTCCCGTAGGTCGCTTCGTGCCAATCTTAGCCAAGGCGTGCCCGGCTTACATAAGCTTGCATCCTGAGGTGAGCAAGCGCATCGATTGCACCACCAGCCTGATCCGCGAGCAGGGCTGCCAGTCTGGCCCGGTGTGCAGCCCCTCCACGCCGCTCCTTTTAGTTGGATTGCGCCCTCGACAAGATCGACATGATACTTCCGATGTCCCTGCGACGTCCCCCCGCTTTTGAGTAGCAGAAAGGTCTAGAGTCTGACCCCGGCTAGGAGGTTGGACGTGAAGAAGCGGTATACGGAAGAGCAGATCATTGGGTTTCTGAAGGAAGGCGAGCGGGGCGTGCCGGTGAAGGAGCTTTGCCGCA
>CANGBB010000009.1 GCA_947452065.1 Gammaproteobacteria bacterium
CACCGTGCTCGCCGCTCTCGTGACCGTCAGCGTATAGCTCTGAGTCGTTGTCCCATCAGCCGCCGTCACCACCGTCGTGATCGTGTTGGATCCGACACGCAGGCTGATCGCACCACTGGCCGAACCAGAGCTGACCGTCGTCCCGTTCACCGTCACTGTGGCCGTACCATCCGTGACCGTCGGGGTCACCGTGATCGAGCTGGTCGCGTTGCTCACCGCGGCCGTGTAACTGGTCACCGCGCTATCAAAGGTCGGCGCGAGCGGCCCGCTCGACAGCGCCAGGTTCGAGAGCGTCGCCACCGTGCTCGCCGCTATCGTTAGCGTGTAGCTGGTACTTGCACTGCTTAGCCCTGTGGCAGTGTCAGTGACGACTACCGAGATGCTAGAACTACCAGACGCCGATGGCGTTCCACTGAGGGTACAACCACTGGCCGATACACCATTTGTTGGAAGGCCCGTCCAAGCACAAGTGAAGTCGCTGCTGCCACTGCTGGTGACCGTTGTACTGAAGGCAGCCCCCACAACCCCAGAAAGAACACCAGCCGCCGGAGCCACCGCTGGCACCGCCTGAAGCGTGTAGGTATTTGAATTTGGCAGACTTGATGCAGTATCAGTGACGGTTACGATGACGTTATTTGTGGAGCTAGGTGTGGATGGTGCGCCACTGATAGTACAACCACTGGCCGACGCCCAACTTGGCAGGCCTGTCCAACTGCAAGTAAAGGCACTGCTGCCTTGGCTCGAAACAGCCTGAGAATATGCTGTTCCGACAGTGGCCTTCAGCGTAGCTTGGGCAGGAGATATGGCCGGAATCACTGGTATGTTGGTACAGGATTTGGATGTCGAGGTGCCTTCTGAGCTCGTTGCTGTCAATGTCCAGCTGTATTTGCCCGGAGTGGTCGGTGTTCCTGTATATCTTCAGTAATTAGTACCCGTAGTCACACCCGAAGCCGCGCCAACTGTGACCCCTGTGGGCAGCGCCCCCGAAGTGACATTACAGCTAGTGGGCACGGCGCTGGTGGTGGTAACTTGTTGATCAGTCGCCGTCATTGCCTTGTTGGCCGTCAGCTTATAAGAGGGATTGGTGATGTTACCTAAGCCGCCGGGGCAGTTTGCTAGAGTGGTTGCCGCTAAAGACTGAACTGACCACGCGCAACCGACAGACAGCACCAGTGAATAGGCAACGTGCTTAGTTAGACGCTGTAGATTTTTCATGCCCCACCTACTCCACTACGCGTATTGAAAGAAATTGATTGAACGATCCGGCCAAGTTTTTCTTCAGAAGTAGCCAGAGCCTGGGGACAATGAAGTAATTTCCACCGCAAGCTGGCGCGCCGCTAACGGTTAACTGTGTTGCCGAATTACTTCCTGTGTGTTTAGAGGTTGGTGAGGCAGATACCGTTACGAGAGGCGCAGCCGCCCCCGCCCCGCCTCCACCTTCGACACCAGAGAAATGCAAGCAAGCAAGCAACAGCACGGCAAAGCCATGCCGCAAAGTCGGCTTACCAAACATAGAACCCCCCGGCCCCAAAATTGCTCTGGAATACGCAATCCGTATTGGTACGTATTTAGATGCGCTTTTTATTTATGTTTATCATTTACAGATTTTTTTGTGAATACCTTTCGATTGCAAGGACTTGCAAGGGAAAGAGCTAACGGCTAGCTGTGGTCAAGGCGGATCCCAGCGACACTGCATTGGGTAGGGGCTTTGGCTCGCGAGCAACAGCGGCACCTGGTTCGCCGCATTTCAGCCGTTATTCCTGCGGCGAGCGCTTCAATCAAGTATGTTGCTCAGACGCAACATGGGATTATGTAACTGTTTGATTTGAAAAGAAACTTTTCTTGAGTAAGATGGAACTTACTGGCACGGCAGAGACTCATATGGCCTGAGTGACCCCAAGCACTCCCCGCTTTTCCTCCCTAAGCGGGCGTTCGGTGAGCCCCTGCTGTGCCGGACCAATCCAACCCGGTGGCGTGACGCCACCGGGTTTTTTTTGCCCGCCCTTCAGCCATTGGCCGGCGCAGCCAGCCAGGTGTCCAGGGCTGCGCGCGCCTGCTCGAGGCCGGTGCCGTCTTCGACCGAGAAAAGCTGCACGACCGCGCGACCGCGCAAGGCCGTCTCCGCAGCCTTCAGCGCTTGGCGCGCCTCGGCGCGCTTGAGTTTGTCTGACTTGGATAGCAGCACATGCACGGGCAACTGTGCGGCCTCAGCCCACTCCAGCAGACCCCAGTCGCCTTCCATGACGCCACGCCGGCTGTCGATCACAACGAACAGTCCGCGCAGCGACTCGCGGCTCGCCAAGCCGTCGATCATCGGGGCCCAAGTGGCGCGTTCAGCGGCGCTGGCTGTGGCATAGCCGTAGCCGGGCAAATCGACGATGCGGCGACCTTCCGTCAGCTGGAAAAAATTGAGCAGCCGGGTGCGCCCGGGGGTCTTACTCGAGCGGGCCAGCCCGCGGCGGGCCAGGATGGCATTGATAGCGCTGGACTTGCCGGCATTGGAGCGGCCGGCGAAGGCCACCTCCGTGCCGGTGTCAGCGGGAAATTGCCGGCTATTTGCGGCGCTGGTGAGGAAATCGGCGGATGGATACAGGCTCAAGTGCTGGCACTCCGGCAGCGGTTCTCTGTAGTGTACAATTCCCGCGGTTTCGCACCGGTAAACCGGCTGCCTGAACCGCCGATTTCCTCGAACTGGAGCCACGGGTCACCATGACTGCGACAAGCCGACTGCTGTGTTTTCTGATTGTTGCCACCTGCTCGCTGCCGGCTTGGAGCCAAGGCTCGGCCGAAGCCGGTGCCACCAAAGCGGCCACCTGCCTCGCCTGCCACGGCACCAACGGCAATAGCGTCAACCCGCTGTGGCCGAAACTCGCGGGTCAGAATGCGACCTACATTGCCACACAGCTGCGCCACTTCCATGAGAAGCGCCGCACCGGCAAGGCCGATGACGCCACGGCGCAGCTGATGCCGCCGATGGCTGCAGCACTGTCCGAGCAGGATATTCAGGACCTCGCTGCTTATTACTCACTGCAGACGCCGACTGGCGGTGAGGCGAATCCGGAATACTGGAAAGCAGGGCAAAAGCTGTATCACGGCGGCGATCGTGCGCGCGGCATTCCTGCCTGCGCTGCCTGCCATGGCCCGCTGGGCAGCGGCAATCCGGCCGCCGGCTATCCGCAGCTGCGCGCTCAGCACGCGGAATACATCACTCATGAACTCGAGTCCTATCGCGCGCGCACGCGCTATGGCCTCGACGAAAAGGGCAGCAGCAAGGGCGGCGATAACGCCAACATGATGCACACGATCGTCGATCGGCTGACCGCCGAAGACATCCGCAACGTGGCCGCCTACTTGGAAGGCATGCGATGAAGCGTTTGCTGGCGGGACTGGCCGCGACCCTGCTGCTGGTGGCCTGCAGCGGCGGCACAGGTCCGTCGGCCAGCAGTGCGCCATCCGCCGATGCGTCCGGTGCAACTGCGTCAGCGAGCACATCGGCAATGAGCGCCGGCAGCGCCACCAGCGTGGCGCCTTCGGCGGGAGAAAGCCTGGATATCCGCGCCGCGGACAAGAGTGAAACAGCCATCGAACGTGCGGTGACCCTGCCTGCCAAAGGCTCGCTGCCGGCTGGCCGCTGGGTTGCCGGGCAACACTACCGCGTTCTCTCGCCCGCTCAGCCCACCAGTGTGGCACCCGGCAAGGTCGAGGTGGTGGAAGTGTTCTGGTACGGCTGCACGCACTGTTATGCGCTGGAGCCTTTCATGCAGGCCTGGCTTAAGAAGCTGCCGCCGGACGTGGAGTTTGTGCGATTGCCGGTGATGTGGAGCGCCATGCATCGAGCCCATGCGCGGCTCTATTACACGCTGCAGGCATTGGGCAAGGTGGATGCGTTGCATGCCAAGGCCTTCGACGAGATGCATGTGAACAAGAAGCCGCTCGCCGGTGCCACGGACGACGAGACGCTCAAGGCCCAGCAGGCTTTTGCATCGGCCAACGGCATCAGCGCGACCGATTTTGCGAATGCGTTTAAATCTTTCTCGGTGCAGAGCAAGCTGCAACAGGCCGAGGAGCTGACCACGCGCTACAAGGTGGAAGGTGTGCCGCTGGTCGTGATCAACGGCAAGTACGTCTCTGATGTCGGCATGGCGGGTAGCCAGGCCAATCTCATCAGCCTGATCAACGATCTGGCAGCGGCCGAGAAGTCGCGCTGAGCGGCACTCACTCAACGGGCCGGCCGCTGTTCAAACAGCGCGGCGGCCTGTAAATTGCCCTCCCCTCTGCGCCCGTAGCTCAGCTGGATAGAGTGGCAGCCTCCGAAGCTGCAGGTCGTGGGTTCGAATCCCGCCGGGCGCGCCAGCTTTTCACCCGCTATAATTGTGTTTTCGTGTCCTGAGCATTCAGAGTCCAATCGTGAGCAAGCAAGACACTCATTTCTTCAATATTTTCAGCGTCGTCATCGGACTGTTGGTTGCCGTTGCGCTGGTGCTGCTCGCACTGGCACGCAACATTGGTGACAACACGCAGGTTACGGAGACGTACGCGGACAAAGCCTATTTAAAGGGCGCCGATGAGCGGACGCAGCCGCTGGTGCGCGTAGCCGTTGCCGGTCAGGACAATTCTGCGCTGGTGATCAAGGGTCTGGCTCAGACCACGCAGATCAAGCTGGAAATTCCGAAGGATGGTCCGGCGCTCTATGAGGCGGTCTGCAAGACCTGCCACGCCACCGGTCTGGCCGGCGCGCCAAAGACCGGCGACAAGACCGTCTGGGCCCCGCGCCTTGCGCAGGGCAAGGCCACACTGTACGAACACGCCATCAAGGGCTACACCGGCAAGAGCGGCGCGATGCCGGCCAAGGGCGGCCGGACCGACCTTTCGGATGAGCTTATTCAGGCCGGCGTCGACTACCTGATCGCTCAGGTCAAATAGCCGCACAGGTCAGGCAAGCGTCTCGGGCAGCGCCCGGCGCAACTGGATCGCCTCGGCCAGATGCGAGGCGCCAATCGCAGAACTCTCGTCGAGGTCAGCCACCGTGCGGGCAATGCGCAGCATGCGGTGAAGCCCGCGCCCGCTGACGGAGAGCTGCTCCGTCACGCGACCGATCAGCCGGGCGGCCTCTTCATCCAGTACACAATCCGACTCAAGGCGGGACACGGGTAGCCGGGCATTCAGACAACCGGCGCGCTTTTCCTGTCGTGCACGGGCCGCAGCCACCTGCGACGCCACAGTGGCATGGCGAGGTTCCGACTCCCCGTCAGGGCGTGGGCCAGGCCGCCCTCGCCCGCCGGGCAGCAACTCAGCGATGTTTTGCCGCGGCATGACGACCCGCAGGTCGATCCGATCCCACAGCGGGCCGGACAGGCGGGCACGGTAACGCTCAATGGCTCGCGGGCTGCACAGACAGGTGGCGCCGGGGTCGCCATGATGGCCACAGGGACAGGGGTTCATGGCTGCCACCAGCTGGAAGGCGGCCGGCAGGTCGAGCCGTCCGGCGGCGCGCGCCAAGCTGACTCGGCCGGTTTCCAAGGGCTCGCGCAGAGACTCCAGCACCCGCCGGTCGAACTCCGGGAACTCGTCCATGAACAGCACTCCGTGGTGCGCCAAGCTGATCTCCCCGGGCGTCAGCTGCGGGCCGCCGCCGAGCATGGCGCTGGCCGATGCGGTGTGGTGCGGACTGCGGAACGGGCGCCGTCCCCACTGTCCGGAATCGAAGCTGCCGCTGGCAATGCTGCGGAGGCTGGCCACCTCCAGCGCCTCGGAGGCGGACAAGGCTGGCAACAGCCCCGGGAGACGACTGGCGAGCAGGCTCTTGCCGCTGCCGGGCGGGCCGAGCAGCAGCAGGCTGTGACCACCCGCCGCCGCCACAGTCAATGCGCGTTTAGCTCCAGAATGACCTAATACATCGTCTAAAGTGCCATATTGTTTTTCTGGAGAAACAATGTCGCTCCAGAGCTGGCCTCTGCATGGGGCCGACGGCAGGTCTTCGGGAAGGACGCCCTCGCTCAGGAAGTTGCACACCTCACGCAGGCTGCGAAGGCCGACGGCCTTCTTGCCGGCCACCCGCGCGGCCTCTTCTAGGTTGCCCAGCGGCAGCACCATGAGGCCCTCCGCTTCGCTGGCGTGGATGGCTGAAAGCAGCACCCCGGCCACTGGCTTCAATTCGCCGGACAGGCCCAATTCGCCAAAGCACTCGTAATGTTCCGCGTCGTCCCAACGCGCCTGACCAGACGCACGCAGCAGACCTAGGGCAATGGGCAGATCGTACCGGCCGCCCTCTTTGGCGAGATCCACCGGCGCCAGGTTGACGGTGATTCGGCCGGGCGGGAAGTCATAGCCGGAATTGACGATGGCGGCCCGGACCCGCTCGCGGCTCTCCCGGACCACGGGTGCCGGCAGGCCCACCAGATTGAAGCAGGGCAACCCCGCCGCTAGGTGGACTTCGACATGGACCAGCGGCGCGGTCAGGCCGATCTGGGCACGGCTGCGAATCTCGGCAATGGCCACACGACCTCCTTCCTTGGATGCGGCGGCGGGAGAGTTACGGCTGGTGCGATCGTGCCTCCAGCACGGCGATGCGCGCCTCCAGCTGCGCGAGGCGCTCCTGAGCGCGGGCCAGCACACGCTCCTGTGCATCAAACTCCTGACGGCTGCACAGATCCAGACGTGCGAGTTGCTGCTGCAGGATGGTTTTGAAGTGGGTTTCCAGATCGCTCCGGGCCGAGCCCAGCACAGCCGGCACCCCGTCGACGAGCCGGCGGACCAGGTCTTCAAAGTGGATGGTGCCGGGGCGCTGCGCGCTGTCCTGCCGGGATCCGGATCCCGAGGCATTGGTGCTCATGTTCTTGTCTCCATGCGTTCCTCTGCTGCTTTCAGCGGCGCTTGCCCCGAAATGGACCAGCGCCACGCCGCCGAGCATCCGGTTTGGTGCAACGCGACTGCGATGCCTGCAAATCGGCGCTTCCTGCGGGCGATTGGCCGTGGCACGGATTCTGCAAACCAGACTCATGCCGGACACGACGTGCCCACAAGGATAGGCGCGACGGGTCGCGGTGGAAATAGCACCAAAGGCAGCCAAACGTTCACTTATGAGCCTTATGAAACTCATCACAGCCATTGTCCGGCCACACAAGCTGGAAGAGTTGCGGCTTGCCGTGGCCCAGCTGGGTGTTCAGGGCATGACCGTTACCGAGGTCATCGAAGGAATCCATGGTGCGCGCAGCAAGCTGGAAATCGCGGTGGCCGAAGGCGTCTTTGAACCCGTCATGGAAGCGATCGCGAATGTGGCCCGCACCGGTCGCGGTGGGGACGGTCATATCACGGTCTGTGAATTGCTCGAGGCGGTGCGGATCCGCACGAGTGAGAGCGGCGAAGCCGCAACCTGAAGCTAGAGCAGAGAATTGAGATAACTGAGGATGGGAGAACCAATGATGAGCATGAGATGGACTTCAAAACAGCCGCGCCTCGCTGCGTCGCGCTGGATCAAACTGACGGCCTGCCTGCTGGCGGGATTTGGTGCGTGGAACGCATTACCGGCCGCGGCGCAGGATGCGCCTGCTGCAGCACCTCCGGCAGCCGAAGCGGCTGCGGCGCCTGCTGAAGCGGCCGCTGCGACCACTGCCGAAGCTGCTGCACCGGCAGCCGCCCCGGCTCCCACTCCCAACAAGGGCGACACGGCTTGGATGCTGACTTCAACGGCGATGGTGCTGCTGATGTCGGTGCCGGCGCTGGCTTTGTTCTACGGCGGCCTAGTCCGCAAGAAGAACATGCTGTCGGTACTCATCCAAGTATTCGTGGTCTTCTCACTGATCACGGTACTTTGGTGTGTCTACGGCTACTCGCTGGCCTTCACTGAGGGCAATGCCTTCATCGGTGGATTGGGTAGGTTGTTCCTGAATGGCACCTTCAATCCAGCGGATGGCAGTTACTCCCTCGCCGCCACGTTCAGTAAGAACACTCCGTTGTATGAGCTGGTGTTCGTCGCCTTCCAGGCCACGTTCGCAGCCATCACCGTGTGTCTGATCCTGGGATCCATTGTCGAGCGCATCAAGTTCTCGGCGCTGCTGATCTTCTGCGTGATCTGGTTCACCATCAGCTACCTGCCGATCGCGCACATGGTCTGGTTCTGGCAGGGACCGGATGCGTACACCTCGGCTGATGTTGTCGATGCGATGAATGCCAAGGCGGGTCTGCTGTGGCAGTGGGGCGCGCTGGACTTCGCCGGCGGCACCGTGGTGCACATCAACGCCGGTGTGGCCGGTCTGGTCGGCGCCTTAATGCTCGGCAAGCGCCTGGGCTTTGGTCGCGAAGCCATGCCGCCGCACAGCCTGACGATGACGATGATCGGAGCTTCGCTGCTGTGGTTCGGCTGGTTCGGCTTCAATGCCGGCTCGGCGCTGGAAGCCAACGGCACGGCCGGTCTGGCCTTCATGAACACCTACCTGGCAACGGCCTGCGCGGTGATCTCCTGGACGTTCGGCGAATGGCTGCTGAAGGGTAAGCCCTCTCTGCTGGGCGCTGCCTCGGGCTGCGTCGCCGGTCTGGTGGCCATCACCCCCGCTGCAGGCAACGTGGGTATCCCGGGCGCGTTCATCATCGGCCTGTTGGCCGGCCTCATCTGCCTGTGGGGCGTCACGGGGCTGAAGAGACTGATCAAAGCCGACGATTCGCTGGATGTGTTCGGCGTGCATGCGCTGGGCGGCATCTCCGGTGCGCTGCTGACGGGTATCTTCAATGCCCCCGCGCTGGGCGGCCCGGGCTTCTACAACAACTGGTTCGAGATGAAGCCTGGCTACGGCGCCATCTTCGACCAGTTCCTGGTGCAGGCCAAGGCGGTCGGCCTGACGGTGGTGTGGACTGCGGTATCGGCCTACATCGCCTTCAAGATTGCTGACCTGATCGTCGGGCTGCGCGTCCCCGAAGACGCCGAGCGCGAAGGTCTGGACACCACCTCGCACGGTGAAATGGCTTATCACGACTGACAGAGTTCTCTCCTCCTGAATTGCCCCGGGCGTCCGCAAGGCTCCCGGGGCTTTTTTTGAGTGCGCGCCGCGCGCGGCACGGACGGCGGCACGCCCTGCACCGGCTCGGGTATGCTTGCGCCATGCATTTGAGCTTCACGAAGATGCACGGCGCGGGCAATGACTTCATCGTCTTTGATCGTCCCGCCGGCATGGCATTGCCCAGCGCGGAGCAGTGGCGCGCTCTCGCGGATCGGCATCGCGGCATTGGCTTCGATCAGGCCATCGTGTTCGAACCGGCGCGAACGCCAGATACGCTGGCTTATTACCGGATCTTCAACGCCGACGGCAGCGAGGTTGAGCAGTGTGGCAACGGCGCGCGCTGCGCAGTCCGGTTGTTGCAGTTGCAGGGCCGCGCCGGCGACGGAGATGTGACGCTCGGCAGCCCGGCCGGCACGGTGCGCGGTCGCATTGGAGAAGGCGGGATCATCAGCGTCAACATGGGGCCGCCGCGTTTTGATCCGGCCGCGCTGCCATTCGTTGCAGCGGCCGAAGCCCTGAGCTATGCCATCGAGATCGATGGGCGAAACTATGAGATCGGCGCGGTGTCGATGGGCAATCCGCATGCCGTCCTGCGGGTGGCGGACGTGGAATCCGCACCGGTCGAGGCCATCGGTCGGGCGCTGCAGCAGCACGCGCGCTTTCCGAAGCGGGTCAATGTCGGCTTCATGCAGATCGTAGATGCCAGTCATATCCGTCTGCGGGTTTTCGAGCGCGGCGTCGGCGAGACACTCGCCTGCGGCACGGGGATTTGCGCGGCAGTCGTAGTGGGACGCGCTCAGGGTCTGCTGGGCGCGAATGTCGAAGTGCATGTGCCGGGCGGACGACTGAGCGTAAACTGGGAAGGTGGCGATGCGCCGGTCTGGCTGGCCGGTCCGGCGGCCGTCGCGTTCACCGGTCAGATCGATTTTTGAGTGGATGATGGGATCAAGAGGAAGGATGGCATGAGCAGCACTTCGGCACAGTCGGTGTCCACTTCGAGCGTGGACGAGAGCGTACTGGTCCAGTACCTGCAAGACACTCCGGACTTCTTCGAGCGTCATGCCGCTCTCCTGACGCGACTGCGCCTGCAGCATCCGCGCAGTGGCACCACCATCTCGCTGATCGAGCGACAGGTGGAGGTGCTGCGCGCGAAGCATGCGGCACTAGAAGAGCAGCTGGCGGAATTCGTGAGTGTGGCCCGGGCCAATGATGCCCTCGCCGAGAAGATCCACCACTTTGCCAGCCAGTTGCTGCGGACCACCACTTCGGCGGAAGCACTGACGCTGATTGAAAAATGCCTGCGCGAGGAGTTCGACACGCACTACGGTGCGCTGATCCTGCAGCGCGCGCCGGATGCTGAGCCCACCGCACTAGGTGATGGAGCAGCCAGCTTCGTGCGTCTGGTCGCTCCGGAGGATGCGGGTTTTCTCAGCTTTGAAACGCTCTTCGCTGCCGGCAAGCCGCGCTGCGGTCAGGTGCGCGATTCACAGCGGACGTTTCTGTTCGGTGATGACGGCGTCAACATCGCCTCGGTGGCGCTGGTGCCGCTCACTGAGCTCTCGAGCGTCGGACTGCTGGCGCTGGGCAGCGTGGACAAGCAGCGCTTCCATCCGGGCATGAGCACAGAATTCCTGGCACGCATGGGTTCATTGATTGCCGCAGCCATCTCCCGCAGCTGAGCTCGGCGGACCCGGCCTCGAATGGATTGACCGGTTCCGACAGCATCTCGGCGTCGAACGCCGACTCTCTCCGCATACCGTCAGCAATTACACCCGCGATCTGATAGCACTGCGCGAATGGTGCGCGCGCCGCGGGATTGATGACTGGCGCACGCTGGACAATCAACACATACGCACCTTTGCCGCGCAGAGCCATGCCGCGGGACTCGGACCGCGCAGCGTGCAGCGTCGGCTGTCAGCGGTGCGTACGTTCTTCGAATATCTCCTGCGCGAGCGCGAGCTGACCGGCAACGCCGCCTACGACATCCGCGCGCCCAAAGGCAGTCGGCGCCTGCCTCATGCCCTGGATGCGGATCAGATGGCGCGGCTTCTGGATTTCAAGCCCTCCGATGCTCTGGAGACGCGCGATCTGGCGATGATGGAACTGCTCTACTCCTCGGGCCTGCGACTCTCGGAGATGACCGGCCTGAATCTCGGCGATATTGATCTGGATGATCGCACCGTGCGGGTGACCGGCAAGGGGAATCGCCAACGCATCGTGCCGGTTGGAAGCCATGCCATCACGGCACTCCGGGCCTGGCTCAGCGAGCGCGGCGGACTGGCCAAGCCGGATGAGATGGCGATCTTCGTCGGCCGGAATGGCAAACGCGTGGGCACCCGCAACGTGCAATTGCGCATCGCGGCGCACGCTCGTCGGCAGGGACTACCGCTGGGGGTGCACCCTCACCTGTTCCGCCACTCTTTCGCCACGCATCTGCTGGAATCGAGCCGCGATCTGCGCGGCGTACAGGAACTGCTCGGTCACGCCAACATCGGCACCACGCAAATCTATACGCACCTTGATTTCCAGCATCTGGCCCGCACCTATGAGAGTGCACACCCGCGCGCGCGACGCCGCGGCTGAAATTAGCGCAGAGGCAACTGCTGATGAGCCACTTCGATCCCCACGGAACCACCATTCTCGCGGTCCGCCGCGCCGGCCGCATTGCACTGGGTGGTGACGGCCAGGTCACGCTGGGCCAGACGGTCATGAAGAACAATGCGCGCAAGGTGCGCCGGCTGTACAACGGTAAGGTGCTGGCGGGATTCGCCGGCGGCACTGCAGATGCTTTCACGCTATTCGAGCGTTTCGAAGGCAAGTTGGAGAAATTCGGCAACCTGACACGCGCGGCCATCGAACTGGCCAAGGACTGGCGGAGCGATCGCTATTTACGGCGCCTCGAGGCGCTGCTGCTGGTCGGCGACGCACAATCGCTATTCGTGATTTCGGGTAATGGCGATGTCATCGAGCCGGAACATCCGCTGGTGGCCATCGGTTCAGGCGGAGCGTTTGCGCAGGCGGCTGCGAGGGCCTTGTACGAATCCACGGAGCTATCGGCTCGCGAGATTACCGAGCGGGCACTGAACATTGCCGCCGACATCTGCATCTACACCAATCGCACGCTGACCATCGAGGAGTTGCCCGAGTGACGCCGCACGAGATCGTCCAAGAACTGGACAAGCACATCGTGGGCCAGGGTGCGGCCAAGCGCGCCGTTGCCATCGCGTTGCGCAATCGCTGGCGCCGCGCTCAGGTGGATGAATCGCTCCGTCACGAGATCACGCCAAAGAACATTCTGATGATCGGGCCCACGGGTTGTGGCAAGACCGAGATCGCGCGCCGTCTGGCACGGCTGGCCAACGCTCCCTTTGTAAAGGTTGAAGCCACGAAGTTCACCGAGGTCGGCTATGTCGGTCGCGAGGTGGATTACATCATCAAGGAACTGGCCGATGTCTCGGTCAAGATGATGCGTGAGCAGGAAATGGCGCGAGTCCGCGATCAGGCCAAGACGGCCGCGCGCGAGCGTATCCTCGACGTTCTGCTGCCGCGACCAAAGCTCACTGGATTTTCTACAGACGAACCCTCGGTGCCGCGCGATGCCGAGACGCGCAACAAGTTTCGCGACATGTTGATGCGCGGAGAACTTGATGGACGCGATATTGAGATAGAGGTGGCCGCGCTCCCAGGCGGCATCGACATTATGGCGCCTCCGGGCATGGAAGAGATGCAGCAGCAACTGCAGTCCATGTTCCAGAACCTCGGCAGCCAGCGCACACGCACCAAGCGCATGAAGGTTGGCGAGGCGCTCAAGATTCTGGTCGATGAGGAAGCCGCCAAGCTACTCAACGAAGAGGAGTTGCGAGCCCGTGCCGTCGCGGCCGCCGAACAGAACGGCATTGTGTTCATCGACGAGCTGGACAAAATTGCTCGCCGGCAGGAGACCTCTGGCGCCGATGTCTCCCGCGAGGGTGTGCAGCGCGATCTGCTGCCGCTGGTTGAAGGCTGCACGGTATCGACGAAATATGGCTCGCTGAAAACGGATCATGTGCTGTTCATCGCCAGCGGTGCCTTTCACATGAGCAAGCCTTCGGATCTGATTCCGGAGTTGCAGGGCCGCTTCCCGATCCGCGTCGAACTCGATTCGCTGAAAGTGGAGGATCTGGTGCGTATCCTGACCGAGCCGGACGCATCACTGACGGCGCAGTACAGCGCTCTGCTGGCCACTGAGGGCGTAACGCTGCGCTTCGAGCCTGAGGCCGTCCGACGCATCGCCGAGATTGCGCATCACGTGAACGAGCGGACCGAGAATATCGGGGCGCGCCGGCTCCATACGGTCATGGAGAGACTGCTCGAAACCCTGTCCTTCGAAGCCAGCGACCAGTCAGGCACTGCACTGACCATTGATGCCGCCTACGTGGATGCGCATCTGGGTACGCTGTCGCGGGATGAAGACCTGAGCCGCTACATTCTTTGATCGCTTTGAAAGTGCCCGCATGAAAACGGCTGCTGGTGAGAACATGAAGAAAGTTGTGACGGTACTGCCCACGCCTGAGCCACACTGGGTTGGCGACGGCTTCCCGGTGCGTTCGCTGTTCTCCTACGGATTACAGGAGCCGGACATCAGCCCGTTCCTGCTGCTGGATCATGCCGGTCCGCACAACTTTGAACCTGGCAATGTGAATCGGCCGCGTGGCGTAGGCGTGCATCCGCATCGCGGATTCGAGACCGTCAGCATCGCGTATCAAGGCGAAGTTTCGCACCGCGACTCGACCGGGCAAGGCGGCACGATCGGACCAGGAGATGTGCAGTGGATGACCGCTGCCGGTGGCATCCTGCATGAAGAATTTCATTCGCAGAACTTCACGCGCTCGGGCGGGCCTTTCCACATGGTGCAGTTGTGGGTGAACCTGCCGGCGAGTCATAAAATGAATCCTCCAAGCTATCAGCCCATTCTTGCCAGAGAAATTCCCACTGTGGATCTTTCGGCCAGCGGTGGCGGCAAACTGCGGGTGATTGCCGGTGCGCACGGCGATGCCCGCGGTCCGGCGCGCACCGTCACGCCCATGAATGTCTGGGATCTGCAACAGCGCGGCGGGGAGTCAGCAACGCTGACTGTGCCTGAGGGTCACAATGCGCTGGTGGCCGTACTCACGGGCCGGGCGCACATCGGCGCGGCTGCCGTGCCGGTGAAACAGGATGAAGTAGCGGTGCTGGAGCGCGCAGGCACGGCACTGCGCGTCAGTGCTGCGACGGACTGCATGGTACTGATCCTCACCGGTGAGCCGCTGGGCGAGCGCGTCATCGGTTACGGGCCTTTTGTGATGAACACTCGCGAGCAGATCATGCAGGCGATCGACGATTTCAACCGCGGCAAGTTTGGCGAGATGCCAGCCGGTCAGCCCGCAGTCTGAGCTTCCAGTTCCGCCCAGCGGGCATAGACCGCTTCGATTTGCGCTGCCAGGTCGGCAAGTCGCTGCAATTCGCGCTGCACTTCATTCTGAGGGCGTGAGTAAAAAGCCGTATCGCTGATCAAGCCTTCCAACGCTGAGTGCTCGCCCTCGAGAGCAGCAAGCCGCTCGGGTAACGCATCGAGCTCGCGCTGATCTTTGTACGAGCGCTTGCGCGACTTGCTGGCTACAGCTGCGGGTGCAGGCGCCGAGGCATTCGTACTGGCATTGGTCCGTGTGTTTCGTACGGCCTGACGTTTTGCGGCATCGTACTGTTCCCAGTCGCTGTACCCACCCACAAAATCCTGTACGGTGCCGCTGCCATCCAGTACCAGCAGGTCGGTCACCACGTTGTCGAGGAACGCGCGATCGTGACTCACCAGCAGTAACGTACCGCTGAAGTCGGCCACACATTCCTCGAGCAATTCCAGTGTGTCCATGTCCAGATCGTTGGTCGGCTCGTCGAGCACCAGAAGATTGGCCGGCTGGGCAAACAATCGCGCGAGCAGCAGGCGATTGCGCTCGCCGCCGGAAAGCGCACGCGCCGGTGTCTGCAACTGATCCGGACGGAACAGGAAGTCGCGCAGGTAGCCGCTGACGTGACGCGAGGCACCGTTGATGAACACATGGTCGCCACGTTCCACGACGTTATGAGCGACCGACTCATCGAGCCGCAGCTGCATGCGCTGCTGGTCGTAGTACGCCACATCGAGCCGCGTGCCGAGTCGCACATGCCCTGTGGCGGGCTGCAGCTCACCGAGAATCAATCGCAGCAGCGTGCTCTTGCCGGCACCATTGGGGCCAACGATACCGATGCGATCGCCGCGCATGATGCGGGTGCTGAAGTCGCGAATGATGGTGCGTCCGCCCACTTCCACGCTCGCATGCTCGGCCTCGAACACCAGGCGCCCTGACACTGCTGCATCCTGTGCGGTGAGTTCGATACGCCCTTGGCGTTCGCGCCGCTGCCGATGCTCCTCGCGCAGCGCGTACAGGGCGCGCACACGGCCTTCATTGCGCGTGCGCCTGGCCTCAATGCCCTTGCGGATCCAGGTCTCTTCCTGTGCCAGCTTCTTGTCGAATAGTGCATTGGCCTGTTCTTCCGCTGCCAGGAGCTGGGCTTTCTTGGCAGTGAAGGTCGTGTAGTTGCCCGCTGTGGAGAACAATCGACCGCGATCGAGTTCAACGATACGCGTGGCCAGCCGATCGACGAAGCGGCGATCATGACTCACGAACAGCAGCGCGCCACGGTAGGCAAGCAGCGTCTGTTCGAGCCATTCGATGGCGGCGATATCGAGATGGTTCGTGGGCTCGTCGAGCAGGAGGATGTCGGGCTCGCACACTAGTGCACGGGCCAAGAGTGCGCGACGGCGCCAGCCGCCTGAGAGTTGGGAGAAACGCGCCTGTGCATCGAGCTGTAGGCGGGAGGTGATCTCCGCGACGCGCTGTTGCGCCCTCCAGGGCTCGGCCAGCACGTCCTGCGGGAGACCGGCAGCAACCAGTTCACCGACGGTGACATCGGTCTGATCATCCAGATCCTGGCGCAGATGGGCCAGACGCGCTCCGGGCTGCAACCAGACACTTCCGCTGTCTGGCTGGGCTTCACCGAGAGCGAGGCGGAGCAATGAGGATTTGCCCTCGCCATTACGACCGATCAGACAGACGCGCTCGCGCTCATCCACCTGCAGCGTGGCGTGGTCAAGCAGAGGCCGCGAGCCGAAGGCCAGCGAAACATCATCGAAACGCAGCAACATGCTTAGGTAGCCGGGATCAGCGAATGGTGAGTGCGCCCCGAAGGCAACCGTTGCGCGACGACGCAGCGCTGGGTGTGCGCCGCAGCCGTTGCAGCCGGGCCATCAGGTGTCGGACTTTTCCAGCTTCTTGACCGGATCGGCGGGCGGCGCCGAGGTCTCGCCCTCTTTCATGGCGGACTTGAAACCCTTGACGGCGGCACCGAGGTCGGAGCCGATGGTCTTCAGTTTCTTGGTGCCAAACACCAGCAGCACGACCAGCAGGATGATCAGCAGATGACGGGGAGCGAATAAATCCACGGTATGCCCTCCAGACACGAATGACCCCAAGGCCATTCACGCTATACAGACGAGTCCTGCGATACCCCGCGCGGCCATGCGGCCGCGCACTCAACCGATGCGCTGTTAGCGGCGACCGGCTGGCTTGCGGGCCGGAGCAGCTGCCGCGCTCTTGGCGGCCACTTTCTTACCAGCGTCCTTGGGACGCGTCTTGCCGAAGGAACCCGCGTAGATCTTGCCGCGACGAGTCTTGCGATCACCCTTGCCCACTTGTCCGCTCCAGTCCTTGATCAGCGCAGATTGCGCGACGGCGAGTCTAGGGGGTTCCCTCCGCCGCCGCAATGCGAATGGAGCCCTTGGGAGACACCGGGCGCACCGCGGGGTGCGCCCGAAAGGGCCCGTTCAGCCCATCTCAGCGATAGCGCGAAAGCACCTTTGACAGGGCTGCCGCACCCGGATTGAGCAGCTCATACGGCAGCTGATTGAGCGCCGTGTCGGGCGTGCCACTCAGCTCGTGGAATTCCTGCTGCTCCGGATCGATGTAAAGCAGACCGGTCAGGTACTCGTGCTGCTTCTGACGCTCCACGAGGCGGGCCAGCGCGGCACTGCGGTCGGTGGGGTCGTAGGAGTTGTCCACCTTGTGCAGGACCACCTGGCTGCCATCATGCAGTGTGACAGGCAGCGACTCGCCTTCCTTGTAGGCCACCGAAATCTCGCGGGCCGGGGCCACGAAGTCCGCGTGCACGGCCTCCTCGTAGTGCTCGCGCGAATAGGTGTAGCTGCGGGTCGAGCCCTCGTGATCGTTGAACGTCACGCAGGGCGACAGGACGTCGATCAGCGCGAAGCCCTTGTGATGCATGGCGGCGCGGATCAGCGGCACGAGCTGGGCCTTGTCGCCCGAGAAGCTGCGGGCCACGAAGCCGGCACCCAGCGTGATCGCGAGCTGGACGGGATCGATGGGCGGCTGGTTGTTCACATCGCCCTTCTTCAGGATGCTGCCGAGGTCGGCGGACGCGGAGAACTGACCCTTGGTCAGTCCATACACGCCGTTGTTCTCGAGCATGTAGACCATGTTCAGATTGCGACGGATCGCATGGCAGAACTGACCCAGACCGATCGAGAGCGAATCACCGTCACCGGAAACGCCGATGTAGTGCAGGTTGCGATTAGCGGCATTCGCACCGGTGGCCACGGACGGCATGCGGCCGTGCACCGAGTTGAAGCCGTGTGCGCCGCCGACAAAGTACGCCGTGGTCTTGGACGAGCAGCCGATGCCAGAGAGCTTGACCACATTCTGCGGCGCCAGCGAGTTGGCCCAGCAGGCCTCAATGATGGCAGCCGTGATCGAATCGTGGCCGCAGCCGGCGCAGAGCGTGGAGTTCGCGGCCTCGTAATCGCGGCGCGTCAGGCCCAGTTCGTTCTTGGGCAGGTCCGGATGACGAACCTTGGGTTTGACCATGAATGTCATGTTGCTTACCTCACCAGCTGAGCGGCAGGACGCTGCTTGTCCTGAACCACGGCCATCACGCCGTCGACGATGTAGTTGGCGCTGATCGGCATGCCGTTGTAGTGGAGAATGCTGCGCATGACGCTTTTCTGGACACCGGTCTCCAGCGTCAGCAGAGCGCGCAGCTGCGCGTCACGATTCTGCTCGACGACGAAGTTGATCTGGTGCGCGTTCATGAAGGCCTCGACTTCTTCGCCGAACGGGAAGCCGCGGACGCGCATGTAGTTGACGTGTACACCCTGGGCACGGAGCCGCGCCAGTGCCTCACGCACCGCGCCGTCGCAGCTGCCGAGCGAAACGATCGACAGAGTGTTGCGCGGATCCTGTTCCACCAACGCCGGCGGAACCAGCTTGCTGGCCGTGACGGACTTCTTGCGCAGACGGTCGAGGACGATCTGGTAGTCCTTGGAGTCTTCGGTGTAGCCGCCGTACTGGTTATGACCAGAGCCGCGCGTGAAGAACGCGCCCTTCGGGTGAACGCCCGGCAGCGTACGCTGCGGGATGCCGTCGCCGTCGTGGTCGTAGTAGCGCCAGAACTTCTCGATCTTTTCCAGCTGCTCGGCGTTGAGAACCTTGCCGCGATCCGGCTTGTAGCTGTCATCCCACTGGAATTCCTTGCACATCCAGTCGTTCATGCCGATGTCGAGATCGGACAGAACGAAGACCGGCGTCTGCAAGCGTTCAGCGAGATCGAAGGCCGTACGGGCCATGTGGAAGCACTCTTCCGGATCGGCCGGATAGAGGCAGACATGCCGCGTGTCACCGTGCGATGCATAGGCCGTCGAGCGCAGGTCGCACTGCTGCGTGCGGGTCGGCATGCCGGTGGACGGGCCAACGCGTTGGACGTCGAACACCACCGCCGGAATCTCGGTGTAATAGGCCAAACCGAGGAACTCCTGCATCAGCGAGATACCCGGGCCGGAGGTGGCCGTGAAGGCGCGCGCACCGTTCCAGCTTGCACCGATGACCATGCCAATCGAGGCAAGCTCGTCTTCGGCCTGAACCATGATGAAGTTCTTGCGGCCGCTCTTCGGATCCACGCGCAGCTTCTCGCTGAACGCCTTGTAGGCGTCCATCAGCGAGGTCGACGGAGTGATCGGATACCAAGCGCCGACGGTGGCACCGGCATAGACGCATCCGAGGCCTGCTGCTGTGTTGCCGTCGATCACGATGTGACCACGGGTGGCATCCATCTTCTCGATGTGCAGCGGCAGCGGGCACTGGAAGTTCTGCTGTGCGTAGTCGTAGCCCAGCTGAATGGCCTTCATGTTGGAGTCGACCAGCTGCGGCTTCTTGGCGTAGGTTTCAGCCAGCAGGCCGCGCATGATGTCCAGGTCGATATTGCACAGCGCAGCCAGCACACCTGCGTAGCAGATGTTCTTCATCAGGATGCGGGTGCGAACGCCCTGGAAATTCTCATTGCACAAGCGGGCCAGCGGCACGCCGAGCACGGTGATGTCATCACGCTGCAACAGCGCCGAACGCGGCCAGGTGGAGTCGTACACGAAGTAGCCACCCGAGGTGACTTCCTGCACGTCGCGGGCATAGGTCTCGGCGTTGAGGGCCACGACGATGTCCACATTTGTGGCGCGGGCACGATGGCCGTCACGCGTGACGCGGATCTCGTACCAAGTGGGCATGCCCTGAATGTTGGACGGGAAGTAGTTCTTGCCGACCACGGGCACGCCGCTGCGGAAGATGGACTTCATCAACAGGCCGTTGGCACTGGCCGAGCCGGTGCCGTTGACACTGGCTATCTTGATGGCGAAGTCGTTGACGCGATTGGCTGCTGCTGCAGGTGACATGAACTAGCTCCGGGCGGTGGCGACCGCGGCTTTGTCGCCCGCGTGCGGCCATTGGATGGTGGACTTCTGCATGTCCCACGCGGCGGTGGGGCAACGCTCGGCGCAGAGACCGCAGTGCACGCAGAGGTTCTCGTCCTTGATCATGACGCGACCGGTCTGCGGCAGCGCGGCTGACACATACAGACCCTGATTGGCGTTGACGGCCGGAACACGCGTGCGGGTGCGCAGCTCTTCCTCGGTGCCGTCCTGCGTGATCGTGAGGCAGTCCACCGGGCAGACGTCGATACAGGCATCGCACTCGATGCACAGCTTCGAGGTGAACACGGTTTGGATGTCGCAGTTCAGGCAGCGCTGCACTTCGGCGGCGGCCTGCTCCGCGGTGAAGCCCAACTCCACTTCGATGTCGATCTTCTTGAAGCGCTCTTTCAGGGACACGTGCGGCACGAGCTTGCGCTCGATCGGCGCGTAGTCGTTCTTGTACGCCCACTCGTGCATGCCCATCTTGCGGCTGGAGAGCGTGACGCCCGGCGCGGGACGCGTGGCGTCGTCGCCGGTTTCGAGGAACTGGTGGATTGAGAGCGCGGCCTGGTGACCATGCTCGACCGCCCAGATGATGTTCTTGGGACCGAACGCAGCGTCACCGCCGAAATACACGCCGGCGCGCGTCGAACGGAAGGTCTTGGCATCGACCTTGGGCACGCTCCACTTGTCGAATTCGATGCCGAGATCGCGTTCGATCCAGGGGAACGCATTTTCCTGACCGATGGCGAGGATCACGTCATCGCAGGGGATGGTGGTCTCGCCGATGATCTTTTCTGACTTGATCTGAGTGCCGTTCATCTCGTATTCCATGACGTCAAAGGTCATGCCTACGAGCTTGCCGCCTTCGGTCACGAAGGCCTTGGGCGAGTGATTGATGACGATCTCGACGTTCTCCGCCTCGGCATCTTCGAGTTCCCACTCGGAGGCCTTGAAGAACGCACGCGGCTTGCGGGCCATGACCTTGACGCTCTTCGCCCCGAGGCGGAGCGAGCTGCGGCAGCAGTCCATGGCAGTGTTGCCAACACCGATGATGAGCACCCGATCGCCGATCTTGTCCTGATGGCCGAACGCCACGGACTCGAGCCAGTCGATACCGATGTGGATGCGTTCCGTGCCCTGACGGCCCGGCAGGTTCAGTTCCTTGCCCTTGGGTGCGCCGGAGCCGACGAACACGGCGTCGAAGCCACCGGTTTCCAGCAGCTTGCGCATGCTCTCCACCGGCGTGCCGGTCTTGAGCTCCACACCCATGTCGAGGATGAGGCCGATTTCTTCGTCCAGCACGGACTGCGGCAGACGGAAGGACGGGATATTGCTGCGCATGAGGCCGCCGGGCACCTCAGAGCGCTCGAAAACGACGACTTCGTAACCGAGCGGGGCCAGGTCATTGGCCACGGTCAGCGACGACGGTCCAGCACCGATGCAGGCCACGCGCTTGCCGTTGCGGGGCAGCGGCTTGGGCAGCAACCCTTCGAGATCACCCTTCAGGTCGGCGGTGACGCGCTTGAGGCGGCAGATGGCTACCGGTTTTTCCTCGACACGGCCACGACGGCAGGCCGGTTCACAGGGCCGGTCGCAGACGCGGCCGAGGATGCCCGGGAACACGTTCGAGTGACGGTTCAACAGGTAAGCGTCGGTATAACGCCCCTGGGCGATGAGACGGATATATTCCGGCACGTCGGTATGCGCGGGGCAGGCCCACTGGCAGTCGACGACCTTGTGGAAGTAGTCCGGATGCGAAGTGTCGGTGGGATTCATGTAACCTCGTTTATCAAGACTGTATAGCAAAACCGACGATTTGTTGCGAGCGCGACCATGACAGAAAATTTACCCATCGAGATCCGTCTACGCACTGTTTCGCGGGTCTTGAGCATTGCCTTTGCCGATGGATCGAGCTTCGAGCTACCGTTCGAATACTTGCGCGTGAATTCGCCGTCTGCCGAGGTGCAGGGCCACGGACCCGGCCAACGGGTCACGGTGACGGGCAAAGAGAATGTGCAGATCACACAGGTCGAGCCCGTGGGGCAGTACGCTGTACGACTGGTCTTTGACGACGGTCACGATTCGGGCCTCTTCACATGGCAATATCTGCACCAGCTGGGCGCGCAGCGTGCCAAAGAAAAGGCCGGACATTAATGCCCGGCCCTTCCAACACAAGACCCCCGCTTGGCGGGACCCACTCCGGGGTCCGAGCCCGGGCGCATTTTGTTGCAATTTATATTGAATAGCCACCCTCTTTAAGCCCCAACAACCCATTGACTCAGAACGCATAATCGCGTAGGACGCCACGCCGGCAGCAGTGAACCGTATGGAACAGGACAAAAACACCGATTTCGGCTTCGAGCAGGTGGCCTGGCAAGACAAGGCTCGCCGAGTCCGTGGCGTGTTCGACTCGGTGGCCAGCCGCTACGACGTGATGAACGACCTGATGTCGGGCGGCGCGCATCGGCTCTGGAAGCGGTATGTGCTCTCCCTGACGAATCTGAAGCCCGGTGACCGCGCCCTCGACGTGGCCGGCGGCACCGGCGATCTGTCCATCGGCATGTCCCGCCAGGTCGGCCCCACCGGCCTGGTACTGCTGACCGACATCAATGCCGCCATGCTGGCGGCCGGCCGCGACCGGCTGATCAACCGGGGTTTGGTGCAGAACATCGAATGCCTGCAGGCCAATGCGGAGTGCCTGCCCTTCGCCGATGCCAGCTTCGATTGCGTGACCATTGGATTTGGCCTGCGCAATGTGACGGACAAGGCGCGTGCTCTGCGCTCAATGCAGCGTGTGCTCAAGCCGGGTGGCCAACTGCTGGTTCTGGAGTTTTCCAAGCCGGTGAGCCCCGCACTGGGCGAGCTGTACGACCTGTACTCGTTCAAGGTGCTGCCGCAGCTGGGTCGCTGGGTGGCGCGCGATGCGGACAGCTACCGCTATCTGGCCGAGTCGATCCGCCGGCATCCGGATCAGGAGACCCTGCTGACCATGATGCAAGACGCCGGACTTGCGGATTGCCGCTACTACAATCTCACCGGCGGCATTGTCGCCGTGCATCGTGGATTCCGGCGCTGACATGCTGCAGTCCTTGCTCAATAGCACGCTCGATCGGGCTGTCAGCCGTGCAGTCAGGGACTCATCCCGCGCACGCGAACTGTGTGCACGACTCGATGGGCGCTCGGTCTGCATCGAGATCACCGGCAGCCCGTGGCGCGTGCAGCTGGAAGGCCGCACCCAGCAGCTGCAGGCCCGGTTGCTCTCAGCGGATTCAACGGAGCCGGCCGATGCCCGCATTCAGGGCAGCGCTGTGACGCTGCTCGGTGCGCTGGGCGAAGCGCAGCGCGGACTGCTGCAAAACGGCTCGCTCCGGATCGAAGGCGATGCGGAAGTGGCACAGGCCTGCAGTGAACTGCTGCAGGCGCTGCGACCGGACATTGAAGAGGTGCTGGGGCGCAGGGTTGGGCCGGTGGGCGCCCACCTCCTCTGGCGCGGAGCGCGGGCCGCGTGGACTCAGGGCAGCACGCTGCTGCGCGATCAGTCGCGCAACGCCGCCGACTGGCTGGCCCATGAACGGCGTGCACTGGTTCCAGCACCTGAGGCCGAACACCGTTACCGGCAAATCGAAGCGGCGCGCGAACAGCTCGACCGACTGGAGGCGCGAGTGCAGGCGCTGGAGGCACGCCCATGAAACTGCGGGTGATGGCGCGGCTGATCCAGATCCAGCGCACGCTGGTGCGTCACCGGCTGGACGGGCTGGTGCGTGCGACGCACCTGTACCGGCCACTGCGTGTTCTCTTTTATCTCTCACCCTGGACTTGGTTCCAACGTCGCCGCAGCGACGATCGCGCGGTGCAGTTGCGTCTGGCGCTGGAGGAACTGGGACCTATCTTCGTGAAGTTCGGCCAGGCTCTGTCGACGCGGCGCGATCTGCTGCCTGCGGACATTGCCGACGAGTTGGCGAAGCTGCAGGACCGGGTGCCGCCGTTTGCCGGGAGTGAAGCGCGCGCCACCATCGAGCGCAGCTTCGGCAAACCCTGTAACGAACTCTTCAGCCGATTCGAAGAGCAGCCACTGGCGGCGGCATCCATTGCACAGGTGCATGTGGCCGCACTGCCCGACGGCCGCGAGGTGGTCGTTAAGGTGCTACGCCCGGGAATGCGCGCCGTGATCGGTCGCGATCTGGAAGTGCTGCATGCGTTGGCACGACTGGCCGCGCGCTGGTGGCCGGAGGCGCGGCGACTGAAGCCGACGGAAATCGTCGCCGAATACGAAAAGACCATCGTCGACGAACTCGATCTGATGCGCGAAGCGGCCAATGCCTCGCAGCTCAAGCGCAACTTCGCTGGCTCACAGCTGCTGTATGTACCCGAGGTGCACTGGGACTACTGCCGCACTGAAGTCATGGTGATGGAGCGCATTCATGGCGTGCCCATCGGCGATCTGGAGAGACTGCGTGCGCTGAATGTCGACTTCCGCGTGCTGGCGGAGAACGGCGTGGAGATTTTCTTCACGCAGGTGTTTCACCACAACTTCTTTCATGCTGACATGCACCCGGGCAACATCTTCGTGCTGACTGATGACCCACGCCAGCCGCGCTATGCAGCCGTGGACTTCGGCATCGTCGGCACGCTCGACGCACGCGATCAGCGCTATCTGGCCGAAAACTTTCTCGCGGTATTTGAGCGCAATTACCGACGCGTGGCCGAGCTGCATCTGGAATCCGGCTGGGTGCCACGCACCGCGCGCGTGGATGAAATGGAATCTGTGATTCGCACGATCTGCGAGCCGATCTTCGATCGGCCGCTGCGCGAAGTGTCTTTCGGCACTGTGCTACTGAGGCTGCTTGAAGCGCTACGACGATTCGATGGACAGATCCAGCCGCAGTTGATTCTGCTGCAGAAGACGCTGCTGAATGTCGAGGGGCTGGGCCGCCAGCTGTATCCGGAGCTGAACATCTGGCAGACCGCGACGCCGGTGCTGCGCCAGTGGATGCGTCAGCGCATCAGTCCGCTGCGTCTGCTGCGCGATCTGCGTGCGCAGTTGCCGGATGTGCTGGATGCGTTGCGTGCGGCACCTTCGATGGCCAAGCGCCTTGTCGCGCAGGTCGAGAAGGGTGAACTGCACGTCCCAGTAGATAACACCGCGTTGGAGGCGCTGCGCGCCGAAGTTCGCGCTGCCGGTCGTCGCCGTGACTGGTTGATGGTCGCCGGCTTCGTGTTGTTGGCTGCTGCGGTGTTCTTCTCGAGCTATTAGCGTCAGCGCATCAGCGGCAGTCCGCCGCGTGGCTCGATCCACAGTCCTCTGGCACGGCCGCATAACTCGCCGTTTCCGTCGAACAGCGCAGTGCCAACTTCGTACTTGCGTCCGCTGACAGCAATCCGCCACCCGATTACGACGCAGGGTTCGTCCACGTGCACCCGCCGATCGAGATGCGCCGCACACTCGCCGAGCAACATCGGCACCCCATCGGAGCGGGCGGCAAAATAGCCCGGACAATCGAGCGCAGCCCACATGAACTCAGGGGCCACGTGTCCGTCGCCTTGATCGAGAGAGGCATCCGGTATCCAGGGCGCGGCAACCATAGAATGATCGTCGCTATCGCCGGCGAAGATGCGCAAGCCATCGCCGCGACGGCGCTGATCACCACAGACGAAGCAGCCCGGAAACGGATGATGCCCCAGCGGAAGAAAGTGTCGCGACGCAGCCAGCGCCGTGACGTAATCGGGTGGACGCGGCACGCGCAATTCCAGTCGGGTTGGCTGAGCCGTGGCCAGCAACTGCCCGGCGTGGTGCAGCTCCAAGCCTTCCGCGGTGTCCTGCACGCGCAGCGCTGCATCGAGCGGCACAGGCTTGATGAGACGTACGCTGACTGTGGTGGTGGCGAAGGCAGCCAGTCGCCCGGCCAAATAACCGCCGTTGGCCGCACCCGGCGGCCCACAAAATCGCGACGCGATGGAGAACTCCGGCATGGGCACAGACGCTAGCGCGTCAGCGCGGCTGTTTCAATCGTGTTGAGCCGATCCATAGTGCGGATCGCGCAATTGGGCTCGCCAGAGGAGCCAGCCGGCCGCAGTTATCGCAAAGCAACACAGCGCCATGCGCTGCATGGTGATCGAAATCCAGGGCGCGACGAGTCCCATCATCAGCGCGCTCATAATCATGCTGTAGAACGCCTGGGCTGAGGACGCGGCGCCGCGCGAATGCGGGAAGAGATCGAGCACGCGCAGCGTGACCACCGGGAAGATGATCTGCACTGATACGGCAAGACTGAACAGCAGGAACTGCTGCAGGATCAGCGGCGCATGCGGCAGCAACCACTGCAGCAAGAGCATGGCGAGATTCACCAGAAGACAGCTGTGATAGCCCCAACGAATCATTCGCTCCGGCTCGATGCGCCCAGCTGCCCTGCCACTGAGCCAGGCACCGATGGAGTAGCCTAGGACGATCGGAATGAACAGCATGCCAAAGTGCGTCTCCGACAGATGCCAGTGATCGAGCACGATGGCCGGAGCCGCGCCGACATAGGCCAGCAACGCGATGAAGCACAGCACGCTTGATGAGGTCATCGCCTGAAAGCGACGGTGGGTCAGCACGCGCATCACGTTGCCGGTCAGTACACCGAGATGCAGCTCGGTACGCTTCTCCGGCGGATGGGTCTCAGGCAGCCAGATAATCGTGGCGATGAGTAGTAGCGTTCCGAACAGCGCCATCGTGCCGAAGACGGCATGCCAACCAAACCAAACATGGACCCAACCACCGATCACCGGCGCCAGCGCCGGGCCGAGCGCAAAGATCATCGTGATGGAACTCATCACGCGCTGCGCCTGCACACCGCTGTAGCAGTCGCGCACCACAGCGCGGCCGACGGTGTTGCCCACACCAGCCACCGTGCCTTGCAGCGCCCGGCAGCAGAGTAGCGCGACAAAACTGGTCGCGAACGTACTGCCCAATGAAGCGAGGATATAGAGCGCGAGCGCAGCAATAACGACGCGGCGGCGACCGAGCGCGTCCGACATTGATCCGTGCACCAGCGACATGCAGGCGTTCGGAATCATGAAGGCGGTGAGAATCTGCTGCGCCTGCAGTGGTGTGAGGTTGAGGTCCGCGCTGATCGCACGGAGCGACGGAAAGAACGAGTCGATCGTGTACGGTCCGAGCGTCGAGAGCGACGCCAGCAGTACGGTTAGCCCCGCAGTGCGGCGAGCCATGCCTGCGGCGATTCACCGCGCTCCAAAACTTCCACCAGTGCCGACCCAACAATGACGCCGTCGACATGACCACGCAGCCGGGCAACCTGCTCGCGGCTGCGAATGCCGAATCCTGCACACACCGGGACCGGGGCTATCGAGCGCACACGCTCCAGATATTCCACCACGTTATCGGGCACGGCCACATTCTTGCCCGTGGTGCCCGTCATAGTGACGGCATAGATGAATCCTTGGCTGGCCTGACAGAGACGCTGCATGCGCTCGGGCGTGGTCACCGGCGTAACCATTTGCACCAGCGCCAAGCCCAACGGATTCAACGCGGCGCCGAGCTGCGCACTCTCATCGAGTGGCAGATCCGGCACAATGAATCCGCAGACCCGCGCACGCAGTGCCTCGCTTGCCAGTCGCTCGTAACCGAAGGACATCAGCGGATTCAGGTAGCTCATCAACAATAGCGGCGTGTCGAGCGCCGGCATGGCAGCCAGCTCATCGAGGATCCATTTCAGCGTCACACCCTGACGCAGCGCAGTTTCGCTGGAACGCTGGATGGTGACACCGTCGGCCATCGGATCAGAAAACGGTACGCCGATTTCGACCACATCGGCGCCGGCGGCAATGGCTGTCAGATGTTCGCGGAACTGCTCTCGGCTGGGGAAGCCCGCCGTCATGAAGGCTACGAGCGCCGGACCGTCGGCCGCCGCAGCACGGCGCCGCAGCGCCTGGGAAATGCGTTCACGTGGCAGCAGGCTCATGACTTCACCGCATCGAGTTGCTTGATCAAAGTTTGCGACAGTGTCGGCATGTCTTTATCACCGCGACCCGACAATCCGAGCAGCATGCGCTTGCCCGGGTTGGCCTGCGCCCAGCGCTTGGCGCCAGCCAGTGCATGCGCCGTCTCAATCGCTGGCAGGATGCCTTCGAATTCGCAGCATTCCTTGAGCGCTGCCAGCGCCTCGTCGTCACTTGCCGATTCATAGCGCACACGACCGCAGGCCAGCAGCGCAGCGTGCTCGGGCCCGACACCGGGATAATCCAGTCCCGCCGATACCGAATGCGTTTCCTGAATCTGACCGTGCTCATCCTGTAACAGCAATGTCTGGCAGCCATGCAGCACACCGGGACGCCCGCCCACCAGCGTTGCGGCATTCTGTCCGAGACCGGGGCCGGTACCTCCGGCCTCGATGCCGAGGATTTGCACCGTACGATCGCCGACGAAGGGATGAAACAATCCGATAGCGTTGGAACCACCGCCGACGCAGGCAATGACCAGATCGGGCAGCGCGCCGCAGCGCTGCTGGAACTGGGCGCGTGCCTCACGACCAATCACGGCCTGCAGCTCGCGCACAAGATAAGGATAGGGATGCGCGCCCACTGCGGAACCGAGGATGTAGAAGGTTCCATCCGGATCCCCCACCCAGTCGCGCATGGCTTCATCAATCGCGGCGCGCAGTGTGCGATCGCCGCTGGTGACACCGACCACATTGGCACCGAGCAACCGCATGCGTCCGACATTGGGCGCCTGACGCTCCATATCCACGGCACCCATGTACACCGTGCACGGCAAGCCAAGCCGCGCGCAGGCCGCAGCAGTCGCCACACCATGCTGGCCGGCGCCGGTTTCGGCAACGATACGACGCGCACCGAGGCGCCGCGCCAGCAGCGCTTGCCCCATGGCGTTGTTGATCTTGTGTGCCCCGGTGTGCGCAAGATCTTCGCGCTTGAGCCACAGCTCAGCGCCCCAGCGCTCCGACAGTCGCGGTGCAAAAGTCAGCGCCGTCGGACGGCCCACCCAGTTCGTCAGCTGCTCATTCAGTTCGGCCTGATATTCAGGATCAGACAGCCAGCGTTGGACGCCGGCCGTTAGCCGCTCGTGTGCATGCACCAGCGTTTCCGGCACATAGCGACCACCGAAAGGCCCGAAACGCCCTTGGGCATCCGGGCAGCGGCCGTGGATCATGTCATCGAGCAGGCTTGCGCGCTGCGCAGCGTTCAACAGTTCAGTCATACGATTCCCGCCTCGGAAAACGCGGCCCGTGCCGCGGCCGTAAATTCTGCAATCTTGCTCGTGCTCTTCACGCCGGGCTCTGCCTCGACGCCACTTGAGGTGTCCACACCGAAAGGTCGCACTGCACGAATCGCCGCAGCGACATTCGCCGGGCTCAAACCACCGGCCAACGTCAGTCGCGTGGACTGTGCCATGCGCGCAGCCTCCTGCCAGTCGCTGAGCTGTCCGGTGCCACTGTGCGGCCCCTCGAACAATACGCGCATCGGCAGTCCACCACAGAATGAGTGCTCAGTACCGGAGCGCAACACCGGCAGGCGTGGGAGTGTATCCGGCAACTTCAGCTGGTCGAAATCTGCGATATCGGTCTGCAGGACATCAGGCCTGAACACGCGGATCACCTCATCGACCAGCGACTGGTCCGGATGGCGCGTAACGGCGATGCACTGCACACGATGCCGCGCAGGAGCCGCAAGCTCAGCGGCACGCTCCGGCGTCACCTGCCGCACCGAGGGCGCGAAGACGAAACCAATGGCATCGACGCCCGCCGCCAGCGCTGCGGCCACTGCCGCCTCGTCAGTCATGCCGCAGATCTTGATCCAGCCACTCATGTACGCCCCGCCGCGAGCAGCTCGCGCACCTTGGCGGCCGGCTCTGCACTCTTCATCAATGCACCACCAACCAGCGCGAGCGTGTATCCGGCCTGTGCCAGCCGCGCAACATCAGCGGCGGTTTCGACGCCACTCTCGGCGACGCGCGGCGCATTGCGCGGCAGATGTGAGGCCAGTTGCAGCAGGCGATCGGGGACGACCTGCAGTGTCGTCAGATCTCGACTATTGATACCCACCAGCAGCGGCGCATCGGCCTGCAGCGCGTTGGCTTGATGCGTACGGAGAATTTTTTCAGCGAGCGTCAGATCCGCTTCGTCGAAGGCTTCGAGTAATACGAACAGTCCAAGGCGCGCAGCCATGTCGAGCAACGCAGCGATGGCTTCAGGCGGAATCATGCGCAGGATGACCAGCACACCTCCCGCACCGGCCACACGCGCTTCGATGACCTGATAGGGCTCAACGAGGAAATCCTTGCGCATCGCCGGTGCGCGGTTGCCCAGTGCACGGGCAGCGATCTGCAAATGCTCAAGCGAGCCATCAAATCGACTGGGCTCGGTCAGGACCGAGATGGCGGCGGCACCCGCCTCGACGTATTGCGTGACGCGCGCGGCCACATCTTCGTCAGCGCCTCGCAACGCACCCAGCGCGGGTGATCGCAGCTTAACTTCTGCGATCAGATCAAACCCCTGCGGCGAGAGCCGCAGCCGCGGCGGTGCTGGCAGGGCCAGGGCACGGTCGAGCAGTTCGGCATCACTCACCTCGCGACGCGCCGCCACGACACGCGCGTGGCTCGACGCCGCCATCATGGCGAGAAAACCGCTGTCGACTGGCGTGGCCTGCGTCATGCCTGGTTCTTTACCTTCGCCCGACCGAGAAACGCAGAAAGTTTTCCATCATCTGCGGTCCTGTCGGGGTCAGCACACTTTCCGGATGGAACTGCACGCCTTCCACGCACAGCGTGCGGTGTCGCAGGCCCATGATCTCGCCTTCCTTTGTGCGCGCCGTCACTTGCAGCTCCGGCGGCAGGCTGGACTCCTCGGCGATCAACGAATGGTAGCGGCCCACTTCGCAGGGATTGTCGATGCCGGCGAACACGCCCGCACCATCGTGCTCAACCAGCGAAGTCTTGCCATGCATCAGCCGCGGCGCGCGCACCACATGACCACCGAAAGCCTCCGTGATGGACTGATGTCCGAGACAGACACCCAGCACCGGAATCTGGCCGGCGAAGTGACGAATCATTTCGATCGATACCCCCGCCTGCTGCGGCGTGCCGGGTCCGGGCGAAATGCACAGGTGCGTCGGCGCGAGTTCCTCGGCTTCCGCGGTGGTGATGGCGTCGTTGCGATACACACGCACGTCGGCGCCAATGACCAGGAAAGCCTGCACCAGGTTGTAGGTGAAGGAATCGTAGTTGTCGATCAACAGCAGACGCGCGCTCACAGCCCTTCCTCCGCCAGCTTCAGCGCGCGCACGGCCGCAGCGCTCTTGGCCAGAATCTCGTCGTGCTCCGCTTCGGGCCGACTGTCGGCAACGATGCCGGCACCGGCCTGATAGCTGTATTCGTCGCCGTGAAACACCAGCGAGCGGATGGTGATGGCCTGATCCATTTCACCCTGAGCGCCGAAATAGCCCACCGTGCCACCGTAGAGTCCGCGTCGCACCGGTTCGAGCTCTTCGATGATTTCCATCGCCCGCACCTTCGGCGCACCAACCAGCGTGCCGGCCGGGAAACATGCTGCAAACAGATCGAAGGCATCCGTGCCCGCAGCGAGCTCGCCGCGCACACCACTGACAATGTGCATCACATGACTGTAGCGCTCGATGGCTCGGTAAGGATTCACATGCACGGTGCCGGCGCGCGCCACACGGCCCAGATCGTTGCGCGCCAGATCCACCAGCATCACGTGCTCGGCGCTTTCCTTTGGATCGGCTAGCAGCTGCACTTCGCGCGCGCGGTCGATGTCCGGATCGTCGGAGCGCGGTAGCGTGCCGGCAATGGGCCGCAACTCAGCTTGACCATGATGCAGCTTCACCAGCGCCTCGGGCGAAGAGCCCACCACGGTGAGCTCACCCAGCTGGCAATAGAACATGTACGGCGACGGATTGACGAGGCGCAGCGCGCGATAGACCTGAAACGGATCAAGCTGATGGCGCCCCGAGAAGCGCGAGGAAAGCACCAACTGATAGACATCGCCAGCAGCGATGTACTCCTTGGTGCGCCCCACGCCGCGGATGAAATCTTCGCGCGACAGTGCGGCCACCGGCGGCGTGTACTGCCCGCGCGCATTCAGCGTCGACGGCGCCGGTCCGCGCAAGGCATCGACCACCGCACGACGCAGCGCTGCACGATCCGATTCGCTGCCGGCATGCAACAGCGCGATGGCCCGCGTGGAATGATCGAAGACCAGCAGTGAGCGGGGCGCGGTGTAGTGCAGCAGCGGCGGCGCATTGGGCAGCGGCGCGGCAATGCTGGGCAACTTCTCAAAGTAGCGCACGATGTCGTAGGAGGTGTAACCGACCAGCCCGCCGGCCAGCGGCACTTGCGCCACGCTGGGCTCAGGCCGCGGCGCGAGGCGCAGCGCATCGCGCAGACCTTGCAGCAGCTCGTGAGCATCTTTTGGCACGGCTCGACGCTGCTCACCGATCTGGAAGGCGTGCGCATCCAGCTTCACTTCGAGTGCATCACCGAAGCCGATGAAGGAGTAGCGCCCTTGGCGCTCGCCCCCTTCGACGCTTTCCAGCAGAAAACGCGGCCGCAATGACGCGAGCTTGGCGAAGGCCGAGACCGGCGTGTCTAAATCACCTGCGATGTCGAATGGCGGTTTCATGCATGCACAAAAAAACCCATCCCGGTTGTTGTCCGGAGATGGGTCTGGTTCTGGTTGTTCGGAACTTTGCTAAGTGTAAACAGGCCCAGCGCCCACTCCGGTCAGGAGCGACGCCACCACCCGCACTGCGCGGCAGAAAGGGCTTTTACGGACATTGAGTGAGTATGGCCAGTGCGCGCCCGAGGCGTCAAGTTCGACTCCACGACGGCGCTGCACCGGTCAGGCGCGGGAGCGACTCCTGGAATCGCAACAGGCGCCCGGCGTTGGCCAGAACCAGCAAGGTGCTCAGGTTGTGCAGGATCGCAGCAATCATCGCGCCGGCGACACCCAACAGGCCAAAGGCCGCGGCGGCCACAATGGCCAGCGTCCAGCCCAGACCGATGACCACATTTACATTGAGTACCTGGCGACAGCGGCGACTCAGCCGGATGCAGGTTCCCAGTCGCCGCAGATCACTGCCGATCAGCACGATATCGGCCGACGCCAGCGCAATGTCGGAGCCGCCCTTGCCCATGGCTACACCGACGACGCCGGCCTTGAGTGCCAGCGAATCGTTGACGCCGTCGCCGACCACCATGGGGCGGAACCCCTGCTGCGCCTCATGGGTGACGCAGTGGAGTTTGTCCTCGGGGAAGGCCTGCGCGCGGACATTGCTGATGCCCACTTCCGCAGCCAGCGACTCGGCGACGCTGCGCCGATCGCCGGTCAGCAGCACCTGCCGGTTGAGTCCCAGCGTACGCAGCTCGGCCAGCGCGATCGCAGCCTCGGGGCGCAGCGTGTCGGACAGCAGCAGCCAGGCGAGAAAACGTCCATTGAGTGCAAGCCCGGCAATCGGGCCGTCGTGAACGGGCGGCGTGGGCGCCGCAACGCCCATCGATTCGAACAGTTCCGGACGTCCCAGCGCGAGTTCACCCTCAGCGCTCCGGCCGATGACGCCCATGCCATGGCGTTCTCGCACGTCGGTCAGTGCGAGATGCTGCTCACTCCCCACAAGGGTCGCCAGCGCGCGGCTGACCGGATGGCTGCTCGCGGCGCCTAAACTGGATGCCAGTCGTAGCACAACATCGCGATCGATCCCGGGCTGCACGCGAATCTCGCGCAGGTGCAGGCGGCCGTAAGTCAGCGTGCCGGTCTTGTCTACCACCAGCGAGGAGGTGTCGGCCAACTCTTCGAGGAAGGCCGAACCGCGGATCAGAATGCCGTGCCGTGCTGCAACAGCGATACCGGCGATGGCCGTGGCCGGCGCCGCCAGCGCCAGCGCGCAGGGACAGGCGGCCACCAGCACCGCCAGCATGGCCTGGGCGCTGTTGCTGATAAACCAGGTGACGGCCGCGATCAGCAGCACCAGCACTAAGTATTCACCGGCGTAGCGCTCAAGGAGTCGAGTGATCGGCGGCTTGGAGCGCTCGGCACTCTGCATCAGGCTGATCACTTTGCCCAGCGTCGACTCCTGACCGGTACGTGTCACTTCGATGCGTAGCAATCCATCAAGGCTGATCGCACCACCGAACACTTCCATGCCGATGCTGGCATCGACCGGCACCGATTCACCGGTGATGGGCGCGGTATCGAGACTGGCCTGCCCTTCATAGACGCGACCGTCAGCGGGCACGCGATCCCCGGCACGCACCTCGACGCGATCGCCGGGGCGCAGCTCTGCATTGTCCACTTCAGTGATCTGACCATCGCTGCCAATGAGCCGTGCGCGACTGCGAGTCAGCCGCGCCAGCGCGGTGATGGCTTCCTGCGAACCGATGACACTACGCTCTTCCAGCACATGGCCGAAGATCATGATGACTGGCAACAGCACCGCGGTCATGAGATCGCCGGTGGCCCACGCGCCGAGCATTGCCAGCGCGATCAGCAGATCGGTGATGCCATGCAAGTCGGGATAACGCAGGCTGTACCAGCCGGATCGCACCACGGGAATCGCCACCAGCAACGCCGCTGCGCCCAGCAACAACTGGCCGACACCGGACTGTTGGGGTGCGAGCCAAGTCCAGATCAGACCGAGCGCAAACAGCCCGAGCGCCACCATCGCCACCGTCAACTGACGACCCGCGGCCTGCTGCTCGCTACTGGACAGCATGCTGGCATTCACCTCGGACGGCGATGCACTCATTTCCCTGCTCCCTGGATGATCAGCCGCGCATCGTCTTTCGGATTAATCGTGGTCATCGAACCGGCCTTGGAGAGAATGCCCGGCATGCGCTCGCGATAGATGCGCCACAGCAGTCCCGGATCGCTGCCACTCTTCAGCGGTCCGGCCAACTGCAGCATGCTTGCCGTGGTGGCCTGCGCCGTGGATAAACGCTCGGAAGCCTGCGCCTGCGCAACCTGCAGCAGTCGATCTGAATTCTGCGTGGCATTCTGCATTTCCCACGCTGCACCGGTGCGAGCGTCAGCGATGCCCTTCTCCGCTTGCTGGCTTGCCGTGAGCACGGCATTGAATGCGTTGATGGTCGATGCCGGAAGTGAGGACTGCACGTCGGCACGAACGACCTCGACACCGATGCCCAGACCCTCGTCCTGCAATGCGACCAGCGAATGATTAATAGCCTGCACCAACTCACCGCGCAGACGCTCGCGCTGCTGCGCCACGCCAGTGTCGTTCGCCATCAGCTCCGGTCGCGCGACTAGGATGGTGTCGAGATCGCGTGCGGCAGCCACCGCCACGGCACTGCGCGTGACGATACGATCGAGCGCTGCAAGCACATGATCACCCTGCAGCACGAAATTGAACGGATTGGTGACGCGATAGAACACGCGTACATCGAGCTGCACGACACCTGCGTCGCCCGTCAGCAGAAAACCGGAACCCGCATAGGCATCGGCGCTGCCACCGGAGGGATCGTTGGCATCAATGCCCGTAGCATCGGCCTGATTGGCGCGCTCTGAACGCAGCAGCGATTCAACGCGTCGCTCAATGACACTTTCGGCCGAAGGCAGCATCACCACCTGCTCGAACGGCTCCGGCCACGCCAGCAACAGGCCGGCGTTCTGCACGCGCGAGAGCTCGCCCATGCGTAACACGACGGCGCGCTTATCCGCGCTGATCTGCTGGACATTCGACAGTCCCCAGCGCAGCGCGGCCAGTATCGTCACCCCATACAGGGCAACGAACACCAGCCGCCCGGCCTGCAACCAGGGACTGCCCTGACGCTCGCTGCCAGGCTGAGGCTCAGTGCCGACGTTAGACACTACTTGCTCCGCTCCAGACCCGGCGGTCCATCGACCAGCGCACGGAACGGCGCCGCATCGGTGCGCAGGATCAGCTTGGTACCCGGGTTGATGATGGTGTTGAGCGTGTCCATCGAGCGCAGCAGGTTGTAGAGCTGCGGCGCCTGCGAATACGCTTTGCCATAGATGGCGGCGGACTGAACGCGCGACTGCGCCTCGATCTCGGCGGCCTTCACCGCGGCTTCAGCCTGCAGGATGCGGCCGTCGCGCTCGGCTGCGGAACGAATCTCCGCCGCCTGACGATTACCCACGGCGGTGCGCTCGGCAGCAATGGTCTCGCGCTCAGCACGCATGCGATCAACGGTCGCAGCCAGCGTGACGGCCGGCAGTGTCAGCCGTTCCATGCCCACCTGTGCGACACGCACACCATACGTTGCCAACAATTGCTTCTCGATCTGCGCGCGCAGGCGCTGCTCGAAATCGCCGATCAGCACCTTCGAGCCGTCGGTGTTGACGAGACTGGAGAGGTCATACGCCGCGGCGGTGGTTTCCAGCGCGGAGCCCACAAAGGTGCGGATCTGCCGCGCCGCTTCGTCGGGCTGGTTCTGCACAGCGCGCATGAAGCGCTGCACGCTATCCGGATCCGGCTGCACCTGCCACGCCACATAGGCCTGAATGATGATGCGTAGACCATCGCGGGTACCTACATCCTGCAAGCCGCTCGAGGTGGTGCGCAGGCGCAGATCAACAGGGATCGTGGACTCGAACGGGATCGGCATTCGCCAAGCCAGGCCCGGATCGAGCAGCACACGCACCGGGTTGCCGAAGCGCGTGACCACCGTGGCTTCACCGGAGCGAACCTGCACCAAGCATGCCGTGGCAATGGCGAATGCAATGATCAGCCCGGCGATCAGTACACGCCGGCGCGGGAACGGTACGTTCTCGCGATCACCATGATGGTGATGATGATGGCCGATGTGACCATGGCTATGGCCGTGACCGTGGCTGTGACCATGGTCGTGATCGTGCGCGTGATCATGATCGCCATGATCATGATGGTCGTGGTCCGAATGATCGGTACTCAAGATCGTCTCCTCAGGCACCCAATACAGACAAATACTGCGTCATGGGCGTCTAGTTCTCAGTCGGCGCAGCAAAACTGCGCAGGTCTATCGTCGGCGACAAAGCGCCACCGATGCGGTGATCCAGGATGATCAGCGAGCCGTTGGACAATCCCTTGCCGAGCTGGCTGTAGTACTGCTCAAGCAGGAACGCCTTGCCGGCGCTTTGATAGGCTTTTTGCTCCGCTGCAAAACGGACGCTGATCACCGATGCGTTCGACTTTGCCTCGCTGGCGGCCGCGGTGACCTTGTCCAGCGACAGGCTGGCACTGAGCTGAGCGTCGTTGATGCGCTGTGCGGCATTGCCACGCTCACGTGCCACGGAAGCAATGGCCGTGATCTGGGCAGCCTGCACGGAGTGGTAAGCATTGGCGGCACCGGCGGGCGGATGAATCGCCTCCAGCACCGTGGCCAGAATCTCCACGCCGCTGTTCAGACGGTTCAACTCGTCCTGCACCGCGGTGCCAATATCATGAGCCAGCTCAGTGCGCGCCTCACCCAGCAGGCGATCGAGGGTGCGTGATGCAAAGTCGCGCACCAGAATGCGATTGGCTGTGCTGCGAATCAACGCCGGTACGTCAGCGCTGTTGTAAGTGGCTGCCAGTGCGGCTTCGTTGGTCAAGCCGATGCGATAGACAAAGCGCACGTCCATGTTGACGACCTGGAAACTTTGCTTGTCATTGGCCACGCTTGCGATGACCTGCGCCTTTTCTGCGACATGAGAAGCATCCCACAGCCGATTGGCACGATCCGGTGCCGGGCCATCGGCCGTGCTGGTATCGGCTGGCGGAGCAACGTCGCCTTCGGCGGTGGCCGTCGCCAATTCATGCACGACACCGTTTTCCACGTGCAGCGTTGACGAGAAGGGCCAGGGCAAACCGACATGCAGGCCCGGCCCGAGGACCGCGACCGGCTTGCCGAATCGCTCATAGATACCGCGGCCGTCGATACGAATTTCGGTCACTCCGCTCAACAGCCATGCAACAAAGACAATTCCGGCGAGCACCGGCAGCGAACGGCGACGAATGAACGAGAACGCCCAGTTCTGCCGGAGATTGATTCCGAAACGCGATTTGAGTTCATCCTGCAGGGTGTGCAGAGGACGCAGCGGCCAGTGGAACAGCCCCGCCACCATGCTGTTGGCCAGCAGGTGCGGCTCGAGACTGACCGATCGCTTGCTGAACGTGGAGGCGATGGCCCGCACCATCATTTCGAGTGCGACCGCAGCGGGCAACACACCGATGAAGACCGCGAGACGCGCCGGCCACACCCGCGAAGCTGAACTGTAGAACAGCACCACTGATATCAGCAGCAGCACCGCGATGACAACGCGGGTGAGCTGCGCCATGCGCATGCCCTCGGGCCACTCCGCCGGGGCCGTGGTTGCGAAGTGACGCTCGAGCACCAGCAGCACGAATGCCAGCAGCAGCGCGAGACCACCGGCGATGACGCCTGCGCGGCCAAGATCGGCGCCGACCAGGCTGAGATTCCAGCCCATGCGTACTGCAATCCAAGCCAATAGCGCGAGGCCGCCGAGCCAGAAAGCCTCAATGAATTCGGTGCCGATGCGTTGCAGGAAACGCTCGTCGAATCGGCGCAGACCGGAACCGACTGAAGTCCGGATGCGGGCGAAACGCTGTGACGCAGTTGACCCCGTCGCAACAGATGCGGGCAAAACGTCCGGCGGTGCGGCTTGAGCTGACGGAGCGCTGATGTGATGAGCGCGGCGCCAGAACATCCAACGCGGCCGGCCTTCGGCGCCCATGGCACGCGAGCGCCAACCGGCGACTGCATAGGCCGACTCCAGAGCGGCGGCGAGAACCAAGAATGCCGCACTCAGATTCGCCGATAGCGTCTGCCACAATGACGGCGAGAGCTTGCGAGCCAGCACCAGGGCCGCTATACCCAGCAGGGCCAGACAAGATGACAGCGTCAGGAGCCGTTGCGACTGCAGCGGCGCACGCTGAAACCTCGGCAGGCTGCCGGGGTTGACGCCTTCGCGGTCCAGATCAATCTGCATCGTCACTCCAGAATCGGATTTCAGATCGGCGGGGCTGCGCCCTCCCGATCACTGCAAACCCGCAAATCTTACCGCGAGATACAGGACGGCGGCGCCGGCCAGGGTCATGGCGGTAGTCAAAAACTTGGGGTGGGCATGATGGCTTTCAGGAATCAGGTCGCTGGCACCGATATAGACAAAGAAGCCGGCAAATAGTGCCAGCAAGGTCCCCAGCGCACTGGCGGGCAGCGTGAAGAACAAGGTGGAGGCCATCCCGAGACCAGGGGCAATGGCATCGGCCACCAGCCAGCGCAGCGCACTGCGACGACTACCATGGTTCCTAAGCACTACGTTCATGGTGTTGATACCGTCCGAAAAGTCGTGAGTCAGCACGGCGATCGCCACGATGATTCCCACCGACGGCGCAGCCTGGAAAGCCAGACCGATCATCACGCCATCCAGAAAGCTGTGCAGCGAGAAGCTGCCCGCCACCAAGTTGCCGCGATGCGTACCCGCCACCGCCGCACCGGCCGCTTGCTCTACCCCATGTTGATGTGAGTGATGGCCGTCATGACCATGCTCGTGCCCGTCATGGTGATGCTCGGGATGCACATGGTGATGACGCTGCGCGTGAAAAAACTGAATCCGGTCGAGCACCAGATAAATCAGGAATCCCAGCGCAGCGCAGGACATCAATGTGGCCGGACTATGGTACGGGCTGCCCAGTTCCAAGGCTTCCGGCAGCAGGTCAAAAAATGCCACCGCAATCACCGCACCCGCGCTGAAGCCAAGCACCAGATGCAGCTTGTCCTTGAGGCGCAGGGCCACGAGACCGCCGGCAAAGGTGGCGCAGAACGCCGCTAAGGCTATTGCGAGAACCAACATCTGTGCATCAACTCATCGGGCGGGCGGATGTGAGCACACCCGCCCGCAAAGGGTTTGATCGTAACGGCTTACTGCAATTTCGGCGACTGCTTGCGCGCCTTGATCGTGTAGCTGTCAGCGATCATGCCATCCTTATGGGTGGCATCTTCCTCTTTCGGCAGGTAGGTCTGCACGTAGTCGACCTTCACATCCTGCGGTGAGACGCGGACGCGGATATAGCCGCTGCCGCCCAGCACCGTGCCATGCAGGTAATTGTACGACTTGGACGTCGGACCGGCATCGAAGCGGCCTTCACGCGCTGGCATCGGCCCCTCTTGGTAAACCATGCCATCCAGATCCTGCTTGGCGTACAGGTGATCGTGGCCGTGGAACCAGATGGTCGCATTGTTGGCCACCAGCATCGGGTGCAGCGGCATGCCCCAGCCCGGTCGTGCCTTGTCAAAGCCCCATGAGCCGTCGAGGTTGTAGCCGCCCATTTCCAGATACTTCACCGTCTCGATGCCACCACGCATCATGCCGCGCATGTCGAGGCCGCCGATGAGATTGTGTGAGAACAGGAATTTATACGTCGCCTTGCTGTTCTCCAGCGTGTTCTTGAGCCACTCATACTGCTCGCGACCCAGCGTGGTCCACCAGTCACCAGCCTGTTCCGGCGCGATGGGCTTGTACCAGTAAGGATCGAGCACGATGAACTGGGCATCGCCCCACTGCCACGAGTAATAGGCCTGACGCATCCCGACGATGGGCTCTGTCATGCCACCGCCCGTGTAGAAACCGTTGGGTTCCGGGTTCGGGAAGTATTGCTTGCGGGCCAGCGTGCTCCACACGGCCAGATTGTCGGGCGTGCCATCGTTGTTGCGCGCCCATTCGCCTTCGTGATTGCCGATGGCGAGATACAGCGGCACGGAATGGTTGATCAGATCGTAGTAGGAGCGCAGCAACTGCACACGATCCAGCACGCCAGGCTTGGTCGGCGGGCGCATACGATCGCTCTGGAAGTTGTCGCCGAGGTCAAACATGAAGTCAGGCTTGTCAGCCAGCATCTTCTTCAGTGTCAGCCGGTAGGCATCCATGTTGCTGTCGCCGCCCAGATGCGGATCGAACTGGGCCACGAAGGTGAACGTGCTGCCAGGCGCACGAGCGGTGTGGAACGAATACTCCGGACGCGCCACATACTTGGCATCCGTCGTACCCAGCTCGCGATATTGCATGCGGTAGTAATACCGCGTGTTGGGCTTGAGCTGTGTGAGCCGCACATTGAACGGCTCATTGGCTCGGTGCTTTTCCGGCGCAGTCTTGCCGGTGTAGTTACCCGGCGAGGTGCCGTACTCGTAGTAGGCCTCGACATCCTTGGCCGGCGAAGCGTTGATGGTGATCGTCGTGTCCGTAGGACGGCCCAGGAGTTCAAGTGCGGCGAAGGCCGCGTCATGGACACCGCGCGGATACGCTCCGCCGCCGCCCATGCCGCCACCGCCGCCGCCACCACCACCCTCACCCGGCGCATTCAGCGTGCCCGGTCCCGTGTAGGACTCGACCACCTGCTTCGGATCGGCGGCTTCCTTGTAGGGGAAGATGGACTTGTCTTTCGGATCAAGCTTACCGACGGTGGCAGCGCCCAGCGCCACCGCCGTCAGCAACACGCCGCCCGTCAGCATCAACTTTTGTCTGTTGCGCATGATTCCCCCTGAGTGCCGCTGTCTTGTGGTTCGTTTCTCTGTTCGGTGCTACTTGCGCGCCTTGATCGTATAGCTGTCAGCGATCATGCCGTTTTTCAACGTGGCGGATTCCTGCGACGGCAGCCAAGTCTGCACATAGTCCACCTTCACGTCGTCCGGTGAAACGCGGACCCGCAGGTAGCCGGTGCCGCCCAACACTTTGCCGGTGTACTTGTAGCGATTGCCTGCGTTGGCGTTGTTGTTGCGCGCCGCGGCCTGAGCGCCCGGCATCGGGCCTTCCTGATAGACGATGCCATCGAGGTCTTCTTTGGCGTACAGGTGATCGTGGCCGTGGAAGAAGATGGTCGCCTTGTTATCGATCAGCAGCTGATGGATAGGCTTACCCCAACCTGGGCGCGCCTTGTCGAAGCCCCAGGTGCCGTCGAGGTTGTAACCACCCCACTCCAGGTTCTTGACCACGGCGATACCACCGCGCATCTGACCGTTCATGTCGGCACCACCGATCAGGTTGTGCGCAAAAATGAATTTGTATTTCGCCTTGCTGGTCTCGAGCTCTTTCTTGAGCCAGTCGTACTGCTCCTTACCCAGCGTCAGATACCAGTCACCGCCCAGCTCAGGCGCGACAGGCTGATGCCAGTAGGGATCGAGCACGATGAACAAGGCATCGCCCCAGTTCCAGGCATAGTTGGCCTGACGGAGACCGACGAAGGGGTGCTGCGTCGAACTGCCGGTGTAGAAGCCATTCGGCTCCGGACCCGGAGCATAACGCTTGCGCGCCAGCGTGTTGTACACCGCGACATTGTTGGGCGTGCCGTTCAGGGCACGACCCCACTCGCCCTCGTGATTACCCACGCCCATGTACAGCGCAGCGGAGTGCGTCAGGATGTCGTAGTAGGGACGGATCAGCTGGAAGCGATCCTCGACGCCTTCTTTGGTGACAGGCCGAAGCTTCTCGACAAACGAGTTATCACCTACGTCGATCAGGAAGTCCGGCTTGTCAGCCAGCATGTTCTTAAGAGTCAGCTTGTAGGCGTCTTCGTTCGTGTTCTCGTCCATGTGCGGATCGAACTGCGCCACGAAAGTGAACGTGCTGCCGGGCGGGCGGGCCGTATGGAACGTGTGTTCAGCGCGCGCCGTGAAAGACGCCGCACCCGGCTCGCGATACTGCATCCGATAGAAGTACTGAGTGTTCGGCTTGAGTTTGTCGATCAGGACGGCGATCGGCTCCATGGCCGGCAGGCTGACCGGTGCCGTCTTGTCGGTGTAGACGCCCGACTTGGTGCCGTACTCGTAGTAGGCCTCGACTTTCTTGACGGCGCCGGCATTGATCGTGATTGCCGTATCGGTGGGACGCGACAGCATTTCCTGCGCGAAGAACAGCGGGTCACTGACCCAGTGCTGGTGAGTGCCCAACCCCGCGTTCGAAGCCGCCAGGGCCGCAGTGGCCACCACCACGAGTGCAGCGGGGATGATCAGGTAACGTGAAATTCTCATCGGACAGACTCCATGACTGATTCAGGTCTCACTGCCACCGGCGAGGATCGCCGGCGACCGTGATGTGCAATTCAGCATCTCTTCTTAGCGCGGCTTGAGCGTGTAGGAATCGATGACCATGCCGTTCTTGCGGCTGGCATTTTCCTTGGAAGGCAGCCACGTTTCCACGTACTCCACCTTCACGTTGTCCGGCGACACCGTGACACGCGCATAGCCCGTGCCGCCGAGGATCGTGCCTTGGGAATAATTGTAGACCTTGGCACGGTCATTGAGCTCGGTGTTGCCGGCGCTGGGCTGCGGACCGGTCTGGTAGATCACACCGTCCAGTTCTTGCTTGACGTAGGTGTGATCATGACCCTTGAAGTAGATCGTGGCCTTGGTGTCGGCCAGCACATTGTGAATGGGCTTCGGCCAACCCGGACGCGCCGTGTCCCAGCCCCAAGTGCCATCGTAGTTGTAGCCACCCATTTCCAGGAACTTCACGCCTTCGACGCCGCCGCGCGAACCGCCGCCGGAGGTCTTCTGCCCGCCGATCAGGCTGTGGGCGAACACAAACTTGTACTTGGCCTTGCTGGTCTCCAGCGTCTTCTTCAGCCAGTCGTACTGCTCGCGACCCAGCGTCATGCCCCAGTCACCCTTGCCCTGCTCAGGCGGCACCGACTTGTTCCAATACGGATCGAGCACGATGAACAGCGCATCGCCCCAGGTCCAGGCGTAGTTGGACTGACGCAGACCCATGAAGGGTTCCGGCTTACCGCTGGAGGTGTAAAAGCCGTTGGGTTCGGGGTTCGGGATGTACTTCTTGCGATAGATCGTGTCCCACACCGCCAGATTGTTCGGCGTGCCGTTCAGGTGGCCGGGGTTTTCGCCCTCATGGCCGCCGAGCGCCAGAAACATTGAGGTCGAGTGATTCATCAGGTTGTAGTAGGAGCGCAGCAGCTGCACACGATCCTCCACAGCCTCTGCGGTGGGCGGACGCAGCTTGTCCGTGAAGAAGTTATCGCCGAGCGAGATGTAGAAGTCCGGCTTTTCCTTGGCGATGTTCTGCATTGTCAGCTTGAATGTCTCATCGCTGGTGTTGTCGTCCAGATGATCATCGAAGGTGACGACGAAGCTGAACGTGCTGCCCGGGGTACGCTGTGTGTAGAACGAGTACTCGGGCCGGGCGCTGAAGGTGGTAGCACCGGGCTCGCGATAACGCATGCGATAAAAGTACTGCGTGTTTGGCTTGAGCTTATCGATCAGGACATTGACGCCCTCGTTGGCCTTGAACAGCGTGATATCTGTCTTGCCGGTATACGCCCCCGACTTGGTGCCGTATTCGTAGTAGACCTCGAGATTCTTTCGCGCTGCGGCGTTGACGGTGATCGCAGTGTCGGTCGGACGTCCGATCATTTCCTGCGCAACGAAGAGGGGATCATTGGTCGCACGGACGTGCGTGCCCAGCCCGTTCTGCGCATGCAGTCCGGTGCTGAGAAGCGCCAGGACGACTGCGATACCGTAGTTTCTTGCCTTGTTCATCGTGAGTGCCCTGCTTCCTTCCGAAACGGCGGTTGATATGTGTTCTTGTCTGACCGGGGGCCGATGCTCGACTGACCATACACCGTAAGTCTGGCCGTCACCAGCGCCCAGTATTGACCTCATTCTCCTATTGAACGACGCAGCGGGCTAAATGCCTCTCATGAAATGCGAAGTTTTGTTCACCAGCCCACCCGCGGGAAGCATTCGCGGCCGCACCCCCGCCCTCCCCCCGTATGGACGATCCGGCGGTTCGTATATGCTCCGTTTCCGGAGAGCCGTTGGCGCCCTCCGCTGTCGAATGAAAAATCTTACCCGGGGGCACACCATGAGCGATTCCAGGAAGCCGGTCACCACGCGTCGCGACGCCGTAAAGCTCGGACTGTTTTCCGGCCTGACGGCCCTAACCGCCGGGGGCCTGCGTAACGCCTTTGCCGCGGACGCCGTCTCTCCGCTCCTGACTCGGGTGATCCCGTCCACCGGCGAGAAGCTGCCCTGCGTCGGCATCGGCACGAACTCCTTCGCATTGGCCGATGTGCCAAACCTGCAGGTGGTGCTCAAGCGAATGTACGAACTGGGCGGCACCTTCATCGATTCCGCCGCGTCTTATAAAGAGAGTGAGGCGGCCACCGGTGCGGCACTCGAAGCGATGAAGATGCGCGACAAGTTTTTTATCAGCACCAAGATCAGCAGCGGCGCGAAGATCATGGGAGATCTGGGTGGCGAGAAGAGTTTCGAGCGTTCTCTCGAGCGCCTGAAGACCAATCGACTGGATCTGCTGCTCGTGCACAACATGCTGGGTACTGAAGAGCTGATGCCCCGGCTGCTCGACTGGAAGAAGGCCGGCAAGATCCGCTATCTGGGCGTGTGCACCTCGCAGGACAGTGACCATCCGCAGATGGTCGAGTGCATGAAGAAATATCCGATCGATTTCGTCGAGGTGAATTACTCCATTGCCAAGCGTGACTCGGAACTGAATGTCCTGCCGCTGGCGCTGGAACGCAAGATCGCGGTTGTCGTGAATCAGCCCTTCGGCGGAAAGCACGAAGAAAACCTGTTCCTGAACAACACGCGCGTACTGCCGACGTGGGCTGCAGACATCGGCTGCACCAGCTGGTCAGAGTTCCTGCTGAAGTTTGTTCTCGGTCATCCGGCTGTGACCACGGTGGTGCCAGGCACCACCAAGTTGGAGCACATGGAATCCAACCTTCATGCTGGCCGGGGCGTCATGCCCGACGCGGCGATGCGCAAGCGCATGGCCGACGTCTGGAATGTCTGAGTCGCGGAGTCGGCTCTACTGAACCGCTGGCGGCGTGTACGGCAGGATGGTGCCGTCCGCCAGCGTGACGCGCGCAATCAGGCCGGTGCGACTCCCGTCCTTCGCGGGGCTGTAGTGAACTGTCAACACGTCGCCGGCCTTGAAGGTTTTCGGCGACCAACCGACGCGTGACAGCAATCCGGGAGGACGTCCCTCGAAGGACCACTCCGCCTGACCACCCTTGCCATCATCGACGATGATTCGCAGCCAGGTGTGCGGATTGGTCCAACTCCATTCGCGCACCGTCCCCTTCACCTCGGCGATCTTTTCGGTCTCGAAGGCCACGTTGCTGTGATGTGGATAAGCGGGCGCACTGCCTAAAAGCGCCAGACCCAGCCATGCCGACAATGCCGTTGAACGCAGACTCATGTTGCTTCCCGAAGTAAACGAACTGAATACAAAAACCGGCGCGCTGCCCGCGCAGCGACTGCACGCGTCAGATCAATGATATCCCGGCGCCAGCACCAGACCTTCGGCGCAGGCGAACTCGCGGAGTTCGTCATTGGGCGGTGAGGCACGACGATAGGTGCGCGTGGACTCCCACGGCCGTGTGAAAGCCTTGGGATCCTTCACGGTCATGCGATCCTCGAGCAGGCCGGGGCCAACGAAGCGGATTCGTTCCGTTACCGTGGTCTGATCGCTGTGCGGTGAGCCAAGCCCGTCAAGCTGACCATCCGGCCGAATGGCTACGGTTTCGACCACCAGCGTGTCGCCTTCCCAGTGTCCGGTCGAGTAGCCAGCGAAGGTAGGATCGTCCAGATGCTTCTGCGTCGGCTTGCGGCCGTCGATGTAGATACGCCGCAGAGCGTCCATCCACTCGCTGAAGATGGTGATCCTGTCGCGGCTCTGCATGATTTCCATGCCGTAGACCATGCCCATCATGAAGGGCATGCCGGGCGGCAGACACTTGGCCGAGCTGTCGTACTCCGACAAGCCAGCCGTGCGCGATTTGGCAACGACATCGTATTTGGCCAGGTACTCCTCGGTGAGCGGCGGCAGGTTCGGTGGCCGCCCCTTCGAGCCATCATTGACCGGCGCAGAAGATCGCGGCGGCGGCGGCGGTGCAGCGCCTGGCTCCGGCTTACCGGGCTTGGCCGGATCCGAACCCACGCCCAGATTCTGGACATTGAAATACACGCCTGAGAAATCCGGGACCGTGGCGGTTGGAGCCGGCGTCTGTGCCGGCAGCAGTGTGGGCATCGCCAGAAGAACGCTGCCAGATAGAGCTGCGCTTCCGATGAACTTGAACAGGCTTCGCATCGCGGGGATCTCTCCGGATTCTCTCGAGTTCAGATTAGGCGAACCGGCGGCAGCGTTTCAAACCGCGCGCCGGACAGGAATAGTGCTACTTGGCGCCAGGTTTCACCGGAGCTTTATCGGCAGCCTTATCTCCTGCCTTGGGCCGACGGTTGTTGATACCGGTGAGATCGTTGCATTGATACGGCGTGACCGTCGCCGTGGTCCGGCGCCACTTGCAGGTCCACAGGCAGGGATAGTTGTTCACGGTCAGCGGTGCCTTGAAGTACTTCGGATCGGTGACTTCGTAGCTGCGCGCGAGCTCTGATCCATCGGCCGACAAGGTCAGTCGCTCAATCATCTTCATCTGCTCACTGTGCAGCAGCGGCGGATTGGGCATCAGCACACCGGCCGTGAAGCCAACGGTCTCGATTACCAGCGCATCACCATCGAACCAGCCGACCGAATGACCGAGGAGGCTTGGCTTGAGATTTGCCGGATGCTGGCGGGTGCGCATGTCCACGGTGCGAACGGTGTCCATGTATTCATGGCGAATGGTGATCTGTGCCGCCGTCTGGGTGATCTCTGTGACCTCGAAAGGCTCACCCCAGGCCCGCAGGATGCTGGCCGGACTGCAACGCAGACCCGGATCGTCGTAGCGTACATCGTACTTGGCGAGCGCGGCCTTGCCCGCGGGCGTGAGCAACGTATCGAAGTTCACGGGGTCCTTCGGTGGTCCGCCGCCGCCGATCCAGTTGCCGGCAAAAGTGCGTGAAGCAGGCACTACGGCTGTCGGCAGGCCAGGCCCCTTGTTCGTGACAACACTTTCCTTGCGCACGGAACCGAAGCGATCGAGCGTCGTGCCATCCTTGAGGATCACTGATACGAACGAACAGCCGTGCGGGTCGCGCCAAGCGGGAAACGCATTGATCGTCACACGATCACCGGGCGCCAGCATCTGCTTGGTCACACCATTGCGCTGCAAGATGGCCACGCTGCTCATCTCGCAATTCCAGTGCTCGACTTTGCCATCGGCACCCTTCACATCCAGGTACACGAACGAGTGCGGGTTGACCATTTTGAATTCGGTGATGACACCGACCAAGGTCACCTGCTTACTTTCATCGTAATGCGGCGTGGATGAATGATGCGCTGCAACGCCGCCGGCGGCCGCCAGCATCGCGGCCAGCACTGCAATTTGAGTATGTCGTGACACCGAACACCCCCGGCACTGTAATTAAAAGTATCTGGAACCAAGAATAGGACCAGCGCTGATCATCTGGCAATTCCTGCTGGCCGGTCCTGACAGGCGCGACGGCAATTACTGCGTATACTGCCCGCCGAATCTGGCGCAACAGCCAGCAAGCTTTGGGGGAATCATGACCAGCACGAAAATTCAGGGCACCCGGCTCGGTACTGGCGCAGTGCGCGTCGGCCAGGCGCTTCTGGCTGTGGGCCTGGTGGTTGCCTGTTCCTGGGCGACACTGTCACTGGCGCAGTATCTGCAGAACGACCTCTCTTTCGGAACCACCGTCGCCAAGATGACGCATGTGTTGGGCCGCCCCACGGACACATCGATCTCGGTGAATGTGTTGTCTCCCGATGATCTGGAAGTGTTTGCCGAATACGGCACCGCGGCGGGCAACTACAGCGGCAAGACCGGCACGGTCAGCGGAAAAGCACGCATTCCGGTCGAGCTGTCCATTGCGCGGCTGAAGCCGGATACCCGCTATTACTATCGACTGCGCTATCGTCGCAGCGGCAGCGGAGAGTACATCACCGGCACGGAATACAGCTTCCACACGCAGCGCCTGCCGGGCAGCCAGTTCGTATTCGATGTGCAGGCCGACTCGCATCCAGAGCGACTCAACCGCATGTTCAATGCCGAACTGTATGCGCGCACCATGGTCAATGTCCGGCGCGACAATCCCGACTTCTACATCACTCTGGGCGATGACTTCAGCATCGATCAGCTGGGCAACAGACCGCTGACACCGACGGTGGTGTCGCAGATCTACATCGACCAGCGTCCGTTCCTGAGTCAGGAAGGCGCTGGCACACCCATCTTCCTCGTCAACGGCAACCATGAGCAGGCTGCGAAGTACCTGCTCAACGGCACACCCAACAGCCCTGCGGTGTGGGCCGGTAAGGCGCGCAACGCATTCTTCCCGCAGCCGACCATTGGCGACGGCAAGTTCTACACCGGTGATCTCGAGCCCGTCGAGCATGTGGGCCTGCTTAACGACTACTACGCATGGACCTGGGGTGATGCACTGTTCATCACTCTGGATCCTTACTGGCACTCGGATGTGGTGGTGGACAATCGTCTGGGTGAAGGCCCGACAACTCCCGCCGCAGATGGCATGGCGGCTGCCGATGCAGCGGGCGGCATGGCCGGTATGGCAGCGGCTGATACAGCGGTCCCCGCGGGACTGCCGGCGGGCGAGACCAGCTATTCGGGCATGGGTGGTCGTGATATCTGGGGCATCACGCACGGCGAATCTCAGTACCGCTGGCTGGAGCGGACGCTGCGTGAGAGCAAGGCCAAGTACAAGTTTATCTTTGCGCACCATGTGCTCGGCACGGGTCGCGGCGGCGTAGACATGGCCGATCAGGGTGAGTGGGGCGGCAAGAATCTGCAGGGCGTGTGGGAGTTCGACAAGAAGCGCCCCGGCTGGGACCTGCCCATCCATCAGTTGATGGTGAAATATCACGTCAGCGCCTTCTTCCAGGGGCACGATCATTTCTTCGTGCGTCAGGAAAAGGATGGGGTCGTGTACCAGGAGACGCCCAACCCCGCGAATCCGAACTATGAGGATTCAGGCGGCTGGCGCAGTGCGTACAAGACCGGTGACTACCTGCCCGCTTCCGGTCATCTGCGCGTGACGGTCACGCCTCAGGCTGCGAAGGTGGACTACGTTCGCTCGTGGATGCCAAAGGACGAGACTGCGGAACACAAGCAGGGCGAAGTCGCGTTCTCGTACACGATCAAGCCCTACGTCGCGCGGTAAAAGCGGCGGAAGACACGAGCCGACCCGTTGCTGATGCACCGGGTCGGTTCTTTCCGCGGCGCGACTCAGGCGCCTGCGGGCGCGCCGCCGCCCATGCCGCCTTCCATTCCGGCGTCCGTCCCGCCACCCATACCACCGCCCTGATCTGGTCCTAGATAAGGGGGATTGGGCAGCATCTGCGCATCCCACTTCTTGTATTGCGCCCGCAATTTTGCGAGCACATCGGCATGGGTGTCCTTGATGTCGTTCTTTTCGCCCGGATCCACGGACAGATCGTAGAGATGCTCGGTCGTACCAGCGACAAAATACTTGTACTTGCCTGAACGCACCGCGCCCTGTCCCGTCGGCGCTCCGCGCTGCGCCGAACGGAAGAAGACGGTGTGTTCGAATGCCGCGCGCTTACCCGCGCAGACATCCATCAGATCCACGCCATCAAGCGCATAGCGGGTTTCGGCCTTGCCACCCGCGGCAGCAACAATCGTGGCCGAGATATCGAAGGTGAAAGCCACCTGATCGGTGGTCTTGCCGGCCGGCACCACGCCCGGCCAGCGAACGATCATCGGAACGCGCAATCCGCCCTCGGCGAGTTGCCCCTTCTGCCCGGAGAGCGGCGCGAGGTAAGAGTTGCCGGTGCCACCGTTGTCGCTGGCGAAGATCACCAGCGTGTTGCGCTCGAGGTTGGCGTCCTTGAGTGCCTGCAGGACCTTGCCGATACCGGTGTCCATGCTCTTGACCATGGCCGTGTAAATTTCTTTCGGGCTGCCTGCCTTGTCACCAGGCTTCTGGTCAGGCGGCTCGAGCGGCGTGTGCGGCGCGTTGTAAAACAGGCTGATGAAGAACGGCTTGTCATGTTTGCGCTGGATGACCTTGACCGCGCGCTCCGTGAACAGATCGGTCAGATAGCCTTCGTCCTTCGATGGCTCCAGGTTTTCCCACAGATCGTAGGTGCCGGCCGCATTCTTGTGCGTGTAGTAATCGGCCTGCGAAGCACGAATACCGTAGAACTCGTCATAGCCGTGACTATTGGGACCGTATTTCTCGACATTGCCGAGATTCCACTTGCCGATGAGTGTGGTGGCATAGCCGGCCTTCTTGACCAGTGAAGCCACCGTGGGATGTCCTTCTGGAATTCCCAGCGTGAGATCGCGATCGCCCAGCGGCTCCTGCAATCCCACCGGCAGACGATGCGGATAGCGTCCCGTGTGGAAGGCCACGCGGGTGGGTGTGCACACCGGAGTGGCATAGGCATCCGTGAACTTGATGCCCTGGCGCGCGAGCTCGTCGAGCACGGGGGTCTGGTAGTCCGGCCGCCCATAGCAGCTCAGATCGCCGTAACCGAGGTCGTCGGCCAGGATGAAAATGATGTTTGGCTTGGCCGGGCGCTGGGCAAAAGCGGCCTGCGCCGTCATGCCGAGTCCCGCGGCAGCTAGTGCGGACTGGAGGAAGGTACGTCTGTCGACACTGATGCTCATCGCCAAGGCTCCTGTCGCGATTCGGATGAGTTCCGGTTGCGGGAATATAGCGTATCGACCGCGACGATTTGCATCAGCAAGTGTCAAGATAAGGCCCATGCCCAGCCTGCGCGTCAATGATGAAGAGATCGATGAGGCCCAGATCGGACGGGAAACCGCGGCGATGCTGGCACTGATGACCGAACAAATGCCGGGCGAAGATCCGCTGGCACTGCGCTCGCGCGCGCGCGAGTGGGCCGAGGACAATCTGATCGAAGCAGCCCTGCTGCGTCAGGCCGCGCTGGCGGACCCAGGCACACGAATCGCTGAAAGAGCTGCGCTTTCAGAGCCAGACACCCAGCGGCGCGTGCAGCGTCTGGTCGAGAAAATCACTGCACGCGCCCCCGCGCCGCAGGCTCGGGAGATCGCAGACTTCTACGCATCGCACCGGGATTCTTTCCAGTCGCCGGAACAACTGCGCGTCGCGCACATCGTGTGCAACATCGATGAACGGCATTCCGCTGAAGCTGCGCACATCGCGATTGAAAAGGCGCGCGCTGCACTGAATGCCGGCCAATCCTTCGCTGCGGTCGCTGACGCGCTGTCCGACTGCCCGGGACGCGGCGGCGAGCTGAATCTCTTCAGTCGCGGCGAGATGGTGCCGGCCTTCGAGGAAGTGGTGTTTCAGCTGCGCGTCGATGAAGTCAGCAGCATCTTTCGCACAGAGTTCGGTTTCCACATCGCGAAACTACTGGAGCGAAGACCGGCAAGAGTCCTTGCGCTGGAAGAGGTGCAGGAACGGATCGCGGCGCAGCTACTCGAATCCAGTCGCCAGCAGGTGCTGTATCAGTATCTGGACGAGCAGCGCGCGCGAGCCCGAATTGTCAGGGATCCGGCACCACAGCCATGAACGAAGCGGACCGGGTGCGAGCCTGCTGCGCACCGACGCGCACGCGCGCGGCAATGCTGGCGGAATCCAGACAGGTGGCAGCATCCCGCCCGCGCAGCATCGCCCCATCGACCGCAGGTATGGTGCGGCTCGAAGGCGGAACATTCCTGATGGGCACCGACTCGCCAGAAGCCTTTCCCGCCGATGGCGAAGGCCCGGTGCGCGAGATCCTGCTCGATCCGTTCTATCTGGACATCACGCCGGTGACCAACCTGCAGTTCACGCAGTTTGTCGCAGCGACCGGCTACGTTACCGACGCCGAACGACTGGGCTGGTCCTATGTCTTTCAGGGGCACATTCCGCCAGAGCGTTACCGAGAGTGGGTGGATGGCACCGCACCAGGCGTGCCCTGGTGGTGCCGCGTCTGGCGCGCCTGCTGGCAATGGCCGGAAGGCCCGGAGTCTGGCGTTGTGGGCCGGGACGATTTCCCGGTGGTCCATGTGAGCTGGAACGACGCCTCGGCCTATTGCCGCTGGGCTGGCAAGCGACTGCCCACCGAGGCCGAGTGGGAGTACGCAGCGCGCGGCGGCCTGGTGCAGAAAACCTATCCCTGGGGTGATGAACTGACGCCGAATGGTCAGCACCTGTGCAACATCTGGCAGGGCGAATTCCCGGTGCTGGATCGGGCCGAAGACGGCTATTCGGCGGTGTGTCCGGTCCGGGCTTTTCCACCCAACGACTTCGGCCTGTACTCGATCACCGGCAACGCCTGGCAGTGGTGCCAGGACTGGTTCGACCGCAGCTTCCATGTGACAGGCACGCGGCAGAACCCGGCTGGACCGGCCACCGGCGTCGCCCGCGTCCTCAAAGGCGGCTCCTACCTGTGCCACCGCTCCTACTGCAATCGCTACCGCGTGGCCGCACGCACCTCCAACACGCCGGACAGCTCGACCACCCACATGACCTTCCGCTGCGCCAGTGACGTGGAGATTCGTTAATGCGGCTAGCCGGACCTTCATGAGCACTTTGTCTGGGTGTAGGATGGCCCCATAAAACGGGCTGGGGTATCTGAGGCGCTCGCCGTCTGGTGAGCCGGTAATCCTGGCCTATGTCATGCCAGGAGAGAGTTCATGAAGATTGGAACCTGCGCGCTTGCCCTGACTGCGGTGCTGGCCATCACTGCGCCCGCCATCGCCCACCATGGCGATTCCGGTGTCGACATGAAGACGACGGTCGTCTACGAAGGCACGGTCAAGGAATTCGCCTGGAAGAATCCGCACGTCTATTTCGTCATGGAAATGCAGCGGGACGGGAAGACCGAGAAGTGGGAAATGCAGATGGCGGCTCTCAGCGGACTGGCGCGCCGAGGCTGGACCGCAACCACGCTGCAACCGGGCGACAAGGTGACGGTGCGCGCCCATCCGGCAACGCCCGGGCACACCTATGCCATCGTGGAGTCGGTCACCATGGCCGGCGGCCTGCGCCTCGCCCAGGTTGCCAAGGCACCGGATGTCACGCCGCCGGCAAAGACCATCGCCGGTCAGTGGCTGACCGATCGTGCCAGCACGAAGGATTATCCGGGCGGCTTCGATGGATTTTTCATCGCACACCTGACGCCGAACGAGAAGGGCAAGGCGGCCCAGACGGCCTACAAGTCCATCTCCAATGACAATCCCGAAGCGAGCTGCGTGGGCCGGCCAACGCCGGCGGCCATCGTTTCCACCGGCGGCTACATCATGAAGATCGAGCTCAAGCCAGAACAGAAGCTCGCCGTCATCAGCAGCGAGTGGTTCAATGAAGTACGCACGGTCTACATGGATGGGCGCAAGCATCCGGACCCGAAGGTACGTTTCGTCACCGGTCACTCGATTGGCCATTGGGAAGGCGACACGCTGGTGGTCGATACCGCCAACTTCGCCGATCACCGCTCGCCCTATCAGATCGGCATCCCGTCTGGCGGACAGAAGCATGTGGTCGAGCGCTACACACTGACCAAGGACGGCACTCACATCGACCTCGACTGGACGCTGGAAGATCCGGAATATCTGACCAAGCCGATGACGGATCGCCGGCAACTCGTCCACGTGCCGCATCTGCAGATGTATTTCGCAGAGTGCGACAAGCAGTCTACGAGCCGCTTCCTGTCGATGGGCAAGTAACCCGAAATCCACCAGAGACCTAAATGAACAATCCGATCCGAACCTTCGCGGTTATCGCAGGCCTGCTGGCAGCGCTCCCCGCCCTGCCCCATCACAGCGATGCTGGGGTGGACATGAGCAAGCTTGTGTCTTTCCAAGGCACGGTGAAGGAGTTCGTCTGGAGAAATCCGCACGTCTATTTCCTCGTCAGCAGCCAGCGCAACGGCCAGCCGGTGACCTGGGAAGTGCAGATGGCGAATCTCAGCGGTCTGGCGCGCAAGGGCTGGACGCCGGAGACACTGAAGGCTGGTGACAAAGTCACGGTGCGCGCCCATCCGGCAGCGGATGGCCGAACATACGGCATCGTCGAGACCGTCGAGAAAGAAGGCGGCCTCACGCTCGCACCGGCGGTAAACACTCCGGCCGTCACACCGCCGGCAAAGTCGATCGCTGGTCGCTGGCTGACGGATCCGGCCTCCGTGACTGATGAACCCAAGGGCGGGTTCGATGGCTTCTTCCGCGCCTCGCTGGCGCTGAACGACAAGGCCAAGGCCGCGCAAGCGGCTTATAACCCGATGTCCGCAGACAACCCGGAGGCCACCTGTGTCGGTCGCCCGACGCCTGCGGCGCTGCTGTCCAGTCGCGGCTACCTGCTCGAGTTCGAGATCAAGGAGCAGGAAAAGCTCATCCTCTTCCGCAGCGAGTGGTTCAATGAAGTGCGCACGATCTACATGGACGGGCGCAAGCATCCTGATCCGAGCGTGCGTTTCACCACCGGCCATTCGATCGGTCACTGGGAAGGCGACACGCTGGTGGTCGATACCACCAACTTCGCTGATCACCGCTCGCCGTACCAGATCGGCGTGCCCTCAGGCGGCAAGAAGCATGTCGTCGAGAAGTACCGTCTGACGAAGGACGGCACTCACATCGACGTCGAATTCACGCTGGAAGATCCGGAATATCTGGCCAAGCCGTTGTACAACCACCGGCAATTGGTTCATTCGCCACATCTGAAGATGTACTTCAGCGAATGCGACCTGGCTGCAACCAGCCGCTTTCTGGGCAAGAAATAACATCGACACTGAATCATCGGGGGACACGCTGTGATTAAGAAGAGCCTCGGCGCGCTGTTGCTGTTGACTGCTTCACTGACACACGCTGCCACGATGGAGCAAGCCCGCGCGGCGCTGAGCAAGCGGGACTTCGCCGCAGCCATGCCCATCCTTCTGGAGTTGGGCAATGAAGGCAATGCCGATGCGCAGTACCAACTCGGCATCATCTACGGCCGCGGCAATGCGGCCGCGCCCGAAAATCATGTGACCGCGGCACAGTGGTACCTGAAGGCTGCTGAGCAAGGCCACGAAGGCGCCATGGCACACATGGGCCTGAATTACGCCTATGCCTGCGGCGTCGAACGCAACGACGCCGAATCTGCAAAATGGTTCCGACGCGATGCCGACAAAGGCGCAGCAGGATCCATGTTCCATTTGGGCCGACTCTATCTGGCGGGTCGCGGTGTTCCCAAGGATGTGGCGGAGGCCACGCGGCTGTTCAAGCAGTCAGGTGATCTGGGCTATGCACGCGGTCAGTACTTTTATGGGCTGCTCACCCGACCCGGTGAAGGCGTGAAGAAGGCCGAGATCGCAGAGGCCGAGATGAACCAGTGGCTGGATGGCTATGTGAACAACGACTTTCCGCGCGCACTAGCTGTCGTGAGACCAGTGGCTGCGCGCGGCGATGCGTGGGCCCAGGCTTTCCTTGGATTGATGCTGCAGAAGGGCGAAGGCACGACCCGCAACGAGGCCGAGGGACTCAAGTGGACTACGCTGGCTGCTGAGCAGGGCTATTCACTCTCGCAGTCGGACCTCGCCGCCCGGTATGCGAATGGAACGGGCGTCCCACAGAGCCAAGTTCAAGCCTACAAGTGGGCGAGTCTAGCTGCAGCCCAGAACGATGACGCTGCGAAAAAGCTGCTGGCTGAGCTGAATGCGAAGATGGATGCCGCGCAACTGCAGGAAGCCCAGAAGTTGTTGGCTGCGGCGCAGCCTAGACACTAAGCGCTGAACTCTCGGCGCTGAATACTCAGCGCTGCGGATCGTTCAGCCAAAGAACGCATAGCAAACGGCGATCGAGGCCAGTACGCCGGCCAAATCAGCGAGTAGCGCGCAGCCCACAGCATGGCGGGCGCGCTGAATGCCCACCGCACCGAAGTACACGGCCAGCACATAGAAGGTGGTCTCGGTACTGCCCTGAACGGTAGCGGCAAGGAGTGCCGGGAAACTGTCCACACCGTGATGCTGCATGGTTTCGATCAGCATCGCGCGCGCCGCGCTACCAGACAGCGGCTTCACCAGTGCCGTGGGCAGCGCATCGACGAAGCGCGTATCCAGATGTGCTGCCTGTGCGAGCCAGCGTATGCCATCAAGCAGTGTATCGAGTGCGCCTGAAGCTCGGAGCACACCCACCGCGCACAACATGGCTACCAAGAATGGGAGCAGTCCCTTTGCGACATCAAACCCCTGTCGCGCACCGGTGATGAAGCTCTCGTAGACATTCACGCGGCGAATGGCCCCGACCGCGAGAAAAATCACGATCACACCAAACAGGGTCAGATTGCCAGCCAGAGATGAAACCGCAGCCAGCGCTGCAGCCGATAACGACACCAGTGAGGTGACCAGCAGACTCAGTCCCAGCGCAATGCCGCCGAGCCAGACGAGCACTACGGGATCGCGTAGTCGCAGCCGCTGCATCCATGCGACCGCCAGCAGTCCGGTGAGCGTAGAAGCGCTGGTGGCAAGCAGGATCGGCAGGAACACCAGCGTTGGATCATGCGCACCCTGCTGCAGCCGGTACATGAAGATGTTGACCGGCAGCAGTGTCAGTGACGAGGCATTGAGCACCAGGAACAGAATCTGAGCGTTGGTGGCCGTGCGCGGCTCGGGATTCAAGGTTTGCAGTTCGCGCATCGCACGCAGGCCGATGGGCGTGGCGGCGTTGTCCAAACCCAGCGCATTGGCGGCGAAGTTCAGGGTGATCAGTCCGACGGCGGGATGGCCTCGTGGCACGCCGGGCATCAGCCGCGCGAACAGCGGCGCAAGCCAACGCGATAACACCGCAATGAGGCCAGCGGCTTCGGCGATCTGCAGGAACCCAAGCCACAGCGTCAACGTGCCGAACAGCAGCACCATGAGCTCCACCGACAGCTTGGCCATCTCGAAGAGACTGGTGACCATCGCTGCGAACACTTCCGGGTGCCCGCCAAGCAGCCAGCGGCCCAGCGCTGCGCATAGCGAGATGACGAAGAACCCCAGCCACAGTGCATTGAGCATCGGCGCACCATCCACGATTCGGGGCTGTGACGCAATCGGTCGGGTCGCTGGGCGCAAGGGCCAAATATTGTCTAGGCGCCCAGTTTTGGACGCTCGTTTAGTCTTTGACACTGTGTCAAAGGGACCCTAATCTCATGGCATGAACGACCTCAGCGAACGTCGCCTCGAAGAGAAGGACCGGCGCCGGACCGAAATCCTGACGGCGGCCGAAACAGTCGCGGCCAGAAAGGGCATTGATGCCATCACCATGGATCAAGTGGCCCGGCAGGGGCGGATTTCGCGCGCACTCTTATATGTGTACTTCCAGGACCGCGACGACCTGCTGATGGGTATCGGTGAGCGAGGGCTCGCCGTGCTGAAAGAGCGCTTTGCCTCGATCGCAGCGCTCCCGATCACGGGGTTGGCTCAGGTGCAAGACATGGGCCGGGCCTACGTCGCCTTTGCACGCGAATTCCCGGTGTACTTCGCTGCGCTCTCGCACTTCCATGCCACTGCACCTGCAGGCGGCGAACTCGCTGGCAATATCGTCAGCTGTCTGGCGGCCGGCAATGAAGTCCACGGCATCCTGGTCGGCTCGCTTCAAATGGGGCTGAAGGACGGCAGCATCCACAGCGATGCCGGCGACCCAGCGGCGATTGGCATGACGCTGTGGGGCTTCATGCACGGCATCATCCAGATCATCACCACCAAGGAACTGGTGCTCAGCCAGTACGGACTGCATCAGGCCGCACTTGTGGATCAGGCGCTGCGTCTCGCAACACGATCATTGGAGGCGCGGGCATGAACAAAACCCGTCTGCCAGTGCGGGGCGCTTCGCTGTTTTTAGCGCTGCTGCCGACTGTCACACCGGCTGCAGCCGCGAACGACTCGATGAGTGTCGCGCGGCCGATCAGTGCCGTCATCGAGGACTACGTCCGGCTGGGCAGCGAATCGAGTCTGACGCTGGAGAACCAGCGCCTGCAGGCGGAGCAGAGTGAGATGGCACTGCGCGCGGCTCAGGCGCGCTTACGGCCCGAGGTGAGCATCAACTCACGCTACACGGTGAACAGTGGTGGACGCGAGATCACGGCACCCATCGACGAGCTGCTCAATCCAGCCTATCAAACACTGAACCAGCTGCTGGTATCAATGGGCCAGCCCGCACGTTTTAGCATGCTGACGCCGAGCGGCTTTCCGCTGCTGCGCGCACGTGAGCAGGACACTCACCTGTCGTTGCGCCAACCGTTGTATGCGCCGGGCCTGCTCGACGGTATCGAGGCCAATCGCGCCGCGGCTGAGGCCGCACAACTCGGCAGCGTCGCAGCGCTGCGCACGCAACGACGCGACATCACGCATGCCTACCTAATCACACAGAAGGCTCGCGCCGCCTCCCTCATCGTCGCAGGCAGTGTGAACATCCTGCAGGAGAATCTGCGCATCAATGAGTCGCTCTACGCCAACGGCAAGATCACTCAGGACGCCGTGCTGCGTGCACGCGCTGAGCTGCTCAGCGCGACACAGCAACGCATCGAAGCCGATCAGGGTCGCGACCAGGCGCAGCGCGCACTGAACTTGCTGCTGAACCGCCCGCTGGAATCAGTCGTGGAGGATGCGGCTCCCGGTGACGATGCCACACTGATGGCGCTGCTGAATGACGAGATTGATTCAGCCAATACCGTTGTCGAACGTGCGCGTCGCACACGCCCAGAACTGCAACAGCTGCGGCGGGCGACCGAAAGCGCCGAGGCGCAGCTGCGCGCCGCCCAGTCGCGTCGTGGCCCCACTGTGGCACTCGGTGTGGATACCGGAGTGCAGGGTGAGAACTTCGGCACCGGGCCGCGCTACAACTATCTTTCCGGCTCATTGCTGCTGGAGTGGACGATATTTGACGGCGGCGCACGCAGCGCCAGCATCGCCTCGGCAAGACTGGCAGCGCGCCAGACTGACAATCTGCGGCAACTCGCGGAGCAGAAGATTGAGATGGAAGCGCGCGCAGCACTCGATGCAGCGCTGGCCGCACGGGAATCGCTCGCTGCGGCACAGGCCCGCGCTGCGGCTGCCAGCGCAGCTTTCCGCATCGCCAGCCGCAAGCGCGATGAAGGTGCCTCCACACAGATCGAATTTCTCGACGCCCGCAACGCATTGACCACTGCTGAGCTGAATCTGGCGTGGACACGCCTGGATCTGATCGAGCGGCGTGCCGATCTGCAATTCGCCGCCGGCAGCGGCACGGAACTATTGGGAGCTGCCCCATGATCGACTCGCGATATGGCTTTAAGACTCTGCTCATGATTACAGCCGTGGTGTCACTGGCAGGGTGTGTCAAAGGAAGTCCATCGGCGACGGTGAATGAACCGACTGCTGTCAGCACTACGGCGGCGGTTGCGGGCCCGGCGCATCCGGTCATCGCATTTCATGGCGTGATTGCCTTCCGCGACGAGACGCGTTTGTCATTCAAGGTTGGCGGCCTGATACGGCACATGAGTGTCGATACCGGCGCACGGGTGCGTGCCGGTGAACGGTTGGCGGATATCGAGCCCACGGAAATCGAGGCGCAGGTCACGCAGGCTCAGCAGCTCGATGAGAAAGCCGCACGCGATCTGGAGCGCGGCGAAAGGCTGCGAGCCGATGAGGTGATCAGTCTGGAGCAACTGCAGAATCTGCGCACACAGCGCGAACTGGCTGCTGCGCAGCTGCGTGCGGTCCGCTTCAATCGCGAACGGTCCGCACTCATTGCACCGCGCGATGGCACCGTCCTGCGGCGACTGGCGGAGGAGAATGAATTGGTGCAGCCAGGTCAGCCGGTGCTGGTGCTGGGATCCCCGGTGCGCGGGCAATTGGTGCGCGCCGCCGTCTCGGATCGCGTGCTTGTGCAGCTACGACGAGGCGATCACGTCAGCGTAGCGGTCGATGCGCTGCGCGGAACAGAGGTGAGCGGCACCGTGAGTGCCATTGCGCTGGCGGCCGATCAGGCCAGCGGGCTATTTCCTGTTGAAGTGACGCTCGACGCCACTTCTCTGGAGCTGGCGAGCGGCATGGTGGCGACGGTGCGGGTATCGCCAGCGAAAGCACGCGAGACGTCTCTCGTTCGTGTGCCGGCCAGTGCCATTGTCGCGGCCAACGGTGATCGCGCCAGCGTGTTCGTGGTCACCGATGGAAAGGCACATCGTCGTGCCGTGCGCATTGCTTTTCTGGAAGACGCACAGGTGGCGTTGAGCGATGGCCTGGGTGTAGGAGAAATCGTAGTCAGTGCCGGCGCACCTTACCTCGATGACGGTGAGGCTGTGCGCGTCAGCGCGCAGCCCGCTCCGGCCACCACCGATCGAGCGACGGCAACGCCGTGAAGCTGCTCGAGTTCCCGATCCGCCGCTACCAGTTCACGCTGGTGGCCTTCCTGTGTCTGACCGCCCTCGGTGTATTCGCCTTCCAGAATATTGCACGTGAAGAAGATCCTTATCTCAAGCTGAGTGCATTCTTCATCACCGCCATCGATCCGGGTGCGACACCGGATAATCTTGAACGCCTTGTCGCCAAGCCTATTGAGGATCGCATCGCGGCCCTCGACGGCGTGCATAAGCTCGAGTCCACGGTGGTCGACGGCGTGGCCTTCGTTGCAGTGGAATTCGATGCCGGGACAGATCCAGACAAAAAGTCTGATGAGGTGACCCGTGAAGTGAATGCGCTACGCCCGGAGTTGCCCGCTGAAATCGCGCGCCTAGAAATCCGGCGCATCAGCCCGTCGATGGTCAACGTGCTGCAGGTGGCACTCACGTCCGCGGACGCTTCCTACCGCGAGATGGAAGACTATGCGCGCACGCTTTGTGATCTGCTTCGACAGGTCAACGGTGTACGCACGGCCGAGCGCTGGGCGTTCCCGACGCGCGAGTTGCGCATTGCAGTCGATATGCAGCGCCTGGCCCAGTCGCATGTGACACCCGGGCAGTTGCTCGCCGGAATCCAGAGCGAGAACGCCAATATTCCTGCCGGATTCGTCACCCTTGGCGAGCGCAGCTTCAGCCTGCAAACCTCTGGCGCGTATCAGACTCTGGACGAGGTCCGCAACACAGTCATTGGTGGCGCGCCGGGTCGCATTGTCCGGGTACGTGACGTGGCGGATGTCAGCTGGGCTGATAGTCCGCCCAGTTATCTCGGACGCTTTAATGGAACGCGCGCTGTATTCGTGACGGCCAGTCAAAATGACGGCTTCAATGCCATCACGCTGCAGCAGCAGATGGACACGGTGCTTGATCACTTTGAGTCCACGCTGCCTAAACACATCCGACTGGAGCGCGGCTTCGAGCAGTCACGCAACGTCGCTGCTCGACTGCACCGGCTTTATACGGACTTCGCTATCGCGATCGGTCTAGTGGCGCTCACGCTCCTGCCGCTGGGACTGCGCGCCGGTGGCATCGTCATGGTGTCGCTCCCGTTGTCGCTGGCCATTGGCATCGCAACGCTTTACTTTGTTGGTTATTCCCTCAACCAGATTTCTATTGCCGGCTTCGTCGTTGCCCTGGGTTTGCTGGTAGATGATTCCATCGTCGTGGTGGAAAACATCTCGCGTCATTTGCGTGAGGGTGCAGATCGCATGCAGGCCGCCATCGCTGGCACGCGCCAGATCACTGTTGCCATTCTCGGCTGTACCGCCACCCTCATCTTTGCTTTTTTGCCGCTGATGGCGCTGCCTGGCAACGCCGGAAAATTTATCCGCGTGCTGCCCACCACGGTGATCGCCACCATTCTCGGGTCGCTGGCGATTGCGCTGCTCATCATCCCGTTCCTCGGTTCGCGCGTGCTGCCGGTCAGCGGCGCGCAGCACAAGAGCGCTCTGCTGGAACGACTCATGGGCGCGATCCATCGCTATTACCGCCCGGCTTTACATTTCTGTCTGGCACGGCCGCGCGTCACTACGGGCATCGCCCTTGGTGGTTCTCTTCTATTGATACTGCTACTGGTGCGCGTACTGGGTAGTAGCCTCTTCCCCAAGGCAGACACCCCGCAGTTCCTGATCACCGTTCAGACGCCGAATGGCACCAGCCTGGAAGCTACGGATCGCGCGCTTCGCTTTGTCGAGCAGACGCTGGCTAAGACGCCTGAGGTGAATGCCTACTTCTCTAACCTGGGCCATGGCAACCCGCAGATCTACTACAACCACATCGTGCGCAACGATGCCGCGAACTTTGCTGAATTGTTTGTGCTGCTGCGTGGCTATGACACACGGCGCACTCCGCAGATGCTGGAGCAGCTACGTCAGTCTTTGCAGCACTATCCCGGCGCTCGCATTGAGATTCGTGAATTCACCAACGGCATTCCGATCTCCGCACCGATCTCGGTGCGCATCATCGGACCCGACCTCGCAACGCTAGAGTCTTTGTCGGAGCAGGTCCGGCGCCTGATCGAAACCGTTCCGGGCACAAGGCAGGTGAGCAATGCACTGCGCGTACCGCGTACGAATCTGCGCTTGCAGATCGACTCGGAGAAGCTGGGCTTGCTTGGCGTACCGACGGTTGAGTTGGATCGTGCCGTCCGCCTCGCCGTGTCGGGACTGAGCGCCGGTACTTTTAAGAGTCCGGAGGGCGAGCAATACAACATCATGGTGCGCACACCGGTGGGCACTCAGGCGACGCTGGCGAACCTGCAGCAGGTCATGGTCCCGTCGCAGAGCGGTGCACTGCTGCCTTTGTCGCAACTGGCCTCGCCGGTATTTGAGCGAGCCCCGACATTGATTCAGCGCTTCGGTCGCGAACGCGCCGCAGTGGTCGACGCGGATGTGGAACGCGGCCAGAACACCGGCAAGGTCACCGCCGCCGTGGTGAAAAAGCTGGATGCGATGAGCTGGCCACGGGGGTATCGCTACAGCCTGGGCGGCGAGGCCGAATCCAGCGCTGAGTCCTTCTCAGGTATTGGTGGCGCGATCATCGTTGCGCTGTTCGGGATCTTTGCCGTACTCGTGCTGGAGTTTGGCAGCTTCAAGGCGACACTGATTGTGTTGACGGTTGTGCCGCTCGGCGTCGCGGGTGGTCTGCTGATGCTGTTGCTGACTGGCAACGATATCTCGTTCATTGCCAGCATTGGCTTCGTCGCATTGATCGGTATCGAGATTAAAAACTCCATCCTGCTGGTGGATTTCACCAATCAACTGCGCGCCCAAGGTGTGCCGCTAGGTGAAGCCATCGAACAGGCTGGCGAGGTGCGCTTCCTGCCAATCCTGCTCACGTCGGCCACAGCCATCGGCGGGTTGCTGCCTCTGGCCCTGCAGAACAGCAGCCTGTATTCACCGATGGCCTGGGTGATCATCGGCGGATTGATCAGCTCGACGCTGCTGGCACGGCTGGTTACGCCGGTGGTATATCAGCTGATGCCGCCGGCGATGGAAGACTGAGGCATGACCCTGACACGGGACTCGGCACGTCTTGCCAGATGTCCCGCAAAGTCGCAGTCTCTGCAGACCATGGCGCGGAGACACTGTTGAACGACATCGTCGAACCGAGTGGCATCTCCGGCTACGACCGCTCGCACCGTAGCAACAGCGAATTGCTGCAATGGCTGGCCACTGACACTCATGTGCATGAGGTGTCCACCTGCCTCGGCGAGGCGGAGTATCGGTTGCTCTCGCCGCTGGCTCGTCAGGCGGCGCTGGCGAAATGCGATCCGGATCATCGGGTACTGATCATTCCCGGCGTGATGGGCTCGGAGCTGGGGCGCACGCGTGGTGCTCCCTGGCCTGATGATTTGCTCTGGATCGATCCCGTCGATGTGAGCAACGGACGTCTGCTCGAGCTGGCGTGGCCTGATGCATCCAGAACACGCGCGCTCGGTGCAATCCCTTACACGTATTTTGCGCTCAAGTTGCGGCTTGATGCCGCCGGGTTCAGCACCGAGCTGTACAGCTATGACTGGCGCGGTGACATCGCCGCAGCGGGCATGGCGCTGGCCGATCACATCCGCACACTCGGCGCGCGCCGCGTGTCCATCGTCGCGCACAGCATGGGCGGCCTGTTGGTTCGCGCGGCGCTTCATCATCGCGGCATGGACATCGTGCAGCGCGTGGTGACGCTGGGCACACCACATCGTGGGACGCTGGCTGCGGTGCAAGCGATCCGCGCGACCTATCCGACCGTGCGCCGCCTGGCCGCACTGGACCCGCGACACAGTGCAGAGGAATTGACTGAGCGGGTCTTTCACAGCTTTTCCAGTCTCTACGATCTGCTGCCCGCTACCGGCACATTGACCGATATTGATCTCTTCGATGCCCGGTGCTGGCCTGAACACGGCCCGCGACCTGACCGCATTGCATTGGATGCCGCGCGCAGCGAAGCACGGCGACCGCCCGAGTCCGATGCACGTTTCTTCGCTATCGCCGGCACCGGCCAACGAACGGCTGTAACGCTGCGCCACATCGAAGGAGATTTCGAGTACGAGATCAGCTCCGATGGCGACGGCACGGTGGCCGTGGCGTCAGCGACATTGGCCGCCGATCGCACGTGGTATGAGGTCTGCGAGCACAGCGGCCTGCCGCGCAGTGAACGCGTGGCCCAGGCCGTGGGCGAACTGCTGCGCTCTGGAACGACAACCCTGCTGGCTCAGCAGTCCGATATCAGTGATGCACCGCATGTGCGGATCAGCGATGCACAGCTGCGCGGCACCTATACGGAGAAAGTGGAATGGCGCGCGCTCTCGGCTGAGGAGCGGAGCCGCTATCTGAATCAGCTGAATCTCGCGCCGCCGCTGTATCGCGTCTGAACTGCCTCCGCTCCGATTGTGCGAGAGCACCGTCGGCGGGCAATCACGAGCTAGACGCCCGCCAGCTCCTTGGCACGCGCTACGAACTGCTGCATCTTGGCCAGCGCGCGGCCGTCGGCTAGTGCCTGACGGGCCAGCGCCACACCCGCATCCATCGACGGTGCGACATTCGCGGCATACAGAGCCACCCCGGTATTCAGCAACACGATGTCACGTGCCGGGCCCGGCTCGTCATGCAACACGCGCAGCAGCAACTGTTGCGACTCCTCCGGTGTCTCCACCTTCAGAGCGCGCAGACTTGCCATGCGCAAGCCGAAATCCTCAGGATGGATCGAGTATTCATGAATGCTGCCGTTGTGCAGCTCACCCACCAGCGTCGCCGCACCCAGCGACACTTCGTCAAGTCCATCCTTTCCATGCACGACCACGGCATGTTCAGCACCGAGGCGCTGCAAGGCACGCACCTGAATACCAACCAGATCCTCATGAAATACGCCCATTAGGATGTTGGGCGCATCGGCGGGATTGGTCAGCGGACCGAGGATGTTGAAGATCGTCCGCACCCCGAGTTCGCGCCGCACGGCCGCAACATTCTTCATGGCCGGATGATGGTTGGGCGCAAACATGAAGCCGATGCCGGTATCAGCGATGCAGCGACTGACGGCCTCGGGCGTCAGTGTCATTGGCACACCCATGCGCTCGAGCACATCGGCACTGCCGGACTTACTGCTGACGCTGCGGTTGCCATGCTTGCTGACGCGCGCCCCTGCAGCGGCAGCCACAAACATGCTGCAGGTCGAAATGTTGAAGCTGTGCGAGCTGTCACCGCCGGTGCCGACGATATCGACCAAGTGGCGTCGGTCTGAGACCTGCACGCGAGTGGAGAACTCACGCATCACCTGCGCCGCGGCGGTGATTTCGCCGATGGTCTCCTTCTTCACCCGCAGTCCGACGAGCAGAGCGGCCATCATGACCGGGGACATCTCCCCGCCCATGATCTGGCGCATCAACGCCAGCATCTCGTCGTGGAAGATTTCGCGGTGCTCGATAGTGCGCGTCAGCGCTTCGGTATTGGAGATCGACACCGTTTCAGCCTAGCGAAATTCATCCGGGCGGGCAAACTGGCGATCAATGCGAGTATCTTTGGCGACATGAGCGTTTCCATTGTCTGGTTCCGGCAAGACCTGCGTCTGGCCGATAATCCCGCCCTGCAGGCCGCCTTGCAGCGGGGCGGCACCATCCTGCCGGTCTACATCGATAGTCCGGAAGAGGACGGTCGCTGGCCGGACGGTGCCGCCGCTCGCTGGTGGCTGCACACAAACCTTCGCGCGCTGGAAGGCGCCCTGAAGCGGCAGGGATCGCGGCTGATTTACGCCCGCGGTCCGGCACTGCCTACGCTGCGGCGGCTGTGCACTGAAAGCGGCGCCGACGCGGTGTTCTGGAATCGTCGCTACGAACCGGCCGCCTTGGAGCGCGACCGGACCGTGAAGGAGGCGCTGCGCACAGACGGAATGCTGGCTGAGAGTCGCAACGGAGCCTTGCTGCTCGAGCCCTGGGAGATCACCAATCAGAGCGGTCGGCCCTTCCTGGTGTTCACGCCCTACTGGAAGCAGGTGCTGAAGCAATGCGAACCCGCACAGCCATTGGCTGCGCCGGCGCGTATGCAGGCCCCGCCCAAATGGCCGAATAGTCTGTCGCTGGATGATCTGCTGCCGCTGCCGGTCCCGCCTTGGCACCGGAGCATGGCTTCGCTGTGGCAACCGGGGGAGACTGGCGCCGCAGCGCGGCTGCAACACTTCCTCAATACCGCCCTGCCCGCGTATCGCGATGCGCGCGACCGACCGGCTGTGGCGGGCACCTCGACACTCTCACCGTACCTGCACGTCGGCGCCATTTCGCCGCGACAAATTTGGCATGCGGTGGGCGAGGCGGAATCCGCACGCGGCCGCAGCACCGTGGAATGGCGCAGTGACAAGTTTCTCGCGGAACTGGGCTGGCGTGAGTTTTCGCACCATCTTCTCTATCACCACCCACACCTGCCCGACGCACCGCTGCGTACCGAATTTTCGCGCTTTCCCTGGCGTGATGATCCGCAGGCACTGCAGGCGTGGCAGCGCGGCCGAACCGGCATTCCGCTGGTAGATGCCGGCATGCGCGAGCTGTGGGCCACCGGCTGGATGCACAACCGCGTACGCATGGTGGTGGCATCGTTCCTGGTCAAGAACCTGCGACTGCACTGGTTGCATGGCGCGCGCTGGTTCTGGGACACATTGATCGACGCCGATCTGGCTAACAACACACAGGGATGGCAATGGACCGCAGGTTGCGGCGCCGATGCCGCGCCCTATTTCCGCATCTTCAATCCGCTGTCACAGGCCGAGAAGTTTGATCCCGACAGCGAGTACATTCGTCGCTGGGTGCCGGAAGTGGGCACGCCCGCTTATCCCGCACCCATTGTCGATCTCAGTGCGTCGCGGACAGAAGCGCTCGCCGCTTTTCAGGTGCTGATGGCTCAGCGCGCGATGGCCGCGGCCAACGTCGAGTAGAAGCGCTCGAGCCGGATTTTCCAGTCAGCGAACAGAGCACCGATACCGCTGAAGAACTGATGACTGGCCGCACCGGGCCGCAGCACGGCCACTTCCGTGATACCGCTGCGCGTTGCTGTCAGCGTCAACATGGCCTGCCCCGGCGCGGTACCGAATAGGTCTGTCGCGACCACCGGATGCGTCGGCGCATCGGCAAAGTCGACACGATGCATGATGACTACGTAGTCCATCAATGGCGCACCCTCATCGGGTGCAATCACCCAAGTCAGCACCGGCCGGCCAGCTTGTCCGTTGCTCATCGCATGAAAGCGCGCATCGAACTGCGCACTGATCTGCGTTCTGCCGTGATCGAGTTCGCTTGGCGACAGCTGACCATCGCCATTGGTGTCGACACCCCGCAGCGCTGAGGCCGGCACCGCTACGACGAAAAAAGCGGCCCGACCGACGATGTTCATCGTGGCTGTCTGCGCCGGCAGCAGATGTGCCTGCGCGGTCGTCGCGAGCCAGGGCATACACCATAGTGCGAACACTACAGCGCGGCGCGAGAGAAGCTGGCTTGTGGATTTCATTGCGATGGTGACGATAGCACGGTGGATTTCACACTCACGCGGTACTGGATCAGTAGCTAAAAGCGTGGTGCAATGCAAAAGTGAACTCGGAAACGAGTAACGTTCAAGTCCCACCGGGTGTGCCCTTGCCCGAATCGGCGCATTCTTTGCGCGCACAGACACCTCCCTCCGATGATCACCGCGCGCCAGACTGGGCGCGACTGGTTCTGGAAAACATCGGACTGTTTGTGGTCTATGCGCTGACCGGAATGCTGGCGCTGCTTCTGTCGCGAGGCACCGGGCTCGCATCACCGGTATGGCCCGCCGCGGGCATTGCCTTTGCGCTGGTGTTTGTCCGTGGAATGACTTATCTGCCGGGCATCCTTCTCGGTTCGCTCGCCACCAATCTGCCTTCGATCCTGCGCGGCAATCATGGTTACAGCATTGAATTGGCTATCGCCGGATCAATCGCCATCGGCACCACTCTGGGCATCCTGACGGGCACACTCATTGTGCGTCGGTTCATTGGCCGGAATCCTCGTCTGATCGACGCGCGGCAGATTCTGCTTTTCCTGGCGCTGGCTGGACCCATCGCCGGTGCGGTATCAGCGTCGATCGGCACCACTGTCATGGTGGTGAGCAACATCATTTCATTGAGTCAGGCCGCCTCTTCTTGGTTCACCTGGTGGGTCGGCGACGCGCTGGGCATCGTGGTATTCGCACCCATCATGATGATGCTGCTGCCCGAACAGGCTGAGATATGGCATTTGCGGCGATGGAAGATCGCCACGCCTTCGATCACCGTGCTCATTCTGGTGGTCTTCATCCTTGTGCAGAGAGCCGATCTTATTATCGAGCAGCGCGCGGCAGCCTTCAGACAGGAAGCTTACGACGCCGCTGAGTCACTCGAGAAAGAAGTCGCCAAGCACGCCGAGGCGTTGGGAGCGCTCGCCAGTCTTCAGAGCACATCGCGATCCGTCTCACAGCAGGATTTCGCTCGTTTCACCAAACCCTTTCTGGAAAGACATCATGTCTTGCAGGCCATCTCGTGGAATCCGATCATTGAGGCCGGGCAGCGCGCCACTTTCGAGGCCGCACAGCGGGCGCAGCCTGCGCTGAAAAGTTTCCGGATCACTGAAAGGAACGCCGCTGGTGAACTGGTGTCAGCCGGTCAGCGACCGGAGTACGTGGCTGTGGGCTATATCGAGCCAATCGCCGCCAACCAAGCGGCGCTCGGCTTTGATGTCTACTCCAGCCCACCGCGTGCCGACGCCATCAACCGCGCACGCCGTCTCGGTACGCTGCAGTCCACCGCTCCCATCCAGCTGATTCAGGATCAGGGCACGCAACAGGGAGTACTGCTGTTTCTGCCCGCCCGGAACAGCGCGGATGAGATCATGGGCTTCGCTGTGGGTGTTTATCGCATGAGCGACCTGCTCGCCGGTGCCGTGGGCGCACTGAAGTGGCAGTCCTGGAACTTTGTGTTGAATGACACGACAGTTGCAGACCATCCCGTCACACTGGCTGCGCGCCGCATTGATGACGACAGCAAAAATACGCGCAACAATTCTCTGAGCGCGCTAGTGACCCAACGCTCTATGGAAGTGGGAGGCCGCACCTGGACGCTGCAGGCGTGGCCGAGTCAGCAACTGTTGGCGAACATGCCAACACCCATGCCGATCCTGTTACTGACAAGCATGCTCGTCATCATCTTCCTGCTGGAGGCCTTTCTGCTGTTGGTCACCGGCCTGGAGCGTCGCTGGAAAAGCCATGCGGAGGAGTCGTCTCATAATGCCCAGCATGATGAGCTGACCGGTCTGCTCAATCGCCGCGGACTGTTCGATCAACTGCGGTCGATGCAACAGGCGCTCGAAAAATTGCGCACAACGGACTCCTCCGATTGCACCCACGTGCTGATGTTTCTCGATCTGGACGGTTTCAAGCAGGTGAATGACCGCGCTGGCCACGACGCTGGCGACGCGATGCTGCGCAAGGTGGCTGAAACACTGCAGTCGGCCACCCGACACGGCGATTGTATTGCGCGCATCGGCGGTGATGAGTTCGTCATTCTCGCTTGGGATTGTGGGCTCGAGAACGGGCTGCAAATTGCAGCGACTGTACTTCGCGCCATCTCGGCCACTTCAATAGAGTGGAATGGCGCGTCTTACTCCGTTGGGGTGAGTATCGGCGTCAGCGAGATCATGCTGACATCATCGAAGTCGATTGATGACCTGCTGCGCCAGGCGGATGCGGCCTGCTATGCAGCCAAGCAGGCGGGCCGTAACACCATTCGGGTATGCGCGCCGGATCCAGCGTCAGTTTAGTGCGCCCTTCAGGCAACGGCTGAAGAAGGGATAGTCATTGGTGGCCATGTAGTAATAGATGCCACCCGGAAACTCCGGCGTGACGCCGGTGCGGCCATTGCACTCGTCGAGATCACCGCTGCCGGCCACATAGTTCCAGTCACTGGTGAAGGCACCCATCGGCACCAGTGCCGTGGACGGTCGTCCCGCATCCGCCGCGCTATCCATCGCATAACTGGTGGTGCAGATTTTCAGTGGGCTGGAGGCATCCATGGCGCTGCTATAGCAATAGCGCGCATAGACCGGGTAACCATCGCCCGCCCAGCCCACCAACACCATCTTGCGATTGGTGTCCGATACTCCAGCGTTGGTGAGCAACCCTTCCGGCATGCCGTGATAGTGATAGACACCGCCCGGCTGCACATGCGCGTTGTTGCTATCCACACCGAAGTTGAACACCGACTGACCTAACGCCTCGATGCGCCAGACGTCGGTGCCGTTCGCCAGATTGCAGTCACTCGTTCGGGTCATCGTTCCAGGACATGTCCCCGCCGTGCCGGGATCGAACTTCACGCTGTTGCGCGCATAGACGCTGGCGCCACCCGGACCAACGTTGGTGTTGTTGGCCGCCTTGGTCGGCGTGAGCGTCATTGAGGCATTGATGTTTTGCGCCGCGATGGTGTTCGGGTTGCCTGGGTTAGGAAACGCACCCACCGCATGATTGGGCAGGCCGTTGCCGCTCAGCGTTCGTCTCGCGGTCGTGCAGGTCCAGCTCCAGGTTGCAGTCAGCGTGCCGGAGGTGCTGTATGGGCCGGTGTAAGTGCCGCTGTAGGGACAGTCGATGCTGGCGGTGCTGACCGGACCGCCCGCGCTGGGCGTCACCGTCATGCTGCTTGAGGCCGGGCCAGTACCCGCTGAATTGGTGGCGGTCACTGAGCAGCTGTACGTCGTCCCATTGGTCAGTCCCGTGACGGAAATAGGGCTGGCGCTGCCCGTCATTGCCAGTGAACCGGCTGCCGTGCAGGTGGCCGTGTAGCGGATGATGGCCGCCCCGCCGGTGTTCGCGGGTGCAGTGAATGCAATGAGCGCCGAACCGTTGCCGCCTGTAACCGTACCGATGACGGGCGCACCAGGCACCGTGGCTGCGCTGCTGGTCGATGAGCTGCTGCTAGCGGAACTGCTGCTGGAGGAGCTGCTACTCGCCGAACTGCTGGTCGATGAGCTGCTGCTCACGGAACTGCTGGATGCAGCGCTGCTGGATGCATTGGAACCAGAGCCGCCTCCACCGCAGCCAGCCATGAGCAGCAGGATGGCGACAGCCGTTGCTGGGGCAATGGTGCACGTAAATTGACGAGTCATAAGGCTTTGGCTCTAGCTGCTTCAGCTCTAGAATGCACCACACCCTATCCCAATTCCCGAGGGCCAACCATGGATTCATCAAAGACTTCCCGCCGTGACGTCCTGTTCAGCGCCGCCGCCAGCGCACTGATCGGCGTTGCTGCCCGCGCTGCCAGTCCTGCGCCCGTAGCGGCTACGGCTCCCGCAGATGCGGCCGGCGCATTCGCGCTGCCGCCGCTGCCCTACGCCGACAATGCGCTGGATCCGGTCATCAGCGCGCACACCATCGGCTTCCATTACGGCAAGCATCACAAGGCCTACGTCGACAACCTCAACAAGGCGGTCGCCGGCACGCCCTTCGCGGACATGGGTCTCTCGCAGATCATCACCAGCACCTATGGCAAAGCCGACCAAACGGCGCTGTACAACAATGCCGCGCAGGCCTGGAACCACACCTTCTACTGGAACAGCCTGCGCAAAGGTGGCGGTGGCGAGCCGCCGGCCGCGCTCCGGCAGAAGATCGAGGCCGACTTCGGCAGCGTCGAGAATTGCAAGAAAGAGCTGGCCGCCGCAGCGGCTGGTCAGTTCGGTAGCGGCTGGGCCTGGCTGGTTCAGGATGGCGGCAAGCTGCTGGTGACGAAGACGGCGAACGCCGACTCCCCGCTCATTAAGGGCCAGCGGCCACTACTGACCATCGACGTCTGGGAGCACGCCTACTATCTGGATTATCAGAATCTGCGCGCCAGCTACGTGGCCGCCGTGCTCGACAAGCTGATCAATTGGGGCTTCGCGGCCGATAACCTCGGCTGAGATACGCTCAGCCCTTTAAGCGAGCGGCGGACACGCCGCTCGCTGACCAGCGCTCTGGACAGCGCGGTCCGGTCGTTTTCTATATGAATATGTTAAATATACCACCCCCCCCCTCCGGCATACCCCTACCTTTCCGGGATAAAAAATGGGGTACGCGCCTTAGAGTTAAATGATTCATATGTAGTAACTTTTTCGGCTGTGATACGTTTTCTTCAGTTCTTTCGGATTCTTTCAAAGCAAACAAATGCGTCATTGCTCGTGGAGTGGAATCAGCCGATGAAAAAGCTCGAGACTCGAAAAACCGAGGCATTGAGCCGGGGCGCCGAATTCGTATCGACGCGCGAAGCTGCGGAACTGCTGGGCGTGTCACTGCGAACGGTGCAGCTCTGGGTCGAATCTGGGGATCTGGATGCTTGGAAGACCGTGGGCGGACATCGCCGGATCACCCTGCCGTCCGTGATACGTCTACTCGACGAACAGCTGGCTGCGCTGGAAAAGCCAAAGGCCGATGGCGTCTATCGCATCCTGATCATCGATCCCGACCCGCAGTCGGCTGATAGCTTTGCCAAGAGCCTGACTGACGCCGATACGCGTGTCACGCTGGACTATGCCCAGGATGGTTACCACGGCTTGATGCTCGCGGGCAGGAACATGCCCCGCTTGCTCATCGTCGAACCAAGCCGGAGCGGCCTTGACAGTCTCCGCCTAGCAACGGCATTAAAACTCCTGCCTGAACCCACACCGCGAGTTGTGGTGCTGGCCGATGGGGACTCGCGCGCGATGCAGGACGGTGACTTCAACGAGGATGGGTTCCTCGCCATCAGTAAGATATCCGCCGTGGAGGAAATCACGGCTATGATCAAGACCGATCTTGATCCGGCTCGATCTGCGTCGATGGTCGCCTCCATCAAGGTGCTCACCGAGCGTCAGCAGGCGGCTGAGTCGACGCCACCCATGGAGTCAGTGCTCAGCAATGTCCGGACCATCCATCAGTGAGTTGACTGCCCTCAGCATGACGCGCCTGAGCCCATCCGAACTGACAGGACGCAGCCGATCACATCTTCAGTCAGACGATGTGAGTGGCTGCGTGCTACACCCTCTGGCACGACAGGCGCTCGATCAAATGACTACGGCTGCGCGTTCAGCGGGCATCGAAATGGCCGCGATCTCCTGTTTCCGCAGCTTCGAGCAGCAGCTCGGAATCTGGAACAGCAAGTTTCTTGGCCAGCGCGAACTGCTCTCGGCCTCGGGCACAGTGCTGAATGCACTGAGCCTTGGCGCAGCGGAGCGCGTAGAAGCCATCCTGGTGTGGTCCGCCCTACCTGGGGCGAGTCGCCATCACTGGGGAACAGACTTTGATCTCATCGACCGCGCGGCGCTTCCACCCGGACAAAGCGCGCGACTGGTGCCGGAGGAATACCAGCCTGCCGGCTGGTTCGCACCGCTGACTCAATGGCTGGACCACCATGCCGCGGACTACGGTTTTTTCCGGCCCTACGACATTGATCGCGGCGGGGTCTCACCAGAGCCTTGGCACCTGAGCTTTGCGCCGCTGGCAGCACCTGCATTGCAGGACCTGACGATTGATGTGCTGGCCGATAGCCTGTCGGGTGCGGCCCTAGAGGGCCGTGACATTGTCTTCACACGGCTGCCCGAATTGCACCGTCGCTATGTACTGGCCGTGGCCGAGCCACCGGCACGGGCGTTGGTGGCCCCCGCCCTCTCACACAGCTGACAGCGCGCCCAGCAGCGGCCGCTGCTACTCGGGCGCGAACTCCATGCGCTTGCCACCGCCGTCGTCCCAGCACTGGTATTCGTCGAACTCACGCTTGTTGTCCAGACGATAGGTGACGTGAAACTTCAGCGGCTCGAGCCACGCGCGCTTGTCGTCGGCGACGATATCCACCGTCAAGGTGTCGTAGGTGGGACGACGGATGCGCTGCACCACATGAAGTGACTGGCTGTAGGGTTCAGTCTCCACGACTACGGCATGGCCACCGAGATTGGTGGACTCAACGACGAGCGTGTCACCTTCCCACCGGCCGACGGAATCCCCGAACAACTCGGGCGACATGAATTCCTTTTTGAGCGGCCGATCGAAGTAGACATGCCACAGCGTACCGATGTTCTCGCGGAAGAACATCAGTCGACCCGGCGCAGAGAGGATCTCGAACGCCTGATTGGTGATGATTGCGAACAGCAGGCCGTTGGGCTGACACATATAGCCCGTGCGATACGGCTTGCCGGCGTCGTAGTCAGCCTGAATCTTTTTGTGGAGCGCCTCGAATTCAGGCGTGTATCGGATCGGCAGCGGCGGATGCCGGTTCGGATAATCGTCCGGATTCGTGACGGGATAGTCCTTGAGATCGGGGCGCATCAAGCGCACGGCACGGCCATACGATTGGGCGTTCGTGTAAGGGCTCTCGGTTGAGACCCAGAAGCCGGTGAGATCACGTGGGTCATACGAGACCGGCGCCGCAGTGGCATTGGGTGCCGCAGCACGAACACCCACCGGGATCAGAGCCAGCCACACCGCCGTCACAAGACCCAGACAGACCCGAGCGACAAGGTTCATGGCCGCATGCCTACCGATGTGACTCATTTCAGCGGGTGACACTGAGAACCGCGCCATTGACCGTGACTTCGAGGAAGGAGCCGCCGGGCGTGCCATCGCGCATGGGATTGAGCAGCACCGACACGGCATCACCGGGCTGCAGCGACGTGCGCTTCCAGCCGTGCCGTGCGAGCGAATTAGGCTCCATGCCTTCCAGACGCCATTCCACATCATTTCCGGTTTGCGGATCTTTGACGAGGACCACCAGCCAGGTATGCGGGTTGATGAAGTCGAACCTCACCACCTTGCCGGTGATGGTGACTTTTTTTGTTGCATCAAAAATCGCGTAGGAGTGATGCGCCAGCGCGGTGGCCGCGCCGCTCAGCATCAGTGCTGCGACTAGAAATCTGAGTCTGCTCTTCATTCTTATCCCCCAAAGGCCCTCGCGGCCCATGGGAATGATCACATCACCGGCTCAAGGCCGCAACTAGGCCTTTTTAAAATAGCCCAGCATATGCAGACGCACGGTATCCAGCAGATGGGATTGAGCGACGTACAGCGGCGGGCTCCGGCGCAGCATGCGCCAGCTCTCGCTGCGCAGCACCCGCTCTAGGTACTGCATGGTGCGGTCGATGGCCTCCATGTACGGGTTACGACCGTCGAAGAGGATTTCCAGATAGCGATAGGCGCCGCCAAATTCGCCGTCGAGCCGCTTGCTGCGCGTCATGTTCACGAAAACGGGTGTCTGCCGCAACAGATCCAGCCCTGAGGCGTATCGGACGGTGGGATAGCCCTCAATTCCCTTGCCCAGCGCCATGCCGCCCAATACGAACTCCGGATAGAGCCGATCGCGGCACTTCTCCAGATAACAACGATCTGAGAGCTGCGCGATCATATCGGCGGTTCCCAGCAAGTGGCCCAATCGGCGGTCACGCGGATCATCGATCCGAATCTGGGCGAACGGACGCTCGTAGCCGGTGAAGTGCACAATCTCGCGTGCCACATCAGCCCACTGCTGCATCTTCAGTCGTTGGAAATATTGCTCGAGGAAACTTGCGCCGCGGCTGACGTGCGTGCTGGTGAGCTCCGCTCCGTTACCTATCTGTGTCTCGTCAGTACGGCGCAGGTAACCGACGTCATGGAACAGCGCCATGATCACGCCGGCCACCGCGCGTTCGGGCCCCAACAGCCACAGCGGCTCTTCCTGCCGCTCGTAACCGGCCAGCAATCGGGCCATGGCCAAGGTCACATCCAGTGTGTGCTGCCGATCGTGATAGAGCGTATCGACACCGAAATAGTGCGGAGTGCGGCCAGCGAACAGATCATCGAAATCACGGAACGCGCGTTCGACCGGCGCGGTATCGATGCCTGGCCAGGTCGATACCAAGAGCCGCCCAACAGCACGCATCACTGCCGAGGGCGAACTGATACGAACCGTGTTGGTGACATCGAAATCACTTCGGCGCCGGGCGCTGATGCCCAGTGCCGTACCGTTTCCGGGTCGTGAATCCGCAGCGGTTCCCATGGACTGGAAGTCTAGGACACTTGCCCGGGGTCCACTAGCGAACGCAGGTCACAGAAACGAACACTGATCAGGCGCTGGACGCTGTCTCAGCGAAAGGGCATGGCCAACGAGGCTGCACCGGGCTCGACCCACTGCTGGTCGGGGCGGTACCACACCACCAGTACTCGACCAAACGCGGGCGCAATTTGCAGTCGTAGACTCGTCTGCGAGGGCTTGAGCATCACCTCGGCCTGCACTTCCAGCGTGCTTTCGGCAGGGTGAGCAGCCGGCGCTGTGAGCTGCTGCATAACCCGCTCGCGTAACAAGGCCTGTACACGCGCGGAGTCTGGCCAGTTCCACCGCGTGAAATGTTCAGCACGTCCACCGGATACGAGCAGCTGCGTTCCGGACTGCAACTGCTGCTGCGCCTTGCCGAGTGCCTCGCGGAATTTATCGGGGGGCATGGCCGATGCCGTCAACAGGAACTGCTCAGGGGTTTCTTGCGGCGCCAGAATGCGTTGCAACAGCAAGGGATAATCGACAAACAGCGTCAGCGAAACCAGTCCCGGTTCACGCAGGATCAGAGTGGCGCGATTGGCATCCAGCTCATGGGCTGGCAGCTGACCCGCGCCGAGCAGCAGCGCCAGAGCCAGCGAAGGCCACACACGCCGGGTGAATTGCATCACCGACAGTAGCTGATCGTCGGCTGCGTGGTCACACCGCTGCCGGTGGTGAACTGGAACTGCCAGCAGGCCGTCTTGCCGGGATTGGAAGCCAGCAGCGTTGTCAGCGCAGCACCGGTGACTTCCTTGTAGCGGATGCGATAAGTGCCCGGAGAGTTGCTGTAGGAATCACTACCGGTCTCGTTGGTAACGAAATTCTGCGCCGAAGTGAACTGCAGCACCTGATAACCATCTGAAGGATCGGTGGACAGCGTCATGTTGGAGACCGGGAATGGCACTACCGGCGGCTGACGCATCGGTTTGTATTTGCCGCCCTGACCAGCGAGATCAGCGCTGGGAGTACCACGCAGGCAGGCCACCACATAAGGCGAAACATCGGTGACATGGTAGGCATAGCTACCCGGCGTGGTGACGCCCGTCATCGTGGTGCCGCCGCAGGTGTCGCGCGTGGGCGTGCTGCCATCGGGGTTGTTGTAGCCAAAGATGGCGTAGCCATCGAGTGCCCATCCCACGGGGTGCGTATTCCACCATGATGACTGCTGCGTGCTCATCAGGCAGGTGGGCGCGGCGTGGTAGTGATAATCATCGGCACGGCCCGCATGGCCGTTGCAGATGTCCAGCTCGCCCAGCACCTTGGTGTCGCCGTTCTGGCATCCACCCTGCTTGCAGGGATTGAAGATGGGCACGCCGTTGACTGCAACGCCGAGGGGACCGTCGACCACTGATGTGCTGGACACTGCGAAAGCGGGAAGCAGTGGGATATGCCAAGCGTTGGTTCCAAGGAAGTTCTGCCGGATAGGCACCTGCAGATTGGTCGCGGTAATGCCATTCATCATCGTGTGAAGTGCAATGCCCGGCGAGGCAACAGCCCCGAGATTGGATGAATCACTGGTGCTGCAGTCCACGCTCACCGTTGCAGCGTAGGCCGCGCTCGAGTCCCGAATCATCGCGCAGTTGCTAGCCGCGGTGGTGGTTGGCGCCGCGGTACGGGTGTAGCTGACAGTGATGCTCGCCGACGCCAATGTGATGCCGGACAGCGCGCTGGTGACCACGAGACCGGTGTTGAGTGACGCATTGGCATTGAGAGCCGGCGCCGATGACAGCGCATAAAGCGTGAATGTGTATGCCTTCGCACCCGGTCCCTGAGAACACGGCGGCGCATACGCATTGCCGGCCCCATCATCGGCCGAACCCAGCGTGCCCACACCAGTGCTGTTCAACGTCAGCTGAGTCGCGGTCGCAGGAATGTTGTAGAGAATCCAGTTCCACTTGGTGGTGCCGTCGCCAGGCAGCGTGGTCATCAGCAGTACGAAACTATTCGTACCGGCCGGAGCGCCACTCCAAGCCAGTGGCGGTGTGGGCACGGGTGTCTTGTAAATGGCATCGCAGGTGAAACTGATCGGCAGTGTGCCGCCAGTGGTCATCGCTGTGCTGGTCAGTTGCAGAGTACTGGCGGTCGACGAAGAGGAAGACGCGCTACTGCTGGAGGAGGAACTGCTGCTCGACGAGGTGCTGCTACTACTGGACGATGAGGTGCTGCTACTGGATGACGCACTACTACTGCTCGACGAAGAGCTGCTGCTCGATGAGGTACTGCTGCTGGAAGAACTGCTGCTTGATGAGATGCTGCTAGATGAACTTGAGACTGGTGGCGTGACACTGCTGTCCCCGCCCCCGCCGCAGGCACTGAGCAAAAGCGTCGCTCCGGTCGCAATCACCGCGATATGCGCAGCTGCACGATTCGCAACATTCATACACACTCCCTCAAGCCATCCATGCCTGCTGATTCTGTGTTATTTGTGGCACGAATAGCGCGGCTTTCCTATTGTGACTAACCGCAAATCGCGCTCCGAGAGTCAGAACGCGACAAGGGTTCAAGTCGACTCAGGCCGCGATTCCATAGAGCTTCAGCAGCGCGTCCACCTGCGGCTTGCGGCCACGGAATTCGACGAAGTTTGTCAGCGCATCACGACTGCCGCCCCGTGCGAGCACCTGCTCGAGGAAACGCTTGGCCACGGCGCGATCGAAGACGCCCTGCTCGGTGAAGGCAGCAAAGGCATCGGCGGCCAGCACCTCGGCCCACTTGTAGCTGTAATAACCAGCGGCGTATCCGCCCGCGAAAATGTGCCCGAAGTTGTGCGGGAAGCGATTCCATTCAGGCGGCTGCAGGACGGATACCTCTTTGCGCACCTGCTGCAGGACTGAGTACACCCGCCCGCCATGAGTCGGGTCATAGCCCGCATGCAGGCGCAGGTCAAAGAGCGCGAACTCCACCTGACGCAGGGTCTGGAGGCCGGCCTGGAAGCTTCGCGTGGCAATCAGCTGCCGCTGCATGTCGGCTGGCAATGGCGCGCCAGTCTTCACATGCCCACTCATGTGGGCCAACACTTCGGGCAGCCAAGCGTAGTTCTCCATGAACTGGCTGGGGAGCTCGACCGCATCCCAGGCTACACCGCTGATACCGGCAAGGCTGGGGTACCCCACGGTGGTGAGCATGTGATGGAGCCCGTGGCCAAACTCATGGAACAGCGTGACTACGTCATCGTGGGTCAGCAGCGCCGGGCGATCACCCTCCGGCGGGAGTGAGTTGCAGACCAGATAGGCCACAGGCAGCGTTGTGGTGCTGCCCAGTTGTTTGCGGCCAATGCAATCGTCCATCCATGCGCCGCTGCGCTTGTGAGCGCGGGCATAGGCATCGAGATAGAAGCCCGCCACTGCCTGACCGGCGGAATCGAGTACGTCGTAGAAGCGTACATCCGGGTGATAGAGCTGCACGTCGCTGCGTTCGCGCACAGTCACGCCATAGAGCTGCACGGCTACTTCGAAGAGACCGGCGAGCACTCGCGGCAACGGCAGGTACTCGCGCAATTCTTCCTGACTGATCGAGTAGCGCTGCTGCTGCAGCCGCTCGGAGTAGAAAGTCACATCCCATGCATCGAGCTTGCGTCCGGCAAAGCGCTCGACCTCAACCAGCTCCGCCTCGGCGGCGCGCCGCGCCTTGTGCGCCAGATCCATCAGGAAGGCGCTGACCTCGGTGACGCTGCTCGCCATGCGATCGGCCAGCGCGTATTCAGCAAAGTTCTGAAACTCCAGCAACTGCGCTGCTTCATGGCGCAGCTTCAGGATCTCTTCCATCACTGGACCGTTATCGAAACGTCCGGCCGACGGTCCCTGATCGGAAGCGCGCGTGACCCAGGCTTCGTAGAACGTGCGGCGCAGCGTGGCGGACTCGCAGTCGGTGACTACTGCCACATACGTCGGCTGGTCCAGACCGAAGAGCCAGCCCGGCATTCCCTTGTCTTTAGCACGCTGCGCAGCCTGCGCAACGATGCCGCCATTCATGCCCTTGAGCTGCGTCTCGTCCGTGACGTGATGCGACCAGTCATTGGTGGCATCCAGTACGTTCTCCTCGAACTTCGCGGCAAGATTCGAGAGCTCCATCATGATGGTCTTGAAGCGGGCCTTGCGTTCGCCGCTCAAATGCACGCCGGCGAGGCGGAAATCGCGCAGCGCATGATTGAGCACCTCACGCTGCGTGGCATCGAGATGAGCCCCCTCGTTCTCGAGGATGTGCTGATAGGCGTGATAAAGCGGCTCGCTCTGCGCCAGATCGGTGCCGTACGCCGATAGCAGCGGCAGGCAGGCGTTGTAGGCCGCTCGCAGCGGCTCGGAGTTGAGCACCCCGTTTAAATGTGTGACCGGCGAGAAGGTGCGGCCCAAACGATGGCGCATCTCCTCCAACGGCTCGACCACGGTGGCGAAGGTCGGGTTGCTGAGCGCTTCGATGGTGGCGATCTGCCGGCGCTGCGTGTCCAGCAATTCACGGATCGCGGTTTCCACATGCTCAGGGCGTATGTCGGAAAAGCGCGGCAGGCCTTCAGCCGTCAACAATGGGTTGTGCGTCATCAGCGTCTCCGCTCCTTGATCCGTGGAGAGTCATTCTAGCGGCTGCAGCACGGGTTAACATGGGGCATGGACAACCAATATGACCTGATCGTGATCGGCGGCGGCAGCGGCGGCCTGGCCTGCTCGCAGCGTGCGGCGGAATACGGCGCTCGCGCGCTGCTGATTGAGTCTGACCGACTAGGCGGCACCTGCGTGAATGTGGGATGCGTACCGAAAAAAGTGATGTGGTACGCAGCGCAGCTGGCCGAAGCGCGCCACGACTCGCCTGAGTACGGCTTCGAGTCTGCCCCGGCGAGTCATGACTGGGGCCAACTGGTCGAGCGGCGCGAGGCTTATATCACCCGGCTCAATGGCATCTACGCCCAGAACCTGGCCAAGCGCAAAGTCGAACACGCCAGCGGCCGCGGCCAACTGCTCGGCGGTGGGCGCGTCCGCATCGCTGCGGCGAACGGGGAGCGCGTGGTGAGCGCAGCGCATATCGTGATCGCCACCGGCAGTACGCCCAGTCGGCCCACCATCCCGGGTGCGGAGCTGGGGCTGGATTCAGACGGGTTCTTCGCGCTGACTGCGCGGCCGCAACAGGTGACCATCGTTGGCAGCGGCTACATCGCAGTGGAGATGGCCGGCATCTTTCTAGCGTTGGGCACACGCGTCACGCTGGTGATCCGTCAGGACAGCGTCTTGCGCCATTTCGATGCCATGCTTGGTGAAGCGCTGCTCAAGGTGCTGCGCGATTCCGGGGCTGAGGTCGTGACGAATGCGATACCGCGCGCCCTAAAGCGAGATGCGGCCGGTGCGCTGCAACTCGATCTCGAGGATGGTCGGAGCCTCCCCGCCGGCGATGCACTGTTCTGGGCCGTCGGGCGACATGGCAACACGGCGGGGCTCGGCGTCGAGGCGGCCGGCCTGCGGGCCGATGCAGAGGGACATTTGGGCGTCGACGCCTGGCAGCAGACCAGCGTGCCAGGCCTGTATGCCATCGGTGATGTGACCGGCGCCGCACAGCTCACGCCGGTGGCCATCGCTGCGGGCCGGCGTCTCTCCGATCGCCTGTTTGGCGGAATGAAAGATCGCAAGCTCGACTACGACAACATCCCCACCGTGATCTTTTCGCATCCGCCCATCGGTACCGTCGGCCTCAGCGAAGCCGAGGCACGCAGTCGCTTTGGCGAAGCCGTAAAGATTTACAGCGCGGGCTTCACGCCCATGTACCACGCGCTGACCAGACGCAAGGTGCGTGCGCAGATGAAGCTGGTAACAGTGGGCGCGGAAGAGCGTGTTGTCGGCGTGCACGTGATCGGTGCCGGCGCCGATGAAATGCTGCAGGGCTTCGCCGTGGCCGTAAAAATGGGCGCGCGCAAGCGCGACTTCGACGACACGGTGGCCATACATCCGACCAGCGCCGAAGAGCTGGTCACGATGCGCTGAGCGTGTTTACACAGGCATTCGCAGCAGACGGCGCGCGTTACCGAATCCGATGGCACGCAGTTCGGTAGCGCTGAACACTCCGCCGTGGCGCACTCCGTCCCAGGTTTCCTGAGCGCCGCGGTAAGGATAATCGGTGCCGAAAAGAATCTGACTTACGGGCACGACGGTACGCAGACCGCGCAGGGTTGCCGGATGCCAGGCTTGCGCCGTGTCGTAGTAGCAGCGCCGCAACTCGTGATCGAGCCCCAGTGGCAGCTTGTCCTTGTAAGTGGGCTGTACCGCCAGCAGCGCCAACCGCTCGAGCATGCCAAGCATCAGACCGCCGGCATGCGAGAAGATGGGATTGATGTTCTGATAGCGCGCAGCGCTTCCCGACAGAAGCCAGCGCGATACGGTGCGCGCTGTGTCGGCACCATATTCCACAGTGGTTGCAGGCACATCGGTGACATTGGCCGCGCAACACGCGGCCTCCAGCGGATGCGTATAAACCACGGTCTTACGCCGATCCAGCTCGGCATAGATCGGAGCGAACTCCGGATCGCCCATCCAATGACTGCCGTAGCTGGTCGAGAACTGCACGCCATCCGCCTTGAGTGTATCGAGCGCATACGCAATCTCAGCCAGGGTGTCGTCGACATACGGCATCGGCAGCTGAGCAAAGAACCCAAACCGGCCCGGATGATCGGCAACACGTCGCGCCATGGTTTCATTCGCATCGCGAGCAATGGCCACCCACTCCTCGCGCGTCGATTTCAGCTGCGCCGGCGGCGTCACCAGCGTCAGGATGCTGCGCGCGATACCCACCTTGTTCATCTCTGCCAGCATGATCTCGGCGGCGTCGTTATCGAGTGCCGGCACAGTGCGCCCCTGCGCCGCCATGAGTGTGCGCAGCTTGGGCGCGGTGATGTGGCGATGCACGTCGATCAGCGTTGCGGGAGCGGCGTTCGCGGCCCGGAGCAGACCGGAGCCACCAACGCCAAGCAGTACGCCCGCCGCACCTAATCCACCGAGGACGGAGCGTCGCGGGATGCTGCCATGGGCATACAGGCCGGACTGCTGTGACATCGGTGCGCCGAGGTTTTTTTTATCTTGCATGCGATTGCTCCGTGTTCCGATTCGTGCCCGCACTTCGGGCGCCTTCGTCCTTAATGTCTTTGCGCTCAGCGCGTCATCTGCGCATCCAGTTGCTTCATCGCTTCAGCCAGTGCCGCATTGAATGCCACAACCACTGGCAGCATGCGATCAGCGCTGGCTGTCACACGCGCCTCGGCGTGCAAGGTGCGCAGCACTTCATGCGAGCTGCGACGGCCCAGCGTACCTTCGAGCACGACATGCGCGCTCGGCGGACCACCGGCTGCGAGATACTCGGCGTGAAACTGCCGCACTTCGATCTGCAGCTGTTGCTCCGTGCTGAATGCAGAGGCGTCGGTCAATACGGCGCGCCATCGACCACTCCTGCGCTGTGCGTCGATGAGCAAAGTCTGCAACACATCCGGCAGATTACCCGCCCACCGACTGGCTGCGTAGTAATCAAGGCGTCCGTCACTGTGCAGCACTGCGATACGCTCGATGTCGAGGCCACTGGCTGCTGTCGGGCGCGATACCGCCAGCGTCGCGCCTGCCTCGGCCGGTCGAACCGCAGCAGGTGCAACGGCTGCGGGTGATGCCTCGGTGACATTAAGCCGGTAGATCTGCGCGGCGGGCTCGTGAGTGCGCAGCCCACTACAGCCTGTCAGAAGCAGTAACGGCCACAGCATTCGGGTCATAGATCGGCTGTTCATCGCGGGATCTCCACGCCTTGCGCAGCGGGTTCATAGATCAATTGTGAAGGCCGGTCACGGAGCGACTGAGTCAGCTGCCGGAATTCGAGCACTGCGGCACGCGTGTCGCGCACCAGCGCCTCGACCTGCGGGAGCCCATCCTGAGTGAAGCCGCGGACCCCCTCGCGGTTCTCGGCAATCATTGCATCCAGCCGATCACTGGCACGCGCCATGTTCTCACTGGTGATGCGCAGGCGTTCCATGCCAGCGGCCAGATCCGGCCCGGCAGTCTTGGTTGCCTGCTGCACATCTGCAAGCACGGCACGCGTGCTTTCCGTCGCAGCACGCAACTCGCTGAGAAGACTGGCTGCATCGGTGGCCATCTGCGGCAGGCCGCCACTGGTGCGACGCAGATCGCCAATTACCTTCGATAGCGCTGCGATGTTCTCGTCCGACAGCAGCGCGTTGGCACGCACAACGAGTTCGCTGGCTCGCAGCACCACATTAGGCAGACTGTTGACGAAGGTTTCGAAGTTGGAGTGTGCCGAGCGGATAACGGGATACTGCAGACTGGGTACCATCTCCAATACCTTCAGCCCACCGTCACCCGGCACCAGTTGCTGCAGGTCGATGAACAGCAATCCAGTGACACCCTGCAGCGAAAGCTGTGCAACGGTGCGCTCGGATACCGGCGTCGTGGAATCGATGTCCACAACCACCATGACACGATCGGCTGCGCGGCCATCGAGACGGATTCGGCGTACGCGTCCGACGTCGACGCCCAGATAGCGCACGGGTCCGCCCTCGGAGAGGCCACTGACACTGCCATCGAAGTAGATTTCGTAACGCGCATAGTCGCGCTGGTCCCGAGTGTCCGAGTACCAGTAGACGAACGCGGCGGCCATGGCCACCAGCAGCAGCACAAATGCGCCTACCGCCGCGTAGTTGGCTTCACGTTCCATGTCGCACTCCGTGTATCCGCGCCCGCTCGCCCTGGAAATACGCCTTGATCCAGGGCAACTCGCTGCGAACGATGCCTTCCAGTGTATCTGTAATCATGTGTCCATCCACAATCACTCCAACACGATTGCAGGTGCGAAAGATGGTGTCCAGATCATGCGTGATCATCACCACCGTCAGCTGCAGTTCCCGCTGCAGATACATCAGCAGCTCATCAAACGCGGCCGCACTGATGGGATCCAGTCCAGAAGTGGGCTCGTCGAGGAAGAGCAGCGGAGGATCCAGCGCGAGGGCACGAGCCAGCGCGACACGCTTGATCATGCCGCCGGAGAGCTGCGCGGGAAACTTGCGGGCCGCGTCGGCCGGCAGACCCACCAGACGCAGCTTGAGCATTGCCAGGGCGTCCAATGCGTAATCATCCAGCTGCAGATGCTCGAGCATCGGCAACTGAATGTTCTGCAGCACATTCAGCGAAGAGTACAGCGCGCCCTGCTGGAAACTCACGCCGTAGCCGGCTTTGACGCCATGTAGCTCCGCGGCACTCATCTGCGTGATGTCGCGGCCCATCAACCGCACCGTGCCGGATTTTGGCTTCTGCAGACCAATGATGGAGCGCAGCAGGACGGACTTGCCGGAACCCGAGCCACCGACGACACCGAAGACTTCGCCGCTGTGTACCGACATATCCAATCCGCGATGCACAACCTGCCGGCCGAACTGATTGACCAGACCGCGCACTTCGACGACGGGCGCGGCCATCAGACGTCGAGCTCCATGAAGAGCACGGCAAACAATGCGTCCGCGAGAATCACCAGAAATATCGACTGCACCACCGCCTGAGTCGTCATCGCGCCCAAGTGTCGTGATGAGCCGCGCACCCGCAGACCGCAGCGTGTCCCAGCGATGGCGATCAGCACGGCGAACACCGGGGCTTTCCAGATGCCGACCCAGAAGGTCGTCGGCGCAATCGACTCCTGGACACGATTCACGTAATGCAGCAGTGGCATGTCGAGCAGCCAGTTGCACAACAAGGCGCCGCCGGCGATGCCGATGAGGTCGGCCAGAATGGTCAGCAACGGGAGCGCAATCATCAGGCCGATGAGTCGCGGTATCACCAGCGTTTCGAAGTGATTCACACCCGTAGCCGCGAGCGCATCGATCTCCTCGTTCAGCCGCATCGCCCCGAGCTCTGCGGCGAAGGCACTGCCGGAGCGACCGGCGACGATGATGGCCGTGAGCAGCACGCCCATCTCGCGCAGAACACCGATGGTGACCAAGTCGACGACGAAAATATCCGCGCCAAATTTGCGCAGCTGTTCCGCACCGATATAGGCAAGGATCACACTGATCAGGAAGCCGATCAGTGCAACGATCGGAATGGCGGTGAGACCGGTGTCGTAAACATGCCGCGCAATGGAGATGGGATGCAGCCGCTTCCAGCGGCCCAGGCCGACAGCTAGCGCAGCACTCACATGCCCAAGGAATCCGAGCGCATCGACAGCGCGATCCAGAGACTGAACGGCGCGCCGCCCGACACTTTCGACGGCTGCTGTGGCCAGAGTATCGCCCTGCGGTACCAGCTGCGCATCAATGGCCTGCTCGTCGCCAAGGGTGTGTGCAATCAGGGCGAGAGCCGTCGGCGATGCACCATCGAAACCGATGTCGGAGAGGGTGGCGCGCCAGCGCTGCATCCGATCGTGCAGCAGCCAGGCCGCTGAGAGATCAAAGCTGGCCTCGGCGGCATTGACGCGCAGACGCTGTACGCCCACGGTGGTCAGTGCATCAAGTTCCGCCTGGATGGCGGGCAGCTGCGCCACCCGCCAGTCTCCACGCAACGCGAGAGTGAGTTCAGATCCCTCGCGCCGCGCTTCGAGAAACATGGGCGACTTCAGCCAATGTTCTTGTGCGATCCGTCGCAGAGCGGGGCCTTGCCCGTCTGCTTGCAGGCGCAGAACCACACCTTGCCGCTGGCCTCGGCCTTGTAGGCCATAGGCGAGAATTCCGAGCCTTTGTGAGAACCGTCACAGAACGGCTGCTTGGTGGACTCGCCGCAGGTGCACCAGTAATAAGTCTTCCCGGCCTCGACCTCGACCCCGATGGGCGCCCGACCGGCGATTGCTCCCTGACTCATTTTCCGTTGCTCCTGACTTTTCGCCCCCGAATAGGGGCTTTTTCCATGCTACCAGCCCCCGGGCGGGAGAGGCATAGTGGTCATCCGCTCCGGCACCGGCCTGCCCGGCGCCCGGCGCCCGCCCCCCCCGGACCGGCCAGGATTTCCGTCAAATCGGTTGCCCGTAGCGAAAATCCCCGTAAAATCAGCGCCCTTTTCACACTTCCCGAGTCGCGGAGTCCCCATGAAGCAAGCAGTCAATGTCACGATCACCGGCGCGGCTGGCCAGATTGGCTATGCGCTGGCCTTCCGAGTCGCCTCCGGCGCCATGCTGGGACCCGACCAGCCGGTCAACCTGCACCTGCTGGAAATCACGCCGGCCCTGCCGGGCCTGCAAGGCGTGGTGATGGAACTCAATGACTGCGCGTTCCCGACACTGAACAAGGTGGTCGCGACGGACGATGCCAAGGTCGCCTTCCGCGACTGCCACGCCGCGCTGCTGGTCGGCGCACGTCCGCGCGGTCCGGGAATGGAGCGTAAGGATCTGTTGCTGGCCAATGCGCAGATCTTCTCGGCTCAGGGCAAAGCGCTGAACGAAGTGGCCAGCCGCGATGTGCGCGTGCTGGTGGTCGGTAACCCGGCCAACACCAATGCGCTGATCGCGCGCAGCAATGCACCGGACCTGAACCCGCGCAATTTCACGGCGATGACGCGCCTGGATCACAACCGCGCCCTGTCGCAGCTCGCGGAAAAGGTGGGCGTGCATACCACCGACATCACCCACATGACCATCTGGGGCAACCACTCGGCCACGCAGTACCCGGACCTGAGCCACTGCCTCGTCAAGGGCAAGCCGGCCAAGGGTCTGGTCGATCAGAAGTGGATCGAGGAGTACTTCATCCCCACCGTGCAGCAGCGTGGCGCGGCCGTCATCAAGGCGCGCGGCTCCTCGTCGGCGGCCTCGGCAGCCTCAGCGGCGCTGGATCACATGCGCACCTGGTTCCTCGGTACCAACGAGGGCGACTGGACCAGCATGGGCGTGCCGTCTGATGGCAGCTATGGCATCAGCGAAGGCATCATCTATTCCTACCCGGTGACCTGCCGCAACGGCGAGTACCAGATCGTGCAGGGTCTGAGCGTCGATGACTTCAGCCGCGGCCGCATGAAGACCACCGAAACCGAGCTGCTCGAGGAGCGCGCGGGCGTGAAGGATCTGCTGGGCTGATACCGGCCCCGGCTGGAAACTCGTGCGGTCTGGCATGACGCTCAGGCCGCACGAGACCGGCCCCTGCAGCCCTCGCGCGCCGGGCGGCAGGAGACTACTATTCAGCTCATGTACGGCGCGCTCGTCACCCTCTTCTTCTTATTGGCCGTTCTGTACCTCGCGTACCGCCGGCTCCCACTCATTCTGTATACGCTGACGGCCAGCGCTCTGCTGCTGGCCTATGCCTGGATGGCGGGCCCACCCGGGCTGACGCCCAATCTCTGGCAAGGGTTCCTTTGGGCCCTGCTCGGACTGCTGTGGCTGTTCAACATTCCATCGCTGCGCATCGCGTTGGTCAGCGGCCCCTTCATGGGTGCCTACCGAAAGCTGCTGCCCAGAATGTCGGACACTGAACGCGAGGCGCTTGAGGCCGGTACCGTGTGGTGGGACGGCGAGCTCTTCAGCGGCAACCCGGACTGGAAATTGCTGTCGGATAACCCGGCACCGAAGCTCACACCGGAAGAGCAGGCGTTCCTCGACGGTCCCTGCGAAAAGCTCTGCGAGATGCTCGATGAATTCGACATCACTCATCGGCGCGGCGACCTGCCGCCCGAAGTGTGGCAATACCTCAAGGACCAGCGCTTCTTCGCGATGATCATCCCGAAGCAGTACGGTGGTCTGGAGTTCGGCGCCTACGCGCATTCCTGTGTCATTACCAAGCTGGCCAGTCGCAGCATCACCGCTGCCACGACGGTCGCTGTGCCGAACTCGCTCGGCCCCGCAGAGCTACTCAATCACTACGGCACCGAAGAGCAGAAAAAACACTATCTGCCGCGACTCGCCTCCGGCGCTGAAATCCCCTGCTTTGCACTGACCGGCCCACGCGTCGGCTCGGATGCCGCATCGATTCCCGACACTGGCATCGTCTGTCGCGGCCAGTGGCAAGGACAGGAAGTCATCGGGTTGCGACTGAACTTCTCCAAGCGCTACATCACACTCGCGCCCATCGCCACAGTGGTCGGACTGGCTTTCCGGATGTTCGATCCAGATCGACTGCTGGGTGGCGAGGAAGACATCGGCATCACCTGTGCATTACTGCCGCGTGAAACGCCGGGCATCACCATCGGCCGCCGTCATCTGCCGTTGAACATCGTGTTCCAGAACGGACCGATCCAGGGCAAGGATGTGTTCGTGCCGCTGGATTGCATCATCGGTGGCGTGGCCATGGCCGGCCAGGGCTGGCGCATGCTGGTCGAGCAACTGTCCGTGGGGCGCTGCATTTCGCTGCCGTCCATGTCTACCGGCAGTGCACTGGCCGCTGTGTATTCCACCGGTGCTTACGCACGCATCCGCAAACAGTTCAACCTGCCGGTAGGCCGCTTCGAAGGCGTGGAACTCGTGATCGCACGCATGGTGGGCCACAGCTACATCATGGATGCGGCCCGCTGCGTGACGACGACGGCCATTGATCAGGGCGCGCGGCCCGCTGTGCCCGCCGGCATCCTCAAGGCCAACGTCACCGAACTGGGCCGACGCGTTGGCAACGATGCGATGGACGTTCAGGGCGGTAAGGGCATCATGCTCGGACCCAGCAACTATCTGGGACGCGCATACCAGTCGATTCCCATTGCCATCACCGTGGAAGGCGCCAACCTGCTGACGCGCAACCTGATCATCTTTGGTCAGGGCGCCATGCGCTGCCATCCCTTCGTACTCAAGGAAATGACCGCAGCGCATGATCCGGATCATGCGCGGGGAATGCGTGACTTCGACCGCGCTCTGTTCGGCCACATTGGCTTCACCATTTCCAACGCCGTCCGCGCCTTCGTGATGGCACTGACCTTCGCGCGCTTCGAGAAGGTGCCGGACACCGGCGCAACGCGCCGCTACTACCAACACATCGAGCGCTTCAGCGCCTCGTTCGCCTTCCTAACCGACGTCGCAATGCTCTCACTGGGCGGATACCTTAAGAAAAAAGAGAGCCTTTCCGCCCGACTCGGTGACGCACTGTCGGCGATGTACTTCGCCTCAATGGTGCTCAAACACCATGAAGATCGCGGGCGCCCTGAGGCTGAACTGCCGCTGGTCGAATGGTGCTGCCGCGACCTGCTCTACCAGACGCAGGAGCAGCTGCATCTGGTACTACGCAATTTCCCCAACCGCTGGGTCGCAGCGCTGGTGCGTCTGTGCATCTTCCCGCGGGGTCTCACTTACTTCGCTCCAGCCGATCGTCTGGCGCGTGAGGTGGCTGATCTGGTGCTTATCGACTGCGATGCACGAACACGTATCGCCCGCAGTATCTACGCCACGCCGGGTCCGACCAATCCGCTGGGCCTGCTGCAGCAGGCGCTGGAACTGGCACCGAACGCGGAGTTGCTGGAGCAGCGCATCCGTAACGAAGGCGTGAAGACCGGTCGCATCACGGCGCTGGATTTGGCCGGACAGATCGAACAGGCGGAACAGCTGGGACTGCTGGCCGCGGATGAGGCCCGCTTCATGCGCGACTATGACGCCCGCGTGATGGCGTTGGTCAATGTCGACGACTTCGCACCCAGCGAGATCGGCACCCGTCGCTGATATGTACCGCGCTTTTTTCGGCCTGAGCGAGAGACCGTTCGCGATCACGCCCGATCCGCGCTATCTCTATCTCAGCACACGACATGCCGAAGCACTGGCCCACTTGGTCTATGGCATCAACGAGGCCGGCGGCTTCATACAGCTGACCGGCGAAGTAGGCACGGGCAAGACCACGACCATCCGTTCGCTTCTGGCACGCGCGCCTAAGAACGCGGAAATCGCCCTGATCATCAACCCGCGCATCTCGTCGCTGGAGTTCCTCGAGACGATCTGCGAGGAATTCGGACTGACCGTACCGGAGTCAGCGGAAAAGAATGCTAAGGTTTTAATCGACTCGCTGAACCGATACCTGTTGAGTGCACATGCCCAGGGCCGGCGGGTGGTGCTGATCGTTGATGAGGCGCAGAACCTGCAGCCCGAAGTTCTGGAGCAGGTTCGACTGCTGACGAATCTGGAGACGGAGTCGCAGAAGCTGCTACAGATCATTCTGATCGGTCAGCCGGAGTTGCGCGAACTGCTGGCTCGCAATGACCTGCGCCAGTTGGCCCAGCGCGTCACGGCCCGCTACCACCTCGCGCCGCTGACGGCCGAAGAGACTGCCGCCTATGTACGTCACCGCCTGCGTATCGCAGGGGCTACCAGTGAGATCTTTGGTGACCGTGCGTTGCGTGAGGTCTATCGACTCAGCGGCGGCGTGCCGCGTGTCATCAATGTGATCTGTGATCGCGCACTGCTCGGCGCCTACACTCATGACCAGCACGAAGTGACCGCGGCGCTGGTGCGTCAGGCTGGCAGTGAAATCTTCGGTCAGCGCATCAGCCCGCACTGGCTGATGCCGCTGATCACTGCATTGTCACTGGCCGGGCTGATCGCCGTCATCCTGATTGTTTGGAAGCTCGATTCCGGTGGGTCTGCAGCCGTAACACCGGCAGGGGCTGCAACAGCTCTAACCAATCAGGCGCAGACCTCTGGTGCGTCAGCGGCCAATACTGCGGGGACCGTCTCATCGGATATGCGGACGGACAATGCCTTGGCTACAGAGGGTCCGGTTGTTACAGCTTTGTCAGGGCTGCTCCAGCAATCGACACTCGCCGATGGTGCTGATGCCGCAATCAGAGAATTGCTCAAGCTCTGGGGTGCGACACCAGCTCCGGATGGCGTTGAATCCTGCAGTGCCGCCACGCGTCAGGGAATCGAATGCGTCACGCTCCACAGCACGCTGGCGCAGGTGCGCGAGCTGAACCGACCCGCCGTGCTGGTGCTCAGCGATGATCAGCAGCGTGCGCACAATGTGGTGTTGACGCAGCTGGAGGACGAACATGCCAGGCTGCGCATCGGCGCACTTGATGTCTATGTCAGCATTGCCGAACTGTCTCGTTACTGGTTCGGTGATTTGGTGCTGGTGTGGCGCACCCCGGCGGCCATTGATCATCGCATGTCTCTCGGCAGCCGCGGCCCGGCAGTCCAACAGCTACGCGAACGCCTACTGCGCTGGAACGGCACAGCGCCGCCCAAGACAGGTGTCAGCAACGTTTTCGATGCTGACTTAAAGCGACTCGTCGAACAGTTCCAGCTGGCACATCACCTCACGGCTGATGGCGCCCCTGGACTGGAGACCCAGTTGCTGCTCGACAGCGCACTGGCCACACCGGACAGCCCACAGCTGCGCAAGACCGCGCCGCAAGGTTGAGCTCATGTCATTCATACTCGATGCTCTGAAAAAGTCCGAAGCCGAGAGACAACGTCAGGCCGGCCCCGCACTGCTCGAGATGCGCGTAGTTCGCCCTCAGCGACGCATCCCTCTGTGGCTCGTCGTACTCGGGGCTGTGCTGATCATCTTCAATCTCGGTGGCCTGCTCTGGCTCATGCTGCGGTCATCCCCCGGCGCGCAGCCAGCAGCGCCGGCGCCAGTGGCGCAGAGCAACGCCGGTACGGTCACTGGAGGTGCTACCGGAGTGCCGGGCGGAACTGTGCAGCTGGCCCCCGGCGAGCGATTGATCGTACCCGGCACACTCGGCGCAGCCGGCTCCGTCGCCAATGACGGCAATGTGCCATTGCTGGCCGGCAGTGATGAAACAACCTCAGGCGCGGAGATCAATCCGGCGGATTTCGTGCCGGCCGCTGCCAGTGAACGCACCCGACCCCGCGGCGTTACACCGCGCAACTACGCCGACATTCGCAACACACTGCCGGCGCTGCGCCTCGACCTGCACGTCTACGACAACAGTCCGGCGCGGCGCTATGTGTTCGTGAACATGAAGCGGCTGGGCGAGGGAGAGTCGACTGCTGAAGGCGCGCGAGTAGTGGAAATTACTCGCGAGGGTGCGGTGATGAGTTACCGCAACACCGAGTTCCTGCTCACCAGCGACTCCACTCCGGGGCAATCAACCCGGATTTCCGACCGCTAATAGCGCCTGCAGATTGCAGGATGGGTCAGCAACCTGCTCGGGAGTGGGTGAGATTCCCCGATCGAGCAGCTTGCGCGAGAGCATGTGCTCGGAGGGACGATTCAGCGAATCCGCAGCAATCAAACGCTGATCACGATAGTAAAAGGCTGTGAAGCTGCGTCCCGCGATATCACCCCGTGTGGCTACCTGATCATAGCCGTGACTCAATCCGACCATCTGTAATTTCATCTCGAATTGATCGGACCAAAACCAAGGCGTGGCGGTGAACGGTTGTTCCCGATCCAGCAATGCCGCTGCGGCTGCTTTGCCCTGCTCGACCGCATTCTGCACAGACTCGAGACGTATCAGCGTACCGTCAGCACGGCGACGTACCGTGCAGTCGCCCGCTGCCACCACATGTGCAGCGCTGGCTCGTGAGCAGTCATCAACGACAATGCCGCGCTCACACTCCAGACCTGCTGACTGCGCCAGCTGCATATTTGGTTCCACACCAATACCGACCAGGACACAGCCAGCCGGTATGCGCCGCCCATCCTCCAGATGAACTGAATCCACCGTGTCCCGCTCGCCTTCCAGCGCTGTGATCTTCACATTGAACAGCAACTGCACGCCATGAGACTCGTGCAGAGCACGCGCTGCATCAGACACCAGTGGCGCCACCACTCGGGACATCAGCTTGCCCTGTCCTTCCAGCACCGTGACCTCCACACCTCGCTTGCGCGCGGTCGCAGCCACCTCCAGTCCGATGAATCCACCGCCGATTACCACCAGCGGTCGGTTTTTCTGCTCGCATAAATCGAGCGCAGCGGACAATGCCACCGCATCCTCGACCGTCTTCAGGTTCAGTACGCCGCCCAGCGTTGCGCCCGGCAGCGATAGACGTCGCGGTTGCGCTCCAGTGCACAACGCAAGACCGCGATAGGTCAGGCGCTCGCCATCCTCGAGTTGAAGAGTCTGGGTCTGGCAATCGATGGCCTGCACACGTCTGTTCGTATGCAGCTCAATCTGCTTGCGCTGCAGATACTCCGGCCCACGGATCGTGATGCCAGACAGTTCCTGAGGCGCCAGAAGCCACTTCTTGGACAGCGGCGGACGGTTGTAGGGAATATGGGGCTCATCACCAAAGATGAGAATCCGGCCGTCAAAGCCATCCTGACGCAGTGAATCGGCGACCTGCAAACCAGCCTGGCCAGCACCGACAATAATGATGGGAGCATTCATCACGCAACAGGCTACCGAGATTCGCTGCGTGATGACAGCGCGACGCCGAGCTTCAGTCCTTGGGCGGTGGCGGCAAATCTGTCGGCGGCGTCATGTCAAAGCGCTGATAGCCGGTTTCCGGATCCACCGAGCGATCAAATGCCGGGCAGGCCGTGAAATCCGTCATCGTGTAGTTGCGGCGGCGCAGATACAGGTAGGTGACCTTCGCCGGCGCAGTGAGGGCATCCGGTGCTTCCAGCGTCGCATCCACCTGCAAGGTATCGGCATCTTTGAGGAACATGCGCTCGGTAACGACCGCATTCCGACCCACCGGAATGCCGGCGATGTCCAAGGCATTGGCCTCGGGCCTGAGACCGACGGTTTTCACCACCAGTGTCTGGCCTTCCCAGTGGGCCACTGATGTGCCGGCATCAGTCGGCTCAGGCTTTTCGGGTAATGCGCGTCCATCTGTGTAGAGACGCCGCACCAGACCACCTTCCCAGATGACGGTCACTCGATCGCGCGTGAATAGAAACTCGATGCTGCCGTGAAAGCCGCCACTGTAGCCACCAAAAGTTGGCGGCTGACAATAGACTGAACGAATATCGAGCTGATTGGCACGAGACAGTTCGCCGTGCTGCCTGACACCGGCCTGTGCAGCGCTGCGCAGCACGGGCTGGAGCGCTGCGTTGGAATCCAACAGCGCCTGTCGCATCGATCGCCAGCCACCGCTCCAGTCAGGCGTCACAGTTTTTGACGCTGTTACTGCGGATGGTGCCGACTTGGTCGTAGCAGCCGCCACCGCTGTTGGAGTCGGCGGTGTGGCTGCATCACCCAGCGCGGCGAGCGTGAGACATAGCAACGCACCAGCGGCATACGCGCTTCGGGCAGCAGTATTGATCATGGCGTTTTCTTGTTCTTGTCGAAGGCGCTGGCACCACTTTGCCCCGGCGCGTCCGGCTCGTTATTAGTGACCTTACCATCCGCATGAACAGCGCGGATAAAGGCACCACCGTTGCGGCCATCTTTCAGGGGGAAGTATTCGACCGTGAGCTTTTCACCCGGAGCCAGCGTCTCGGGTGTCCAGCCATAACGCCGCAGTTCGGCCACACCGCTGCTTTCGAATGAATACAGGTCGTAGCCGTTTTTACCCTTCACATACAGCCAAACGAATGTATGCGGATTCGTCCATTCGAGCTTGGCGACGACACCATCGATGGTACGTCGCTGCGACATGTCGAACAGTGCATAGGAGTGATGCGACAGTGCGGGAGTTGCCACTCCCAGCAATACCAAAGCCATAGCCAGACCAGACTTGCGGCTGCGATTCATGCAGCACCCCCCGCTGTTATGCGGCGACTTTCATGTCGCCTTATCAGCGGATGCTAGCACACGTCGCTCCTAGCCAACGCCCACGACCATGACGGTGAGGTTGCCATCCCGATCACCCGCCAGCAGCGTCTTTCCATCGGCGGAAAAGCGCAGCAGCACAATTTCGTCACTTAACAGATCGGCATCCACCGGCTCATCTGCGAAACCCGGACGCCACAGCAACAGCCGGCAATCGCGGCCGGCGCTGGCCAGATAGGGGCCTTTTGGAGCGCAGATCATTTGCATGATGCGGTCCGTATGGCCGTTCAATTGAATGGGCTCGCTGCCCTCGGGCCCGCGACCGGCAAACTCCCAGACGATGATGCTGCGATCAGCCGCGGTGGCCAAATATTTGCCGTTGGCACTCCAGCCCGTGTGCGCGACCTTGGCGCCATACCCTTTCATCTCCGACTGCTTGCCGGTGACGATGTTCCAGAAGTGCACGGTGCCGTCCTGCAGACCGGAAGCCAGTACGCTGCCATCGGGGCGCCAACTGGCCGTCAGACAAGCCCCCTTCCAGTCATAGGAGCGCGACACTACCGGCGTAGTGATGCGATGCACCCGCACCCCGCCGTTGCAGGCTGCTGCCACCTCAGTGGACTTGGGCCGCCACGCCAGCGCGGCAATGTTTCCCGCATGACCCGCGATCAGCGTTTGTTCGACCCCGGCACTGTCGAAGATATGTAGCCGCGTGGCATTACCGACGGCAAGCAACTTGCCGTTACCCGAGAAAGCCAGATGCTCAGTCCATTCGCGGTGGGTATGGATGACACGCGAATCAGTGTTGCGCGAATCCCATAGACGCACAGCACCATCCTGGCCACTGCTGGCAAACAGCGCTCCTGCAGGCTGCCAGGCCAGCGCCAGCGCGCCGCCTGCATGTTCACCCATGCGTTCGACGTTGCCGGCTGCGCGCAGGCTGACGCGAAACACACCGCCTTCGCCGCCCGCCACCACCACCGTGGCGCCATCCGGCGAAAACGCAGCATCGACTGGATACTCCCCCAGCGCGAGCTGCACACGACGCTGCAGCAACGGAACGCTATTCATTCAGGTGCATCACTTCGCGATACAGGATTCGAGACCAGCTTCGAGTTCGTTGCGATCAAGATTCCGGCCGATGAACACCATGCGATTGGTCCGGGTGTCGCCACCCCAGGGCCGCTCCAACTTGCCGTCGAAGATCATATGCACGCCATGGAACACATAGCGACGCGGCTCGCCCTTGAAAGCAAGAATGCCCTTCATGCGGAGGATGTCAGCGCCGCGACTCTGCAGCAGATAGGACAGCCAGTCGTTCACCTTTCGGGAATCCAGTTCGCGAGGCTCGACGATACCGATTGAACCCACCTCGGCCTCGTGATGATGCGATCCGAATTCGCGCTCGGCCACCGGCGCGACGCCATGAACATGGAAACCGAACTCAGCAGGCGCATGTTCGATGAACATCACCCAGTAACCCGCCTCGGGCAGGTTCAATGCAAACTCACCGCCCTCATCCCACTCCAGTGCGCACAGTCGCCCCGGCGGAATAGCTTCGCCGCTGCTCACTTTCAGCGGCTCGCCGCCAAAAGACGTGGCTGCAATATCGGCCAGCCCATCGATACCAGCGGCGCCCTTCTCGACGGACTGCAGTACTACGAAGCGAACGCCATGCAGCGCTTCGCCGTGATCGTGTCCGCAATCAGGGCCGTGCTCGTGCTCATGGCTGCAGGCTGGGCCGTGCTCATGCCCATGGTCATGGCCATGCCCATGATGAGCACCCGTATGCAGCAACACCGTTCCAGCCTTCAATTCATAGGCGCCCGCCCATTCAAACGGTCGCGGCGCTTCAAGGAATTTTTCATCCAGCTGCAGGGCGCGATCCAGGTCGAACGCACCAAGGTTGAGCACCTTCTCCAGCGGAAGCTCTGCATTTTTTGTGCGCACGATAGGCGCCGTTGCATTGATCGCGCGCAGTTCACGCTCGACCGCGGCCAGCGTCTCCGGCGTGACCAAATCGGTCTTGTTGAGGAGCATTACGTCGGCAAAGGCCACCTGCTCCACCGCCGCCTGCGCGCTGCGCAGCTGTCCGGCAATGTGATGCGCATCGACCAGTGTCACGATTGCGTCTAGCGCGTAGTCTTCTTTCAGGTCTTCGTCGACGAAGAAGGTTTGAGCGACCGGACCGGGATCCGCGAGACCGGTGGTCTCAACCAACACGTAATCGAAGCGCTCACGCCGCTTGCGCAACTGACCGAGTACGCGAATCAAATCGCCGCGCACCGTGCAGCAGATACAGCCGTTGGCCGTCTCGAAGATTTCTTCCTGCGCACCGATGACGAGATCGTGATCCACGCCGACGGCACCGAACTCGTTCTCGATGACAGCGATGCGTTTGCCGTGATTCTCGGACAGGATGCGGTTCAACAGCGTCGTCTTGCCGGAGCCCAGAAAACCGCTCAACACGGTGACGGGAATGCGCTTGGCCATGGCCCTCTACCTCGAACGCAGACGCTGCAGAAGCCGGGACATCCCCGGCAGGCGCAGCAGATTCAACAGCAGCATCCAGGCGATGCGCGGTCCCAAACGAGCCGGCGTTGGCGTCACGGCCGCAAAGAATTCTCGGCTGACGTCGCGCTGTACGGGCAGGGTCATTGATCGATGTCTCGTAATCGGGAAGGCCCGCGCTAGATGCGCGGCGCCTTGTCCATTTCCCAAGCGAGCAGCGGTGCGCCGCGCTTGATCCACATGCCGCAGCCCAGCGGATCAAAGTGCTTCTGCAACTGTCGGCGGTACCAGTTGCCCGCTCGCAGACCCAGCACCTTGTCAGTCTTTTCCTGTTCGCAGTTTTCCTGCCAGTCTTCTCGCGTCAACGCGCTGAAGTACATAACCCCGCGGCACCAGCGAGCCAGGTTCGCGATCGCCTTGGCGGCATCACGGTCGTTCAGGTATTGCAGCACGTCGTAGCAGACCACCAGCTCGAAACGCTGGCTGGTTCGCCAGCTGTGTACTGAGCCGTGGTGCCAGCCGAAGCGCTCGCATAGATACTCGCTGTATTCCATGCCGACATACTCGGCCTTCTTGAAGGCTTTCAGCAGCGGCTTGCGCAGCAGGCCCATACCGCAGCCGGCATCCAGTATGGTGCGCACCGGCAGCTCCAGATAGTTGACCGCGGCAGCGATCAGCTCAGCGCGGCGCCTGTTCTCACCCTCCGTGATCACCGCGGTGCGGGGGTTGGAGTAGAAGCGCTCGTAGTACTGTTTATCAAAAGGCATCGGGAATATCCGCGGCACCATGTAAACTGGCTAAAACGCATTGTAGACCATGAAAGACCCAACTGAACGCACTGTTGCCACGCCCAGCGTGGGTTTTGTCAGCCTAGGCTGCCCCAAAGCACTGGTGGACTCGGAACGCATCATCAGCGAGCTGAAGATGCGCGGTTACGGCATTTCACCGGATTACGGCGGGGCCGATCTGGTGGTAGTGAATACCTGTGGCTTCATCGACTCGGCCATCGACGAGTCGCTGGATGCCATCGGCGAAGCCCTGCAGCAGAATGGCCGCGTGATCGTGACCGGCTGCCTTGGCGTGAAGCCCGAAACGATCCTTTCGCGCCATCCGAAAGTGCTGGCCGTTACTGGCCCCCATGCCACCGAGCAGGTGCTGGCTGCCGTCAACACTCACTTGCCGCAGCCGCATGACCCGTTCGTTGATCTGGTGCCGCCGGCCGGCGTGCGTCTCACTCCGCGCCACTATGCTTACCTGAAGATTTCCGAAGGCTGCAACAACCGCTGCAGCTTCTGCATCATTCCCGCACTACGTGGCGATCTGGCCAGCCGGCCCATCGACGAGGTGCTCCGCGAGGCCGAACAGCTGGTTGCCAGCGGCGTGAAGGAACTGCTGGTCATCTCGCAGGACACCAGTGCCTATGGGAGTGATCTGCGCTATCGCGCGGTGGACTGGAAGGGGCGACGCATCGAGACCCGCTTCCTAGATCTGGCACGCGAACTGGGCGAGCTGGGTGTCTGGGTGCGCATGCACTATGTATATCCGTACCCGCACGTGGACGCCGTGCTGCCATTGATGGCTGAAGGCAAGGTGCTGCCCTACCTGGACATCCCTTTTCAGCATGGCAGTCCGTCAGTACTCAAGCGCATGCGCCGACCCGCCCATGCCGAGAATACGCTCAAGCGCATTGAGTCCTGGCGCGCCCAGTGCCCGGAACTCACGCTACGCAGCACTTTCATCGTCGGCTTCCCGGGCGAAACAGATGCGGAATTCGAAGAACTACTGCAGTGGATCGACGCCGCGCAGCTCGACCGTGTGGGCTGCTTCAAGTACTCGCCCGTTGAAGGCGCAACCGCTAACGATATCGCCGCCGCGGTCCCTGATGAGGTGATGGAAGAGCGTCACGCACGATTCATGGAGCGCGCCGCCGCCATCAGCAGTGCGCGTCTGGCCAAGCGTGTCGGACAAACAGTGCAAGTACTTGTGGATCGCATGGAAGGCAGCGTCGCCATCGCACGTACCGCCGGCGATGCACCAGAGATCGACGGTGTGGTGCGCATCCGCAAGGCGCGCGGACTGAAGACTGGCGACTTTGCCCATGTGCGCATCATTGGCGCGGACGACTACGATCTGGTCGCTGAGCCCCAGTGAAGAAGTCAGGACAAATCTGACGCCGCCGGAGAAAACGGGTCCGGGCCATAATCATTCGGGCCTACCGTTCCCTTCTTGCAACACCAGACCAGCAGGACAATGGTTCCAACCAGCGGGACCAGATAGATCCAATACCACCATCCGCTCCTGCCCACATCATGGAGCCGTCGTACGAAGACGGATATCGCCGGAAGAATGGTGCCTAATGATGCCGCAATCAGGATGCGGTTTCCGAGCACAGCTGCCACCACGTAAAGCAGCAAAAGAAAGAGGGAAAACCACCAATATTCAGACCTAGAAGCGCGCCCACGAAATTCCGCGTACTTCCTAAAACAGATCTTCACGGATTCAACGAATGTCATTTCAGCCACTATGAACTCCTTGAATTAAATTCAATGCCCGGACATCAGCTTTCTGAGCTCCAGCTCGATCGCGGCGAACACGCTTAGCCAGTCATCACGCTGGGACTATCTGCACAGGAAGAGGAAGGCTTCTTTGTTGAGTTCTTTGGTTTGCGCGAGAGCACCCTGCCGACCCGCTCTCAGGCGTGGTAGCCCGAGAGGGACAGTGGCAGCGTACGCACCCTCTCACCTGTGGCTGCGAAGATGGCGTTGCACAGCGCCGGTGCCAGAGGCGGCAAGGCTGGCTCGCCGAAGCCAGTCGGAGGGCTGTCGCTGTCGACAGAGTAGGCTTCGACTTTTGGTGCCGCACTGATGCGCATCAGCGGATAGTCACCGAAGTTGCTCTGCTCCACTGCACCACGCTCCATCGTGATGCGCTGGCCCAGCGCAATGCTCAGTCCGTCCATGACTGCGCCCTGCGCCTGCTGCTCGAAACCGAGCCGGTTAACGATGAGACCGATGTCGGCTGCCACCACCACACGATGCACGGTCAGCTTCTTGTCCTTGGACACGCTGACGTCGACCACCTCAGCAACATGACCGGAGTGCGAGTAATAGAAGGCCATGCCCATACCGCGTCCGGGCGCGAGCTTACGGCCCCAGCCCGCCTTCTGTGCCGCCAGTCGTATCACGGCCGCTGCGCGGCCGGCATGCGTTGAATTGGCATTGCCGGCTACGATTGGTCGTGGTGCACCGAACAGATCGAGCAGGAACTCGACATGGTCACGCCCCGCTGCTGCGGACATTTCATGCAGGAAGCACTGGATCGGGAAGGCCAAGCCGTTGCTGCGCGGCGCGCGGAATGCGCCTGTGCGCGTCGCCAGCGGTAGGAGCGATTGCGTGAGGCGAGTGTTCTCCAGCACCGGTATGGGGAAATCAGCCGTGTCGATGACACCCACGCCAACCGGCGTCTTGCCGTCGGCACTGAAGGTGATGAAGTGATCCTGCCAGGCCGTGAGCCGGCCCTTGGCATCAAGCGCACCCTTGAGCGCATGGAAGCCGCCCGGTCGGTAGTAGTCGAAGCGGATGTCATCCTCGCGCGACCAGACCAGTTTCACCGGACCTTGCACGCGCTTGGACAGCACCGCAGCTTCAACCATGTAATCCCAACTGAGCCGACGACCAAAACCGCCGCCGATGCGCGGCAGGTGCACCACGACCTTTTCTAGAGAAAGACCCATCAGCTTGGCGATGGCTGGGCGCGCACGATCCACCATTTGCACTGGGCACCACATCTCAAGCATGCCGTCGCGGAACCATGCGGTGGTGTTCTGCGGCTCGAGCGGAGCGTGCGATAGGAATGGATAGGAATAAAAGCCCTCGAGCGTCCGGGCAGCTGAACTGAAGGCACCGGCGACATCACCGGACTGACGTACCACCTGCGCTCCTTCGCGCTGGCTGAGTTCACGCGCCTGCTTCTCGTAACTGCTCCAGCTGTCGCCGGCTGCACGCGTCTCGTCCCACTGAATCTGCAGGGCATCGCGGGCGCGGAACGCATTCCAAGTGGAGTTGGCGATCACGGCCACACTGGGTAACAGTTCGTTCGCGTCCGCTGCAGCATCTGTGACGATGAAGACGTCACTGACACCGGGCATGCGCTTCACGGTATCAATGTTCGCGCTCTGGACTGTTGCGCCACGTCGCGGCGCGCGCGCGAGGGCCGCATAGCGCATCCCTGGTAGCTGCACATCCATTCCGTATTGCGGCTCGCCGGTGACGATCTTGCGATTGTCGACATTGGCCACGCGCGTGCCGATCAGTTTGTAGTCGCGGCTGTTCTTCAGCGGCAGTCGGGTCGCGTCCGGAACCGGCACTGCGGCGGCACGGACGGCCAGCTCACCGTAACTCAGCGTGCGGCGGCTGGGCCAGTGCGTGACCACGCTACGCTCTGTGGTGCACTCGTTTTCATTGACCTGCCAGACGCGCGCTGCAGCGGTGATCAGCATAGCTCGTGCCGCGGCACCACAGCGACGCAGCGCATCCCAACTAGCCGGTGTCGAACGCGATCCGCCCACGGTCTGCGCGCCGTATATCGTATTGTCTACCGGTGACTGCTCGACCGTAACGCGCGACCAGTCGGCATCCATTTCCTCCGCCACCGTCATGGCCGATGACGTCTTGATGCCCTGACCGATTTCCGCGCGCGCCGAATAGATGCGAATGGCGCCGTTCGGCTCGATCTTGACGAACACCAGCGGCGACAACGACTCAGTTGCCGCACCCGCTGTCGGAGCACCGGCTGGTGTTGTCTGGGCCAGCAGCACCTGACCGCCCAGTGTTCCGGCCAGCAGCAGCCCACCACCAGCAGCCGTGCTGGTGCGCAGGAAATCGCGACGGGTATGAATGCCGCTCATGAGCGCTTCCCTCCCATCTTACTCGCGGCCGCATGGATTGCAGCGCGGATACGCTGGTAGGTGCCGCAGCGGCAGAGATTGCCGGCCATAGCGCTATCAATGTCCGCGTCGCTTGGTTTCGTTTTTTTCTTCAGCAGCGCCGCAGCGCTCATGAGCTGCCCGGCCTGACAGTAACCGCACTGAGGCACGTCGTGGTCAATCCAGGCCTGCTGCAGCGGATGCAGTGTGCCGCCCTGAGCGGCCAGCCCTTCGATGGTGGTGATATCAACGCCGGCTAGGTCCACGGCACGCAGCTGACACGCACGCGCCGGTTCACCGTTGATGTGCACCGTGCAAGCGCCGCAGAAGCCGCCACCGCAGCCGAATTTGGTGCCACGCAGCCCGAGTTCGTCACGCAGGACCCACAGTAAGGGGGTGGACGCATCGAGCTCAGTGTCGATGACGCGTTCAGTACCGTTGACCTTCAATCGCAGCATTGCCGACTCCTGGAAGACGGGCGTACCGCCCCATCATACCGCTATGGAGTCGCTGTGGGATCAGGCTGAAAAGAATCGCTTCCTTATTCCCAATGCCAGGGAGACCAGAGCCACCATGATCGGCACCTCAACCAGTGGTCCGATGACGGTAGCGAACGCCACACCCGAATTGATTCCAAAGACCCCAATGGCGACGGCAATCGCCAGTTCAAAATTGTTGCTCGCGGCTGTGAAGGACAGCGTACAGCAGCGCTTGTAGTCAATTCCCGCCTTGGCCGTAATCAGGAATGTGACCAGAAACATCGCTACGAAGTAGATCAGTAGCGGTAAAGCTATTTTCATGACATCCATAGGAGAAGTGACAATCACCATGCCCTTCAGGCTGAACATGACGACAATGGTGAATAACAATGCGATAAGCGTTAGCCGGCCGAGCTTGGGTACGAATATGTCGTGGTACCAGGCCTTACTGACGAACCGAAGTGATATGAATCGGGTCAGAAATCCCGCGATGCAGGGTATACCGAGGTAAACGAACACACTCTTTGCAATCTGGCCGATGGTGATTTTTACTGCTACACCGCTCAGCCCAAAATATGGTGGAAGAACCGTCAGAAAGAAGTAGGCGTAGAGGCTGAAAAACAAAACTTGGAAAACAGCATTGAACGCCACCAAACCCGCGGCATATTCCGTGGAGCCTTTCGCTATCTCGTTCCAGACAATGACCATGGCGATACAGGGCGCCAAACCGATCAGTGTTAATCCAGCAAAATATTCGGGCTGGTCGGGAAAAAACAGGGCCGCTAAGGAAAACATGACGACCGGCGCGACAACCCAGTTCATAAGCATGGCGATGCCAAACACCTTCATGTCTCTGAACACGTCAGGCAGCTCTTCGTACCTGACCTTCGCAAAGGGCGGGTACATCATGAGGATTAATCCAACTGCGATGGGTAGATTGGTGGTGCCCATTTGAAATGAGCCCACGAGCTGTCCTACTTGCGGCGCGAAGTAGCCCAATCCCAAGCCTACTGCCATGGCCGCAAATATCCAGACCGTCAGATAACGGTCGAGGAATGAAAGCTGTTGGGTGACGCCACTCATATCTTTGAAAGCTCCCGAACCCTCGCGGCCAAACTCATGCGATCAAGCTGATCTATCGGGATATTGGCTAGGGCTTGGATTCGTGTATTCAGGCCACCCATGACTTCCTTGAATGCCAGTCGCTTTTCGTCGTCGGAGCCTTGAACCCTTGAAGGGTCTGGATATGCCCAATGAGCCGTGACGGGGTTTCCTACCCATACCGGACAAACCTCACCCGCAGCGTTGTCGCACACGGTGATAATGAAATCCATTTCTGGAGAGTCGGGCAGGGAGAATTCATCCCAGCTTTTTGATCTTAGTTTCTCCGACGTCCCCCCGCTTTTAGTAGCGAGCGGATCTAGAGTTTTCCGGCATTGTAATGGCCTTTATGGCCAGTTGCTTCGCATACTGGGCAGGCGTCAGCCCGCCGAGTGATTTCTTCGGTCTTTCCTCGTTGTATTCCTTCCGCCAGTCC
>CANGBB010000010.1 GCA_947452065.1 Gammaproteobacteria bacterium
AAGGGTTCGGCTGTTCGCCGATTAAAGTGGTACGCGAGCTGGGTTCAAAACGTCGTGAGACAGTTTGGTCCCTATCTTCCGTAGCCGTTGGAGATTTGAGGGTGAGCTGTCCTTAGTACGAGAGGACCGGGATGGACGCACCACTGGTGTTCCGGTTGTCACAACAGTGGCACTGCCGGGTAGCTATGTGCGGACGGGATAACCGCTGAAAGCATCTAAGCGGGAAGCCCCCCCCAAGACTAGATCTCCCTGGGAGCTCGACTCCCCTAAAGGGCCCACGAAGACTACGTGGTTGATAGGCCGGGTGTGTAAGGTCAGTAATGACTTCAGCTAACCGGTACTAATTGCCCGTGAGGCTTGACCATATAACCTCAAGCAGTCTGGCCTTGGCCAGAAAGTGCGAGGCATGGTGATTGCAAGCGATTGTTCACATTGATTGGAACGCGACAAGCGTCGAACACGAGAAGAATTTTCCGGTTTCGCCTGATGGCATTAGCGAGTGGGAACCACCCGATCCCTTTTCGAACTCGGAAGTGAAAACGCTCTGCGCCGATGGTAGTGTGCCCTCAGGCACGCTAGAGTAGGTCACTGTCAGGCTTCTCATGCAACAAGGCCCCGGCACTCTTTGAGTGTCGGGGCTTTGTCTTTTGGAGTGGCGGATTCCTTCGCCTGCCAGAGTCGCCTGGCTTGAATTAAACCCGGCTTGGATTAGATCTATGGCTTGGCGGCTGCGGCCTGTGCTTCGAAGCGCATCAGAAACGCATGGAAGCCATTGATGTCCTTGAACCCATGGGGCACGCCGGGAGGAATGAACAGGATGTCGCCTGTCTTCAGGGCCTGTTCCGTTCCACCGCGGATCGATGAACCCTCTTTGTCGTCGGCGTTTGCACGCTGCACGGGGTTCAACAGTTCCCCGCCGGTGATGGCTGTGGCGCTGCCGGCCGTCACGACCCAGACATCAAAGGATGTTTGGTGAACCAACGGTGCATCCGTGGGTTTGACGATGCGCACATTAACGCTGTAGCTCCCGCCTTCAACGATGCGCTGGTTGATGACCTGCCTGGATTCCAGATCCTTCCAGATGTTCTGCAGATTGCTGTTGCCGAAATAAGTGGCGCGATCGGCCGGTACCCGGTTGCTGGCGGCCGCGGTCGGCGCAGCCGTCTCCGCTGCGGGTGCGAGCGGTGACAGGAATGCGCCCAGCGAAAAGGCCGCGGCCAGAGCCGCCCTACGGATACTTGAAACAGTGCTCATTCTTTTTTCCCCCTTGAAGCTGCTCGGTTGACGCTGGCGAGCAGTCGATGACGCCCGGCTTCGCAGCCCGGCAAGACACCGACGATACTCAAGCGCAGGGCGAACGTGCAACCAGCGAGTCGACCATCAACGGCATCGACGCCATGCGAGCCCGATGGCGCGCCGGCAAATGGCTTGCCTTGGTCAGCGGCATCGGTCACCCTTCCCGAAGATTCATAAAAAAGGCTGCGCTGGTCGCAGGCTGTCTGATCACAAGCAATTTCGGGGGTTGATGGCATGCGCAAGCTTTGGTTGCTGACATGGGCTGTGATGACACTGCCTGCGGTTGGACAGGTTCCCGTCGCGGCGCCGGTGCCCGAGATTCCCTTCGATTCTCTGCCGAATCCGCTGACCCTTCCGAAAGACATGAACTTCGGCGAAGTGGCGGGAATTGCGGTCGATTCGAAGAAAAACATCTACGTGCTACATCGTGGAAACACCAGCGGTCCGGCCTATGGCGCGGCTGCAGCACAGCTCCTGGAGTTCGATTCCCGCGGCCGGTTCCTGCGCGAAATCGGTGCCCATCTGTATGGCTGGTCCTACGCGCATGCCGTGCGCATCGACCCGCAGGACAACATCTGGGTGGCCGACAAGGGGTCTGATGTCGTTGTGCGTTTTAATCAGCAGGGACGCGTCACTATGGTGGTCGGCCGCAAGGCCGAAGCCTCAGACGAATCCGCCAAGCCGCTGGAGCATCCGAAGCCGCCGCTACCAGCGATTGATGGTTACTTCCGCCAGGTCACTGACATGACCTGGGATTCGGATGGCAACACCTATATCAGCGACGGTTATATCAATTCGCGTGTTGCAAAGCTGGACAAGGACGGCAACTGGGTCGGCTCTTGGGGTGAGTTCGGCAGCGGCCCGGGCCAGTTCAATAACCTGCATTCCATCGCATCGGATAAAGCCAACAACATTTATGTGGCTGATCGTGGCAATTCACGTATTCAGGTGTTCGATACGAGTGGAAAGCTGCTGCGTACCCTGCGCATCGACCTGCCGCTGCCGGCCGGAGCGCGAACGGCCATTGGCAACACGCCGGCGCCGGGCACTGCCGGCGGCCCATGGGCAAGCCCCGGTGCGCCGTGGGCGTTGTGCATCACGCCGGGCCCTAAGCAGTACTTGTATGTTGCCGATGCCTTCCCCGGGCGCATCTACAAGATGACGCTCGATGGCAAGGTTCTGGGCTGGCTGGGCGGGTCGGGCAAAACATTGAAGAAGTTCGGCGGCATCCACGAGATGGCCTGCCCGTCGGAGAACGAGCTCTATGTTGCCGAGCTGCTGAACTGGCGGGTACAGAAGCTGATTCTGCATCCGACGTCGCCATAGAGAGCGAATGTCTCGTCGGCCCACCGGTCCTCCTCAGGGAGGATTCCGGTGGCGCCGGAGATATTTGGGCGAGGGCTATTCCGGCCGAATCAGCGCGTGCTTCTTCTTGCCCACTGACAGCTTGATGACATCGTCGGCCAGATCATTGGCCGTGAGTGCGCGCTCGGCAGTGATGACTTCGTTGTTGATGCGCAGGGCGTTGGCCGCGAGATGGCGTCGAGCCTCGCTCTTCGAGCTGACGAGCTTTGCCGCCACGAAGGCGTCGAACAATCCGTATCCCTGATCCAGTGTGCTGCGCGCAATGCTGTGCATGGGCAAACCAGCTGCAGTACCGCCCGACTCAAAGGTGGTGCGTGCTGTCGCCGCTGCGGCTTCGGCCGCTTCCGCGCCGTGAATCCAGCGAGTGGCTTCTGTGGCGAGGATCTTCTTGGCTTCGTTGATCTCTGCGCCACCTAGGGCGGCAAGCCGACGCACTTCGCTCATCGGCAAAGTGGTGAAGCGTGCCAGCAGTGTTCCCACGTCGGCATCTTCGGCATTGCGCCAGTACTGCCAGTAGTCGTAGGCGCTGTACATATCGGCATTCAGCCAGACCGCGCCGCTCTCGGTCTTGCCCATCTTTTTGCCGGAGGCCGTGGTTAGCAGCGGAGTGGTCAGGCCGAAGGCCTCGACGCCATCCTTGCGACGGCAAAGCTCTACGCCATTGACGATGTTGCCCCACTGGTCGGAGCCACCCATCTGCAGGCGGCAACCGTGGCGCCGGTACAGCGCGTGGAAGTCATAAGCCTGCATCAGCATGTAGTTGAATTCGAGGAACGTGAGCGGACTCTCGCGCTCGAGCCGCAGCTTGACGCTGTCGAAGGTCAGCATGCGATTGATCGTGAATTCCGTGCCGTAGTCGCGCAGGAAATCCACATAGCCGAGTTTCGACAACCACTCGTCGTTGTCGACCATGACCGCGTCGCGCTCGCCAGAGCCGAAGCGCAGAAACTTGGTGAATACACCGCGGATGGAATCGAGGTTGGCGCGGATGTCCGCGTCGGTCAGCATCGCGCGTTGCGTGTCCTTGCCGGAGGGGTCGCCCACCTTGGTGGTGCCGCCACCCATCAGTGCGATGGGCTGATGACCGGTCTGCTGCAGCCAGTACAGCATCATGATCTGGATCAGGCTGCCCACATGCAGCGAGCGGGCAGTGGCGTCGAAGCCGATGTAGCCGGTCACGACCTGCTTAGCGGCCAGCTCGTCGAGCGCGGCCAGATCGGTGCACTGGTGTATGAAGCCGCGCTCATGGAGCACGCTCAGGAATTCAGATTTGAATGGGGACATCGGCGGCGGGTATCGGTCTTTTGTCACGCGGCCGTGGGCCGGATTGCGCGCGATGATGCCAGACGCGGCCCCAGATGACGAGTTGTCGGCCACGGCGGCACGGTCGCCGCCGCGGTCCGGAAGGGCGTGTTAGCGGACGCTGTAGCCCCGAGCGTCGAGGCAGGCTTTCTGTGCGCGCTGATAATCCGACCGCTTGCTCTCGGCCTGGGCAGGGCTGACCCCACCGGCCGGCTGCGTTGGGTCATAGCCGGTCTGGCCACGGGCCCAGTCATAGCATTCGTAGCGGTCCTTGGACTGTTGCGCCTCGCTTTGGCCGTTTTTCGGGTAGGCGAACATTTCGTCGCCGGCCGGAGCGCTGGTGGTGGCCGCGGCCTCCGCACCATGCGGCACGGTGGTCACGATATAGCCGCCCTGATTGGGCTCCCAGAGGTAGTAGGCGCCGCCCGCGTAGTAGTAGGGCGTCCCGCCGATCCAGACGGTGGTGTAACCGGGCGGCAGTTGCGGGACCAGAATGCCGCGCGGCGGCTCGATCACCTGAAAGCGTGGGCCATAGGGGCGATACCAGACGCCGCCGTAGTAATAGTAGGACGAGCCGCGCCAGGGCACGGACACGTAGCCTGGAGGGAGCACGCTGATCGAAAAACCGTGGCGCGGGTAGTAGCGGTTGTGGTTGAAGCGGTTGTCGTAGACATAGCCCCGACCGTAGGACTCAGCGGCGTGGGCCGCGGGTAGTGCGAGGGTGCCAACGCTGGTCGCGACCAGAGCGAGTACCGCAATTTTCATTCCAGTCTTCATGGTGACTCCGGGGCCGGGAAGGCCTATTTCACCGAGTAGCCGCGGCCTTCGAGGCAGGCCGTGAGTGCGCGACGGAAGTTGGAGGCATGCGCCTCAAGACTTGGATCGACAGCGTTGGCGCTCTGTTCCCGCAAACGCCGGTTGATGACGGTCGCCTGATCCTGACGCGCCTGATCGGAGGCGGCGCCCAACAGAGTGCCGGCAATGGCACCCACGATCGCTCCGCTTCCCGCATCCCGAGGGCGCGAGACGGCAGCGCCGATGATTGCGCCAGTGACTGCACCGGGGAGCACATCCGAGCCTTGCGGCGCGACGCTGACCACCTGAACGCGCTGATGCGGAGCGACGATGGGCAGGCTGGGATCGAAGCCGCTTTGCTTGACCGCCCAGGCATTGCACTCGAAGCGATCGCGATCGAGTTGGGCCTCAGATTGCCCAGCGGTCGGATAAACGAAAACCTGTGTATTGGGTGCAACCGCGGGCCGCTCCGGACCCACGACCTCAGGCCGCGGCTCAGGCAGCACCGGTGCACAACCGGACAGGGTGATGAACAGCAGGAGGGCAGGGATCGCGTAGGTGGCTTTCATGGGTCAATAGTCCCGACTTAAGCGGGAAGGTTCCATGAAAATGCCGTCATCGTTTGCGGCTGTCCCTTATTGCTTTCGCGAGACAGCGTCCGGCAATCCCTGCTGTTCCAGAGTGATTAGAGCCCGAGGCGCGAGCCCAGGCCCAGCAGCGTTGCCACGCCCATCGCGGCGAACATGGCTGCTGCGATGGAATGCACCAGCTTCATCGGGATGCGATTGGCCAGGCCGCGACCAAGGAACACGGCCGGGACATCAGCGATCAACATGCCCAGCGTTGTGCCCATCACCACCAGCACCGGCGTGCCGAAGTGCGCGGCCATGGCAACGGTGGCGAGCTGTGTCTTGTCACCCATCTCGGCCAGGAAGAAGCTGACCAGCGTTGCGCCAAAGACGCCGTAGCGACTGGCCATGGCATCTTCTTCTTCCTCGATTTTGTCGGGGATCAGCGTCCACACCGCCATGCCGAGGAAAGAGATGCCGAGCACCCAGCGCAGTACAGCCGGGCTGAGCGTGGCCATGATCCAAGCCCCGAGCGCACCGGCAAAACCGTGATTGACCAGAGTGGCGCAGAGGATGCCGGCGATGATTGGTATCGGACGGCGAAAGCGCGCTGCGAGGATGAAGGCCAGCAGCTGCGTCTTGTCGCCGATTTCTGCAAGCGCGACGACGCCGGTGGAAACGAGCAGGGATTCCATGAATGCTCCAAACAAAAATCAGGTCTTGCCGGCGGTGACTTCCGCGATCGCCTCGGCAGTGAAATAGGAACCGGCAGGCGGACCAGTATAGACCCCGGTTAGGACCGCCGGCAGGCGCACGGTGGACGGATCCGCCAGTCCCTCTGCTGCTTGCTTCAGTCGATCATCGAAGCCACTGCGCGCCGCCGCTCCGGTCAGTCGCAGTTCGATGCGGATGGCCGGACAGCGCGCGTCCATCAGCATGGCGCGGCCGTCGCGTGCAGAACCGATCTGTGCCTCGAGCTGCACCAGACGCTGCGGATAGATGGGCAGTTCGCAGAGGTTGGTGGTCAGCGGTGTTGGGCCGGACGAGCAGCTGCTCAATAAGCTGCTAACGATCAGCGCAATGCTTAAGAAACTCCGACGCGCTGTGGAGAAGCTCGATGAGCTGAGAGTGGAACGATGGATGGCAATGACTCCCTGATGGTCGCGGCTCCTCGGCGTTTACCGGGGAGCCGCGATGGTGGAGCCGGGGGGAATTGAACCCCCGTCCGCAAGTCCTAGACTTCAGGATCTACGCGCGTAGCTGACTCTTTGGTTTCTCGCCTCACGCTACCCGAGCAGCAGGGAAAACGCTTGGCCAGCGACGGTGTCTCTTAACGATGCATCCCGTCGCACGGTGCATCGCGATCCTGTGAGCGCGTCCCCAGTTTCCGTGGCACAGGCACCAGCGGGTCTGAGGTTAGGCCGGATTAAGCGGCCAGAGCGAAGTTGTCGTTGTTGGCAACTAAAGTTTGCAATGGTTATTAACGAGGGCCACTGCGCCTCGGCACGCCCCTGAAGGTTCGCAACCCACGTCGAAACCGGTCGGCCCCTTCAGACACCCAAACATTGTACGTCATCCCAGTGGTCACGGCGGGTGGACTTGGGCCCCATTCCCGCCACTAAGTAGAGAGATGCGGCCGGAATGGCCGCTTTCAAGGCGGCATGGCAGCAGGGGGTGGCTGATCGGTAGCCCCTGGCGGTGCCTCTTTGCTACTGTGCGAGCGGTCCGAACCCGGGGTGGTGTGCGTTTGTCTTTACTGGCGGCCAATCATTTTGTGCTCGATTCGCTGCGAAGCCTTAATCGACGGATGGGCGGCGCGCCGTCGCGTTCGCGTCCGGACTGCATTCGCGATGTGGACGTGGCGGCCTCAGCCATTCGCGAGCTGTTGGCGGGTCCGGGTCCCGCAATGATCGCCCGCTTCGGCAGCAGTGAACTGCAATGCTTGGTGAATCATGCCGGCGTTACAGCAACGAAACATCGCGTGCTGGACTACATCCGTGGTCGTGCGCCGCCGTGGTGGTGGGATCGAAAATTGTTGCGGCGGATGAATCGCAATGCCGGGCTGTTTCCTGCCACTGAGGATGCGCTCCGCCAATTCAGCGAACGGATGATGGCTGACCTGCCGCTGCTGGACGTGCTGGGCTCATGGTTGCCTGACGAGACACTGTTCGAGTCCATGATCGGTCACGCCACGAAAGTGGATCTGGAACTGCTCAATCCGTTCTTTGCGCAGCATCCATGGACCGAGGCGCTGGCGGGCAAGAGAGTGCTGGTGGTGCATCCCTTTGCGCGCACCATCGAGAGTCAGTATCGCAAGCGGACGCAGCTTTTTGATCGCGAGATCTTGCCGCAGTTCGAGCTCATGACGATCCGCGCGGTGCAGAGCATCGCCGGGGAGACAACCCGGTTTGAAAGCTGGTTCGATGCACTGCGATCCATGGAAGAGGCGATGGACCAGCATGACTATGACGTGTGCTTGGTCGGCTGTGGCGCGTACGGATTTCCGCTTGCGGCACATGCCAAGCGCCGCGGCCGCAAAGCGGTGCACCTGGGTGGCAGTCTGCAGCTGCTGTTTGGCATCCGCGGGCGACGCTGGGAGAGCCCGCAATACAGTGCCGACTACGACTACTCCCGGCTCATGAACGAGCATTGGGTCCGCCCGGCGGACGAGGAGCGGCCGCGGGACGCGGGGCAGGTGGAAGGCGCCTGCTACTGGTGAGGCCGTAAGCCGCGCCGCGGTTCGTGGTCTACTGTGGGCTGTACTACTGGCGGCGCAGCCTTGGCGCGGTCAAAATGACTTCGGTTTTGCGTCCTTTTAAGAAGAGATGATTGGAGGGGGTATGTCCAAGAAAATTTCGGCCCCGGTGACGGGGATCTCGGCATCACTGGCGCTGATGGCGCTGGCCGCTGTGGCGCAACCGGTTTCGGCCGGCGAAAAGGTGCTGTACGAAGATGCGCATGCGCGGCTCGTCGAGGTCACGCATTGGCCTGGCGACAAGGTCACCATGGCTCCGCTGGCATTGCCTTCGATCATCGCTTCAGACGCTCCGTGGCCGGAGCTCTCCGCGCCGCCGGGTACAGGTGGTTTGGTGTCGGGCACGCATCTGCCGCCGGGCGGCAAGTCCTACCCCTGGTGCCAGACGCAGGCTGAGCAGAAGGCCTACGATGTGACCGTCAAGGGTAACTTCCCGCAGCATTACTACCGGCTTGAGTACAAGCGCATCGACGGCGACGGGTTCGCGGCCAACTGGCGCACCTGGTATGCCTCGATGATGCAGGACATCCCCAAGATGCTCAATCCGCCGCCCACCATGCAGTCGGGCGCGCCACTGTCAGCCGACTGGCCGTTTCCAACTGCCTACGCCGCGGTGGCTGCAGCGCCGGCCAATCATTACCTGCGCTATCAGGACTCGCATGTTGAGCTGCTGGAAGTGTTCATCAGGCCTGGTGAAAAAGAGAACCTGCACGGTCATCCGTATTCGTCGGTGTACTTTGACGACGGCGGCGGTTTCTATCCGGTGATCGAGACCACGAACGAATACATGCGCCCCGACTCCCCGGGATTCCGCGATACCAAGGGTCAGGTGGCTCCGGGTCTGAAGTATCCGACTTGTTATTCGGCCAATCCGCAGTGGGTGCATTCGGTTACGGTCACGGGCCAGCTGCCGCAGCACTTCTACCGCATGCAGTTCATTCGCATGGATGGTGATGAGATCAAGACGCGCGGAGCGGCGTTATATCCGAAGCCGGTTGTAGCACCGCTGACTGCAGTGCAGCGGCAACTGCAGGAGCTGGAGCAGAAGCGGCTGACCGCCATGAACACGGGCGATGCGAAAGCGTTGGGCGCGGTGCTGGCTGATGATTACACGCATGTGCATGGCACTGGACATATCGACGACAAGGCTGGATTCATCAAGGCGGTGGTCGAGCGACCGCGCGAGACGACGCGTGGTCCGCTGAATATCAGTGTCTTTGGTGATACGGCTGTCATCAGAGGCGAGCAGACCAATCGCATGGTGAATGCCGACAAGTCGGTGACCGCGACGACCTATGTCGCAACGCAGGTGGCGCGTCGCGAGAAGGGCACTTGGAAGTTCCTGACCATGCAGGCGACGATCAAGACGGCCAACTGATTCGGCTCATGGCGCGGCTGTTCTTCGCGCTGTGGCCCGAGCCCTCCGTACGGGACGCGCTGGCACATCAAGTCGCCAGTGGTTCCTGTACGGAGGCTGGCGCCGCACCAACGCGCGCCGAGAATCTGCATCTGACACTGGCCTTTCTCGGCGCAGTGCCAGACCCACGCTTGGACGAGGTGCTCGCAGTGGCTGCGAGTATTCGCGCTGCGCCTTTCGCTCTCACGCTGGATCGTCAGGAATACTGGGCGGAGCCTGGTATCTTTTGTCTCGTGCCTTCTATGGTTCATCCCTCGCTCATCGGATTGGCGCGCGATATTGCCAGCGGGCTGCAGGCGCGGGCATTGCCGGTGGAGCAGCGGGCCTATCGACCTCATGTCACCTTGTGCCGCAAATCGCGCAAAGCTGCGGTATTGCCAGACCCTGTACCGCAGTCATCCCTGACGCCCATCGAATGGCAGGTCCGCGAATTCGTGCTGGCGGAATCGGCCGACGGCAGGGGCGGGTCGCACTATCGCATCGCAGCGCGTTGGCCGCTGCAATGACCGCGGGGCACCGGTTCTACGGTGTGGGCTAGGCATTGCTCCGTACAGCGCACCGTGGGCTGGGTATGTCACGATGCACCGGACATAGGGGTGACGCATGGAAATATCAGCCGCTGGTTCAAGCTCGAAGTCCGCAGCGCCCGACCTGGTTCGTGGCGCGCCGGGCGCTGCAGATCAAGCGGCACTGGTGCTACATGTCGAGGATGATGCGGCGGTGCGGGCGTCTGTGCAGATGCTGATGCGCAGTGCCGGTTTGCGCGTGGTCTCGGTGGCGAGCGGGACCGAGGCGCTGCAGCGTGTGCAAAGCGAGCGGCTGCAGCCGGACGTGCTGATCGTGGACTTTCATCTGGCCGACGATATGACGGGGACGGATGTGGCCGAGGCCTTGGCGCGCAAGATCGGACATGCCCCGCCCACCATCGTGCTGACCGGGGACAAATCAAATGCCGAGCTGCCATGGCTGGTGAATGCACCTGTCTGGATGGTCAGCAAGCCATTTGATCCCGCGGTCCTGTTGGCTGGCGTCGAGTCGCTGGCCAGCTTCCACCGCCGGACGCATGCTCGCGACACTTGAGGCTCATCCCGGTCTAACAGCCGCTGAGGCTGCACTTCGGCTCAAAAATCTGGGGCCGAATGAGATGCCCCATCCTCCGCGCCGGCGTCTTCTCACCACTGCGCTCGATGTGGTGTCCGAACCCATGTTTGCGCTCCTGCTGTTCGCCAGTGCGCTCTATGTCGTGCTGGGCGAGTTGGGCGATGCGCTGGTGTTGTCGCTGTTTGCCAGCCTCTCGGTAATCATCGCGCTGATCCAGCAGGGCCGCAGTGAACGCGTGCTGGAATCCCTCCGCAATCTGGCCAGTCCGCGCGCTTTGGTATTACGCGACGGTGAGCAGCAGCGCATCCCGGCCCGTGAATTGGTGGTCGGTGATGTGTTGTTGATGGTGGAGGGCGATCGCATCCCGGCGGATTGCGAATTGCTGTCCGCACACGACATGCTAATTGATGAGTCGCTGGTCACCGGCGAATCGATGCCGGTGGCGAAGTTCGCCGTGGGTGATGCTGCAGTCACCGAGAGCGGGCAAGTGCGCGCGCTCAGTGGCACGCTGCTGGTTCGTGGCAATGGTGTGGGTTGTGTGACGGCCACCGGCACAAGCAGCGAGATTGGCCGCATCGGTGCGGTGCTGGGCAGTCATGTCATCGAGCGACCACGACTGCAGTCGGATGTGCAGCGACTCGTGCTGGCGGCGGGCATATTAGGATTCGTTGTCAGTATTGCCGCGGTGCTGTTCTACGGTTGGCTGCGCGGTGACTGGCTGCAGGCGCTGTTGGTGGGAATCGCGCTGGGCATGTCGATGCTGCCGGAAGAGTTTCCTCTGGTGGTGACGGTGTTCACTGTGATGGGGGCCTGGCGTCTGTCGCGTTCGCGAGTGTTGACGCGCCGACCTGCAGCCATTGAAGCGCTGGGCACTGCCACGGTGCTCTGCGCCGACAAGACCGGGACGTTGACGCAAAATCGCATGGCAGTGGCCGCGCTGCGCAGCAATGCGGCCTCATGGCAAGTCGAGCAGCCTGAGCAGGGAATCGCTGCTGCAGATTCATTGCTTGCTCTGCTCAAGACAGCCAACGCTGCAGCCCGAGCCGAAGGTGGCGATCCGATGGAGCGGGCCATTGCGACGCTCGCCGCGCGCATCCTGCCCGATGCCAGTGTCGGCACGCTCGTTCGCGAATATCCGTTGCGCGACGAGCAGCGTTTTATTGCGCGTGCCTGGCGACTTGCCGATGGACGGTTGTGGCTCGCTGCGAAGGGCGCTCCCGAAGCAATAGCGGATTTATGCGGGCGCGGCGAGGCGGCGGATGCACTGCTGCGCGATACCGAACAGATGGCGGATCGTGCGCTGCGGGTGCTCGGTGTAGCTGAGGCCGTGCTGGAAGCCAATGTCAGCGTGCCTGAAAGTCCGTATGCGATTCGCTGGCGCTCACTGGGGCTCGTGGGTCTGGCTGATCCGCTGCGTGAATCCGTGCCAGCAGCGGTGCGCGAATGTCACGAAGCCGGCGTGCGTGTGGTGATGATCACCGGAGACAATGTCCGCACGGCGCATGCGATCGCGAGGCAAGCTGGCATCAATGACAGCGAGCCGCTGACCGGCGTCGAGCTGGACGCGCTGGATGCGGAGGCGTTGCGTGAGAGGGTGCGTCGCACAACAGTGTTCGCACGGATTAGTCCGCTACAGAAGTTGCGCATCATCGAGGCTCTGAAGGCCAACGGCGAGGTGGTCGCGATGACCGGTGATGGCGTCAATGATGCGCCTTCGCTGCAGGCGGCCCACATCGGCATTGCGATGGGTGGTCGCGGGACGGATGTTGCGCGTGAGGCGGCCTCGCTGGTGCTGCTCGATGATGACTTCGCCTCGGTGGTGCGTGCATTAGGGCTGGGTCGCCGCATCTACGACAATCTGCGCAAGGCCATGGCTTACATTCTGGCTATCCATTTGCCGATCGCCGGTCTGGCCCTGATGCCACTGGTGCTCGACTGGCCATTGCTGCTGACGCCGATGCTCATCGCCATGATGGAGTTGGTCATCGATCCCACTTGCTCGATTGTGTTCGAGGCCGAGCAGGGTGAGGGCGACCTGATGCGCCGGCCGCCGCGGCGTCAGGGTGGGGCAGTTCTGCCTCCGGCATTGATCGGCTGGAGTCTGCTGCAGGGTGGGCTGGGGCTCATGGTGGCCGCCGGTTCGGTGATCTGGGCCACACGCTCAGGGTGCGATGCCAATCAGGTGAGGCTGGTGGGTTGGCTGGCGCTGATGGGTGTGAATCTGGCGCTGGTGACCACCAATCGACGACACGATGGACGCGCCAGCCTGCAGCTGGCGCGCAGCCAAGCGGTGGTTTGGTGGGGGCTGGGACTCACTATTGGATTGCTGGTTCTGACGACGGTTGTCGCGCCGGTGCGCACTTTCCTCGCCATGAGTGCGCCATCACCATCAATGTGGATCGTGCCGCTGGTCATGGCCGCGCTGCTTGCGCTGCTCCTGCAAATGCTCAAGCCGATCTGGGCGCGCGCTTTGCGTTCCTGATGCAGCCCGCCTCTGTGCCGCGTGGCAATCAGCGGCAATCGAGAAGGTAGGAGATCCAGATGTTGCGCTTCTCACACTCAGCCTTGGTGAGGGGCACATGGTTGTTGAGTGGCAAGAAGAACAGATAGCTCGTCAGGAATGCAGCCATGACTACGGTGAGCACCCGGATGCTCTGCAGCGAGAATCGTTGGGAGATCTCGCGGCCGCGTTGCCACCACAATGCCAGCAGCACGTAGCTGAGCATCAGGCCCGGAAAATAATGGTACAGATACATCACGCGACGCGATTCGAAAACAATGCTCATCAGCATGAAGGCCGCATAGATCACGGTGAGACACTCGATCAGCTGCCAGGTCTCGGGTTGTCCACCCGGCGCGCGGCGTAGCAGTCGATGGCGGAGCGTGAGCAGTAGAGAAGCGAATACCGCAAGTGTTCCGCTGTACCAAGCGAGCTGATTACCCACCAGCTCCACGTAGGCCGTTCGGCCATCGGCCGAGTCCCAGCGATAGTTGATGTTCCGGTCGTGGAAGGGCCAGTGCCAGGGCGGCGAGCCATTTTCGGTGGGATCGTTGAGGCGACGGCGCGGAGCGCCCAGATGCTCGTTGCCCAGAGCGCGCAACTCATCCAGGGTGACCGACCACACCAGTGCGGGCGAAAGTGTTCTGTGGCCGGCTGCGTACTCGCGATATTCGTGCGACATACCGCCGAAATCCTGCGTCCCTGAAGGTGTCTGCAGATCGGGCATGCGGTGGCTTACCATCACATGCGTCAGCATCACCAGAAACACCGTGGCCGCCGCAGTGGCCAGTGAGGCCATCGCCGCGACCAGCAGTTGCCAGACACGTTGTGTGACCGGTGGGTCCTGTCGCTGCAGGTTGCGAAGCGCTAACAAAAACGGCATCAACAGCAGGAACACGGCATTGGCTTTGACGAGGATTGCCAATGTGCAAAGGCCCGTGAGTGCGGCGCATCGCCCCGCACTGGCCGAAGGAGCGCGTTTCCAACTGCGCACGAAAAGCCACACCGACGCCACCATGAAAGCCATCTGGATGCCTTCCAAATGCACGGCGCGAAAATGGGTGACGAATGCATTTTCGAACAGGAAGAGTCCGGATAGCAGCGTGGCTGGAAGCGCGGCGCCGGTGACTTCCAGCATCAAACCGTAGAACGCCAGAGCTGCGAGAACCGCAAACAGTGCGGGGATGAGCCGCATGCCCGAGAAGTCGAAATGCGCCGGCAACTCTTCACCAGTGATCGACTTGCGCAGCGTCAGCACATGCTTGTCGATGCCCTTGTTTGCGCCCGACAAACGTTCGCCGGCTGCGATCAGTAGCAGTCCGAGAGGTGGGTGAGGGGTCAGCTGGGCAGCGCCTTCCAGATAGCGCTGCGCCGAGGTGACGTGATAGTTCTCGTCCCAGAACAGCATGGCGGGGTCGCCGCGATGCTGCATAAAGCAGAAGTAGCCAATCATCGCGACCAGCGCCGCACCCAGCCATTTCAGGCGTGCGGCTCTGGGCATGGGGTGGTTTGAGGTGGCTGTTGGCATGAAGGGTACGGGAGGCGCATTGTGGCGAAATGGCTGTCCGCCGACCAGTCTGGCACGGCGGTGGCTCCCCGCTGGTCTCTGCGGTAGCATAACGGGCAGTTTTACAACGATCCTGTTGGAGCTCTCATGAAGCTGATCACTGCCGTCATCAAGCCTTTCAAGCTCGACGAGGTGCGCGCTGCGTTGTCCGAGTTGGGCATCTCCGGCATGACCGTCGCCGAGGTCAAGGGTTTCGGCCGTCAGCGCGGCCATACTGAGCTGTATCGCGGTGCTGAATACGTGGTCGATTTCGTTCCGAAGACGCGCATTGAGATCGCCGTCCGTAACGATCTGGTGGATCAGGTTGTCGAAGCGGTGGTCAAAGCTGGGCGCACCGGCAAGGTCGGCGACGGCAAGATCTTCATCACAAACATCGACCGCGTCGTGCGCATTCGCACCGGCGAAATGGACGATTCCGCACTCTGACGGTCGCTGGCCCCGGCAGGGGTTTCTTGGGGGGATTTAAATGACTGGGATTCTCTGGCGCCGTGCGGCGCCCGTTGCTCTGTGGGTTTTGACTCTTGGCATCAGTGTTCCGGCGTTCGCGCAGCAGGCGCCCAGCGCTGAATCACCCGCTGACACCGCTTGGTTGCTGACGTCCACCGCGCTCGTGCTGTTCATGACGCTGCCGGGTCTGGCGTTGTTCTACGGCGGCCTAGTGCGCACCAAGAACATCCTGTCGATTCTCATGCAGTGTTTTGCGATCACTGCGCTGGTGTCGGTGCTGTGGCTGCTGGCCGGTTATAGCCTGGCCTTCAGCGACGGCGGATCCCTGCAGGCATGGAGTGGCGGCCTCGGCAAGGCATTGCTGAGTGGCGTCACCCGGAACTCTCTCAGCAATACCGTGCCCGAATCCGTCTTCGTGATGTTCCAGCTGACCTTCGCGATCATCACGCCGGCACTTGTGATCGGTGCATTTGCCGAGCGTATCCGCTTCTCGGCAGTCCTCTGGTTCTCGGCGGTCTGGTTGATGCTCGTCTATGTGCCCGTGGCCCACTGGGTGTGGGGCGGCGGCTGGCTGGCAAAGCTCGGCGTGATGGATTTCGCCGGCGGTACCGTTGTGCATGTGAATGCGGGCGCAGCAGCGCTGGTTTGCGCGCTGGTGCTTGGACGTCGTCGCGGCTTTCCCCATGTTTCGATGCCCCCGCACAGTCTGCCGGTCACTGCGGCCGGTGCGGGCATGCTGTGGGTGGGCTGGTTCGGCTTCAACGCGGGTAGTGCACTGGCTGCCAACCAGTCGGCCGGCATGGCCATGCTGGTCACCCATATGGGCGCCGCTGCCGGTGCCCTGACGTGGATGCTGCTGGAGTGGAAGCACTACGGTAAGCCTTCGACCCTTGGCATTCTCACCGGCATGGTGGCCGGTTTGGGCACGATCACGCCGGCTTCCGGATTCGTTTCGCCGCTGGCTGGAATCTGCATCGGTGCCGTGGCCGGACTCGTCTGTTACGGGGCCACACAACTGGTCAAGCGTAAGTGGCATATCGACGACTCGCTCGACGTGTCACCAGTGCATGGTGTGGGCGGTGTCATCGGCACATTGATGACGGGTGTGTTTGCCGCGCCCGCGCTGGGCGGGACGGGTTTCGCTGTGGCCTCTGGCGGCATGCTGGCGCAGATCGGAGTTCAGGCGCTGGCGGTGATCGTGATCGGCCTGTGGTGTGCTCTGGTCACCTTCGTTCTGTTGCGCATTCTGGATGCCACGCTCGGCTTGAGAGTGCCTGAAGAGCACGAGGTCGAGGGACTGGACCTCGGTTCGCACGGCGAGCGAGGTTACAGCCTTTAATCGCAGCGGCGTTCGCTGCGCTGCCGGCGCTTAGGGCGAGGGCGGCTGCGCGACGCGTCGGTAGGCGGTATGGAGCTGAAGCCTGCCGCCGTTCGGCTCCGTGAGCAGCACCGTCACGGTCAGCACTTCGCCGCTGCGATCGAGGCTGAAACGCTGTTCACTGCGTGCGCGGTTTGTGTACCGCGAGTCCACGAGCAGCGTGCTGCCCGACCACGAGGTGCGCAGCTGGGCCGTGCCGCTGACATCCATCCGCGTCACGGTCTCATCCAGATTGAAGCGCCGCTCCGGTGGGGTGTCCCCCAGCATCCCGATCTCACTGCCCATCGCACGGATGTGCAGACGCGACGGCGGACGATAGGTCCCGGCCAGACGATCCCGCAGCTCCTCTTGGTTCTCCGGCGGAAGCTCCATCGACAGTCCCGGCACCTGACCGTAGGGGTCGCCGGTGGCCGAGGGGTCGGTGCCGTCCGCACCCGCTCCGCTGCTGCCCGGGAACGCTCCCCAGGCGCTACGCTGGCTGCGCCGCCGGGCCAGTAGCTCTTCAGCCATGTGTTTCAGCTTGGCCTCGAAGTCATCGCTTGCGGCGGCATCGAGCTGCCAGTCGCCATACAGTCGGGCATCGGGGCGGCTGGCCGCAGCGGCCGGCAGGACTGCCCCAAGCACGAGGGGGATCAACAGCCACAGCTGCCAGGGGGATAGTGTTCTGCGCATCGTAAGTGTTCGACCGCGACCGGTAGCCGGAGTTGCAATTGCAGCGGAACCTAAGCGGGCCGGAACAAAGTGTCAATCGCCCTAGTGCCGCGGGTAAACTCTACGCTATGTACTCGCTGATGCTCTACCTCATCGCAGGCTGGTCCGGATGTTTCGTCATGGCTGTCGAGCTGCTCGGCGGGCGCCTGTTGGCACCCTATTTCGGCAGCAGCATCTATGTCTGGGGGGCCATCATCACCGTCTTCATGCTGGCGCTCTCGCTTGGATACCTGCTCGGCGGACGCTATTCGCTGCGGCAGCCCAGCCTGAGGCGGCTGGCGGTGATTCTGGGTGCCGCAGCGGTGACCATGTTGCCCGTGCTGATCGGGGCGGAGCCGCTGCTCGACGCGTTGTCGGCGCGCCTGCCCGATCCGCGGCTGGGGTCACTGGTGTCTGCACTGACGCTGTTCCTCGTCCCCACCGTGATTTCCGGCATGGTTTCTCCGTATGCCGTGCGACTTCTTGTCTCTGACCGTCTTCGCTCCGGAGACAGCGCCGGCAAACTCTATTTTGTTTCCACCTTCGGTAGTGCGGCCGGAACGCTGCTGACCTCGTTCTATCTGGTGTTGTACTTCGAGGTGAATCAGATTCTCTGGATGATGCTGACGGTGTCGCTGCTGGTCAGCGCTGCAGCCCTGCTGTTTCCGATACGGAGCCAAGAGTCATGAAATGGCTGCGCGCTGAATCGCGTCTCGCTCTGGGCCTGATGTGTGTGGTGTTGGCCTGCATGGCGCCACTGGCGCAGGCTCAGCAGTTGAAGCTGGTGCATTCGGAGCGCTCTTTGTACCGACAGGTTCTGGTCTATGAGCAGGGCGGCCTGCGCTATCTCTGCTTCACCAAGGACTGCGCCATCGGACGACAGTCTGTCATCGACCTCGAGCATCCTGAGAAGCTGCAGTTCGACTACACCCACATGATGATGTCGGCATTGTTCGCCGTGCCGGCACCCAAGAGCGTGCTGATCGTAGGGCTGGGCGGCGGCACGCTGCCGCGCACACTGGCTGGCGTTCTGCCCACGACCCATATCGATACCGTGGAGATCGATCCGGCGGTGACCCGTGTGGCACGCAGTTACTTCAGTTATGTGCCCAGTCCGAACACCTCAACTTTCGAGGAAGACGGACGTGCCTACGTGAAGCGCATGATCCGCGCTCGCAAGACCTATGACCTGGTGATGCTCGACGCCTACGACCATGAGTACATTCCCGAGCATCTGCTCACCCGGGAATTTCTGCAGGAAGTGAAGTCGTTGCTGAATCCCGGCGGCATCGTTGCGGCCAACACCTTTTCCTCCAGCAAGCTCTATGACAGTGAATCAGTCACCTATCGGGCAGTGTTTGGCGAGTTCTATAACCTCAAGTCCGGCAATCGCGTGATCATCGCCAGCAACGGGCCACTGCCTCCGTTGACCACCCTCCGTCGCAACAGCACGGATTTCGCCAGCCGGTTTGCCAAGCTCGGATTCGAAGTCGAAGACATACTCGATCGATATTCTTTGCAGCCCGACTGGAATGCCGGTGCTCGCATCCTGACGGACCAGTATTCGCCAGCAAACCTATTGAACAGCACCCGCTGAAACGTCTGACGTGTCTGGCCCGCGTTGCCGTGGCCAGCATCTGGAGTGGCATTGCACAGCTCGGCTCTCGCAACCGATAGAAACCAGGCCGCGAGCAGTGCTTTGCTGGTGCGTCCGGTCTCCTTCGGTTTCAATCCGCATACCGCTGCATCCAATGTGTTTCAGTCTGCTGACGCACTTGATGCACAGAGTGTGGCCGCACAGGCCCAAGTAGAATTTGATCATCTGAGCGAGACATTGCGCGCCGCCGGCGTTCGCTGCTGCGTGGTGGACGATACGCCACAGCCACCGCGGCCGGACGCGGTGTTCCCAAACAACTGGTGCAGCTGGCATGCCGACGGCACGCTGGTGCTTTATCCGCTGCTGGCGGAGAGCCGTCGTCCGGAGCGCCGTGAAGCCATCATCGATGCAGTCGTGGCGCGTACGGGTTTCCGTATTCGTCGTCGCATTGATCTCACCGCACGTGAGCTCTCTGGCCAATACCTAGAGGGCACTGGCAGCCTAGTCCTGGATCACCTTGGGCGCGTTGCCTATGCCTGTCGTTCCTCGCGTACCGACGAGGCGCTGTTCCGTGAGTGGTGCGCACTCATGCACTATGAGCCTGTGCTCTTCGATGCTCGCGATGCCAGTGGACGCGCGTACTACCATACCAATGTGATGCTTTGGATCGGCACGCGATGTGCCATGGTCTGTCTGGAAGCCATCGACCCGGCCCAGCGGGAGTGGGTGCGCGAGCATCTGTCCGCCCGTCGCGAAGTGCTGACGATTGATCGTCATGCGGTGGCTGCTTTTGCAGGCAACATGCTCGAACTCCGCGGGGGCGACGCCACTGGCGCGTCCTGGCCACTGCTGCTGATGTCCGCTGCGGCGTCGGCCGCGCTCCCGCGCACCCTCAGCGAAGGACTGCATGCACTCTATGAACGGCAATGCGTGGTCGCGGTGCCGACGATAGAGCGCGTCGGCGGTGGCAGCGTGCGCTGCATGGTTGCAGAAATACCGGACACCGTGGCGCCATGACTGAACACAGGCCGGGCGGCATTTTGTTGCAGCAAATTTTCGAACAGCTTTCGGACGGCAAGCTGCATCCGGGTTCAGAGCTCGCTGCAGCGCTGGGCGTTTCGCGCACGGCAGTATGGAAGTCGATCGGCGCGCTGCGTGCGTTGGGCATGGCGATCGAGAGCGTGCCGCGGCAGGGGTATCGTGTGTTGCATCCCTTCACGCCGCTGTCGGCCGACCGCATCGCCGCACGATTCGACGCGCACACTCAGGCCGCTCTGTGCGATGGGGCAGTGCTGTGGTCCACGACGTCGACCAATGCGCTGCTGCTCTCGCGGCCGGCGCCGCCGCCAGGGCGCTGTGAATACCGCATTGCCGAGCATCAGAGCGCCGGGCGCGGACGGCGTGGCCGAAGCTGGCTGGCAGCACCCGGTGGTGCGCTCTGCCTGTCGGTGAGCTGGAGTTACGCAGCACTCCCGCCCGATGTTGGCGCGTTGAGTCTGGCCATCGGGGTCGGCATCTGGCGCGTGTTGCGCCGCTTCGGTCTGGCCACGCCGATGCTCAAATGGCCCAACGATGTTTTTCTCGGTGCACGCAAACTCTGTGGCGTCTTGCTCGAGCTGCGCGCTGAGGTGGCCGGTCCGGCACTGGTGGTCGTGGGCATCGGACTGAACTGCCAGCTCGATGACCTTTCACGCCGTCAGGTGGGTGACACCGGCACAGAGCCCGCAGATCTTTTCGACGCTGGCGCAACTGAGGTGGATCGCAACCAATGGGCAGCGGCTCTCATTACCGAGACGGTAGCAACCCTGCAGGCTTTTGGTGAGACTGGGTTTGCCAGTTTTCTGGACGATTGGCGTGCAGCGGATGCACTCACCGGCAAGGCCGTGAGCGTTCGCGGTGTGCAGGGCGAGATACCAGGCATTGCCGCAGGGATTGATGCTGACGGCGCACTACAGGTGCAAACTGCAGCCGGGATGCAGCGTTTTACATCGGGCGATGTCTCGGTGAGGACACAGTCATGAAAGCATTGCTGATCGACGCCGGAAACTCCCGCCTCAAGTGGGCCACGATGCGCAATGACACCCTTGGTGCGGTGCGCTCGCTGGCCTGGGATGATCGCAGTCTGCCTCGGGTGGCGGCGCGCATTGCGGCCAGTGCCCGAGGAGCGAAGCGGGTGCTGGTGAGCTGTGTGGCCGGATCGTCGGTCAAAAAGGCACTGCGCGATGCTCTGCGCACCGCCGGGCTGCCTGCGCCGCAGTTCGTGACCAGCCTCCGTCGACAGGGCGGTGTGATCAACGCCTATCGTTCGCCCGGGCAGCTTGGCGTCGATCGATGGCTCCTGCTCATTGCCGCGCAGAACATCTACCCGCAGGAAAACGTTTGCATCCTATCGGCGGGGACTGCGCTCACCATTGATCTGCTCGATAGGCGAGGGAAACATCGGGGCGGCATCATCATCCCCGGCCCGGCCCTGATGGTCGAGTCGCTATTGTCGGCCACGGCAGAAATCCGCCGGCGCGCAGCACGTCTTCCCGAGCCGCCACGCAGTCGGGCAGTGCCGCCGTTCTTTGCGCGGGACACGCGGAGCGCGATCCAGGCCGGCAGTCGTTACGCCGCAGCGGCGTTTGCCGCTTACGGACTGGAGCATGCGCGCGATACCGTTGGGCTGCCGCTGCGAGTGGTGCTGACCGGCGGTGGGGCCGGTGAGTTGGAGCGACTCCTGCCAAGACCTAGAGCCGGCCTGAAGGTGCGGCGCATCGATCATCTGGTGCTGCGCGGCCTGGCGGTGCTCGCGCGGCATCAATCCGGCTAGAATCATTGCATGCGCATCGTTGCCCTCATTTTGTTGCTGGCCAATATCGCCTTCTTTGGGTGGAGCCACCTTCAGGGTGCGCGCACACAGGTTGTTTCGCCGCAGCCGCAGATTCCATCCTTACAGCTGGCGACCGCGCGGCAGGCGCCGACGACGCAATGTCACAGCATCGGCCCGTTTGCCGACGATAAGCAGGTACAGTCTGTGGCTGCTGCGCTCACCGCCCGTGGTATCGGCTCGCTGGCGCGGACAGCCGAGCGGCAGGTGCCGAATGGTCAATGGGTCTACATCGAGGGCTTCAGCAGCGCGACAGATCGCCAGCATGCCCTGCAGAAGCTCAAGCAGGCTGGTCTGAAGGATGTCGCGGAAATGAGCGACCCTCAGTACAGCGGACGTATTTCAGCCGGGATCTTCTTTGATCCGAAGGGTGCGCAGAATCGTGCGGCCCGAGTGCGTGCCGCCGGATTCCAACCGGTGATCGAAGAGCGGCAGCGTACGGTGAGCGAGCGCTGGCTCGATGTGGAGCTGAATGTCGGCATCGAGCCCCTGCCGCCCGCCGAGCTGGGTATCGCCGGCCCCGCCGCTGCGACGATCACCTGGAGCAATTGCGCACCTCGAAACGGCAGCGGCTGATAAAATACGCGTCCTCAGCCGGCATAGCTCAGTGGTAGAGCAGCGGTTTTGTAAACCGTTGGTCGGGAGTTCAAATCTCTCTGCCGGCACCATCATGCACGCACGTGGTCAGCAAGGATCGTAGCGGCTCCGCTTGGCAGAGCCGAGCGCTGGCCGGTGAATCGGCCAGCGCTCGTTGACCGACAGATCAGTTGATCAGTTCAGCCGGGTTTTCCATGGCCGCCTTGAAGGCGGTCAGGAATTGCGCGCCGACGCTGCCGTCGATGACGCGATGGTCGCAGGACAGGGTCACGGTCATCTGGCTGACGAAGCGAACGCTGCCATCAGCGGCCTCGCTCGCCACGCGGGTCGCCGCACCGACGGCCAGAATCGCAGCCTGCGGCGGATTGACGATCGCCGCGAACTGCGCCACACCGTACATTCCCATGTTGGAAATGCTCAGTGCGCCGCCCTGGTATTCGGCCGGCAGCAGCGCATGCTCCCGAGCCCGAGTAGCCAGACGCTTCATGTCCGAAGACACCGAGTAGATGTCCGTGGTGTCCACGGCACGCAGCACCGGTGTGAACAGACCGTCGTCGACTGCTACCGCAACGCTGATGTCCGCCTGACGGAAGCGCAGGATGCAGTCCTCCGCCCAGACAGCATTCGCCGCCGGAACGCGCATCAGAGCTGCACCGGCAGCCTTGATCACGAAGTCGTTGACTGACAACTTCACTGCCTTGGCGCCGCCCGCCTTGGACTCGGCTGCCGCGTTCAGCGAAGCACGCAACGCCGTCAGCGGATCGAGCAGGATGGGCATCGTCAGATAGAAGTGCGGGATGGTCTGCTTGGACTCGGTCAGGCGACGAGCGATGGCGCGGCGCATGCCGTCCAGCGCAACCTTCTCGAAGCCCACGCTGGCATACATGGCCTTGATGCTGTCCGCGGACGGGCCACTGGCCACCGACTGCGACGCACGCGCCGGAGCGGAGGCCGGGGCCGACCCCGGAGCAACATCTTTGCCGACGATCCGCCCGCCGGGGCCGGATCCCTTCAGCGTATCGACACTGACCTGTGCCTCGGCAGCCAGACGCCGCGCCAGCGGAGTGATCTCCGTGCCGCTGGCCAGCTTGGCCGCGCCGAAGATCTTGTCGGGCGAGGCCGTCGCAGCAGCCTTGGGAGCCGCAGCAGGCGCAGCAGCAGGTGCCGCAGCGGCTGCCTTGGCCGCCGGCGCTTCGGCCGCGGCTGCAGCGGCGCCGCCAACTTCGGCGATCACAGCGACCACCGTGCCGACGTCGACGAGAGTACCGGCCGGAACCAGGATCTCAGTGAGGGTCCCGGCGCAGGTGGCCGGGATCTCCATCGAGGTCTTGTCGGTTTCGATCTCGAACAGAATGTCGCCGGGCTCGAAGCTGTCACCAACGGCTTTCGACCAGCTGGTCAGCGTGCCCTCGGTGACGGTCTCGCCGAGCTGCGGCATCAGGATGTTCGTTGCCATGGCTTCAGCTCGCCAGTGAACGGCGGACAGTCTCGACGATGCGGCTGACCGAGGGCAGCACGACGTCTTCGAGGTTGTCAGCAGCAGGCAGCGGGATGTGCGGGGTCGTGATACGCACCGGCGGGCCATCCAGATCGAAGAAGGCCTCGTCCGCGACGATGGAGACGATTTCGGCGCCCCAGCCGCACAGACGCGGGTTTTCCTCAACCGTGAACAGGCGGTGCGTACGGCCCAGCGAAGCCAGAATCGTGCGCGTGTCCAGCGGTACCAAGCTGCGCAGGTCGATGACTTCGCAGTCGATGCCGTGCTTGCTCTTCAGTTCCTCGGCAGCGGCCAGCGCGCGCGGCACCATCAGCGCCAGTGCGAGGATGGTCGCATCGCGGCCTGTGCGCAGGATCTTGGCGGTGCCGAGCGTGTCGACAATCTCGCCATCCGGCACGGGGCCCTTGGTCGCATACAGCGACTTGTGCTCGAGGAAAATCACCGGATCGGGGTCGCGGATGGCCGCAGCCATCAGGCCCACTACGTCGACCGGGCTGGACGGCGCAACGACCTTCAGGCCCGGGATCATCATGCACCAGTTCTCGACACTCTGGCTGTGCTGGGCGCCGAAGCGAGCCGCACCGCCGTTGCCAAGACGCACCACCAGCGGCACGCCGACCTGACCGTTGGTCATGTAGCGGGTCTTCGGGAATTCGTTGGCGAAGAAGTCCCAGCACACAGCTGCGAAGTCCGCGAACATGATTTCAGCGACAGGCTTGAGTCCCGTCATCGCAGCGCCCATCGCGGCACCGAGGATCGCCTGCTCGGCAATCGGCGTGTCGCAGACGCGCTTCGCGCCGAACTTGTCGAACAGACCCCAGGTCGCCTTGAAGACGCCGCCGGCCTTGGCGATGTCCTCGCCGATGCACACGACATCGGGGTCGCGTTCCATTTCCTGGGCAATGCCGCGCGCGACGGCATCCCGATAAGTCAGTTCCGCCACGCTGCACCTCCGTTCGCGTACACATCAGTAAAGGCAATATCGACCGGCGGTGGCGGCGCAGCCCGGCAGGCTTCAGTTGCCGCGTTCACCTCGGCCTTCGCGCGCTGCTCGATCTCGGTCAGCTTCGCAGCCGCGACACCCAGCGATTCAAGGCGGGCACGGTAGATCTTGAGCGGATCGCGCTTCTTCCACTTTTCCAGTTCCCCGGCCGGACGGTACTTGGCGGGGTCGGCACGGCTGTGGCCGGAGTGGCGATAGGTCAGGCACTCGATCATCGACGGGCCTTCGCCGGCGCGGGCGCGGGCATAGGCCGCCTTGGCCGCGTTGTAGACGGCATCGGCGTCGTTGCCGTCGATGACGATGCGCTCGAGGCCATAGGCCGCGGCGCGGTCAGCGGCCGGGTGCTCCACGGCGGTCACGTCAGCGTTCAGCGTGTACTCCATGTACAGGTTGTTTTCGCAGACGAACACGACCGGAAGCTTCCAGATCGCAGCAAAGTTCAGCGCTTCGTGGAAGGCACCGATGTTGGTGGTGCCGTCGCCGAAGAAGCAGGTGGAGACGTCCTTCTCGCCGCGGTACTGGGCGCGCCAGGCAGCGCCGTTGGCGATGCACAGGTGGGCGCCGATGATGGCGTAGGAGCCCATGACACCGTGCTCGACGGAGGTCAGGTGCATCGACCCGCCCTTGCCGCGCATCAGGCCGTTGTCGCGGTACATCAGCTCGCCCAGCACCTTCTCAACCGAGACGCCGCGGGCCAGCGTGTGGGCATGGCCGCGATAGGTGCAGAAGCTGAGGTCGCCAGGCTGCATTGCGGCGGCAAAGCCGGCAGCAATGGCTTCCTGGCCCAGCGACAGGTGGCTGGTGCCCTTAACCAGATTCTCAAGGAACAGGTCGTACGCGCGCTGTTCGGCTTCGCGAATCAGTACCTGCAGGTGATAAAGATGCAGCCGCGTATCGGCTGGGATGTCAGCGGGAGGAGCAGCGGATTTCATGCGGAGCCTCGAAGGTGAACAACTTGTTGGACCCCTGTGCGGCCGGCGGAACCGCGCCAGCACAGGGTCAAATTACGGCCGAAAAAACCGGCGAATGATGAATCCAAGGGTACGGAATATCAAGATTTTTTTGCGTCCGGAGCCGGCAATTCGAGGCCGGTCGGGACGTTTTTGTTCTCGCTGGCCAGAGGGATACCCGACCATGCGGCCAGGGTCTCCAGAATCCGCGCGAAATCCTGCTGCTTGTCCTCGGCTGCACCGGCGCGTTGAGCGCTGCTGCCGATATGGGCCTGGATGACTTCGCGGGCCAGTGAGGTAACCGGCATAGAGAGGTTGAACTGGCGGGCCATCTGCAGACCCAGGTCCATGTCCTTTTGAAGGAGTTGGGAGGTGAAGGTGGTGGTCCAGTCCAGATTCACCAGCGCCGACGACTTGTAGCGGGTGAACATCGAGCCCATGACGCTGTTGTTCAGGAAGGACAGAAAGGCGTGCCGCGGAACGCCGGCCTGCTGCGCCAGCAGCGTGATTTCGGACAGGCTCTCGATGACGACGCCGAGCATCACGTTGTGGGCGACCTTGCACACCCGCGCCAGTTCGCCTTCACCGGCGTAGCTGACGCCGCGGGCGGCGATGGCATCCATATAGGGACGGACGCGCTCGCAGGCATCGGCCGGTCCGGAGAGGATGGCGGCCAGCAGCCCGGCTGCCACCACCTTGCCATTGCCGCTGACCGGAGCGGCAACGAAGCTGATATTCAGTGCCGAAAGGCGCGCGCGAATGGCCGCTGACTCCTCGAGGCCGATCGTGGAGCAGTCCACGACGATGCCGGGCCGCTTGTCGCCCGACACGAGGCCGCCGGGCCCGAACAGCACGGCTTCCAGATCCTTGGCCGTGGCCAGAATGCAAAAGACGATATCGCAGGACGCCAGATCGGCGGCCTGATCCACCACGACGGCGCCGTCCGCCTGAAGCGGCTCGGCCTTGCTGCGGGTGCGGTTCCACACCGTGACGGGCCGATGAACAGCCAGCAGGCGCTGAACCATTGGGAAACCCATGCGTCCGGTGCCAGCCCAGCCAATACGGCATTGCTTGACGGTGTCGATCATAGAATCCTAGAGATTTGTGCAGGCAGAATTGCCCCGAAAATTATCGCAGCTTCGAAGGCGCCTTCGCAATATTCGAAGGCGCCGGATTCCAGTATAATTTGCCGATTCGTGATGATCCTCAATGGAGTGCGCGCCCGATGAAGTACAACCGCCCTTACGCCACCGCTTCCTATGGCACGATGGCCACCGACTGGGAAGGTGGCGTTAATTACGACCGGATGCGCAAGGCGCGCTTGCAGCGCGCCCAGAACGCTATCAAGGCCGCTGGCCTGGGCGGCGTGATCTGCTTCAACTTCGACAACATCCGCTACGTCACTGGCACGCACATTGGTGAATGGGCGCGCGACAAGTTCATGCGCTACACGCTGTGCCCGACCGACGGACCGCCGTTCCTGTGGGATCCGGCCGCACCGGCCAAGCGCATTGCTGCGCCGTGGATTGCCTCGCACGTCGCGGCTCCGATTTCCACCATGCAGGGTGCGCTGCGCCCGGGCATGAAGATCGACAGCGCCTTTGCCAAGCAGATCAAGAAGGCGCTGGTTGAGTACGGCATCGAGAACAAGCCGATCGGCATCGACATCATGGAACTGCCGATGCTGCGCGCGCTGGAGGCCGAGGGCATCGAGGTGGTCGACGGCCAGCAGGCGCTGCTCGACGCGCGCGAAGTCAAGACGCCCGACGAGATCGAGCTGCTGAAGCTGGCTGCCGCGATGGTTGATGCCACGTACGTGGACATCGTCAAGGCGATCCGCCCCGGTACCCGTGAGAACGAACTGGTGGCTATCGCCCACGACCGTCTGTTCCGCCTCGGTTCGGAGCGCGTGGAGTGCGTGAACTCGGTGTCCGGATCGCGTGGACGTCCGCACTCGCACACCATGTCCGACCGCATCATTCAGCCGGGTGACATGGTGTTCCTGGACCTGATGCATTCCTTCAACGGTTACCGCACCTGCTACTACCGCACCTTCATCTGCGGTGAGCCGAACAAGCACCAGATTGATGCCTATGAGAAGGCCTCGAAGTGGATCAGCGACTCCATCGACATGATCCGCCCGGGCGTGACGCCTGACGAAGTGGCGCAGGTCTGGCCGGATGCGCAGGAGTTTGGCTACAAGGATGAAGCCGAAGCGTTCCTGCTGCAGTACGGCCACGGCGTCGGTCTGTCGCTTTGGGAGCGTCCGATCTTCTCCAAGCGCTACAAGGGCCAGAGCGAGCCGCTCAAGGAAGGCATGGTGTTCGCGCTCGAGACCTGGTGTGGTGCCGCCGACGGCTCCGGTGCTGCGCGCATCGAAGAAGAAGTGGTGGTCACCAAGGACGGCTGCGAGATCATCACCAACTTCCCGTCGGACCGCCTGATTTCTTGCGGTCTGCCGGGCTGCGAAGTCTTCCTCTAAGACATCGTCATGCAGGACGGTAAGGCGCCGGCGATGCAGGACGCCGGCGTGCCGCCGGTCAGGGTGCCGGTCACATTGCTGACCGGCTTCCTAGGCAGTGGCAAGACCACGTTGCTCAACCGCGCCATCCGGCAACCGGAGTTGGCGAGCACCGTGGTCGTCATCAACGAGTTCGGACAGGTCGGTCTCGATCACTCGCTGGTGGCTTCCAGCAACGACAACATCGTGGTGCTGGAAAACGGCTGCATGTGCTGCACGGTACGCGGCGATCTGCTGGCCACTCTGACTGAGCTCTATACGGCGCGCTCCAATGGCGCTGTGCAGCCCTTCGATCATGTCGTGATCGAGACGTCGGGGCTGGTGGATCCTGTGCCGTTACTGCAATCGCTTCTGTCTGAGCCCACGCTTGAGACGTCCTACCGTATGGCCACCGTCATCGCGGTGTATGACGTCGTCAACGGACCGGGCACTCTGCGTCGACATGATGAATCTGTACGCCAGATCGGCGTCGCTGATCAGATCCTGCTGACCAAGCTCGATTTGCTGGCGCCTGATGTGGCACCTGCGACCGAAGCGGCCGCTCTAGCAACTCTGCGAGAGCTGAATCCTGCCGCCACGATCATGCGTGTCCCGGCCAGCGAGCACGACATTGCAGTCTTGCTGCGTGCCTCAGGAGCTGATCCGCGCAGCAGCGGTGAGAGTGCGCTGCGTTGGCTCAACGAGCGCGCGTACCAGCATGCCGACCATGATCATGACTGTCACGACCATGACCATACTGGGCATTCCCATGCTGCACACGAGCATGCGAGCGACATTGCGTCGTTCTGCTTCGTGAAGGAAGAGCCGATCGCGCGCGAGGCGCTGCACCTGCTGCTGACCTCACTGGAGGCCAATCTCGGCGCGAACCTGTTGCGCGTGAAGGGGCTGATCAATATTGCGGAAGAACCTGGGCGCCCTGCGCTGCTGCAGGGCGCGCAGCACTTGCTGCACAACCTAGATTGGCTGGATGCCTGGCCTGATGCGGATCACCGGACCCGCATCGTCTTCATTGCTCAGGGCGTTGGCCGTCAGGCCGTCGAGGAAATGATCGAGCTGTTGGAGCGTGTCGCCACGCGTACTGCCCGCGCTCGTCAGCGGGCAGCGTCCGCCGGAGCGGTTACTCCAGACCGCTGACCCGGAACTGTTCGCGCGCCATGACCGACCAGTCAAGGTTGGCTTCGCCGCGAGCAATGGCAGCCTCGAGGCGCTGTTTCCACACTTCGCCGCTGGGCAGCGGGATACCCACTGCACGAGCTGCATCCAGTGCGAGCTGGTTGTCCTTGAGACCGATGGTGGCGGTGGCTCCGATCCGTCCCCAGTCCTGACGGGCGATCAGATCGCCGTAGGCATGGTAGGCCGTTGCATTGAACAGGCCACCGACCAGCGCTTCCTGGAACACCAGCGGGTCGACGTCATACTTGCGCACCAGCGCCATGCCTTCGCCGATGGCTTCGATGGCGCAGCCCAACACGAAGTTGTTGGCAATCTTGATGGCAGTCGCTGACAGCGGATTTTCGCCCGCGGGAATGATCCGCTCGCCGATGGCGGCGAATACCGGCTGCAGCTTCTGAACCGCAGCGGCCGGACCACCCGGAACCAGACCCAGCTTGCCGCTGGCGGCCAGGTCAGGCCGTCCCAGCACGTGGCAGGCCACACAGATCTGATCGGCCTTGCGATGCGCGGCGGCGACTTCACCGACGACGCCGACGCCATGCGTACCGCTGATCATGTGGATCGTGCCCGGACGCATGTTCTGCAGCAGACCGCCGTCGCCGAGCGCTGCGGCACGCAGCGTCTCGTCACTCGGCAGCATGCTGATGATGGCGTCGCAGGTGGCAGCCAGCTGCGGCAGGCCGCTGGCTGTCTTGGCACCTGCGCCCGCCATGCGCTCCATGGCGGCAGGTACCGGATCAAACACGGTCAGGTCGTGGCCAGCCTGCAAGAGCCGGGTTGCCATGCCAGAGCCCATTCGACCGAGCCCAATGAATCCGAGTTTCATCCGTATACCTCTCCTGCCTGATGCCGGCTTACTGCAGCTGGCTCATGACCCACTGCAGCTCGAGCGTGACGTAGTCGACGATGTCGCCCGTCTTCAGATGCTGCGGCAGCACGTCCCACGTGTAGGTCTCGATCTCCAGCTGTGCGCTGAGCGGGCGAGCCTTGTGGAAGGCCAGCGCCTCGGCAATCGCAAAGCGCGTGGTGCGGAAGTGCTCGCTGAGCGTCTCGAGGAACACCGGCACGTGGAAGTGGATGCGCCACTCGCGCTCGCCGGACGGATCCTTTTCCCAGGCCGCGATCGCGTCCTCGAGGTTGAGGAAGCGGGTGAGCTTGCCATTGCGCTGTTCGATGGTCTGCGTCAGGTAGACGCTTTCGGCCCAGCGGCGCAGCTCATTGACGGCAGCCGGCGTGACCTTCGGCACCTGAACGGCCGCAGCTTCCTGCAGCTTGAACACCGGAATGTCGTTGTCGACCAGCTTCTGCAGCGAGGCGCTGATGTTCTCGAACTCGACCGCCTGGTGGCAGATGTCGTACACGGTGCCGATGTGGCGGCGGAGCACCGCGCGCGCATCTTCGGCCGACATGCCCAGATCCTTGCCCAGCAGCGTCAGTGAGCGCTCCGAGCGCAGCACCTGCGTGAAGAAGTGCACCGTTTCATCGGTGGTCTCCAGGAAGCAGTACGGCTCCGGCTCGACAGCCAGCGTCACCGTGCGGCCGGTGCGCTCGCGCAGCTTGTGCAGGTGCACAGCCAGACGGCGGATGTTGGCAGCGTAGGACTCGACGACATCCGGGCCCGTGACGCGCGGCTTGAAGCCCAGCGGCGGACTCTGGATCGACGGATCCACGTGGGCACCGCCGCAGTCGGCGAGAATGTCGGCCACGTTCATCGTGTAGCGGGTCCGGTCCTCACCGCGCCAGTCCGGCTCGTAGACCTGTTCCTTGACGACCTGATTCTTGAACGGTCCGAACGGGAACGCATTGACCGTGTACAGGTACATGTCGTTGTCGGCCAGGAAGCTCTTCAGCTTGGCGCGCTCGGCGGCGGAGTTGACCAGCGTGTTCGCGGACGCGTTCGACAGGCGCAGCGACACGCCGAACGGCTTGTTCGGGCTCAGTCGCGCTTTGACGCGCGGCACGTAAGTGGTGAGGCTCTCCCACATCTCCGGCCATGTGTCGCCGGGGTGCACGAGAGTGGAGTAGGTGAGATGACCGTATTTACCAAGGTCCATGCGTTTAGCCTCTGTTTATGCTCTGAAGGGCCGCCAATCAGGCGACCTGCTCCAGCTTGCTTGATTTGGAAGATGCGATGATCGCGTCGGTGACCGACACGCCACTGATGATCTGCTCCGGCGGAATCGGATAGGCGGCGCCGCCCTGCGCAGCGACCGCAAACGACTCCAGTGCGGCACGCACCACGTCGAATGAGGGCACTTCGATGGCAATTGCATCGCCCTTGACCGGCTGGATGACATAGCTGCCGAAGAGCGTAGTGCGACGATGCTCGGACGACTGACCGGCCACGTGAACCGTACCGCCGAGCAGAGCCATGGCCTTTGAGCCATAGACCTGAAAGCGGAACGTTCCGGCCGTTGCCATCATGGTGCCCAGGTAACCGGACATGCCGCCCTTCATGCGGAACAGGACGGAGGTGGTGTCGTCATTCGGGTTCGGCGTTGCGCGCCGGAAGCTCTGGCAGAAGACACTGTCGATGTCGCCCAGCAGGTCGATCATGCCGTCAACGGCGTGGACGCCCATCGGGAACAAGCCGCCGCACGGTGCCGACTTGCTGTCGCCACGCCAGGCCTGCGGGTTGGGAATCAGGCCATTGGGGCCCGACATCGTGCATTCGACATGCAGGATAGTGCCCAGTTCGCCCTCGGCGATCCGGCGCTTGAGATCCAGCCATGACGGGTGGAAGCGACGGCTGTAGCCGACGGCGAGCGTAACGCCCTTGGCGCGCGCGGCCTCGACCACCTTGACGGCCTCCGCACGGGTCATCGTGAAGGGCTTTTCGCAGAAGATGTGCTTGCCGGCTGCAATGGCCGCCAGCATCTGGTCGCAGTGGCCCGGGGGCGGCGTCGCCAGCACCACGCCCTGAACGGCCGGGTCGGCCAGCATGGCTTCGTAGCTGGCCGCGAGGGTCAGGTTGTGCTTGCGCGCAATCTCTTGATCCTGCTCGGATCTTGAGCGCGTATAGCCCGAAACAAAGGTTGCTTTGTCGCTCTGCTGGACGGAATCGATCAGCGTTCCGCCCCACCAGCCCATTCCGGCGATTCCAAGTCTGATCAAAGCCTGAACTCCCAAATAAATTAAGTAGATGGATGGTCCGGCTGCGGAGGGCAGGCCGGAATCGATGACTACCCGCTAGTTTAACCGATAAAGACGCCATGCAGGAACCAACAATGGACAAAAAAACACGCCGGCTGGGGTCGCTACAGCGCTGTTTTGGCTGGCGCCTGTTGGGGCCAGGGAATCCACAATTGGTGCGCAATTTGACCCGACCCTGCGCAGCGGCGTAGAAGCGTCCTACCTTGGATGAGGTTCTGCCCAAAACTCGGCGGAGGCGGTCGATGGAACGAGTAGTTGAGCCGCGAAGCGAACCGCTTGCCGCCAAGGCAACACCGGAATCGCCATCGGGTGCCGGCCGGCCCGCGAGAGTGAGGGCTGGTCGCCGGATAACGGCCGTGCGGCCCCGAACCGGCGCGCGCCATTTTTCCATCCGCTCCAAGGTCTTCGTGCTGTTGCTGGCGCAGTCGTTACTGGTGGTGGCTGCGTTCTCGCTGCTGATCGCCTGGGCCTTCTCGCGCGGCTTTGCCCAGTACATGACCCACTACGACGACGAGCGGGCGCAGGGTTTTGCGGTCGCACTCGAGGCGGAGTATGCCCGTGACGGCAGCTGGGATGTGCTGAAGGGCAACACGCAGCGCTGGGCTGAGTTGGCCATGGCGGCGGCGGGCCATTCCGTGGTGAATCCAAGCAAACTGCAGGCGCTCTTCGAGCAGTTCCAGCTCAACGAATTCCCAGAGTCGATCCCGGCACCGCTCCCGCTGCGCTTCGTGCTTCTGGACGCGAACAGGCAGCTGATCATCGGCAAGGTGGCCCCGAACGCCAAGCTCAGGGAATTGCCGATCCGTCAGGGTGAGCAGGTGGTGGGCACGCTGGCCCTTCCGATGACTCGCCTGAATCCGTATGACATCGATTTCCGCAGCAAGATGCGCGCAGCGGTGGTGGCAATCGGCGTGATCAGCGTATTGCTGGCAACGCTTCCGGCTCTCTTCATTGCGCGCTCGGTGACGCGTCCAGTGAGCAGCATCGGCCGGGCAGCCCGAACGCTGGCGGCGGGCAGCAAGGTGGCGCCGCTGCCGGTGGAGTCCAATGACGAATTGGGCGACCTGGCGCGTGACTTCAACGAACTATCCAGTGCGCTCGAGCGCAACAAGGATTTGCAGCGACAATGGCTGGCCGACATCTCGCATGAATTACGTACGCCGGTGCAGATTTTGATGGCCGAGACCGAGGCCGTCATTGACGGCATGCGCACGCCCAGTCGCGAGGGGTTCAAGTCGCTGTATGACGAGTCACATCGTCTTGCACGACTGATTGATGATCTGCACAACCTTTCCTTGCTGGATGCTGGCATCGCCCGACTGCGACCGGTTGTGGTCGATCTCTCTGCTCTGGTGCGTAGTTGTGTCGCCGCCGAGCAAACGCGGTTCTCGCAGCGTGGCCTACGAGTGATCGTCGCGCCGGCCACGAGTGATGCAGCGTGTGCGATTGGAGATGCGGACAAGTTGCGTCAGGTCATTATGAACCTGCTGGAGAACAGCTTGCGCTACACCGACAGCGGTGGCGAGGTGCGCATTGCCGTTTCTGTGGCTGGGGATGCGGTGCATGTGCGCTTTGAGGACTCATCGCCCGGTGTTTCCGAGCATGAGATCCCGCATCTGTTCGAGCGGCTTTACCGCAGCGAAGCGTCGCGCAACCGAGCCAGCGGTGGGGCGGGGCTGGGGCTGGCCATCGTGCAGTCGATTGTTGAAGCCCATGGTGGCCGGATCGTTGCCTCCCCCTCATCGCTGGGCGGGTTACGTTTCGATATCGAGTTTCGCAGGGTAGCCTGAGTCATGAACGATCAGCTGATCCTGATTGTCGAGGACGAGGAAAAGATCGCGGCAGTGCTGCAGGAGTACTTGAGTGCGGCGCATCTCCGTACGCATCGCATCGCCGACGGCAATGCCGTGTTGCCCTGGCTCCATAGCCACAAGCCGGACCTGATCCTGCTCGATCTCATGTTGCCGGGCTCTGACGGCATGTCGGTGTGCCGCGAGATTCGCAAGATATCGGATGTGCCGATCATCATGATTACTGCGCGACGCGAGGAACGTGACCGTCTCGCCGGCTTTGATCTCGGTGTCGATGATTACATCTGCAAGCCGTTCTCGCCCAAAGAGGTCGTGGCACGCGTGGGTGCGTTGTTGCGTCGCTCCAAGGGTGAGACTAGGGCGGCACCGACCACGCGTTTAGTGATGGATCGTAGGACCTATCGTGTGTCGCTCGGCGACCGTACCGTAGCGCTGACAGCTCTCGAGTTCGGAATGCTCGATGCATTGATGGGCAGTCCCGGGCGCATCTTTACGCGCGACGAGATCATGGATCGTATCTATCGTGACTTCCGTATCGTCAACGACCGGACCATCGACAGTCATATCAAGAAACTGCGTCGCAAGCTCGGTACGCTCGGCCTTGATGAAAGTCCACTGCGATCGGTCTACGGTGTCGGCTACAAGTTCGATGCGTGACTCGCGACTTAGCTCGTTTTATGTGGTGTAGCATTCAGTCAAGAAAATAAAACCAGAGCAGGGCGGCAACTGACTTTAGGGTTCGTTCCGGCTCGGCCAAACAGGGGAAACAAGAATGGAATCGATCTACAGTCGCTTCAATATTCCGGCCCACGCGCGGATTCAAAAGGCTTTCGCTCTCGCAGTGCTCATTCCGGCACTGGTGTTGTCAGCCGCTCCGGCGCGTGCGGCAGCGACAACCGCGGTCAAGGGCAGCCCGAACATCGTCTTCATCCTGTCTGATGATCTGGGGTGGGGCGATGTCGGTTACCACGGTGCCGAATTCGCGACGCCTACGCTCGATCAATTGGCGAAGCGTGGCGTTGCGCTCAATCGCTACTACACCTACGCGGTCTGCAGCCCAACCCGCGCAGCACTCATGAGTGGTCGCTCATCGCTCGAGACGGGCGTTGATGCGCCGATTGCGCGCGAGAAAGTCCTGCCGATGGACGCCAAGCTGTTGCCGCAATACCTGCACGAGCGCGGCTACCAGACTGTGATGGTGGGCAAGTGGCACCTCGGGCAGGCAAGAACCGAGTACATGCCTTTCCGGCGTGGGTTCGATTACTTCTACGGATTCCTCGGCGGCTTCATTGATCACTACACCCACCTCTCGGGTGAGGAAAGCCGACTCGACTGGCAGCGCAACGGCGTGTCGTTGCGCGAAACGGGATATTCAACCGACCTCTTCACGACTGATGCCATCCGGCAGATCCGCGGACGAGACCGCTCGAAGCCGCTGTTTCTCTACCTTGCTTACGATGCGCCGCACACACCGCTGCAGGCACCGCAGGATGAAATCGACCGGTTCAAGAACATAGCGGATCCGGTACGTCGCACTTATGCAGCCATGGTCCATCATTTCGACGCACAGCTGGCACGCGTGCTGGAGACCATCGAAGCCGAGGGCATGTCGCAGGACACTCTGATTATCTGGGCCAGCGATAACGGCCCTGCACCCGGCGGTGGCTCAAGCAGCGGCGGGTTGCGTGGCACCAAGGGCACATCATTTGAAGGTGGGCAGCGCGTACCGGCTATAGCTTACTGGCCGGGGCACATCAGCGGCGGCAAGCCGCTTGAGTCGGCGGTCACGGTGCTCGACTGGTTTCCAACGCTGATCGGTCTAGCCGGCGGGACGGTACCGACGGATCAGTTGATCGTAGGGCGTGATGTGTTACCCGTGCTCACTGGTAAGACCACGGGCGCGCAGGCCAAGATGGTTATCGGCAATCATTCAGTGGCTACTGGTGGCTTTTATGAGTCCGCCTATCGATGGCCTTGGAAGGCGCTGCGGGCGCCCAGCGCATTGGTGAATCCGGAATCGGCCAAGGGTGCGGCGGCAAAGCCATCGACCGGAAGTGATTCCCGCACGGTGATGCTCTTCGATGTGATGGCGGATCAGTACGAAAAGAACGACGTGTCGGCCAAGCATCCGGACATCCTGCTGCAACTGGTCGCGGATCTGGATGCCGCACCCCACGCCAAGGAGAGTTTGTCGGCCGCGGGGCAGGCGGAGGCACAACGTGCGGCTGCAGCCGCGGCACAGCGCAGTGCCAGTGCTACGGCTGGAGGGATGGCCGGTGATGTGATCGCCAGCGATCGTCCCGGCGGCCCGACTGCCATCTTCGCTCCACCGGGGATGCCCGGCGGTGAAAGCGTTTTCAAGGCTCTGACTGAAGAACGCGGCGAACCGGTTGCGGAAGCGGCGGCGCGCGCCTCAGCGGCGAAGTAGCGCGACACTGTTGGCAGTTTTTGGCCCTCTGGTTTTCTGTTGTGCTGCCTTGGTAAGAGGGGCGCACGCCCAGTGACTCGTGGGGAGGTCCAAAGCGGGGCTTTGCGACAGGGCAGCACGCTGCTGATACTAGGTATCGGCGCGTGCTATGTCTTGTCGGGATTTGCGGCTCTGCTTTACCAGACCGCGTGGATGCGCCAGTTTTCACTGGTTTTCGGTACTTCTGAACTCGCTGTTGCGGCGGTGCTCTCGGCGTACATGGGTGGCCTGGCAGTAGGTGCCGGACTGGCCGCACGACTGGTGCGTCGCGTTGTAAGACCGGTGCTTTGCTACGGCCTGCTGGAAGGAGCCATCGCACTGTCGGCGCTGTTCGTGCCTTGGCTGCTGAAGATGGCGGGCCTGCTCTACGTCGCAACTTTTGGCGGCCAGTCCCATCCGGTGGATGCAAGCGGCATGGGTCAGTCGCTGTTCTATCTGATCATTGCATTCGTCGTGATTGCGATTCCCACCACGTTGATGGGCGCTACGCTGCCGCTGTTGACGAAGTATGTGGTGCGTTCCCGCCAGCAGATTGGATCGGGCGTTGCATTGCTCTATGCGGCCAACACCGCGGGCGCTATCGCAGGGGCCCTCGTGGCAGGCTTTCTGCTTTTGCCTGCATTGGGCCTGAGTGGCACGGTGCTCGTCGGTGTCGCGATCAACGTGCTGGTGCTGGCGCTTGCGTTGCTGATCTCCCGCAATATCGCTGCCCACGACCCATTGGATAGCGCGGTTGCAGAAGCCGAGTCGCAGCCGGTGGAGAGCGAGGTTTCAGGTATCCGCGGGGCTCGGTGGATTCTGCCGCTGATGTTGGTCTCAGGTGCCAACTCATTCATCTACGAAGTCTTGTGGACGAGACTGCTGTCGCACATTCTCGGCGGCAGCATCTCGGCCTTCGCCACGATGCTCGCAGGGTTTCTGGGTGGTATCACCCTCGGCAGTGCGATTGCTGCCCGGATCGCAAGCACTGCTCGTGCGTCGACTCTCTGGTTCGTCATCGTCCAGTGCGGTGTGGCCGTGGCGTCCATGAGCGTCTACGAACTGTTGCCGTACGTCATTCCGGAGAACGGTGGTCTTGAGGGCAACATAGTTCTGGCAATCCTGGCGTTGCTTCCCGCGACACTTTTCATTGGCGCGACATTCCCGCTGGCAGTTCGCATTCTGGCCACAGATAGTGGCGATGCAGCGCCGTCCGCGGCGCGGATCTATGCATGGAATACCGTTGGCGCCATTGTAGGCGCGACACTGGCAGCCTTTCTTCTCATTCCGGCGCTTCGATACGAGGGTGCCATTCGCTTTGCGGTGGGCTGCAATGCCACGCTGGCGGTGGCAGCAGCATTGCTCGTCGCGAGGCAGTCGCGGCGGCTCACTTTGGGTGCGATTGCGTTTGCATCACTCACGCTGAGTCTGTATCGGCCAGCCATCCCCGAGGCCATCCTGCGCACCTCGCCGCTGTTCGCACATGTCGGTGGGGAGTTGCGCTACTACGGTGTGGGGCGCTCGGCCACAGTGGTCGTCATCGAGGAGAGCGGCTTTCTGAATCTGCGGACTAATGGGTTGCCCGAGGCGTCTGCGAATGTAAAGGGGGCGCCGCCGGATCGGAGCAATCAGCGCATGCTCGCAACGATGCCGGTTCTTGCCCGGCCTGACCTGGATTCGATGCTGATTATTGGGCTGGGGGCGGGTGTCGCGCTGGAAGGGGTGCCGCAGTCGGTCAAGTCCGTTGATGTCATCGAACTGGAGCCAGAGGTGCTCAAGGCCAATCGCTTCTTCAGCGATGAGCGTGCTGTCGATCCGCTGCGTGACCCGCGGGTGAACCTGGTGATCAACGATGCTCGCAGTGCGCTGTCGCTGACTGATAGACGCTATGGCGCCATTGTGTCGCAGCCCTCGCATCCGTGGACCGCCGGCGCCTCACATCTCTATACGCGCGAGTTCATGACGCTCGCAAAGAATCACCTCGCAGGCAATGGCGTATTCCTGCAATGGATGAACACCGAGTTCATCGATGAATACCTGCTCAGAGGGCTATGCGCGACGATGCTGGATGTCTTCCGCTATGTGCGCGTCTATCAGTGGGATCCGGATTCTTTGTTCTTCATTGGCTCCGATGAGCCACTTGAGGTGGAGGCCGGTATCGCGCGGACCGGGCGGCCGCTGCGCGATGACCCGCTGGGCTACCTGCAGAAGGGTGTTGGTTCCGTTGAGGATGTGGTTGCGGCACTGACTATGGATCAGACCAATGTTGTTGCATTCGCGCGCGGGGGCAGTCTCATCACCGACGACGACAACACGATGGCGACGCGCTCGGCACGCTCACTGCGGGATCGGTTTGCATTGCGCGCCCGCCAACTCTCGCAGGCCATCGTGCCCTACGACCCTCTCCTTCAGGCCGATAGCAGGCTGCGTCGGCAGCTCGGTGTGGAACTGAATTTCCCTTACGTTGCGCGGCGACTCGAGTCGATGTCCATGCGTCAGCGTGCCATCAATCTGGCGGATTCACTCGTCAATGCGCGCGATCCCCAGGCGTTGATCATGATTGGCTTGGGTCAGCAGGCGCAGGGAGAACGTCAGGAATCCCAGAAAAACCTGTTGTTGGCACTGCAGGCCGATGCGAATAACCAGCAGGCCCGATTCGCGCTACTGCAGCCCTGGTTTCCGGACATCCTCAGTCGGGTCAAGCTGCCGCCTTATGTCAGTGCCTCCCTGCCCTTACTGCGTGGCTCTGCATTGGCGACACTACGTGGGCTGGAGTACGCCGGTACGGGTCAGATGGCGGATCTGGTTGCACTGGATGAACCACTAGCCGCAGTGCTGCCGTCTGACCTGTGGTACGAGATCAGCGTCAAGTTACGGGCCTTGTGGCGCATCCGGGTCAGGTTGCCCGAATACCAGCCGCGACTGGCGAACGAGGCCACGCAACTGATCGACAGCGCTCTGTCGCTTTCACAGGATCCGGAGTTCTATCTCCTGCGCATTGAATCGAGCAACGTGGCTGGGGAACCGCTGGCTGCTGTCGAAACGGCTCTGCGCTTCATCTACGTGATCGACGCTGAGTTGAGGGCGGCGCAGGCGGGGCAACACGTCCTAGGCCGGGATTTTCAGGCCGCGCGCCTCGAGCAGGTGGGGAGGGTGGCTGAACTGACTCGTGCCGCCATGAGGGATCAGACGGTGACAGCGGCGCGCAAGCGGCTACTGGAGGCGTCTATCGAGCGGATCAGTGCCCGTCTCAAGGAAGTGGCCAAATCCGGGGGCTGACCGGGCGTGCATTCGCCGCGATTGATCACAAAGTTTGCACCATTCGGGCCTAGCGTCCCCAGAGTAAGCCAATCCGTTGGCTGTAATGAAAAATAAGGGGGGGGATTATGAGACGACCGATTCCAGTCGTGGCCACTGCCGCAATCTGCGCGTTTGCCTATGCTGCCCAGCCTTTAGCGGCAGCCGAGGGCGCTGCGAGAGCCGCTGCAGCGGCTGACGCCACCAGTACACTCGAAGAAGTGATCGTTACGGCCCGTAAGCGTGAAGAGTCGCTGCAGGATGTGCCGGTATCCATCTCCGTGCTGAACGACCAGACGCTGGCTGAAGCTGGCGTGTACTCGCAGCGCGATCTGTTTGAGCAGACGCCGAGCATGCACTACGACGTCATGATCGACCGCAACTCACAGCTCTCGAGCGTGCGTGGCGTCGGCTCCAACGAGGCGGCCACCAACAAGACCAAGGTTAGTGCCTTCATTGACGGTATGCCGGTGCTCGGTTCGCAGGGCACACTCCAATTGAAGGGTGTCCGGCAGGTCGAGTTCTATCGTGGTCCGCAGAGCGCAGCCTTCGGTCGTTCGACCTTTGGCGGCGCCATCAACTACATCACCAAGGATCCGACCTCATCCTTGAGCGGGACCATCGACGGTGATTTCAATGATTACGGGCGCCGCGTCCTCAACGGCAGTGTCAGTGGGCCGATCACCGGCACACTCGGCTACATAGTGAACGGAACCTATGAGGACAGCACCTCGCCGAACTCATATGTGGCTTCCGACGGGACCCGCTACGGCACCCAGGCCACCAAGTCCGTTGACGGCAAACTGGTGTTCAAGCCAACAGACAAGCTGGTGGCCAAGTTACGCACCAGTTACATCAGCACCCATGACGGTCCACCCGTGGCCTTCTTCATCAGCCAGGCTGCGCGTGATGCCTGCTATGACGGCACATACCGGGCTGGTCTGGGTGGCGGCCTCTGGGCGAATGGCACTCTCGACTGCGACTGGTCGCAGGGTCATCAGATCCAGACGCAGAACGACCGTTCGGCGCTTTTGATCAAGAACGGCGTGACCGACCCGAACATCCTGTTCCTTGCGCAGGCTAACTCGATCCCACGCGATCGCATCGGCTCCTTCGACAAGAAAAACCGCACCTCGCTGCAGCTCTCGTATGACTTCGATAACAAGAGCACGCTGGATGTGTCGGGCTTCTACGGTCTGGAGCGCTACTTCCGTTCCAACGACGCGAGCCAGACTTCCACTACGCCGATTTCCATCACGGCGCCGGTCACCACGGGCACGATGACCAACCCGTATTACGTGGTCAATACCGCCATGGGCGCGGTGGTTGGCGACATCATGTCCGATCCAACCTTCATCGAAGAAAAGTATGTTGAGGCGCGCTGGTCGTCACCGAGTGCCAATCGGCTGCGTTATTTGCTGGGCGCCTCGTACTACAACTACTACTTCAATACCAACATCTACACGCAGGGTTTCGGCGCGTTCCTGCAGGGCCCGGACGCAATTGCTCGCTATAGCACCCTGACCGGCTTTGGTCAGCCGGGTGGAAGCACAGTCAATATCGGTGTACCTAACCAGCTGTTCGCCGAGAAGACGACCAACCTCGGTGCCTTCTTCAGTGCGTCCTACGATGTCACAGACAAACTGACCGGCTCGCTGGAAGGTCGCTATGCGAGCGACGAGGTGGGGGGCTTCTATCCCGGTATTACGTATCTGGGAGTTGCCTATGACGCTCGTAACACTTCTGTAACGACGAAGCGGTTCCTGCCGCGCGTGTCGTTGAACTACAACTGGACTGCTGATACCACTTTCTACGCACAGGCGTCGAAGGGCAACAATCCGGCTTCGATTAATTCGGGATTCCTCAGTCCGGCAATTATCGACACGCTGACTCGTGGTCCGACGCTCAACGGCGTGACCTACGTCAGCTATGGGCCCACCACCTTCTTGGTCGCCAAGGAAGAAACGCTGACCAACTATGAAATCGGCATGAAGGGTAACGCCCTCAATCGCCGGTTGAGCTACTCGGTCGCGCTTTACCTAAACAAGTGGGAGAACGCCACGCAGACCATCAATCTAGGCTGGGACAACCCGGCGAATCTGGGTGCGCCGGCGGCCAATACCACCAACCGCACCGCGGTCGGCATGGGAGACATCAATCTCAAGGGTATCGAGCTCGAAGGTAATTACCTCGTCACCAACAACTGGAGCGTACACGCGGCCCTGGGTTACCTCGACGCCAAGTACGCCTCCAATTACTGTGACCCCTCGCTGTCCAATACCAATCTGGATCTGATTGATCCCAGCCGTTTGCAGCTCAGAGTCAACAGCCCGCGTGTGGTGGCTGGGGCACAGCGTATCCGCACCGATTATGACTGCTACAACACCAGTGGCCTGACGCTGATGCGGCAGCCGCCGCTCAGTGCCACCGTCAGCCCGTCCTACAAGGCCAAGCTCGGCAACACAGATTGGAACTGGACCGCGCGCGCCGACGTTCACTATGAGGACGGTATTTACATCGATGCGGCAAACGTTGCGAAGCTGCCGAGCGTGAGAACGATGAATCTATCTCTGGGACTGATGGCCAAGGTATGGACTGCCACCGCCTACGTGAACAATGTCACAGGCAATGACACTCCAACCAATGTCATTGGACCGACTGACTACACGATCACCTCCAACACACTGAGGCAGCCGACGAATACGCTGGCGGTGCCGCTGGGGGCGACCTATTCCCAGGCGAACTATCTGGTGAACCCGCGGATGCCCCGGACCTTCGGCCTCCGTGTGGCGAGGAACTTTTAGCCCAAGGCGATTGTTGTAGATGCGTGTGACGCCGTGCGGGAAATACCCCCCCCATCCGCACGGCGTCACACCGCTCCTGACTGGCTCAGGAAGGCTGATGAATAATGGGGCGCCTGTTACCCTGCCGACATCCCTGCAGCGAGGAACACATGAAACCTATCAAACCCATCTCTGGCAGACGGGCCGGTGCCTTCCTTGTGCTGGCGTTGGCTGTGTCGGCGGTCAGTGCCCACCATGCGGGTACGGCCTATGAGCAGGGCAAGCGGGTCGAACTCAAGGGCACTGTCAGCAAGTTCGAGTTCGTCAACCCTCATGCCTACGTGTATTTCATTGTTCAGGATGCCAAGGGCGGACAGCAGCCTTGGCGTTGTGAGCTATCGGCCAGCGCTACGCTGGCGCGACTGGGGTGGACCAAGAGTACGTTCGTGGTCGGGCAGAAGGTGACCTTTAAAGGTGCGCCAGGCAAGAACGAAGAAAATGTCTGTGTACTGAATTCATTCGTGTTTGAAAACGGCCAGGAGCTGAGTGCCCGTGAGGACTTCACCAAGGGTGGGCCGAATCCGGTCGCTACTCTGGCGAAGAGCACTGCGCGACCGGCTCGGCTGGCCAATGGGCGTCCCAATCTTGCCGGTCCGTGGTTGAGTGGCGCATTTGCAGCGCGTGGGCGTGGCGTTGGCGGACCTCCCGGCGGCGGTCCTGGTGGGCCACCCGGTGGGCCCGCAGGGGGAGCTCGTGGCGGCGGTGGCATGGAAGTCACGGCTGCAGGCGCTGCTGCGGGCGCCAGCTATCAGCAGCCCTTCGACGACCCCGCCATTAAATGTGACATCGGCAATATCATTTTCGGTTGGAGTCATGACGGGCACGTCAACGAGATCGTTCAGAACGACAAGCAGATTTTGCTCAAATACGGCTACATGGACTTTGTCCGCACCATTTATCTGGATCAGGCTGAACATCCGAAGAATATCGTGCCGTCTCGCGGCGGTCATTCAATCGGCAAGTGGGATGGCGACGTGTTGGTGGTGGATACCATCGGCTTGTCTCCCGGCGTGATCAATCCAATGGCGGGGGTCATGTCCAGCGGCCAGATGCACTACGTCGAGCGATTCACACTGGATCCCGCAGCTGGCACATTGACTCACGAGTGGACTGGCACGGACCCGCTATACCTCAAGAGTTCCATCAGCGGTCGCGACGTTTCGACGATTTCTGCTGAGCCTTTCGTGCCTTACAACTGCACGGAATTGTCCGGCAAGAACAACATGCGGACCAAGAACTGATTACTAGGGTGAGTGGATGTCGATGAAACGAGCTTCAAACGGATTTCCTCAGGGCACATCGCCGTCATGCGCGAGCTGGGCGAAGTCAGCCTTGCTGCTGGTGTTGCTGGCTTCGACGGCAGCCGGACACCATGCGGGCACCGCCTATGATCAGAGCAAGCTGCTGGAACTGAATGGCACGGTGAGCAAGTTTGAATTCGTCAATCCGCACGCCTATGTGTACTTCATCGTGCAGGATGCCAAGGGCGCGCAGCAGTCGTGGCGCTGCGAGTTGGCGGCCAGTGCCACCTTGGCACGGCTGGGCTGGACGAAAAACACCTTTACGGCCGGACAGAAGGCGACCTTCAAGGGTGCGGCCGGGCGGAATGAGCCAAACGTCTGTGTTCTGAACTCCTTTGTGATGCCGAATGGTCAGGGGTTCAGCGCACGCGAGGACTTCACCAAGGGCGGGCCCAACCCGGTCGCAACACTGGTTAAGGACAAGTCGCGGCCCGCTCGACTGGCCAATGGGCGTCCCAATCTTTCAGGCCCATGGATGAGTGCCGGTAATGCAGCGGATCGCACTTCCGGGTTCATGCGGGGTGCGCCGGGTATGCCGGCGACCGCGCAAGATGTTGCGCTGTCCACAGCGGCTGGCGCTGCGGCCGGCGCTGTCTACAACCAGCCCTTCGATGATCCGGCCATCAAATGTGATGTGGGCAACATTCTCTTTGGTTGGTGGCACGACGGGCATGTGAACGAGATCGTCCAGAAAGACGATGTCATTACACTGCGATACGGTTATATGGATTTCGTCCGTACCATCTATTTGAACCTGGCGGCGCATCCACAGAACATCAAGCCCTCGCGCGGCGGTCACTCGATCGGTAAGTGGGATGGCGATGTGCTGGTGGTCGACACGGTCGGCCTCGCACCGGGGGTGCTGAATCCACTGGTTGGCATCATGTACAGCAACCAGATGCACATCGTTGAACGCTTCACGCTGGATGCCGCTGCCGGCACGCTCCGGCGCGAGTTCACGGCCACGGATCCGCTGTACCTTAAGGCCCCGGTGGCCGGTTACGACGTTTCCAAGGTTTCTGACGAACCTTTCATGTCTTACAATTGCAAAGAGTTGTCCGGCAAGAACAATATTCGACCGAAATCCTAGCCGGCAGCTCCGGGGGTCGCATAGGATATCGCCAAGAGGTGATTTCCATGCTGATGCGACTCCGTCTTTTCTCTTTCCGTGCCGCCGTAGCTCTCCTGCTCGCCCTCGGACTGCCGCTGGCAGCCACCGTTGCGGCGCAACCGGCGACCGGTGGGCCGGTTAACTTCCAGATAGATGGCTGGACCGACAACTGGTTTGCCGCCTACAACGGCGAGAAGCTTATCGTTGAGGACTCGGTCCCGATCACTACCGTCATGTCCTTCAACTCGGAGTCAGCGCGCTTCACGGCCGAGTATCCGCTGCATCTGAATTTCATTATCAAGGACTACCTGGAGAACAAGACCGGGCTGGAATATATCGGTACGCGCCGGCAGCAGATGGGCGACGGTGGTTTCATCATGCAGGTCACCGACCTCAGCACCGGCAAGGTGGTTGCCGTGTCGGACGAGAAATTCGCCTGCAAGGTCATCATGCGCGCCCCTCTGGACAAGTCCTGCGAGCGTGAAGCGCGTCCTGTCGCCGGTGTCGCACCGTGCACTTTCATGGAGCTGGCGGAACCGGCCGGCTGGAAGCGGCCTGACTTTGACGACAGCAGCTGGAAGGACACCACTGTCTGGGGCTCGCGCGAGGTCAGTCCCAAAGATGGTTACTATCGAATCAAATGGGATCGTCAGGCCAAGTTCATCTGGGGCCCGGATATTTTGGCTGACAACACGGTGCTTTGTCGCGTCACAGTGAACAAGCCGGCTAATTAATAATCGGCGGGGGCTCGTTAAAAGCCACCATGCCGCGCGTGCGAATCTTGGGGTCGCATTAGATGCAAGGAGGGGTCATGGAAACGAATGTTTTGACGTTGGGGCGCGCGCTGCGCGCAGGTGTTCTGGCCGGGTTGCTTCTGAGCGGTTCGCTGGGGGCCAATGCAGCCCAGTCCACGCAGGTCGAAGCCAACAAGGCGGTGGTCAAGCGCTACCTGGAGGCTGAAGGCACAGCCGGTTTTGCCAATGTGCTCAAGGAAGTCCAGGCCGCGGGACATAAGCAGCTTCGCTACGAATTCCACAATCTCAAATATAACGCCGACAATTCCGAGTTGGCCCAGTTGGGCGTGCCTGACTACCAGGCCATTCCTGATCGCAGTAACGAAATCACGCGTCTGCTCGGCGAGGGCGACATGGTTGCCGCGACAGTTCGCGTCAAGGGCACCCATAAGGGCAACTTCTACGGTATCCCTGCGACGGGTAAGTCATTCGATTTCGATGAAGTGGCCATTTTCAAACTGGCCAACGGCAAGATCACTGAAACCTTCCTGATGGCCGACGAGGCCCGGTTCATGCGGCAGATCGGTGCTCGTCTCCCGGCCCGAAAGGACGGCAAGCTGATTGCTCCGCCGATTCCTGACGATACCCGTGAAGGCGATGTGGTGCTGAACGAGTTGCTGGCGCACCCGGTCGATTCGCAGCAATACCGGAACAAGGTGCTGATGGTGGGTTACAAGGCCAAGACCAAGCCGCCTGGTTATGCATTCACCGGCAGGCCTTACGGCACCAACACTCGCTCTGGCAACCAGAATACGGTTGATATGCTCAAAGACATCAAGACGGCGACCGGCAAGGATGTCAGTGGTAGCTTCGGTGCGGCTTGGCAGGATCGCCAAGATCGTATCGCCAATGTGATCGCCGATGGCAATCAGGGGATGATGCAGTTTCGCCTCAATGCCAAGAATGGCGGGCCTTTGTACACCATCCCCGCTTCGAACAAGCAGATTCAGTCTTGGGAGATCTGTTTCGCTGAGTTCGACGGCGAGAAGTGGCAGACGGCATGGTTCATCGGCGATGAGCTGGGCATGATGCTGCAGATCGGTAGCCAGCAGGCCGTCTCATTCCTGCTGGACGATATCAACGCCCCACGCTGATCAGCTTCGGCGCACGATCAGAAAAACGACAGCGCCTCGATTCCAGTGCCCGCCGGCAGCCAGCCGGTGGGCCTGGATGTGGCAACGTCAATCAGGGTGATGATGCCGCAGTCGTGATTAGCCACGTACAGCGTGCGGCAGTCATGCGAGAAGGCGAGACCCTGCGGACCTTTTGCCACCGGGATCGTCACATGGTCAGCGGGGTTGTCGACGTCATGAAGATGCGCCGTACCGCCCGCATAGTTGCAGGTCGCGAGATGACGACCATCCCTTGAGAACCGGGCATGGATTGCACGACTGGCCTTGGGGTTGCTCAGGACTGCGCCGTGATAGCGGTGCCTTGAGACGATGCGATCCTCGTCCATATCTACGATCAGCAGGTCCTGGTTGATCTTGTCGAAGGTGACGAGATGACGGCCGTCGGGCGCTGCAGTCAGACTGGTTACGCCGCCGGCAATGGCGATGCGGCTAAGTATGCGCCGTGATGCGCAATCGAAGACGATGATGTCATCGCCCTTGCCCGAGCAATACAGCTTGGTTCCGTGATCATTAATTTCGAGAATGCGCGGCGGCTGCTGAGGCTCACCCAGATTCCAGGCCTGCTCCAGTCGCAGCGCTGCGGTGTCGACCAGACCCAGAGCGTTGCTTTCGAAAGTCACCCAGAGACGCCCCTCGCAGTCGAACTTCATGCCGTGAGGACCGATATGCGGAGCAGTATCGATCTGGCCAATGACGGCTCGACTTTGCAGATCAAGAACCCAGATGAGCGTTCCTGGATCGGTCAGCGTACCGATGCCCGCTGCGTTGCGACCCCATTTACCGAACTGGGCCACGTAGCCAAAGCGGTGGTCAGGGGAGATGGCCATCTCATGGGCGCCGGGAATAGCAATTGAGCTCAGTACGGCCAGAGAATCGGGGTCCATGAAGAGGATGGCGCCGCCGACCTTGTCCACGGCCATCAACCCCGCTGTGCCGCTGGGGTTATTGGTTGCCCAGAGACTGGCTGGTCCGCTTGTTTGCATCATATGTCGGCCCCATCCTGTTCAAGCCGATCCGCTGCAAGGTCTCGGCAAGTCGTTATGTCACTCACCAAATAATAGCGTTTTTCCATACCCGCCCGGCGGGTGGTATCTTTAGCAATAAGTAGGTAACGATTCTGTGCAGGGACTTATGCGTCATGTCTGGCGCCCCGGCCAGCGTTGCCGGAAATAACTATATTGCGGGGAGGGTTGCTTCGATGAAAGCCGGGAAAATCGTACTGGTTCTGGGCATGGGTCTGTTTTGCACGCTTGCTGCAATCAACAACAGTCTCACCATCCATGGCACCTTCAATGCTGTGAAATCGGCTGTCGACATGCAGGGCACATTTAAAGTGCCCGCCCTGATGTGGCGCGCCTTCGAGAATCCGCTGTACATCTGGATGGCAGCCATTGGCATCATTGCCTGCGAGGCTGTGGCCGGAGTGATTTGCCTGTGGGGTGCGGCGCGCATGTGGGCCGCGCGCTCCTCGGCCGCGGCATTCAATGACGCGAAGTCCACCGCCATCCTCGGGTTGTCGATTGCCGCCGCGCTCTACTTGGTCGGCTTCCAGGCGATTGCCGGTGAGTGGTTCATGCTCTGGCAGAACCGCGAGTCACATACGCTCGATGAAGCGTTCCGCGACTTCGGCCTCACTCTGCTGACAATGCTCTGGGTTCGGACTTCCGACGAATAGCATCACGTTCGGCATCAGGAGCGCAAACATGAAGCGTAGTCTGTTACTGGCATTTCTGTCGGCAACCCTGTTGGTGCCCGCCGCGTGGGCCGACAGCGCCGAAAACAAGCGTGTCGTGGTTGAGTTCTATACTCAGGCCTTCATCAAGAAAGATCTGCAGGCAGCCCGCAAGTTTCTGGGTGATGAATACATCCAGCACAACACCAATAAGGGCGGGCCCGACGAGTTTCTCAAGTTTGCCGCCAACCTGCATGCCACTTACCCAGCGCTGAACTCACGGATCATGCGCGCCATTGTCGAAGACGACATTGTCGTGCTGCATGTGTTCTCGAAGCGGACGCCCGATGAAAAGGGCAACGCCATCGTCGACTTCTTCCGCGTCCGGGGCGGAAGGGTGGTGGAGCACTGGGATGTGAAGCAGGTCATTCCGGACGCGATCGCGGATCCGGTTACTTTCTTCTAGCGCGTTGACTCCAGCCAGAGCCCGGGCTGGGCACCGCTTCACTAGCGGAGCACGCGCCCGGGTTTTGCTGATGCCTCGCTGTACGCTTCCAACAACTGTCTGAGAGCTGCCGCATCGGGATGGCGAGTCAGTGCACGCTGAATCACGCGCAGCGCCTCCGCTGGCTGACCGAGGTCGTGCAGCGCAACCGCGTAGGTGTAGACGACCTGCAGATTGTCCGGTTCGAGTCGCATGGCCTCGGCGAATGAGGCGAGGGTGGCGTCTTTTTTACCCTGCCGGTATTGCAGCAGACCCAGAGCCAGACGCGCCGCCGCCTTCCCATCCCGACCCGATGCTATCGCTGTCCGCAGTTCCCGCTCGGCGCTCGCTTCATCGCCAAGCATGCGGTAAGTGTCCGCCAGCCCTAAATAGGCGCCGGTATAACCCCTGTCGAGCTTGATGGCACCCTGATAGGCGGCAATAGCACCGCTGGTGTCACGGCTGGAGGCCAGCACCTGCCCAAGTGTGCTGCGCGCTTCGGGCCGGTCACTGTTGAAGCGCAGTACGTTCAGATATTCGTCCTTGGCCGCAGAAAAAGAGGATTGCAGACCGGGCGGCAGGGTGATGTCGGTTTGCTGCGTCAGGCCTGTGACTGCGGCGATGCGCACAGCCCGCAGCGAGTCGCCCAGTAATGCTTGCATCACATCGGCGTTTCCGGCTGCAGCCGGTGCTACGGCGGCGCGGACCAGCGGGTCGACATCGCGCGATGCGTTGCGCAGGTCAGCCGATTCCAGCGTGATGCCCGCGTCGGCCAGGTGCTGCAGGGCGCTGGCACGCACGATGGCGGGCTGGGCCGGATCACGGAATATCGCCAGCACGGCTTCCGCTGCCCCGGGTTTGCCATTCTGCAGATTCGCGAAGGCTGGGCCGAATGTCTGGAAGCTGGTGGCCCGCTGCGGATGTGCGCGTGCGATGACCTGTTCTGCCCAGGCTGCTGATCGATCGCGGTGGCAACCGGTGCATGCATTCGGAGCGCCGAGCGAAGCGGACAGTGCAGGCTGTGGAATGCGCAGGGAATGGTCATGCCGCTGATCAATCTGCATGTAAGTGTGCACCGGCATGTGACAGGCGGCGCAACGAGCACCGCTCGAAGCCGTATCGTGCATGTGGTGCGTCGGGGCGGTATAGCGCGTTGCTTCATGGCATTGCAGGCAGACACCGTCGCCCGGTACACGAAGTTTCTGGGAGTGCGGATCATGGCAATCACTGCAGACCACGCCTGCGGAATGCATGCGACTCTGCAGGAACGAGGCAATGTTGTAGACCTCATCGCGCATCTGCCCGTCTGGCCAGAACTGGCCTGGCTCAAGCAATGACATGTGGAAACCCTGCGCCAAGGGATCGGCCGCCGTGACGGCATCGGTGAGTTGTGATCGCAGCGAATGGCATCGTGCGCAGATGTCGAGTTCGTGCGCCTCGGCCTGCGGCCCGACCCGCCGAGGCTGCCCGGTTTTTTCATCCCGTGGCCAACTCGCTCCGCGTCGCTCGTGGAGGCTGACCAGCAGGCCGTTGGATTGTCCGGCTCCGGTGCGAGCACCCTGTTCGGCCCAGGCAACGTGCCGGGATGCTGGCCCGTGACAGGCTTCGCAGCCAGCGCCCAGTTCGGACCAAGTGGTTTTGTAGGTATCTGTCGCGGTGTCGTAGTTTTTACGGACATTCGTCGCATGACAGTCGGCGCACATGTAGTTCCAGTTGTGCTCGTGACCGCTCCAGTGCATCGGATCGCCGCTACCCGGAACGCTGGCCGGGTAAAGATCGAACCACCGCTGACCGCCGGACGCGGCCGGTCGCGCGTCCCACGAAAGCCCTAACGCCTGCAACCTTCCGCCGCCCAGTTCGACTAGATACTGCTGGAGCGGAGCCACGCCAAAAGTGTGCGTAACCTTGAATTCCTGAGGCTGACCATTGGCATCGGTGGTTCGCACCCAGTATTGGTCGTCACGACGGAAAAAAGATGAGGCCACGCCGTGGCTGCGCACCGACTCGCCCGCGAAAGGCGCCAAGACGGATTGCTCGGTGACCGGCTGCATCGCAACGCGATGCTGCGAGTTGTGCCAGGCCGCGGTCTGCTCAGCGTGGCAGGTGGCACAGCGCTCGCTGCCCACAAACTGTGCCTCCGTCGAATGGTTTGCAGCCGTGGCCGGTGCTTTGCGTTCACTGCACCCAGTGCTCATCGTCGCGATCAATGCCAGCAGGAACAGTAGCAGGAGCAGGGCAGTCAGGTTCCAGACAGGAGCGCGCTGAACCGTCTTTGAATGTTCGCTGGCACAAGTCTTATTGCTCATCATTACGTTCTCGCGCTTGCTGCAAGAGTCTAGGGTACCTAGGCACCATCGTATCCGCGTAGACCCGACCGAGGCGAGGGGATTCGAGTGGAGGCATCGGGGTGCCTAGCCGTCAGCATGAAAGCTCACGACATGGCGGTACGCTAGAACTTCGAGTAAGCGTCCATCATCAGACCGGTACCGCCACCGGAGATATGCGCCACCACTGCGCTGCGGCGATGCAGCTTGGTGACATTGCCGAGATCGATGGCAAACGCCAGCTCGACCTGCTGCCCCTTCCGCAAATTCATCAATGGGGAGCGAATGAAGACACCGTTTGCGCTCAGGTTGACCGCGCGGGCCAGCCGACGTACGCCGCCCGGCAGGACGATGTAGACAGACGTCTTGGCGCGATGGCGAGCATGAAGTCGACGTTCCATACATCGACAGTATGGCAGCGATTGGGCTGTTTCTTGCAAAAACTAAACTTAATCAGGACCCGCCGACCTTCAGGAATGACTTAAGGAATGATACGTACCGCCACCGGGCAGTGATCCGAGAGAATCCGATGTGCTGCGTCCTCATCTGACCAGACGATGCGCTCTACGGAATGAGGCAGCTGCTGTCGGCGAAGCGAGTCGCTGAGAAGGATGTAGTCGATGAAGCCGCTGTTCCTTTGGCCGCGTGCACAACTGCGGAAGTCCTCTGTTCTGGCAGCACTGTAGAGCGCAGGGCCGCTTAAGCTGCCAGTGAGAGCCTCAAGGAGATTCGTCTTTTTTTGTCTGTCTTCCACGGTCTTTTCCCGCAGCAGATCGCGGTTGAAGTCGCCGAGGACGGCAAACCGATGACCAGCGCGTACCTGCGACTCGATCCATGCCTGTAGCACAGGCAGCTGCCGCGCGAGCTGGCGGCAAGACGTTGTGGACGCATCTAATGCCTGACGAGGGCAGCCAGATTTAAGGTGCACGCCCAGCAGGTGCAGTTCGTGTGCGGTTCCTGGGTAGAGCACCACCACCGCGCCTCGTCGGACCGTGTCTCCAAGTGACAGCTCCTGCAGGTCAGCCGCGCAGCGGAAGGGGATTCCACGCCGAATGGCGAAGCCATTATTTTGAAGTGCCTTGCTGGATGTGAAGCAGAAGTCATGGTCACGGAAGAGCTGGCGTGCTGCGTCCGGGCCGTCCGTTTCCTCCAGAGCGATGACGTCTGCATTCAGCTGAGTGGCATAGCGCCGAAGTGCCGCGTAGTCGCTGGCACTACGCTCCAATTTTCGCGCGACGTCGCACGGGAACTGGCGCCGCGCCAGACGACGTTCTTCGTCGTTGGTCGTGCAATGGTCCCTCAGTGCGGCAAAGGTATCCGGCGTCGTGAACCACTCGAGGTTCCACGTCGCAAGCTTGATGCCGACTCCCCCGGCAATGGCCTCAACGGAGAAGACTACTGCTGCTGCGGCCAGTATCAGCAGTGCTGCGAGTTGGCGTCTCGGGCCCATGGAACCTCCGCGTCAAAGGCTAGCTGTTCAGCACTGCGATAGTGGTCTATGAAACAGCTCATTACGCGTGGAAATAGCAGGTATTGCTGCCGCTCCAGTCATGCAATATTTCCCTGCAGGAGGCAAGCCATGGATGGTCATTCGCCCAAAGTATTCGGCGCACGGTGCTGTGTCGGATTCACTGTGTTGGAGCTTCTGGCAAGCCTCGCCGTGCTTGCACTGCTAAGTAGTCTGGCGCTGCCGGTCTACAAGGGAGCATGGCTGCACACTCGACGCACCGAGGCATTGGCTGTGCTGCTGCGCATGCAGTTGGCGCAGGAGAAATTCTTTGTCGAGAGTGGACGGTACGCCACTGACCTGATGGAACTCTATGCCGCGAGCGGTACAACTGAAGCGCTTCAGAGTTACCAGCTGTCCTTGACCAGTTCCACGACCGACACGTATTGGTTGGCCGCCACCGCGGTTGGTGTGCAGTCCGCTGATCGGGCTGCTTGCCACCTGCTGGTCGTCAACCAGCGTGGGGAGCGTTCACCGCCGGAAGCGTCCGGCTGCTGGCGGTGAACGGTTCGGTCAGCAAACGCGAAATAGCCGCAGGCCCGGATCCACGAAACGCAGTCGCTTGACGGCGCTGCGGCGACGCCGCGTCAGGGTGCCGGCCCGCATGAAGGGGGCGGAGCTTGGCAGGGCGGCGAGTCGGATCGAAAGCGCGGAGTTGCCGCTGGCTGCACCTGCCTCATCGGCGCGCATCAACCCTAGATTGTCCATGGTAATTTGCCTCACAAATAGTTCGTAGTACGAACCTAATGTACTACAAACATTATGAACCGCTCGTTACAGCTCTGTTAACCAGCGGTCGGTCGGGCAAATCGCGTTCAGTGATTCAGGAAGGCGCGGATCTCGGCGTCGAAGCGCGGAATGTCAGCCAGAAAGGCATCGTGCCCTTCCAGCGAAGGCAGTCGCGCGAATCGCGTGTCGATCCCCGCGGCTGTCAATGCCTCGGCAATGGCTGCCTGTTCGTGAATTGGGAAGAGCATGTCGCTTTCCACACCGATCACCAGCGCTTTCTCGAGTTGGGAACTTTGCAGCGCTACTGCATAAGAGCCGCCATGCTCGGCAAGGTCGAAGCGATCCATGGCGCGCGACAGGTACAGGTAGCAGTTTGGGTCGAACACCCGGGTGAACCGCTCCGCCTGTGCCTCGAGGTAGCTCTCAACCGCAAAGCGGGGCGCGAAAGGGCTGGCGCGCAGCGCATTGCCGGCGATTTCCTCTCGGCCAAAACGTTGCCGCCACTCCGTAGCGGAGCGATAGGTGATCGTGCCCAGCTTGCGTGCCAAGCGCATGCCATTGCGAGGCGGTTTATCGGTCGCGTAGTTTCCACCCTGCCAATCGGGGTCGCGCAGGATGGCTTCGCGCTGCACCGAGCGTAATGCCAGTGCGAAAGGCGAAGCAGCCGGTGAGCCGGAGATGCTGATCAGCCGGCGAGCTCCGTGCGGGTGACGCGCTGCGAAGGCTGTGACTACCATGCCGCCCAGCGATGCGCCGACCACAGCAGCAAGCTGCTGAATACCTAGCGCACGTACCGCGGCGTGGCCCGCCGTGGCGATGTCCTCCACGGCAATTTCGGGAAACCCGAGTCCGAAGCGTTCGCCGGTGGCGGGATTGCGTGATGCCGGACCCGTCGATCCGAAGCAACTGCCGAGCGAGTTCACGCAGATGACGAAGAAGCGGCGGGTATCAATGGCGCAGCCCGGGCCAATCATCTTCTGCCACCAGCCTGGCGTTGGATCCTGATCGTTAGCCGCCGCGTGCGCCGAAGGCGACAGGCCTGTGAACAGCAGGATCGCGTTGTCCCGCGCCGGGTTCAGTTGGCCCCAGGTCTCATAGGCGATTACGCCACCCGAGATCGAGCCGCCGCGATAGAGCGGAAACGGGTCGGGAAGCGCCACCGTCAGCGGTTCCCGCGGGCCGCTCTCACGCTTCAGTTCGAGGGTTTGCATCTCAGCTTTCCGGATCCGATCCATCCGTAATGCCCTCGAACAGGGCGGTGGACAGATAACGCTCGCCCGTATCTGGGAGCATTGCCAGAATCACGCTGCCGCGCTCGGCTTCCCGCGCAACCTTGAGTGCTGCAGCAAAGGTCGCGCCGCAGGAAATACCGCAGAAAATGCCTTCCTTGCGCGCCAGCGAACGAGCTGTCTCGATGGCTTCCGCATCGGTGACCGTGACGATGCTGTCAGCGACATCGCGGTTGAGAACACCCGGGATGAAATCCGGTGTCCAGCCCTGAATCTTGTGTGGCGCGAACGGCTTGCCGGCCAGCAGCGAGGCGCCTTCGGGTTCGGCGGCGATGATGCGCACTTCGGGCCGAGCCTTGCGGATCATTTCTCCGGCGCCGGTGAGTGTGCCGCCTGTGCCCCAGCCGGTGACGAAGGCATCGAGCCTGCGGCCGACAAAATCCAGCAGGATTTCCGGGCCGGTGGTGTTGCGGTGATACGCAGGATTGGCCGGATTTTCAAATTGGTTGGCCAGAAACCAGCCGTTCTTCTCAGCCAATTCGGTCGCTTTGCGCACCATGCCGGAGCCACGCTCTGCGGCTGGAGTGAGTATCACCCGTGCGCCGAGCATACGCATGATCTTGCGGCGCTCGACCGAGAAGGTCTCCACCATGACGGCGACAAACGGATAACCCTTGGCCGCGCAAACCATGGCAAGTGCGATACCGGTATTGCCCGAGGTCGCCTCGACGACGGTCTGCCCCGGCTTCAGCACTCCACGCCGTTCCGCATCTTCGATGATGGCAATGGCCAACCGGTCCTTGACCGAGGACAGCGGATTGAAGAACTCGCACTTGACGTACATCGTGACGTCAGGGGGGCTGAGGCGCTGGATGCGGACAATCGGCGTCCGGCCGATGGTCCCGAGGATGTTGTCGTAAATCATGGGCGCACTCTAATGCCAGTCTTGAGGCCAGAGCGATAAATAAATGGCCATCCCCTGATAACGCATTGTTATCATGGAGCCATGAATTTCCATCAGCTCCAATATGCGGTCGCCATCTCGCGTCACGGGCTGTCAGTCACTCAGGCCGCGGCCGCTCTGGGTACCTCGCAGCCCGCCATCAGCCGCGCGCTCAAGGCCTTGGAGCGAGAGCTGGGGTTCGACTTGTTCGTGCGTGAAGGCCGCGCCTTCTCGCGCGTCACTCCGCAGGGAGCCAGAGTGCTGGAATATGCCGCCCGCGCCTTGGCCGAGATCGAGAGCCTGCAGGCGGTTGCAGCCGATCTGACCCAGGACAACCGTGGCACTCTGTCGATTGCCACCACGCACACACAGGCGCGCTACGTCCTGCCCCCCGTAGTGCGCGCGTTCCGCGACAAGTACCCGGACGTCGAACTGCATCTCCATCAGGGCACCTCGGAACAGATCGCGGAGATGGTGGCGGCCGATCGCGTGCAGCTGGCGATTGCGACCGGATCCGACGGCTTGTTTCCCAACCTGATGCTGCTACCGGTCTATCGCTGGACGCGGCAGGTCATCGTCCCGAAGTCGCATCCGCTCGCGCGTGCCGGCAAGCTAACCATTCGTGATCTGGCCAGCTATCCGCTGATCAGCTATGTGTTCAGCTTCACGGGTTCCTCGTCGCTGCACACAGTGTTTGCCCGTGAGGGGCTGGTGCCAAAGCTCGCCATCACTGCGCGCGATGCGGATGTCATCAAAACTTATGTGCGCCTAGGTCTGGGAGTGGGAATCATTGCCAGCGTTGCCATCGAGCCCACCGTCGATGCTGATCTTGCCGTCGTCGACGCGTCCCATCTGTTTCCGATCCACACCACCTGGGTGGGGTTCAGGCGCGGCACACTGCTGCGGAACTTCGCTTACGATTTCATCCAGCTCTTTGGGCCGCATCTGACCCGACGGGTCATCGACCGGTCTCTGGAAGCCCGCAGTCCGCAGGCTGAAAACGAGCTGTTCCGCAAGATTCTGCTACCAGTGCGCTGATGGCAGAGCGGCTGCAGAAGCTGCTGGCTGCCGCCGGGCTGGGCTCTAGGCGGGAGATCGAGGGCTGGATCGAGGCTGGGCGAGTGAGCGTCAACGGCGCTATCGCCAAGCTGGGCCAAAGCGCGGAGCCAACCGATACCATCACTGTTGATGGCCGGCCCGTGCTGGCGGCACAGGTCAGTGCTCGTGAAGTGCTGATGTATCACAAGCCTGCCGGCGAGGTGACGACCCGTTCCGACCCGCAGGGCCGGCCAACGGTGTTCGATCGTCTGCCTCCGCCACGCAGTGGTCGCTGGGTGGTGGTGGGCCGGTTGGACACCAATACGACGGGCCTGCTGCTGTTCACTAACGACGGGGAACTGGCGCACCGGTTGATGCATCCTTCCAGCATGATCGAGCGCGAATACCTCGTTCGGGTGCGAGGCACGCCTCCCCCGGTTGTGCTGCAAAGTCTCTCCGACGGCTTGATGCTGGAAGATGGTATGGCGCGCTTCGATCATATCGAGGCGCTTGGCCAGAGTGCCGGGCATGCCTGGTACCGGGTGTGCTTGCATGAGGGCCGCAATCGTGAGGTCCGCCGGCTGTGGGCGGCGGCCGGGTACGAGGTCAGTCGGCTCAGCCGAACCCGTTTCGGTGAGTTGAGCCTGCCAGACGATCTCCGGCCCGGCAGTTTCCGCTGGCTAACTGCGGAGGTGGCCGCGAAGCTCTAGGGTGGCGGTAGTCGTCACCCTATTGGGTAAGCTAATTTGGACCGAATTATGCTGAAAATTACAAAAACAGCGACGATATTGCTTCTATGTTCGGCGAACGCGCTGGCTTCTGCAGCTGACGCTGTGCGTATCACCACCAGTGTCGAGTTGCGCCATGTGCAGCCCCTATTGCGCCGCGTGGCCCATGTTCTGGACACCGGCTTCGGCCGCTCCGACGCGGATGGTGTGGCATCCAAAGTGCGCGTCATGCCGGCCGATCAGCCAATGAGTTGGAGCTTCACTGTGCGGTACCGGCGCGCAAACCACCCCCTGCAAATCCGGGCGCTGATGGATGAGCTGGGCACCGTGGACGTGGATTTCTCCACCAGCCCTGAATTGGCGCCGGTCCTGAGGGCCGAGGTCGACGCATACCTCAATTCCCACGGGCTCTGAGGTCGGCGGCCGGAGCGGCCGGGGGTATCTGTGGTCCGACGGCCTGGCGGGCCTCTGTCCGGCACGATTTATGCGTTGACACTCCCCGGTTGGGAAATCAGAATACGCGGCTCGCTTTTTGCCCGGGAGGGGTACCCAAGCGGCCAACGGGAGCAGACTGTAAATCTGCCGGCTTACGCCTTCGTAGGTTCGAATCCTACCCCCTCCACCATTGAGTGGGCATGGGCACGTGGGACGAAAGAGACTGGGTGCGGCGGATGGTTGGCATTGGCGGGTGTAGTTCAATGGTAGAACCTCAGCCTTCCAAGCTGATGGCGTGGGTTCGATTCCCATCACCCGCTCCAGCTTTTAGTTGTTGTTGATTTTGGAGATTGATTGTTTGCGCCCATGTAGCTCAGTCGGTAGAGCACGTCCTTGGTAAGGACGAGGTCACCGGTTCGATTCCGGTCGTGGGCACCAGTTTGAATCAGGGTTTTTGAGTCGAAAAATTCTTTTCAGAGGGAAGTCGTCGTGTCAAAAGAGAAATTCGAGCGCAACAAGCCGCACGTGAACGTTGGAACGATTGGTCACGTTGACCATGGCAAGACGACGCTGACGGCAGCGCTGACGAAGGTGATGGCCGAGACGCACGGCGGTCAGT